>CAWJOG010000009.1:0-85798 GCA_963844435.1 Vicinamibacterales bacterium | reverse complement strand
AGGTCTTCGAAGAAGTACTCCATCTCGCGGATGCGCTGGCCGGCCAGGTCCTTGCTGCTCTGCAGGACGAGGAGGTCCGGGATCTTCTGCCGCAGGCTCTCCGCGTTCCAGATGGCTGTCCGTATGTCGGGCACGTCGTCTTCCGTGCCGACCATGGCCAGCATGCGGGAGATGCCTATGGCGCCGAGGTAGTCCAGGCCGATCGCGTCCTTCAAAAGTACGGTCTCCGAGGCGGCGCCGCCTGGGACGCCGGGCGGGTGGCGTTCGATCGCCTCTATGACCGCCTGGCTCGCCTGCGGGGGGAAAGTCCCAGTCCTGCAGTATGCGGCGTGCCACCAAAGCCGAGCGCTTCGCGTGGTCGGCCGGCTCCCGCCGGGCGTAGGCCTTGTAGAGCCCGACATCGTGCAGGAGGGCGGCCGCGCGAAGTATCTCCGTGTCGTAGGAGACCTCCTCAGAAGCCGCGAGCTCCTCGGCCAGGGCGTAGACCCTAAGGCAGTGAGCGTAACCGTATACCGGGTGCGTCCCTACCCTGGCGACGAGCGCCTCTATCTCCTCCATGACCGGCTTCACAAGTGGAGAGTCTAGCGAATCGCCCCCGCCGGTGCGAGTGCTTCGCAGCACGCTGCCTACGGCAGCTTGTCGGCACGCTCAGGCTTACGCCTTCGCTTGTCAGCACGGCGCCTACGGCGGCTTTCAGCTACTACATTCCTGTATAGTGGTGTTGTGTCGCAAGGAACAAGGCCAATCTCGACCAGGGTGTGCCCGAGGCGCCCGAGGATGTCGAGGTTGATGCGGGCGTCGCCGCTGACGTCGGCGGCGCGGCCGACCAGGAACACCGCCACGTCGTGGCCCGCCTGGAGCAGCGTGCGCGCCACGACGAAGCCGTCGCCGCCGTTGTTGCCGGGGCCGCACAGCACCGCGATGCGGCTCTCAGCCAGGTCCTCGACGCGCTCCTCGAGCGTGGCTACCACCTGCCGGCCGGCGCACTCCATCAGAATCAGCGACCCGATGCCGATGTCGTCGATGGTGATGCGGTCGGCTTCCCGCATCTGCGCGGCGTTGAGCACTCGCATGGCCGGAATGCTACCACTGCGGCGCCCGGACGGGAGGCCGCGGGCCGGCGTGGCGAACAGCGTACAGGCCGGCGATTGCCCCGCCGGCGCGCGACACGCTACGATCGTGGGCGATGCCCACCATGGTCAACGTCGACGGGCGCCTCGCCGGCGAGCGCGACGCCGTCGTCTCGGTCTTCGATCACGGATTCCTTTTCGGCGAAGGCGTCTACGAGGTGATGCGCACCTACCGGCAGCTGCCGTTCCTCTACGAGCCGCACATGCGCCGGCTGCGCGCCTCGGCGGATCGCATCGCGTTGCCTCTGCCGACGAGCGACGCCGAGATCCGCGAGCGCATCACGACCACCATCGCCGCGGCGCAGCTGCCCGCCGAGGCCTACATCCGCCTCCTCGTGACGCGCGGCGTCGGCGAAATCGGCTACGACCCCGCCAACTGCCCGGCGCCGACCATCGTGATCATCGTCAAGCCGCACGTCGAGCTGCCGCGCGAGGCCTACGCCGACGGCGTGAAGATCGCGCTCGTGTCGGTAATCCGCAACCACCCTGAGTCCATCAACCCGCTCATCAAGTCGAACAACCTGCTCAACAACGCCCTGGCGATCCAGGAAGCTCTCAAGCGCGGCGCCGCCGAAGCCCTGATGAAGAACCATCGCGGCGAGCTGGCCGAGTGCGCGATGTCGAACATCTTCGTCGTCACGGGCGGCGCCGTGCGCACGCCCCCAACGACCGCCGGCCTCCTCGCCGGCGTCACCCGCGCCTTCGTGCTGGAGCTGGCGGCGAAGACCGGGATCCGCGCCTTCGAGGAGACGCTGCGCGAGGAAGACGTCGCGACGGCGGACGAGATGTTCTTCACCAGCACGACACGCGAGATCGTGCCGGTCGCCCGCGTCGACGAGCGCGTCGTCGGCAGCGGCAAGCCGGGCCCGGTCACGCAGCGGCTCCGCGCCGCGTTCGCCGAGGCGGTGCGGACGGTCTAGTGTCGCGTTCCAGAGGGGGGCTGGGTATTGCGCGCCACAGTTGACCTGGCTATGACGTCAGGCGCCCCGCCGCACGAGCGAACAGTCCGGGGCGCTCCGGGGCACACCAGCCGCTGAGCTCCGCAATCCAGGTCTTGCCCTTGTCGTCGTCGATTTCGACCCGGCAGAGGAAAGGGGACTCCCGCTGGTTGGGGGCGCCCTCCACTGGCCGCTCGGTGGCCAGATGGAACGTCAGCTCCATCCGCGCGCCGCGGACGACCTGCATGTCCGTGTGGCCACCGGCCACGAGGTCCGGAAAGCCCCGGACGTAGCGTTCGAGGATCCGGGCGAGCGACCGGCTGACGAGCACCTCCGGCGTCGCCTCGCCCGTGAGGATGTCGAGCCGCAGTGTCGCCTCCCCCGTGCGACGGGCGTCGGCCAGCAGGCGACCGAGCAGGTGGTCGTGCGCCCGCTCCTTCGACGCTCCGACGAAAGTCTGGCCGAAGTTGTGGGCGATGCTGTGCAGGACCTTGTAACGGGCCATGACGCCTCCGAGCCATTGCTCCGTCCGGACCACGGGTCCGGACGGGCCGGATCCCGGAAGGGACGGAGGCACACAAACACACGAACACTGGACTAGAGAGCGTCCGGGTCGCGGAAGTGACAGGCGCGGGGGCGCCTTCCGAGGCTCGAGACGCGTTACTCGTATTCTGACATGGGCGGGCAGGCGCAGATCAACTGCCGGTCGCCGCGGGCGTTGTCGATGCGCGCGACGCTCGGCCACACCTTCCGGGCCCGGACGAACGGCAGCGGGAACGCCGCCTGCTGCCGGGTGTAGGCGTGCGCCCACGAGTCGGCCGTGACCGCGTCAGCGGTGTGCGGCGCGTGCTTGAGGACGTTGTCCTGCTTGTCCGCGGTGCCGTCGATCACGGCCTGGATCTCGGCGCGGATGGCGATCAGCGCGTCGCAGAACCGATCCAGCTCGGCCTTCGGCTCGCTCTCGGTCGGCTCGATCATCAGCGTGCCGGCGACCGGGAACGACACCGTCGGCGCGTGGAAGCCGTAGTCCATCAGCCGCTTGGCGACGTCCGTCTCGTCGATGCCCGACGCCGCCTTGAGCGGGCGCAGGTCGAGGATCATCTCGTGCGCGACGCGGCCGGTCGTGCGCGTGTAGAGGATCGGGAAGTGCGGCTCGAGGCGCGCCTTCACGTAGTTCGCGTTCAGGATCGCGATGGCCGTCGCGTCGCGCAGGCCGTCGCGGCCGAGCATCGCGATGTAGCCGTACGAGATCGCCAGGATCGACGCACTCCCCCACGGCGCCGCCGACACGGCGTGGATCGCCTTGGCGCCGCCGGTCTTCACCACCGGGTGGCCGGGCAGGTACGGCGCGAGGTGCGCGGCGACGCAGATCGGGCCCATGCCAGGACCGCCGCCGCCGTGCGGGATCGCGAACGTCTTGTGCAGGTTGATGTGGCAGACGTCGGCGCCGATCA
Source organism: Vicinamibacterales bacterium (assembly GCA_963844435.1). Lineage (GTDB taxonomy): Bacteria > Acidobacteriota > Vicinamibacteria > Vicinamibacterales > Vicinamibacteraceae > JBDSLU01. Next base: position 82,276 of record CAWJOG010000009.1, on the reverse strand, counting down.
GCGCCGGACTGGTCAGCCCGACCTGCGCGTTCAGGTTGGCGCCGTCCATGTAGACCTGGCCGCCGTGCACGTGCACGATGTGGCAGATGTCCTGGATGGCATCTTCGAACACACCATGCGTCGAGGGGTACGTGACGAGCAGCGCCGCCAGCCGATCGGCATGCTGCCGCGCCTTCCTCTCGAGATCGACGACGTCGATGTTGCCCTTGTCGTCGCAGGCCACGACCACGACCTGCATGCCGGCCATCGCCGCCGACGCCGGGTTGGTGCCGTGCGCCGACTGCGGGATCAACGCGATGTTGCGCGTGCCCTGGCCGCGATCGCGGTGCCAGGCCTGGATGACGAGCAGGCCGGCCAGCTCGCCTTGGGCGCCCGAGTTCGGCTGCAGCGAGACGCCGGGCAGGCCGGTGATCTGGCCGAGCGCGCCCTCGAGCTCGCTGAACAGCTGATGGTAGCCGGCGGCCTGGACCGCCGGCACGAACGGGTGGATGCGCGCCAGCTCCGGCCACGACAATGGCAGCATCTCGGCCGCTGCGTTCAGCTTCATCGTGCACGAGCCAAGCGGGATCATCGACGTGTCGAGCCCGATGTCCTTCCGCTCGAGGCCGCGGATGTAGCGCATCAGCGCCGACTCGGAGCGATGGCTGTGGAAGACCGGGTGCGTCAGGAACGCCGACGTGCGGACGAGCGCCGCCGGCAGCTTGAGCTCGGTCGCCGCGCCCGTCGACGTCGTCGGTAACGCGACGCCCTCGTCGGTGTTGGATCGCACCGACGTCCGGAACACCTGGGCGATGGCATCGAGGTCGCGCGCCTCGGTGGTCTCGTCGAGCGCGATGACGACATGCGTGCGGTCGTAGCGGAAATTCAGCCGCGCGGCTTCGGCCGCCTGCCGGATACGGGCCACTGCGGCGACGTGGCCGACATCCATGCACAGCGTGTCGAAATAGGCGGCGTTGCGCTGCGTGACGCCGAGCAGCGTGAGCCGCGCCTCGAGCGCGACCGCCTGGCCGTGGACCCGCCGGGCGATGGCCACGAGTCCCTCGGGGCCGTGGTGCACGGCGTAGAACGCGGCGATGTTGGCGAGGAGCGCCTGCGCGGTGCAGATGTTCGACGTCGCCTTCTCGCGGCGGATGTGCTGCTCGCGCGTCTGGATCGCCATGCGGTAGGCGGTCTTGCCGTGCGCGTCGACGGACACGCCGATCAGGCGGCCCGGCATCTGGCGGACGTAGGCGTCGCGCGTGGCGAAGAACGCCGCGTGCGGACCGCCGTAGCCGAGCGGGACGCCGAAGCGCTGGGCGCTGCCGACGACGACATCGGCGCCCATCTCGCCCGGCGGCGTCATCGAGCGCGCAGCGCTCAGCAGATCGGTGGCGACGACGGCGAGCGCCTTGGCGTCGTGGACGCGCGTGATGAGTGCCGAGAGATCGCGGACGAGGCCGTTGGCGTCCGGCGACTGGAGCAGCACGCCGAAGACGTCCGGTCCGATCTCGGCGGTCGCGACGTCGACGACGCGCAGCTCGAGGCCGAGCGGCTCGGCCCGTGCGGCCAGCAGCTCCAGCGTCTGCGGGAACGCCGTGCGATCCGCGAGGAACACGCGCGCGTCCTTGCGCGGGCACACGCGGTGCGCGAGCGCCATGCCCTCCGCCGCGGCGGTCGCCTCGTCGAGCAGCGATGCGTTGGCGACGTCCATCGCGGTGAGGTCCTTCACCACGGTCTGGAAATTGAGGAGCGACTCCAGGCGGCCCTGGGCGATCTCCGCCTGGTACGGCGTGTAGGGCGTGTACCAGCCCGGGTTCTCGAAGACGTTGCGCAGGATGGCGGCCGGCGTGATCGTGTCGTAGTAACCGAGGCCGATGAACGAGCGGAAGACCTGGTTCTGCGACGCGACGGTCCACAGGCGCGCGAGGTAGTCGTGCTCGCGCTCGGCCGGCGGCAGCGGCAGCGGATCGCGGCGGCGGATTGCCGGCGGAATGGCCTCGTCGAGGAGCGCCTCGACGGATGGCGCGCCGACGATGGCGAGCATCTCGGCCTGTTCGGCCGGGCTCGGGCCGATGTGCCGGGCCGCGAAGCCCGGTTCGGACGTAGACGTGGAGGTCGCCGGCGCCTGCAGCAGTTCCGCCATCAGCCGACGAGCGCCCCGTAGGCGGTGGCGTCGAGCAACGCGCCGAGCTCACCGGCGTTGGACGGCTTCACCTTGATGATCCAGGCGCCGTGCGGATCCTTGTTGACCGACTCGGGCGACGTGCTGAGCGCGTCGTTGACGGCGACGACCTCGCCCGACACCGGCGCGTAGAGCTCGGAGACGGCCTTCACCGACTCGATCGTCCCGAAGACCTCGCCCTGCTTGAGGGTGCGGCCGACGGCTGGCAGCTCGACGAAGACGACGTCGCCCAACTGCGCCTGCGCGTAGTCGGTGATGCCGATGGTGGCCTCAGCGTCTCCGCTGCGGACCCACTCGTGGTCCTTGGTGTACTTCAACTCCGCCGGATACATCAGGTGCTCCCTACGTGGTCCGCTTGTAGAACGGCATCGGCACGACCTTGGCGGCCACGCGGCGGCCGCGGATGTCGATCTCGATGGCCTGCCCGGGCTGCGACGCTGCCGCCGGGACGTAGGCCATGCCGATCGCGCGCTTGAGGAACGGGGTCTGCGTGCCGCTCGTGACCTTGCCGGCTTCGACGCCGTCCACGATCACGCGGACAGCCGGCGCGGGCGATGCCGCGATCGACCATCTCGAAGCCGACGATCCGCTTCGTCACGCCCGCCGCCTTCTGGGCCTCGAGCGCCGCCTTGCCGATGAAATCGGCCTTCTTCCAGCCGATGATCCAGCCGAGGCCGGCTTCGAGCAGCGTCGTCGTCTCGTCCATGTCGCTGCCGCACAGCCGCATCGAGGCTTCGAGGCGCAGCGTGTCGCGCGCGCCGAGGCCGGCCGGGACGATGCCCGCGCGGCTGACCGGCCTCGAGGAGCGCCTTCCACAGGCGTTCGGCCTGGCCGGGCGCGCAGAAGATCTCGAAGCCGTCCTCGCCGGTGTAGCCGGTGCGCGAGACGGTGCCGCGGATGCCGGCGAACTCGCCGTGCGCGAACCAGTAGTACTTGAGGTCGGCGAGGTTGACGCCGGTCAGCGGCTGCAGCACCGCTTCGGCCTTCGGGCCCTGGACGGCGATGAGCGCGTAGCGGGCACTCGCGTTCACGGCGACGGCATCGCCGACGCCGGCGATGTGCGCCTGAATCCAGCCCCAGTCCTTCTCGATGTTGCCGGCGTTGACGACGAGCAGGAAGTGCTCGGGCGCCCACCGGTAGACCAGGACGTCGTCGACGACCGTGCCCTCGGGCGTCGGCAGCGACGAATACTGGATCTGCCCGACCGCCAGCCGCGAGGCGTCGTTGCTCGTCAGCTTCTGGACGGCCGCCAGGGCATCCGCGCCGGCAATCTCGATCTCGCCCATGTGGCTGACGTCGAACAGCCCGGCCCGCTCGCGCACCGCGAGGTGCTCGGCCGTGATGCCGGCGTACTCGACGGGCATGTCCCAGCCGCCGAAGGGCACCATGCGCGCGCCCAGCGCGACGTGCGCGGCGTGGAGGGCGGTTTTCCGGAGCGGCGGAGCGGAAGCGGACGGGGAAACGGCGTCGGCCATGGTGGGCACGCCCGCCGCAGGCGGGGCAACCTGCTGACGGTACTATGCGGTCCCAAGCCGGTCAAGGCAGCCCGACATTGTTGCCGGGGCGCCGTATTCGGCGGGGCCTCACCGAACACGGCTGCCGGGCCGATGCTGAACGGAGGCCACGCTATTCCGGCACGAGCGTCGCCTCCACGACCGGCACCGGAGCGGCCACCAGCGGCTGGTCCTGGGAGTCCGCGGCGCCTCGTCCGGAGCGGGCGCCGGCAGAGCCCTCTGCGCGGCGCGCAGCTGCGGCGTGTAGCGCAGGTAGGCCTGCAGCGTGTGGTAGCTGATGTCCAGCACGCGGCACGCCTTGCGCTTGTTGTTGTCGCAGCGCTCGAGGACCAGCCTGGCGTAGCGGCTCCCCCACGCCCGCATGCTCTCGCCGCCCTCGGTCGCCGGCTGCACGATGCTGTAGCGCTCGTTCAGCGCCGGCGGCAGATCGTTCAACTGGATCTCGTCGCCCTCGGCGAGGGTGATGGCGCGCTCGATGACCCGTTCCAGCTCGCGCACGTTGCCGGGCCACTCGTAGGTCAGGAGCGCCTCCAGCGCGGCCGCGGACATCCGGCACGGCCGGCCCGGTCCCGCGTGGCGCTCGAGGCAGCCCTGCGCGAGGTCGAGGATGTCCTCGCGCCGCGCGCGCAGCGGCGGCACCTTCAGTTCGAGCGCGTTCAGGCGGTAGTAGAGATCGCCGCGAAACTGGCCCTTCGTCACCAGCGCCGACAGGCTGCGGTTGGTGGCCGCCATGATCCGGATGTCGACCTTCTTGGTCTGGTGTCCGCCGACCCGCTCGACCGAGAACTCCTGCAGCGCGCGCAGCAGCTTGGCCTGCGCGGCCAGCGACAGGTCGGCGACCTCGTCGAGGAACAGCGAGCCGCCGTTGGCCTGTTCGAGCTTGCCGCGTCGTCCGCGGACGCCGGTCGCGGTGCGGTCTTCGATGCCGAAGAGCTCGGCTTCGAGCAGCGACTCCACGATCGCGGCGCAGTTCACCGCGACGAAGGGGCCGCGATTGCGCCGGCTCCATTGGTGGATCTGCCGCGCCACCAGTTCCTTGCCGACGCCGCTCTCGCCTTCGATCAGCACGGTGAAGTCGGTGCGGGCAATGCGGTCGATCTGCTGCCGCACGGCCTGGACCTGCGGGCTCGACCCGTGCAGCCGGTTGCCGTCGCGATCGGCCAGCGTGGCCACCGCGACGCGGTAGCCGGCAGTTCGCTCGATCTCGGCGACGATCGCGCCGATCTGGCCGGCGGTCGACACGAGCGCATGCCAGGTCTGGTCCTGCGCGGCGCGGGTCGGACGCGGCAGCTCCAGCGCGAAGGTGCGGCCCCCGCTCGACACCTTCGTCACCGCCAGGGCCGGATCGATGTCGGAGATGACCGCGTTGCTCCCGCATTCGCGGAACCGCACGAAGGCCACGCCGAGGTGGTCGCGCACGACCTGCTCGAAGCGCGCGCGCGTCGCCCGCACGTCGCCCGCGCCCAGGCCTTCGACGAACGCCCCGAGCATCGCCGCGCCCCGATCGCGCGCCACGCCCACCGCTGGACCTGATTCCCGCAGCACCCCGTCCTGCATGAGACCTCCCTGGGCCGGCTCCGACCACGCCCGGGGTGTCTCAGATCCCAAGTTCGATGCCATCGTCGTGGTCCCTCCTCGATCCCGACATTGCGTGCAGGTGGAAGAACCTGCCATGCCTCAGGGAACTGGATTCCCGTCAGCTCGTCCCAAGATGTCCGCCACCCGCCCATTCATCCTCGCCGCCGAGGGAATCCAGTTCCCAAAGGGGCTCGAACCAGCGGGAAAACGCGATCGCCGCGTGATAGCGGGTGCCGGTGTCGCGCGCCACCTGCACGACATAGCAGCGGGCCACGGCCCCGGCCAGCGCCACGCGGCGCGACGATCGGACCAGGTGCACGGTCACGGCACGGCCCGGCGGCAGCGGCGCCGCCACCTCGATCAGCACGCCGACCGCGGACAGGTTGACGATCGCGACCTCGTGGCCGGGCGCCACGCGGCAGCCGATCGGCCATGGCAGGTCGCGGGGCACCCACCGGCGCGCCGCCCGGCGCTCGGCACTCCGTGTCATCGCTGCACCCAGCGCACGGTCGCGCGATCGAACTCGAAGATCCGCACGCGTCCGGTCGGCCCGAGCACACGCACCGCGAACTGCCGCCGATCGGCGCTCGCGAGGTAGAGCGTGCCCGACGTCGCGCTGCCGGTGGGCGCGAACGCCAGGATCGCCGACCCGAGGCGCACCGGGTCTGCACCCGCGGTAAGGCCAGGCCCCCCGTCGATGCGCCGGCACGTCGTCGACGATCGCGAAGCGGACGCCGGCGAATGCGTCCGCGAGCCGCACGCGCGGCCCACGCGTCGGATCGATGCCGCCGGCGATCTCGGCGCTGCGCAGACCGTTGCCATTACCGTCGACGACGCGCGCGAACCCGATCGCCGATCCGTCGTCGTCGAAGTGGAGGCCGCAGACGCGGCCGGTGCGCACCGCCTCGATCCGCTCGCGCTGCAGCAGGGCCGCGAGGTAGCGCGCCGCACCGATGGCGCGGGCGCTCGCGCCGAGCGGCGCGAACGCCGCCAGCGCCAGCGCCCCCACCACGAGCGAGACGCCGATGACCATCAGCAGCTCCACGAGCGACCATCCGGCCTGCTCTCCCCGTCGACGGTGCATCGGCGTCCCGCTCCCGCTCGGCGTCCTCGTCGACGCCGCCTACGCCTCGGCGCGCGACGGCGCGACGGCGATCAGGCCTTTCAGCTTGAGGAAGCTCTTCTCGCCGATGCCCTTGACGTTCATCAGTTCCTCGACCTTCTTGAAGCCTCCGTTCTTCTTGCGGTACTCGACGATGCGGGTGGCGGTGGCGGGGCCGATCCCCGGCAGCGCCTCGAGCTGCGCCTCCGTGGCGGCGTTGAGGTTGAGCGGAGCGGGACGTTCGCTGGTGCTGCGCGCGGGCGGCTCCTGCGCGGGCAGGGCGTGCGGCGGCAGCATCGGAACGGTCAATGTGGCGGCGACGAGGGCGGCGGCGAGCGACGTGAGCATGTGCGATCTCCAGGAAAGCCGCGCGGACCATCCGGCGGCGAACGATGCCCGGCGCACGGGGACGTGAGGGGTCGGGTTATGGGTGTCTCCCGCGCGTCCGGGTCGCACCCCTCAAAGGCAAGCCGCGGGCCGACGGCGTCGCGCCAGCCGCCGGCGCGCGCAGGTGGTTCCTGCTGTGTGACTTAGGTCAGACGTGATGTGACAGGCGCCGGCCGCCGCGTGGGGCGGGCGGCCCGGAAGCGTCAACTCCGGTTGCGTGGCGCGATCCCGGCGGCTGATGGATCACGAGCAGAACACGGTCGCAACGGTCGCGGGGGCGCGTGTCCACCGAGGTAACCCGTGGAGCGCACGAGCCAAGCTCATCCGCATGACATACTGCGGCCATGATCAGGTTCCTGCTCGTGACGCTCTTGACGTTCGCCGCCGGTCTCGCCGACCCCGCCCCCGCAAAGCACAAGGTTCTCTTCAATCGCTTCCGGCTGCAGGAACTCTCAATCATGATTGCCGACGCGGACGGCAAGAACGAGCGCCCGTTGGTTCCTCACGGGACGCTCGAATATTCGCCCTCGTATTCCGCCGATGGGAAGTGGGTCGTCTTCACCAAGGAGACGGCGGGTCTCTCGGATATCTACCGAATCCATCCGGACGGCAGCGATCTGGAAAGACTCACCGACGATCCGGCTTTCGACGACCAGGGCGTGCTGTCGCCCGATGGGCGCACGCTCGCCTTCATCTCGACGCGCGAGTCGGGCACAGCCAACCTCTGGCTGCTGGATCTCGCCGCCAGGAAGTACACCAACCTGACCGGGAGCCAGGGGGGCAACTTCCGCCCGGCGTGGTCGCCCGACGGCGCATGGATCGCCTTCAGCTCCGATCGCGAAGGCACGACGGGCGTGAATCCCGGTCAATGGGAGCTGCTGCAGTCCACCGGCATCTATGTCGTGCATCCAGACGGCACCGGCTTGCGCAGAGTCACCAGGCCTGGTGGTGTCGCGGGCAGTCCGGCGTGGTCTCCGGACGGCACGGCGATCCTTTTCTACGAGACCGACGAAGTCGGGGCGTACATGGCCAAGACCGCCCGTTCGCGGACGGAGTTCGTGTCCGTCGAGGTCAACAGCGGAAAGCGGACGCAGTACACGGCGTCCAACCAGACCAAGCTGTCGCCGAAGTTCCTGTCCGGCGGCAGAATCGGCTATGCGGTCCGCAGCGCCACCGCGACCGAGGAAGGTATCAAGGTCTGGCATCCTGACCGCCGCATCGTGGACGTCGTGAACGGAGCCGTGCGCGGACCCAGCTGGGCGCCCGATGGCGCGCACCTGGTGTACGAGCGCGCACTCAGAAAGGCGATGACCGAGCACTTCATCCCGACGGGAAGCATCGATCCGGAATTCGAGCTCTTCCTCAGCGAGCCCTTCGCCACGTTCTCGCCAGACGGCACGCAGTTGCTCTACAGCCAGTATTCGAACGGCGGGATGAGTATCTTCAGACACCAGCATCGAGATCATGAACGCGGATGGCAGCGGTAAGAGGACGCTCTATCACGACACGGGCGCCTCCGCGTTCGATCCCAACTGGTCGCCTGACGGCAATGTGATCCTGTTCAGCATTGGCCGCTATTTCCGTGCGCCCGGCATCCCGCCCTCGCGGATCGCGACCATCAAGCCGGACGGCACTGGCTTCACACCGATCGTCGACGACGGCGCCAACAACGGATTTCCCACGTGGTCGCCCGACGGCACGCAGATCGTCTACAAGCATGGCAGGCATCTGGTCCGCCGCAATCTTGCCGACGGCAACGTCACCCCGTTGACGGATGGCGCCCATTACGACAATTTCCCCAAGTGGCAACCGCACGGCGATCGCATCCTGTTCACCAGCGATCGCGATGGCCGCTTCGAGCTGTACAGCATGCGGCCCGATGGCTCTGATGTGAGGCGTCTCACGAACACCGAAGGCAGCAGCGCCCATTCGTCCTGGTCGCCGGACGGCCAGTGGATCATGTTCACCAGCGGCCGCAAGGGATTCAAGGACGAGATGGTGATGAGTGAGGGCGTTCCGCAGCCGTATGGCGAGCTCTTCGTGATGCGTGCCGACGGATCGGGCGTCCGTCAGCTGACCGACAACAAATGGGAAGACGCGGTGGCCGGCTGGGCACCCGAAAAGAAAATGACCAGGTAGCGGCCGGCGTCAGGGCTGCTGGGTGCGGTACCAGTCGACGGTGCGGCGCAGGCCTTCCTCGAGCGCGATCACCGGCTCGTAGCCCAGGATCTGCTTCGCCTTGCCGATGTCGGCCTGCGAGTCGCGCACGTCGCCGGCGCGCTCGGGGAGATACTCCGGCTCCATCGTGCCGCCGATGATCGTCCGCAGCGTCGTGAACAGCTCGTTCAGCGAGATGCGGCCGCCGGTGGCGACGTTGATCACCTGGCCGCTGGCGCCGTCGGCCGCGCAGGCGCGCAGCACGCCGTCGACGACGTTGGCAACGTAGGTGAAGTCGCGCGTCTGGCCGCCGTCGCCATAGATCTTCGGGCCCTTGCCGGCGAGCAGGTGCGTGATGAAGAGCGAGATGACGCCCGAGTACGGCGATCCGGAATCCTGCCGCGGGCCGAAGACGTTGAAGTAGCGGATCGAGACCGTCTCGAGGCCGTAGAGCGAGGTGAAGAGCTGCAGGTACTGCTCCCCCACCAGCTTCTGCAGCGCATACGGCGAGAGCGGGTTCGTCCCCATGTCCTCGCGCTTGGGCAGGGCCGCGGCGTTGCCATAGGCCGAGGACGACGCGGCGTAGACGAGGCGCTTCACCTTGGCGTCGCGCGCCGCGACCAGCACGTTCAGCGTGGCGTCGATGTTGGCGCGGTTCGAGCTTACCGGGTCCTGCACGGACTTCGGGACCGACGGGATGGCCGCCTGGTGCAGCACGTAGTCGGCGCCGTCGATGCCGTGCCGGGCGAAGTCGAGGTCGGCCAGGTCGCCCTGGACGAACTCGGCGCCCGGCTGGATGTTGCGCGTGTGGCCGGTGACCAGGCTGTCGACGACGCGGACGCGCTCGCCGCGGGCGAGCAGCGTCTCGGTCAGGTGGGATCCGATGAAACCGGCACCGCCGGTGACGACGTACAGGGCCATAACGTCAGGAGATCGGCACGTTCTGGTGAAGGGGAAAGAACCGACGGCGGAAAGTGGGCTGCAGCGGACCGGTAAGCCGAATTCTGTGCCCCTCCTGACACCCGCCGACCCGGCTTGCGCCGGGCCTGCGAACGCCCATCGAGGTGGCGATCATTCCTCTGGGACCGCGATCACTCGCGGCCTCGAGCAACCTACCCGGACGCTTCGGACGGGCCGTCCTCGAACGCGTCCCTATTTGGCCTTGCTCCGTGCGGGGTTTTGCCTGCCACGTCCGTTGCCGGCCGCGCGGTGCGCTCTTACCGCACCTTTTCACCCTTACCGAAGGCTCGGCCTCGCGGCCTCACCCCAGGCGGTATATTTTCTGTGCCACTGGTCCGTCGGGTTGCCCCGCCCGGGAATTACCCGGCGCACTGCCCTGCGGAGTTCGGACTTTCCTCGGAGCCTTGCGGCCCCGCGATCGCCTGTTCCCCTGCAGCCCACAGATCATTCTACCAGTCTGGCGGCCGCGCTCTCACGCGCGACCGCGGGCCGCCCTCTGCGTGCCGGCTGCTACGCGGCGCTGGGCGCGCCGCGGCGCCGTCACGCGGGCGGCGTCCTTGCTTATCCGTCCTTCTCCTGCGAGATCTGGTGCTGCTCGAGCTTCTTGTAGAGGTTGCTGCGCGGCGTGTCGAGCATCTCCGCGGTCCGTGAGATGTTCCAGCCGTACTCGCGCAGCTTGTCGACCAGGAAGGCCCGCTCCGAGACTTCCTTGAACTCGCGCAGCGTGCCCGGCCTGGGCGGCGGCTCCGCTGGCGCGACGCTGACGGCGGCGGGCGCGGCGGATGCGGCCGGCGCGGCCGGCTCCGACGCCGCGGCGGCGTGGCTCATCGGCACGGCCGGAGCGGCCCCGGCCGCGGGCCCCGCGGCCGCGCGATCGCCCACGCGCAGGATGCCCCGGATGTCCTGCGCTTCGACGGCGTCGCCGCGCGACATGATCAGCAGCCGCTCGACCGTGTTCCGCAGCTCGCGGATGTTGCCGCGCCAGCGCTGCTGCTGCATCTCGACCAGCGACTCGTTCGAGAAGCGGCGCGGCTTGAAGCTGCTCTCGCGGTTGAACAGCTCGGTGAAGTGCTTCACGAGGAGCGGGATGTCCTGGGTCCGCTCGCGCAGCGGCGGCACGTGGATCGGGATCACGCTCAGGCGGAAGTACAGGTCCTCGCGGAAGCGGCCGGCGTCGATCTCTTCCTCGAGCCGCTTGTTGGTCGCGGCGATGACGCGCACGTCGACCTTCATCGTCTTCGACGATCCGAGCCGCTCGACCTCGCCTTCCTGCAGGACGCGCAGGACCTTGGCCTGGGTCTTGGCGCTCATGTCGCCGACCTCGTCGAGGAAGATCGTGCCGCGATCGGCCTGCTCGAACTTGCCGATCTGCTTCTCGGTGGCGCCGGTGAACGAGCCCTTCTCGTGCCCGAACAGCTCCGACTCGATCAGCTCCTCGGGGATCGCCGCGCAGTTCACCTGCACGAAGCGCTCGCGGGCGCGGAGGCTGTTGCGGTGGATGGCGCGGGCGACCAGCTCCTTGCCGACGCCGCTTTCGCCGAGGATCAGCACGGTGGCGTTGGTCGGCGCGGCCTTGCCGATGGCGTCGCGGACGCGCTCGAGGGCAGGGCTGTCCCCCACCATCTCGTGCCGCGATTCGGCGGCGCGCCGCAGCGTGACGTTCTCCTCGCGCAGCCGGCGCTGATCGACGGCGTGGCGCACCGTCAGCAGCACGCGATCGCTGGCGAGCGGCTTCTCGATGAAGTCGAAGGCGCCCTTGCGCGTCGCCTCGACCGCCGTGCTCACGGTGGCGTGGCCCGAGATCATGACGACGGGCGGACCGTCGCTGCGGGCCTTCAGGCGCTCGAGCACCTCGATGCCGTCCATCGCCGGCATCTTGATGTCGAGGAACACGAGGTCGGGCGCCTCGCGCTCGGCCATCGCCAGCCCTTCCGGGCCGGTCGCGGCCAGCAGGCATTCGTAGCCCTCGTACTCGAGGATCATCCGCATCGAGTCGCGGATGCCGGCTTCGTCGTCGATCACCAGGATGCGAGGTTTCATAGCGCGCGGACAGGGGACGGAGAGGCGGCCGGCATGCTGGCTACAAGATTATGCCGCCAATCAGGTCGCGGAATTCGGCCTCTCCAACCTCGCGCACGCCCAGGGTCCGCGCTTTCTCCAGCTTGCTGCCGGCGTCGTGGCCGGCGAGCAGCGCGGTCGTCTTCTTGCTGACCGACCCCGACACCTTGGCGCCGAGCCGCTCCAGCGCGGCCTGGGCTTCGTCGCGGGTCATGTTGTCCAGGGTGCCGGTGATGACCCAGGTCTGTCCGGAGAGCGGCCCGGGCGCCCCGCTGGCGGCCAGCGCCGCGGTGAGGTCCACCCCGGCGGCGCCGAGGCGCTCGACGAGGTGCTGGTTGGCGGCCGCGTCGAGCCAGGCGCGGACCGACGCCGCCACGACGGGGCCGACGTCCGGCACGGCCTGGAGCTGCTCCACCGACGCCGCGCAGATGGCCTGCATCGAGCCGAAAGCGCCGGCCAGCGCGGCCGCGCGCCCGTTCGCCGACGTGGCGGATCCCGAGGGCGTAGACGACGCGCGCCAGGCCCGCCTGGCGGCTGTTCTCGATCTCGCGGACCACGTTGGCCGCGGATTTCTTGCCCATCCGCTCGAGCGCGGCCAAGGCGTCGGCGGTCAGGTCGTAGACGTCGGCGAGATCCTTGACGAGCCCGTGCGTCACCACCGAGTCGACCAGCGACTCGCCGAAGCCTTCGATGTTCATCGCCCGCCGCGACGGCGAAGTGCTCGAGGCTGCGGCGCAGCCGGGCGGGACAGCTCGTGTTCTCGCAGCGCCAGACCGCTTCCTCTTCGCCGCGCACCAGCGTCGTGCCGCAGATCGGGCAGGTCGTCGGCATCACCCAGGGCTGCGGCTCGTCGGCGCCCGTCGGCCGCCGCTGCGGCAGCGACATCACGACCTTGGGGATGACGTCGCCCGCCTTCTCGATCAGGACGTAGTCGCCTGCGCGGATGTCCTTGCGCGCGACTTCCTGCGCGTTGTGCAGCGTCGCCTTGGATATCGTCGAGCCGGCGAGGAAGACCGGCTCGAGGTCGGCATACGGCGTCACCGCGCCGGTACGGCCGACGTTGACGAGGATCGCCTTGAGCTTGGTCGTCGCCTGCTGCGCCGGGAACTTGTAGGCGAACGCCCAGCGCGGGAACTTCGACGTCGAGCCGGCCTTCTCACGCCGCGCGATGTCGTCCAGCTTGATGACGACGCCGTCGGTCTCGAACGGCAGGGCGTGCCGCGGGTCGATCCACTCGCGGCAGAAGGCGATCACGGCGTCGATGCCCTCGCAGCGGCACCAGTGCGGCTCCACCGGCAGCGACCAGCGCGCGAACGCCTCGAGCGTGGCGCTGTGCGTCGGCAGCCGCTGCTCCGGCGCCGCGTCCGCGTCGACCAGCTGATAGACGAACGCGCCGAGGCCGCGCGCGGCGACCAGCTTCGGATCGAGCGTCCGCATCGTGCCCGCGGCCGCGTTGCGGGCGTTGGCGAACAGCGGCTCGTCGGCCTCCTCGCGCTCGCGGTTGATGCGCGCGAACGACGCGCGCGGAAGGAAGACCTCGCCGCGCACTTCGATGGTGCGGCCGGGGCCGCCGCCGGCCAGCGTCAGCGGCAGGGCGCGGATGGTGCGGACGTTGGGCGTGACGTCCTCGCCCTGGACGCCGTCGCCGCGGGTGACGCCGCGGACCAGCGCGCCGGCCGCGTCGTAGGTCAGCGCGATGCTCAGGCCGTCGATCTTCAGCTCGGCGACGTACGGCAGCGCCTCGTCGCCGGCGCCGAGCGCCCGGCGCAGCCGCTCGTCGAAGGCGCGCGCATCCGCCTCGTCGTAGGCGTTGTCGAGGCTGAGCATCGGCACGCGGTGCCGCGCCGTGGGCAGGCCTTCGAGGATGGCGCCGCCGACGCGCTGGGTCGGCGAATCGGGCGTGATCAGCTCGGGATGCGCCGGTCTCGAGGGCCCGCAGCTCCTGCAGGAGCGCGTCGAACTCGGCGTCGGCAGATCTCCGGCGCGTCGAGGACGTAGTAGGCGTGCTCGTGGCGCCGGATATTGGCGCGGAGCGTCGCGGCACGTTGAGCCGGAGTCATGTCAGAGGAACGAGCCGGAGGCCTCGCCCTGACGCGTGCTAGCGGTCGCGCGAGAGGACGTACTCCGGCAGGGCGAGCAACGCGTCCTTCTCCGGGGAGGCCGGGAACGCGGCCAGGTGCTGGAGGGCCAGCTGGCGTAGTGCTCGGCCTGGCGGCGCGCCTTGGCGACCGACTGCGAGTCGGCCAGCTGCTGCTTGATGTCGGCCCACTGCTCGCGGGTCACGTCCCGATCGCGGACGACGCCGGCGACGACGTCGCGGACCTCACCGCCCCGCTCGAGCAGATAGATGATCGGCAGCGTCACCTTGCCCTCGCGCAGGTCGCTGCCAATCGGCTTGCCCAGCGCGCGCTCGTCAGCCGTGTAGTCGAGCAGATCGTCGACCAGCTGGAAGGCGATGCCGAGGTTGAAGCCGTACTCCCAGAGCGCGGCCTGCTGCTCCGGCGTGGTCGTGCCCAGCATGCCGCCGATCTGGGCGCAGCCGCCGAACAGGTGCGCGGTCTTGCGGCGGATGATGTCGAAGTGCTCGTCGACGGTGATGTCGACGTCGCCCGTCTTGGTCAGCTGATAGAGCTCGCCTTCGATCATCCGCAGCGTCACGTCGCACAGCAGGCGGACGATGTCGAGCGAGTCGTAGGTCAGCGCCAGGCCCATCGACTTGATGTACAGGTAGTCGCCGAGCAGCACCGTGATGTCGGTGCCCCAGCGCGAGTGCACGGCGACGCGGCCGCGCCGCATCCCCGATTCGTCGATGATGTCGTCGTGCACCAGCGTCGCGGTGTGGATGAACTCCACCACCGAGGCGTACAGCACGGCGCGGTCGCCCTCGCCGCGGTAGCCGGCCATCCGCGCCGCCATCAGCAGCGTCGCCGGGCGGATCCGCTTGCCGCCGCTCGTCTGCAGGTACTTCCCGATCTGGGGGATGAGCTGCACGCGCGACTGCACGTGCTTCAGAAACTCCTGGTCGACGCGCGCCAGGTCGTCCCGCACCGGCTCGAAGATCTGCGCTAAATCCAAAGGGGACTGTGACTTGTGCACGTCGCTCACGCGCGTCAATCTGACCACAGGTACAGCAGGGGTGTCAACGCGCCGTCGCTGTGTCTGCGGCTTGGCTCTCACGGGCGCACTCACGGTTTCGGGAACAAGGCCTCGAAGTTCGCGGCGGTCTGCTCGACGATCGCGGCCGGAGTCGTTCGACGGGCCCCGGCCAGCGCGTCGGCCACGTGGACGACGAGGGCGGGCTCGTTCCGCTTGCCGCGATGCGGCACTGGCGCGAGGTAGGGACTGTCGGTCTCGATGAGGAGCCGATCGGCCGGCACGGTCGCGGCGACGGCGCGCAGGGCGTCCGACTTCGGAAAGGACACGATCCCGGAGAAGGACAGGTAGAAGCCGAGCTGGAGGGCCGCCGCGGCCAGCGCGGCGTCGCCCGTGAAGCAATGGAACACGCCCCGGACCTCGCCCTTGCCGGAATCCTTGAGGATCCGGAGGGTGTCCTGGTCGGCTTCGCGGGTGTGCACGATCACCGGCAGCCGGCGCGTGCGTGCCAGCTCGACCTGGGCTGAGAACACGCTCTGCTGGAGCGGCCGGCGTGGCGTGGTCGTAGTGGTAATCGAGCCCCATCTCGCCGATCGCGCGGGCGTCGGGGAGCGACTCGAGCGCGCGCTCGATGGCCCGGACCGCGCCCTGCGGGTCGGCGCGATAGCTGTCGGCGCGCATCGGGTGGACGCCGACGGCGAAGCGCACGCTCGGCCACAGCTCGCGCAGGCCCGCCGCCCGCCGCAGCTCGCCGACCTCGCCGGCGTCCAGGATGCAGAGCGCAGTCGGCGATCCCGCTGCCCGCGCCCGCAGCACGACATCGACGATGTCGGTCGTGAACGCCTCGTCGGCGAGGTGGCAGTGCGAGTCGACGGGGCGGAGCGGAACAGTGCTGGGCGGATCGGCCTTGAGCGGATCGGAAGGGAGCGACCCGGCGGGCGCGCCGGGTTCGCTCATCGAATCCTCGACCCGGGAGGCGGCGGCTCGGCGAACGTCACCAGCTCCGGCTTGTCGGCGTCCCCGCCGCCCGCCAGCACCATCCCGTTCGACTCGATGCCCATGACCGCGCGCGGCTGCAGGTTGGCGACGATCGCGATCGACTTGCCGACGAGCGCCTCGGGTTCGTAGGCGAGCGCCAGGCCGGCGACGATCGTGCGCACTTCGGTGCCCACGTCGACGGTCAGCTTGAGCAGCTTCTTCGCCTTCGGGATCCGCTCGGCGGCCGTCACCTTGGCCACCCGCAGATCGACCTTCATGAAGTCGTCGTAGCCGATGCGCGCCTCGGCGGCGCTGCTGCCCGGCGCGGCCGCCTCGGGTGCGGCCGCGGGCGTCGACGCGGCGGCTGGCCCTTGGGGCGCCGACGCCGTCGGCGTCGCAGCGGGCACCGGCGAAGCTGTCGCCGGCGAAACCGGGGGCGTCGAGATCGGGGAATCGCTCATAGGTCCTCGTTCGGGCGGCGCCGGCGTGCTCGCGGCTTCGAGCCGCGGCCACAGGGCCTCCCCTTTCACCACGGGCCGCTCGCCCGACGCGCGCCAGGCCGCGTCCCGGTCGAGGCGCAGCGTCGGCGGGTCGGCGGGCTCACCCACCCGCCGCAGTATTTCACGGGCCGATGCCGGCATGATCGGCAGCAGCAGCACGGCCGCCACGCGGACCGTCTCGGCCACGTCGAACAGCACCTGGCCGAGCCGGCTGGACGCCTCGGGATCCTTGGCCAGGGCCCACGGCCGCGTCTGCTCGATGTACTCGTTGGCCGCGCCGAGCAGACGATAGACGGCGTTGGCCCCGTCGTGCAGCGCGTAGACGTCCATCGCCGCGCGGTAGGCCGCGAGCGTCTCGGCGGCCGCGGCGGCCAGCGGGCCCGGTTCGCCGGTTGGCGCGACGCGCCCGCCGGCGTAGCGCTCGGCCATGCTGGCGATGCGGCTCACGAGGTTGCCGAGGTTGTTGGCCAGGTCGGCGTTGTAGCGCTCCTCGAAGCGCTCCCACGAGAAGTCGCCGTCGCCGCCGTACGGCACTTCCTTCACCAGGTACAGCCGCAGCGGATCCGCGCCGAGCCGCTCGGCGGCCTCCAGCGGATCGACCGCCGTGCCCAGCGACTTGCTCATCTTCTCGCCCTTGAAGTGGACCCAGCCGTGGCCGAACACCTGCCGCGGCAGCGCCTCGCCCGCCGCCATCAGCATCGCCGGCCACACCACGGCGTGGAAGCGCGTGATGTCCTTGCCGACGACGTGCAGGCTGGCGGGCCACCACTTCGCCAGGCGCTCCGGATCGGCGCCGTAGCCGACCGCGGTGATGTAGTTGATCAGCGCGTCGAACCACACGTAGACGACGCTCTTCGGATCGTAGGGCACCGGGATGCCCCAGGGCTGCCCGGCGCGGCTGATCGAGATGTCCTCGAGGCCCGCCTCGAGCAGGCGCAGGATCTCGTTGCGCCGCACGTCGGGCTGCAGGAACCCGGGATGCGCCGCGAAGTGCGCGAGCAGGCGATCGCGATACGCCGACAGGCGGAAGAAGTGGTTCGTCTCGCTGATCCACGCCGGCTTGGTCTGATGGATCGGACACAGCCCGTCGACCAGATCCTTCTCCGGCTTGAACGCCTCGCACGACTCGCAGTACCAGCCCTCGTAGAGGCCCTCGTAGAGATCGCCGTTGGCGCGGATCTTCTCCGTCATCGCCTGCACGGCGACGCGGTGGCGCGGCTCCGTCGTGCGGATGAAGTCGTCGAACGAGATGTCGAGCCGGGCCCAGACCTCGCGGAAGACGGCGGCCATCTGATCGCAGTAGACCAGCGGATCGAGGCCCTGCTCGCGCGCCTTGCGGTAGACGTTCAGCGAATGCTCGTCGAGCCCCATCAGGAAATGGGTCTCGACGCCGCACAGCCGCTTGTAGCGGGCGATGACGTCGGCCGTGATCTTCTCGTAGGCCGTGCCCAGGTGGGGCTTGCCGTTGGCGTAGTCGATCGCGGTGGTGAGGAAGAAGGGAGAGGACGACACGGGAACAGGACCGATGCTGATAATGGATGGGACGACTCAGGCGCGATCGAGCCAGGCTTTCATCGCCGCCGCCTGGACGTCCTTGACCGGCACGCCGTGGGCACGGGCCAGGGTCACGCACGCGTCGAACTCCGGCGCCGCGTTCGTGACGGCGCCGCCGAGCCGCGCCACCTTGATCGGCACCGCGCCCCACGGCGTCGTGACCGTCACGATCTCGCGGGCCAGGACCTCGCGCTCCACGTCATGGTAGCGCACGCCGAGGGTGGTCGTCTCGCGGAACACGATCGCCGACAGCGCCGGCCGGCGCTCGGGCGCGGCCATCACCGTCACCAGGGTCCCCGGGCGGTTCTTCTTCATCTGCACGGCGGTGTAGTAGACGTCGAGGGCGCCGGCGGCCAGCAGCTCGTCGATCAGCACGCCGTAGATCTGCGGGTTCATGTCGTCGATCTCGAAGGTCATCAGCGTGACCCGCTCGCGCGCCGGGATCGCCGTGGCCGCCTCGGCTTCGCCGACCAGGAGCGCGGAGCACGTTCGGCCGATCCGGGAAGTCGCGGCGGCCGGCGCCGTAGCCGATCCGCTCGACGCGCATCGCCGGCATCGGCCCGTACCCCGTCGCCAAGCCGGTCACGAGCAGCGCGCCGGTCGGCGTCGTCAGCTCGACCGCAGGTCCGTCCTGATAGACCGGAACGCCCTGCGTCAGCCGCGCGGTCGCCGGCGCCGGCACCGGCAGGGTGCCGTGCGCGCAGCGGACCGTGCCGCTCCCCAGGTTCAGCGGCGACGCGACGATCCGTTCGGCGCGGAACCACTCGAGCGCGAACACGCCGCCGACGATGTCGAGGATCGAGTCGAGGGCACCGACTTCGTGCAGGTGCACGTCCTCGACCGGCATCTGATGGATCTCCGCCTCGATGGCCGCCAGCCGGTGAACCAGGGCGATGGCGCGCTCGCCGCGCGGCCGGTGCGAGCGCCGATCGCGCGATGAGGCGCTCGATCTGCGCGACGTGGCGGTGGGGGTGCCCGTCTTCGCCTTCCTGCGGCGGCACCGCACCTGCCGGGACCCGCTCGTCGAGCCGCCAGCGCGTCGCGGAAATGCCGGACCGCAGCACCCGCTCCGACGACACCGTGTAGTCGTCGAGGCCGAGACTGCCCAGGGCGGCGCGCAGGTCGTCGAGCGGCACGCCGGCGTCGAGGCACGCGCCGAGGAGCATGTCACCGGAGACACCAGAGAAGCAGTCCAGATAGAGGATCTTGGTCACGGGTCGAGTGCGGCGAGCCCACCCGACTCGCGAAAGCTGTAGTAGCGATGATCGGCGAGGATCAGGTGATCGATGACTTCGATGCCCATCACCTCCCCGGCGCGCACGAGGCGCGCGGTGAGGCGCACGTCGTCGGGGCTCGGGCTGGGGTCGCCAGACGGATGATTATGGAACAGAACCACGCTCGACGCGCCGGCGACGGTCGCTTCGCGAAAGACCTCGCGCGGATGGACGGTGGTCGCGTCGATGGTGCCGACCGAGAGCAGCGCCGTCCGGATCACGCGGCAGCGGACGTCGAGCAGCACCAGGCCGAAGTGCTCGACCGGCCGGGCGCTGAAGCGAGGCAGCAGGTACGACGCCGTCTCCCGCGGCGAGCGGAGCTGCGGCCGCTCGGCCGGCGGCTGCAACAGCGTCCGGCGTCCCAGCTCGACGGCCGCCAGCAGCCGCGCCGCCTGCGCCTCGCCGACGCCGGGCACGCGGCACAAGTCGTCGCGTGACGACCGGGTGAGGCGGTGGAGCCCGCCGACCGCCGACAGCAGGCCGTTGGCGAGATCGAGGGCGCCGCGGCTGCGCTGGCCCGACCCCAGCACGACCGCCACCAGCTCGTTGTCGCCGAGCGCGTCCGCGCCCACCCGCACGAGCTTCTCCCGAGGCCGATCGGCAGCCGCCAGCGCCTTCACTCCCCGCTCCCTTCCCCGGATCCCCGGCCGCCGCCGACGCCTGCCATATACTTTTTGGCGATGCCGCGCGTCCGCTCGATCGCCCGACCCGTGGCCGCGATGCTCCTCGGCGCGGCCGTCGTGGTCGCCTGCGCCGAGCCGCCGACGCGCGAGATCAGCCAGGCACAAGGCGCGCTCGACGCCGCCCGCGCGGCCGGCGCCGAGGCCTACGCGCAGACCGAGTTCCAGGCTGCCGACGCCGCCCTCAAGAAGGCCCATGCCGCCGTCGCCGAACGCGACTACCGGCAGGCGCTGAGCTTCGCGCTCGACGCGCGCGAGCAGGCGCGCATCGCCGCGCGCGAAGCGGCTGCCGCCCGGGCCCGCGCCGCCACCGACGTCGCCCTGGCGATCCAGGCCGCGGCCCGCGGCGTGGAGACCACGCGCGCGCGCCTCACCGGTCCCGCGGGCACGCGCGAGCTGCGCGCCCGCCTCGGGCCGGCGCTCGACGAGCTCACCACGCAGTTGCAAGAAGCGCGCTCAGCGGTCGCGGCCGGCGACTACGCGCGCGCGGCGGAGCGGACCAAGGCGATCGAGGAGCGGCTCGCCGCGATCACCGCCGACCTGCCCCGTCGCTGACCGCGCTCAGAGTCCGACGAGCGGGCCGAGCACCGTCACCGCGGCCACGATCACGACGAAGCTGACGAGATCGAGCAGCAGGCCGTGGCGCATCATCGCGCCAATCGGCACATAGCCGGAGCTGTAGACGATCGCGTTCGGCGCCGTCGAAATCGGCATCATGAACCCCATGCTCGCGCCGAGTGTGGCGGCCAGCGCCGGCCGCAGCGGCTCGATGCCCGACGCTTGCGCGACCGCGATCGCCACCGGCACGATCATGTTGGCCGAGGCGGCGTTCGAGGTCGCCTCCGACAGCAGGATGGCGGACGCGGTGAAGGCGATCGTCAACGCCAGTTCCGTGTGCGACGGCAGCACCGAGGTCAGCGCCGAGCCGAGCCAGCCGGCCAGACCGGTCTCGAACGCGAGATCGCCCAGCGCCAGCCCGCCGCCGTAGAGCAGGATGATGCCCCAGTCGATGCCGGCCGCCTGTTCCCACGTCAACGTGAACTTCCGTTGCCGCCAGTCGATCGGCAGCAGGAACAGCAGCACGGCGCCGATGAGCGCGGCGATGGCTTCGGGCACCGACGTGGCGAACGCCTGCATCGCCCGTGAGCCGCCCTGCCCGACGATCGCCGCCAGCCCCGGCGCGACCCACAGGAACACCGCGACGGCGAAGGCCACCACGACGTTGCGCTGGCCGCGCGTCCACGGCCCGAGGCGGGCCCGTTCCGCGCGCACCAGCGCCAGGCCTTCGGCTTCGATGCGCAGGCCGCGGGCGCCCCACCACGCGAACCAGCCGAGGAGCAGCGCGGTCATCACCAGCACCAGCGGCACGCCGAGCCGCATCCAGGCGAGGAAGCTCACCGGCTCGCCGCCGAGCCGCGCGATCAGGCCGAGACCGATCAGGTTCGGCGGCGTGCCGACCGGCGTCGCCATGCCGCCGACCGACGCGGCGAACGACGTCACCAGCATCATGCTGATGGCGAAGCGCCGCAGGGCGTCCGGCGAGGCGGTGCCGCGCAGGCCGACGTGGCCGACGATCGACAGGCCGATCGGGAACAGCATCGCGGTCGTCGCCGTGTTGCTGATCCACATCGAGATCAGCGTCGCCACGCCGCCATAGGCAACCAGCATCCGCACGGCGCTCGAGCCGACCAGCGTCGACGACAGCGTCGTGAACGCGATCCGCCGATCGAGGCCGTGCACGAACATGGCCTCCGCCAGCACGAAGCTGCCGATGAACAGGAAGATGATCGGATCGGCGAACGACGCCAGCGCGCGGCGCGCCGTCGCCACATGAAAGACCACCGCCAGCGCCGGCCCGAGCAGCGCGGTCACCGCCATCGGCAGCGCCTCGCTCACCCAGAGCACGACCACCGCCGCCATCACCGCGGCCAGGCGATGCCCTGCGTCCGAGAGCCCGGACATCGGCAGCAGCAGGACCAGCAGCAGCGTCGCCGGCGCCAGGAAGAGGCCGGCGGTCCGGCGCCGCCGGTTGAAGCGCTCCTCGGCCGGCGAGTAGGTCTCGACCGCGCCGATCGCCTCGTGCAGGCGCCTCATGCCGTCGTCGGCCGCATCCAGCGGCCGCGCAGCACGACCTCGGCCCAGCCGGTGAGCCAGACCGTGTTCTGCGCGTCCCACTCCACCCGTTGCGAGCCGCCTGGCGCGATCACCTCGACGTCGCGGGCCGCGCCGCCCACGAAGGCCGCCGCGACCGCCGAGGCGCAGGATCCGGTGCCGGACGATTCGGTCGGGCCGACGCCGCGCTCCCAGATCAGGATGCGCACGCGATCCGGCGCCTCGACGCAGGCGATCTCGACGTTCACGGCGTCGGGGAACGCCGGATGCGCCTGCAGCGCCGGGCCGATGCGATGGAGCCGGGGCTCGTCGAGCCGGTCGGCGAGGATGACGCACTGCGGGTTGCCGACGCGCAGCGTGACCGCGTCGAAGGATTCGCCGGCGGCGTCGATCCGGGCGCGGGCGAGGTCCTCGACCGGGCCCATGTCGGCGCGGAAGACGAGGCGGCCGCTGGCGGCGTCGCGCGACACCAGCGTCAGCGTCTTCATGCCGGCGCCGGTCCGGACGTGGAGGACGCCGCCGACCGGCAGCGCCGCGTCCTCGGCCAGGATCGCGGCGAGGCCGCGCAGGCCGTTGCCGGACACCTCCGACGGGCTGCCGTCGGCGTTGAGGAGGCGCATCGCTCGCGCCGCGGGCGTCAGGGGTGTAGAGGATCAGCCCGTCGGCGCCGACGCCGGTGTGGCGCGCGCAGGTGGCACGGGCGAACGCCGCCGGATCCAGGCCGTGGTTGGCGACGGCCTCCGCGGACACGTAGAGGAAGTCGTTGCCGTAGGCGTGCGCCTTCAGGATCTCGAGTGCGTCGGCCATTGCTGGCCGACGAGTCTAGCAGGCCGGCGGCCGGCCCAGCGTCGCTCGGGCAGAACGACTCCGGAGTCGTTCCACCCGGCGCGCGAGGCGACTACTCGACCTGCCAGGCCAGCGCCGGATTGCTCGACGCGGCGCCGCGCACGTAATCGACCACGAACGTCCCTGCCAGTTGGCTGTGGCCGGCTTTCCATCTCGCCCTTGATGTTCGCGCTGAACCAGGTCTCGGCTTCGGCCTTGCTCGTCGGCATCGAGCCCGTCCGCTGCGCCGCGGCCGCGAAGGCGTACTTCGCGGACTTGGCCGGGTCGGCGTTCTTGTTGAAGTCGAAGCCCTCGAACTTCAGGCTCGCGCCGGTGGCGGCGGCGCCGGCGGTCGCGTCGGGCATGGTCTCCGCGGTCGGGCTCGCCGGGAGGCCGGCTGGACACCGATCATCAGCTTGGCGAGGAACGTCCGGTGAGCTACGGCGGCGTGAATGCGTCCAGCACGTGCGTATAGCCCACGGTGAAGCCGATACCGGGATCGCGGGAGGTGGTCCCGACCAGCAGCCCGGCGTCGACCCGCCCGGCGCCGTGCGTGTAGCGGACTCCGCCCCGGAACGTGGCCTTCGACTCCGCGCCCGGCGCCGGGAAATCCCAGGCCCACTGGAAGTGCCCGTGCACCTCCCCCACCACCTCGAGGCCCTCGCTGATGGCTTGGGCGACCGAGAGGCCGTAAATCATCACGTCGAACTGCCGGTCGCCGCGGAGCGGGTCGCCGAGGATGGCGATGCCGCCGTTGCCGACGAAACGGGTCGACTTCCGGGTCTTGGCGACCAGCACCGTCGCCGAGAAATCGAGGGTGTCGAGGCCCAGCCCGGTCTCGTTGCTGGCGTTGGGCAGCTTGGTGGCGAGGCGCAGGCCGATCGCCGGGCGCCGCACGTGCTCGCTCACGATCTTGAGCTTGGTCGCGATGACGAGATCGTCGACGTCGCTGGTGGTGTCGCCGTCGATGCGCAGCTTGAAGCCGAACGGCGCCGGCTCGCGCGACTCGATCGCCAGGCGCTGGTAGAGCGCGCCGTCCACCTGCAATTCGGCGATCGAGCTGAGGCCGATGCTCACGCCGAGGGTGGGCGCCTTGAAGAGGTCGCCGGTCAGGCCCGACGCGGGATAGAAAATGTCGTACGCGACGTCGAGGCCGGTCTCGATCAGGATGCGGCCGCCGCCGATCGTCTCGGGGTCCTCGGTCACGAGCGGGCGCTGCTGGGCGGCGGCGGAGCGTGCGCAGGCGCACACCAGGACGACGGCCACGACCAAGCGCATCGCCGCCATCGTATCAGCCCGTCGTGGAACGGCCGCGTGGCACCGAGACGGTCGAGGCGCCCGTCGACCCGAACGGCGAGGACGCAGTCCGGAGCCGTCGGGCCAAAGACGCGCGCCGGCGCGTCTTTGAATGCAGCGGCCTTCCACGACTGGCTGATAGCATGCCCGGCGCATGTCCACTTCGCCTCGCATCGCCATCGTCACCGGCGCCGGCAGCGGCATTGGCCGCGCCGTCGCCATCGCCCTCCTCGCCGAGGGGTATCACGTCGGGCTGGCTGGCCGCCGAAGCGAGGCGCTCGCCGAGACCGCAGCGCTCGCTTCCGCGGGCGATCGCGCGCTGGCCGTTCCGACCGACGTCACGCAGCCCGACGCCGTCAACGCGTTGTTCGGCCTCGTCGGCGACACGTGGGGCCGGCTGGATCTGCTGTTCAACAACGCGGGCGCCAGCGCCGGCGCGCCGTTCGAGGATCTGTCCTACGAGCGGTGGAAGACGATCGTCGACGTCAACCTGACCGGCATGTTCCTGTGCGCGCAGGGTGCGTTCCGCGTGATGAAGACGCAGCGGCCGCAGGGCGGCCGGATCATCAACAACGGATCGATCTCGGCGATGGCGCCGCGGCCCGACTCGGCGGCCTACGTCGTCACCAAGCACGGCGTGAGCGGGCTGACCAAGAGCCTCGCCCTCGACGGCCGGGCCTATGACATCGCCTGCGGGCAGATCGACATCGGCAACGCCGTCACGCCGCTGACCGAGCGGATGCCGGCCGGCGCGAAGCAGGCCGACGGGCGGATGGTGCCGGAGCCGCGCATGGACGTCGCGCACGTGGCGCGGGCCGTCGTCTTCATGGCCAGCCTGCCGCTCGACACCAACGTGCTGACGATGACGATCATGGCCACGAAGATGCCGTTCGTCGGGCGCGGCTGACGCGCCGCACGCGCGGTCCTCCGGGCGCTTGCGGGACGGCCGGGTTCTGACGATACTCTCCGCCATGAACAAGACCCTCCTCTTCGCCGCGACCGTCGCCGGCGCGCTCGGCGTCGCCGCGACCGCCGCCGCCCAACCCAAGCTCGTCAAGAAGTGGGAATCGGACGCCAGCTTCAAGGTCCCCGAGTCGGTCTACTTCGACAAGGCGGGCAAGGTCCTCTACGTCTCGAACATCGAGGGCGAGCCGTGGGGCAAGGACGGCGCCGGCTCGATCGGCAAGCTCGGCCTCGACGGCAAGGTCATCGCCGCCGAGTGGGTCAAGGGGCTGAACGCACCGAAGGGCATGGCCCTGTCGAAGGGCACGCTGTGGGTCGCCGACCTGAGCGACGTCGTCGGCATCGATGTCGCCAAGGGCGCGATTGCCACGCGCGTCGCGGTCCCGGGCGCCACGCGGCTCAACGACGTGACCATGGACGCCAAGGGCGCGATCTACGTCTCCGACTCGGAAACGAAGAAGGTGCACAAGATCGAGGGCACGACCGTGACGACGCTCCTCGAGGGGCTCAAGGGGCCGAACGGCCTGCTCGCCCACGGCGCCGACCTCTACCTGCTCGACAGCGGCACGCTCTACCAGGTCCAGGCCGACAAGAAGCTCAAGATGCTGGCCGAGGGCATGGAAGGCGGCACCGACGGCGTCGAGCCGATCAAGGGAGGCGGCTTCGTCGTCTCGACCTGGGGCGGCGTGATCTACCACGTCGGCGCCGACGGCACGAAGCACATGCTGATGGACACGCGTCCGGCCAAGCAGAACTCGGCGGACATCGGCTTCGATCCCGAGACGGCCACGGTCTACGTGCCGACGTTCTCGAAGAACACCGTGATCGCCTACACGCTCCAGTAGCAGCGTCTGTTGGCCGCGCTCTCACGCGCGGCGCGGGCCGCCCATGCGGGGCCGCCGGCCGCCCTCCGGGCCTGCCGGCGGATCCACAGCAACGCGGCGAGGTCGTAGCCGGCGTGGGCGACGATCGGCGCCACCAGGCCGCCGGTCGCGATGGCCAGGCCGGCGAGCACGCCGCCGGCCAGCGCCGCCCACACCCCCAGCACCCAGCCGCGCCGCGACAATCCGAGATGGCAGAGGCCGAACGCGATCGTCGCGATCGGCCACCCGAACTGCGCCTGCACCGCGCCGCGGAAGAGGATCTCTTCGCCGACGCCGGCGAGGGCGCTGATCGCCACCATCTCGGGCACCGACAGCGGCGCGAACAGCGGCACGAAGATCGTCCGCTGCAGTTCACGCATGGCCTGCACCGGCCCGACGCCCGGCGCCGCACGCTGCAGCCACCACTGGACGAGCGAGAGCGCGATGGCGGCCGCGACGCCGGCGGCCAGCGCCGTCCACGTCGCGCCGAGGCGGACCGGATGCCCGGCCGCGAACAGCCACACGCCGCCCACGATCGCCAGCCCGCCTTCGCCGACCACGGCGAGCGGCAGCAGGCGCGACGAGGCGTCGTGCATCAGAACACCTTGGTGGAGTCGATCAGCAGCGTGACCGGACCGTCGTTGACGAGCTCGACCGCCATGTGCGCGCGGAACACGCCGGTCGCGACCGGCACGCCGGCCTGCTGAACCGCGGCGACCACCGCCTCGTAGAGCGCGTTGGCCGTCTCCGGCGGTGCGGCGTCGATGTAGGACGGCCGGCGTCCGCCGCGGCAGTCGCCGAGCAGCGTGAACTGCGAGACGACGAGCACGCTGCCCTGGACGTCGGCCACGGACAGGTTCATCTTGCCGGCGTCATCCTCGAACACGCGCAACGCGGTGATCTTCGCGGCGATCGCCGCCGCGTCGGCCGCGGTGTCGCCGCGCGCGACGCCGAGCAGCACCAGCAGCCCGCGACCGATCTCGCCGACGGTCGCGCCATCGACGCGAACCCGCGCCGACGTGACGCGCTGCAGGACGGCTCGCACTCAGCAGCCTGCGGTGAAAGTGCCGCGGCATTCGCCGGGCGATGCATCCCGCCGCTCAGCGTTGCTCGTCGGTTGAATATTTCCGATATTCGCCCTCCTCGCGCCTTGATCGCCGGGCGCCTCGCCCGTCTCGGTGCATCGCGGCACTTCCACCACAGGCTGCTCGCGTCAGCCCGCGACGACTTCCGCCGAGGCCGCCGCGGCCCCGAGCCGGGCGCGCAACGCGGCCGGCGGATTGAGGCGGCGATCGAGGAGGTGGCGGGGCTGGACGTTGCCGAGCGCCTTGACGACCGACCGCTTCAGGCCGGGGTGCTCGCGCTCGAGGTCGAACAGCAGCTTCTTCATGCGCTGCCGCTGCAGGCCGAGGTCGCCGCACACCGGACAGCAGCAGCCGACCACCGGCAGGCCGCGCTCGGCGGTGTAGGCGGCGACGTCCGATTCGGCGACGTAGGCGAGCGGACGGATGACGACGTGGCGCCCGTCGTCCGAGACGAGGCGCGCCGGCATCGCCTTGAGCGAGCCGGCGAAGAACAGGTTCAGGAGCAGCGTCTCGGCGAAGTCGTCGGCGTGGTGGCCGAGCGCAATCTTGGTCGCGCCGACGGCGTCGGCCATGCGATAGAGCACGCCGCGGCGGAGCCGCGCGCAGAGCGAGCACGGGGTCGCGGTCGCGTCGAGCTTGTCGTCGATCACCTCGCCGATGGTGGTGTGCTCGATCACGCACTCCCAGCCGCGCTCGGCGCAGGCGGCGGCGATCACGTCGTGCTTGTAGCCCTTGTAGCCGGAGTCGACGTTGACCGCCACGAGGCTGAAGTCGATCGGCGCGCGGGCCCGCAGCTCGTCGAGGATCTGCAGCAGCGCCCAGCTGTCCTTGCCGCCGGACAGGCCGACCATGACCCGGTCGCCGTCCTCGATCAGCAGATGATCGGTGATCGCCCGGGTGGTCTCCTTGGCGACGCGCGTTTCGAGCTCGGACCGGTAGGCCATGATTCTCCTGCCGCCCGGCGGACGGCGCCGCGGCGCGCCCAGCGCCGCGAATAGCAGCCGGCCGCGTCAACGGGCGGCCCGCGGCCGCGCGTGAGAGCGCGGCCGCCAACAATATTAGTCGTACATGGGAACGAGCCGGACCAGCACGCCGAGGAAGCGCTCGTCGGCGACGCCTGTCTGGGTGAGGCTCGGCGTGAAACCTGTTTCCGACGTCACCGACACCGCATAGACGTAGCTGGTCGCCTGGTCGAGGTGGGCCCGGTATGGCAGGCCGGATTCGGCGCGGACGGTGCTGACGGTGTCCCGGTGCGCGTCCACCCGCAGGGTCTGGCGGTCGGCCCCCGTGGCGATGGTGACCACGTTGGGCAGGTCGCCGGTGCGGATCTCGACCCGGAGCTGCTGGAGGCGGTAGGGCGCGAAGCGCTTCACCGTGACGGTGCCGTCGGCGCCGGTGATCAGGACCGGCTCACCAGCGGCGTTCGGGTCGGTCACCTCGCGGACCGGAGCCCGCAGCAGCAGGTCGGCCCGGGAGCCGCCCTTGACCCAGAACCACTCCCCTTCCGGCGGGTAGGCGTTGTCGTCGAGGAAGTAGGCCGAGATCCTCGGTTCGCCGGCGAGCTGGATGCGGACCCGCTCCGGCGTCACGTTGATCGGCAGGTCGTTGAGCAGGCTCTTCTCGATCGGCAGCCAGCGCAGCGGTCCATGCTTGACGTGCTCGGCCGGCCGGTGGCTCGCGTAGAAGGGGTTCAGCACCAGCTTCGCCGTGAACAGCCCGCCGATTGCGAGGGCGGCGATGGCCGGCAGCGCCGTGCGCAGCGGCGGCGTGACGAACAGCAGCAGCGGGTAGAGTCCCATGAAGTAGCGGTTGCCGATCGGTCCGCCGCCGCCCGAATAGGTGTACGGGATCCACAGCAGCAGCACCACGTTGGCGACGACGCAGGCGCCCAGCGTGATCCACTGGAACCACGTTCGCCCTCCACGCCACGCCAGGAACAGCAGCACGCTCAGCACGCCGGGGAAGAAATACGGCACCAGCCCGCTGTGCCGCCCGAGGACGAAGTAGACGAGGTTCGCCGGGAACACTTCGACCAGGCTGTTGCGCGAGAGCACGATTTCCTCGAGCACGCTGTCCACGCCGCGCGTCAGGCCGACGGCGCCACCGCCCTTGGTCGGCGCGGTCTGCGTCAGCGGACTGCTCGTCGGCGCCGCCGCGGTCATGAACGGGAAGCCCTTGGCCTCGTAGTAGGTGGCGCGCTCGCCGCCCTGGTAGTTGACCTCGCCGCTGACCGCGAGGTTCAGCGTGAAAAGCCCGCCGCAGCTCAGGACGAACGCGAGGCTGGCGGCCGCGGCCGTGCGCCAGTCGCGGCGCAGCAGCGCGGCCGCCGCGATCGGGACCGCCAGCGCCGCGTTGGTCGGCTTCGAGAAGGCGGCGACACCGATGATCGCCGCGCCGAGACACGGCCCGCCGGGGCCGCGCAGGAACCGGCTCCACCAGCCGCCGTCCGCCGGTGGCTCCGGGCTCACCATTCGGTAGAGGCCACAGAACAGGCCGAGCACGCCCATCGACAGGTTGAAGATCTCGGGCGTGATCCACACGAAATAGACGGGCGCGGCGGACGCGATGAAGAACACCGCGGCATAGGCCAGCGCCGCGGTCGGCTCGCTGCGGGCGCGCAGGAACCAGTAGGCCGCGAGCAGGCTCAGCGACAGCAGCACCGCGTGGAGGACGAGGAAGCCGCCGGTCCCGAACAGCCAGACGAAGGGCGCCGCCGCCAGCGGATAGGCGAACGACTTGCCGAAGTAGAGGCGATCGACGCGCGGATCGGGCCCGGCGGCGAGGCGGATCCACGGGAACCCGTCGCGCCGCTCGATCCAGCGCGCCCGCCCCTTCTTGAGGAAGATGCCTTCCGGGCCGGTCGTGAACTCCTGGTAGACGCGCGCGAGATCGCCGCGATCGAAGGCGAAGTCGCCGTCGCGCGCCAGGCTGTGGCCGAGCGTGTAGTAGCTCGCCTCGTCGCTCTGGAAGCCAGACGCGGCCTTCGGAAAGTCGACGGCCAGCGCGAAGCCGCCGAGGAGCAGCGCCAGCAGCAGCGCCGCGATCACGCCCGGCTCGCTCAACGCTTTCCGGGTGCGCTCCCGCCAGGCGATCGGGATCATCACGCGCGGCAGAACGCCAGCAGGTGCCACCCCAGCTTGCGGACGAGCGGGCGCGGCAGGGCGTTGAAGGTGCCGACGAAGAAGGTGTTGAAGGCGACGCCCTTCCAGCCGCCGTGCAGGCGCGACTTCACCGGGAAGCGCTCGGCGACGATCTCCACCTCGCGAAAGCCCTGGAGCAGCGCCTCGAACTCGCCCCACGTGTACTTCTTCAGGACCGGCGCGTCCTCGTGCTCGAGCCCGACCTTCATGATCGAAGACAAGGCGTTCAGCCACGACCGCCGGTTGTAGACCTGGAAGATGGCGAGGCCGCCCGGCTTCAACACGCGCCGGACTTCCGCGACCAGCCTGCGATCGTCGGCGGTGTACTGGACGACGCCGTGGGCATAGACGAGATCGAAGCTGGCGTCGGCGAACGGCAGCGCCTCGCCGTTGGCCACCCGCAGGTCCGCGCTCAACCCCTGCTGCGCGAAGTTGGCCTTCGCCAGATCGATCGCCGATTCGGCCAGATCGACCCCGGTCACCCTCGCGCCGCCGCGGGCGAAGCGCACCAGGTCGGTGCCGGCGCCGCAGCCGACCTCGAGCACGTCCTTCCCGGCCATGCCGTCGAACGGCACCAGTCGCGGCAGGTGGTGCAGCTTCTCGAAATGGTACTGGTCGAGATCGGCGAAGAAGCCCGGGGTGCCCACCGCGTGGCTGGTGATCTCGAGATCGTGGATGTGCGTGTTCCAGTAGGCGCGCACGCGCTCGATGAGCGGATCAGTCACAGCCGCTCATTCTATCCGGCGGCGCGACGTCCCTGCCCCGTTCGCCGCCCGCCGTCGAGGAACGACAGGTCGGCCTGGAGCGCACCCTTGCGGTGCGTCGCGCGCGAGGTCTCGTGGAGCAGCGCGTAGAGGCGCTCCATCTTGCGGACGAACGCGGCGATGTCGTAGCCGCGCCCGGCCTCGCGGGCGGCCCGGGCCTTGGCTTCG
Organism: Vicinamibacterales bacterium; assembly: GCA_963844435.1. Classification (GTDB taxonomy): domain Bacteria; phylum Acidobacteriota; class Vicinamibacteria; order Vicinamibacterales; family Vicinamibacteraceae; genus JBDSLU01. Next base: position 51,064 of record CAWJOG010000009.1, on the reverse strand, counting down.
CGCTCCTGCGGATGGTCGATCGCATGGACGATCGCCCGCGCCAGCGACGCGGCGTCGCGCTTCGGCACCACCCACGCGGTGACGCCGTCCTCGAGGATGTCGAGCAGGCCGTCGGCGTCGGTCGAGACGATCGGCTTGCCGGCCGCCAGCGCCTCGAACGCCGTCAGCGGCGTGCCTTCCCACAGCGACGGGAACACGCTGAGGTCGAACGCGGACAGGACCGCGGCGGTGTCCTTGTGGAAGCCGTGGAAGCGGAAGCGGTCGCCGAGGCCCAGCGCGTGCGCCTGCGCCTTCAGGCCGTCGAGCAGCGGCCCCTCGCCGACCAGCACGAACCGCGCCTCCGGCCGGGCGGCGATGACGTCGCGCGCCGCCGCGACCAGGAACTCGTTGCCCTTCGAGTCGTGCAGCCGGGTGACCGTGCCGACGGCGAAGTCGTCCGGCGCGAGGCCCAGTTCGTGCCGCGTGGCGGCGATCTCGGCGGCGCTGCGGACGCGGCTGAACTCCTCGAGCGGCGCGCCCAGGTAGACGACCTTGACCCGCTCCGCCGGCACCTTGCGCGGCCCGCGGACGAACTCGGCGGTCGACTCGGAGACGGCGAGCGCGATGTCCGTCGTGCCCGCGAGCAGCCGGTCGGCGATCTGCTGGAACCACGGCGTGGCCGTCAGGTTGGCGTGCTCGTGCAGCACCACCGGCAGCCGCGTGAACTTGGCGGCAAGGCGGCCGAAGGTCGTGGCGCCGTAGCCGTGCAGGTGCAGCACGTCGATCTTCCGGCGATCGATCTCCTTCATCAGGTCGGTCAGCGTCGCCGGATCGAACTTGCCGCGCTGCAGGTAGCTGATGTCGACGCCGAGCGAATCGAGCGTCTCCTCGGACAGGTCGCGGCGCCGCAGGCTGATCAGCGCCGGTTTCACCAGGGCCGGATCGAAGCGCGGCAGCATCCAGGCGAAGAGGCGCTTGACGCCGTGCATGCGCGAGCCCTCCCAGCCGAGGTGATCGCAGACGTGCAGGACCTTGAGCGGACGATCGCTCATCCCTGGGCTCCAGCCCCCGCCGCCCGCGCGTCGCGGGTGCCGATGATCCGGGCTGGCACGCCGGCGGCGATCGCGCCGGCCGGGACCGCCTCGCGCACGACCGCGCCGGAGCCGACGATGGCGTGATCGCCGATCGTCACGCCGTCGAGGATCTTGGCGCCGGCGCCGAGCCAGACGCCCTCGCCGAGCGCGATGCCCTGCGACACGCGGCCCTGCTCGATCACCGGGCGCGACGGATCGTCCATGTCGTGCGTGCCGGCGCCGAGGTAGCAGTAGGCGGCGACCAGCGTCTGCGGCCCGAGGACGACCCGGCTGGCCGAGAAGATCTCGCAGTTGAAGCCGATGTTGGCGCCGTCGCCGAGGACGATGTCGCCGCTCTTGCACGACAGGATCGTGTTGCGGCCGATGAACACGCCGCTGCCGATGGTGATGCCCTCGTGCCCGTCGCCCTTGGCGTCGAGCAGGCAGTGATCGTCGACCACGACGTCGTCGCCGATGCGGATGCGATGCGGATGGCGCAGGGTGACGTGCTGGCCGAAGACCACACCGCGGCCGCACGCGCCGAGCAGCCAGGGGTACATCGTCTTGCGCAGCGCCAGGCCGAGCGCCCCCGGCACCCACTGCGCGATGAGGTTCACCAGCTCGTAGGCCAGGAGCGCGCCCCAGCCGGATCGGCCGACGACCAGCCGCTGGTACTTCTCGCGCGCCCCCACCTTCGCGTCGAACAACTGCGCTTGCGCCGCTTCGACCTGGCGCGTCCCGCTCACAGCCATCCGGCCTCGCGATACCAGGCGAGCGTGCGGCCGATACCGTCGCGCAGGCCGACCCGCGGCGCGTAGCCAATCTCGGTCGTCGCCCGCGACGAGTCGAAGGCGCGGCTCTTGGTGAAGAAATCGACGCGGCGCCGGTAGATCGGCGGCTCGATCCCGAGCGGGCGGCACAGCACCTCGCAGGCCGCGCCCGCGATCCAGAACGGCCACACCGGCAGGCGCAGCGGCAGCGGTTTCACGCCGGCGACCTCGGCGGTGATCGCGACGAGCTGGTTCAGGGTGGTGACCTCGGGCCCGGACAGGATGTAGGTGTGCCCCGCGGCGGCCGGGTGCGTCCCGCACAGGCGGAACCCGTCCACGAGGTCGTCGATGTAGGTCAGATGGTACCAGATGTCGCCGCGGCCGAGGACGACGAAGCGGCGCCGCGCGACGCCGCGAAAGAGCTTCAGCAGCCGCCGGTCGCCGGGGCCGTAGATACCGGTGGGCCGCGCGATCACGAGCTGGACGCCGGCGTCCGTGGCCGCGCGGCGCGCCACGCTCTCCCCTTCGAGCTTCGTCTCCTGGTAGACGTCGCCCGGGCGCAGCGGCGCGTCCTCGTCGGCCGGCGGGTTGGCGATGTCGCCGTGGACGCCGACGGTGCTGCAGTGGACGACGCGCTTCACGCCGGCCGCGCCGGCGGCCTCGATCAGCGTGCCGACCGCGGTCGCGTTGACGGCACGATAGAGGTTGTCATCGAGTCCAGCGGCGCGGTACAGCGCGGCGACGTTGTAGACGATGTCGACGCCGGCGACGGCGCGGGCGAGCGACCCGACGTCGGTGAGGTCGCCGGCCGCCAGCTCGATGCCGGGCAGTGCCGGCGCCGCCACGTGCGGGTTGCGGACCAGCGCGCGCACCGCGACGCCATCGGCCGCGAGGCGCCGGGCCAGGTGTCCGCCGGTGAACCCGGTCGCGCCCGTCACGAGGACGCGCCGCGCCGCGATCGCCTCGGCCATCACGCCTCGCGCTCGGCCACCAGTGTGACCGGCGAGCCGACCAGCGCGGTCATGCCGATGGCGCGCAGGGCGCCCTCGCTGGCGCCGGTGAACCCGCGCGCGGACACCGCCTTGTGCAGCGCGATCGGCAGCACGAAGTGGCGGTGGCGATCGCGGACGCGGAACCCGGCGGCGCGGCAGACCGCGTCGATCGCGCCATCGCCGAACACGCGATACGGCTCGGTCGACCGGCCGGCCGCGTGCAGCAGGCGCCGGGCCGCCGACTGGATCGCGGCGGCGCTGAGCCGGGCCGGGTAGTCGATGACCAGGCGGCGGCGGGTGACGCGGCACAGCTCGGTGAGCGTGGCGCGCCAGTCCGGCATGTGCATCAGCAGCCGGACGCTGACGGTCACGTCGAAGCGGCGATCGGCGAACGGCAGGTGCTGCGCATCGCCGCGGAGCAGGCCGACCGCGGCGGACGCGCGGGCCACCCGCGCCTGGCCGACGCGCAGCATCTCGCGCGAGTAGTCGACGCCGGTGACGCGTCCGCCGCGCGTGGACAGGGCCAATGCCGCGCGCGCCGTGCCGGTGCCGACGTCGAGCACGGCGGCGCCGGCGACGTCGCCGACGAACGCGGTAATCACGCGCGCTTCCTCTTCGGCGACGAGCTCGCCGATCGGCCCCCCGAACCGCAGCGCGTCGAAGGCCTCGGCGACGTCCGCGTCCGCGTAGTGTTCGACGCTGTAGTGGGCCGGCTTCACGCGACGCCCCGCGCCACCTGGGCCGCGCCGCTCCCGAAGAGCTCGGCGTAGGCGTGGCGCGTGCGCTCGAGGTAGGCCTCGTAGCTGTATTTCGTGTCGGCCAGGGCCCGGGCGCGGCGGCCGATGGCGTCGGCCTCGGCCGGGTCGCCGACGGCGCGGAGGATACCGGCCGCGTACGCCTCCGGCGTCGCCTCGGTGAGGACGGCGACCGAATCGTCGAGCACCTGGGTGTGCGTGAGCAGCCGCGTCGCGACGATCGGGCGCCCGGCGCGGAGGTACTGGTAGATCTTCAGCGGCGTGTTGGTCCCGCGGCTGCGCGGCGAGGCGAGCACCGTCGCCGCATCGAGGAACTGCGGGATCTCCTCGGACGGGCGCTGGCCCGTGAAGACCACGACCCCGTCGGCGCCGGCGGATCGCGCCTGCACCCGGGCCGCCTCGACCTGGTCCGGCTGCCCGCCGACGACGAGGAACCGGACGTCGGGCCGCGTCGCCCGCACGTGCGCGGCGGCGGCATAGAGCAGATCGAGCCCCTGATAGGCCTCGAAGGTCCCGGTGTAGAGCACGACCGGCACGTCCGGCTCGATGCCCCAGGCCGCGCGCAGCGACGGGCTGGCGCCGGCCACCGGGAGGTCGCCCGAGCCCGGCGCGTTCTCGATCAGCACGGTCGGGACCAGCGGATCGATGGCGCGGACGACGTCGACGAGCTGCTGGCAGATGACGATCACGACGCGCGAGCGGCGCACCAGCAGCCGCTCGACCAGCCCCATGCCCCACACCAGCGGCCTGGACGACGAATAGTCGAAGTTCGAGAGCTGCTGCGGCAGGCTCGAATGCATGTCGTAGAGGTGCGGCACGCCCAGCATCGCCGACAGCACCACGCCGATCAGGCCGCCCTCTTCGTGCGAGTGGACGGCGTCGTAGGACGTGCTCAGCGCCCGGCGCAGCGCCGTGGCGGCCAGGGCGGCGTCCAGGGGGACCTTGGCCCAGGACGGGCCGATGCGGACGTGGCGGACCAGCGGCGGCCGCAGACACCGGATCACCGTGAGCCCGGGCATCTCGACGTCCTTCCCGAACGGATAGGTGACGAGATCGACGGTGTGACCCAGCGCGATGAGCGCCTTGATGCGGTGGAATTCGCTGAACGGGGTGCCCCGAGGCTCGAAGAACGGCTCGGGCGCAATCATCAGGATGTGCATTGGCGGCCGCAGCCGACCGAGTATACGGGCCCCCTTTGCACCCGGTCAATTTGGCGGCCGGCGCGCGTCCGATCGGTGCGTGTCACCGCGACGGACACGGGCTATCGTTGGCTGTCCCACCGGCCGACACATCGACGAACGGGAGATACAGGTCTGCCGAAGGCTCCCCGCCCTGCTCGAGGTTCGACGACATGAAGAAGCTGCACATCGTCGGTGCGTCGGTGGCCCTCCTCCTGGCCGCCGCTCCCCCGGTCGCCACCGCGCAACAGACCCGCTGGTATCTCGCGGAAGGCTCGACGGGACCGTTCTTCGAAGAAGAAGTCCTCGCCATCAACCCGACCGATCAGACGGCGGCCGGCATCGTTCGCGTCTACCGCGACGGTGCCGCCGTGGACATCCCGATCGCCATCCCGCCGCGCCGCCGCATCACCCTGCCGGTCAACCTGCTGCCCGGGCTCGCCACGGGCGAGACGTCGGCGCTGGTCGACACGAGCGCGAGCGGCGTCCCGATCTACGTCGAGCGGACGATGTACTGGAACGGCCGCCGCGGCGGCCACAACGCCGGCGGCGTCGAGGCGCCGCAGACGACGTGGTATCTGGCCGAGGGCGCGACCGGCAATTTCTTCAGCACGTTCATCCTGCTGGTGAACCCGAACCCGAGCGCGGTGTCGGTGACGGTGCGCCTGCTCAGCGACGACGCGGCGCCAGTCGATTTCCCGTACACCGTCGCCGCGAACAGCCGCCTGACCATCCCGGTCAACAACCTGCCGCAGTTCCGCAGCGCCAACTTCGCGACGGTCGTCACCGCTTCGCAACCGGTCTTCGTCGAGCGCGCCATGTACTGGCTCGGCTTCGAAGGCGGCCACGATGCGACCGGCGTCTCGAGCCTGTCGCCGGTCTGGCGCTTCGCCGAGGGCTTCATTGGCGGCGACTTCGAAACCTATTTCCTGCTCGCCAACACCACCGGTGCCTCGGTCTCGGCAACGCTGAGCTTCTTCCGCGACAGCGGGGCGGTCGTCACACGAGATGTCTCGATCGGGCCGAACAGCCGCCGCACGGTCCGCGTCCGCGACTACCCCGAGCTGGCGGACGCGGCTTTCGCCACGACCATCACCGCGAGCGCGCCGATCATCGCCGAACGCGCGATGTACTGGGGCGGTTTCGTCGAAGGGCATGCGACGGCCGGCCTGACCGCCGAGAACACCCGGTGGGCGTTTGCCGAGGGCCTCGCCGGCAACTTCGGCGGCCACCCTTACGAAACCTTCTACCTGTTCCTCAACGCCAGCGCGAGCCCGATCACCGTCACCGGCAGCTTCTACCGGGAAGACGGCTACGGCACGCGCCAGCAGTACACGGTCCCCGCCAACTCGCGCTTCACCCTCTACGGCGCGGCCGTGCCGCACATGAACGGCCAGAAGTTCGGCGCCGTGTTCGAGGGCAGCGCGCCCTTCATCGCCGAACGCGCCGTGTACTGGGGCGCCGGCCGTTTCGGCGGCCACGTCTCCAACGGCACGCCGTACGCGGGCACGCTGGGCACGCCGGTCGAGCCGCCCGCGATGCCCCTGCCTCCCTCGCTGCCTCCCCCGCCCGTCTGCACGGCGATCGTGTGCGACGACCTGCAGGGCTCGTCGGTCGGCCAGGTCTTCGGCGGCGGCTTCGACGGCTTCGGCTACGTCATCGCCGACGAACGCGCCGGCCTCGAATACGCCGTGCCGACGATCACCAAGGGCTATCTCGAATACGAGCTGACCGGGATGCGGCTGGCGTTCAACGACGAGAAGTACAAAATCTTCGCGATGTACGACGGCGACTGGTCGTCGGGCAACCTGTATCGCGCGACCATCGAACAGCGGCTGCCGCCGCGGGACGCCCGGTTCAAGTTCCTGACCGGCGACGGCTGCGACAGCAAGTGCGGCACCGAACGGCGCTACATCGAGGAGGACACGGAGATTCCGTGGAACCCGGCCGACACCTACCGGGTCCGCGTCGAGTGGGGCGACGGCCGCGCCGGGTTCGTCATCACGTCCCTCTCGGGCGGCGGAGAGTGGGCGCGCAGCTGGGCCTACGGCAACGCCCACCTGGGCGGCATCTACAACCCGGCCAACCACCGGATCGCGATAGGCAACCCGCGCGCCGGCGGCGGCGAACACGGCTCGTTCCCGGGCATGCGCATCCGCAACGTCCGGATCGGCGCCCGATAGGGGCCGCGGCCGCGTCCCGCCTCGCCCTCGGACGGGTTTGCATGGCGTGATAAATTGGCGCGTTGACAATGTCGCGTGAGACCCCCCGGTGGCGCTCGGCCGCCCTGCAGATTCTGAAGGCCGGCGTCAGCGTGGGCCTGCTGGTGTGGCTGTTCCGCCAGGTGGACGCGGCGCGGCTATGGGCGGCGGTGCGATCGGCCTCATGGTCGTGGTTGGCCGTGGCGGCGCTGCTCTATTTCGTCATGCTGGTGGTCAGCAGCTGGCGCTGGAACATCCTGCTGCGGGCGCAGGGCATCGTCGTCCGCCTGCAGACCCTGATCGGCTCCTTCCTCGTGGCCACCTTCTTCAACAACTTCCTGCCCAGCAACATCGGCGGCGACGTGGTCCGCGTCCGGGACACCTCGGGTCCGGCCAACTCGCGCACGCTGGCCGCGACGGTCGTGCTCGTCGATCGCGGGCTGGGCCTGCTCGCGCTCGTGCTGGTCGCGGCGCTCGGCGCGACGGCCAGCCAGACGGGCGTGCGCGGTGGCCCGCCAGTCCAGCCGTGGATGCTCTGGGCCGGCCTGTTTCTCGGCGGCGCCGTCTCACTCCAGGCGCTGCGGACTCCGGCGCTCGTGACGCGCCTGGCGACGCCGCTGCGCTGGCTGCACGCCGAGTGGGTCGACGAGCGGCTGGCGAAATTGACCGTCGCGCTGGGTCGCTTCGCGAGCGCGCCAGGCGCCCTTGCTTCGAGCGCGGCCGGCGCCGTCATGGTCCAGGCGCTGCTGGTCGCGTTCTACGCGGCGGTCGCGCAGGGGCTGCACATCGTCGTGTCGCCGTGGCACCTGGCGGTGATGGTGCCGGTGTCCTTCGTCGTCCAGATGATCCCGATCTCGGTGAACGGCTTCGGCGTGCGGGAGGCGACGTTCGTGGCGTTCTTCGCGCTCGCCGGGCTGCCGGCCGAAGCGGCGATGCTGCTGTCGTTCATGGGGACGGCGGTGATCATGGCCTGGTCGTTGGCCGGCGCCTGCGTGCACCTGGCGCGGCGTCCGTCCTGAACCCATATTTCTTTGTTGCCGGGGCTATCGAAACCGCCTGATGCGGCCGACATGCCAAGAGAGCATTTCGAGGAGGACAGTGAACGTGAACTACCGATATCTTGCGGGCGCCCTGGCGCTCTCCGCCGCCATTGCCACCGCCGCCTGCGGCGATGATCCCCCGCCCACCCAGCCGACGCCGGCCCCGACGCCGCCTCCTGTGGTCAACCCCGTGCTGACGGCGCCGACGGTGGACTCACCCGCCGAAGACGCGCAGTTGTCCACGCTGCGTCCGACGCTGGTCGTCCGCAAGGCGACGTCCGATCAGGCAGGACCTCGCTCCTACGAGTTCCAGGTCTCGGACGACCCCGACTTCCAGCCGGCCAGTGCATCGAACGTGGCGCGCCACTACCGGCTCGTGGCCGCCCAGGCGGGCATCGCCGAAGGTCCGAACGACGCCACGTTCACCGTGGCCGCCGACCTCCAGCCGGCGACGCGCTTCTACTGGCGCGCCCGCGCCCGCCAGGGCACCGTCGACGGCCCGTGGTCGGCCAGATCGACGTTCCGCACGCGCGTAGCCGCCTACAACGTGCCCGGCGAGCTCTACGACCCGCTGACGACTGGCACCACGGTCGGTCAGGTCGTCGGCAGCGTGACGCTCACGCCGGGCCGCGGCGCGACCATCAACAGCAACGAGTCGCACATCCGCTACCAGCTGCCGCAGACGGTGATCGCCGGCGAGTTCTCGATGGAAGTGGACGGGATCCAGAACTTCACGCCGGGCGACAAGACGAAGATCATGTCGATGTACGACGGCAACGGCGACATCACGACCAGCGACTACCGCATGACGGTCGAGAAGCGCGACGCCGGCATCATCGCCTGGCGCTTCATCGCCGGCGAGACCGACAACCACGAGACGCAGATCGAGACGATCGGCGCCGAGCGGACGAGCGATCAACTTCAACCCGGCGCAGACCTACCTCTGGCGCTCGAGCTGTGGGCGCGGCTTCTTCCGCGTCGAGATCTTCCACGGCAGCACGACCGCCGACCGGATCTACGAGTTCGGCAAGCCCTACCACGGCACCTACGATCCGACGCCGCACGTGGCCTTCCTCGGCTCGCCGATCGGCCGCGGCGGTCCCGGACGACGCGTCGGTGGTCGGCGCGACCTGGCGCAACGTCTACCTGGGCTCGGCCGCCCGGCCGCGTCCGGCCTCGCTGGGCACGGCGCTCATCGCGGATCCGAACCAGGATCCGCGCATCAAGAACCGCGGCGTCCGCGCCACCAACTAGTCGCGCACCTCGGCATGAACTGGAAGCGCCGGCTCCCTCGCGGGGGCCGGCGCTTTTTTTGTCTGGGGGCGGGCTCACGGAGTGGCTCAAGGCGCATCGACGCGCTGCCGCAGGCCTTCCAGGACCTTGCGCTCGTCGGCGTCCACCTGCGACGCCAGCGAACGGCCCTCGCGGAGGATGAACGCGGACCGCGTGTGAAAGGTCCAGGCCGCGGCACCGGCCCGTCTCGCCCGCGCCCCAGCGTCGAGGAAGCGCTCGACCCGATCCGGCGCCCGCTCGTCCTGCCACGCCTGGGGCTCCTGCAGGTAGACCGGGCGCGGCCGGTGGCGGGCCCCGAGCGCGACCAGCTCGCGGACGACCGCCGGCGTGCGATCGTGCCAGTTCGGCTCGCGCGCGTCGTGGACGGCGAGGACGTCGAGCGGACAGCCGTCGACGCCGCAGTAGGTGTAGCGCTCGGCCTCGGCCGCGTTGGTCGACGACGAAGACGATCCGCGGGCCGCCGTTCACGCGCCTGGCCAGCGCGGCGACGCGCGGCGCGTCGTCGGCGGCGTCATCCGCGAACAGCCGGTTCTGGTAGACCTCGTTCTGGATGTCGATCATCACGTGCCGCGCCGGCCCCAACGCGCGCACGGCCGCGACCAGCGCATCGGCATAGGCAGCCGCGGACAGCTCGCGCTCCTGCGTGTCGCGCACCGTCTCCCGCGCGAACGACAGGTCGACGATCAGCCCGTGCCGGCCGGCGGTCGGCGAGCACGGCCTTCAGGCGCGCCAGCACGGCCGGCCGCAGCGCGCCGTCGGGAGCGGCCATCAGCGTGTCGTCGCCGGCGTGTCCGCCGCACTGGCGGACGGCCGCGCACCGCCACCAGTTCGGGAAGATGCGGACGCCGTCGATGCCGTGCCGGCGCAGCCAGGCGAAATCCGCCTCCAAGGTCGCGTCCGAGGCGCGCAGCGCGTCGAAATAGGACACGACGATCAGGAACCGCGGCGTGCCGTCGATGGTGAAGCGCGGACCGTCGACGCCGAGTACGGGCGGCTGGGCGCGCGGCTCAGGCTTCGGTGACGGCGCCGGCGGCGAAGAGGGCGCCTGGGCCGCCGCCAGGATCGACAGCGCGAGAACGCCCGCGGCCAGCGCCGACAAGCGTGGATGCTAAACTAGGCCGTTTGCTCAGCTCATGACTTCGCGTAGTGACCTCCTCCAGCCCGTTTCGTGCGCCGTCTGCGGCGCCGACGACGCCGACATCGTCTACGACGCACGCTACGATTCGCAGGATACGACCGATCTCGTCGCCACCTTCCGGGCGTCTGGCGATGAGCTGCTGATCGACCGGCTCGTCAAGTGCCGGCGCTGCCAGCTCCAGTACATCAACCCGCGTCTCCGCGACGACCTGATCTTCGCCGGCTACACCCAGGGCGACGACCCGACCTATGTGTCGCAGCTCGCCGCCCGTGAACGCACCTTCGCCGCGTCGCTCGGCGAGATCGAACGGCTGGCCGGCGGCAAGGGACGGCTGCTCGACATCGGCACCGCCGCTGGCGCGTTCGTGGCGGCTGCCGCCAAGCAGGGCTGGGACGCGCAGGGCTGCGAGCCGAACGCCTGGCTCGCCGACTGGGGCGCCCGGCACTACGGTATCCGCATCCGTCAGGGCAGCGTTTTCGATCAGCCCTACGAGCCCGGCAGCTTCGACGTGGTCACGCTGTGGGACGTCATCGAGCACACGCCGGATCCGAAAGCGGTGCTCGAGCGCTGCGCGACCCTGCTCAAGCCGGGCGGCGTGCTGGTCGTCAACTACCCGGACATCGGCTCGTGGATTGCCCGCGCGCTCGGCCGGCGCTGGCTCTTCCTGACGTCCGTGCACCTCTGGTACTTCGATCGGCGCACCATCCGCCGCATCCTCGAGCGGACGGGCTTCGCGGTCGAGGTCGTGCGACCGCACGTCCAGCGCCTCGAGCTCGACTACATCCTGTTTCGCGGAGCGGCGCTGAGCGAGACGCTCTCCAAAGCGGCGCGGGCGGTGGTCCAGCCGATCGGCCTCGGCCGCGCTCAGGCGCCCTACTGGCTCGGGCAGACGTTCGTGGCGGCGCGCCGTGCGGCGGCACCGGCCACGGACAAGGCCTGACGATCAGCGCGTCTCGAGGACCTCGTAAATCTGCACCGCGGCGTTTCCGAAGACGCGCTTGAAGCGCGCCGGATCGCGGGCGAACTTCTCCGCCCCCGCGCCGTAGGCGGCGCGCTCGACGTCGCCGACGTACAGGTAGTCGATGCCCAGGCGCTGGCAGTAGCCGTATGCCTCGTCCACGTCGCTCGTGGCGAACAGCGTCCGGATGCGGCGCATGTTCGGCTCGAAGCGCGTCTGATCCGGCTCGAAGAGGCCGAGGCCCGTCACCAGCCGCCGCCGGGCCAGGGCCGGGATCAGTGCCCAGGTCGCGCGGCCGCGGGTCTCCGCGTCGGTCTGGACAGTGGCGTCGATCGGCAGGTTGCGCCGGATCCACCGCAACGCCGCCTGATCGCCCGGCCCGATCCGCACCGTCCACGCGAAACCGCCCGGGTTCAGATCGACGTTGCGGATGTCGCGCGTGTTGTACCAGTCGAGCGCCAGCGTCGGCAGCGCGAGCAGGACGAGGATCGCCCACGCCGCCCACATCGCCAGTCGGGCCGGGCGGCGCCACGCCTGCCAGGCGTCCACCGCGAACGCCATCCAGACGGCGCACACCAGATAGAGCATGTGGAAGGCCCGGAATGGCACGTAAGTGTTCGGGTGGTACTTCAGCTCCACGAACATCAGGATCAGCAGGCAGATCGCCGCGAGCACGGCGAACGCAACGAAGGCCTTGGACGCCTGCTGCCACAACCGCCGGAACCCGACCACGGCCACCAGGGGTGCGGTGCCCAACGTCATCAGCGCGAGCCACACCGGCTCGTTGAGGAGCCGCGTGTTCCAGCGGAACACCGCCACGTTGGCCGAGTGCTGGATCATGCCGAGCCCCACCAGCAGGCCGAAGCCGGCCACGACCAGCGTGGCGGCGATACCGCGCGCCGCGACCCAGCGTCCCAGGTCGCGACCGCCGTTACGAATCAGCGCCGCGATCTCCGCGGCGGCGTACCAGAGCACGAGCATGCCGCCGTTGAAGCTGCTGCACATCAGCGCGGCGCCGAGCAGCAGGCCGTCGAACAGCGCGCGGCGGATGCCGTTGGCGTCGCGCGCGAGCACGTAGGTCGCCACGGCCAGCAGCCCGGCAGTGATCGCCGTCCCGTGCTGCGGCGTGTACCAGAACAGGCGGTGCAGCCCGTCGGCGCTCGGCGCTTCCCACCACCACCGCGTCAGCGCGTCGACGTTGTAGTCGCGGATCTGCCAGAACGGGGCGCCGCGCTGCCACAGGTAGCCGAGCAGGGCGATCCCTTCGTAGCTGGTGGCGGCGATGACCGTCGCCCAGGCCACGCCCGAGGCGAGCGGCGATCCGCCGAGACCGCGCGCCACGAGGTACCACACCATCGTGTAGAGCGTCGCGCCCGTAAACGCCATCAACAGCAGCCCGCGATCGACGTGCAGGTCCGGCTGCAGCATGCTGAAGACGGTCGGGAACGTGAAGTAGGTCCAGTAGTACGGGAGCGCCTCGGTGCTGAGGTACGGGTTGACGGTCGGGATCGTCTGCTTCTCGAGCTCGCCGACCACGCTCATGTGGGCGAACAGGTCGGCGAAGAAATACGCCCGGTAGGACAGGTCGCCCTGATCGAGGCGGCCGACGTTGGCGAACACCGGGCCGACGACGAGCGCGACCAGCAAGGCGAGGCCGCCCATCGCGGCGTGATCGGCCGGCCCGAGGCGCGGCAGCGACACGACGCCCTCGCCGGCGTCGCGGGACGCCCACCACGCGAGCGCACCCGTGATGCCGCACGCCCCCAGTACCGGGAACGGGCCCGGCAGGTGGATCAGCCGCATCACGCAGAAGAGGATCGAGCCAGACAGCAGGCCGAAGAAGAGCGCCAGCACGGCGTGCGTCACGCGATCGAGATCGCCGCCCGCGTAGAAGCGCGCCAGGCCCCAGCCCGGAGCGGTGAAGATCAGGAACGCGCTTGCGAAAAGGGCGAGAGCGAGCGCCGGCAGGATGGCCACGGCGCCGGCGAGCAGGGCCACAGTGCCCAGGACGACGGCCAGCGTGGCCGCGAGTGACCGGGTCATGCCGCCGCTGAGGAAGTCGTCATCGCGGCGCATGATACCGTGCGCCGCGAGGGCGCGGCTAGCGGCCCGTGGTGGAAGTGCCGCGGGACTTTCACCACGGGCTGCTAGCCCGACTTCAGGTATCCTCGCCAGGACGATGCTCACCCGGCCCTTGCGCGCGCCGGCGACGATCGCGCCTGGTGCGTCGCCGCCCTCGCGGCCGCGTTTGCAGGTGGTGCTGTTCTCCGGCGGTCGCGGTTCGCGGGCCCTCGCGCAGCAGCTGGTCGGCTCCGATCGCGTCGACGTCACCCTGGTCATCAACGGCTACGACGATGGCGCCTCGACCGGCGAGGTCCGGCGTTTCCTCGGCGACTGCCTGGGCCCATCCGACTTCCGCAAGAACGCCTCGCGCGTCGCCGCCGAGTTGAACACGGCGCCGTCGCTGATCGCGCTGGTCGATCATCGCCTGCCCGTCGGCTGCGACACCGCCACCGCTGCCGCGGCCCTGGCCGCGCTGCGCCACGAACCGGCCGACGGCGAAGGGCCGGCGGTCGAAGTGCGGCGGCTCGTCCGCGACAGTCCGCCCGCCGCCATCGACGCCGTCGCCGATCGGCTCGACGCCTTCTTCGCCGAGATGCGCCGCACCGGCGTGCCGTTCGACTTCTCCGACTGCGCCATCGGCAACCTCGTGTTCGCCGGCTGCTTCCTGCGCAGCGGCCGCCGCTTCAACGACGCCGTCGACGACTACGGCGGCCTGCTCGCCGTGCCGCCCGGCCATCTCGAGAACGTCACCGACGGCACCAACGCCTACCTCGTCGCGATCGACGCCAACGGCGCGCTGCTCGCGAGCGAGGCGGAGATCGTCAGCACCCGACAGGGGGATCAGATCCGCGAGATCTTCCTCGTCGATCGGGCTCTCGACGCCGGCGATCCGGCGATCGCCGGCCTCGACGCCGACGGGCTGCGGGCCCTGCTCGCCCGCTACGCGGCGCGCCCTGCGATCAACCCGCGGGTGGTCGAGCGCATCGAGGCCGCCGACCTGATCATCTACGCGCCCGGCACCCAGCACTCGAGCCTGTTCCCGTCGTACCTCACGCCGGGCGTCAGCGAGGCCATTGCCGGCAACCTGCAGGCCATCAAGCTGCTGATCACCAACATCCAGCCGGACGCGGAGATCGTGGACGTGAGCGCCGTCGATCTCATCGACCGCGCGCTGTTCTATCTGCGCGACAAGGGCCGGCTTGCCACGCCGGCGCCGTGCCTCATCACCCACTATCTGATCAACGATCCGGCGAGCGCGGGCACCGACGCCTACGTGCCGCTCGGCGCCGTCGAGTCGCTCGAGGATCCGCGCCTGGTGCGGATAGGCAATTACGAGGACGGCGTCACCGGCCGGCACGACGCGTCGAAGGTCCTCGCCCCGTTCATCGCGTCGCTGCTCGGCCCGGAGCGCGAGCTGCGCGTCGCCGTCTATCTGCACGACGCGACCTCCGCCGACAAGCTGACCCAGAGCCTGATCGAGATGGTGCGCGGCGGCGTCTCCGACCTGCCGGTGCGACTCGCCGCGTTCCACGGCGGCCCTCCCCTCGACGCGGCCCTCGTCGCCTCACTGCCGTTCCCGGTCCGGCCGCTGGCGACGTCGGACGTGGGCCCGACCCTGGCGGACGGGAGCTTCGACTACGTCGTCTTCTTCGAGTCGTCGGGCATGTACCGCGCCGAGGATGTCGTCGGGCTGGTGTCGCAGCTCGTGTTCCTGCCCCTCGACGCGGTCTGGGGCAGCCGGCGCCTGTCGGTGAACGACGTCCACGAAGCGATGCGGCTGGTGTATCGCCGCAAGTGGCTGCTTGGCACCGTCAGCTACTTCGGGAGCCACCTCCTCAGCCTGCTCTACCTGGTGCTCTACGGCCGCTACATCTACGACTCGCTCTCCGGCGTCCGCGCCATCCGTGCCCAGTTCGTGTCGGAATTGCACGTCGAGCCCGGCCACAAGCAGGCCAACCACCAGCTGCTGACGGCCCTCCTGCGCCACCGCGCCGAGATCCTGGAGACGCCGGTCCGCTTTTTCCCCATCGGCCCGCACCAGACCAGACGGACGACCATCCTCGACGGCGTGCGGGCGGCCGTGGCCATCGTCAAGGGGCGGGGCTGGGGACGTCTGACACGGCGCAGGCCCCCGACCTCGGTCGACCGGACCTGATCGGCCAACGAAACCAGCTCGTCTTTAAAAGACCCGTCCAAAGGGTGTTTCCGATCCCTACAGGACCGCCGGCCACGGCCGATAATCCGAGCGACAGGCGAAAGCTTCGAGGACGGCCTGGCCTCCGACGCGGACGCCCGAGGGATACTTCAATGCGCAAGACCGGATACCTGCTGGCCGCGGCGTTCGTCGTGACGGGAACCCTCGCCGGGTGCACCAAGAAGAGCGAAAACCCCCTGAGCCCCACCGTCGCCGGCCCGATCGCCGGCGTCTCGATCACCGCCCCGAAGCTGCTCGAGCCACAGCACCAGCAGACGTTGACGGCCGGCACCGCGGTCACGCTCCTCTTCGAGAGCGCGACGACCACGGGCGAGCGGCCGATCACGCAGGAGCTCCAGGTCGCGCTCGATCCCGAGTTCACCCAGCGCGTGCACTCGGCCGACAAACTGCCGCCCGGGCAGGGCGGCCGCACCGCCTACACGCTGCCCGTTCTCCAGGAAGGCCGCGGCCTACTTCTGGCGCGTGCGGGCCGTCGACGGCGCCAACGCCGGTCCGTACTCGCCGGCCTCGCTTTTCCAGATCGCGCTCTCGGTCCGCATCGAGACGCCGGTGCCGCTCTCGCCGGTACGGCGCGACGTCATCGCCGGCGTGCGCCCCACGCTGGTGGCGCAGAACACCGCCGTCACCGGCGCGACCAACGTGACCTACCGGTTCGAGGTCGCGGCGGATCAGGGGTTCACGCGGCTCATCGCCGTCTGGAGCGCGCTACGCAGCGGCGGCGACCGGACCGAGGTCACCGGCTCCGACCTCGCCCCGGGCACCGAGTACTACTGGCGCGTCAACGCCAGCGACGGCGGGTTCACGGCCCCCTACTCCATCATCCAGGCGTTCCGGACGGAAGCGCCGCCCGCGCCGTCCCCGACCCCGGGTCCGCAGCCCCAGCCTGAGCCGCCTCCGGGCGGCGGCGGTGGTGGTGGTCCGTGGCCGCGCAACGGCGACGAGGTCATCGCCTGGACCGAGCGCAACTATCCCGGACAGCTGGCCGCGGGCGTCTCGGGCGAGCAGCGTCGCCACAACATGGAGTTCCTGCGCGACCGCATGATCGAGGCCGGGATCTGCGGCGGCATGCAGCTCGGCTGGAACATGAAGCGCGGTGGCCCGGAGGTCAGCGTCGACTTCCTCACCGAGTTCGTCAACGGCCGGTGGCACGGTATCGACATCGCCACCGACTACGACAACACCGGGCAGCGGCTGCGTCTGAGCTGGCACGACACCGGCCCTGACAACTTCATCTTCTACCGCCAGTACCCCGGCGGCCTGCCCTGCCGCTAGGGTGCAGCCCGGCGTGCGGCGCCGCCGCGCCTAGCGCGGCGAATGGCAGCGGCACGCCTCAAGGGGCTGCCTGCGGGCGGTCCTGCAGGGACCGCCCGCCACAAGGAATATGACACGGCCGCCCTCCGGGGCGGCCGTCGTCGCGTTTGGCAGTCGCGACGGGCTGCGATAGGATAAGTCGTTGTCCAAGCAGACCTTCACGCTTCGCTACCTCTCCAAGACCGCGGTCGGCGTGCCCCGCGATCTGGCGAAGAGCGCGATCGCCCAGTTCCGGCCGATCCGGCCGACCGTCCTCATCTTCAACTGCACCTTCGTCTGCGACGCGCGCTGCACGATGTGCAGCAACTGGAAGCGCGGCAACCGCAAGGAGGACATGACGCTGGCCGAGATCGACCACGTCATGGACGACCCGTTCTGGCACGCGGTCGAGAACCTCAACATCTCGGGCGGTGAGCCCACCACCCGCAACGACCTGCCCGAAGTGGTCGAGCTGTTCGTGAAGCGGCTCCCCCGCCTGCGCAAGCTCGGCATCAACACCACCGGGCTGACGCCGCACCGCGCGATCCCGATGCTGACGCGGATCGTGAAGTTCTGCTCCGAGCGCAACGTGCTGATCAGCATCCGCGTCTCGCTCGACGGCATCGGCGAGGTCCACAACGAAGTGCGCGACGTGAAGCGCGGCTTCGACAAGGCCTGCCAGACCATCGAGGCCATGCAGGCGCTCGCCGCGGACACGCCCGGCTTCCAGTTCGGCATCGCCTCGACGATCTTCGCGACCAACCTGACCGACGCGACCAACATCCTCGCCTGGGCGCGCGAGCGCAAGCTCGACGTCGTCTTCAACATGCTGCGCTTCACCGACAACATGCTCGGCAACCGCAGCCTCGAGGAGTCGATCGGCTTCCGCCCGCGCGAAGAGGAATACATGCGGCACTTCTTCCTCGACCGCGTCAAGGAAGAGAGCGTGCTCTCCGGCCAGGCGTTCATGTACCTGCATTACGCGGACATGATCGCCAACGGCTATCAGCGCACGATGCCGTGCCCGTTCAAGTCGCAGGGCCTGCTCCTCAACTCGAACGGCGCGCTGTTCTACTGCGAGAACTCGCAGGAGATCGGCAACGTCCGCGAGACGCCGGCCGGCGATCTCTACTACCGGCCCGACAACCTGGCCCACCGCGCCAGCTTCGACCAGACGATCTGCAAGACGTGCCTGAGCCCGTGCCAGGTCAACGTCGGGGCGATGAAGCAGGTCGTGCCGTACGCCAAGTTCCTCCGCCGCGCCGTCAAGGTGAAGCGAGATCCGGCGCGTCATCTCGAGACGCTGCCGTCGATGCCGGCCGCCAAGTGAAGTGACCGCCAGCCCGGGCCGCCCGGCCCGCCTGCCGTCGGCCGGCAGCGTCCTCCGGCTGGCCGTCGCCCTGGGCCTCACCGCCTTCATCCTCTGGAAGAGCGAGCCGGCGCTCGTCTGGGAGCACGCGGCCCGCGCGCGGCCCGGTCCCCTCGTGGCCGCCGTCCTCCTCGTGGTCGTCGATCGCACGCTGATGGCGTGGCGCTGGCTCTGGCTCCTGGTGCCGTTCGCGCCGGCAGCCAGTGACGGCAGCAGGCCCAGGGTCGGCCTTGGCGCCATCCTGCACGTGTTCTTCGTCAGCACGTTCGTCGGCACGTTCCTCCCCGCCAGCGTCGGGGGTGACGCCGTGCGGGCTGCGTCGCTCGCCCGCCTCGGCGTGCCGATGGCCGACGCGGTCGCGTCGGTGTTCATGGACCGCGTCCTCGGGGTGCTCGGCGTGCTCGCCATGGCCGTCGTGGGCTTGTGGCTGGCGCGTGACCTCCCGGCCCGGCCCGAAATCGTCGCGGCGGTCCTCGGCGGGCTCGCCGTCACTGCGGCCGGTTGTGCCGCCGTGGCCGCGGCCGTGTTCAGCGCGCGGGTCGCGGCGTTCCTGATCGCCTTGGTGCAACGCCTGCCCTGGGCCCGCGCGCATGCCGCGGGCTCGGCCGTCGTTGGCGCCGTGCAACGTTACGCGGCGCATCACGGCCTGCTCAGCGCCGTCTCGCTGGCTTCGATCGGCGTGCAGGTGCTGCGCGTGCTCCAGGCGTGGTGCCTCGGCCTCGGCCTCGGCATCGACGCGCCGCTCTCGGCCTACTTCGCCTTCATCCCGATTATCCTCCTCGTCATGCTGCTGCCGATCACCGTCTACGGGCTCGGCACCAGCCAGGCGGCGTTCGTGCTCTTCTTCGACGCGGCGGGCGTCGCCGAGCCGGCGGCGTTCGCCCTGTCGGTGCTGTTCGTCGCCCTCGGCGTCGTCGGCAACCTGCCAGGCGGTCTGCTGTGGGCCCGGAGCGGCCTCACGCCGCCCACGGTGCCGGCGCCGACTCCGGCCCGCAGCGACCCGGGATCGCGATCGGCATGACGGCGTCGGCGTCGCGGGTGCTCGTGCTGCCGGCGGCCGGGACCGGCTCCCGGCTCGGGTCGTCGCAGGCCAAGGTCCTCCATCCCGTCGCCGGCCGGCCGATGCTCGCCCACCTGGCGGCTCTGCACCGGCCGTGGATCGATCGCTGGCACATCGTGGTGCGGCCGGTCGATCGCGACGCGGTTGCCGCCGCCTGCGCGTCGCTCGGCCTCGACGCCACGATCCACGAGCAGCCGACGCCAATCGGCATGCTCGACGCCGTGCTCCGGCCGCTCGAGGCGATCCGGCGGGAGCATCCGGCTTGCGTCTGGATCACGTGGTGCGATCAGATCGGCATCCGGCCGGAGACACTCGCGCGCCTGGCCGGAGTCGCCGTGCGGCGACGGCGCGACACTGACGCTGCCGACCTGCCGCAAGGCCGAGCCGTACATCCATCTCGATCGCGATACGGCGGGCCGCGTCCACTACGTGCGGCACCGGCGCGAAGGCGACGCGATGCCAGCCGAGGGCGAAGCCGACGCCGGGCTGTTCGCGCTCAGCGTCGCCGCGTATCTCGACGAGCTGCCGCGCTATGCCGCCGCGCCCGACGCCGCCGGCGCGACCACCGGCGAGCGGAACTTCCTCCCGTTCCTGCCGTGGATCGAACGGGTCGGGCACGTCGCGACCTTTCCGTGTCTCGACCCGGAGGAGACGATCGGCGTCAACACGCCGGCCGACGTCGCCGCCGTCGAGGCCTATCTCGCCCGCCGATGATCCCGATCACGCTGTCCGTCGTCATCCCGGCCTACAACGAAGCCGCGTTCATCGGCACGCTCCTCGAACGGATCCAGGCGGTCGATCTGGCCGGGATCGGCGTCACGCCTGAGCTGATCGTCGTCGACGACGGGTCCGCGGACGACACCGCCGACATCGCCGAGCACCACGGCGGCGTGCGCGTGATCCGGCAGCGGCCGAACGCCGGCAAGGGAGCCGCGGTCCGGGCCGGCATCGCCGCTGCCACCGGCAGTCACGTCCTCATCCAGGACGCCGATTCTCGAGTACGACCCGCAGGACTACTTGCCGATGCTGGCCGTGCTGCGCGCCGGCGGCGAGCGGACGGTCGTCTACGGGAGCCGCTACCTGCCCTATCCCGACGCCTCGGCGCTGCGTAACGTGTTCGCCGGTCCCTGGCCCGGCCAGTCGTGGGCGGCCTACGTCGGCGGCCGAAGCCTGAGCGTGACGGCGTGGCTGACGACGGGCCGCTACCTGACGGACACGGTGACGGCCTACAAGCTCTTTCCACGGCCGCTGCTCGACGGACTCGACCTCCAGACCACCGGCTTCGAGCTGGATCACGAAATCTCGGCCAAGGTCATCGCCAGGGGCTACCGGATCGTCGAGGTGCCGATCGGCTACGCGCCCCGCTCCAAGGCCGAAGGCAAGAAGATCGGCGCGCGCGACTGGTGGCGGGCCCTGAAGACCTTCTGGCGCTTCCGCCGCGGCTGATCGCGGCGTTCGCGCGGCCGCGGCCGCCGGTCCGCCTCGTCCGTCCTGCTAGAATCGATGCACTCGATGACCCGCTTCTCCCGCCATCTCGCCCTCGCCGCGTGGGCCATTCTGGGGCTCGCCGGCTGCGGTGGGGACACCCCGAACGAGCCGTCACCGAACCCAGGCGCACAGACACCGACGGTGAGCGCCGTCACCCCGGCCGTCGGGACCACGCTCGGCGGCACCGCCGTCACCGTCGCCGGTACCAACTTCGCCGCCGGCGCGACCGTGACCATTGGTGGCACGGCCGCGACGGACGTGGCCGTGCAGGGCGCGACCAGCCTGACCGCCCGCACGCCGCAGCACGCGAGCGGGCCGGGCGACGTCGTGGTTACGGTCGCCGGCCGCAGCGGCACGCTCCGCAACGGCTTCATGTTCGAGGCGCCGAGCGCGTCGACGAATCAGCCACCGAGCATCGGCGGCATCACTTCGCGCAGCACGCGGGCCAAGGCGCCCAGCGCGTTCGCCGACCTCGACGACACGCTCACCGTCACCGCCACGGTCTCCGATGCGGAGACGCCGGCCGATCAGCTGCGCTATGAATGGACCGCGGATGCCGGCGCCTTCTCCGGCACCGGCCGCGAGGTCACGTGGCGGGCGCCCGCGCAGGCCACCACCCCCGCCGAGGTGCGCTTGAACCTCGTCGTCGTCGAGACCTACCAGACAGTGAACGCCCAGGGCCTGCCGGTCACGGCGGAACACCGGGTGCCGGGCGCGTTCACGGTGCGGCTCCACGCATCGGCCAAGGAAGTGCGCGACATGGCGGTCGAGTTCCTGGTCGACTTCTCGCAGCAGCGCCTCTCGCCCGAGCAGGTCGTCCGCAACTTCACTGACACGTGCCGCGGCAAGGCGTCCGAGCTCGAGGACGTCCGGCGCAACCAGCAGGAGTTCACGATCACGAGCTACAGCATCGAGCCGAACCCGCCGGTCGAGGTCGCCTTCGGATCGTACTGCCGCGATCGCGACCGCTTCGGCGACGCCTGCGCCTACGTTCCGGTGCGCTGGGAATCGACCCGCAAGTCGGATGGCCGGCACGTCGTCTCGTTCGGGACCGACCAGGTGAACGCCGTCTACGAGAACAACCGCTGGCGCCTGTGCGACAGCGATTTCCTCGGCACCACCACCGTGAACGGCGTGCGGACGCTGCAGCGGTTCAAGAAGTAGCGGCCGGGATCGCGCCCTTCAGGTCCAGATGTCCATCGAGCGCAGCGACCGCGTCCGCTACCGTGTCGTCGCATTCGCGGTCGCCCTCGCCGGGGTGACCTACCTCGATCGCATCTGCATCTCCACGCTGGCGCCGTTGATCATGCGCGACCTGGCGCTGACGAAGCTCGACATGAGCTACGTCTTCAGCGCCTTCGCCGTGGCCTACGCGGTGTTCGAGGTGCCGTCCGCGTGGTGGGGCGAGCGCGTCGGCACGCGGCGCGTCCTGACGCGCATCGTCTGCTGGTGGTCCACCTTCACGATCGCGACGGCCTCCGTCTGGAGCTACTCCAGCATGCTCGCGATCCGGTTCCTCTTCGGGGCCGGGGAGGCTGGCGCATGGCCGAACGCCGCGAGGACGTTCTCGCGCTGGATCCCTGCTCACGAGCGCGGGCGCGTGCAGGGCGTCTTCTTCGCCGGCGCCTTTCTCGCCGGTGGCCTGACGCCGGCGCTCGTGGGCCTGCTCGAGCCGCGGGTCGGCTGGCGCGGCGTCTTCGTCTGCTTCGGCCTGGTCGGCTTCGTCTGGGCGGCCGCGTGGTACCGCTGGTTCCGCGACGAACCGGCCGAGCACCCAGCCGTCGGTCCCGCCGAGCTCGCAGTGATCACCGCCGGGCGCGGCAACGCGGCCCGGCACGACGTCGACGGCCACACGCTGCGCGCGCTCGCGGTCAGCTCCAGCGCCTGGGCCCTGTGCCTCGGCTACTTCTCGAACAGCTACGGGTCGTACTTCGTGATGACCTGGCTGCCGACCTACCTCGCCGAGCGGCGCGGCTTCACGGCGGGCTCGCTGGCGCTCTACTCCGGGCTGCCGCTGCTCCTGAGCGTCGTCTCGGGACTCCTCGGCGGCATCGCGACCGACCTCCTGGCGCGCCGGCACGGCCTGCGCGTCGGCCGCGTCACCGTCGGCCTGGGCAGCTACGTCGTGGCGGCGCTGATGATGGTGCTGTCGGTGGGCACCGAGAGCCCGCGGGCGGCGGCCATCCTGCTCGCGATCGCGACCGCGGCCTCGATGTTCGCGCTCGGCGCCCACTGGGCGGCGGCCATCGACATCGGCGGCGACCACGCCGGCGTGCTCAGCGCGTGCATGAACACGACCGGCCAGATCGGCAGCATCAGCAGCCCGATCGTCGCCGCCTGGCTGGTCCAGCGCTACGACAGCTGGGCCATCCCGCTCTACGTGATGGCCGGTCTGTATGCCTTCTCGGCGCTGACCTGGCTGTTCGTCCGCCCGCCGCAGCCGACAACCGCGAACGGCTAGCCCAAGACATCGCGGACCACGTACGTCGCCTTGTTCTGCGACTCGTGGTACGTGCGGGCCTGCATCTCAGCGAGCAGGCCGATCGTCACCAGCTGGACGCCGGTGAACACCAGCAGGATGCCGAACAGCAGCAGCGGCCGGTCGCCGATGCCCTGGTGGCCGATGAACTTCACGCCCACCAGCCAGAGCAGGATCAGCGCGCCCAGACCGCCGAACAGCAGCCCCACCAGGCCAAAGATCTGGAGCGGCCGCTTCGAGTAGTCGAGCAGGTACTTCACGGTCAGCAGGTCGAGCACCACCCGCACGGTGCGGGACAGGCCGTACTTCGACGCGCCGTGCATGCGGGCGCGGTGGTTCACTTCCTGCTCGGTGATGCGGACGCCGATCTCGCTGGCGATGGCCGGGATGAACCGGTGCATCTCGCCGTAGAGGCGCAGCGGCTTGACGACTTCGGCACGAAAGGCCTTCAGCGAGCAGCCGTAGTCGTGCAGGCGGACGCCGGTCGCCGCCGAGATCAGCCGGTTGGCGAGCATCGACGGCAGCCGCCGCGTCAGCCAGGTGTCCTTGCGATCGCGCCGCCAGCCGCAGACGATGTCGGCGCCCCGCTCGAGCTCGGCGACCAGGGCCGGGATGTCGCGCGGATCGTTCTGCAGATCGCCGTCCGAGGTGACGATGATGGCGCCGCGCGCGTGCGCGAAGCCGGCCGCGAAGGCCGCCGTCTGGCCGAAGTTGCGGCGGAAGCGGATCACGCGCAGCCGCGGATCGGCGGCGTGCAGCTCGGACAGGATCTGAAAGCTGTCGTCGCGGCTGCCGTCGTCGACCGCGACGATCTCGTAGGGCCGCCCCCACGTCTCCAGCGTCGCCGTCAGCTCGGCGTGGAGCTGGCGAACGTTCGGCGACTCGTTGTAGATGGGGATGACGACGGATAGATCGGGCGGCATGCGGACCGGCGGGCAGCTGAGCGGGCCCGATTATACAGCCCGTTATACCAGTGCGGTCAGGAGCGCCCTGGCGGCGGCAATCTCGTCCTGGTTGATGGTGTGCCCCATCCCCGGATAGATCCGCACGTCGACCTCTCCCCCGAGGCCGCGCAGGACCGCGGCGCTTGTCTCGACGCTGGCCACGGGAATGTGCCCGTCCTGGTCGCCGCAGCCGAGGAAGACCGGCGTCCCGGCCAGGCTGCCGGGGGCTGGCGGCCGCGGCTCGTCCGGCGGGCCGATCAGCCCGCCTGAGAAGGCGATCGCTGCGCCGTAGCGCGCCGGTGTCCGCGCCACGGACTCGAGCGCCAGGCAAGCGCCCTGCGAGAAGCCGGCAATCGCGATCCGCTCCGCCGGGATGCCCGCCGCGGTCGCCTGGGCCACCAGCGTCGCGACGACGCCGAGCGCCGACCCGAGCCAGGGCTCGTTGGCGGCGAGCGGCGCCAGGAAACGCTGCGGATACCAGGTGTGCCCCGTCGCTTCGGGGACGAGGAAGGTCAGCCCGTCGATCGCGAGGACGGTCGCGAGGCTGGCGATGTCGTCGGCAGAGCCGCCGCGGCCGTGCAGCAGGATCGTCACGGCGCGCGCCCGCGCGAGCGGCGGGCCGGCGACGAGGACGCGCGTCAGGTCGTGGAGGGCGGCGGACGGCTCTGGCATCCCTCTATGTTAGGGTACGCCGCGTGAAGCGGGACCTCGACCGCCTGCGCGAGCCCTTCGATCTGGTCGTCATCGGCGCCGGCATCTACGGCGCGGCCATTGCGTGGGACGCCACGCTGCGCGGCCTGCGCGTGGCGTTGATCGATCGCGGCGACATCGGCGGCGGGACGTCGTTCAACAACGCCAAGACGCTGCACGGCGGCGTCCGCAGCCTGCAGGGCCTGCGCCTCGACGAGCTGCGCGAGTACGTGCGCGAGCGCCGCGCCCTGCTGCGCATCGCCCCGCACCTGGTGCGGCCGCTGACCTTCGTCTCGCCGGCCCTGGGCACGCTCACGCGCAACCGGCTCGCCTTCACCGCCTACTTCCGCGCCTACGACCTGCTGGCCCGCGATCGCAACGAGGGCGTCGATCGCGCGCTGCACCTCGAGGGCACGCGGATCCTCGGCCGCGAGGCGTATCTCGCGCTCGATCCGCTGTCCGACCCGGCGCGCGTCACCGGCGGCGTCGCCTGGCAGGACGGCCAGATGGTGCACGGCGAGCGCGTCACGCTGGCCTTCGCCAAGGCGGCGGCCGCCAAGGGGGCGGTGATCGCGACCTATCTGCGCGCCGATACCGCGCTCGTCGACGGCGGCCGCGTCCGCGGCGTCCGCTGCGTGGACGTCGCGCCGCAGCCGGTCGTCGCACCGTCCGGGGCGGCGCATGAGCACGCGCTGGACGTCTCGGCGCGTCTCGTCGTGAACGCCACCGGGCCGCAGGGCGACCGCGTCGCGGCGCAGTTGCTCGGCGGCGCGCTGCCCCGCCTGGTGCCGGTCCTGTCGCTCGGGCTGAACGTGGTCACGCGCTCGCTCGGCCTCGAGGCCGCCGTGGGCGGCATGGCGCGGGGCCGGCTGTTCTTCGCGGCGCCGTGGCGCGGGGTGACGATCGCCGGCACCAGCCACGAGCCCTACGAGGGCACGGCGGACAGCCCGGTCGTGCCGCCCGCCGACGTGGACACGTTCCTGCGCGACTTCAACCTGGCGTTCCCGCGCGCCGGGCTGACCCGCGCCGACATCCGCCTGGTGCACCGCGGCCTGCTGCCCACCGCCGCGGTCGTCGACGGCGAGGTGCGGCTGCTCAAGACCAGCGTGATCCGCGATCACGCGGACGACGGCCACCCCGGGCTCGTGAGCGTCGTCGGCACGCGCTACACGACCGCGCGGCACACCGCGCAGCTCACCGTGGATCGCGTGTTCGCGGCTCTCGGCCAGCCGGCGCCACCGTGCACGACCGACACCACGCCGCTGGCGGGCGGCGACGTCGGCGATCTCGACCGCCTTCCTGTCCGACGCCCGGCGGCGCGACGACGGGATCGACCGCGACGCCAGCGAACGCCTGGCGCGCCTCTACGGCAGCGAGCACGACCAGGTGCGCCGGCTCGTCGCCGACGGGCCGCTCGGCGAGCCGCTGTCGCCCACCTGCCCGACGCTGGGCGCCGAGATCGTCTACGCGATGCGCGAGGAGGCGGCCGTGACGCTGGCCGATGCGATCCTGCGGCGCACCGAGGCCGGCGTGACCGGGCATCCGGGACGCACGGCGCTCGAGCGCGCCGCCGCGATCATGGCGTTCGAGCTGGGCTGGCCGCCGGCCCACATCGAGGCCGAGATCGCCGCCTGCGAGCGCATCTACGACGTGCCGTGACGTGGCTCGGTCGGCCGGCCGCGCGGGCTGCTACGCGGCGCTGTCACGCCGGCGGCAGCGGTGCGACGACGGTGGGCCGCCGCCGCGATCGCCACCAGAAATAGCGCGGCGCCGAGCACGAGCACGGTCAGGCCCGTCCACAGCGCGACCTGGCGGCCGTTCTCCTGCAGGAAGGCGAGCGCCCGCTCGCCGTACCACACCGCGAGGAGGCCCTTCGCCGAAGTAGCGGAAGCCGCGGCCGAGCACGATCGCGATCGCGAAGGTCCACGGGTTCATCCGCGACGCGCCGGCCAGGATGACGAAGATCTTGAACGGCGCCGGCGGCGGCAGGATCGCCGGCACCAGCACCGCCAGCATCCCGAAGCGATTGAACAGCGCCAGCGCCCGCTGGCTGCGCGGGCCGCTGAAGCGCTTCCGGATCAGCGCCTCCTCGCCCTTGCGGCCGATGCCGTACATCACGAAGCAGCCGGCCAGCGACCCGAGCGTCGACATCGACGCATAGAGCGGCATCCACTCGGGGTGGCGCGTCACGCTCAGGATGAGCAGCAGGTCGTTGACCTGCGGCAGCGAGAGGAACGACGAGTCGAGGGCGGCGACCAGGAACAATCCCGGCGCGCCCAGTGAGGCGGCGAGCGCCTGTATCCAGGTGAGAAAGCTCTTCACGATCACGATAGACTATCGCGTCTTGTCGTCCCGCGCTCTCTTCTGGTGGGCGGTCGCTGCCGCGTTCGTGGTCGGGGCCGTCACGGCCGTGCACTATGCCGGCCTCGATCTCACGCTCAGCCACTACGACGCCAAGGGCCACCTGGTCGTGGCACGGCGCATCGCCGACTCGCTGCGGCCCGGCTGGTGGCAGATCGGCGCGGTGTGGCTGCCGCTGCCCCACCTGCTGAACGCCGGTCCGGTCCAGGTCGACTGCGTGGTACCGCACCGGCTTCTCGGGCGTCGCGATGTCGGTGAGCTGCTTCGCGCTGGCCGTCGGCACTCTCGTCTGGCTGATCCATCGCGCCACCGGATCGATCGCGGGCGCCGCCGCCGGTGCCGTAGTCCTCGCCTCGCAGCCCGACGTGCTGTACCTCCAATCGACGCCGATGACCGAGCCGCTGCTCATGGCGTTGACGCTGGGCGGCGTCGCGCTGACGTGGCGCTGGGCCGCCGCGGGCGCGGAGGATCCGCCGACCGCGGCCGGCGTCGTCCTCGGCCTGGCCTGCCTGACCCGCTACGAGGCGTGGCCGATCACCGCGGCGGCAATCGGCGCCGCGGCCGTGGCGCTCGCGACGTCGGGCCACCCGATCGAGCGGACGATTCGGCGCGTCGCGCGCCTGGCGGCCTGGCCGATCGTGGCGATCCTCGCCTTCCTCGTGCTCAGCAAGGCCACCGTCGGCGCCTGGTTCGTCACCGGCGGCTTCTTCGTCGCCGACAACCCGGACTACCACCGCCCGTTCAAGGCCGCCGGCTCGGTGTGGTGGGCGATGCGGAAGTTGAACGGCAACTGGACGGTCGGCCTCGGCGTCGCCGGGTTGCTGCTCGTGCTCTGGGCGATCCTGCGCGATCGCGCGCATCGCGCCTTGCTCGTCACGTTCGCGCTGGCCGGCTGCGCCGCGCTCCCGATCTACGCGTTCTACCAGGGCCACCCGTTCCGGATCCGCTACATGGTGGTGCTGGCGATGATGCTGGCGGCCTCCAGCGGTCTCGGCGTCGGCCTGGCGCCGCGGCTGCTGCAGGCGCCGGCGGCGATCCTCGTCGTGACGGCGGCGCTGATCCAGACGCCGCCGTGGTCATCGACGGCGCCGATGGTCCTCGAAGCGCAGTGGGATCGCCCGCACAGCGTCGACCGTCGCGCCGTTCGCGCCTGCCTCGTGCGCGACCGCCGCGGCGAGCCGATCCTGGCGAGCATGGGATCGCTCGCCCACCTGATGCAGGAGACCTCGGCGGACGGCATCTTCCTGCACGATTACATCCACGAAGGGATCGGTCAGATCTGGGCCGACAGCCTCGAGCATCCGGCGCGTCACGCCGGCTGGGTGCTGATCGAAGAACAGTCGGAAGGCGGCGACGTGCTGGCGGCGCGGCGGCGCGAGCGTCCCGACTTCCTCGCCGGCTTCGATCGGGTATGTGAAGGCGGCGGCGTCGCCCTCTACCGCCGGAAGTGAGAACGCCCGCCGGCTCGGAGCCGGCGGGCGTTCGACGGTCCTGATGGGCAGGGCTGCCGTGGGCGGAAGGTACTCGCGGCCCGCCGGCTGCCGCACACTCAGAACTTGTAGTGGAAGGTGGCGGCGGCGGTCCAGCCGCCGAGATCCAGCTTGTCGCCGGCGAAGTTCAGTTCCGGCGCCAGGTCGGCGCTGCCACCCTGCCAGCGGGCTTCGCCGCCGACGTTGAAGTGGCCGATCGGCACGCGGACGCCGAAGAGCACGAGTCCGCCGGTCGCCGTGCCGTCGTCGGTGAACGTATCGATGAACACCGGCAGCGTGGTGTCGGAGAAGTCGATGAACTCGCCCGCCTCGCGGTACTGCCAGCGATAGAAATTGATGCCGCCGCCGACGTAGGGCTGCACGGGCGTGGTGCGGCCGATCGGGAAGGCGCGCACCGTGAGGCTCAGCGGGACGATGCGCATCCGCGTGACCTGCTCGATCTCGGTGCCGTCGGTATCCGTGAAGTCGGTGTAGAAGCTGTCGCGCTCCTGCGAGCTGTAGCCGATGCCGACCCCGGCTTCGACCCAGTCGCCGATACCGAAGAGCACTTCGCCGCTGAACGTCGGACCGCCGAAGAGTCTGATCGGGTCCTTGTCCCCATCGTCGTCAAAGAGCGTGCGGAACCCGTTGCGAAGGCCGAAGGTCTCGGTCAGGACGTCGCCGGTGACTCGACTGTCCTGGCCCCTCGGGATGAAACCGCCGAAGGTTCCGCCGAACAGCGTGTCGGCGGCGGCAATCTGCGGAGCGGCGGCAAAAGCCGCGACGAGGAGCGTGGAAGCCAGAACGGAACGACGCATGAACAACCTCCGTGGGTCTGAGCCCGATCTCCCGCCGGTACCAGCCGTCGGGTCGCTGCTCCAGCCGTAGCATAGGCCGTGCCAGCGTCGACTGATACCTAGTCAGGACGCCCCGGCAGGACGCCCCGCGCCGGCGGCGGGATCACCGCGCGGCGCGATGCTGGCGGATGACCTCGAGGAGCTGCGGATGGAGCGTGGCGATTGGCGGCGAGGAGCTGGCCCTTGCGGACGTCGAACGGCTCGCCGCCGAGCCCGGACACGATGCCGCCGGCCTCCTCGACGATCAGCGCCCCCGCCGCGATGTCCCACGGCTTGAGCAGATCCTCCCAGAAGCCATCGAAACGGCCGGCCGCGACGTAGCAGAGGTCCAGCGCCGCGGAGCCCAGCCGGCGCACCGCCCGCGCCCGGCGGACGAACGCGCCGAACAGCGCCAGCACCGCTTCGCCGGAGCCGTGGACGTCGTAGTGGAAGCCGGTACAGAGGAGCGCGTCGATGAGCGCGTCCGCTCGGGTCACCTCGAGGCGCCGTCCGTTGAGGTAGGCCCCGCCGCCGCGCTCGGCGGTGAACAACTCCTCGCGGGTGGGATCGTAGATCGCTCCGACGGTGACCACGCCGTCGATCTCGAGCGCCAGCGACGCGCAGAAGATCGGCAGACCGTGCGCGAAGTTGGTCGTCCCGTCGATCGGATCGTAGATCCAGCAGTGTCGCGCCGCGCTGCCCGGCGCTGGACCGCCCATTTCCTCCGCCAGGATGGCGTGGTCCGGAAACCGCTCGGCGATGAAGGCGCGGAAGCGGCGCTCGACGGCGACGTCGACCTCGGTCACCAGGTCGATCGCGCCCTTCTTGTCGATGCGCAGGCCGTCCTTGCCGAACGAGGCGAGCTGGATGCGGCCCGCCTCGAGCACGGCCTCGATGGCGGTTGCGAGGTAGAGAGGATCCGGAGGGGCCGGCGGGGATCCGCCGGTCGGCAGCTCAGGCACTGGCCGGCTCGGCCGAGGGCAGGCGCTTGGTCATCAGCACCTCCATTCCGCCGGCGGGGCGCCGCTGCAGCGTGACGTCGTCCATGAAACTGCGCATGAAGAAGATGCCCCGGCCGCTCGAGCGCAACAGGTTCTCGGGGGCCAGCGG
This sequence comes from Vicinamibacterales bacterium, assembly GCA_963844435.1. Lineage (GTDB taxonomy): Bacteria > Acidobacteriota > Vicinamibacteria > Vicinamibacterales > Vicinamibacteraceae > JBDSLU01. Next base: position 20,312 of record CAWJOG010000009.1, on the reverse strand, counting down.
GTCGGCCACTTCGACCGGGTCGAAGCCTTCCCCCTCGTCGGTGATGCGGATCGTCAGCGCGGTCGGGGCCGCCGCCGGCTCCAGCGAGAATTCGACCGTGACCAGCTTCGACGGATCGAAGCGGTTGCCATGTTTAATGGCGTTGATCACGGATTCACGCACCGACACGCCGACCCAGTGCGTGGCGTCCTCGTCGAGGCCGCCGATCGCGCTCAACCGGTCGCTCACGACCTGAATCAGGTCGAGCGTGTCGAACACGCTGAAGATCGTGAAGCGGACGAGGCAGCGCGGGCCCGACATGTAGTCTGGCTACAAAGGTACGTCAGCCTGATGCGTTGGTTCAAGTCCAACGACGCGTGGATGGTAAGATCCGTGCATGCGCGGGGCGCCCGGTGAGGGCTGACAAGGTGTATCTGGTCGGCTTCATGACGGCAGGCAAGACCACGGTGGCGAGGGCGCTCGGGCGCCGGCTGTCCTGGGAAACCCTCGATCTCGACGAGGAAATCGAGCGCGCCGAGCACCGGACCGTGGCCGACATCTTCGCCGCGCATGGCGAGCCCCACTTCCGCCGGCTCGAGCGGGCCGCGCTGGAGCGCGTCCTCCCCCGGCGGAATGTGGTCGTCGCCACCGGCGGCGGTACCTTCGCCGACCCCGTCAACCGCGCCGTGATTCAGGCCGACGGGTGTTCGATCTGGCTGGATATTTCGTTCAACGAGATCGTGAGCCGTCTCCCCTCCGATGGTCGGCGACCGCTGGCCGCCAACCGCTCCCAGATGGAGGCGCTCTACCTGGCCCGCCGCGAAGCCTACCAACACGCGCACGTCCGCATCGACGCGACCGGCCAGCCGGTCGAGGCAGTGGTCGACGTGCTCCTCGATCGCCTCGCGTCCTGAGCCCGGCCGCGCATGCGCTATCTGGTGCTCACCGACATCCACGGCAACATCGACGCGCTCGAGGCCGTCCTGGCCGCGGCCGGCGCCGTCGAGGCGCACCTGTTGCTGGGGGACGTCGTCGGCTACGGCGCCGGGCCGAACGAAGTCATCGCCTGCGTCCGCGGGCTCGCCCCGGCCGCGATGATCCGCGGCAACCACGACAAAGTAATCGCCGGCCTCGAGATTCCCGAGGCGTTCAACCCGGCCGCGCTCCAGTCGGCCGCCTGGACGGCCGAAACGCTGACCGCCGAGCACCGCGACTGGCTGGCCAACCTGCCGCAGGGTCCGGCCATCGTCGACGACGTCGTCGAGATCTGCCACGGGATGCCGGACGACGAGGACGAGTATCTCTTCACGCCGAGGGACGCGGCACGGGCCCTCGAATCCGCCCGCCGGCCGGTCTGCCTGTTCGGGCACACCCACGTGCCGGCCTGCTACATCCTGTCGCTCGACGAGCCCGACCTCCTGATGGTCGAGGACACCGGCCAGGGGCGGCCGCTCGAGCTCTCGCTGGACGAGCGGCGCCGCTTCGTGGTGAATCCGGGCGCCGTCGGGCAGCCGCGCGACGGCGATCCGCGTGCGGCCTACGCCGTCTACGACAGCGAGGCGCGGACGCTCACCCTGGCGCGCGTCGAGTACGACGTCGACAAGGCCCAGCGCCGCATCCGCGACGCCGGCCTGCCCGACATCCTGGCGCGTCGTCTCGCCGTGGGCCGCTGACGCGGCGTGTCAGGCGTCGGCCGCGCGATCGCGCGGCCCCTCGCCCGGCGCCGGCGTGCGTCGCGCCTCGCGGCGCCGGAGTTCGGCGGCGTAGGCATCGGCGGCGGCCCGCGAGCCCAGGACCCACCCGATCACGATGCCGATCAGCAGCACGGCGGGGATGAAGATGAAGTGCCCCGCGTGCATGTTGCCGAAGTCGACGCCCATCGTCGGCTCCTACCGGGCGGGCGGCAGCCGGCCGGCGAGCTGCTTGAGGTCCTGCTCGGCGCGCAGGAACCGGCGCCACAACGTCCAGACGTAGACCGCGAGCACGATCCACACGACGGCGTAGGCGGCAATCAGCAGCGGCGCGGCCGGCAGTTTCTCGTCGGCCGGCAGCTCGCTGATCGGTACGAACTCGTCCTGGGCGGGCGCCGCGGTCGAGCGGCGGCGGCGAGGCGGGTGACGGGGCTTGCATCACAGATCCTCCGCGGAGAGATACGCGTCGTCGATCGACGCACGCAGCGCCTCGAGCCGGGTGCGCGCCGCGAGCAGCGCGCCGAAAATCAGCAGGAAGCCGAACGCGCTCCAGTAGAACGCCGGACGCATGCTCGCATCGAGGGTCATCACGACGCTGGTCTTCGGATGCACCGTGCGCCAGAGATGCGCCGACCAATAGACGAAGGGCACGTTGGCCATGCCGAAGATGGCGATGCCGGCGGCGAGCCGTTCCGATCCGGCCCCGCCGAAGCGCCGCAGGAGGTTGTAGGCGACGAAGATCAGCCACAACACCAGCGCGGTGGTCAGCTTTGCGTCCCACTGCCAGTAGACGCCCCACGCCTTGCGTCCCCAGAGCGGGCCGGTGAGCAGTCCCATAAGGCCGAAGACGATGACCAGCTCCGCCGCGGACAAGGCCAGCCGATCGGCCGACGGTGAGCGCGTCATCAGGTAGCGCACGCTGGCGACGCCGCAGACGGCGATGGCACTGAACATCGCGATCCACGACGGGACGTGGAAATAGAAGATCTTCTGGATCAGCCCCATCGTCGATTCGAACGGCGCCGCGGCGATGAGCAGCGGCGCCGACAGCACGAGCGTGAAGCCGGCGAGCAGGAAGAAGACGAAGGATCGTTGCAGCATCGGTCGATGGGGCGCCGTAGGCCGTCAGTCTCGTGTCAGTCTTCGGCGGTCACGGCGTCGAACAGCCAGAGCGCGAGCGTGACGAAGACGGCGTCGTAGCTCACGAGGATGGACAGCCACATGGCGGCCGCCGCCCGATTGGGTTCCGGCTGCAGCAGCGCCGCTGTGCCGCGCACGCCCGCCAGCAGCACGGGCACGACCATCGGATACAGCAGCACGGGCAGCAGCACGTCCCGGCTCCGCGTCCGCACCAGCATAGCCGCAAAGAGACTGCCGACGGCGACCAGCCCGACCACACCGCCGGCCACGAGGCCGAGGAACACACCGGGCGCGCGCCAGAACGACGCCCCGAAGAGCAGGCCGACCAGCGGAATCACGACGGCCAGCACGACCGCGAGGAGCGCGACCAGGCCGAGCACCTTGCCCACGTAGATCGCGGCGCGATCCACCGGCGCCGAGAGCAGCGCCGCGAGGGTCTGGTGGGCGTGCTCCCGATCGAACGCGCGCGCCAGCGCCAGCGTGCCGGCGAACAGCGTCGTGACCCAGAGGATGCCGGCTGGAGCTTCGCGAGGCGCCTGGCTGTCGGCGACGAACGCGAAGGCGAAGACGAGCACCGCCACCACCGCGAAGAACAGCGTGGTCAGCGCCAGCTCGCGGCTGCGCAGCTCGACGAGCGCGTCCTTGTGCGCGACGAGGCCGGCGACGCGCAGGAACGCGGCGATGGTCGCCCCGAGGCCTGGCTCGACCCCTGGCTGGCCTCGCGCCCGGGCGCGACCGATCGCGCGCGCGTCGGCTCGCTCCGGGCGCTCGGCCTGCAGCGTCCGCGTGTCGCGGCGCGGTCGACGCGGGCTCCTGCGCGGCCGCGATGGCCGCGGCGAGGCCGGGCCCGGCCGCCAGGTGCGCGACCAGGCGTCCACCGCGCAGCACGATCGCGGCGTCGAGCAGCGCTTCGATTCGCCCCGGGTCGTGCGTCGACAGCAGGACGATCGCGCCGCCGTCACGCAGCGCCGCGAGCCGGGCCAGGAGCAGCTGCGAAGACACCTCGTCGAGGCCGGTGAACGGCTCGTCGAGCAGGACGATGCGCGGCCCTGCGATCAGCGCCCGCTCGAGGCCGATCCGCTGCCGCATGCCGCGCGAGAACCTGCCGACGGGATCGCCGGCGCGATCGCGCAGCCGCGCCCGGTCGAGCGCCTCGGCGACGCGTGCGTCCGGATCGGGGACGGCGTGCAGCGCGGCGAAGAAGCGCAGGTTCTCCGCCGCGGTCAGCTCCGGGTAGAGCCCGGGATCGTGGCCGAGCCAGCCGATGTGCCCGCGCATCGCCGCGGACGGCGCACCGGCGCCCTCGCCGTACACGACGCGGCCGCGCGACGCACGGGCGCGCCCGGACGCGAGCCGCAGGAGCGTGGTCTTGCCGGCGCCGTTCGGTCCGAAGATGCCGGTGAGGCTGCCGGCGCGGCAGGCGAAGGAGACCTTCGACAGGACGCGCGAGCGCCCGTAGTCGACGGTCACGGCGTCGAACGCCAGGCTGTCTGGATCGCCCGGCGCGACTGATCATGAACGGGCGGGCGCGGTGCTGTCGTCGTCGGCGCGGGCGCGCCCGAACACGACGCCGGCGAGCACGATGAGCCCGGCCAGCGACAGCGCGAGGCGGACCGGCCAACGGGGCCGGGCCGGCATCCCGGTGATTGTCACCGCGAGCGGCGTCGCCGGCTGGATGGCGGCCGTCGACACGATGACGTAGTCGCGGCCTTCGAGCTGTGTGTCGCGGCGCTGGCGCTCGCCGCCGACGGTGATGGCGGTGGCGCCGTGCTTGCGGACGATCACGCTGCTCATCGGACCGCCGACGGGATAGGTCTGCGCGATCGTCACGCGGCCGCTGTCGCTGGGCAGGCGGTAGCCGAACTGGATCGACGTCGGCCCGGAGGGCAGCGGCCCCTTCACCACGATGCGGCCGTTCTCGAGCGCGGCGCCCGTCGATCCTTCGAGCACCGCGGTGCCGAGCGCGCCGGCCGGCGGCGTGAAGACGATCGACGACGGCAGCGACACGGGACCGTCGGTGGTGTTGACCAGGTCGGCGAGGACGAACACCTCGACGAACTCGTCGGCCTGCTCGACGATCATCCGGGACTGCGTGCCGAGCGTGATGCTGCCGGCCGCGGCCGGTTTCGCCGCGGCCGCGGGCGGTGCGCCAGTCGGAGGGGCGCCGGCCGCGCCCAGCCCGGCGACCAGCACCACGCGCACGCCACCGGACGGCGGCTGCGTGAACGGCTGCGAGACGAGCCGCTCGCCCGAGACGACGGCAACGGCGGTGTACGCGGTGCCCGGCCGGAGGCCTTCGAACGTCGCGCGGCCCGCGTCGTCCGTCTTGCGCGTGCCGATGCTGACGCCATTGGCGTCGTTCAGCGTGACCTCCTGGCCGACGACGTTGTTGCCCAGGGTCTCGCGCATGACGCGCACGGTCGCGCTGCCCACCGGCGCGTCGGGCGCCGGCAGCGAGCGCCCGTTCATCTGCGACAGGTCCGGCATCTGCGCCACGGCCGGCGACGCGAGCAACGCCAGCGACAGGGCGACAGCGGCCAGCCGGACGAGCGCGCCCGCGCGGTGAGGCGGCGTCATCATCACTCCGGCGTCTCCTCGAGCTGCTGCATCACGCGCAGCGCCCGCGCGCGCAGGCGTCCGGACATCTCGGTGAAGTCGGCGTCGGACACCTTCCCCATCGCCCGATCGAATTCGAGCTCCTTGATGGTGCGCAGCGCGAGCGCCTTCTCGGCGAGCAGCGCGGCGCGTGTCGCGGCGCCCACGCCGCGGCGCCGCCGGCGCTCGGCCACGAGCGGCGCGATGACGTGATAGGCGGCCAGCGCGCTCGCTCCCGCGGCGAACACGGTGACGCTGAGCATCACGAGGTGCTCGGGCGCCGTGCGCACCGACACGATGACGGCCAGCGTCGCCGCCGCCAGTGAGGCGACGACGAAGAAGTGCCAGGGTTGCGCGCTGTCGGCCGCCGGCGCCGGCGGCGGGGCCGCGGCGGAAGGGGCTTTGCGGTCGGCGCCTCGGCGGCGTCAGTCGAGGTCGCGGAGCTCATCGGAGAGGCGCTGCTCGAGGGCGGGATCGGCCGGGATGGCGGGCGCCGCGCCGGCCAGGGTCGGCTCGGCGGAGCGCGACCAGCGGACCGCGACCGCGGTCGCGACGCCGAGGCCCAGCAGGCCGACGGCGTACGGGAACGCCCACGCGAGGCGGTTGAAGCCCTTGTCGATCGGGCTGGCCAGCGGTTCCTGACTCCCCCACTGGTCGATGAAGTACTGGTAGACCTGATCGCGGTTCTTGCCCTGTGCGACCAGTCCCGCCAGCTCCTTCCGCATCTTGTCGGCGAGGCCGCAGGTGCACTCGCTCAGGCGCTGGCGGCCGCAGCCGCGGCACATGCAGATGATCTCCTTCTGCAGATCGCGCTCGAGCGGCGTCCGCGGCACCACGAAGCCCTCGCTCGACGCCCTCCTGATGCTGCGCGTGCGCGTGCGGCAGCGCCCGCGACGAGCAGCAGGATCACCAGCCCCGAGGTGACCGCGCCTTCGGGCACCCGGGCCAGCGCCACGGCGAACACCTTCTCCGGCAGCAGCGCGATGATGGTCCCGAACGCCAGCACGCCGAAGCCGAACCAGATCCAGTTGACGAGCGGGTTGACGACGACGTGCAGCGTCGCCGACTGCCGCTCGACGTCGAAGCCGGCGAGCACGATGTAGAGGTCCTCGGCCGGGCCGCGGCGGATGGCGACCTCGGTCGTCGGGTCGCTCCTCGTGCTTGCGGTAGAACCACTTCGCCGGCGACATCTCGCCCAGCGTCTCGCCGTTCCGGCTGACCGAGAGCCGCGCGGTGATCATCTGCTTCTGGCCGTCGTCGGTGACGCGTCAGCGCCTCGTGCTTCACCGCGAAGCGGCCGACCGCTCACGTCCTGGCCGGGCGCCAGCAGCACCTGCTCCTCGCGCTTGAAGCCCTCACCGGCGAAGCCGAGGAACATCAGCACGATGCCGAGGTGGACGATGTAGCCGGCGTAGCGGCGCCGCTGCCGGGCGAACGAGGCCGATGAGAGCGGTGAACAGGTCGGTGCCAGTCGACCGCTGGCGCACGCGCGCGCCGCGGAAGAACTCCTGCGTCATCGTGCCGGTGACGAACGCGCACAGCGCGAAGCACAGGCCCGACGCCCAGAACTGGACGCCGAGCGCGGCCATCGCGCCGGCCGTCACGACGCCGAGCCCGACCGGGAACAGGAACTGTTCGCGCAGGTTGACGAGCGTGCTCTTGCGCCACGCCAGGAGCGGTCCGATCCCGGTCAGCGTCAGCAGCATCAGGCCGATCGGCAGCATCCAGGTATTGAAGAACGGCGGTCCGACCGTGAGCCGCTGCCCCATCAGCGCCTCGCTCAGCGTCGGGAACATCGTCGCGAACAGGACGAACACCGCCGAGAACAGGAGGATCCAGTTGTTGACGAGGAACGCGGCCTCGCGCGACACCCACGAGTCCAGCTCGTGCCGCGCCCGCAGCAGCGGCAGCCGGTAGATCACGAAGCCGAAGCTGATCGCGGAGACGACGATCATGAAGGCCGTGAACAGCCAGGCCAGCTCCTTGTCCTCGCCGAACGCGTGCACCGACTGCACCACGCCCGAGCGGGTCATGAACGTGCCGAAGATGGTCAGCAGGAACGTCAGGATGACCAGCGTGACGTTCCAGACGCGCAGCATGCCGCGCCGCTCCTGGACCATCAGCGAGTGCAGGAACGCGGTCGCCGTGAACCACGGCAGCAGGCCGGCGTTCTCGACCGGATCCCAGCCCCAGTAGCCGCCCCAGCCGAGCTCTTCATACGCCCAGATCATCCCGAGCGTCAGGCCGAACGACAGGAACAGCCAGCCGATCATCGTCCAGCGGCGGACGGCCAGCAGCCACGAGTCGTCGAGATGCCCGGTGATCAGCGCGGCCAGGCCGAACGCGAACGGGATCGTCATCCCGACGAAGCCGGTGTAGAGCGCCGGCGGATGGATGACCATCAGCGGCGTCTGCAGCAGCGGGTTCATGCCCCGGCCGTCGGCGGGCACCTCGGCGAGGAACGTGTCGAACGGGTTGTTGTGCACGATCATCAGGAAGATGAAGAACATCTCCACCGACGCGACGATCGCGACCACGTAGGGAATCAGCTCGCGCTGGGTCTCGCGGTTGACGCGGATGGCGACCACCGCGGAGATCGACAGCAGCACCGCCCAGAAGAGAATCGAGCCGTCGAGCCCGCCCCAGAACGCCGTCACCCGGTAGAAGAGCGGCTGCGCGGCGTCGGAGTTGGACGCGACGTACTTGATGCTGTAGTCCTGCGACGACGAACGCCGAGATCAGCACGGTCGAGGCGAGGACGAGGAGCGCCGAGACGAGCGACTGCGCGCCGACCCCGCTGTCGATGAGCGGGGTCGAGCGCCGCCGGGCGCCGACGACGGAGATCGTCGCCGCGTAGCTCGCGACGACGAAGGCGGCGAGCAGCGCCAGGAGACCGAGGCTGGCCATCGCCGTACCTTACGACGCGGTGACCGCGGGCTTTGCGTGGTCCGGCTTGCGCACCGGGGCGTTCGGGCTGGCGTCGTACTTGGACGGGCACTTCGCCATCACCCCGTCCGGCTCGACGACGAAGCCGTGCGGGCCGAGCCGGCCCTTCAGCACCACTTCGGCGCCGTCCTTGAACGTGTCAGGGACGACACCCGTATAGGTCGCCTGGATCGGTGTGGCCCTTGCTCTCGACGGTGAAGCGGTAGTCGAGGCTCTCGCGCTTGCGGCGGATCGAGTCCTTGGTGACGTAGCCATGCAGCTGCAGGCGCTTGCCGTACCACGGCTCGGGCGAGACCATCACCTCTTCGACGTGCTTGTAGTACTCGGTGCCCTCGGCGAGGGTCGTGTAGAAGAGCCCCCCGAACGCCGCGCCGAGTACCAGGACCGACAGGCCGATTTTCGCGAGTTTCGGTGACATCACCCGGCCATTATGGCCCCGAACGGGGCAAGCGGCAACGATGGCGGATAGGACTTTGGGCGGGGGGTCACGGCCGCTCCAGGATCTCTTCGCCGGCGCCGGCAATCAGGCGGCAGACCAACTCGACCGGCAGGCCGACCACGTTCGCGTACGAGCCCTCGATGGCGGTCACGAAGCGCGACGCCAGCCCCTGGACGGCGTAGCCCCCGGCCTTGTCGTACGGCTCTGCGGTCGCGACGTACCACGCCACATCGGAGTCGCGCATCGGCGCGAAAGTGACACGCGTCGCCGCCACGTCGACCGCGACCGGCTCCCCGGCCCGGACCAGCGCGACGCCCGTCAGGACGTGATGAGTCCGGCCGGCGAGCTGGCGCAGCATCGCGGCGGCGTCCCCGGCATCGGCGGGCTTGCCGAGGCACGCGGCGCCGGCCACCACCACCGTGTCCGCCCCGAGCACGAGCTCGTGCGGCGCCGCCGCCGCGGCGCGCGCCTTGGCCACCGCCAGGCGGCGCACGTAGGCGTCGGGCGTCTCGTCCGCGTGCCGCGTCTCGTCGACCGACGCGGCGCGCACGACGAACGGCAGCCCCGCCGCCTGCAGGAGCTCGGCACGGCGGGGCGAGGACGACGCGAGGACGAGGGGTCGCACGACGCAATGATAGACTTCGAGCCGATCGTGATCGCCGTCCAAGGCGTCCTGCCCGGTGTGCTCATCGAGCTCGTGCGGCGCCAGCCGACGACGCCCGCGAAGGTGGACTTCGCGTGGCGGACGTCGGTCGGGCCGGCCCTGGCGCGTGCCTCCCGCGCCACCCTCGGCGAGCGCGGCGCGCTCACCATCCACGTCGACGATCCGCACTGGCGGCGCGAGATCCAGCACGCGCTGCCGACCCTGCGCCCCCGCCTCGAGCGGCTGCTCGGCGACGCGCTCACGTCCATCACCGTCGCCGCCCCCTGACGCGGCGGCCGCTTGTGCGCCCGATGGGGCGCGAGGAGCTCTCCGTGGCTGCCGTCATCGTCTCCGCGGTCCGCGTCCCGACCGGCAAGTTCCTGGGCGCCCTCAAGAGCCTCACCGCCCCGCAGCTCGGCGCCCTGGTGGTGCGCGAAGCCGTCGCCCGTGCCGGCATCGAGCCGGCCGCCGTCGACGAGTGCCTGATGGGCAACGTCGTCTCCGCCGGGCTCGGCCAGAACCCGGCCCGTCAGGCCGCGCTCGGCGCCGGGCTCGACCCGCGGGTGTCGGCCACGACCATCAACCAGGTCTGCGGCTCCGGCTTGAAGGCGGTGATGCTCGCGACGCAGGCGATCGCGGCCGGCGACAGCCGCATCGTGGTCGCCGGCGGCATGGAGTCGATGAGCCGTGCCCCCTACCTGCTGCCGGGCGCGCGCGAAGGCCAGCGTCTCGGCCACGCCGAGATGATCGACAGCGTGATCCACGACGGCCTGTGGTGTGCCTGCGAGAACTGGCACATGGGGATGACCGGCGAGGCGGTGGCCGAGAAGTACGGCGTCAGCCGCATCGACCAGGACGCCTACGCGGTCGCGAGCCACCAGAAGGCCGTCGCGGCGCGCGCCGCCGGCGCGTTCGCCGACGAGATCCTGCCGGTGACCATCGCCGCGAAGAAGGGCCCGCCGACGATCGTCGATCGCGACGAGTCGGTGCGCGAGGACACCACGCCGGCGACGCTCGGCGCGCTCAAGCCGGCGTTCACGCCGCACCGGCACGGTGACCGCGGGCAACGCGCCGGGGCTCAACGACGGCGCCGCCGCGGTCGTGGTGATGTCGGACGCCGACGCCGCGGCGCGCGGCCTGACGCCGCTCGCCCGCATCGTCGCGCAGGCGACCAGCGGCCTCGAGCCGAAGTGGGTGATGATGACGCCCGTCGACGCGACGCGGATGGTGCTCCAGAAAGCCGGCTGGACGATCGGCGACGTCGACCTGTTCGAGATCAACGAGGCCTTCGCGGTGCAGGCGCTGGCGGTCACGCGCGAGCTCGGCCTCGATCCGGCCAAGGTGAACGTGCACGGCGGCGCGGTCGCGCTCGGCCACCCGATCGGCGCCAGCGGCGCGCGCGTCCTGACCACGCTGCTCTACGCGATGCGGCGGCGACAGGTGAAGCGCGGCGTCGCCGCGCTGTGCCTCGGCGGCGGCAACGGCGTCGCCCTCGCGGTGGAGCGATGAGCGAGACGCCGCAGACCGACGCCGCGGCGGCCGCGGCGACCACCCCGACGAGCGATGTCCGCCGCGTCGGCGTGATCGGCGCCGGCACCATGGGCCTCGGCATTGCCCAGGTGTTCGCGCAGGCCGGCTTCGATGTCCTGCTCCACGACACGTCGGCGGCGGCCCTCGATCGCGCGCGCCAGGGCATCGAGAAGAGCCTCGCCAAGTTCGTCGAGAAGGGCAAGCTCGCCGCCGCCGATCGCGACGCCACGCTGGCACGCCTGACGCTGGCCGATGCGCTCGACGCGCTGACCGCGGTCGATGTCGCGGTCGAGGCGATCGTCGAAGCGATCGAGGCCAAGCGCGCGCTGTTCGTCGCGCTCGATCGCCTGACCCCACCCGCGACGCTGCTCGCGTCCAACACGTCGTCGATCTCGATCACGCTGCTCGGCGCCGCGACCTCGCGCGCCGATCGCGTGTTCGGCCTGCACTTCATGAACCCGGTGCCGCTGATGCCGCTCGTCGAGCTCGTGCGCGGCCAGGCGACGAGCGACGCGACCATGGCCGCGGGTGTGGCGCTGACGCGCGCGCTCGGCAAGACCGGCATCGAATCGGCCGATTACCCCGGCTTCATCGCCAACCGCATCCTGATGCCGATGATCAACGAGGCGGTGTTCGCGCTGATGGAGGGCGTCGGCACCGCCGAGGCGATCGACGGCGTGATGAAGCTCGGGATGAACCACCCGATGGGCCCGCTGACGCTCGCCGACTTCATCGGCCTCGACGTCTGCCTGGCGATCCTCGACGTGCTGCACGACGGGCTCGGCGACCCGAAGTATCGCGCCTGTCCCCTGCTCCGCCGGCTCGTCGCCGCCGGGCATCTCGGCCGCAAGAGCGGGCGCGGCTTCTACCAGCTACGGCTAGGATCGTCCCATGTCGCGAACGCCTCTCACGCTCCTGATTGCGGCGACGTTGACGGCCGTCGCCTGCACGGCCTCGGCGGAGCGCCCCTTCGCTCGCCTCGATTGCGGCCCGAACGGCGAAGCCTTCCCGCTGTGCGGCGCCACGCGCGCGATCGGCCGGGACAGCGTCGGCGTGAAGTGGCAGCGCAACTACGTCGCCGCCGAGCACGCCGTCGAGATCGCCATCCTGCCGGGATCACCGGCGAAGGCTACTACGGGTGGACCTTCGAAGGCCTGTCCGCGCCCGCGGCTGGCGCGACGCGCGTGCTCCGATTTCGCCTGAAGCCGGTCGGCCCGATCAAGTGGGCCGATTGGGGCGCGAAGTTCATCATCCTCGGCGATGACAGCGGCGAGGACTCCGATCGCGTGATCGCGACGATGAAGATGTACGATGGCAAGCCGCACATCAACATCGACAAGAACATCGACGGCAATTACGCGTACGCCTTTCTGGCGCCCGACGAATACACGTCGATCCAGATGGTGATCGCGCCGGCCAGCGGCGACCGCTACAACTTCAAGGTCTACCGCGACGGCAAGCTGGTATCGACGTCGCGCGCCTTCAGCATCAACCCAACCGGCTGGCGTGAGGTCGGGGTCGGGCTGTATGGCAGTTCGCCAACGGCAACGGGGGTCTGCGCTATCGGTTCAAGGATTTCGAGCTCTCCGACGAGTCACGACCCGAACTATCACCTCGCGCGCTGACGCCGGCCGCGCAGGCGGCTCCACACGGCCAACCCCACGAGCGGCCCGAGCACGGCAGCTCCCAGCCGATCGCGCGCAGGTTCGCGGTCCAGAATCCCGGCAGCCAGTAGCGGCGTTCGACCGGCGGGAACCAGCGCAGATCGGACTGGAAGTAGGCGTCGGTGAACGGCCAGAGCGCGCGGATGCCGATCGGCACGCTGCGGTCGTCGCCGAGCCAGTCGAGCAGCAGGTGCGACCCGTACGCCGCCGCGGCCGCGATCGACGAGCGCGCCGCGCGAGCCGGCAGCCGCGACCCGCGGCCCCGCGGCCCGAAGGCTGACGGCCGCCAGCAGCCGCGACGAAGCCCACCGCGGCGATCGAATGCGTGTAGAGCCGGTGCGTCCCTTCGACGAGGACGTCGACGTCGGGCACCACGCCCAGCCCGGCGAAGATCGCCGCCGCCAGAACGGCCGCTCGAGCCGGCTCGACCGCGCCGCCAGCCACCCGAACGCGAACCCTCCCAGGGCATGTCCCACCGGACTCGGCATTGCCGCGACACCCTACCAGATCGCCAACCGTCAGGTCCGGCCGGCTGACGCGTCCTCCCCGTGTGGCGAGCCGTGCCCGGCCCCGCATGGCGAAAGTCGCCACATCCGTAAGCCGATTGTATTTAACAATTTGCAATCAATCGTCGAGCGATTTTCGCTTGACATCACCGCTGGCGCCCTCGTAAGCTGTGCGCGACATTTCGGCAAGGCGCGGGGTCGGTTTCGGGAGGCAGCATGGCAGACGACAACAAGGAACGTGCGCGGGCGATCGAGATGGCCATGGGCCAGATCGAAAAGCAATTCGGCAAGGGCTCGATCATGCGGCTCGGCCAGAAGGACGCCGTCGCCGTCATCGCGAGCATCCCCACCGGGTCCATCAGCATCGACTACGCCCTCGGCGTGGGCGGCATGCCGCGCGGCCGCGTCATCGAAATCTACGGGCCGGAGTCGTCGGGCAAGACGACGCTGGCCCTCCAGGTCATCGCCCAGGCCCAGGCCAAGGGCGGCATGGCCGCGTTCGTCGACGCCGAGCACGCGCTCGACGCCACCTACGCCGCCAAGCTGGGCGTGAACCTCGAGAACCTCCTCGTGTCGCAGCCCGACAACGGCGAGCAGGCGCTCGAGATCGTCGAGGTCCTGATCCGCTCGAACAGCGTCGACGTCGTCGTCGTCGACTCGGTCGCCGCGCTCGTGCCCAAGGCCGAAATCGAAGGCGAGATGGGCGAAGCGCAGATGGGCCTGCAGGCCCGCCTGATGTCGCAGGCGCTGCGCAAGCTGACCGGCGCCGTGTCCAAGTCGAACACCTGCCTGATCTTCATCAACCAGCTGCGCGAGAAGATCGGCGTGATGTTCGGCAACCCGGAGACCACCACCGGCGGCCGCGCGCTGAAGTTCTACTCGTCGGTGCGCGTCGACATCCGCCGCATCGCCAGCATCAAGGACGGCGACCAGGTCGTCGGCGGGCGCACCCGCGTCAAGATCGTCAAGAACAAGCTGGCGCCGCCGTTCCGCGAGGCCGAGTTCGACATCATGTACGGCGAGGGCATCTCGAAGGAAGGCGACCTGCTCGACCTGGCCGTCGACAAGCGCATCGTCGAGAAGAGCGGCACGTGGTTCGCCTACAGCGGCGAGCGCCTCGGCCAGGGCCGCGAGAACGCCAAGCAGTTCCTCAAGGACAACCGCGACACGTTCAAGGCGATCGAGGAGAAGGTCCGCAAGGAACTGGGGCTGAACGGCGCGCCTCCAGCCGCCGCCGAACCCGCCGACACGCCGGTCGCGGCTACGCGCTGCCGGGGCGGCCCGCGGCGCAGGCCGCTAGCCTCCTGGAACGCTGGAGAGGGGCTGGACCTCGGCCAGCCCCTGCCGTGCTACAATTCCGCTTCTGTCCGGTGCGCCGAGGTAGCTCAGTTGGTAGAGCACGTGACTGAAAATCACGGTGTCGGCGGTTCGATTCCGTCCCTCGGCACCAACCCCCTTCCTCGCGCACGGCTGGTCGCCGCACCTCGATTCATTGCCGGCCCGACGACGGCCGGCTTTTTGCGTCTGTGGTCACGGCCGGGCGGCGCACACCCCGGGGTCGGCGAAGCGGAATCCATCACGATCGAGCACGGCGACGGTCGCCGGCGGCCCGGACTTCCGCTCCGCGACGGCGCGGCCTTCCTCCAGACTGAGATCGAGGCGGACCAGCTCGCCGGCCGCAGCCACGAGCTCAGCCACGGCCGCGCGCTCCTTGATCGGCCATCGCCCGGTTGGCGCGTTCGATCACCTCCTGATGCTGCGAGCTCAGGAATATCGCCCGATCAGGCCCGGGCGTGTCGAGCGGATCGACCTTGGTGGTCAACGTGACGCCGTCCGGCGCCGGCTCGGCGAGCACGAGAATCAGGAATCCTTGCGGCTTGCCGTCCACCAGCGCGGCGATGAAGCCGGTCACCGGTCGCCCGCGCTGCCCTTCGACCAGCTCGCGCCGGGTCCCCTCGATTCGTCGCACCTTGAAGTGCTCGACGAGCCCGGTCTGCAGCGCGTCGGCGATGCGGCGGGCCTTCTGCGCGAGGTCGCCGCCGGCCGCCGAGCTCACGGGCGGCGATGCTCGTCGCGTCGAAGCGCTCCGAGCTGACCGCGCCGGCGAAGCCGAAGACGACGCCGCCCGGTGCTGTGGATCTTGCACACCGCTTCGGTGCCGCCGCCGGCCAGCGTCCGCATGCTGTCGGCGCCGATGACGATGGCGCGCTTGCTCACGAGCACGACCAGCGTCGTCGCCGACACGGGCCGATGGGGTCACACCAGGAGCACCATCGCGGCGGCGCCAGCGCGGCCGCGAAACAGAGTGGTCGAACGCCGTCGCGTTGCCGCATCGGAGTCTGTGGTCCCGGGACTGGCTTGTCGCGGGCATTCTACCGGAGCGCTGCGAAAGACTGCCCGCTACTGTACAGCCAGTGGCCCAACGCACGTCAGCGATGGCTGATTGACCACATTTTCAGGGGAATCCCGTAGTCGATTCCGGCCGACCTTCGGTATGCTCTCGCCCATCGCCGCCGGTCCATCCGGTCCTCTGGGTCAACACCATGTACCACGCGCCTCCGCCCCGTCCCCTCCGCACCGTCGAGGCGCGCTCGGCTCCCGACCGCGTGACCGTCGTCGATATCGGTGCCCGTGGCGGCCTGCACCCGCGCTGGAGGGACTGTTCCATCGTCGTGCAGGGGGTCGGGTTCGATGCCGATGCGGAGGAGTGCGCGCGGCTGAACTCCCGCGGCGACGGCGTGCGCTACCTCCCCTACGCGCTCGGCTCGCAGGACGGCGCCAAGGCCACGCTGTACATCACCGATTCCCCGGGCTCGAGCAGCCTGCTCGAACCGAACCGTAAGGTGCTCGATCAGTTCCTCTACGGGTCCCGGATTTCCGTCACCGCCACGGCCCCCGTCACGCTGACGACGCTCGACACCGCCTGCGAGCGGCACGAGATTACCCCCGACGTGATCAAGCTGGACATCCAGGGCGCCGAGCTGGACGTGCTGCGCGGCGCCGAACGCATCCTGTCCCAGGCCCTGCTCGTCGAAAGCGAGGTCGAGTTCCAGTCGCTGTACGTCGGCCAGCCGCTGTTCCGCGACATCGACGCCTTCATGGCCGAGAAGGGCTGGGCGCTGCTCGGCCTGCGCCGCGACTTCTGGCGCCGGACCACCGCGCCTTCCGCTGACGGCGGCACGCTCGCGCATGGCGACGTGCTGTACCTGAACCCGGCGCGCCTCGAGTCGGTCACCGAGGAGAACGCCGGGCCGGTCCTCGCGACCCTGGCCGCGTATCGACAGGCCGACTACGTGAAGATCCTCGCGACGCGAGTCGGCCGGCCGGAATGGGTGGGCGATTCCGTGCAGCAGGCATCGTGGACCCAGCGCCTCGTCGGCTCGGTGCTGTCACGGCTCGGCACGCACCGGGCGTGGCGGGCGTGGCTGGACGGCTGCCGCCGCGCCGACGCTACCGACTGGCACGATGCCGACTTCTTCTGACTACGGCGTGCGCCGCCGCGCGCGCGGATCGCCGTCGGGCTGCGAGATCGCCTTCAGCTCCGCCTCGGTCCACGGCCGCTCGCGGCCGAGCGCCGAGCCGCGCACCTCGCGCACGAGTGCGACGTCGACCGGCGACGCGGTGTGCCCGAACGATCGCCGCACGAAGGTGAGCACGGCGGCGATGTCGGCGTCGGAGAGCGTCCCGAGCGGCGGCATCAACGCCTTGCCTTCCTTGCCGTGGATGACGATGCGCGCCATGATGCCGGCGCGCCCGCGTCACGAACGGCGATCCGGCGAGCGCCGGCGCCAGGCCTTCGCGGCCGCGGCCGTCCGGCTGGTGGCAGGCGACGCACAAGCGGTCGTAGATCTCCTTGCCGCTCTCGAATCGCTGCTGCTCCTCGGCGGTGAGCGGCGCGACCACCTCGGCCTTGCGCGGCTTGCCCGGCCAGTCCATGCCGTCGAGGAGCGCGCGCGACGACGGTCTCGATCTCGCCGCGCTCGTGCGCGCGGCCGAGCAGCGGCTGCGGCGCCGCGGCAGCGTCAGCCGGCGCGCCGTGCGCACGCCGAAGCTCTCGGTGCCGAGCGCGAGCTCGATGCCGCGGGCCAGCGCCAGGCGCTCGGCCACGGGCCGGCGGGCATCGGCGATCCGCGTCCAGAGGTCGGCCACCGCGGCCGGCCGGCCGCCGCGGGCCACCGCGCCGGCGAGCGGGCCGAGCGCGTCCTCGGGCGCGCCCGGCTCGCGCCAGGAGCCGCGCCAACACCGGGTCCTCGAGGCCGGTCAGACTGCTGACGACGCCGTCGACGACGAACGGATCGCGGCCGTGGCTGGCGAGCAGCTGCGCCGCGTGATCGACGCGGACGGCGGCGGGCAACGCGGCGATCGACACCGCCAGCTGCCAGCGCACCCGCGGCGCGCGATCGCCGGCCAGCGCCCACACCGCGGCCTGCACCGGGTCGCCTGCCTTGGCCAGCCATGGCTCGGCGACGCGCACGGCGGCCGCACGGACCTCCGGCGCCGCGTCGCGCAAGCGCGCGCTGCACCGTCGCCGGCGTCGAGGGCGCCGAGGCCTTCGAGCGTCCACGAGCGCGTGCAGCCGCGCGCGCGCATCGCGGCGCGCCGGCGACCAGCGCGCCAAGCGCCGGCGCGACCGAGGCGTCGCCGCGCTCGACGAGCAGCCGCTGCGCCGTGTCGCGCCACCAGCCGTTCGGATGCTCGAGCACCGGCGACCAGATCCGCGGCCGACTTGCCGAGAGCGCCGGCCGCGCCGCGCGTCGGGTCGTCTCGTGCACGACGCGATAGATGCGGCCCAGCCCGGTCGGCTCGACCAGACCGCGGGCGCGGATCTGGTTCTTCAGGTACTCCGACTGGTACTGCCCGTGCTGGATCACGCCGCGATACATGTCGGCGACGTAGAGCGTGCCGTCGGCCGCCGACAGCAGGTTGACCGGCCGGAACCGCTCGTCGGTCGACGTCAGGAACTCGCCGCGCGGATGCGCGTTGGTCGCGGTCAGCCGGCCGTCGGCGCCCTCCTTCACGACGTAGCGCCGAACCAGGTTGCCGGCGGGCTCGGTGACGAACACGCTGCCGCGGACCTCGGCGGGCAGCCGATCGCCGCGATAGACGGTCGGCGTGCCGGCCGCCTGGAAGACGGCGAGCGATCCATCCGGCCGCAGCACGCCGTCGCGATAGCCGCGATTGACCGCCGGCGTCGGCCGCGACGCCCACACCGCGAGGTCGTCTGGTCACCGGCTCGTAGACACCGCGTGTGCGCACCGCGGACGGGTTGCGCGCGAGGAGCGCGGCCGGGCAGGTAGTCGACGTGCAGCGGATCGTCGTTCAAGTTGCGGATAGACCCGCCCGCGTGTCGTCCATCGAGATGCCCCACTGGCCGCGCGAGAGCGTCTTCGCGCTCTCGAGGCCGGTGCGGGTCCAGCGGAAATCGGTGGCGTATTCGGAGGTGTACAGCCAGTTGTCGAGGCCCCACAGCAGGCTGTTCGGGCTGTGCTCCGGGTTGCCGCCTTTGACCCCGACGTCGGTGCGCAACACCTCGCGCGTGTCCGCCTTCAGGTCGCCGTCGGTATCGCGCGCGAGGATCAGCTGCGGCGGCGCGATGACGAGCACGCCGCGATCGAGCACCTTCACGGTGCGCGGCTGCACCAGGCCATCGAGGAACACGGTGCGCTTGTCGGCGCGGCCGTCGTCGTCGGTGTCCTCGAGCACGACGACCTGCCCGACCGGCGCGTCCTCGCCCGTCCCCTCGAAGTTCGGCATGAAGCCGCGCATCTCGACGACCCACAATCGGCCGTCGGGGTCCATGTCCATCCACACCGGATCGGCGACGAGCGGCTCGCTGGCCACGAGCTCGAGGCGATAGCCCGGCGGCAGGCGGAACGTCTGCAGCGCCTCGGCCGGCGTCAGCGGCGGCGAGACGGTGGCCGGCGCCTGCGGTGCGCCGGCTGGCGCGGCGGCCGGCGGCACGCGGCCTGCGCGGGCCAGCAGCCCCGCCGAGAGTGCGACGATGCCGACGGTGACGATGGCGGACGATCCGACCCGCCGCGCCCGATTCGATCCGCTCCGTTGCAACGCTCGCCCTCCGCCCACCCCGCGGGCAGGCCCTAGAATTTGACCCGTCGCATCACCGCACCGGGCAGCGACCGAATCACCAGCATCACCAGGCGCCAGATCGCCGGCACGTAGACCTGCGGCGTGCCGCGATCGATCGCCTTCACGATCGCCGGCGCGACGTCTTCCGGGTTGGCCGCGAACGGCGGCTCGGGCAGGCCGGCCGTCATCCCCGTCCGCACGAACCCGGGCTTGACCAGCACCGCCGCGCAGCCCGGCGTCGCGGTAGCGCAGGTCGATGCCGTGCATGTAATACGCCAGCCCCGCCTTGGTCGCGCCATAGAGCACGACCGGCTTGCGGGCGCGATCGCCGGCCACCGACCCGAGCACGCACAGCGTGCCGCCGCCGGCGGCGATCAGACGGACTCGCGCCGCCTCGCAGAACTGGATCGTCTGCGTGAAGTTGGTCGTGAGGACGCGCTCGCGGGCCGTGACGTCCGCCTCGAGCGCGTCTTGCGTGCCGAAGGCGCCGGCGGTGATCACCACCGTGTCGAGCCCGCCGAGCTGCGCCGCCGCCTCGTCGAGCGCGGCGTCGAACGTTTCCGGCCGGGCCAGATCCAGGATCACCGTCGCCGGCGGCGGCGAGCCGGCGGGGGCCCGCGCCGCGAGATCGCTGGCGCTGGCGTCGAGATCCGCGGCGTGCCGGCCGAGCAGCGCGACGCGATCGCCGCGCGCCGCGAGCAGGCGTGCCACCGCCCGTCCGATCCCCTTGGTCGCGCCGACGATGGCGATCGCGCCTCACGCCGCGTCTCCGAGCAGCCGCACCGAGAGCGCGCTGCGGATCCGGCCCTCGGGATCCCAGCGGCGGCGGATCGCGTTGAAGCCGTCGATGCGGGGATCCATCGCCCGGTAGTGCGCTGCGCGCGTGAAGGCGTCCTTGGCTCAGGTAGACGCGGCCGCCCTCGGCCGCGACGATGTCGTTGACGGCGTCGACGATGCGCCTGCGTCTTCCCTTCCGCCACCGGCATGTCGATGCTGAAGGTGATGCCCGGGCAGGGAAACGACAGGCGGCCGCGCCCTTCGGCGCCGAAGTCCTTGATCACGACGACGTAGGGGGCGCCGCCGTGGGCGGCG
>CAWJOG010000008.1:0-86816 GCA_963844435.1 Vicinamibacterales bacterium | reverse complement strand
GGTGACGAACGGGGTCATGCACGCCAAGACGGCGTTGATGCTGGACATCTGCAGCGACGAGGACTGGCTCGAGATCTCCGTCGCCGACGACAGCCCCTGGCCGGTACGGCAACGGCCGCACCGGCAGGACGTGGCCGGTGACCTGATCATGCTCCTCGAGACGGAGCAGCACCTCGGGCAGCATCTGGATGAGCGGGACGTACGCCTGGACGTAGGCATGGCCGGAACGCTCGCCGGTGGCCGCGGGCTGCTGCTCGTCGAGGCGCTGGCCGACCAGTGGGGCGTCACGCCGCAAGGCAGCGGCAAGGCGGTCTGGGCGCGCCTGGCCCTCAACCGCTGATCTGCTCGCGGACCGCCGGCAGCGTGGCATGCGCGTGGCAGACGGGCCTTGGCCGCTGGCTCCACGGGCCACCCCCTGCCAGCTGAACGGGGTGAGGTGCCGGCGTACCGACGGTGGATCGAGCAGGCAGCCGACCTGCCTCGCCGGCATGAGCGCCGACCGACCGCCAGCACGGGCAGCCCGGGCGGCGTCCGACCGCCGTTCGCCGTGGGCCAGGATCGGGGCGTGGACGCTGAGCCAGTACGCACGGCAGCGCACGCAACTGTCATGGACGGCCTGCGTGACGGAACAGCACCCTGTACGCCGCCGCAGCCTTCCGCGCCGGTCTGCGCCCCGACATCCTGACCGACACCTACGGCTGGGGCCGGCGCCTTGCTGTGCCGTACGCCACACGCGCCGCCGTCATGACCATCCGCGCCGTCAGCGACGGCCAGCCAGTCGGCGCTGCGACCGAGCGGGACTCGGAGCCGCCGTCACGCCGCTCGAGCCCTGGATCGACGTGAGCTCGCTTCGAAGCCGACGTGCGGAGAGCCGGCGTTGGCCATGACCGGAGATCGCGCAACACTCGCCCTCGCACGGGACCCAGGCCAGCTCCGAGGGAGGGCGCATTTCGTCGCGGCCAACGGCAAGGGGCTGGACGGGAGCCACTCGACCGAGGACAGTCCCAACCACTCGATCGCGGACCTCGCGTGACGGCCACGGAATGCGTGGAGCACGCCCGAGAGACAGGAATGGCCCGTGCGAGGACGACAGAGTGGCGAATGTCGTGGTTGTACCTCTGGGTGCCTTGGGGCTGACGCTGAGCATGGCTGGGCCTGCTTCCGCTGGCGCGGACGTCGTACGGCCGACCGAGTGCGGCTACACCCTGGGCGAAGGAGAGACCGAAGTCATCCCCGGTACCGGCATCACAGGAGACGATCGTGGCCTCCTCCTGTCAGGTCGTCTTCACTCCGACGGGTCGGGCGAACTTCGTGCAGCGCGCCGAGGTGCCCGACGGTTACTCCTTCGAACGCGCGGTCGTGGCCGGAGGGACCATCGTCACGCCGTCCGGGCGCATCATCGGGCATGCGTTTTCAACCCCTGAGACGAGGCAGAGCGGCAGCCGAAGTGGGCGTGGGGCACGCTGCCCCGCCAAGGTCGTCGTCGCCGTCGTCAGCGGAATGGCTGGCGGCTCGAAGGAGGCCAGCCAACTCCGGGTGTCGCCGCACGACATACGCGTACAGCTTCGACAGTCTCCAGTGACAGATGCAGCATGACGCCAGTCCGGGTACGAAGTGTTCCGCGCCGGTATGCAGCTTCTGGGAGAGCGTGAACTCGGCGCACCGCCAGAAGTCCTCCCTGCGCTCGACGAACCCCACCAGTCCGCATCGGCCACGCGGCAGCGAGGCGCCCGTAGGCCTTGTTCCAGTCGAGCAGCGAGTCGAGCGGATAGAAGAACGCCTGCGGGTGCATGAGCGAGCGCTTCACGCCGCGGCCGTAGCCCAGCACCACCAGCTCGTTGAACCAGCGCATGCCGAACGGCGACAGCGCCCAGGACGGCGCGGCCATCGGAAATGCGATCTCGCGCGGCCACACCAGCTGCCGGCCGCCCGCTTCTTCCGCCTCCGCCCATCGCCCGCGATACACCACGCCGCGGCCGCGGCCGCCGGCACCGAGCGCGTCCATCCACGCCAGCGTGTAGGGCCAGGTCCGGCCGGCCTCGAGCAGCCGGGCGATCAGCGCCTCGAGGTCGGGCACGTACTCGGTCTCGCCGGCGATCCACGGCGACGGCACCCGGCGCAGCCCCACCTCGACGTCGAGCATGTGCCCCGTCAGTCCCATCCCCCCGATCGTCGCGTCGAACAGATCGGGCTCGTGCTCCGCGGACGCCTCGACGATCTCGCCGGCGCCGACCCGGAGCCGCAGCCGGCGCACGTGCTTGCCGAAAGTGCCGGCGCTGTGGTGGTTCTTGCCGTGGACATCCGATGCGACCGCGCCGCCGAGCGTGACGAACGACGTGCCCGGCGTCACCGGCACGAACCAGCCGCGCGGCAGGAACATGCGGTTGATGTCGCGGAGCGTCAGGCCGGCTTCGGCGTGCAGAACGCCGCTTTCGGCGTCGAAGGCGATGACGCGGTCGGCCAACCGTGAGTTGACAACCCGCGCCGTCGGTGTCGACGGCAGCGAGGCATCGCCGTAGGAACGCCCGAGGCCGCGCGTGAGGTTGGCATCCCGGGTCAGCGATGCCAGATCTTCCGAGAGGAGCTCGTGTCCGGGGACCACAGGCCAGCGGCCCCAGCCGCTCAGCATCGTTGCCGCCCCGTGGCCCAGGTCCGCGTCGTGCCCGTCATTGCCGGAACAGGATACCTCAGCGGATCGCGGCCGCACGACCCGCGCCGGTTCAGCGCTTCGGCCAGGTCACCCCGACGTGCCCGGCGACCCGCAGATGCAGCTCCCAGCCGAGCCTGACATCGCCGCCGACGTAGACGCGATCGTTGATCCGCACCCGCGCCCCGCTGCCGGCGGTGAACGAGCCTTCGTGTTTCCAGGGATAGGGACCGCGACCCAGCTCGTCGCGATGGCTCATGAAGCCGCCGCCGAACACGCAGTAGGGCGCGACCGGCCGCCCGGGCGCAGGCGCCAGCCAATCGATCCACATCGAGCCCAGCACGAAGATGTCGCGATCGGCGTCCGGCCCGACCATATAGGCGAACTCCGGGCCGACGCTGATGCGCGGCGTGAGGGAGATACGCGCGCCGGCACCGTAGACGGTGTGGTGGATCGTGGCGTCGTCGACGAAGCCCGCCCACCCGACCGTGCCTTCGATCGCGATCGGGCGCGGCTGCTGCGCCCGCGCCTCCCCGGCCCCCGCCATCCACACCGCCAGCATCACTGCCGGCCCCCATCCGCTCCACGTCCCGCTCATGTCGTTCGTGCCCTCCGCGTCGGTATGCGTCAGCCGGAGCCGGAACGGCTCGGCATCGTGCTACCGCTTGGAGAAGACGTAGACGGCGCCGGTTTCGGGCGGCGGCGCCGTCGCGATCGACACGGTCACCCCGAACACCTCGCCGATGTTGGCCGTCGTGAGGACCCGATCGATCGCGCCGGAGGCGACGACCGCTCCCTCCTGCAGCAGGACGGCGTGGGTGGCGAAGCGCCGCGCCAGGTTCAGGTCGTGCAGCGCCACCGCGATCGCGTGCCCGTCGTCGGCAAGCCGGCGGCAGAGCGCGAGCACGTCCAGGGCATGGGCGACGTCCAGGCTGGCGATCGGCTCGTCGAGCAGCAGGTGGCTGGCCTCCGTGGCCAGGCTCCGGGCGATCAGCACCCGCTGGCGCTCGCCGCCGGACAGTTCGGTGGCGTCGCGATCAGCGATGGCGGTGACGTCGGCGCGGGCCATGGCCTGGGCGATCGCGTCGCGATCGGACTGCCGCTCCCGCTCGAACCGGCCGAGGTGGGCGTGCCGCCCCATCGCCACGACCTCGCGCACCGAGAACGCGAAGGCGATGTGGGTGTCTTGCGGGACCAGCGCGACGGTGCGTGCCAGCGCCCGCCGCGACACCCGCGCCAGCGGCTCGCCGTCGAGCGTGACGGTGCCCTCGGTGGGCGCCCATACGCCGGCGAGGAGGCGCAGCAGCGTGCTCTTGCCGGATCCGTTCGGCCCGAGCAGCGCCGTCAGTTGGCCAGGCTGGATACGGACGCTGGCGCCGCGGACCAGCCATCGGCCCTCGATCGACAGGCCGCCGTCGTCGAGGCTGAGGCTCACGCCCCGATCTCCCGGCGGTAGCGCGCGAGCAGCCACAGGAAGAAGGGCGCGCCGCACATCCCGGTGACGACGCCCAGGCGGATCTCGATCGGCGCCAGCGCAGCGCGGGCGACGAGATCGGCGGCGATGACGAAGATGGCGCCGGCGATGGCGGCCGCAGGAACCAGGCGGCGATGCGACGGGCCGACCACCAGCCGCAAGCCGTGCGGCACGATCAAACCGACGAAGCCGATGACGCCGCATACCGCCACCGCCGTGCCGGACAGGAGCGCGGCGACGGCCAGCACGCGCTGCTTGGCGCGCTCGACATCCAGCCCCAGGGTGGCGGCGGCGTCCTCGCCGGTGCTGAACAGATCGAGATCGCGGGCCAGCGCGGCGGCCGCCGCGAGGCCGACGGCGACGAGCGGCGCCGCCATCCACACGTGGGTCCAGGTGCGGTCGTCGAGCCCGCCCATGAGCCAGAACACGACCTCCTGCGTCACCTCGTAGCGGACCCACTGCAGCGAGATGACGAAAGCGGTCAGCGACCCGAGCAGCGCGTTGAGGGCGACGCCGGCGAGGAGGAGCATCGCGACCGGCGTCCGACCGCGCCGCGTGGTCAAGGCGTAGACGACGGCCAGGGAAAGGGCGGCGCCGATGCACGACAGCGCCGGAATCCACATCATGTGGCTCTGCGCCAGGCCCAGGACGAACGCCAGCACTGCGCCGAGCGCCGCGCCGGTGCTGGTCCCGATCACATCGGGCGACGCCATCGGGTTCTGGAAGAGCCCCTGCATCTGCGTCCCGGCGACGGCGAGCGCGGCCCCGACCAGTCCGGCGACGAGCACGCGCGGCGCGCGGATCGCTATCAGGATCACCAGTTCGGGATCGGCGTCGCGGCCGGACCACGGGGCGTGGAACGCGTCGACGAGCAGGCTGGCGACGCGCGTCGGCGGGATCGACACGGCACCGACGCCGATCGCGACGATGCCGATCAGCCCCAGCGCCGCAAGGAGCACGAGCAGAACGGCCGCAAATGGCGGCCTCGGGACGGCTCGCGTCATTGCGCTTGCTTCTGGAAGGCGTCGAGGCTCTCCGCCAGCTGCTCGACGGCGTCGACGACGTGTGGCGAGACGGCGAGCAGGCGCCGCGTCTCGATGACGACGATCTGGTGGCGGCGCGCGGCGATCGTCTGGCCGACACCAGGCCCTTTTAGCAGCCGGCGGCGGACGCTGTCCGCCTCACCGGGCAGCGCTCCGGCGACCAGCACGTCGGGATTCCACGCCAGTACCTGCTCCTCGCTCAGGCGGGGGAACTTCTCGATCCCGCGGGCAGCCGCCTCGTTGACCGCGTTGGCGTGGCGCACGATGTCGTCGAAGGTGGTACCGCGCCCGGCGGTGAACCCGCCGGAGAACGACAACACTCGCAGCGGTGGACGGCCGGCCCGGCGCGCCGCAACGTCGGCGAGCCGGCGCTGCATCCCGGCGACCATCCGCTCGGCCGCCTCTTCGGCGCCCACGGCCGCGCCGATGTGCCGCAGGTTGGTCATCACGCCATCGAGGTCGTCGAAGTTGGCGAGGCGGTAGACGGGTGCGCCGGTCGACTCGAGCACCTGGACGACCTCGGCCCGGCTGTAGGTGGTGACGAAAATCAGGTCCGGCTTCAGACGCACGATGTCTTCGGCGGTCTCGATCGACGGTGCCGGATGTCGCGTCGCCTCGGCGACGACGTTGCTGTACCTTGGGATCCCGCGACAGCGAGCTCAACCCGACCAGCCGCTCCGGGGCCACCATCGGGAACAGCATCTCGTCGCTGGCCAGGCTCTGCGACACGATGCGCACCGGCCGCGCCGCGAGATGGATGGAGCGCCCAGCGCCGTCCGTGACGGTTCGGGGAAACCCGCCGGTACCTGGTGCCTCTGATGTGGGCGGCGTCGCCGCCGGTGCACAGGCCGACACGGCTGCGGACAGAACGGCCGCCGCAGCGGCGTTCACGACGGCGCGCCACGACCAGCCAGGCAATGATCACTTCCCCGAGAACGCTTCGGCGATGCCACGGAAGTTCAACACGAGGAGGACCAGGCCAACCCACGCCCCGCCCGTCAACAGCATCACGCGATCGCGCAGCAGCAGTTCCTCCGGCGACTCGCCGTGGGCCAGCTGTACTTTGAAGATGAAGCGGAACATCGCGTAAAAGACCGGCGGCACCGTATAGATCAAATTGTCGGTGCCGTGCGTCGCGCGTGTCTCCGGCGCGATGGTGTAGAGCATGTAGCACATCAGCGTCAGGGTCGCGGTGATGCCCATCGCGGAATCGAGCGTCGACGCGGTGTAGGCCCGGAGGACTGGCCGGTAGACGCGGCCCTGCTCGGCGAGGGCCAGCTCGCTGCGCCGCTTGCCGAAGCCCAGGAAGAGCGCCAGCGAGAAGCCGCAGACGAGCAGCCAGGACGACGCGACGACGCCGATCGCAATCGCGCCGGCCACCAGCCGCAGCACGAAACCGGTGGCGATCGAGATGACGTCGGCGATGGCGACCGCCTTCACGCGCGCGTTGTAGAGCACGTTGTTGACCACGTAGGCGCCGAGTACCCCCAGCACGGCCGCGGGCAGCAGGAACCACGACAAGGCGATCGCCGCGGCGGCCAGCATGCAGCCCCAGGCGACGCCGAGCTCGGGTGACACCAGACCGGCGGCGATCGGCCGGGACCGCTTCGTCGGATGCGCCCGGTCCGACTCGGCGTCGAGCACGTCGTTGAAGCAGTAGATGGCGCTCGCCATGAGCGAGAAGACCGCGACTGCGGTCGCGCTCTGCGCAAGGGCCTGGCCGAGCGACTCGGGATTGGCGAAGATCAATGGCCCCGCGACGAAGCCGTTCTTGACCCAATGCGTGGGTCGAGCCAGACGGATGAGGGCGGGGATCATGCGGTGGCGGGGACTATAGCAGCCCGGGCGGCGAGCCCGGACGCTCAGGCGAAGGCGCAGCGGCGCGCCAGCGCCTGGCGCAGCAGTTCCAAATAGCGGCCGCGTCGGATCTCGGTGGCGCCGAACTGCGCCAGATGCGGCGTCACCCACTGCAGATCGAGCAGCGAGAAGTCGCGGGCCCGCAGCCGCTCGACCAGCGCGGCCAGCGCGACCTTGGACGCGTCGGTCTCGACGTGGAACATCGACTCGCCGAAGAAGGCGCCTCCCAGGGCGACGCCGTACAGGCCCCCGACGAGCCGGCCCTCGCGCCAGCATTCCACCGAGTGGGCGTCGCCCTCGGCGTGCAGCGCCTGATACGTTTCGCGGATCACATCGCTGATCCACGTGTCGTCACGCTCGGCGCAGTGGTCCATGACCGTGGCGAAGGCGGTGTCGATCCGGATCTCGAAGCGCCCAGCGCGCAGCGTCCGGCCAAGGCGTGCGGGTACGTGAAACGCCGTAAGTGGAAGAACGCCACGAGGATCCGGCGAGAACCACTCGATCAGCCTGGTCCCCCGCTCGCCCATCGGAAACCAGCCGTCGACATAGGCCGCCCTGAGCACGGACAATGGCAGCTCTGGCGCCCCATGAGTCGTCCGAATCATGACATTTGTCAACCTGACACGGTATTTTTGTGATATAGTGCCGGGACTTTCGTTGCTCCGAGAGTAGTCTAAACTATCTGAGCGCTTCGACTTCCCGGGCTCGAACGCGCTGACCCGATCTCTGGCGGCGAAGTTGCTAAAAGCCGAGGCGGCGACGGGGCTGCGTTCAGAGCCCCGGACAACGAGCACATCTATGCGAAGTCCCGAACAGGCCCACCTCATTGGCAGCAGCCACCCGATGCTGGAGCTGCGCCAGGAAATCGAGCGCATCGCCCGGTCCGACGCCAAGGTCCTCATCACCGGTGAGAGCGGCGTCGGCAAGGAGCTGGTGGCCCGGGCCATCCACACCAGCAGCCCGCGCGCCGAGCGTGCGTTCATCGCCGTCAACTGCGCCGGCCTTCCGGAGACGCTGCTCGAGTCCGAGCTCTTCGGCCATGTGAAGGGCAGCTTCACGGGCGCGTATCGCGACAAACCGGGCAAGCTCGAAACCGCCGACGAGGGTACCATCTTCCTCGACGAAGTCGGCGAGATGACGCTGCGCATGCAGGGCCTCCTGCTGCGGTTCCTCGAGACGGGCGAGCTGCAGAAGGTCGGCTCGGAGCGCGCCGGCCGCCGCGTCGACGTCCGGGTGGTGGCTGCCACGAACCGCAACCTGCAGGACCTGATCGCCCAGGGCCAGTTCCGCGAGGATCTCTACTACCGCCTCAACGTCATCCACTTCTGGGTGCCGCCCCTGCGCGAGCGCAAGGAAGACATCCCCGGCCTGATTCAATACTTCCTCTCCCGCTTCACCGCCACCAACGGCTACCTGGTGAAGGGGATCGACACCGACGCGTTCCAGGCGCTGTGCGATTACCCGTGGCCCGGCAACGTCCGCGAGCTCGAGAACGTCATCGAGCGGCTGATCGTCACCGGCCGCCACGAGCAGGTGCGTCCGGAAGACCTGCCGCCTCGAAATCCGCGCAGCGCGGCGGCATCGGCCTCAAGCCGAAGCGCGAGCGTCGCAAGACCGTCGTCGACGACCTGTACAAGCGGCTGCGCGACGATCGCGAATCGTTCTGGACCGCGGTCTACCCGCTCTACATGGCGCGCGAGATCACGCGGCAGAACGTCCGCGACGTGATTCGCAAGGGCCTCGAGGAAGCCAAGGGCAACTACAAAATCGTCTGCAAGCTGTTCAACATCGAGTCGGCCGACTACAAGAAGTTCCTGAACTTCCTCCGGAAGCACGATTGCCAGCTTCCGTTCAAAGAGTTCCGCCAGTAGGACCTCTCACCCTATGTACGAGACGTTCTACGGCCTCCACGAGCGCCCGTTCGATCTCACGACGAACCCGCGCTTCCTCTTCCTCACGCCGCGCCATCGCGAGGCGCTCAGCACGCTGCGTTACGGCCTGTCTGCGCCGCGCGGCCTGACGGTTGTCCTCGGCGACGCCGGCACCGGCAAGACGACCGTGCTGCGCGCCGCGCTGAACGAGGAGCGCCGGCCGGAGAACCGCAACGTCCTGCTCACCAACCCGACCCTGACGCGACAGGAGTTCTACGAGTTCATCGCCCGCGGTTTCGGCCTGGACGACAGCTGCGTCCAGTCCAAGGCGCGCTTCCTCACCGAGTTCCAGCGCGACGTCCACGAGCGGCATGAGGCCGGCGGCCTGACCACGCTGATCATCGACGAGGCGCAGAGTCTGCCCTACGAGCTGCTCGAGGAAGTGCGCCTGCTGGCCAACATCGAGACGTCGACGGTCAAGCTCCTCAACCTCGTGCTGGTCGGCCAGCCCGAGCTCGCCGATCGGCTCAACGAGCAGTCCCTGCGCCAGTTGAAGCAGCGCATCACGCTGCGGGCGCAGCTGACGCCGCTCGATCTCAAGGAGACGGCGGCCTACGTCGCCGGCCGGCTGCGCATCGCCGGCGGCAACGTCAGCGAGATCCTCACCAAGAAGCGCCGTCGTCGCCATCTACGAGATGTCGACCGGCCTGCCGCGCATCATCAACGTGCTCGGCGACAACGCGCTCATGGGCGGCTTCGCGCGCAGGAACCAAGCCGGTCGATGCCGACGTCGTGCGCGACGTCGGCCGCGACTTCGATTTCGGCATCCGGCTGCGCAGCCGCCGATCGACGCGGCTGGCGTCCGCTGCGGCCGGCCGACGGTGCCGCACGGCCGGCCGCGTCCGCGGCGGACGCAGCCCCGGCTCTGTCGGCGGCCGCACCGCGCCCGCCGGGGACGTCCGAGCCGCCAGACGTCGGCCCGCCTCGCAAAGAAGCGGCTGCTGTTCTTTTGAGCGATGTTGGCCCGTTGAGGAAGATAGAACCGCCGTCGGCGGCGTGCGGACACAACTGTCCGCCGGCCGGCGCACCTGGATCGAAGATGGATACCTGTCATGGCTAGCCGGACATGGTCGCTACCTGGTGATCGTCTCCTTGCTCGCGGCCCCGGTGGCGGCGGGCGCGCAGGTCGCGTCCCAGCCCCGGCCCGCACCGCCCGCCGCGCAGACGCCGGCCCGGCCGGGTGGGCCCGGCGGCCAGGGCACGGCGCCGTCGACGGCCTCCACGGGCCTGCCGATTCCCACGCGACTACGTCATTGGCCCGGACGACGTGCTCGGCATCGTGTTCTGGCGGGACGCCGACATGACGCAGGACGTGACGGTCCGGCCGGATGGCAACATCACCTTGCCGCTGATCCGCGACATCAAGGCCGCGGGCCTGAAGCCCGACGAGCTCCGCCAGGCGATTACCAAAGCGGCCGCCGCAAGTTCATCGCCGACCCGAACGTCACTGTCGTCGTCCGGCAGATCAACAGCCGCAACGTGTTCATCACCGGCCAGGTGATGCGGCCCGGCCCCTACCCGGTGTCCGGTCAGATGACGGTGATGCAGCTGATCGCGGTGGCCGGCGGTCTCACCGAGTACGCCAACGGCAAGAACATCACCATCATGCGCACCGAGAGCGGCAAGACGCAGACCCTGAAGTTCAACTACAACGACGTGGCCAAGGGCAAGAACGTGACGCAGAACATTGTGCTGCAGCCGGGTGACACGGTGGTGGTCCCGTGAGCACATCGCCGGCCCGCGCGCTTGGACCCGCGCGGCTCCTCGTCGTTACGACCGCCCCGCTCCTGCTCCTCCTGATCGGCGTTCCCGCCTCGGCGCAGGTCGGCACCGAGCCCCGCCAGCGGCCGTTCAATCGGCTCTTCGGTGGCGGCCCGCCGGTGGATCCCAATCGCACGCGCACCGACCTGACATTGTCGGGCGCTGTGTTCGGCGGCTATGACGACTCGGTCGTGGGCACTTTGCCTCCCGGCCTCGGCGGTCCGATCGGCCCCAGCGGTGGCGACGAGGCCGGCAACTCGGTCCAGGGCAGCGTCGGGCTGCGCTATTCCTACGGCCGGCCGGCACGCAATTTCGGGATCGACGCCAACGCGTACTCGGTCTACTACCCGGACGCGACCGTCGGCTTCACCACCGGCGGGAGTCTCGGCCTGTCCGCCCGTACCCGCGTCGGCCGGGCCGACGACGTGCGCTTCACCCAGCTCGTCGCCTAT
The DNA here is from genome assembly GCA_963844435.1 of Vicinamibacterales bacterium. Classification (GTDB taxonomy): domain Bacteria; phylum Acidobacteriota; class Vicinamibacteria; order Vicinamibacterales; family Vicinamibacteraceae; genus JBDSLU01. The sequence goes on along the minus strand of CAWJOG010000008.1, from coordinate 75,651 downwards.
GCCCCCGTCTTCTCCTTTGCGCCGACCGCGACGCTCGTCCCGATCGTCGAGGCCGACCCGCTGCCCCAGACCGACCCGGGTCTCGGCATCTTCGAGCGCTCTTCGTGGGCGTCGAACACCGGGGCCGGCTATCGCCATGAGCTCGGCCGCCGGGCCTCGGTCGAACTCGACTACGAGTTCGACGCACGGATGTACGAGGATTCGCCGGACCCGACGAGCACCCTCGGCGACACCACCTCCCACCTCGCGACGGTGCAGTTCGATCGCACGATCAACCGCCGCTGGAGCGTCCTCGCGGAGTACGGATTCTTCCACTCCCGGCCGACCGACGCCGACGGCGTCCGCCCGGTGACCGACCACAACGTGACGGCCGGCCTGGGCTGGACGCGCGACGTCTCGCGCACGCGTTCGTTGCATGTCCAGGCGAGCGCCGGCGCCCAACGGGTCAACTCGACGCTCGGCCTCGGCATCGAGCGGCGGCCATTCGACTACTGGGCGCCCTCCGGCCAGGCCACCGTGGACCTGGATCTCAGCCGCAACTGGAACGTGTCGGCCAACTATCGGCGCAACGTCACGGTCGTGCCCGAGGTGACGAGCGAGTCGTTTTTGACCGACGCCATCATCTTCAACGCGCGCGGTCTGGTCGGCTCGCGCCTGGAGTTGCTGTTCAGCGGCGGCCGCGACTGGAGCGACGCCGGGAACAGCGGTAGTCAGGCCAGCCTCGACAACACGAACGCCGGCGTGCAGGCGCAGATCGCGATCAGCCGGATGCTCGCGGCGACCGTGACCTACACGTATTTCGACTACGCGTTTCAGGACGTCAGCGATCTGCCGGCCGGCTTCGCCGCCGACCAGACTCGCAACACGATCCGAGTCGGCCTCTCCGTCTGGCTGCCGCTCATCGGCCGCTACCCCGGCGAGCGGTCTCGGCAGCCGGCCGCGGGTTCCCCCGCCATCCCCTGAGAAAGGCGTCACCATGCTTCCCGGCAAGAAATTCTCCCCGGCCGACGTCCTGCCGATCCTGCGGCGGCGCGGCTGGCTCCTGATCGTCCTGCCCTTCGTGTGCGGCTTCCTCGCGCTCGTCGTCTCCAGCCTGCTGCCGAACCGCTTCGTCTCGGAGACGCTGATCCAGATCGTCCCGCAGGGCGTGCCCGAAGAGTACGTGCGGTCGACCGTGACGACCGGCATCGAGGAGCGGCTCAAGGCGATCTCCCAGCAGATCATGAGCCGGTCGCGCCTCGAGGGACTGGTCAAGGAGCTCGATCTCTATCCTGAAGAGCGTAAGGACAAGCCGATCGCCGCCCTCGCCGAACACCTCCATTCGGCGATCGACTTCAAGATCTCCGCGCCCGTCCGCACCTCGCGCGGGTGGGGTCCGCCGGACTCGTTTCGCCTCCGCTTCAGCTACCCGGACGCGCAGGTCGCGCAGCGCGTCACCACCCGCCTGGCCGACTGGTTCATCGCGGAGAACTCCCGCCTGCGCGGACAGCAGGCTGAATCGACGAATCAGTTCCTCGATTCGCAGCTGACCGATGCCCGGCGGCGGCTGGTCGAGCAGGAGCAGAAGGTCGAAGCGTTCCGACAGAAGCACGCCGGCAGCCTGCCGACGCAGATGCAGGCGAATCTCGAGGCGATTCAGAGTGCGCAGTCGCAACTGCAGAGCGTGGCGAGCTCGCTCGAGACCGAGCGCTCGCGCAAGATGATCGTGGAACGCCTGTACGCCGACGCGCAGGCCGACTTGCGCCGCCTTTCCGACGCGCCGCTGTCCGTCCCGCCGACCGGCCAGAACGACACCCTCGCCGCCGCCTCGCCGCGCCAGCAGCTCGAGACCGCGCGCCTGCAGCTGGTGCAGCTGGAGATGAAGCTCACGCCGGAGCATCCTGACGTCCGCAGTGCGAAGCGCCGGATCGCCGATCTCGAGCGCAAGGTCGCCGAAGCCCCGACCCCGACCGATGCCGCCAACGCGCCGACGCGCCCGCTGTCGCCCGACGAGGCCCAGCGCCGGGAACGTATCAGCAGCCTGCGGGCGGAACTCGACGGGCTGACGCGGAACATCTCCTTCAAAGAACAAGAGGAGCGCCGGATCCGGTCGCTCGTCGCCGACTACCAGGGACGCATCGAGCGCGTGCCCGGCCTCGAATCGGAGTGGGTGTCCCTCAGCCGCGACTACGACACGCTGCAGGAGAACTACAAGAGCCTGCTGCAACGCAGCGAGAGCTCGAAGGTGGCCGCCAACCTCGAACATTTCCAGGTCGGCGAACAGTTCCACGTCCTCGACCCGGCCAACGTGCCGAGCCGTCCGGAAAGCCCGCAGCGCCTGCTCATCAACGCCGGAGGCGTCATCTTCGGCCTCCTGCTCGGGTGCGGCCTGATTGGCCTGTTCGAGTTCATGGACTCGACCTACCGCACCGAAGCGGACGTGGTGACCTCGGTGGCGCTGCCCGTTCTCGCCATCGTGCCGTATCTCCAGACCGAAGCCGACCTCCGCACCGCGAAGCGTCGTCGACTGATCGCCGGCGTGGCCGTCGCCGGCGGCGTGGCGGCGTGCGCCGTGCTCGGTGTCGCGCTGCAGTTGTGGCGGTACGTGCAGTAACCCCCTGAGCGCGAGATGACGAGATGAAGGGAGACGAGAACCATGGGTCGCATTGACGAAGCGCTGCGACGGACGTCCCGGCCGGAGTCGGAGACGCCGACGATCGTGACGCCCGCGGCGAACGAGGACGCGTTCTCGTCGCCATGGGCGTTCAGCGACGACGAGCGGCCGGCGGCCGATGGCGATGCCGTTGTGGCGCTGCCCGTCACCGACGTCGCGACGCGCGGCGCCGTCCCGACCGCCGTTGGCGAACGGATGGCGGTGTTTCGCGGTTTCGACCCCACGGTCGAGGAGCGCCTCGTCGTCGGGAAGGGGGCGCCGCCCTCGCTCACCGAGCAGTTCCGCCGCCTCGCGGCGACGCTGCATCACGCGCAGACTCGTCTCGGGCACCAAAGTCATCCTGGTGACGAGCGCGAACCCCTGCGACGGCAAGTCGCTGACGTCGGCGAACCTCGCCTTGACGCTGAGCGAGTCATATCGGCGCGAGGTCCTGCTCATCGACGGCGACCTGCGACGTCCGTCCCTGCACCAGACGTTCCGGGTGCCGAACGTGTCTGGGCTGAACGACGGCTTGAAGCACGCCAACGACGGCAAGCTGGCGGCCATCAAGATCACGCCGATGCTGACGCTGCTGCCGGCCGGGCGCCCCGAGCCGGATCCGATGAGTGGTCTCACTTCGCCGCGCATGGGCGAGATCGTCCGTGAAGCGGCCGAGCGTTTCGATTGGGTCATCATCGATACCGCTCCGGTCGGGCTCCTCGCCGACGCCAGCATCCTCGGCGCCATGACCGACGGCGCGCTCCTCGTGATCCGGGCGGGCGTGACCCCCCACGCGGCCGTTCAGAAGGCGATCGCCGCCTTGGGTCGCGAGCGCATCCTCGGCGTCGTGCTCAACGGCGCGGAAGCCGACCCGTCGGCAACCCTGGGCAACTACCAGTATGGTGCGTCGCGGGTTGACGCGCCGGGTTAGCGCTCCTCGCCCATGCGTTTTGCTGGCATCACGTGGCGACTTGTCGCGCTCGTGGTCGTCGACTACTTCGCCGTCGTGACGGGCGCCGTGGCGGCGCGCCTCCTGCGCCTCGGCACCGACGCCCCGAGCGGATGGCCGCTGTTGTGGCGGGTCAGTCTCATCGCCGCGGTGGTGCAGCTGATGCTGCACGGCCGCGATTTCTACGACCTCCGGCTCACCCACGATCGACGGACCGTCGCGGTCGGACTCCTGCAGGCGCTGGGTGCGGCGGGGCTGGTGCTCGCCGTCCTGTACTACTGGTTGCCGCAGCTGATCATCGGCCGGGGGATCGTGCTGATCGCCATGGTCCTGATCGTGGTGCTGGTGGTCGGCTGGCGGCTGCTCTTCCTCGAGTGGCTGTCGTCGCGGCTCGGGCCGGCCGAGCGCCTGCTGATCATCGGGACGAGCAGCGCGGCCGTCGACTTGGCCCGGGAAATCGATGACCGCCGCCACAGCCTGGGCGTCGAGTTGGTTGGCTTCATCGACGCGCACGAGGGGGCGCCGGACAGCCGCCCCAACGCAGCGCGTAGTCGGCACGCTGGCCGACATCCCGGCCATCGTCCGCGACCGCAAGGTCGATCGCGTCGTCGTCAGCCTCGCCGACGCCCGCGGCAAGTTCTCGATGAACAAACTGCTTCAGATGAAGCTGAACGACGGGGTGAATTTCGATCACCTCGCCTCGATGTACGAGCGCTATACGGGCAAGATCGCGATCGAGAACCTCCGGCCCAGCTAGCTGGTCTTCTCGGAGGGCTTCCGGCAAGACCCGGAACGCTCTCGCGCGCCAAGCGGACGCTCGACGTGGTCTCCGCCGCGGTTGCCCTCACCGTCCTCTCGCCGATCATGCTGCTCGCCGCATTGGCCGTCCGCCTCGACACCGCCGGACCGGCACTCTACCGGCAGAAGCGCGTCGGGCCGTAACGGCCGGCGCTTCACCGTGATCAAGTTCCGCTCGATGCGGACGACGCGGAAGCCGCCACCGGCGCCATCTGGGCGCAGCAGAACGATCCGCGCGTCACGATGGTCGGACGGTTCCTCCGCCGGACGCGGGTCGACGAGCTGCCGCAGCTCTGGAACGTGCTGCGCGGCGAGATGAGCTTCGTCGGGCCGCGGCCCGAGCGCCCGCAATTCGTCGCGTCGCTGACGCGAGCAGATTCCCTTCTACGGACAGCGCCACTCCATCCGGCCGGGGCTCACCGGCTGGGCGCAGGTTCGGCACGCCTATGGAAGCACCGTCGAGGATGCCATGCAGAAGCTGCAGTACGACCTCTACTACATCAAGCACCTGTCGATCGCCTTCGACCTGTTCGTCATCCTGGAGACCGTCAAGACCGTTCTCGTCCGTCGCGGTTCGTAGGCCGCTACCGTGTATTCCTTCTCCCCGCTCCCTTCGCTCTCGCCCTCGTTGCCGCCGACCACGTCACATGATGACGGTCGACGTCGAAGACTACTTCCACGTCAACGCGTTCGCCGGACGGATCGCGCCCGAGCAGTGGCCGGGCTTCGAGAGCCGCGTCTTCGCAAACACGAATCGCCTGCTCGACCTCTTCGCCGAGCACGGCGTGCGCAGGCCACGTTCTTCGTCCTCGGCTGGGTCGCCGAGCGTCACCCGTCGCTGGTGCAGCGCATCGCCCGCGAAGGCCACGAGCTCGGCTCGCACAGCTACTGGCACCGGCTCGTCTACACGATGACCCCTGATGCGCTGCGCGAGGACCTGCGCCGCGCGCGCGAGGTCATCGAGGCCGCCGCGGGCGTCCGGGTCCGCGGCTTCCGGGCACCGAGCTGGTCGATCACGGAGGCCTCGCTGTGGGCCCTCGACGTCCTCATCGAACAAGGCTACGACTACGACGCGAGCATCTTCCCGATCCGCCACGACGTCTATGGCATACCGGGCGCGCCGCGCGCGCCGCACGTCATCGTGCGGGACGGCGGGATGATCCTGGAGTGCCCGGGGGCGGCGGCGCGCTGGACGTCCCTGACCGTTCCGATCGGCGGCGGCTACTTTCGCCTGCTGCCCTATAACACCACGCGGCTGGCCATCGCGCGCTACGCGCGCAAGGAAGGCCAGCCCGCCATGTTCTATCTGCACCCGTGGGAGATCGACGCCGGGCAGCCGCGCATCGAGGCCAAGCTGACCAGCCGGATTCGCCACTACACGAACCTCCATTCGACAGAGGCGCGGCTCCGGCGGATCCTCACCGATTTCCGGTGGTCGTCGATCGCGGCGGCTGTCCTGCAGCCGCCGGTCGCCGTCGACAGCGCCGCGACGATGCTTCCCGCGACCGGGCGCGGCGCCGCCGAAGGACGTCATGAACATCGTCACGTGTGACGAGTCACTGGCGAGCCAGTGGGACGCCTACGTCGCCACGTGCCCGTCCGCGTCGCTCTATCACCTGTGGGCGTGGCGTACGCTGAACGAGGAGGAGTTCGGCCACCAGACCTGGTCGTATGCGGCCATCGAGCACGGCAGAATCCTCGGCATCTTCCCCATCGTCCAACTGCGCACCTGGCTGTTCGGGCGCCTCGGGTGCTCGATGCCGTTCGTCAACTACGGCGGCCCGGCCGCTGACACACCCGAGATCGATGCAGCTCTGCTCGCCGAGGGCGAGAGGATGTCAATCCGCGACCGGCTGAAATATCTCGAAGTCCGCACCATCCGCCCGCTCCCCGGCGAGTACCCGTTCTCGACTCGGAAGGTCAGCCTGACCGTCGATATCCCGGCCGAGGCGGACGCGATGTGGAACGGTTTCCACACCAATCATCGCAAGCACATTCGGCGCGCCCAGAAAGAAGGGTTCGTAGGCCGCGAAGGTGGGCGCGAACTGCTCGATGACTTCTATACCGTCATCGAGGAGAGCTGGCGCGACGTCGGCACGCCGCTCTACGACAAGCGGTATTTCGAGCGCCTCTTCGATGTGCTGGGCACGCGCCTGACCATCACGGCAATCTACTTCGGCTCGACCGTGGCTGCGGCGGCCCTCCATGGAACATTCCGCAGTACCGGTGAAGGCCTGTGGCTCGGCATACGGAACCAGTTCCGCGAGCGCTATGCCGGCTATCTACTCTACTGGGAGATCCTGCGCGGCGCGAGCGGGCGCGGGATCCAGACCTTTCACCTCGGTCGTTCGACGGCCGACTCCGGCGCCGAGGCGTTCAAGAAGAAGTGGAACGCCTATCCGAAGCCGCTGTATTGGTACTACTGCGGGCTCCAGGGACGGCCCATCCCCGCCCTGAACGTCGACAACCCGAGGTACCGACTCGCGATCGAGCTGTGGCGCAAGCTGCCGCTCAACGTGACCCGCGAGATCGGGCCGCCCATCGCTCGAGGCATTCCGTGACGCCGCTGCGTCTGGTTGCGCCAGCTGGGGCACCGATCGGCGCGTCCGTCCTCGGAACCTGGCTTCTTTCCCTGCCGCGATCGAGCGACGCCGCCGCCGCACTGGCCCGGGCGGTCTGCGCACGCCAGGGCGTCGCGACGTGCGTGCCGTGCGTGACGGGCCGGGCCGCGCTGGTGCTGATCCTGCGTGCGCTGGCCACGCTGGCTCCGCCGCATCGCCGGCACGTCGTCATCCCGAGCTACACGTGCTACACGGTCGCCGCCTCCGTCATCCAGGCCGGCCTCTCGCCCCGCATCGTCGACGTGGCACTCGATACGCTGGACTTCGATCGGGCGGCGCTGGAGGGCGTCGACTTCGACGACGTTTTGGCCATCGTCCCGACCAACCTCTATGGCCTGCCGAGCGATCTGCCTTACCTCGACGCACTCGCCAAGGCCCGAGGGGTCCACGTCATCGACGACGCGGCGCAGGCGCTGGGCGCGTCGGTCGGCGCGCGGCCAAGCGGGACCTGGGGCATCGCCGGCCTATACTCGCTCGACAAGGGCAAGAACATCACGACCATCGATGGCGGTCTTGCCGTCACCAGCGATCCCGCTCTCGCTGCCGCGCTGGAGCGACTGGCGTTGACGCTCGAGCCGCGTTCCCGCAGCGCGGTGGCGAAGGACACCGTGAAGCTGATCGCCTACGCCGCGCTGCTGCGACCGTGGCTGTACTGGCTGCCGACCCTGCTGCCGGGCGTGTCTTTGGGCACGACGTATTTTCCCGAACATATCGTGCTCGAGCGCTACGCTGGTGCGCTCGCCGCCATGGGCGTTGCGGTGCTCCCGACGCTGGACGCGCTGAACGCGCGCCGGCGCGCCAGCGCGCACGCCCTGGACCAGGCCAGCGCGGGCGCGCCGGGCATCAGCCCCATACGGCCGCATCCGGAGGCCGAGCCCGTCTATCTTCGCTACCCCCTGCTGGCGTCGTCGCGTGCGCATCGGGACGCACTCGTCGAGGCCTGCGCCGCACGCGGGATCGTCGCTTCCGGGTCGTACCCGCGGTCGCTGATCGACGTGCCGGAGCTGGCAGCCCACATCGATCCGCGGCATCCCTGTCCGAATGGCCAGGCCGTCGCCGAGCGGATCCTCACGCTGCCAACCCATCCCTACGTGACCGCGGCCGACCTCGTCGCGATGCGTGACCTGCTGCACGGGAGCGCGACGGTCCACGCCGCCCGGGTGCGGTCGCCGGCATGACTCGTCGTCCCGTCGCTGCCGCGGCCGCGCTCATCCTCCTCGCGCTCGCCTTGGCGGTCGCCTACGGGCCGGCCCTCGCGAGCATGAAGGCGATGTGGGACGCGACCCCGATGTATTCGTTCGGGTACGTGGTGCCAGTCGTGGCCGCCTTCCTGGTGTGGACCCGCCGCTGCACGCTGGCAGCGATCGCGCCCCGCGCCGACCTGGCCGGTGGCCTCGCGACGTTTTGTGGGGCGCTGGTCCTGCTGGGGATCGGCCGGATTGCCGGCATTCAGATCGCGGAACAGGTGTCCTTCGTCGTCGCGCTGGTCGCCATCGTGCTCCTGATTTGGGGTCGCACGATGCTCCGCGCGATCTGGCTGCCGATCGCCTACCTGTCGTTGATGGTGCCGCTGTGGGATGTGTTCACTGAGCCTCTCCACGCGCCGTTCCAGCGGCTGTCCGCTCGCATCGGTATCGCGTTGCTGCAGGCATTCGACATCCCTGTGTTCCTGGACGGGACCTTCATCCACCTGCCGACGATCACCCTCGAAGTCGCGCGCGCCTGCTCCGGCGTGAACTATCTCGTCGCCGTGCTCGCCCTGGGCGTGCCTCTCGCGCACCTCTACCTGCCGTCGCTGTGGCGGCGGGTGCTGCTGCTCACGAGCGCCATCGCCATCGCGGCGCTCTCGAACGGACTGCGCGTCGCGTTGATCGGCATACTCGTCCACCTCGAGGTCGGCTCGCCGCTGCACGGCCCCGCCCACGTGCTGCACGGCCTGTTCGTCTCCGGCATCGGCTTCGTTGTTCTCCTCGTCGGGCTGCATTGGCTGGCGCCGGTGCCGAGCGCCGCACCGACCGACGTCCCGGGCGCAGGTACAGCCTGGACGATTCCGGCGCGACGCGTGTTGGCGACGGCGCTGCTGTTCGTCGCCGCATCCGGCGCGCTGGCGGCCTATCGGCCCCGGCCGGCGGCCCTGGAGCGGCCGCTGTCGTCACTGGCGGTGGTCATCGGGCCCTGGCGAGCGACGGGCGTCGACCTGCGCACGGCCCCCTGGTGGCAGCAGGCCGACGACACCCTGCGCCGGACGTATGTCGGGCCCGGCGACGTACACGTCGAGGTGGCCATCGGCTACTTCTCGAGGCAGCAGCAGGGATTCGAGCCGGCCAGCCACCTGAGCGCTCCGCTGCACCGTGCCAGGGTGCGGGTGGCGGCGCTGAACCCCTCGGGAAGCGGGCCTGCGGTAAACTACATCCGGCTGCGGAGCCCCGCCGGCAGCCGTGAAGGAGTGTTCTGGTACGACATCGGCGGCGCGGTGGTGGCTACACAGTGGGCGGCGAAGGCGGCCACCGTTCAGTCGGTGTTGACCACCCGGTCTTCTGCCGGCCTGATCGTCGTCGTTTTGGCGGCCGATCAGCGCGACGACGCGACCCGCTCGGCGGCGGCGCTAGCCGACGCGATCCAGCGCGAGCTGGCGCCATTTGTCTGGGGTCCGGGCCCTGCCCGGGCGCCGTGATCTCCGCGGAGTCCGCAAATCACAGAGTTGTCATGCGATCGACAAAACGGAATGTATTTTAGACCTCGTCAGCTACGGTCCTGAAGAGACGAACGACGTCTCCCGCCGGCCTGGCGGAAATGGCACGTCGCTTGCTCGTGCTGCACTCCGTACGCCGTCCTGCTGCCGGGAGTTCGCCTCCTCACGGGACCTTCGATAGACCGGAGCGCACCGAGCGCAAAGGGAGATTTAATAGATGCAGTTCGCCACCGGTAAGGTCCTTGCGGCCGTCGGGCTCGCGGGGTTGTTCCTCGCCGCCCAGGCACAGGCCGCCAATTACGCCCTCGAGATCACGAACATCAAGCCGGCGGGCACCGTTATTCCCGCAAACCATCGCATCTACCGAGCCTATCCAGGCTTCGTCTACAACATCCGGGCGGCGGTCATCGGCGGTGCCTATCCGTACACGTATTCGCTCAGCAACGCCCCGGCGGGCATGACGATCAACGCCCAAACCGGCGAGATCAACTGGCCGTCGGCGACCGGCAACGCCACCCCCACCCTTACCGTCGTCGATTCCGAGGGGACCCGCGCCACCGCCACGTGGAGCATCACGACGAGCTCCACAGGGTTCCGTTTCGTCGATGCCGCCGCAGGGCGCCCCAGCGCCTCGAACGGCTGCTCGTCCAGTTGCGGAACCGGCGCCATCGACAGCCCCTGGCGCACGATGAGTGACGTGTTTCGCAGCCGGTCGGCCGCCGGGACCACCACCTACTTCAAGAACGGCGTCTACCAGGTGCTCGACCTGCCGCGCGCCGATCCGGGCGGCGCCTGGGAGCGCGTCGAGTTCGAATCCCCGTCGACGTCGGTGTCCTGGATAGCCTACCCGGGCCACAGCCCGATCATCGACTTCGGCTACAACGGCTCCAACAGCGCGCCGATCATTCGGCTCGACGGTGGGGACGTCTACGTCGACGGCTTCGAAACCCGCAACTCGCACATCATGGCGTTCCAGTTCCCGTCCGGCGGCAATGGCCCGACGTTCCGCCGCCTGCGGCTGCACCACCATGGCCCAGGTTTCAACGGCTCGAACGCGTCGTTGATCATGACGACGCGCGGCAACGCGACCAACATGGTCATCCAGAACTGCGAGTTCTACGCCTCTCCAGCAGACGTGACGATCAAGATTTACGGCCAGGCCAAGCTGCTGATCGAGGACAACGTCTTCCACGATGCCCAAAACGGTATCGAGTTGAAAGACTCCGTTCTCCAGTTCACGGTGCGACGAAACCGCTTCTACAACATCTCGAACATGGCCATCGGCGGCAACATGGCCACCGACGACAGCCCGACCAGCGGTGAGATGCTGTTCAACAACGTCAACGCCAGCCAATTCGCTCTGGACGTCAACCAGAACGGCGTCGCCTCCCGGATCTACATCTACCGGAACACCTTTGTCGGCCGCGTCCAGGTCCGCAATACCTCGACGGCGAACGGCCCGTTCACGTTCACCCGCAACGTCATCATCAACACTGATCCGGGTAACCACCTGTACCTCTCGAACGTATCGGCGCCGCAGGTCATCGTTCTCGTCGACAACCTGGTCGGGACGCCAAGCCAGAACATCGTCGACGCCAGCGGTGTCCTGACGACGGCCTACGCCAGCTACCGCACGACCCATGGCCATGGGACGCTGTCGCCGACGACGCCGACGACGGGGGGAACGGCACCGTCCGCGCCCTCGAACGTCCGCATCGTCACGGGCAGCTGATTGCGGTTCCGGCCCGCCCGCGCCGGAACGCGCCGTCCGTGTCGGGCGTGGGCGGTTTCCATGCTACGCTCACGCCGACACGCCACGCCGCCCGAGCCAACTCCGCGTCGGCGGGCTGGCTGGGGACCCACGGCGCGTCGTTCGTGATCTATGGCGCACGCCGGCGACGGCCTTCTCCAGTTCTATCTTCCCCATCGCGGCTCGCTCGACGCGCTGCCGGGCACCATTGACGAGTACTGGCCGTGGATCGCGGCCAACCGCTCCATCGGCGAGGGGCGCTACTCGTGGACCCTCCAGACGTATCTGCAGCTGGCGGCGGCCGGATGGCCGTGCCGGCTCGTATCGCGCTTCCCCGCCGAGGGGATCGTGGTCTCGCACCGCGATTTCCTGCCGCTGTTCCTGCGCCCGAGGTCCCGCGTCTTCCTCGTCTGCATCAAGCCCGATCGGAAGCCGCACCCGTGGGCCCAGTTTCATATCGTGCAGAACGCCAGCGATCGGACAGTGTCACACGCACGCGGTCGCTCGGCGGTGGTGACCTTCTGGCCGCAGCCGGGACTCCGTCCCCGAGGCGCCGAGCGCGGCACGCGCTGCGTGACCGCGGCCTACATCGGCCGCGCCGTCAATCTGGCGCCGGAGCTGCGGCAGCCGGAGTGGGCGGCGGAGGCAGCGACGCTCGGCTTCGACTGGCGGACGCCCCCCCTCGAGAGATGGCACGACTACCACGACATCGACGTGGTCGTCTCGGTCCGCGCCTTCGGCAGCGAGCAGCCCATCGACAACCCGGTGCTCGATCCCGATTCGAAACCGCCGTCCAAGTTGATCAACTCGTGGCTCGCCGGCGTGCCGGCGATCCTCGGGGGAGAGTCGTCCTTCCGCCACATCCGCGTCGACCCGCTCGACTATATCGAAGCGACCTCGGTCGCCGAGTTGACGGCGGCGCTCCGCCGGCTGCAAGCCGACGGCGATCTGTACCAACGGATGGTCGATCACGGCCGAAGGCGGGCACGCGAGTATGCCGCCGATGCGGTCGTCGCACGATGGCTGCGCATCGTGCAGGGGCAGATTCTGCCGGGCTACCGGCGCTGGCGCGCGCGCGGCGCCGCGGACCGGCACCGCCGCAACATCGCCGAGATGGTTCGTTTCTTCGCCGACGCGCGAAACCGGCCCAGCCCGTGGGTGCTGCTGCGCCGCTGACACGGCAACGCCGCCGTCAGACGACGCCCGCTACCCGGCCGGGTGGCAGGTGCCGAACCAAGGCGTTCAGGAAGCGCTGCTTCTGGGTGGCCAGGTTCAGCTCGCGCTCGCAGCGAGCGCGCCCGGCCCGTCCGAACTCCGCCGCCTTATCGGGACGATCCAGCAGGCCGGCGATGGCGTCGGCGAGCGCGCCCGCGTTCCCCGTTTCGAAGAGCACGCCGGTCTCCTGGTCGAGGACTGCCTCCTTCAGGCCCTGCAGCCGCGACGCCACCACCGGCAAACCGGTCGAGGCCATCTCGATGGCACTGCGGGGGAACGAATCCCAGCCCGAGGACGGGATCACGCCACAGAAAGCGCTCTGGTAAATCGGGATCATGTCGCGGCGGTAGCCGGCGAAGCGGATGAATTCCTCGATGCCCCTGCCGCGATACATCGCTTCGAACGGCTCCGCCTGCTCCGGCGTGTTACCGCAGATCAGGAAGAAGACGTCGCGGCGCCGCCGCTCGGCCAGGAGGATGACGGCGGCCTCGATCAGCGTCTGGATCCCCTTGCGCGGCGTGCAGTGGCCGGCGAACACCGCCACGCGGCGATCGCGCGGAATGTCGAACGCGTTGTAGAGATAGTCCGATCGCGCCGGGCCGAAGCGATCGATGTCGACGCCGAGCGGCACGATGTCGATCATGCGCTCGGGCACGCCCCGCCCGCCGGTCGCGAAGTCGGCCATCGCGCGCGACTCGAAGATGAGGCCGTCGAGGCGCGATTGCGACACGGCCAGCTGGAGCCGCTTCAGCGCCAGCTTCCATCGTGGCATCATCGACGACATCGGCGCACCCCAGTAGGAGACGATCGTCGAGACGCCGGCACGCCGCATCACGCGATAGACCGGATGCTCCGGCTGCATGTCGAAGGTGATGACCAGGTCGATGCCCCACCCGCGGATCGTCTCCTCGACGCGCGCGAGCTGGTTCGTCGACGTGTCGTTCAGGTCGAGTTCGCTGACGTTCGCGAAACCTGGGGGCATCGACGTCGGCGGACCGCCGGACAGGCTGCTGTAGGCCATGTGGACGCGGCCCGCGTCGCCGCCGGCCAATGCCAGCCCGGCCTCGACGAACAGCCGCTCCAGCGGCGCGATCGCATAGCCGACGTTCGAGGGCCAGCGGAGAATGGCCAGCGTGGAGATCACGCGGGGCGCCCGGCGGATCGGCGACGACGGGACCGGCGGCCGCGCGACCACAATCGAACCATGCGCGGAATCGCGCGTAATTTGCGCCTCCACGATCCGGGCACGGTCAAGGCCTCGCCACACGCCCGCAGCGCTCGTTCCGTGTCGCCCCACGCAAAGCTCAGGCACGCGATGTCGATGAGGGCGCGGACCAGCCGCGACTGGAACGCGTTGCGGCGGGGGCCGTGCGGGATGTGCGGCTCGATGAGCCGCAGCGCCTCAACCTTGTGGAACGGGATGCGGCTGTAGTCGGCCGTCAGGTTGGTGCCGTGTCGCCGCACCTCGGCCAGGATGTCCCGGCTGAACACGGCTGTGCCGCCATGCATCAATACGCGCAGGAAGAACGCCATGTCCTCGCAGACGTTCAGCCGTGGGTCGAAGCGCACCGCGTCGGCCACGGCACGCCGATAGAGCATCACCGGCGAGAAAGACGGGATGTCATGGCAACGGATCAGCTCGCAAAAGGCATCGCCCTCGATCGCGAAGGTGTTCGGCTGAGGTCCCGGCCTGGTCGGCATGGCGTCCAGCTCGGGGACGAAGGGGAACTGCCGCCCCAGGATGCGCCCGCTGTAGTGCTCGAAGCGCACGAAGTCGGCGAACACGCAGGCCGCGCGGGGCTCGGCCTCCAGGACGGCGGCCTCGATGGCGAGCAGCTGCGGGCGCCACCGGTCGTCTCCGTCCAGAAACGCGACGAAATCACCGCGCACTTCCTCCAGGCCGCGGTTGCGCGCCGCCGAGACACCGCCGTTCTCCTGCCGCACGTATCGGATCCGGGAATCCTCCACGCTGCGGACGGCGGCCTCGGTATCGTCCGTCGACCCGTCGTCGACGACCACGATCTCCAGGGGCGGCCGCGTCTGCGCGACGGCCGAGAGGAGCGCCTCGCGGACGAACCGCGCCGAGTTGTAGCACGTCACCACGACGGACACCGTGGCCGGCACCGCCGCCACCGGGGTGGAGAAGTGCGTGTCCAGACGGGCCATCAGCACAGGCCGAGCATCCTGGCCGCGAAGCGGGCCTCGGTCGGCGCCGATTGACTGCAGATGTTGATCCGGCACAATTGAAGAACGTCGGACCCCGGCGTCACGTACCCAGTGCGCGCTGTGCAGGCGAGACGTGCGCCCGCCTCGCGCACCGCGTCCCGGACGTCTGCGTCCTGGCTGCCGTACGGATAGGCCAACGGCGGCGGTGCGTCGCCGGTGGTCGGCGCCTCTTCGGCCAGCCGTCGGGCGGCGGCCTGGATCTCCTCGATGACACGAGCGCGCGGCACGCGCCGCAGGTCGGGGTGCGAGGCCGTGTGATTGCCGAGCTCCACGCCAGCAGCGGCGAGCTCGCGCAGCTGCGCCCAGGTCATGAACGGCGGCGCCACGCCGGGGCCGTGCGCCGAGAGGACGGCGTCCACCGCCCCGTCGAACCGGTCGCGGTCCACGCCATCGAGCCGCGCCAGGCGGTCGACGATGGCGGCGATGCGCCACGCCAGCGCGTCGGCGGGCCCCGTCCGCAGCTCGCGGTGCACGGTGGCCACATGCGTGCCGCTCAGGTCGGCCACAGCCCGTTCGGGTACCGTGCTGAGCAGCGCGAGCGTGTACTCGGTACGTTCCTCCCAGAACCACTCCCCGCGATCGACGGGGCCCGTCGCGACGAAGACGGTCGCCGGGATGCGGTAGCGCCGCAGGACGGGCAGCGCGTGCTCATGCACGTCTCGCCATCCATCGTCGAAGGTGACGGCGCAGAGACTCGGCGTCATGGGTGCGGTGCCGCGGGCAATGTCGGCAATCCGCGCCAGTGGCACGACCGCGTACGTCCGAGCCACGAAGCGCATCTGGACGTCGAACTCCGTCGGCGTCACGACCATGCCCGCAGTCGAGTAGTCGGGCGGACCCTCGCTCGCTGGAGCGACCCGGTGATAAAGAAGGATCAGCGCCCGGCTCCGCATGCTGCGGCGTCGCAGTACATCCAACACACCAAGGCGATGGCAGGTGCCTAGCAGTGCAAACTTCGCTGCGCGTCGCCCCAGGATGAGCAAGAACCTCCTCGACGAGTCCGAGCCGCCGGATCCGCAGCCTGAAGTCCAGTTATGGCCGAGTTAGCCTAGGTTACCACGATTCTCGACAGCCCCAAGCCCTCCGCCGACGGCCACCGTGACCATCCACCCACCGCGATGCTGCGTTTCCCAGGCCTGCGCGTCGAGTGGCAGGTCGCCGCGCGGCCGCGCCCGTTCCCAGGCGTCCACGGCCCAGTCTCTGCAGCCTGGCGCTTACCCTCCAGCTGGCGCCCGCTCCGGCCGCAGGCAGCTCAGGATGAAGTTGTAGTCGGCAGCAAAACGCTGGCGGTCCGCGGGATCGCGATACGCCAGGTTCGGCGCGTTCGTCTTGGCCACGATGGGATCGCGATAGACGGAGCGCTGCGCCGCCGCGGACGCCCGCAGAGCTGCATCGAGCGTCTGGGTCGCCACGGCGCTGCCGGTGTGCCGGATGGCCCACGCCCTCGGGCTGAAGCCGCCCTGACCGTCTAAGACGCGGCGGATGGTCGACGCGAGTCCGGCATCGGAGGTGAGGAGCCCGGTCTGTCGATTGACCCGCATCGTCGCACCGCCAACTGTGTCTCTATAAACGATGACCGGAACGTCGGCGAACATTGCCTCAACCAAGGCCTTGTTGTCCCCTTCCTTGCGGGACAGGAAGACGAAGGCGCGGCTTCGGCGGACCCGGCTGGCGACCTCCGTCGCCGGCACGCTCTCGACGATGTCGATGGTGACGTGCGGCAGGTCGAGCGCCGCCGCCTCACGCCGGATGTCCTCCGCGGTACGCCCGCCCCACGGAAAGCCGATCAGTAGGACCCGCAACGGCCGATCCCGGAGCTCGGCGAGTGCGCGGAACAACTGGACGTGACGCTTGTGGGGCGCCCAGTTGGCGACCATCACCAGATCGTGCGTCTTGTCCTCGTGCTCCCCCGCGGCCTGGAAAATATCGGCGTTCACCCAGTCGGCTGGACCGAGCGGAATGGGGACGAGCGGAGTCCCGACGTCGCGGACGAAGGCGAGATCGTCCGCCGTGAAGCACTGGACGATGACCGGATCGAAATGGGCCGCGTACATCAGCAGGCTGGGCAGGCAGTATCCGGCCCAGCACGGCTCCAGCACCACGCGATATCTCGCAAACAGCCGGGCCTGATCGAACAAGGCGACCACGGCGTCGAAGGTGCGGACGTATTTGAGGAGGATCACGCCCTTTTCTTCGTCCGTGGCGCTCTTGAGGACGATCAAATCCCGGAACAGATCGTGCGGTCCGCGCCCAGTCACCGTGAACAGGTGCGCGCAGTCCGTCGATTCGGGATCGGCGAGATAGGAGTCGATCAGCGTGTTGCTGGTGCTGCGCCAGTGGCGCAGCCTCCGGTGGATGATGGCCCGTGCCATCGGCCCCCAGGGCCAGCGCGGCGCCACCCGCAGGCAGCGGCAGATGTCGACGAGGCCGCGGTACTCGCGACCGATCAGCAGCGATGCGGCGCCACGCGCGAGGAGCAGCAGGCCGACGGTCCACTGGACGATCCAGAAACCGAACAGCCTTTCCCGGCTCGCGCGCGAGATCACGGGCGCTTCTCGAAAATCAGGATATTGCCAAATGCCGGCGCCGCCGCCGTCACGTACTTGAACCACACCGCGTTGTACAGATGGAGGATGCGGCGCAGCGGCTTGGGAGCCAGCGTGTACAGCTCGGTGAACTGTCCGGCTCGCCGCCGCCGCAACGTGAGCCCGAGCCCACGACAGGTCGCGATCAGGGCCGCCATGTCGGTCTGCCGCGTGAGCAGAGTGCCCTCGGCGGTCGCTTCGGTGGTTTCGAGCCCGAGCGGCACCCGCGCGACCTTGCCCCGCCCCCTGCCCAGGATCCGCTTCGCGAAGCGCAGCGCGTACGACTGCCAGGCGTGCATGTTCCCCTCGCTCAGGATCAGGCGTCCGCCGGGAGCAACCACCCGGGCGAGCTCGGCGAGCGCCTTCTCCACTTCGGGCACGTGCATCAGCACGCCCCAGCAGATGGCGTACTGGAACTCGCCGTCGCGGAACGGCAGCGCCAGCAGGTTGCCTTGCCGCAGGGTGATGCGGTCGCTGACGCCGTGCGCGGCGATCGTCGGGCCGGCGCGCTCGAGCGCGTCAGCGGCGAAGTCGGCGGCGACGACGTGGAACCCACGCTGCGCCAGCAGAACCGATTTGGCGCACGTGCCGCATCCGGCGTCGAGAATCACCGCGCCGGGCGGCGGCGCCAGCTCCGCGACGATCGCGTCGAAGGCGGTTTCATAGAAGCGTTGCGCCTCCGGCGTCCGATACTTGGCGACCCAGTCCTCGTGGATCGCCGCACCCGCGAGGGCGTCCTTGCCTTTGCTATCCATGTCGTCCCGCTGCCTCCTGCGCGTCTAGATGCCGAGCGGTACCTTGGACGTCACCCACTTGAACTTGCCGCTCTTGGCTGGCTCGAGGCGATCGACTTTCTCGATCACGATCCGGACGCCGGCGCCGAGGCGCGCCTGGAGCTCGGCGCGCAGGTGCTCGGTGAGCGCGTCGTCGTAGGTCGGGCCCGGCACGATCCGCACCAGGACCTCCTCGCGGGTGGTCTGGACAATCTGGGAGCCTTCGATGCTGTCGAGCGGCTTGAACGGATGCGTCAGCACTGACGGTGAAATGAGCCGGCCGTCCGGCAGCGTCAGCGTGTCCTCCGCCTTGGTCGTGACGTCGGCCATCCGATCGTGCGCCCGGCCGCATCGGCACGGTCCACGAGGAACGCCGTGCGGTCGTTGGTCACGTACCGGATCAGCGGCATCGCCAGATTGTGTAGGCTGGTCCCGACCAGCCGCCCTTCCACGCCCGGCGGACACGGCCGGCCGTCGTCGTCGACGACCTCGGCGATGCCGTACTCCATCGCCACGTGGCGGCCTTCGTGCGCTTCACACTCGCCCGAGAACACGACGCGCTCGGCGAGCGCGTAGTAGTCGAACACGCGGCAGGCGAAGCGTTCCTCGATGAGCGCCCGCTGAAAATCGTACAGCGTCTCGGACGAGGTGATGGCGGCGCGCACCGGCAGCGTCTCGCCGACCGTCTGCAGGTACTTCGCCAGGACGTAGAGCGTGGACGGATACCCATCGACCACCGCCGGCTGGTAGGCCCGCAACGCCTCGATGTAGGCCGGCAGGTTGGTGCGCGACAGGTGGAAGGAGGACAGCAGCAGCTGGTTCTGGACGCTGTTGACGCGCCAGAACGGCGGCGCCGTCTGCGTCAGCGGCACGATGACGTTGCCGCGCGCGACCGCCATGCGATCGCCGCCCCTGCCGAAGCGGCAGCCCGCCCACCGGTAATGGCGATCGAAGACCGCGTAGGTCATCCAGACCGTGTCGTGATCGTAGCCGACGGTCAGCGGCGTGCCGGTCGTGCCGCTTGTGTGCCCCTCGCGCATCGCGCGTCCCGGCGGCCCGGTCGACCGCAGCTCGTCGAAGTGCGCGCGCATGTCGTCGCGGGTGAGCAGCGGCAGCTTGACGAGATCGGCGTGGCCGCGGATGTCGGCCGGCGAGACGCCCGCCTCGTCGAAGCGCCGGCGATAGAACGGCACCGTCTCGTAGGCGTGGGCGACGACACGGCGAAGCCCCACGCCTGATCGGCCTCCAGCGCGGCCAGCGGCGCCCGATCGGTGGCGGCGAAACGATCCCGGTACTCCAGATAGCGCCCCCCGTACCGCTCGCGCTGCACCATCGCGCTGAAGGCCGAGAGCATCAGGTTCTGCCCCCACACCGGGGCCAGGCGGTAGACGGTGGCGGCGTAGCGGTTCACGACGGGGTCCTTCGGGAAATCGCCGTCGCGTAGGCGTCGAACAGCTGAGTGCCTACTTCGGTCCAGGCGTAGCGCGCCTCGGCGCGCGAGCGCGCGGCCCGGCCGAGGGCGCCGCGGCGCAGCGGATCGTCCAGCAGCGCCAGCGTCGGCATCGGCGAACGCATCGGGCGTATCGGCGACGACGAGGTGCTCTCCCGGCGTCACATCGATCCCCTCGCAGCCGATCGACGTCGAGACCATCGCCTTGCCCATCGCCATCGCGTCGAGCACCTTGAGCCGGGTTCCCCCGCCGACACGGAGCGGGCACGACGTAGACGGCCGACTGCCCCACCAGCGGGCGGATGTCGTCGACGTAGCCGGGTACCACGATCCGCGGATCCGCGACGGCGGCCTCACGCAGTGCTTGCGGCGGATTGCGGCCGACGGCGTGAAAGCGCGCGTCGGGACGCCTGGCGACGATGCGCGGCCAGATGTCGCGGATGAAATACATGACCGCGTCGAGGTTGGCGAACATCGTCAGGCCGCCTGTGTAGACGAACGCCGGCTGCGGCGCGCTGGTCGACGGGGCGAAGTACTCGACGTCGACACCGTTTGGCACCACCGCCGTTCGCGCCCCAGGCACCAGGTCGGTGAGGGCCCGGCCGTCGGCCTCCGACACGACGATGTTGACGTCATAGCGGCCTGCGGCGCGACGTTCGAATGCCGCCAGTTTCCCGGCCTCACGGGCGAAGAAGCGACGGGCCAGCGCCTGTGTCTGCACCGACGCGCGACGAGCCATCAGCGTCGACTCGATGTTGTGATGGGTCAGCAGCGCCGGCGGCCGCGCCGTATGATCGATGAACTGGTCGAGGGCGATGGTGTCGACGTGGACGACGTCGAAGCGCTCGCGCGCGAGCAGGCTGGACACGCGCGTCCGGTAGGCCGGCGAGCGATGGGCGATGACGCCGAACGGTGACGAGGACACGGCGGCCAAGGTGGCGCCGGCGACCTGATGGACCATCGAGCGCTTCACCCAGAGCGGGAAATAGTCCACTGTGGCGCAGATGTCGCCGAGGGCGCGCCGGCTCTCCTCCACCTTCTCTGGCGTGGGCAGCAGGTTTGGATGAACGAAGGCCAGCAGGTGCACCCGCGCCCGGCGCGACAGCTGTCGGAGGATGTGATAGCCGCGCTGGAGGACGCCGCCGTGCGGCGGATACGGCACCACCTGCGACAGGAACAGGACATTCACTCGGCCAGCTCCGCGTAGATGCGCTCGTAGGCGCGCGTCATGTGGCCGACGGTGAACTGCGCCTCGACCTTCCGACGGGCGGCCTGGCCGATGCGGTCGCGTGCCGCGGGATCGCGCGCCAGCGACAGCAGCGCCTCCGCCATCGCCCCGACGTCGGCCGGCGGCACGACCAGGCCGTCGACGCGGTGCTCCACGAACCGGGGCGCTTCGCCGACGGCGGTGACGACCACCGGCTTGGCAGCGGCCATCGCCTCGAGGGTCACCACCGACATCGCCTCCCAGAGGGAGGGCTGGAAGAAGATGTCGAACATTGGCAGCGCGGTGTCCGCGGCGTTGGTGACCCAGCCGGGCAGCGCGACCGTCGTCTCGAGCCCCAGCTCGCGCCGCAGCTGCTCGAGCTCGGCGCGCATCCGCCCTTCGCCGCACACCACGAAGGTGGCGTCGACACCGGCGTCGCGCACCAGGCGCGCCGTCCGCATCAGATCCGGCAATCCCTTCTGCGGGATCAACGTCGCGATGGTGCCGATCAGCAGCTTGCCGCGCGCGCCGATGCGATCCCGGAAGCCCGGATCGCCCGCCGGGCGCGTGACGTGGACACCGTTCCACACGGTGCCGATGGCGCCGTCGCGAAACCCGTGGACCTTGCAGATCTGCTCACGCTGGACGTCTCCCACCGCCAGCAGCCGGTCGACGATCCGGCCGCCGAGGCGCTCCATCCATAGCACGCGCGGACGGACGTGGGGATAGTTGCCGAAGTGGAAGGTGTGGACGACCCGCGGCCGCCGCATCCGAAGACGGCACAACGCGGCGTCGACGAGGCCGTCGGGTGTGTGGGTATGGACCACGTCGATACGGGCAGCGCGAATCGCCCGCGCCAGCTTGAACGACGTCAGGTAATCGACCTCGCCCGGCTTGACCCCCTCGAGGCGGGCCACGTCGAGCCCGGCCGCTTCGAGTTCGGCGCCGATCTCGCCGGCCTTCTTGGTGAAGCGCACCAGGACGCGGAAACGGGCCGGGTCGATGGTCGTCGCCAGATGCCGGATCACCGTCTCGGCGCCGCCGATGCACAGCGATGAGGCGAGGATCAGGACCCCAATCCGCCGATCGTGCGATGCCGCGTCGGACGATCGGTTCACAGACTGGCCAGGGGAAGGCGTCATGAAACGTAGCGGCCGCGCGGCAGCGGACGGAGCGCCGGATGGAGCACCATCGCCGGTGGCGCCGGCGTCAGCTCGTCCACGTGCCCGACGGCCAGCCGGGTGAGGCGTCGCGCCGCGATGATCATGCCCGCGAGCACGTACATGTGCGGGTAGTAGATGGCGCTGAGGAATGCGCCGGCGACCGCGAACGCCAGGACGCTGGCGCTGAGCGCCCCCAGCAGCTGGACTTCCGAGGAGGTCGGCGACAGGCCCCGCCGTATGGCTTCCTTGGCGGCCTTCCGGTTCGCGTGCAGGTTCCAGAAGATGAAGTACAAGAGCACCCCGATACCCGGTAGCCCGAGCTCGCCGAGCGCCAGGAAGTAGATCGAGTGCGCTGTCTTCCAGCGACCCATGCCT
The DNA here is from genome assembly GCA_963844435.1 of Vicinamibacterales bacterium. Lineage (GTDB taxonomy): Bacteria > Acidobacteriota > Vicinamibacteria > Vicinamibacterales > Vicinamibacteraceae > JBDSLU01. The sequence goes on along the minus strand of CAWJOG010000008.1, from coordinate 53,215 downwards.
TCCGCGCCGGGCGCAAAGCGGGTGTAGTTCGGCGGGAAGTTGCCCGCGCCCACGCCGAGCAGCGGGTTCGACAGCATCATGGCGGTGCCGGCGCGCCAGGCCGTGAGCCGGCCCTGCGCCGAGCCGTCGTCCTCGACGTTGGTCAGCGTCCCCATGCGCTGGAAGTACTGTGGGGACGCCAGCGCCATCACCCCGACCACCGCCACCGCGGCCAGGGCCCCGGTCACCACCTTGCGGTTGGTCTTCAGCCAGTAGTAGACGCCGACCGCGATCAGGCCGAGCGTGCCGCCGCGGGACTGCGTCCCGATGACCGCCGCCACCAGCAAGAGCAGGAGCAGCGCGTAGAACAGACGGGCGATCTTGCGGTTCGAATCGAGGAGGAGGAACAGACAGAACGGCACCAGGATGCAGATCGACAGCGAGAAATCGTTGCCGTCGCCGAGGAACGCGCCTGCGGGAATGTAGTTCCGGTTCTGACCGTCGAGCACGATCTGCGGGGCGATGAAGACGATGCCGGCGTGGATGAAGATGAGGGTCCGGAAGAGGCCCTTCATCGCGTCCAGCGTGCCCATCTGGCGGGCGACGATCCACAGGAACAGCACGTAGCCGAACACGATCGTGAAGGTGGTGAACGCGTAGACGGTCACACGCGCCGTCAACACCGAGACCATGACCAGGAACGTGAAAACGCCGAAGAGCGTGAAGTTCCGATCCTCGAAAATGTCGCGATGCGGCACCACGCCCTTGACGGCGCTCGCCAGCACGCAGACCCACGGCAGGATGGAATTCAGCCGCGCGGCGTTGAGGGCCGGGTAGAGGTTTCCCGGCCGCATGTACTCGACGACGAACAGACACAGGACGAGGTAATAGATCATCCGGCCGCCCTTCCGACGAGTTCAGTGTAAATCTCCTCGAGCCGCCGTGTACGCGCTTCGAAGTCGAAGCGTGCAGCCACGTCCTCCCGGCCCCGGCGAGCCATGGCCTGCCAGCGGGCGGGGTCGGCCAGGAAGGCCAGGATGCCCTCGGCGAGCGCTTCCGGGTTCCCGGGCTCGACCAGCCGGCCGGTCTGCCCATCGGTCAGCACCTCCGGGGTCCCGCCCACGCGGGTCGCCAGGACGGGGACGCCCATCAGCAGCGATTCGAGGACCACGTTGGGTAGTCCCTCCGTGTACGACGGCAGGACCATCAGGTCGACGTCCTCGAACACCCGCTCCGGGGCGGGGACGTAGCCGACGAAGTGCACCCGGTCATCGAGGCCGAGCTCGCGGACCTGCGATTCGAGGCGCGCCCGCTCCGGACCGTCGCCGATGAGTATCGCCGACACGGTCGCGCCGCGCGCCCTGGCCAGGCCGAGGGCGGTCACGAAGTCACGGTGGCCCTTCTCGGGGCTGAGGCGTCCGATGGTCGTCACGATGGGCCGCGCCACCGGCTGGCCCACCAGGCCGTCCACCACGTTGGGGCGACCGGTTCGACGATAGCGCTCCACGACAATGGCGTTGTGGACCAGGGAGACCTTGGCCGCGGGCACTCCCGAGGCCAGGATCTGGCTCCTGATCCGGTCCGATACCGCCAACACCCGATCGAACGAGCGCAGCAGCCTGCGATCCAGCCAGATGAGCGTCCGCTGCTTGCGGCTGTTGCCGATCCAGCCGTGCAGCGTCGTCATCGTGATGAAGCGGCGGCGCTTGCGCGCCAGCCAGGTGATGGCGTCGGACTTGGCTTCGTGCGCGTGGACGATGTCGAAGCCCTGCTCCGCGACCAGGCCGGCCAGCGACAAGGCGAGACGGGGGTCGTACCGACTGGGTGCCCGCAGCACGTGAACTGGCAGCCCCTGGGCGCGGGCCGCCTGGACGAACGGCGTGTCGATCGATTCGTCGCCGCGGGCGAACACGCCCAGCTGAAGCGCGAACCGCGCCGGGTCGATCGCCTTGTGCGTCTCGAGAATCGTCTTCCCCGGGCCGCCAATCTCGGCGGTGTCCCGCAGGTCGAGGACACGAATCGCGGCCATCTAGGCGGAGTGTCGGTCGACCGGAACCGGACGGCCCTGCCGCGCGGCCGCTAGGTTCTCGGAGTGGAGCGCCGAGGGCGATCGGCCGATCACGCGGCGATACGCGGCGTGAATCTGCGCCATGTACTGCTCGATCGTGAAGATCTCCTTGACCCGGGCGTAGCCCCGCTCGCCCATGCTGGTCGCCAGCGGGCGGTCGCGCAGGAGTCGCGACACCCGCTCGGTGAGCACCTGGTGGTCGGCGGGCGGAAACTGATAGCCGGTCACGCCCTCGACGATGATCTCGGTCATCCCGCCGGCGCCTGACCCGACGAGCGGCTTGCGCTGGACCATCGCCTCGAGGCCGACCATTCCGAACGGCTCGGGGTCGCGCGACGCGTGGATCACGACGTCCATCATCTGGACGAACGCCGCGGCGTCCTTCTGATAGCCGGTGAAGCGCACGTTGCGCTCGAGCCCGTGTTCCTGCACGGCACGGTGCAGTTCGGCGACGAAGGCAGCGTCGTGTGGATTCGTCGACGCCGCGCCGACGAAGAAACACACGACGTCCGGCACCGCCTTGACGATCTCGATGAGGGCGCGCACGACGATATCCTGCCCCTTCCAAGGTCGGACATTGCCGACGATCCCGATCACCGGCTGGTCGGGCGCGACGTCGAAGGTCCGGCGCAGCTCGGCGACCGGTCGTGGCGCTTCGAGCTTGGCCGCGTCGACCCCGTCGTACATCACGACGATGTTGTGCGGCGACACGCCGCCCTTCACCATGTGATCGGCGATCCACTGCGACGCCGCGATCAGTAGCGCCATGCGGCCGCCCAGGCGCTTCGACACACCCGAGTACTCCGGCAGCCCGCGCTCGTGCGAGATGCACGGCACGCCCGCCACCAGCGACGCCAGCTTCCAGTCGTGATGCCGGACGATCGAATTGTTCAGGTGGACGATGCCGATCCGCCGCTCCTTCAGAAAACGGACCTGCTGCCGGAACTGGCGCAGCGCCTTGAGCGCGTTGACGCCGCGGCGCGCCAGCCTGACGGGCGCGGCGAGGATGCCGCGCCGGGCGGCGCCCCACGAGACGGGTGTCTCGCGCCGCTCGACGATGGTCTCGGCCGCGGCGCGGAAGCGCGGCACCAGGGCGTGATCCTCGTAGAAGCGGACGATCGGCGTGAAGGCCCGCCGATCGAGGTGCTCGACGAGATAGAGCAGACAGTAGTGCGAGCCGCCGATGGTGCCATCGAAGTTGCTCTCACAGTACAGGACGTTTACCGGCTCACCCACGCTGGCTTCTCCGATTGGCGAGCGACCGCAGCCGCGTACGCTCCTCCGCCGACAGTCCGATGAACCACGCCGGGACGACGTAGGTCACAATCGCCGCGGCGCCGCACAGAAAGAGACTGGCCAGCGTCGCCGGCACGATGCGATACGCGACGTACCAGCACGCGGCCGCGAATGGGATGGCGGCGATGAGCGGCCGCAGGTAGACGCGCAGATAGTCCTCGCTCAGCCGGATCGGCAACCAGCGCGGCAGAAGACACGGCAGCACGGCACCCACGACGATGGCGTGCGGGATGGTCGTGCCGATCGCGACGCCGACCAGGCCGAGCGGATGGATCAGCGCGATGCTCAGGGCCAGGTTGGCGAGGCCCTCGCCCACCCGGGACAAGGCCACGATCCGGTGCTGGCCGATGCCGTAGAAGAAGCCCGAAATGGTGAGATACGGCAGGCCGATGACCGATCCGACGGCCAAGGCCGTGAGCACCGTTGACGAGGTGGCGGCGTACTGCTCGCCCATCCACAGCGCGATGAACCGTTCGCCCAGGGTGATGAAGCCGACGCAGAACGGCAGGCCGAGCAGCACGGCGAACGTCGTCCCGAGCTGGATCACCATCGCCAGCGAGCGCATCTCATTGCGCGCCTGGAGGCCGCTGCTCAGGGGGTTCACGACCTGCGCCGCCGCCGACACCACCGAACGCAGGTGGTGAATCAGCGTGCCGGCAATCGCGTAGTAGGCCAGCGTCGACACCGGCAGGAAGATGCCCACCACGATGGCGTCGGTCGAGAAGATGATCTTGTCGCCGATGTTCGAGACGAGCACCCACTTGCCGTAGTTGAGGAGCCGCGACACCACGCCGCGCCGAAGCGGCAGCGGCCGCAGCGACAGATGCGGCGCGTAGCGCCGGCAGGCGGAATAGACGCGCCAGCCGTTGACCGTGCTCATCGCGAAGCTGACGAACGCCAGCGCGATCAGGCCGAAGCCCGATTTCAGCAGCACGATGATGGCGACGGCCCGCACGATGCCGAACAGCATGCCGAGCTGCGAGACCACGTAGAGACGCTGCAGTCCCATCAGCACGCCGACGTAGACGTTGAACAGAAAGCTCATCGCGACGCTGGCGCCGGTGAGGAATGCGGTCCAGCGGGCCACCTGGACGGCGTCCGGAGGGATATTGAACACGTACGGGAGGGCGAGGGCGATGAGCGACGCCGCGACGAGGCCGGCGACCGACACCAGCGCATAGAGCGTCACCGCGGTCCCGACAACCTGATTGAGCTCCGCGTGATCCCCCGAGGCGTCGTACTGGGCGACGTATTTGACCACCGATTCGCGGACGCCGAAATCGAACAGCCAGAGATACCCGGTGAACTGCTGGAGCAGCGTCCAGATGCCGTAGTAAACCCCACCGAGGCTGTTGACGACTATCGGCGCTACCACGAACGACAGCAGCATGCCGACCACGAGGCTGAACCAGTTCGTGGCGACGTTCTTCGCGATGAGACCCGCCTGCCGGCGGACGATGCCGGGCCGCGGCGGCGACTGTGGCAGATCCTCCGGTGACGGGGCGACGGTCTCGGGAACCTCGATGCTCATGCGAAGCGCCTGAGCCAGGTCTCGCAGTGGCCGATGACGTGGCGCTGCCATTCAACGAGCGAGAAGATGTGGTTGGCCTCGGGCGTGATCACGAGTTCGTATCCTGCCGGATGCGCATCGAGCGCGGCGCGGTTTCGGGCGACGAACTTCTCGTCGAAATCCCACCGCAGCCGGTCGGCTCCACCGAACGCCAGCAGGATCGGCCGGCGCGCCGCGAGCAGGCGCAGAAAAGCCGGCGCGAAGCGTGGGTTCGTGTTGTCGGACGGCAGCGTCTCTTTCGCTTCTGCACCGGCCGCCGCCGCGGGCTTCTCGCGGGAGGCGAGCACCGATCGCTTGATCAAGCTGTAATCGCTCTGAAGGGTCAGGAAGCGCCACCACGAGCGCCACACGCTCGGCTCCCATAAGCGGAACTTGCCAAGGTAACGCTGCCGCGTGCCTTTCAGCTGTTGGGTCGTCAGGTAGCGGTAGTAGTCGATATCGGCGCCGTCGCGGATGACGGGCATGCCGAGCCCCAGCAGGCCGACCACGCGCGGATCCTCGTCGGCCGCCAGGAGCGCGGCGATGGCGCCACCGCACAGCCCGGCCGTGATGAAGCGGTCGACGCCGCGCGTAGCCTGCAGCCAATCCATCGCCGCCCGGGTGTCGGCCGTGTAGCGACCGAGCTGGATGGTGCCGAACAGATCGGCCATCCGGCGTTCGGTGATTTCGCCCTCCGAATCGCCGAGCCCGTGCGTGTCCAGCCGCAGCACTGGATGGCCCAGCGCCACGAACCGGTCGGCCATTTTCTTGTACAGACGCTGCGGCCCGACGCGCATCTTGATGCCTGCCGGAAGCAGCACGATGGCCGGCCGTGACGGGGGGCCCTCCGGCATCGAGAGCATCCCGAACAGGCGTACACCATCGCGCGCTGGAATGGTCACAGGCGTCGGGCGCGGCACCGCTGGCGTGAGGGTGTCACTCATCGGCGCTGTGATGGCGTCCAGATCTCCTGGCGGACGCCGCGTCCATACTGCACCCAGGCCGCGACGAGCGCCGCATGGACGTTGACGAAATAGACGGCGATGCGGCCGAGCAGCGCGTCACCCAGCCCCGCCAGGCCGCGCAGCGCCGCCACAGCGAGCAGGTAAAACACCACCTGCGCGGCGAACGCCAGCGCGTAGAACGGGCGATCCAGGATCGCCAGCGGCGCGATCAGCGTCACCAGCAGGAACAAGGGCGCCGCCCACCGCATGATCTTATGCGACCAGAGCGCGAACGCGAACAGGCCGTAGCAAAAAGGGTTCAGCAGATGCGCGTGCGCGAACAGCGTGGTCATCCCTCGAATCAGCGTGCGCACTTTGCGCTGGAACTCGCGGCGCGGATCGGACAGGCTGGTCATCAGGCCGACCGCGTCCTCGGCGCTGATGGCGCGATAGCCGGCTTCAACGGTCCGCAGCACCGACAGGAAATCGGGCGCCATGCCCTCGGTGAAGGGCTGGCAGATCGAGCGGCGCTGCGCGTAGAACGATCCGCTGGCGCCAACGATCGAATGTGCCGCCGTCTCGAGCCGACGCAGCATCAGCTCGTAGCTGCCGTAAAGCCCTTCCCCGCCGCCGTCGGCGATGCGGTCCTCGCCCGAGACACAGCCGATGTCCGGCTGCGCGAAACGCGAAACCAGGCGCTCCAGGGCGTCTGGCTCAAGTGTGATCGCCGCGTCGGTGAAGACCAGGATGTCGTGACGGGCAGCGGCCAGGCCCGCGTTGAGCCCGGCCGCCTTGCCGCCGCGCGCCGGCAGTTCGAGCACGCGCATCGACGGGCCCAGGCGCCGGCGCAGGATGGCGACGGTATCGTCCGTCGAGCCGTCCGACACGAAGATCACCTCCAGGCGATCGGCCGGATACCGGAGCTGCTCGGTGTTCGCGACCTTCCGCTCGAGCCGCGACGCCTCGTTGTGGACGGGAACGATCATTGAGATCGTCGGCAGCTCTGCGGCCATCCCGCGGCCATCAGGACGCGGGCGGACGCGGGCGCACAGCCAGAGCAGCAGTGGATAGCCGGCATAGGGGTAGAGCACGCCCGCGGCGCCGAGCCAGAACAAGACGGCGAACCAGCCGCGGCCGCTCACCACAGCCCCACCAGCCGGGCCAGGAACAGAGGTTCGGTATCGGTCATCTCGTCGTGGATGTTCAGGCGCCGGATGGTCATCGGATCGTCGCTGCACGACACGGCGCCCCGCCGGGTGATGAACCCGAGACGATAGCCGACCGCCTTCACCGTAGCAATCACGGCGTCGTCCACGTAGCCGTTCGGATAGCTGAACGCCATCGGCGGCTCACCGAACCGCTGGCCGACGACCGTGCGTGATCCCGCCGCCTCTGCTTCCACCACCTCGGGTGGCACCAGCGTGAGGAGGTGGTGCTCGACGCCGTGTCCGCCGAAGTGCACGCCGTGTTGCGCCAGCGCCACCACGTCGTCCCAGGTCATGAACCCGTCGGTCTTCGACAGATCGGCGAGAGGCAGGCCGAGGGCTGTGGACAGCGCCTCCACGAAGGCCATGATAGCCGCCCGGGGGCGCGTCTTGAGTCCGTCGATGGCGCGGAACAGCACCGGGGATGAGACCCCGACCTCGACCGGCTGGAGCAGCGGCGTGAGCCCCATCGGTCCGAACAGCGCCTCAATCTCCTCGCGTCGAGCCGGTTCGTCGAGGTGCAGGGCGATGGCCCGGCCCAGGAGGTGCCGCAGCGCCTCCTGCCAGAACACGCGCGAGGTGCCGATGAAGTTGACCGGCAGGAAAATCAGCGCCGGCAGCTGATGGGCAACGAGCGCCGGCACGGCGTTGGTGAGATTGTCGCGCCAGCCGTCATCGAACGTGATCAGGCAGGACGAGCTCTCGAATGGCGTCCGCTGCCACAGCCGCTCCCCGAAGGCCTCGACCGACAGCGGTACGAAACGCCGGGCCAGCACCCCCATCTGCATGTCGAAGGCGGCACGGCTCACGATCATCGCCGGATGCGAGCCGGCGGCGCGGCGCTCGTCGGGCGTCAGCACGCGATGGTACATCAGCACCACTGCGCGGTTACGCAAGGCAACGCGCTGCCAGAGCTGCAGCACGCCGAGCGCGTACAGTGTGTGCGCGAGGGCCCGCTTGACGCGGTAATTGAGCCTGGCCCGGAACGGGCCGCCGCTCACCCGTCCCCTCCGCCGACCTCGGCGCCCACCAGCCGGCCGCACCAGCGGTACGACTCGAAGGCCCAGGGCTTCATGTCCTCGAAGCGAGGATTCTCGTAGTGGAGATCGCGGCCCCAGAAGCGCAGGAACTCGCGCACGGCGCGCAGCCGCGGCCGGTGAGCGCCTACCGGGCCACGCCCGCGCAGGGTCAGCATCAGACTGTCGACGTCGCCCCACAACCAGCGATTGCGTACGCCGAGGCGATACGCCGCCTGCGGCGGGACCGTTCCGCCGGCGGCGAGCGTCGCGAGCATCGCCGGGAAGTCGACCCCGGCATCGACGGCCAGCTGCAGCGATCCCCAGAACCGCCCATTGATTTCCATCAGCCGCGGCGTGTCGTCGCGCTGATCCCGCTTGAACTCGACCATCGCGACGCCGTGCCAGGCGAGGGCGTCGAGCAGCGCCGTCGCGGACGCCGCCGCCTGCGGGCACAGGGGCGCGCTCTCCGACAGCACGCTCACGCCGCCCCACGGCGGACGCTCCCGTAGGCGGCGATGGCTGAACAGCGCGGCCGGCCGACCACGGTCGTAGCAGGCGAAGACGCCGACGCCAGGTCCCACGATGCGCTCCTGTATGAGCAGCGGGAACTCGTGCGCCGGGCGCCGGCGGAGCTCGGCGTCGAGCGCTGCGGCGTCGCTGGCGTAGCTCACCGACGTGGAGCGCCAGCCGGCCGGCGTGAGGACCCGGGACCGGTGCGGCTTGACCACGACCGGGTAGGCAAACGGCAGCGCGGGCGGCGCGCCCGACGCCTCGATCCGGACGGTTTGCGGAATGGGCACGCCGAGCGTGCCGGCCAGCTCGAACACCGCCGCCTTGTCGGCGGCACGATCGACCGCCGCGGTCGAGGCCAACGGCACCGCACAGACGGCCTCGAACTCGGCCCGACGTCGGAGGACCGAGAAGATGGTCACGTCCGCCATCGGGATGAGCGCCTCGGCGCGGTGCTCCCGCACCGCGGCCAGGACGCGATCGGCGAAGGCATCCGGCTCGGAGACGGGATCGGGGTAGGTGAAGCGCGCCGCGCAGAAGCGCGACGTCTGGGCGAGCGCTGGCGTCCGCCGCTCCCCGACCACGACGTGGTGCCCAAGCCGGCCTAGCGAGCGCGTGACCGCCAGCGCTGCGCGGTTGTTGCCGTCCGTGACGAGCACTCTCATACCGGCCTACCCGGCGAGGCGGCCGCGCGGACGCGATGGCCGGTCATGAGGCCGCCAGCCAATCGAGCGTTGCCTGGACCAGCCGGTCGGCCCGGCCGCAGAACACCGGCACCTCTTTCCAGAACGGCTCCTCCGTCACCTGGACGATGGTCACCCGCCGGTAGACCTGGCGCAGTCCCTCGAGCTCGCGGGCTGGCGGCGCGCCGGCGACCGGGTCCACCTGCGCCACCAGGCAGGCGCCGGCGAAGCCGCGCGGCGACTGCGGCGGCGTGACCCCGGAGCATTCGCGGTACATCTCGTACGACAGGTCGTAGCCGTCGACGTTGACGGTGGCGCCACCCTCCATCTGCGCGACGAGCGCGGCGCGATCGTGGCGGACCGTCTTGTAGGCCGCCATCTGCGTCGACAGATTGCCGCGGAGCAGCTCCTGCATGTAGCGCCCGCCGTCGAGGACAGGCGCCCACATGGCAAGGTGCGACACGTCCGGCGCGTCCTCCGCCGCCAAACCGGCGATCGCCGCCCCGAAGCGAACACCGATCAGCGCGACACGGTCGCGGCCGGTCACCCCGCGGGCGTGGGCACTCGCCCGCCGCACGTCGGCCAGCATCGAGGTCAGCGTCGCCTGCGAAAACTCGCCGTCGCTGTCGCCCGTGCCGCCGTGGTCGAATCGCAGCACGGGGAAGCCCGCGGCGGCCAGCGTCCGCGCCGCCGACACCAGCACGCGGTGGCCCCACAGCTTCTCCTCCGCAAACGCCGGGCACATGACGACGACCGGGCCCGTCGAGGAGTCTGCAGCGTGGAGGATGCCAAAGAGGTCGGAGTTCGCCCCGGGATCGCCGGAAAAGTAGAAGGGTGTCTCCGTCATGAACCGTTCGCACCAGCGAACACCTGATTATCGTGCAAACGAGGGCGTGCGACAGCCCCGGCACCGCGGGATAAGTCCGCCGAGTCGAGATGATACGGTGGGTCGGACATGATCGCCGCCTCCCCGGCCCAGGCAGCCGAACCGCGCGGGGCCGCGTCCCCTCCGTCCGGGCGTTTCCGGCGCCTCCTCCGGTCCCGCTTCGCAGCCGGCTTTCTCTGCGGCGTGTGTTCGCTCGTCGCGCTCAAGATCTTTATCGACAAGACCACGGTCGCGGACTACCTGGCGGCGCCGCTCCTGCCTGGCGACACGCCCGGTCGCGGCGATGTCATCGTGGTGCTCGGCGCCGGCGTGAGCGAGAGCTGCCGGCCCAACTCGTTCGCGATTCAGCGGGTGCTGCTGGCGGCCCGGCTGTACGCCGAGCGGCGGGCGCCGTACGTGCTGATCACCGGCGGCCGGCCGCACGACAGCCCGTGCTCGGTGGCGCACGCGATGACCGAGCTGGCGGTCGCGATCGGGATTCCACCCGATCGCATCCGCATGGAGAACGCCGCGCACAACACGTGGGAGAACGCCCAGTTCTCGAAGCCGATCCTGGACGCGATGGGCGCCCGGCGACTCGTCCTGGTGACCGATCGCCTGCACATGCGGCGCTCCGAAGGCTGTTTCCGGCACTTCGGGTACGACGTCGAGCGGGCCGCCGTCCATACGCCCGACGCGCTGCCCGACAACACGACAATGCTGACCTTCGCGGGGCGCGAGGCCATCGCGCTGGCCTACTATTGGCTGCAGGGGCGCGTCAGTCTGGAACCGACCGTGCAGGCGGCGGAACGCGAACACGCGGAGGAGCCAACGGCCGACATGGTGGCAGCGCAGGGCCCATCGCCGCCGTTGCGGCATCCGTCCGGACCGCTGGTCGTGCTCGGCGCCTCGGTACGCCGCCGGCTGGCACCCGGTGGTGCCCGGAATCACCGTGCTCAACAAAGGCAAAGGCGGCCAGCAGACGTTCGAGCTGACCGCGCGCTTCGCCGAGGACGTCATCGCCCAGCAGCCGCGCGCGGTGCTGATCTGGGGTTACATCAACGACGTCTTCCGTGCGCCACGCGCCGGCGTGGATCAGGCGGCAGCCCGCGGTCGGCGGGAGATCGAGGCCATGGTCGCCGCGTCCCGGGCGCAGGGGGTCGAGCCGATCCTGGCGACCGAGGTGACGATTCGCGGTCGATCCTCGTGGTCCGACTGGTTCGCCAGCTGGGCGGGTTGGGCGCTCGGCAAGACGAGCTACGACGCGTACGTCAACGAACAGGTGCTGCGGCACAACGCCTGGCTCCGCGAGTACCAGGCCGGCGGGAAGGCCTGCTCGTCCTCGACCTGCAGACGGTCCTCGCCGACGCCAGCGGCACCCGCCGCGCCGAATTCGCGGACGCCGATGGCAGCCACATCCCGGAGCACGGCTATGCCGCCCTGGATCGGTACGCCGTCCCGCTCCTGCAGGCCCACCTCCGCCGCCCATGAGCGCCGCCGGCGTCCGCGGCACGGCGCCGGAGCGCGGCGTGTCCCGTCTTGTCGGCGCCATCTTGCGGCATCCCGCGGTAGCGCCCCTCAAGCGGCACGTGCAGGATGCGGCCTGGCGCTGGCGGGCCCGGCGGGTGCGCAATCCGCCGCTGCCCGAAGGCGTCATCCGCCAGGTGCTCTTCCTGTGCCAGGGGAACATCTGCCGCAGCCCGTTCGCCGCGCTCCGTGCCCGCCAGCTGCTCGAGGCGCGGGGGCTGTCCGAGATTCGCCTGCACGTCGGCCGGTCTCAAGGCCTCGCAGCATCCGACCTCGCCGTCCGACGCGGTCGCGGCGGCGGCACCGTACGGCGTCGCCCTGGGCGGGCATGGTGCGAAGAATTGCACCCTCGAGGAGCTCGCCGCCGCCGACGTCATCGTCGTCATGGAGACCCGGCACGTCGACCGAGTCCGGCAACGCGCCCCGCACCTCACGGGCCGCGTGCACCTGCTCGGCCTCTACGATCCCGAACGCCTCCGCTTCCCCGGCCGCGAGCGGGTCGACCTGCTCGATCCGTTCGGTCACGACGCGGCCGCGTTCGCGCACTGCTATCGGCGCGTCGACGCCGCCCTCGCGCAATTCGTCCAGGCGGTGGCCGCGCGCACCCATGGCACAGCCTGACACGCGGCGGCGCGCCGCGGACGAGCGAGGCCGCAAAAAGTGTTACCGTCTCTGGTGCGCCCGACGAGGGGATGGCGCCCTGCCCCGAAGCACATGTCGACTGAGATCGCGCCGCTCCGCAAGCCCCTTCGCATCGCCCTGATCGGGACCGGCAAGATGGGCCAGCACCACCTGCAGGCCATGAAGCGCATCGACGGCGCCACGGTGGTCGCCGTCGCCGATCCGACCGCGAACGGCGATGCCATCAGCGCGCTGGTCGGTGCCCCGGTGCAGGTCTTCGCCGACACCGCGGCCATGCTCGAAAGCGCCCGCCCGGACGTGGTGCACATCGTGACGCCGCCGGGCACGCACGCGGCCCTGGGCCGGCTGGCGCTCGCGGCCGGCGCGCACGTCTACATCGAAAAACCGTTCACCCCGACCCGGGCCGATGCCGAGGCCCTGCTGGCCGACGCCGACCGCGCCGGCCTCAACGTGTGCGCCGGGCATCAATGCCTGTTCGAGCGGCCGTCGCTGTTGGCCCTCGCGGAGCTCGGCACCATTGGCTCGCTCGTGCACGTCGAAAGCGTCTTCTCGTTCCGCAAGGTGCGGCGCAACATCACCCGCGTCGAGCAGGCCATCGATATCCTGCCGCATGCCATCTACCCGCTGCTGGCGCAGCTGCGCTGGGACGGCGAGTCGGCGCCGGTCGAGCTGAAGGGGCTCGACGTACGGCCCAGCGGCGACGTCTATGCTCTCGTCCGCATCGCCGATCGCACCGGCATCGTGTGCGTCACGCTGAGCGGCCGTCCGATCGAGCAGTACCAGCACCTGGTCGGCACGAACGGCTGGCTGCGGGCCGACTACATCAGCGGTGGCCTCACCCGCGTCGTCGGCGAGGGAACCGGACCGGGCGCCCTCCTGGTGCCCTTCCGTCGGGGCTCGCAGACGATCACCGGGGCCGCCAGGGGCCTGGGATCGATGATCTTCGGCGGCCACGGCTCGTATCCGGGCCTGCCGCCGCTCTTCGCCGCCTTCTACCACAGCATCGTGGACGGGCGGCCGTCGCCGGTGCCGCCGTCGTCGATCCTCGACACCGTCGACCTCTGCGAGCGCATCGGCGTCGCGCTGGAGGACGTCGATTCGCGCTGTCGAGACGCGGGCCGAGCGGGCCGTGACCACGGCCGCGCGCGTGCTGCCGGCAGCCCAGGCGGAGCGCGGCGTGGTGCTCGTGACCGGCGGCGGCGGGTTTCTCGGCCGCGCCGTGGTCGAGGAACTGCGCCACGCCGGCTACGCGGTCCGCTCGCTAGGCCGCCGCGTCCCACCGTGGTCGTCTCGCGCGCCCGGTATCGAGTACGTCGCCGCCGATCTCGTGCGGCCTCTGCCCGACGCCGTGCTCGCCGGCGTCACCGCCGTCGTCCACTGCGCCGCCGAAACGGCGGGCGGCAAGAGCGATCACGAGCGCAATTCGATTGCCGCGACCCGCCACGTCGTCGAAGCCGCGGTCGCGGCTGGCGCCAAGGATCTCATCCACGTCAGCAGCGTCGCCGTTCTGGTGCCCGGTCACGGCCGACTGATCTCCGAAGCGACCGCGATGGACGCCGGCCACCTGCGGCGCGGGCCTGTACGTCTGGGGCAAGGCCGAATCCGAGCTGCTCGCCGTCCGCCTCGCCGGGGAGGCCGGCGTGCGCGTCAGGGTGATCCGCCTCGGCCCGCTCGTCGACTACGCTGAGTTCGAGCCGCCGGGGAGACTCGGGCGCGACATCGGGGCGATGTTCGTCGCGGTCGGGCCCAAGAACCGGCAGCTCGGCGTGTGCGACATCCATACCGCCGCCCGCGTGATCCGCAGCTACCTGCAGGCGCCCGATCAGGCCCCACCGATCGTCAACCTGGTGGAGTCGCCGGCACCGACGCGGCGCGGTCTGGTCGAACGTCTCCGCGAGCGGCAGCCTGCGCACCGGGTGGTGTGGCTGCCCTCGTGGTTTCTGCGGCTCGCCTCGGGTCCGCTCAAGCTGGTCCAGCGCTGGGGCATGGGATCGAAGGAGCCGCTGGACTTCGCGGCGGCGTTCTCCAGCGAGCGCTACGACACCACGCTCGCCGGTGAGGTGATCCGCCGCGCTGGAGCCAGCGCCATCCCGGCCCCGGCGGAGGCCGGGCCGAAGGGCCTGCGCGCGTGAGCGGGGTCGTCGCAGTCGCGCCGGCCGCCGCCGCGGAGACGGCGGCGCCGATGGAAGCCGCCGGAGTGGCGCGCGATTCTCGCCAACCTCGATTTCATGCGCGCGCTGGCGGTGCTGTTCGTCGTCGCCGACCATGTCCTCGAGACGACGGGCGAAGTGCTGCAGCGCTCCTACCACCCGTACGACCACTATCTCGGCCGCCTCGGCGTGTTGGTGTTCTTCGTCCACACCAGCCTCGTGCTGATGCTCTCCATGGACCGCAGCCGCGTCGTCGGCCTGCCGTTCTTCACCTCCTTCTATGCGCGGCGCGCGTTCCGGATCTATCCGCTGAGCATCGTCTGCGTTTTGCTGATGCTCGCCCTCGACGCGCCGCCGGTCGCGTGGGCGACCGAGGCCGCCCCGGCGTTCTCGGCGTTCTCCATCGCCGCCAACCTCGCGCTCGTCCAGAACCTGGTGAACGCGCCGCTAGTGCTGTCACCCCTGTGGAGCCTGCCCCTCGAGCTCCAGATGTATGCGGTGCTTCCGTTCATCCATCGGCAGCTCCGCCGTGGGAACGCCGTGCGGACCGTCTGGCTGCTCTGGGCCCTGACCGTGGCCTTCGCCATCGTCCAGCCACTGATCCACGGCTTGGGGCGACTCACCGTCGCGCGGTTCGGTCCGTGCTTCCTGGCAGGCGTGCTCGCCTACGTGCTGCTGCGGCGGGAGACGCCGCGCTGGCCGGCACTGGCGTGGGCCGGGCTGCTGGGCGCGGCGACGCTCGGCTACATCGCGGTGGCACTGGTTTCGCCGTCGGTGCATCCGGCGTGGCTCGGCTGGGCCTTCTGCCTCACGCTCGGCCTCGGGATCCCGACCTTCCGGCAGATCCGTTCGCCGTGGCTTCGGAGGGCCTCGCACAGCGTGGCGCAGGTCCTGGTACGGGGTGTATCTGTTCCACATGCTGGCGCTGTGGATTGGGTTCGGCCCGACCGCCCCTTGGGCGCTCGGTCCGGTTGCAGGAGCAGTGGCCACGCTCGTCCTTCTGGTGGCGGGCCCGGTGCTGTCCTTCCACCTGATCGAGCAGCCGATGATCGGCGTGGGCACCCGAGTCGCCGGCCGCCTGGCTCCTCGGCGCGCAGCCGCCTAGTCGCCCGGGCGTCGCGCTCCGGCAGCTGGTACCGATTCACCCCGATGCCACTAGCGCGGCTCACGCACGAGTGGCTGACCTTCGGTCGCGAGCCGATCGACGTGCGTGCGAATCGGGACGCTGGGCCCGGCCTCGGGCTGCCGGCGGATCAGCTGATCGTAGACCAGCTGCGTCGACAGCACGCCGACGATCGCCATGTTGTCGGTGTTCGAGAACTGCCCGACGTCGGCCCGGGCCCGGCACTTCCCGACCAGCTGCTGCACCAGCGCCGGGGCGAACACGCCCAGCCTCGCGCACCGCGCGATCGGATGACCACGTCGTCGATCCACTCCGCGCCCGGCGCCGGCGAACGCCAGCGCGTCCGGGGCGCGGTACGGCTGCTTCGTGCGGGCCAGGATCGACGGCCGGCACCAGCTCCGCGGCCGCGCGCTTGAGCACGTGCTTCTCGTCGAGCACGTGCAGCTTGTAGACGGCCGGCAGCGAGTCGGCGAGCAGCGCGACGTTGCGGTCGAGGAACGGAAAGCGGCCCTCGACCGAGTGCGCCATCAGCATGCGGTCGCCCTGCGCACGACAGCAGGTAGCCCGAGAGCAGCGTCCGGATCTCGACGTACTGATCCTGCGCCAGGCGCGACCACGACGCGAACGCCGGCGGCAGCGTGGCGACGAAGGCGTCGCGGACGTCGGGCTCGCCGGCCGCCCGGCCGCATGCCCGGGCAGCACCAGACGTCGCAGCGCCGCGGTCGATCGCCAGCGCGGATCGTGGCCGAAGCCGGGCTCGCGCCAGCGCGCCGAGCTGCTGGCCGAAGAACTGCCGCGCCATCGCCCGCTGCGACACCGGCGATCGGGCCAGGTATGGATAGAGCCGGTCGAGCAGCAGCGGCCGCCACGTCGAGTCCGGCTCGCGTGCCCAGAAGCGGCGGACCTTCGCCTCGCGGAACAGGTCGTAGCCGGCGAACATCTCGTCGGCGCCCTCGCCGGTCAGCACGACCTTGATGCCGGCGTCCTGGACCAGCTTCGACAGCAGGAACAGCGGCGCCGGCGCGGTGCGCAGGATCGGCCGCTCGGCGTGTGCCGGATCACGTCGGGGAACGCGCGCGCGATGTCGCGCGCGTCGACACCAGCACCTCGTGATGGTCGCTGCCGAGATGCTCGACCATCTGACGCTGGAAGCCGGTCTCGTCGTACTCGGCGTCCGTCGAAGCGCAGCGAGAACGTCGAGAAGCGCGCCGCCCTTGGCGCGCAGGCCGAGCGCCGCGACGAGCGAGCTGTCGAGTCCGCCGGAGAGGTAGCTGCCGACCGGCACGTCGGCGCGCAGCATGCGCAGGCTGGTCGCCTGCTCGCAGGGCCTCGCGCACGGCGACGACCGCGTCCTCGAGCGAGCCGCGGAAGCCCGCCGTGCCCGTCGCTCGGGGTAGGACGGCGTCCACGCCCACGCGGTGCGGACCGTGCCGTCGGTGATAGGTCCGCACCGCGCCGGGCTCGATCTCGGAGACGCCCTGCGAACACCGTCCGCGGCGGTACCGGTCCCCAGAAGGACAGGATCTGGTCGAGGCCCGACCGGATCGAAGGCGCGCGGGATCGAGGCGGATCGGCGGCGAAGATGGCCTTCACCTCGCTGGCGAAATAGAGCCGGCCGCCGTGCTCGCAGACGTGCAGCGGGCGGACGCCATACGGATCGCGCGCCAGGACCAGCTTGCGCTCGTCGGTCTCCCACAGCGCCACCGCCCACTGGCCGTTGAAGCGGCGCGAAGGCCTCGTCGCCCCACTCCTCGTAGGCGTGGACGATCACTTCCGTGTCGCAGCGGGTCCGGAAGCGATGGCCGCGCGCTTCGAGCTCGGCCTTCAGCTCGACGTAGTTGAAGATCTCGCCGTTGAAGGCGATCCACAGCCGTCCGGTCTCGTTGGCCAGCGGCTGCTGGCCGCTCGCGAGGTCGATGATCGACAGGCGGGCATGGGCGAAGCCGGCCCAGCGATCGCGATAGATCCCGAACTCGTCGGGACCGCGGTGACGGATGGCCCCCGCCATGTCGCGAGCGACTCGAGGTCGGGCGGCGCGACGCCGTCGTGCAGGGCCACGGAGCCCGCGATGCCGCACATGCCGCCGATTCATCCGCAGGGCCGGGCGGGGTCCGGCGCGCGGCCGACGAAACTGTCGGCATCAGGAGGACCTTGCGCAATTCCGCCAGCTCTCGCTCGGCGTTCGGCCTTCTCGGGGAATGGGTCGCGCGCGGCCAGCGCCTGCTCGAGCGACCGGCGTGCCGTCGTCGGCGCCGCCCCAGCGCCCGGTAGGCTCGCGCCAGCCGGTAGCGATAGGAGGGCTGGGGATCGCGCTCGACGGCCGCGCGCCAGAGCGGCAGCGCGAGCGCCGGCTGGCCCAGGCGCATGTAGACGTCGCCGAGCGTGTCGCTGACCTCGGCGCGCTCCGGGAGCTGCAGCAGCGCCTGCCTTCGCCAGTCGGCAGGGCGCGTTCGAGTCTGGCCCCGCGCGGCATAGCAGCCAGGCGAGGTTGTTGGCCGCGACTGCAGCGCGCGGATTGAGGGCAAGGGCCTGCTTCGTAGCTGCGCTTCGGCCTCCGCCACCCGACCCTGCACCTGCGCAATCACGCCGAGCATCGATGCGCGCGGCTCACCGCCTTCGGCGTCGCGCGCGACCAGCGCATCTTGAGCTCCCGCTCGGGCGTTCACCAGGTCGCCGCTGCTGGACGTAAAGCCTTGCCAGCAAACCGTAGGCGTCGATCGCGTCGGGGTTCTCGGCGAGGGCTCGACGGAACGCGGCCTCCGCGGCCGCCACGTCGCCGCTGCCGATCGCCAGCCGGCCCAGCAGCAGCCAGACGCGCGCGTCGCGTCGGTCGAGCCTCCGCCGCCTGCCGCGACGCGAGCGCGGGCCGCGTCACTGCCGGCCGCCGCGGACGTCGAGCTGCGACGAGCCCGGTCAACGCCGGAAGACTCGCCGGGTCGAGGGCGAGCGCCCGCGTCGAAGGAGGCGCGGGCCGCGGCGTCCTGCCCGAGGGCCTGCCGCAGCACGTCCCAGCCTGACATGTGCGCCGCTGCGAGGTCGGGCGCGGCCTGTCACCACCGCGGTCAGCTCGCGGTCGGCGTCCGCCAGACGGCGCGCTGTCGGCAGTAGGCTTCGCGCGAGGATCAGCCGCAGCGAGCACGCCACCGCCATTCTCGACGGCGGCGCTCGCCGTCGTCGCCGCCGCCGCGGGCCGCCCGCATCGCCAGTTCGCACGCGGGCCAGCGCAATCTGGGCGGCCACGGCGCGCGGGTTGATCTGCAGGACGTCGCGGAAGTCGTTCTCGGCCTCGTCGAGCGCACCGCGGGTGGCGTGCATGCGGCCCCGGGTGTAGAGAGCGGCGAGGCTGCGCGGACTCACCTGGAGCGCCTGACCGTACTGCCTGGAATGCCGGATCCCACTGCGCCTGCGCCGCGCAGCGCGCTGGCCCTGCACCACGTGGGCGTCGACGATGCCGCGGCTCGCGGGCGATAACCTCGTCGGTCGAGCGCCTGCGCCCGCGCCGGATTCCCGCCAGAGAGGGCCACCGAGGCAAGCGTGGCGTGCGCCGTCGCCCAGGCGTCCGGCATCTTCTCGACGGCTTCGAGCGCTGCACGGCATCGGCTGGTCACGCCGGCCGGTGCCGATGGTAGTACGAGGCCAGCTCCAGCTTCGGGATCGGCGACTTCGACGCGTCGGCGCGGCGCTTCAGGAACGGCTCCGCCGCCGCCGCGCGGCCCGTGGTCACGTAGAACAGGCCGATCGCCTTGAGAGCGAGGCCGTGCGTCGGCTCGACGGCGACGGCCTCCTTGCAACAGGGTCTCGGCATCGACCAGGCGCCCCGAGATCCAGAAGAAATGGGCCAGCGCGAGGTGCGGCGCGCGCTGATCGCGGTGCCGCCACAATGGCTTTGCGGAACGCCGCCTCGGCTTCCGCCGGCTCGCGCCGGGCGACGCGTAACGTGCCGAGGTTCGAGAGGACGCCGGTATTCGGGTCGAGATCGCAGTGCCTTCTGCAGTTCCGCCAGCGCGCCGTCGAGGTCGGAGAGCCCGGCCAGCGATGTTGGCGTGCAACACGAGGGCGTCGACGCGCTTCGGTTCGATCGCGAGCGCCTTGTCGGCCCGCCCTCGCGCCTCGGCCGGCGACCGGCGAGGCAGCAGCAGCGGTGCCGGCGCGGACCTGCACGTCGGCGTCGGTCGGCGATCAGCGTCGCGGCCGCTCCATGAGCCCCGGAGCGCCGCCTGATCGTCGCCGATGCTGCAGCAGCGCCTCCGCCAGCCGCAGTTCGGCCTCGGCCAGCGTCGGGTCGGCCAGCGCCGCGTTGCGGTACTCGATCGCAGCTTCGCGCATGCTTGCCCGCGGTAGCGTAGGCGCTTGCCCGCCGTCGTGGTGGTCCTGCTGCGCTCCTGCCGCACGCGATCGCCACGCGAGGCTGGCGGCGACCGAGCCGCACAGCGTCGCAGCGGATGCTGCCGCGCGTCATCCCGCCTCCGCGGGCCTGCGAGCAGCGCCATCACCGCGTCGACGCTGGCCTCGACCGACTGCGTCGACGGCGTCGATCACCAGGTCGGCATCGGCCGGCGCCTCGTACGGCGCCGACACGCCCGGGAAGTCGCCGAGCTCACCGGCATCGGCGCGGGCGTAGACGCCCTGCGTGTCGCGGGCGCGGCACACCGCGAGCGGCGTCGCGACATGGATGAGGAGAAAGCGGTCGGCGCCGACTGCCGCCCGCGCGCGGGCCCGGACCGCCGCATCCGGCGCCAGCAGCGCGCACACGGCGATCAGGCCGGCGTCGTTGAGCATCCGCGCGACGTCGGCGGCGCGGCGCAGGTTCTCGGATCGATCGGCCGCCGTGAAGCCGAGATCGCGGCTGATGGTCTGCCGCATCTGCCGGCCGTCGACGACGGCGACGGCGCGCCCGGCGTCGAACAGCCGCCGTTCGAGCGCGTAGGCGAGCGTCGACTTGCCGGCGCCCTCGAGGCCGGTGATCAGCAGCGTGACCGGCGTCTGTCCGAAGCGCGCCGTCCGCTCGGCCGGACTCACTGCCGTCGGCGCGGCCGCGCGCGCGGCTTCCCGTGTGTCGCCGTCCCAGGCGCTGGGCGCGACGTCGTCCGAGATCAGCCGATCGAGCACCATGCCGGCGCCGACGGTGCGGTTGGTGAGCCGATCGATCACGATGAACGCGCCCATCGTGCGGTTGCGGCGGTACGGATCCACCGCCACCGGCCGGCTCAACGTCACCGTGCAGCGGCCGACTTCGTTCATGGCCAGACCGGCGGCGTCCTCGCGACGCAGCGTGTTGACGTCGACGCGATAGTGCAGCCGGCTCACCACGCCGTTCACCAGGTTCGTCGCCTGCTTGACCAGATACTGGCGGCCGGGCGCCATCGGCTCCTCGGCCATCCACACCAGCATGGCCTCGAAGTGCCGGTCGACACGGGGCACGTTGTTCGGGTGCACCAGAAGGCTGCCGCGGCTGACGTCGATTTCGTCCTCGAGCACCACGGTGACGGCCATCGGCGGGAACGCCTCCGGAACCGTGCCGTCGTAGGTCACCAGCGACTTCACGCGGCTGCGCTGGCTCGACGGCAGCACCATGATCTCGTCGCCCTGGCGGATCACGCCGGACGCGACGGTGCCGCAGAAGCCGCGGAAGTCGAGGTTGGGGCGGTTCACGTACTGGACCGGCAGGCGCAGGTCGATCAGGTTGCGATCGGAGGCGATGTGCACGGTCTCGAGGAGGTGCAGCAGCGTCTCGCCCTGGTACCAGGGCATGTGCGCGCTGGCGTCGACGATGTTGTCGCCCTTCAACGCGGAGATCGGAACGACGCGCAGGTCGCCCATCTCGAGACGGGTGGCGAAGTCGGTGTACTCGTCCTTGATCCGCTCGAAGACCTCCTCCGACCAGCCGACCAGGTCCATCTTGTTGATGGCGACGACGACGTGCTTGATGCCGAGCAGCGACACGATGAAGCTGTGCCGCCGCGTCTGCTGCTGCACGCCGTGGCGGGCGTCGATGAGGATGATGGCGAGGTCGCAGTTCGAGGCGCCGGTCGCCATGTTGCGCGTGTACTGCTCGTGGCCCGGGCAGTCGGCGATGATGAACTTGCGCCGGCTGGTCGAGAAGTAGCGATACGCGACGTCGATCGTGATGCCCTGCTCGCGCTCCGCCTTCAGGCCGTCCATCAGCAGCGACAGGTCGATCTCGCCGCCGGTCGTGCCCTTGCGCTCGCTGTCGCGGCGCACCGCGGCGAGCTGGTCCTCGTAGATCAGCTGCGTGTCGTAGAGCAGGCGGCCGATGAGCGTGCTCTTGCCGTCGTCGACGTTGCCGGCGGTGAGGAACCGCAGCAGTTCCTTGCGCTCCTGCTGCGCCAGGTAGGTGGTGATGTCGGAGGTGGCGACCGCGTCGGCCATCAGAAGTACCCCTCCTTCTTCTTCTGCTCCATCGACCCCGATTCGTCGTGGTCGATGGCGCGGCCCTGCCGCTCGGACGTGGTCGCGACCAGCATCTCCTCGACGATGTCGGGCACCGTCAGCGCCGACGACTCCATCGCGCCGGTGAAGGGATAGCAGCCGAGCGTGCGGAAGCGCACCAGCTTCTGCTGCGGCACCTCACCCGGCCGCAGCGGCAGCCGATCGTCGTCGACCATGAGCAGCATGCCGTCGCGCTCGACGACCGGCCGGACCTTGGCGAAGTAGAGCGGGACGACCGGGATGTTCTCGAGATGGACGTACTGCCAGACGTCGAGCTCGGTCCAGTTCGACAAGCGGGAACACGCGAATGCTCTCGCCCTTGTCGATGCGGCCGTTGTAGAGGTTCCACAACTCCGGCCGCTGGTTCTTCGGGTCCCATTGATGGAACCGATCGCGGAAGGAGTAGACGCGCTCCTTGGCCCGCGACTTCTCCTCGTCGCGGCGGGCGCCGCCGAAGGCGGCGTCGAAGCCGCCGGCGGTCAGCGCCTGCAGCAGCGCCTGCGTCTTCATCACGTCCGTCCACCGCTTGCTGCCGTCCTTGATGGGGTTCAGCGTCTGCGCTTCCGGGCTGCGGTTCGTGTGGACGATCAGCTTGAGCCCGTGCTCGGCCGCGAACGCGTCGCGGAAGGCGACCATCTCGCGGAACTTCCAGGTCGTGTCGACGTGCAGCAGCGGGAACGGCAGCCGGCCGGGATGGAACGCCTTCATGGCCAGGCGGACCATGACCGACGAATCCTTCCCGATCGAATAGAGCATGACCGGATTCTCGAACTCGGCCGCCACTTCACGGATGATGTGGATGCTCTCGGCCTCGAGCTGACGGAGGTGGGAGAGGCTGTAAGTGCTCATTGCAGGCGCACGGCGCGGCGGGCGGCCGTCCTGGAGGGCCCCGACGGAAGCTGGAACGGGATCACGGGATCGACTCCTGGAGCGGGTCCACGCCGTGACGACCACCGCCCGGCGGCGGCAGGCGCCATCCCCCATCCCCAGGTACATTCAGGTAATAATACAGGCTTCGCCGCGGCCGTCCGGGCGCGTCTTCGTCGCTGCGGCGGCCTCTCACCATGTCTTCGTCCCCGGTCGATCCACGCGACGGCGCCGCCGGCCCGCCGGCCGTGCAGCCACGCTGGGCGGATGCCCCGACCGCGGCCGGGCTCACGCACGCACTCAACGCCTGGCCGTCCCACGTGCTCACCGCCACGCAGGTGGCGGCCCTGCTGCGCCTGCTCGACGGGGTCTACACGCCGCTCGCGGGCTTCATGACCGCGGCACAGGCGGCGCGAGCCGCCGGCGCGGAGGCCCTCGACGACGGGTCGTGGTGGCCCCTCCCCGTGATCCTCGACGTGCTGCCGGCCACCGCCGAGCGGCTGGCCATGGGCGGGCCGCTGGTGCTGCGGGAGCCCGAGGGCCGGGCCGTGGCCGTGATGCCCGCCGGAGAGGCCTGGCAGGATGCGTCCGGCTGGCGCGTCGGCGGCCCCGTCGTCGGCCTGCAGGCACCGCCCGTCTACGACCTGATCGACCTGCGGCTCTCCCCCACCGAGGTCCGGGACGAGATCGCCCGGCGCGGCTGGCGGATGGCGATCGCGGTGCCGGTCGATCGCGTCCTGCACCGCGCCGACGTCGCGGCCCTCCATACCTTGGCTGCCTCGCACGACGCCGGCCTGGTGATCCTGGCCTTCACGCGCGCCGGCGTGGTCGCCGATCGGGATCGCTTCGCGCGCCTGCGGGCGCTGCGGGCCGCGGTGGCTCATCTCGCGCCCGGACGCGGCCTGCTCGTCCTCGACACGCGTCCGGAGGCGGAGGGCGCGCCCGGCTCCGCGATCGACGCGGTGCTGGCGCGCGCGTTCGGCTGCGCGCGCGTGGTGGCCTGGGACGCTGCCGGCGATGCACTGACCACGGCGGCCGGCCGCGGCGGGGTCGCGGTCGACGTCGTGGCATCGGCGCCGCCGGTGCCCGCGGACGCCAGCACCGCGGCGCGTGACGCGTGGACGTTCCCCGAGGTCGCGGCAGAGCTCGATCGACAGGCACCGCCGGCGTGGGCGCGCGGCGTCACCGTGTTCTTCACCGGCCTGTCCGGCTCCGGCAAATCGACGATCGCCAACGCGCTGCGCGTCCGCCTGCTGGAGGACGGCCGGCGCACCGTGACGCTGCTCGACGGCGACCTGGTGCGGACGCACCTGTCGTCCGAGCTCGGCTTCTCGCGCGAGCACCGCAACGTGAACGTCCGGCGCATCGCCTTCGTCGCGGCCGAGATCACACGCCACGGCGGCGTCGCCATCTGCGCGCCGATCGCGCCGTACGCGGATCTCCGCCGCGAGGCGCGGGCCCTCGTCGAGGCGGCGGGTATCTTTCTGCTGGTCTACGTCGCGACGCCGATCGACGTCTGCGAGGCGCGCGATCCGAAGGGGCTGTATCAGCGGGCCCGGGCGGGCACGCTGCCGGAGTTCACCGGCATCTCCGATCCCTACGACGTTCCGGACGATGCCGACGTCACGCTCGACACGAGCCAGGTGACCGTCACGCAGGCGGTCGACCTGCTGATGCGCGCGCTCGAGGCGCGCGGCCTGCTCACGCCGAGGAGCGGCTCACCGCGGGCGTGACCAGGCGCGGCCCGTTCCGCCGGCCGGCGGCAACCGCCGCGTCCTCCGCGTGCTCGGACTTGGTGTGCTGCACGGCGAGACCGTTGGCCGTCACCACGCGCACGGCGTAGGAAATCGGCATGGGCTCGAGGATCGCCTTGACCGCCGCCAGCACCATCGGTGCGTAGCGGTCCTCGTCCTCGGGAGTCAGCGTCGAAACGAAATGAATGTCCATGACCGATCGGGCTCCGGCTCGGGACGCCGTCGTACCGCGTCTCCGCACGGTTCTTACGTCCGCGGCACCCAGCTGCAAGGGGCGTTCCGTCCGCCGCGGTCCCGCCTGCGCGCCGCGACGCGCGGATTCCAGGACGTCCAGCGCAACTCGCGGCTCCCTCGAGCCTCAAGAAAGTCACGCGACGGCGCGCCTTTTGGGTAGAGTTGGTCTGACCCGATGGCCATCGCCGACCCCCAGGCTGCCCCCGCGCTCGTCGGCTCGAGCGCGGCAACCCGTACCCTCGACGATGACGTCACCGCGGCCAGCCGCTCCGATGCCAAGGTGCTCATCACCGGCGAGAGTGGCGTCGGCAAGGACGTCGCGGCCCGCCTGATCCACGGCCGCAGTCACCCGGGCCCGCCAGACGCTCGTCACGATCAACTGCGCCGGCCTGCCGGACACCCTGCTCGAAACCGAGCTGTTCGGCCACGTCAAGGGCAGCTTCACCGACGCGCACCGCGACCGGCCGGGCCTGCTGCAGGTGGCCAACCGCGGCACCATCTTCCTCGACGAAGTCGGCGAGATGTCGCTGCGGATGCAGGCCCTGCTGCTCCGCTTCCTCGAGACGGGCGAGATCCAGCAGGTCGGCGCCGACCGCCAGGGGGCCCGCGTCGACGTCCGCGTGATCTGCGCCACGCATCGCGATCTGCGGCTGCGGGTCCGCGAGGGCACCTTCCGCGAGGATCTCTTCTACCGCCTCAACGTCGTCCACATCCACATTCCGCCGCTGCGCGAGCGCAGGGAGGACGTCCGCGATCTCGTCGCAGCACTTCTTCGCGCACTTCGCCGAGCACCACGGCGTCACCGTCCCCGTGCCGACGCCGGAGGGGCTGGCGCTGCTGCTCGGTTACGACTGGCCGGGCAACGTCCGCGAGCTGCGCAACGTGCTCGAGCGGGTGGTCCTGCGACGGTCGGACGTCGTCACGCCCGACGACCTGCCGCGCGAGCTCAGGCTTGGGCCCACCGGGCCGCCGGCGTCCGCGGATGGACCGATCGAGGAAACGCGGGCAGCGCTGACCCGGCGTCTGATGGGCCGCATGCTCGTGCGCGGCGAATCGTTCTGGGACGTCGTCTACGCGCCGTTCCTGGCGCACGACCTGACGCGGCAACAGCTCCGCGACGTGATCCAGGCTGGCCTGGATCAGTGTCAAGGGCGCTACAACGCGCTCACCGAACTGTTCAACATGCCGAAGCGGGACTACCGCCGCTTCCTCGGCGCGCTCAGGAAGTTCGATTGTCTGGTGGCGGCTCCGGTGGGACCGGAGCCTGAGCGCGATGACGATCCGGCTCCGGCAGGCCGCTGAGCGCCACCGCGGCCCGCGGGCGGCGCCGCCGCGCGTCGCGAGCTAGCCAGACGGCGTGAGGCGCGCCGATACGAGTTACGGCAGGCGGCGTTCGCGGTCTCGTTCGTGCCGCTGGTCCAGAGCCCGCCCTGATAGTTCCAGTAGAGCGAGCGCTCGACGGCGATCGGCTGGGTCGACTGGACGACCACGCCGAACCGCTCGCCCGAGCCGAGCCCGATGCTCGCCGCCGCCACCGTCTGGCGTGAGCCGGCCGGGACGCCGCGGGTGACGACGATGGGGGCGCCGCTCTCGCGGTAGAAGGTCAGCGTCGCGGTGGCCGCGGTCGTACCCGGGTTGGCGAGGAGCACGTAGGTGCTGGCGCCGTCGGGGCCGCCGACTTCGCCTTCCGCCAGACCCCAGCGGGTCCGCAGCGTGGTGATGCCGACGCTGTTGTGCGAGCCGTACCACGGCCCCGGGACGCCCGGCCAATACATCGAGCGCTCGACGATGATGTTGCCGGTCGCCGAGATCGAACAGGAGACGTCGGTCGAGGCCAGCCCGGGCAGAGCGTCGACCGGAATCGTGGTGCGGCTGGTCGGCGGCAGGGTGCGGACTTCGGTCCGGGCGACACCCGCCGGCGTCAGGTAGCGGATCGTCGCGGTGACGGCCGACGCGTTCGGGTTGCTGATCAGCACGAACGTCTCGAAGAAGGCGCCGGTGCTGCCCTCGGCGAGGAACCAGTTGCGTGGCGCCGGCGGGCACCGCCGCCGAGGCATGGCCGCCCTCGAACGCGCCGTGCACGCCGCGGAAGTACATCGCCCGCTCGACGAGGATGGGCAGCGGCGCCCTCACGGTAGTCGCAAACGACCGTGACGTGAGCTCGGGGATCTGGTTCGTCCAGATCGTGTACCGGGCGTTGCCGCCAAGCGAATACTGCCGGCGCAGCACGCCACCGCCATCGAGCAGGAAGTCGACCGTCGCCACCGTCGGCGTCGCCGACGGGTTGGCCAGCAGGACGAAGGTGTCGAAGAATCCGGCGTTGCCTTCGGCCAGATACCAGGTCGTCGACGGCGCCGCGAGTGCCTTGGCGCCGGCAGCACCATCGCCGCCGTTCAGGCGCCAGCGCATGGTGCGCTCGCTGATGACGGTGCCCGGGGCCGAGATGACGGCGGCGAACGACGCGCCGTTCAACTCCGGCGACGTCGTCGCCCGAGATGGTCATGCGCCGGCCGGCGCCGACCGAATAGCTCCGCGCTACCGGCAGCGCGCCCTCACGCAGGTAGGACACGTTCAACCAGGCCTCGCTCGCCGCCGTGTTCAGCACGGCCACGCGGTAGTCGAAGAACCCCGAGGCGCCCTCGGCGTAGTAGGTCTGCGCCGAACCGGCAGGCGCGGCCGGCGGCACGTCGCTCGCCAGACCGTTCACCTCGCTCGAGGGACCGCTCACCTGTCCGCCGTTGTTGACCGCGCGGACGACCAGGTAATAACGCGAGCCGGCATTCAGGTTCTCGATCCGGACGCGGGTGACGCTCGCGCTGACGTTGACGGTCGCGCTGTGCGCGCCCGACGCCGCGCCGTACGACACGACATAGCGGGAGATATTGCCTTCGGTGTTCGGGTTCCATGCCACCGTCAGGCCGGCCGCTGCAGCGCCTTGCGCACACCCCAGCCACAGCACGGCCGCAGCGAGGACGCGGATCAGGCTGGCGCGCAACGGCGCGGTTGAATGCGGCATCATTACAATCCTGCAACTTGCCCCGTCCGATGTCGCCCTATCGGTCAACAACTTCGACACTGGCGTGACGGCGTCCGGACAGTAAGCAAATTCAGGGCCGATTGCCACAGACGCATGGAAATCAGCAGAATCCGTGAGAAATCAGCGATTTCCACCGCCGAATGGCGTCAGTCCACATCCGAAATCCGTAATCTGTCGGATCCGCGTCATTGGAATTTCGTGCGCGGTGCCTCCCAAAACTACACGCCGGCCTGCACGGCATTGCACAGCCGCCCGGCTGTCTTGACTTGCCTGTCGTTTACGGGGAACGTAGACGGCCGGCGGCCAGCCCGCCGGGAGGAGCAGACCAAGCGTGTTGAAAGGGATCGTTCTCGCGGGTGGCAGCGGCACCCGCCTCTACCCGGTCACCCGGGGGGTGTGCAAGCAGCTGGTCCCCGTTTACAACAAGCCGATGGTCTATTACCCGCTGGCCACGCTGATGCTGGCGGGCATCCAGGACATCCTGATCATCACCACGCCCGAGGACCAGGACAGCTTCAAGCGGCTGCTCGGCACGGGTGCCGACCTCGGCCTGCGACTCGCCTACACGGCCCAGCCGAGCCCCGACGGGCTGGCCCAGGCGTTCATCCTCGGCCGCGACTTCGTCGGCGGCGACCGCGTGGCGCTCGCGCTCGGCGACAACATCTTCTTCGGCCACGGGTTCCCCGACGTGCTGCGCGCCGCCAGTGAGCGCACCCAGGGCGCCACGGTCTTCGGGTATCCCGTGCGGGATCCCGAGCGCTACGGCGTCGTGGAGTTCGATGCCGACGGACGGGCGGTGAGCCTCGAAGAAAAGCCGGCGCGGCCGAAGTCGTCCTTCGCCGTGACCGGGCTCTACTTCTACGACAACCGCGTCCTCGACATCGCGGCCGCGCTGCGGCCGTCGCCGCGCGGCGAGCTCGAGATCACCGACGTGAACCGCCGCTACCTCGAGGACGGCGCGTTGATCGTGGAGCGGCTGGGGCGTGGCGTCGCCTGGCTCGACACCGGCACGCACGAGTCGCTGCTGCAGGCCTCGCAGTTCGTCCAGACCATCGAAGAGCGCCAGGGCCTCATGATCTGCTGCGTCGAGGAGATCGCCTACCGCATGGGCTACATCGGCGCCGAGGACGTCGCCCGCATCGCCGCGCCGATGCGCCGCAACTCCTACGGCGAATACCTGCTGCGCATGCTCGAGCAGGAGGCGGCCGAGGTCCACCGCGCAGGGGCGCGCGCATGATTGTCACGCCGACGGCCACCCTGCCAGACGTTCTGATCATCGAGCCACGGGTGCTGCGCGACGACCGCGGCTTCTTCGTCGAGACCTTCCACGCGCCGCGCTACCGCGCCGCCGGTGTGGACGTGGACTTCGTCCAGGACAACCACTCGCGCTCGGTCCGGGGCACGTTGCGCGGCCTGCACTGGCAGACCGCGCCGCATCCCCAGGCCAAGCTGATTCGCGTCCTCGACGGTGAAATCCTGGATGTCGCGGTGGACGTCCGCGAGGGATCGCCGACCTTCGGCCGCTGGGTGGCGGTGACGCTGTCGGCCGACAACTTCCGCCAGCTGTTCATCCCGATCGGCTTCGCGCACGGGTTCCTCGTGACCAGCGACATCGCCGACATCGAATACAAGTGCTCCGACGTCTACGACCCCGCGGCCGAGCGCGGCCTGATGTGGAACGACCCGGAGATCGGGATCGCCTGGCCGGTGACCGATCCGATTCTGTCGGCCCGCGACCGCGCCCACCCACCGCTCGGCGCCCTCCGGATCTAGGGGCGCCCGGAGGAGAGCCGCGGGCAGGCCGGATCCCGCAGCTATAATCCCGCCAGTGTGATTGCCGTCGGCGACGTCCTGGGCGCGGCGCGAATCCTCGTCATCGACGACGAGCCGGCCAACGTGCGCATGCTCGATCGGCTGCTGACCACCTCGGGCTGCCGCCACGTCATCACCCTCACCGACCCGCGCGAGGTCATCGGGCAGATGCCGATCGCGCGGCCCGACCTGATCATCCTCGACCTGCACATGCCCCACCTCGACGGCTTCGAGGTGATGCAGGCGCTGCGGCCGCTGCTCTCCGTCGAACGCTACCTGCCGATGCTGATCATCACCGCCGACGACGCGCCGCCGGTGAAGCAGCGCGCGCTGGCGATGGGGGCGCGCGATTTCCTCGCCAAGCCGTTCGACAGCGTCGAAGCGCTGCTGCGGATCCGCAACCTGCTCGTCACCCGGCAGCTCTACGCGCAGCTCGAGCGCGAGCAGCAGCGGCTCGAGCTGGCCGTCGAGGAGCGGACGCACGCGCTCGCCAGCACGCACATCGAGATCGTCTACCGGCTCGCCCGCGCCGCCGAGTATCGCGACGACAACACCGGCGAGCACACGCGCCGCGTCGGCCGGTTGTCCGGCGAGCTGGCGCGGACGCTCGGCCTCGCCGAGGGCGACGCCGGGATGATCGAGCGCGCTGCGCCGCTGCACGACGTCGGCAAGGTCGGCGTCCCCGACGCCATCCTGCTCAAGCCGGCGCAGCTCTCGCCCGGCGAGCTGGACATCATCCGCACCCATCCGGCGATGGGCGCGCGCATCCTGTCCGGAAGCCGCGTGCCGCTGCTGCGGATGGCCGAGGAGATCGCGCACGCCCACCACGAGCGGTGGGACGGCCGCGGCTACCCGCACGGCCGCTCGGGCGAGGGCATCCCGCTCGCCGGCCGCATCGTCGCCCTGGCCGATGCCTTCGACGCGATGACGCACGACCGCCCCTACAAGAAGGGCATCGCGCCCGAGCGGGCGCTCGAGGTCGTCGAGCGCGAGCGCGGCCGCCACTTCGACCCGCAGGTGGTCGACGCCTTCACGCGCGTCTTTCCGGACCTGCCCGCGACGCTGGCCTGAGTCAGCGGTCCGCGTCTGCGGCCTCGGCCGCCGTCCACAGCCATGCCGCGCCGCGCACGCCGCTCGAGTCGCCGTGCTGTGCCGCCACCAGCCGGGTGTCGACGCGATCGCTGAACACCCAGGCCGGCCAGCGCGCCGGGACGTTGGTGTAGAGGCGGGCGAGGTTCGAGAGGCCGCCGCCGAGCACGATGACGTGCGGATCGAGCACGTTGATGATCGAGGCGAGGCCGCGCGCCAGGCGATCCTCGTAGCGGACCATCATCGACTCGGCCAGCGTGTCGCCGGCGGCTGCCCTGGCCGCGATCGTGGCCGCGTCGGGCCCGGCCTCCCCCGCCGGGAGTCCCGCGGCGGCGGCGTATTCCTTCGCCACGGCCGGCCCGGAGAGGAACGTCTCGATGCAGCCCGCCCGGCCGCAGTAGCACGCCGGCCCGGGCCGCTCGTCGTCGCGCGGCCACGGCAGCGGGTTGTGGCCCCACTCGCCGGCGATGGCGTTCGGTCCCGACACCAGGCGTTGATGGACGACCACGCCGCCGCCGGTGCCGGTGCCGAGGATCACGCCGAACACCGTCGCCGCGCCCGCCGCCGCGCCGTCGGCGGCCTCCGAGAGCGCGAAGCAGTCGGCGTCGTTCGCGACCCGCACCGGCCGGCCGAGCGCGGCGCCGAGGTCGGTGCTGAAGCGCCGCCCGTTGAGCCACGTCGAGTTCGCGTTCTTGACCAGCCCGGTGGCCGGCGAGATGGCGCCGGGCATGCCGACGCCGACCGTGCACCGGCTCGATACGTCGCGCTCGAGCCGCGTCACCAGCCCGGCGACCGCGGCGACGGTGTCGTCGTAGCGGTCCCGCGGCGTCGCGACCCGCTCGCGCGCCAGCAGCGCGCCGGCGGCGTCGATGACCACGCCTTCGATCTTCGTCCCACCCAGGTCGATGCCGATACGCCGCGTCATTGTCATCTTGTTGGCGGCGGCGCCCTCAGCGCCGCCGCAGGAAGCCTTGCAATCGCGCCGCAGCTTCAGCTGACGCTAGGCGCGTCAGCTGAGCGGCGCGGCGGCTTCGCCCATAATGATGCACCATGCCGCGCTTCAAGCTGACCATCGAGTACGCGGGCACGCGCTACAGCGGCTGGCAGATCCAGACCAACGCGCGGACGATCCAGGGCGAGCTGGTGAAGGCGGTCCGCACCGCCACCGGCCGCGATCGCTTCGAGGTCTACGGCGCCGGCCGCACCGACGCCGGCGTCCACGCAATTGCCCAGGTCGCCCATCTCGACGTCGGCACCGCGCTGCCGCCGGCGACGCTGCTGGCGCGGATCAACGAGACACTGCCCGCCGACATCCATGTCCGCGGCATCGAGGTCGTGTCGCACCGGTTCCACGCCCGCCACGACGCCACCGCCCGCGGCTACCTGTACCAGATCGCGCGGCGGCGCACCGCGTTCGCCAAGCCCTTCGTGTGGTGGGTGCGCGATCCGCTCGACGTCCGTCAGATGCGCGCCGGCGCCGCCGCGTTCGCCGGCATGCAGGACTTCGCGTCGTTCACCGACGACGATCCCGAGGAGAAGTCGACCACCGTGGCCATCGCCTCGGTGACGGTCGAAGAGGCCGGCGCGCTGGTGCTCGTGCGCGTCGTCGGCTCGCACTTCCTCTGGAAGATGGTGCGCCGGATGGTCGGCCTCCTCGTCGGCGTCGGCACCGGCGCGATCGATCGACGCGAGATCGGCCGGGCGCTCACCTCGCGCTCCGATCTGCCGGCGACGCTCACCGCACCGGCATCCGGGCTGTTCCTCGAATTCGTGACCTACGGCGACGCGCTGCCGGCGAAGGCCGCGCCGTTCGCGATCGACTGAGGAGCGTCGATGCCGGCCACCTCCCCGCCCACCTCCCCGCCGTGGCTGCCGCCGCCGCGCACGCGCGCCGACTTCGCCGACCTCATCCCGGCCGGCGCGGAGGGCGTCGTGCTCTTCGACGGCTACTGCCATCTCTGCGATCGCTCAGTGCAGTTCGTCCTCGATCACGATCGCCGGCGCGTGTTCCGCTTCGCGCCGTCGCAGTCGCCTGGCGCGGCGCCGTTCCTCGCTCGCTGCGGTCTGGGGTCGGCACCGGGCACCATCGTGTTCGTCGAGCGCGACGGCTGGTCGGTGCGCTCGACGGCCGCGATCCGCATGGCGCGGCGGCTCGGCCTGCCCTGGTCGCTCGCCACGATCGCGCTGATCGTCCCGGCGGCGCTCCGCGACGTCGCCTACCGCGTCATCGCCCGCAACCGCATCCGCTGGTTCGGCCAGCGCGACACCTGCCGCATCCCGACGCCGGAGGAAACCGGCCAGTTCCTCTGATCCGCCAGATCGATCCCGATGTCCACGATCCTCGCCGCCGTCATGCCCGCGCCGCACGCGCCGATCGAGGTGCGCGAGATGCCCCGTCCGGAGATCGTCCCCGGCAGCGCGCTGCTCGAGACGATCTACTCCGAAGTGTGCGGCACCGACGTCCACCTGTGGCACGGACGCCTGTCCGGCGTGCCGTATCCGATCATCCCCGGGCACGTCTCGGTGGGCCGGCTCGCCGAGGCCAACGGGCCGCTCGTCGGCATCGACGGCACGCGCCTGCGCGAAGGCGACCCGGTGGTGTTCTTCGATGTGCATCGCACCTGCGGCCGGTGCTACGCCTGCACCGTCGCCCGGACGCCGACGCGGTGTCCGTCGCGGCGCGTCTACGGGATCACCGATCCGGCCGCCGAGGGGCTGCTCGGCGGCTGGGCGCAGGCCATCTACCTGGAGCCCGGCGTCGCGGTCGCGAAGCTGCCGGACGGCGTCTCGCCGGAGGCCTACATCGGCGGCGGCTGCGGCCTGCTCACCGCGGTGCACGCGATCGAGCGGGCCGGCGTCCGGCCCGGCGCGCGGGTGCTCGTCCAGGGCGTCGGCGCCGTCGGCCTGAGCATCGTCGCGCTGGCCCGCATCGCCGGCGCGCACTGGGTCGGCGCCGTCGGCGATCCCGCAGATCGCCGCGAGCTGGCAACCGCGATGGGGGCCGACGCCGTCTATGCCTTGACGGAGCTCGCCGAGGAACGGCGGACGTCAGTGCTGGCGGCGACCGACGGGCGCGGCCCCGACATCGTCATCGAGGCGGCGGGATCGGCCCGCGCCGTCGAGGAGGGGCTGGAGATCGTGCGCGACGGCGGCGTCTACGTGATCGCGGGGCACTACACCGACGTCGGCACCAGCACGATCAGCGCCCATCGCCACATCAACCGCAAGCACCTCGACCTGCGCGGCTGCTGGGGGAGCGAGGTTCGGCACTTCGCCACGGCCCTCGACCTGCTGCAGCGGCACGCCGCCACGGTGCCGTGGGCGCGCATCGGCGCGACGGCGTTCGGGCTGGGCGAGCTGAACGAGGCCCTGCGCCAGGCGGAAGCGCTGGCGTTCACCAAGGCGCTGGTGGCGCCGAACGGGACCGAAAGGCGGGCTTGACGCGGCGGCCGCGGAGGTGTCCGATAGTGGGATCCGACGTTCCGCGCACGCACAGAACGGCGCCTCTCCCTGATTCCGCGGCACGTCGTTAACCCCTGTTTTGCCGTGACTTAGCCGTGCATCTGGCGGCTGGCACGAGCTTTGGTTCTGGAGTCGGCCATGGTCGATATCGCGCGCCCGGATTCGGTAATCAAAAAGAAGAAGATGAAGCGCGCCGCGTACGGCGTCGCCGGGCTCACCGCCATCCTCCTCGTCACGGTCTTCGTCTCGCAGTTGAAGCCCGCCGCCCCGTCGGTCGACAAGGCCACGCTCTGGCCGGACGTCGTGAAGCGCGGCCCGATGGTCCGCCAGGTCCGCGGCACCGGCACGCTGGTGCCCGAAGACACGCGCTGGATCCCGGCGACCACCGCCGGCCGCGTCGAGCGGATCCTGCTGCGCTCCGGCGCCGACGTGATGCCGGACACCGTGATCGTCGAGCTGGGCAGCCCCGAGCTCGAACAGTCCGTGGTCGAGAGCCGCCTGCAGCTCGAGTCCGCAGTCGCCCAGCTGGTCAACCGCCGCGCCGAGCTCGACAGCGCGCTCCTGACCCAGCGCGCGGCGGCCGCCAACATCGAGTCCGAAGCCCGCCAGGCTCAGCTGCAGGCCGAGGCGGACGAGGCGCTGTTCAAGGAGAACCTGCAGGGCGCGCTGGTCGCCAAGAAGAGCCGCGCCCGCGCCGACGACCTCTCCAACCGCGCCGAGATCGAGCTGCGTCGCCTCGATCTGGCCGAGAAGACGCTGAAATCGCAGCTCGCCGTCCAGGAAGCCGAAATGAGCCGGCTCCGCACGACCTACCAGCTGCGCCAGGAACAGCTCGAGAAGCTGAAGGTCCGGGCCGGCATCAAGGGCAAGCTGCAGGTCGTCCCGGTGGAGGTCGGCGCCCAGCTCGCCGCCGGCGCCAACGTCGCCCGCGTCGCCGACCCCAGCCGCCTGAAGGCCGAACTGCGCATCCCGGAAACCCAGACCCGCGACATCGAGATCGGCCAGCTGGCCTCGATTGACACACGGAACGGCTTCGTCCCCGGACGCGTCTCACGCATCGACGCCGCCGCCACCAACGGAACGGTCACCGTCGACGTCCAACTGACGGGCGAGCTCCCGCGGGGGGCGAGGCCCGACCTGACGGTGGACGGCACGGTGGAGCTCGAACGGCTCGACAACGTGGTGAACGTGGGCCGCGCCGCCTTCGCCCAGGAGAACAGCACGATGTCGCTCTTCAAGGTGACGCAGGGTTGCCAGATTCCGCAGATGGACTGCGAGGCGACCCGCACCCAGGTGAAGTTCGGGCGCAGCTCGGTCAACACGATCGAAGTGCTCGACGGCCTCAAGCCGGGCGACCAGGTGGTGCTCTCCGACATGTCGGCGTGGGATGCCCACGACCGCGTGCGACTCAATTGACCGTTCGTTCCAAATAGGCGTCACGGACGCATCACGCGATTCGATTCCCCTGCGAGGTAGAAGATGGCTGAACCCGGCAGCGCGCTCATCACGCTCGACAACTTGAAGAAGGTCTTCTACACGGACGAAGTCGAGACCCATGCCCTGGCGGGGATCCACCTCGAGATCAAGAAGGGCGAGTACGTGGCGATTGCCGGCCCGTCGGGCTGCGGCAAGTCGACGCTGCTGTCGATCCTCGGCCTGCTCGACACGCCGTCCGAGGGCAAGTACTGGCTGAACGGCCGGCCGGTCGAACAGCTCACGCTGTCCGAGCGGGCCCGCACCCGTAACCGGGAGATCGGGTTCATCTTCCAGTCGTTCAACCTGATTGGCGACCTGACGGTGTTCGAGAACGTGGAGCTGCCGCTCACCTATCGCGGCATGCGTGCCGCCGAACGCAAGGAGCGCTGCAACGCCGCGCTCGAGCGCGTCGGCATGGCGCACCGCGCCAAGCACCTCCCCAGCCAGCTCTCGGGCGGTCAGCAGCAGCGCGTCGCCGTGGCCCGCGCCGTCGTCGGCGACCCGCTCATCCTCCTCGCCGACGAGCCGACCGGCAACCTCGACTCGAAGAACGGCGAGATGGTGATGGACCTGATGCGCGAGCTGCACCGCGGCGGCGCCACGATCTGCATGGTGACCCACGATCCGCGCTACGCCGCGCACGCCGATCGCAGCATCCATCTCTTCGACGGCCGCGTCGTCGAGGAGAACAGCGAAGTCGCGATTCTAGCGCGCTCGCGGGCTCAGGAGGAGCCGCCATGGCCTCGATACTCACCGATCTACGGTTCGGGGCCAGGCTTTTCCTCCGGTCCCCCGGCTTCACGCTCGTCGCGGTCGCGTCGCTGGCGATCGGCATCGGCGCCAACGCCGCGATCTTCGGCGCGATCAACGGTCTCCTGTTGAAGCCGCTGCCGGTCGCGGCGCCGGAACGCCTCGTCGCGATCTTCACCAGCGACTTCAGCGGCCCGCGCTACGGCGGCTCGTCCTACCTCGACGCGGTGGACTTCGCGCGCGGCACGCCGGCGCTCGCCGGTCTCGCCGTCGCGGACATCGATCGGCTCAGCCTCACCGCGAGCGCACAGCCCGAACGCGTCTTCGCCGAGCACGTCAGCCCGAACTACTTCGACGTCCTCGGGCTCGCGAGTGTCGCGGGGCGACTGCCGAGTGGCGCGCTGACCGACTCCCCACCTGCGAGCGTCGTCCTCACCCATCGCTTCTGGCTGCGGCGGTTCGACGGGGATCCGGGCGTCGTCGGCCGCACGATCCGGCTGGGACGCGAGGCCGCCACGATCGTCGCGGTCGCGCCGCCGGGCTACGCCGGGCTCACCCGCGGGCTCGATCTCGACCTCTTCGTCGTCGAGCCGGTGACCGGCCCGCGCGCCAGCGGACGCGGCAGCCGCGGCCGCGCCGTGATTGGCCGGCTGCGGCCCGACGCCACCCCGGAGCAGGCGCAGACGCAGCTCACGGCCGTCGCGGCCGCCCTTCGCGAGGCGTACCCGCAGGAGTGGACCGACGTCCGTGACCAGCCGCGCCGCATCACCGTAGCCGGCGAGCAGGCCCTCCGCATCCCTCCCGACGCGATCGGCCCGGTGACCGGCTTCCTGCTGGTGCTGGCGCTCACCATGGGCCTCGTGCTGCTCGTCGCCTGCGCCAACGTCGCCGGCCTGCTCGTCGCCCGCGGGGCGGATCGTCGCGCCGAAGTCGCCGTCCGCCTGTCGCTCGGCGCGAGCCGCGGGCGCATCGTGCGCCAACTGCTGGTGGAAGCGCTGCTCCTCGCCGCCCTCGCCGCGGCGGCGGGTCTGGCCCTGGCGCAGTGGATGCTCGCGGCGCTGGAAAGCCTGCGGCCGCCCCTCCCGCTGCCGGTGCGGCTCGACTTCGCGATCGACGGCACCGTGCTGCGCGGCGACGCTCGCCCTGACGGCGCTCACCGTGGTCGCGTTCGGCCTGGCGCCGGCCCTTCAAGCCACGCACGGCCTGCACCGCGCCGCCGGCCAGCGCGGCGGGCTGCCCGACCGCGCCCGCCGACTGCCGCTCCGAGGCGCCCTGGTCGCCGGGCAGGTGGCGCTGTCGATGGTGCTGCTCATCCTTGCCGGCCTCTTCATTCGCAGCCTGCAGCTGTCGGCGCGGAGCGACGTCGGCTTCGACATCAGTCGCGTGCTGGTGGCAACGGTCGATCCGTCGATGCTGGACTACTCGGGCGAGCGCGGGGCGCAGCTCTACGAGGACCTCGTCGCGCGGGTCCGGATCGTTCCCGGCGTCGAGATCGCGAGCGTCGCGAAGGTCGTACCGCTCGCGCTGGACTTCGACGGCGGGCGCCGCCGCATGCGGCCATCGCATTACGCGCGTCAGCCGGGCGAGGACATGGAGGTCCATTTCAACGCGATCTCGCCCGGCTACTTAGCGACGGTGGGGATGCGTCTCGTGCGCGGCCGTGACTTCTCCGCGGCAGACCGCCCCGGCGCCGAGCCGGTAATCATCGTGAACGAGGCCTATGCCGCACGCTACTGGCCCGGCCGCGAGCCGCTGGCGGAGCGCGTGTCGGTCACCGGCGACGAGGGGCCGCAGCTGCGCGTCGTCGGCGTCGTCAACAACACGAAGTACTCGAGCCGGGGCGAAGCGCCGGCGCCGATGATGCTCCTGCCGTTCGCCCAACACTACAGCCCGCAGGCCAAGCTGCACGTCCGCACGGCCGGCGATCCCGCGGCGCTCGCGCCCGCGGTGCGCGCCGCCATCCGGTCCGTCGATCCCGCGCTGCCCGTGCTCGCGCTCGACACGCTCGCCGCCCGGACGAGCACGTCGCTGCTGCCCCAGCAGATCGCCAGCTCGCTGATCGGCACGTTCGGTGTCGTCGCGCTGCTCCTGTCGCTGCTCGGGCTCTACGGCATGCTGGCCCGGACCGTCGCCCAGCGGTCGCGCGAAATCGGCGTGCGTCTGGCGCTCGGCGCGGCGTCCGGCTCGATCGTCCGGCTGGTGCTCGGCCAGGGCTGGCGCTTCACCGCGATCGGGCTGATCGCCGGGCTCGGCATCGCTGCCGCGGGCTCACGGCTGCTCGGCGGGCTGCTGCCCGGCGTCAGCCCGCTCGACGCCGCCGCCTACCTCGGCGCCGCGCTCCTGCTCGCCGCAGCGGCAACATTGGCGATGTGGCTGCCCGTGCGCCGCGCCCTCGCCGTCGATCCGGCGCAGGTCCTGCGAAGCGAGTAACATTTCCTTTGGCGACACCACGCATGCACTCGTCAGACACCCTTCCGACGCGTCTCGACCTCCCCGAAGATCGGGAGCGCGCCCGCGCCTCGGCGACTCCGTGCCGGCTGCTCGTCGCCGACGACCAGCCCGACGTGCTCGAAGCGCTGCGGCTGCTGCTCAAGGCCGAGGGCTATCAGATCGACACCGCGGCCTCGCCGGCCGGCGTCGTCGCCGCACTCGAGGACAAGGAATTCGACGTCCTCCTGATGGACCTGAACTACGCCCGGGACACGACCTCGGGCCAGGAAGGCCTCGACCTCCTGCACACCGTGCGGACCATGGACCCGACGCTGCCGGCGGTGGTGATGACCGCCTGGGGCAGCGTCGACGTCGCGGTCGAGGCGATGCGCCGCGGCGCCCGGGACTTCGTCCAGAAGCCGTGGGACAACGCACGGCTGCTGGCCATCGTGCGGACACAGGTCGAGCTGTCGCGGGCGCTGCGCCGCGGCCAGCGGCTCGAAGCCGAGAACCTGATGCTGCGCGGCGATGGCCAGCCGCACCTGATCGCGGACGCCCCGGCGATGCAGCCGGTGCTGCAGATGATCGCGCGCGTCGGCCCCTCCGACGCCAACATCCTCATCACCGGCGAGAACGGCAGCGGCAAGGGCCTGGTCGCGCAGGCCCTGCACGCCGTCTCGGCCCGCGCCGGCGCGGCCGCTCGTCACCGTCAACGCCGGCGGCGTGTCCGAAGGCGTCTTCGAGAGCGAGCTGTTCGGCCACGTGCGCGGCGCCTTCACCGACGCCAAGGCCGACCGCGTCGGCCGCTTCGAGATGGCCGAGGGCGGCACGCTGTTCCTCGACGAGATCGCCAACGTCCCGCTCAGCCAGCAGAACAAGCTGCTGCGCGTGCTCGAGACCGGCGACTTCGAGCGGCTCGGCTCGTCGCGGACGCGGCGCGCCAACGTTCGCCTGATCTCGGCGACCAACGCCGACCTGCACGCCGAGGTCGCCGCCGGCCGCTTCCGCCAGGATCTGCTGTTCCGCATCAACACGATCGAGCTGCGGCTGCCGTCGCTGCGCGAGCGCCGCGAAGACATCCCGGCCCTCGCCACGCACTTCCTGCAGCGGCGGGCGCGGCACTATCGCAAGCCGATCACCGGCTTCGATCCGTCGGCGATGCAGGCGCTGCTCGAGCACGCCTGGCCCGGCAACGTGCGCGAGCTCGATCACGCGATCGAGCGCGCCGTGCTGATGGCTCAGGGCAGCACCGTGAAGGGCAGCGATCTCGGCCTGCGCTCGACCCGCAGCGAGGGCGCGGCCCGCCTCGAGGACATGAGCCTCGAGGACGTCGAGTGCTTCCTCATCAAGAAGGCGATGAGCCGCTACGACGGGAACGTCAGCCACGCGGCGCGCGGGCTCGGTCTGAGCCGCAGCGCGCTCTATCGCCGCCTGCAGCGCTACGGCCTGTGACGCCGACCGCCCGGACGCGCCTCTCCCACGATCAACGGCTCGTCCTGCTCGCGCTCTGGCTGCCCTCGCGCCGAGCGCCACCCTCGCCCTCGTCCTCCTCTGGACCGGCGATCACCATCCGCGCACGCAGTGGACGCTGACGCGTCACGCTGGCGGTCCTCGCCGCCGGCTTCCTTGCGTCGCTGCGGGCGCGCGTCATCATGCCGCTGCAGACCGTCGCCAACCTGCTGTCGGCGCTGCGGGAAGGCGACTTCTCGATCCGCGCGCGCGGCTCGCGGCGCGCCGATCCGCTCTACGACCTGCACGCCGAGGTCAACGCGCTCGCCGAGATGCTGCGCGGGCAGCGCCTCGACTCGCTCGAAGCGACGGCGCTGCTGCGCAAGGTCATGGCGGAGATCGACGTCGCCGTCTTCACCTTCGACGAGCGCCGGCGGCTGCAGCTGGTGAACCACGCCGGCGAGCGCCTGCTCGGGGCGCCGGCCGAGCGGCTGCTCGATCGACATGCGGCCGGAGCTCGAGATGGATCAGTGGCTCGATTCCGGCGGACCGCGCATCGAGCCGATTGCCCTGCCCGGCGGCGACCGGCCGCTGGGAGGTGCGGCACACCCCGTTCCGGCAGCGCGGGCTCCCCCATCACCTGGTGGTGCTGACCGACGTGAGCAAGCCGCTGCGCGACGAGGAGCGCGCCGCGTGGCAGCGCCTCATCCGCGTCCTCGGTCACGAGCTGAACAACTCGCTGGCGCCGATCAAGTCGATTGCCGGCAGCCTCGGCAGCCTGGTGCAGCGCGAGCCGCGGCCGTCGGACTGGGAGGTCGATCTCGGGCGCGGGCTCGGCGTCATCGCGACCCGCGCCGAGGCGCTGAGCCGCTTCATGGCCGCCTACGCGCAGCTGGCGCGCCTGCCGGCGCCGAGCCCGCAGCCGGTGCGCGTCCGGACGCTGGTCGAACGGGTGGCGCGGCTCGACCAGCGGCGTCCGGTCGCCATCGATGGCGGGCCCGACCTGACCATCGAGGCCGACGCCGACCAGATCGAGCAGCTGCTGATCAACCTGCTCAAGAACGCGATCGACGCGGCCTCCGAGACGGCGGGCGGCGTCAGCGTCGGCTGGTCGCGGGTGCCCGGATCGATGCCGCCGGCGCTCGAGCTCACCGTCGACGACGAAGGCCCCGGCCTGTCGAACACGAACAACCTGTTCGTGCCGTTCTTCACCACCAAGCCGGCCGGCTCGGGCATCGGGCTGGTGCTGTGCCGGCAGATCGCCGAGGCGCACGACGGCGCGCTGACGCTCGAGAACCGTCCGGACGTGCGCGGCTGCCGGGCCGTGCTCCGGCTCCCCTTCAGAACGCCACGCTGAACCGGGGATCGGCCCCATGAGGCCGGCCTGCGCCGGGTCACGTGTCGCCGATCGGATAAGCTACAGGGATGCACCCGTGGCATGACATCTACGTGGACGACCACATCATCGGCGCCGTGTTCCCGGCGATCATCGAAGTGCCGATGGGCAGCAAGAACAAGTACGAGCTCGACAAGGAATCGGGCCTGCTGCGTCTCGACCGCGTCCTCTACAGCGCCGTCTACTACCCGGCCAACTACGGCTTCATTCCGCGCACCTACTGTGACGACGGCGATCCGCTCGACGCCCTCGTCCTGGGCCAGGAATCCGTCCATCCCCTGACCGTCGTCGACTCCCGCGCCATCGGCGTGATGCGGATGCGCGACGAGAAGGGCATCGACGACAAGATCATCTCGGTCAGCGTCCACGATCCCGCGTTCGCCGACTACAAGGACCATACCCAGCTGCCGGCGCACACGCTGCGTGAAATCCGCCGCTTCTTCCAGGACTACAAGACCCTGGAGAACAAGCAGGTGGTGGTCGAGGACTTCATGGGCCCGGACGAAGCGGTGCGGGTGCTCGAGGACGCCCTCGAGCTGTACCGGAAACTCCGGCGCGGCGAAATCGACCGCCGCAAGTCGTGATCGGTCCCATCGTCCCCGCCACGCTCGACGGCTGGAGCCTGCTGCACCAGGCCTTCAGGCTGCGCTGGACGGCGCTGCGGGCGCTGTCGCCGTCGGCCCGGGTGTCCCTCGCGTCCGAGGCAGCGCGCTCCCTCGAGCTGCCGGCCGGCGACGGCGCGACGGGGTTCGTCCAGCTCCTCGGGCACAAGGGCGACCTGCTGCTGATCCACGCCCGGCGCGACTTCGATGCCCTGGCGCAGGCGCAGCTCCACGTCGCCTCGTCCGCGCTGTTCGAGTACCTCGAGCCGACGTTCTCCTACGTCTCGATCGTCGAGCTCGGCATGTACGACATGACCGGCAAGCTGTATGGCGAGCTGGCCGGTCGTGGCCTCGAGGCGGGCACGGAGGCGTTCGAGCAGGCCTTCGCCGAGGAGATGGCGACGCAGGCGAAGCGCGTCGGCAGCCGGCTGTTCATCGAGCTGCCGCATCGGCGCCACGTCTGCTTCTACCCGATGAACAAGCGGCGCGGCGAGATCAAGAACTGGTACAGCGCGCCGTTCGACGACCGCGCGGCGATGATGCGCGAGCACGGCCAGATCGGCCGCAAGTACGCCGGCAAGGTCACCCAGATCATCTCGGGCTCGATCGGGTTCGACGACTGGGAATGGGGCGTCGACCTGTTCGCGGACGACCCGGCGGTCTTCAAGCAGCTGATCTACGAGATGCGGTTCGATCGCGCGAGCGCCGACTACGCCGAGTTCGGCGACTTCGCGGTCGGCCTCCAGTTCTCGCGGGCCGAGCTGAGCACGCTGCTCGAAGGCCGGACGCCGGCCCTGCAGCTGGCCTGATCGCGGCGTGCCGACCCACCTTCCCGCCCCTCCCGCGACCGATCCGACGCCGGTCTACCGGCATCGCGACGGTCTCTATGCACCGGACCTCGTGACCGCCGGCCTCGTCTCGCTCGACGTCTTCACCTGGCTCGATCGCCACCCGTCCGACCTCGCGGGGCTCTGCGCCGGCCTGGAAATCCACGCCCGACCCGCGGACGTGATGGTCACGCTGTTCGCGGCGATGGGCCTGGTCGTCCGGGACGGCGACACGATCCGCCTCACCCCGCTCGGCCGCGAACACTTCGTGGCCGATTCGCCGTATTCCCTGCGGGCTTACTACGCGTCGTTCCGTGAGCGCCCCGTCTGCCGCGACCTGGTCGAGGTGCTGAAGACCGACAAGCCCGCGGGCTGGGCCAGCACCAAACCCAACGACTGGCTCACGGCGATGCTCGATCCCGCCTTCGCCGCCGGCTTCACCGCCGCGATGGACAGTCGCGGGCTCTACCTCGGCCCGGCCGCGGCCCGGGCCCTCGACCTGGCCGGGCGTCGCGCCCTCCTCGACATCGCCGGCGGCTCCGGCATCTACGCCTGCGCGTTCGTCGACCAGCACCCGCACCTCACGGCGACCGTCTTCGAGCGGCCGCCGGTCGACGCGGTGGCGGCCCGTGCGATCGCCGGCCGCGGCTTCGCGGATCGCGTCCGCGTGCAGGACGGCGACATGCTCCGCGATCCGCTTCCCGGCGGACACGACGTCCACCTGATCTCGAACGTGCTGCACGACTGGGATCTGCCGGCGGTCGACCGTATCCTCGCCGCCAGCTTCGCCGCGCTCCCGCCGGGCGGACTGCTGGTCATCCATGACGCCCACCTGAACGCCGAGAAGACCGGACCGCTGCCGGTCGCCGCCTACTCGGTGATGCTGATGCACGGCACGGAAGGCCGATGCTACAGCGTCGCCGAGATGTTCGAGCGGACGTCGGCGGCCGGCTTCCGCGACCAGGCGTTCGTCGAAACCGCCGGCGACCGCAGCCTGGTCACCGCCCGCAAGCCGGCCTGAACCCCAATGAAGTCTGGCGATCATGCCCGGCGAGTTCACACCCGCCGGAGGTGCACCGAGTGGACGCGGTGCTCCGGCTGACCGCCAGGCTCTGGATGCCGTTGGACATGAATTCGAGCCCCAGCATGAAGATGCCGAGACCCCCGATCACGGGGACGAGGATGTCCTTGAAGTAGTCGACCTGCATACACCACCTGTCCGGGTTTCCGCGGGCGCGACGCCTGGGGAACACCCTAGCGCGCGCCGACGACGGTGGTGTGACGTCGGACGGCTACACCCGCCGGAGGTGGACCGAGTGGACCCGGTGCTCCGCGCCCTTGACCAGCACCAGCTGCGCCCGCGTGCGGGTGGTGAGGATGTTCTCGCGCAGGTTGCGGCCGTTGATCTCGCGCCAGATCGCGTGCGCCGTCTCGCGCGCCTCGTCGTCCGACAGCGACGCGTAGCGGTGGAAGTAGGCCTGCGGATCCTGGAAGACGGTGGCGCGCAGCTTCATGAACCGGCTGACGTACCACTCCTCGATGATGCGCTCGTCGGCGTCGACGTAGATCGAGAAGTCGAAGAAGTCCGAGGCGAAAAGCTGCATCTCGGCGCCGACGGCGGGCGGCGCCTGCAGCACGTTCAGGCCTTCGACGATGACGATGTCGGGGTGCCGCACCGTCTGCTCCGCGCCCGGGACGATGTCGTAGCGGACGTGGGAGTAGACCGGCGCCGTGACCTCGTCCGCGCCGGACTTCACGTCGGCCAGGAACCGCACCAGGCGGCCGCGGTCGTAGCTCT
The DNA here is from genome assembly GCA_963844435.1 of Vicinamibacterales bacterium. GTDB lineage: Bacteria > Acidobacteriota > Vicinamibacteria > Vicinamibacterales > Vicinamibacteraceae > JBDSLU01. Next base: position 8,222 of record CAWJOG010000008.1, on the reverse strand, counting down.
CCGGAAAGCCCTTCCGCTGCATCAGCCCGCGCTCCTCGAGGACGCGGTTCGGCAGCAGGAAGCCGTCGGTGGTGAGCAGGTCGACGCGCGGGTGATCCGGCCAGCGCGAGAGCAGCGCCTGCAGGATGCGCGCGGTGGTGCTCTTCCCCACCGCCACCGATCCGGCGAGGCCGATGATGAACGGCGTCTTCGCCGATCGGTCGCCGAGGAACGTGGACGTCGCGCCATGCAGCGAGCGGGTGCCTTGCACGTAGAGGCTGAGGAGGCGCGACAGCGGCAGGTAGATCTCGACCACGTCCTCCATCGACAGCACGTCGTTGAGGCCGCGCAGCGCGGTCAGGTCGTCGTCGGACAGCGTGAGGGGCGTGTTGGCGCGCAGCGGCGCCCACTCGGCCCGGCTGAAGGTCAGGAACCGGGACGGAATCGTGCTCCGCGGGGTCTGCCGGCGTTCGGTCGTCACCCGCGGGTCGTCCATCGCCACACCAGGGCTCAGTAACCGGACGCCGGGGCGCCGACGGCCTCGCCGCGCGATTCGCGGACGATCTTGACGCCGGCGCTGGCCCCGATGCGGCTGGCCCCGGCCGCGGCCATCGCCTTGACCTGCTCCAGGTCGCGGACGCCGCCGGCGGCCTTCACGCCCATCTCCGGCCCGACGACGCGCCGCATCAATTGCACGTCGGCGATGGTCGCGCCGGTCTTGGCGAAGCCGGTCGAGGTCTTCACGTAGTCGGCGCCGGCCGCCTTGGCCAGCGTGCAGGCGGTGATCTTCTCCTCGTCGGTGAGGAGCGCCGCCTCGATGATCACCTTGCTGATCGCGCCGCCTTCGCGGCACGTCTCGGCGACCGCCGCGATGTCGCGCTCGACGGTGCGCAGGTCGCCCGACTTCAGCGCCCCGACGTTGATCACCATGTCGACCTCGCGGGCGCCGTCGAACACCACCCGCCGCGTCTCGTAGGCCTTGACGTCGGCGGTGGTGGCGCCGAGCGGGAAGCCGACCACGGCGCAGACGCCGACGGGCGTGCCCTGCAGCAGGCGGCGGGCCGTCGCCACCCAGACCGGGTTCACGCAGACCGTCGCGAACTGGAACTCCGCCGCCTCGCGGCACAGCGTCTCGACTTCGGCTCGGGTGGCGTCGGGCTTCAGCAGCGTGTGATCGATCAGCCCGGCGACCTCGCCGGGGCGACCGCCCCCGGCGTGGAGGCCCAGGCGCGTGGCGCCGGCCTCCAGCAGGCCGCGGACGCGGGTCGGGCAGCAGTCGTGGAGCACGCCGTGGCAGGCGCACTGCACGCTGCCGCCGCCATGCGCCATCGCGGCCATCACTTCGGCGGTGATGATCTCGACGAGGCGCGTGATGTCGGGAGCGCCGGGGGTCATTTCGCCGAGCCTCCCGTCTCGAGCCGGTGGATCCGGGCCAGGCGGCGGATGTAGCGCGGTTCGGTCATGGGCGTGGACAGCCAGGTGTCGACGATGGCGAGCGCCGCGTCGGTCGACAGCAGCGTCGCGCCGAGCGTGAGGACGTTGGCGCCGTTGTGCTCGCGGGCGTAGCGCGCCAGGGTCGGCGTCGTGCACATGGCGGCGCGGATGCCAGCCACCTTGTTGGCGGCCATGCACGACCCGAGGCCGGCGCCGTCGATGACGATGCCGCCGTCGGCTTCGCCGCGCGAGACCGCGAGCGCCACGACCGCGGCGACGTCCGGGTAGTCCACCGGCTCGCTGCCCTGGGCGCCGCTCTCGTCCACGGCCCGCCCCTGCGCCCGCAGGTGGGTGACGATGGCCCGCCGCAGCGCGACGCCGGTGTGGTCGCTGCCGACCGCCACGCGGCGGACGTCGGCCGGCGGCGCCCCGGCGACGATCTCGCGCCCGTCGGCACGGGACACGGTGATGCGCCGATCGCGCAGCGTGTCGGCGGCGAGCGGCGTGATGTGGCCGCGCGGCGCCAGTTCCACCGTGCTGCCGACGTCGAGCAGCCGCGCGTCGGCCTCGGTGATGATCTCAAAGCGCTTCATGCTAGATTTCGCCAGCCATGTCCGAGCCGCGTGTCCTCATCTCCGCCGACACCATCGCCACCCGCATCCGTGAGCTGGCCCTGCAGATCGACAGCGAGTATCCGCCTGATGCCCGCGTCCACATGGTGTGCGTGCTGAAAGGCGGCTTCATCTTCCTGGCCGACCTGGTGCGCCACATGTCCCCGCGGGTGACGCTCGACTTCATCGCCGTGTCGAGCTATGCCAAGGGCACCACGAGCTCCGGCGAGGTCCGCTTCCTCAAGGACCTGGACGAATCGCTCGACGGCAAGGACGTGATCATCGTCGAGGACATCGTCGACACCGGCCTGACGCTCAGCTACCTGCACGAGATCCTGCGCGCCCGCAACCCGCGCTCGCTGCGCACCGCCTGCCTGCTGAGCAAGCCGTCGCGCCGCAAGGTCGAGGTCAAGGTCGAATACATCGGGTTCACGATCGAGGACCTGTTCGTGGTCGGCTACGGTCTCGACTTCGAGCGCCGCTACCGCAACCTGCCGGACATCGCCGTCCTGCGTGTAGCGTCACTTCTTCACCGCCGCGCGGACGGTCTCGGCGGCCGCACGCGCGTCCGCCAGCACCGCGGCCTCGTTCAGCGTCAGCACCTTCCGGTCGCGCATCAGCACCTTGCCGTTGACGATCGTGGTCGTGACGTCGTCGCCGTGCGCGCTGTAGACCAGGTGCGCCACCGGATCGAACATCGGCGTCTGCCGCGGCCCGCGCGTGTCGACCATGATGACGTCGGCGCGCTTGCCGACCTCCAGGCTCCCGACCTGCGCCCCGAGCCCGAGTGCCGACGCGCCGTCGCGGGTCGCCATGTCCAGCACCGCCGGCGCCGGCAGCGCCCGCGGATCGTTGCGCGCGTGCTTCTGCAGGAACGCGGCGAACCGCATCGCCTCGAACATGTCGAGGTCGTTGTTGCTGGCGGCGCCGTCGGTGCCCAACCCGACGGTGACGCCCGCCTCCAGGTAGTCGATGACCGGCGCCGTGCCGCTCGCCAGCTTCATGTTGCTCTCGGGGTTGTGCGACACGGCGACCCCCGCCGCCTTGAGCACCGTCATGTCCTCGGGCGACACCCACACGCCGTGCGCCGCCAGCGTGCGCGGCCCCCACAGGCCGACGCCGCTGAGGTACCGCGTCGGTGTCGCGTTGGCCATGGTCATCGCGGCGTCGATCTCGGCGCGGGTCTCGGCCAGGTGGATGATCAGCGGCACCTGGTGCTTGTCGGCCAGGGCGCGGCAGGCTTTCAGCGTCGCCGCCTCCAGTGTGTAGAGGGCGTGCGGCGCCACCGCCGGCGTGATCAGCGCGTGGCCCTTCCACTGGGTCAGGAACTTCTCGGTGCGAGCCAGGCCCTCCTCGGGCGTCTTCGCGCCGGGCACCGGGAACTTGACGATCGTCTCGCCGAGGACGCCGCGGAGGCCGGCTTCGCTCGCGGCGCGGGCGACCTCCTCCTCGAAGTAGTACATGTCGGCGAAGGTCGTCGTGCCCGACCGGATCATCTCGAGCGCGGCCAGCTGGGTGCCGGTCCGGACGAAGGCCGGCGTGACCACCTTGGCCTCGGCCGGAAAGATGTATTGCTGGAGCCAGTCCATCAGGTTGAGGTCGCTGCCCAGCCCGCGGAACAGCACCATCGGCGCGTGGCCGTGGGTGTTGATCAGCCCGGGCATCACGATCTGGCCGGTGCCGTCGATGGTCTGGCGCGGCTGGAAGGCGGCGGCGATGGCTGCCGGCGTGTCCACGCCGACGATGTCGGCGCCGTCGATCGCCAGCGCGCCCGGTGCCAGCACGCGCCGGGTCCCGTCGACGGTCACGACGGTGGCGTTGGTGATGACCAGGGCCACCTGGCGCTTCGCGGCCGTCTGCGCCGCCTCCGCGGGTGGCGCGCCAGCCGCGCCGAGCGTCAGCAGGACGGCGACGGCCGTGACGATCTGCCGGAGAAACACGCCGCCATCTTACTCTGTGCGCCCCGCGCCCTCAGCGCGGGTCGTGGCAGCCCTTGACGCGCGTCGCTATTCAGCCGGCCCTGGGCGGGCCGGCTGGCGCCGCGCTGGGGCTGCGTCCTGCGTTGGCTCGGGAGCGTGGTCTAGAATGCCGTGTGGCCTTACACGTCGTCGACCACCCCATCGCCCACGACCTGCTGCTGTCGCTCCGCGACAAGTCGACGCCCTCCGATACGTTCCGCCAGCTGGCCCGGCGCCTGAGCCTCGTGCTCACGCTCGAAGCCACCCGCGATCTGGAGACCCGGACCACCACCGTCGAGACACCGCTCGGCCCGGCGAACGGCGCCCGGGTCGCGACCGAGGTCGTCGTCGTGCCCGTCCTGCGCGCCGGCCTCGGCATGCTGGACGCCGTCCTCGAGCTGCTGCCCCGGGCGAAGGTCGGTCACATCGGGCTGCAGCGGGACGAAGAAACCGCCGTGGCCTCGAAGTACTACGCGAAGTTCCCGGTCGGCCTGGCGAACGCGCGCGTGCTGATGATCGACCCGATGCTGGCCACCGGCGGCAGCGCCGTGTTCGCGCTCGACCTCTTGCGCGACGCCGGCGCCACCGACATCCGGCTGCTCTGCATCGTCGCGTCGCCCGAAGGCGTCAAGACGGTCGAGGCCGCCTATCCCGGCGTCCACATCTACACGCCCGTCGTCGATGCCTACCTGAACGCGAGGAAGTTCATCGTGCCGGGCCTCGGCGACTTCGGCGATCGCCTCTACGGCACTTAGTCGCGCGACCCGTGATCCTCGACTCCCATCACCACCTGTGGCGCTTCGATCCGGCGCGCCTGCCCTGGATCTCCGAGGCGATGCCGGCGCTGCGGCAGGACTACGGCGTCGCCGATCTCGAAGCCGCGCTCGCCGGCACCGGCGTCGACCGCACCATCCTGGTACACGCGCAGCAGCGGATCGACGAGACGGAGTGGATGCTCGGCCTGGCCGCGGCATCCGCGCGCATCGCCGGCGTCGTCGGCTGGGTGCCCCTCGTCGCCCCCGACCTCGAGGACACGCTGTCGCGGCTGACCGCCGATGGGCGGCTCCGCGGCGTCCGCCACATCGTCCACGACGAGCCCGACGACGACTACCTGCTGCGTGACGACGTCAACCGCGGTGTCGCCCGGCTGCGCCGGCACGGCCTGGTCTACGACGTGCTGATCTTCGCGAAGCACCTGCCGCAGGCGATCGTGTTCGTCGACCGCCACCCGGAGCAGCCGTTCGTCGTCGATCACGTCGCCAAGCCCACCATCCGCCCCGGGCACTTCGACACACGCTGGGCCGAGGGCCTGCGCGCGATCGCCGAGCGGCCGCACGTGAGCTGCAAGCTGTCGGGGATGGTGACCGAGGTCCGCGACGGAGCGTGGACGCCGGCGCTGCTCCAGCCGTACGTCGACGTCGCGCTCGAGGCCTTCGGGCCGTCACGGCTGATGTTCGGCACCGACTGGCCGGTGTGCCGCCTGCGCTGCGAGTACGCCGACTGGGTGGCCGCCGTGCGCACGTTCATCGCCCCGCTCTCGCCCGACGAGCAGGCGGCGATCATGGGCGGCACCGCCGCCCGCGTCTACGGAGTGTGATGCAGCAAGTCGTCCTCGTCGAACCTGGCCGCTTCGCGCTGCGCGACGTGGATCCGCCGCGTCCCGCCGAGGGCGAGGCCCTCGTCCGCGTCCACCGCATCGGCGTCTGCGGGACCGACCTGCACGCCTACGCCGGGCGGCAGCCGTTCTTCACGTATCCGCGCGTGCTGGGCCACGAGCTGGCGGTCACCGTCGAGGCCGTTCCGGCCGGCGACACCCGCGTGCGGCTCGGCGATCTCTGCGCCGTGCGCCCCTTCCTGAACGATCCGCAGTCGCGCGCCAGTCTGCGCGGCCGCCCGAACTGCTGCGAGTCGCTGCGGGTTCTCGGCGTCCACGTGGACGGTGGGATGGGCGAGCTGCTCGCCGTCGAGACGCGCTTCCTGCACCCCGTGCCCGACCTCGATCAGGAAGCGGCGGCGCTGATCGAGCCGCTCAGCATCGGCTGCCACGCGGTCGGCCGCGGCCGGCCCACGCCGGAGGATCGGACGCTGGTCATCGGGGCCGGGCCGATCGGCCTGGCGACGGCGCAGTTCGCCGCGCTGGCCGGCGCCCCGCTCACCGTGGTCGATCTCTCGGAACGGCGGCGCGCCAGCGTGGCCGCGATCGTCCCGGCCGCCACCGTCGTCGACGCCGTCTCCGCCGAGGAGCGCTTCGACTGCGTGTTCGACGCGACCGGCAGCGCCGCGTCGATGATGCGGGCTTTCGACTACGTCGCGGCCGGCGGCCGGCTCGTCTACGTCGGCCTCACGCTCGAGCCGCTCACCATCGACGACGTCGAGCTGCACCGCCGCGAGATGACGGTGCTCGCCAGCCGCAACGCCACCCCGGCCGATTTCGAGCGCGTGATCGCCGCTGTCCGCGGCGGCCACATCGATCCGCGGACGTGGATCACGCATCGGCTGAGCCTCGAGACGCTGCCTCAGGCGTTCGATGACGTCCGGGCCGACCCGGCGCTGATCAAGGCGATCGTGACGCTCTGAATCGCCCGATCAGGGCACGACCGGGCCCAGGGATTCCCTGGCCCGGGATACCCACGCCCCGGGCGGCCTGGTCCCGATCTTGCCCCTCTTCTGACAGTGGAGGCACAGATGAGACAAGCCATCATGACCGTCGTGCTGGCCGGCGTCGTCGTCGCCCCAGCGTGGGCCCAGAGCGCCGCCGACCGCTACCAGGACCGGAACGAAGGTGGACGCTACAGCGCCGAGGCGCAGGGCATCCCGCCGGGCCACCTGCCCCCTCCCGGCGAGTGCCGCGTGTGGTACGACGGCCGGCCGCCCGGGCACCAGCCGCAGGCCACGAGCTGCCAGGCCGCGGAGCAGGTAGCGCGCCGCGACCGCGCCGCGCGCGTGATCTACGGCGGTGATCGGCGGGGCGACGGCTGGGGTCGGCCGCGAGCGTCCTCGCCACGGCTCGGTTATCCCGATCGCGGCTACCCGTTCGACCAGCAGTCGCGCACGGTGCCGTACGAGCAGGGCTTCAAGGACGGGCGCGACAAGGGCCACGACGATCGCAGCGACGACAAGCGCTTCGACCCGACGCGCCACGGGCGCTACGAGTCCGCCGATCGCGGCTACGAGAAGCGCTACGGCGACAAGGACGAGTACCGCGCGACCTACCGCGAAGGGTTCCGCGCCGGCTACGCCGAGGGCTATCGCGGCGTGATGATGACGCGCCGCGAGCGTTAGCGCGTCAGTGGTCTCGCGGCCGCGCCTGAGAGCGCGGCCGCCCGACCAGCTACTGCGTCGGCTCCTTCACGAACTTCAGCGCGCTCTCGAGCGCCTGCATCGTGATGTCCATCAGGCGTTCCCCACCCTGCAGATCCGGCCGGTTCTGCCCCTGCGGTCCCATGACGAAGTCGTGGTACCCGTTCTCGTAGATCTCCATCCGCACCTTCTTCCCGGCCTTCTCCAGTCGATCGTGCAGCGCCCGGTTGAGGGGCAGCAGCGAATCGGCGGTCCCGACGAGGATCAGGATGGGCGTGGTGACCTTCTCGAGGTTCGCCGTCGCGCGCGCCTCGTCGACGGTCATGTCGCGGAACCGATCCTCGCGCGGCGCGTTCGGGTTCGGCTTGACGCCGAGGAAGCGGATCGGCGCGCCGGCGCCGAGGATCGCCGCACGCACCGGCGTCCGCGCCAGCAGGTGCATGGTGACGTCGCCGCCCAGGCTGACGCCGTAGACGTGGATGCGGCTCGCGTCGACGAACGGCAGCTTGCGCACGTGCTCGATGACGGCGACGGCGTCGTCCGCGTAGGTGACGGCGTCCGTCGGCGGCGGATCGGCGAGCGTCGCGAAGTTGACCGCGCGATAGTCGGCGATCACGATCACGTAGCCTTCCTGCAGGAAGCGCTCGAACACCGGGCCGCCGTGGTCGCCGCGGGCCCAGCCCACGAGCTGCTCCATGCCGCGGCCGCCGGGCGCGCCGTGGAAGTGGACCAGCACCGGGAACGGCCCGTTGCCCTTCGGCTTCCGCATCGCCGCGGCGACGTATACGCCGTCCTTGCTCTTGATGTACACCTTCTCGACCGGCGAATCGGCCTCGCTCACGACGTGGATGTCCTTGTCGTGGGGCAGCGTCTTGCCGCCAGGGAACTGTTGGATGTCACCGGTCATGAGCAGCGACAGCAGGAGCCACATGGCGCGGAT
>CAWJOG010000007.1:0-158112 GCA_963844435.1 Vicinamibacterales bacterium | reverse complement strand
TTGCGCCCAGTGTGAAGGTGACCACGAGTCGATCCGATCGGTTCCTGCACTGGGGCTTCGGTTACCACGTCGGCAACGTTATCTACCACATAGATATCGTTGCCTGCGCCTCCGACCATCGTGCTGCACCAGCGCCGCCGTTGAGTTGGTTGGCGGCGCTGTTTCCGGTCAACACGTTTGTAAACGTATTGCCGGTGGCGTTGATCGCGGCGGTGCCTGTAAGCGTTAAGTTCTCTACATTCGCACCAAGCGTGTAGGCGATGGTCGACTCTATGGTGTCGGTCCCGGCGCTTGCAGCTTCTGTGACGATGTCGGTCGTCACATCGACGACGTAGGTGTCATTGCCCGCACCGCCGATCATCGTGTCGGTTCCGCCGCCGCCATTGAGTCGATTGGCTCCTGCGTTGCCGGTCAACGTATTGTTCGAAGTATTGCCGGTAGCGTTGATTGCAGCAGTGCCGGTCAGCACGATGTTTTCCACATTCGCGCTAAGCGTGTAACTAACGCTGGCTTGGACGACGTCAGTGCCGGCGCTTGTGGCCTCGGTCACGATGTCTGCGCTGTTGTCGACGATGTACGTGTCGTTGCCGCTGCCGCCTTGCATTGTGTCGATGCCGACTCCACCGTTAAGCGTGTTTGCCGCGGAGTTGCCGATCAACGTGTTGTTCAGCGTGTTGCCGGTGCCGTTGATGGCAGCCGTGCCGGTCAGCGTCAGGTTTTCGACGTTGGCGCCTAGCGTGTACGTGATTGTCGAGTCGACGCGATCGATACCCGCAGAGGCGGCCTCGGTGACGGTATCAGCGGCGTTGTCTACTACATAGATATCGTCGCCGCCGCCACCGATCATCGTGTCCGCTCCGGCCCCACCGTCGAGTCGGTTGGCGGCGGAGTTTCCGGTTAGGACATTGGCCGCGCTGTTGCCCGTCGCGTTAATTGCGGCTGCACCGGTCAACGTTAGATTTTCAACATTTGATGCGAGCGTGAAGCTTGCGCTTGCCTCGACCGAATCAACTCCCATCCCGAGGCCCTCGACGATTACGTCCACAGTGCTATCAACTACATAAGTGTCATCACCCGATTGCCCGATCATCGTGTCGCTGCCGCCTGCGCCATCCAGGCGGTTGGCTAGATCATTTCCACGCAAGACATTGGCTAAAGAGTTACCGGTCGCGCTGAACGTTCCGCCCATTGCGAGCGTCAAATTTTCGACTTCAGCCCCGAGGGTGTAGTTCAGCCACGCATTGACCGTGTCGATTCCGCCGCCGGCAACTTCCGTCACGACATCGCTCGCGCTATCGACTAGGTAGTTGTCATCTCCCGTGCCGCCAAACATAGTGTCGGCGCCCACGCCGCCGTCCAAGATGTCGTTACCCCCCTCGCCGTGCAATTGGTCGTTACCGGTGTTGCCCTTTAAGTAGTCACTGCCTGCATCTCCGTACACAACGTCGTCGCCACCTAGGGCATCGATGACGTCGTCGTTGATCGTACCTCGCAGAGAGTCGTTGCCTTCCGTTGGAGTATTCGGAGGGGATCCACCTTGCGTATTGGTGTCAATCACAACACGCGTCCAGATGAATGAACCACCAAAGTTGATCTCGGAAAGTCCGTGAGCGCGTAAGCCTCCCGTAAGCGCGAAATGGTCCGTGACCGTAATTTGATCGGTTCCCCCTGTAATCTTGATGATGAGATCGTTGGCGCGAGCTCCTACCCCTCGGGTCAGAGTCAATTCGTTAGCGAGCACATTTGAAAACCAGAGCGTGCCAGTGCTAACCGAGGTCAGGCTAGTTGTAGCGATCACATCCTGTCCATCGCCCCTTGCAAACCTGAATGTTTGACCATCGCCAGGCGCGGTGATCGTATCGTTGCCTATGCCCGCAATAACCGTGTCAGCCCCGGCGCCAGTATCGATGACATCGTCGCCAGCATCCCCTTGAAGGTAATCAGTTCCTGTGCCACCCCGAAGAGTGTCATTTCCAGCTTCGCCGTAAATTTGGTCGTTACCGCTCAAGGCATCAATAGTGTCGTTGCCAGTCGTCCCTCGCAAAAAGTCGTCGACGAGCGTTGCCGTGTTAATGGCTAGCCGCTGACGCCAATCCGCCCGTCGCAGTACCGTACCTGGCGCATCGACGAAGCGGATTTCGTCGATCATTCCATTGTCGAATCCTTCTAACCGTTGCCCAACGAATACGGAGTTGTCGGCGTCAACCCATACTTTGAAGTTGCCGAGATCACTTTCTCCCAACGGCTTGAATATGAGATCAGTGCTTGCAATTCCTGGACCGAACTGCAAGACATCAATGGCGCCGTTGTCTGAGTAGTAGAGGGTTCCCTGAAGCTCGTCATGGCCGTCACCAGCATTGAAAACAAACGTGTCAGCGCCCAAAGCTGCATAACCCGATGAGTTGTAGAAGACGTCATCTCCGGTACCGCCCTCATAGCGGTCATCACCAGCATCGAACAGTTCGAAGCTGTCGTCGCCCGATCCTCCAAACAAGAGATCGTTGCCTTCACCCGCGTTTAGGTGATCGTTGCCAGCATCTCCATATAAGACGTCATTGCCACGCTCGGCGGCAATCCAATCGTTGCCAGCGTCGCCCCGCAAGGTCTCGTGCTCTGAAAAACCCTGTATGTAGTCATCGCCCGCGGTGGCAACGCGCAACGCAGCTTTGATCTCCGCGCTTCTCCAAACAGTCGCAGGGGCATCCGAAAAGCGGATCTCTTCGACGCTTAGTATTTCGTTGTAAGCGTCCATGCCGATCTCCATACCCTCCGTGCCGCCTTGAATTCCCAGGAAGAATGCGGTGCCCTTCTGCCGCACTGCGTGATTGATGTATACGTCTTGCGGTAAGACGCCAGGCTTAAAGCGGATGACGTCTGTGCCAGTGACGTATTGCGTAAAACTCACCGAGTCGCGCCCATCACCCCGACCGAACAAGACCGTGTCGTTGCCAACAAAGTCAGGCGATCTACCCGTATCCCCGCTTTTTCCGCCCGAGATCCCATCGTCGCCCGGCCCGCCGTCAATTACGTCACTTCCAGCGCCACCCGAAAGCTTGTCATTGCCAGTACCGCCAATCAATGTGTCGTTACCGCCCATCGCCTCAACGATGTCATCACCACCCAGGGCGTTAATCGTATTCGGACCTTCAGTCCCGACGATCCAATCCGGACCTTCTGTGGCGGCATGCTGCAAAGCAATCTCGGTGAGATCGAGGGTTGAGGTGTCAGCGAAAATAATCTGCTCGATACCACCGGGCACATAACCCGGGACATAGACGTTCTCGATTGTTACCCGATCGCTCTGGCCCAAGTCCAGCTGTAAGCCAGCTTCTACGCGCGTGACGGACACGTTCGCAGCAGTGATGCCAGCGCCGAGCTTCAGCGAATCGAACCCACCAGCGTCGCTGACGGTATCCGCACCGTTTCCCCGATTGAAAATATAGAGATCGCTCGACATCGTCGATGAATCGGAAAGTAAATCGGCTCCTGCCCCGCCAATGAAAGTGTCGTTGCCTCCAAGACCTTCAATGGCGTCATCTCCCACCCCGCCATCCAAAACATCGGCACCAGCGCTGCCGTTCATGCGATCGGGTGCATCCGTGCCGGGCGTGCTGATCTGCAGAGTTCTAGTATCGATGACAGATCCGCTTGCGAATTGGAAGTGCTCGATCCACCCGCTCGCGATCCCGCTCGTCAAGGCGTCACGCACGAGAATGCTGCCGCTACCTGCAACATCGATTCGCAAATCTGTCCCGGCTTTCGTCAACGCGAGATCTGACTGCAAGATGCCGGAACCAAATCGAATGCGATCGAAGCCACCGGCATCAACGATGATGTCCGAGCCATCGCCTCGTTTGTAGTCGTAGATCTCCGATGATGTTGTGCTCTTATCAGCGAGGTAGTCGTTGTCGCGCCCACCTTGCATCACATCGTCGCCTTCGCCGCCTTGAAGAATGTCTGCGCCGCCGCCGCCATCAAGAACGTCGCTACCCGCCCCACCGTCGAGAAGGTCACCGCCGGCTGGCTCGATTTCCTGATAGCCAGTTCCGCTCGGGGTGACATACAAATCCCCTATGAGTGTGTCGTCGCCTTCCCCGCCGTAGAGCGTGTCGCTTTCACCACCCCCGTGAAGAATGTCGTTATCGATCCCGCCGTCCACGTAGTCGTTGAAACGCCCACCGACGATGAAATCGTCTCCCGCATCCCCTTCAAGCACGTCCTGACCGCCCGCGCCGTCGATCCGATCATCACCGATGCCGCCGGTCACAACGTCCACTCCCGCGCCGCCAAAAACGAGGTCATTGCCTGCGCCTGCGTTGATGTAGGCGAGTTCGGTGCCGTTGTCCGTTCCATCGCGCGCCATCGTGGCCACTGGTGTCGAGCCAGTGGAGAAAAAGCGGGTATGGGCAATGACGGCCGCCGCGGTCAAGCCTGTACTGAGAGTGACGTTAACGTTCGCAGCCGCGAGCGGGTCGAGTGGATTTGTGGTGAGCGTAGTTGTGTATTGGGTCACCCGCACGGCACCCGGAATGGCGAGAAGACTTGGGCCGATGGTGTCAAGAGCACCGCTCGCCAGACGGCGTGCCGTCATGAAGTCAACCCCGCCCACGTCGCCCAGCAAGTTATGCGACGCCGTTGCGCTTCCGGCCGCAAACGGTCGATACGCAAACTCCCAGCGTTGCAGCGCGGAGTCGTAAGTGCCAGCCGCGCTACCGACTGTTGTGTGTGTCAGCGATAGCAGATTGCCCATGTCGGCAATCATCGACGGCGTGTAACCCAACACTTCCACTAGTGCACCGGACGTATCTCTGGCAAATAGCTTGAACTGCGGTGCCGAATCAAACCGCGCTGACGAAATGAAATCGTTGTCGTCGCCGCCGTCTAGAAACATTCTGCCGCCGCCGGCCTCGTCGCCGATAACTTCGAGCCACTCGACCGCCGGTTCGCGCGTCTCGAAGATGCGGAAGTAGCCTTTGCGCGACTCCTCGGCGACCATCTCGGGGAACCGCGAGCTGACCGCGACGGCACCCGGCGGGCAGAGCACCGCCACGCGGACGCGGTAGTTGCGCCACTTCTGGAGGTACTCGCCGGCGATGCCGGTGCTCAGGTCGAAGAACCCTGAGGGCAGGTTCGACGGATGGAGCAGCGCATCGTAGCTGCGGGCCGAGGCGCAGGCCTCGACCAGCAGCTTCCAGCCGGCGCCAGACGTGAGCCAGGGCTCATCGCGCGGGCCTTCGATCATCGGCGTGCCTCCGCGAGGGGGAAGACGCCGAGGTCGGCGAGGATCGCGCGCGCCTTGGGGACGCGCTGGGCCATCAGCGGATCGTATTCCTTGTCGCCGAGCTCGAGCGCGAGGTACCAGACGCCGGCCGGCTTCTCGACGTAACCGACGTACCAGAGCGCGACCCCGCCGTCGCCGGCCGGGCAGGCGCCGGTCTTGGCCCGCAGGATGCCTTCGGGCCGCTGCTCCGCGATCATGATTTCCTTGGTCAGCCGCGTCGTCCGCTCCGACAGCCCGAGGCGGTTCTCGTGCAGCCGCTGCAGGAACGCGACCTGCTCGTTCGGCGAGATGCGCAGCGAGCCGTCGATCCAGTAGGGACGCTCGCCGGCGACGCCGCCGCTGGTGTCGGCGTTGCCGTAGCCGAACTGCGTCACCAGGCGCGCTTCGGCCGGCAGGCCGGCCTTCTTCGAGAGCGCGTGGTAGTACCAGAGCACCGAGTCGCGATAGGCGGAGCGCAGCGTGTGATCCTTCCGCCACGCTTCCCGAGACGCCTTCAACGCCGGGTCGTACTTCACGACGAACTCGGGATCGGTGGCCGCGCCGGTCTCCAGCAGGATCGCGGTGTTCGGGATCTTGAACGTCGAGCACGGCGCGAAGCGCTGGTCGGCGCGAGCCGCGTTCCAGCGCGTGAACGTGCCGGTCTGCCCGTCGAGCAGCACGAACGTGCCCTCGATGCCCTGGAAGTGGCGGCTGAGATCCTGGGCGGCGGCCGGACGCGCGACAAACAGCACGAGGGCGACGACGGCGGGGATGAGCAGGCGCATCGGCCGCATCGTAACGCGCCTTTCAGGCGTGCGCGACGGGCTCGGCCATGGCGTAGCGCGGGAGCAGGAGCATCAGCGGCGCGATGACCAGCGTCCCGCCGGCCAGCCAGACCAGCAGCGTGACGTATGAGCCGGTCGCGTCGAACGCCTGGCCCATCAGCACCGGCCCGATCGCGCCGGCGATCGCATAGGCGGTCCAGGTGAGCGCGTAGAGCACGGAGAACGATCGCAGGCCGAAGTAGCGCGCCACCAGATACGGAACGACATCGGCCTCGCCGCCCATGCTGAAGCCGATCAGGATGGCGGCGGTGACGCCAGCCGGCAGCGAGCCGGCGCTCGAGAGCAGGAAGGTGCCGAGCGCGGCCATCACGAGCAGCACGAACGACACCAGCGGCGCGAAGAACCGGTCGATCAGCCATCCGGTCGCCAGCCGCCCGAGCAGCGCGGAGCCGCCGATCGCCGACACCGCGATCGCGGCCCGTTCCGGCGGAATGCCGCGATCGGTGAGCAGCGCAGACAGGTGCGTGATGGCGCCGTTCTGGGCGATCGAGATGGCGAACAGTACGACGACGATGATCCAGAACGTGTAGGAGCGCAGGCCCTCGGCCACGGTCGCGCCGGTGAGCTGGCCACGGCCGTCGGCGGTGCGCGTGCCCGGGCGCTCGCGGACGAACGCGAGCACGGTCGGCACGCCGATGGCGATGATGGCGACGCCGATGGTGGTCGCGGCCGCCCGCCAGCCGATGGCGTCGATCAGGCGCTGCGCGATCGGCGGCAGCACCATGGCCCCGAGCGCGCTGCCGCACATCCCGAAGGCCAGCGCCGCGCCGAGGCGCGCCTGGAACCACGTCGAGATCGCCCGCGAATAGGCGACCTGCGAGGTGCCCATGGCGATCAGGCCGAAGACCACGAAGAGGGCGTAGAGGTGCGCGAGCCGCGGCGTCAGCAGCGAGAGCGAGGCGTAGGCGGCCCCGAACACGATGAGGCTCGGCACGATGACCCGGCGCGGCCCGAACCGGTTGAGCAGCATGCCGGTGATCGGCGCGCACACGGCGGCGGTCATGGCCGCGAAGCCGAACGCCGCCGAGACCGACTCGCGCGACCAGGCGAACGTCTCGGCAATCGGCTTGAGGAAGATGCCGAAGGTGTAGACGAGGACCGAGGCGAAGCTGACGAACATGCCGAGGGCCGCCGCCGCGGCGACTCCCCAGCCTTCGTAGCGGATGCTGTGCTCGTCGAGCGCCGCCGCCCTGGGGCGGCCGCTCCGCTCGTCGGCCATGGCGGCGCCCGTCAACGGCCGCCCGGCGCGGTGGGCGCCGAGGTCGACATCGTGTAGCCGAACTGGGCCACCAGCGGGGCCCGCTCGCGGTAGTACTCGGGCGAGTCGGGCATGTCGGTCGCCAACCCGTCCACGTAGCGGTTGCACAGGCAGAAGAAGGCGGCAATCAAGACCGTGTCGTGGATCTCGAGGTCCGTCGCGCCTTCCTGGCGGGCGCGCGCGATGTCCTCTGCCGTCACCAGCTTGCCGCTCTCGGCGGTCTTGCCGGCGATGTTGAGTAGCGCCTTCAATTTCGGCGTCACCGCGGCGCGCTCCGGATCGGTCTTGACCTGCTGAACCAGCGCCTCGTCGCCGCCGTGGTAGTAGGCCGCGAACGCGCCGTGCACGGTCTGGCAGAACCGGCAGTCGTTCTCCGACGACACGTAGGTGGCGATCAGCTCGCGCTCGCCCGGCGTCAGCGAGTGCGGGCCGTGCAGCAGGATGTTGGCGAGCTCGTTCAGCGGCTTCGCGGTCTCGGGCCGGAAGGCCATCGGGCCGCGGATGCCGGGCAGGCCGTCGGGAAGGGGGATGTGGGCCATCGGTGCTCCTCGCGTCAGTCGCGGACGTAGCCGCGCGCCGCCAGCCCCTTGCCCTGCTGGCGATGCGCCTCCTCTGACATCTCGGGGACGCCGGTCGCCGTGATCCAGCGGTTGTAGAAGTTGAAGAGCGCGCAGGTGGTGATCGTGTAGTAGATCGCCTCGTCGTCCCAGCCCATCGCCTGGAGGCCGGCGACGTCGTCGCGCCAGACGGCCGGCAGGTCGCGGGTCATCTTGCCGACGAAGCGGAGCAGCGCCTTGTGCCGGTCATCGAGCGCGCTGTGCTCGAGATCGCGCAGCGCCGTCCAGACCAGCGCCTCGCTGCCGAGGAGCTCGCTGGCCGCGGCCGCGTGGGCCATCGTGCAGAAGCGGCACGCGTTCTGGTACGACGTGTAGGCCGCGATCAGCTCGCGCAGCCCGGCGCTGATGGTCGCCGGCTGGCGCAGCACGCCGTGGCTGAAGCGGCTCAGGTGTTCGTTGGTTTCGGGCTGGAACGCGAAGAGGTCCCAGATCTTCGAGTAATCGAGGCCGGCCCGCGTGGCGCCGTCGACGAGCGTCTTGTAGGTGCCGGGCCTGGCGGCCGCGACGATGCCGGGCAGGTAGCTGCTCATTTGCGGACGTAGCCTTCGGACGCCATGCGCCGGCCCATCGGGTCGTAGAGCTCGTCCCCGACCGGCGTGACCGTGGCCAGGCCGTCGACGTAGCGGTTGAACATCGAGAACGCCGCGGCGATGAGGACGGTGTCGTGGATTTCGACGTCGGTTGCGCCCTCGGCGCGGGCCGCCGCGACGTCCGCGTCCGTCACCAGCCGCCCGCTTTCCTGGACCCGGCCGGCGATGGTCAGCAGCGCCTTGAGCTTCGCCGACACGGGCGCCAGTTGGTGGTCGCGGGTGACGGCATCGACGACGTCGTAGTCCCCGCCGCTGTGGTGCGCCGCGGCGGCGCGATGGCTGGCATGACAGAAGTGACAGTCGTTGCGCGACGAGACGAAGGCGGCGATGGTCTCGCGCTCGGCGCTGGACAGGGTGCTGGGGCCGCGCAGCAGCACTTCGGCGAGCTCGCGCATCGGCCGCGCCGTCTCGGGCCGGAAGGCGAACGCACCGACGATCCCCGGGAGGCCTTCGGGCAGGCTGATATGCGGCACAGGTGGGTCGAGTGTCGTTCCGCCCGCGGCGCCCGTCAATAATCGAAACGCGCTAGGTCGGACGATCCTCCTGCCGGGGCGTCAGCAGCGACACCACGACGAGGACCAGGAAGCCGAGCGGCAGGGTGATGATCGCCGGCTGGCTGAAGGGCACCAGCGCGTTCGCCGCCGGCAGGCCGTAGACGTCACGGAACGCCTGCGCGCTGCAGCAGGATCCATCCGAGCGACGAGACCATGCCGACCAGGATCGCGGCGGCGATGCCCTGCCGCGTCGCCCGCTTCCAGAAGAGCGCCATGACCAGCGCCGGCAGGTTGGCCGACGCGGCGACGTTGAAGGCCCAGCCGACCAGGAAGGTCACGTTCATCCGCTCGAACAGGACGCCGAGGACCATCGCGATCACGCCGACGGCCACGGCGACGATCTTGCCGGCGCGGACCTTGTCGTGGTCGTCGAGCCGAAAGCGGAAGACGTTGGTGAGGAGGTCGTGCACGACCGCGCCGCTGGCCGCGATGATCAGGCCGCTGACCGTGCCGAGCACGGTCGTGAACGCGATCGCCGAGATGATCGCGAACAGCAGCGCGCTGAAGCTCTTGGCCAGCAGCGGCGCCGCCATGTTGGTGTTGGTGACGTCGAGCGCGCCGCTGGTCATCGCGCCGAAGCCGAGGAACAGCGTCAGCACGTAGAAGAAGCCGATCGCGGCGATGCCGACGACGGTGCTCTTGCGCACCGCCGATTCGTCCTTGACCGTGTAGTAGCGGATCAGGATGTGCGGCAGCGACGCGGTGCCGGCGAACAGGGCCAGCATCAGCGACAGGAAATCCAGCTTGTCGAACAGCCTGGCGCCGCGCACGCCGGCGAACGTCGGGCTCGCGCCGGCGACCATCAGATCGTCGCCGCGGGTGACCTTCTGGTAGTAGACCGTGGTGGCGGCGCCGTCCTGCTCGACGACGCGCTCCGAGCCCCACAGCTCGATCGACGCCTGGCTGAGCGAGCCCAGGAAGCCGGCCGGTCCGAGCGGACCGCTCGACGTCGCGCCGGGATCCGTGCCGTTGAGCGACACGACGTGGCCGACCGGCCGCAGGTCGCGCTGACCCTCGCCCTTGCCCTGCGGCACGCCGTCGACCAGACGGGCGCCCGCCGGCGTCACCGTGACGCGCTGCGTCTCGGTGAGCCAGGCGACGCCGTCGCGGGTCTCCTCGCGCCACACCTCGACCCGTCCGGACGCGCGATCCTGCAGCCGCGTGTACGGCTTGCCGGCCCAGGCGCCGGCTTTCGGCAGCACCTCGAGTCCGGGCCGCGCCAGGATGTCGGCCGCCGGACGCGCCGCGAACGGCGATTCCGCCGCGCCGCCGTTGACGATCAGCCCGCGGCGCAGGATCAGGATCGTCAGCACGAAGCAGAACAGCACCAGCAGCGCGCCCTTGATGAACTGCACCCACGTCGTCGACACCATGCCGGCGGTGACGACGATGGTGGTCACGACGACGCCGACCAGCAGCACGCCGACGACGTGCGGCAAGCCGAGCAGCGGCTTGATCAGCACGCCGGCGCCGACCATCTGCGGAATCAGGTAGAAGAGGCTGACGACGAGCGTGCTGATGGCCGCCGCCAGCTTGATGCCGCGCGAGTGGAAGCGGCTGTCGAGGGCGTCGGCGAAGGTGAACTCGCCCATCCGCTTCAGCGGCTCGGCGACGACGAACAGCGCGACGATCCAGCCGGCCAGGTAGCCGATCGAGTAGAGGAAGCCGTCGTAGCCGTAGAAGGCGATCATCCCGCAGATGCCGAGGAACGACGCCGCCGACAGGTAGTCGCCGGCGAAGGCGATGCCGTTGACGAACCAGTGGATCTCGCCGTGCGCGGCGTAATAGCCGGACGCCGAGGTGGCGCGGCGGCCGAGCCACGCCGAGAGGCCGATGACGAAGAGGATGAAGGTGACGAAGACGCCGATGGCGAGCGGGGACGGGGCGTAGATCATCGCCCCGCCTTCGCTGCCGGGGCGCCCGGGGCCGCTGAGGCGCGGCCGTCGCGGCACAGCCACCAGTAGAGGAGGGCGAGCGCCAGCGCCGCGCCGATCAGGCCGAAGCCGGAGAGGACGGCGAGGTTGGCTCCGCCGAAGGGCGCCGAGGCCATCAGCGGCCGGTTGAACGCGGTGAGGATCGTGAAGGCCAGGTAGCAGGCCAGATAGAGGCCGAACAGCCAGAAGCGCAGCGCGCCCCCGGCCCGGCGCGACGGATGCGCAGCAGGCATGACCCGTATCTTAACTTTGCGGGCACCGCTTCGTGCAGCGGCCCCTATACTGCGCCATGGCACGCCGACCCGCACCCACCGAATACGCCGGCTGGTTCGATCGCTACATCCGCCTCGTCGAGGACGTCGACGACCTCGCCGAGACCATGGCGCGACAACTCGACGAGACGATGGCCTGGTACCGCGGCCTGTCCGAGGCCCAGGTCGAGTCGCGCTACGCGCCGGACAAATGGACCATCAAGGAAGTGCTCGGCCACATGGCCGACACCGAGCGGGTGATGCAGTACCGTGCTCTCGGCGTCGCCCGCGGCGACCAGGCGTCGTTCCCGCCGTTCGAGCAGGACGACTACGCCAAAACGTCGGGACACGGGTCGCGGACGTGGAGCAGCCTGCTCGACGAGTTCAAGTGCGTCCGCCAGTCGTCGATCCACCTGTTCCGGCACCTGGACGAGGCGTCGCTCGATCGCGTCGGCGCGGTGAACCAGAACCCGACGACGGCCCGTGCGATCGGCTACGTCATCGTCGGCCACGAGCGGCACCACCTGGCCATCCTCAAAGACAAGTACGTCGGCTGAATCAGGCGAAGTTCTGCCGCTCCGGGCGCCACGACAGGCCCGTCGTCAGGATCTTCTGCAGCAGCGTCTCGTAGCTGACGCCGGCGTGGTGCGCCGATTCGGCGAAGTCCTCGCCGTAGGCGAGCTGCGGATTCGGGTTTGCTTCGAGCACGTAGACACGGCCCTCGGCGTCGAGCCGCAGATCGATGCGGGCGTAGCCGGAGAGATCCAGCGTCCGGTAGACGCGGCGGCAGATCTGCCCGACGCGGCTCGCCAGCTCCTCGGGCAGGTCGCCGGCCGCGACCGTGGTGATGCCGTGCTTCTTCTGGTAGGCATCGTTCCACTTCACCCGCTCGGTCGCGATGCGGTAGCTGTGCTCGGGCATCTTGTCGAACTTCATCTCCCAGACCGGGAAGACCTGGAGCTTCAGGTTGCCGATCACGCCGACGTAGAGCTCGCGCCCATCGACGTACCGCTCGGCGATGGCGTCGGTGCCGACCTTGCGGTGGATGAAGCGGACGCGCTCGAGCAGCTTCGCCTCGTCCTCGACGACCGAGGCCTGCGAGATGCCGATCGACGATTCCTGGGTCAGCGACTTCACGATCACCGGGAACTGCAGCCGCTTCGGCCGCTGCACCGCGCGCCCGACCCGGAACACCGTGAACTCGGGCACCGGCAGGCGGTGGTACGACAGCAGGGTCTTCGACAGGGCCTTGTCCCGTGCCAGCATCAGGCCGCGCGGATTGCAGCCGGTGTAGGGCACGCGGAGCAGCTCGAGGTGGCTGACGACGTTCTGGTCGAACATCGCGATGCCCTCGAAGTTCTCCATCAGGTTGAAGACGATGTGCGGATCCCAGGTCTTCACCGCTTCGGTGATGACGCCGAGGTCGCCGCCGAGCCCGAGCGCGCGGACGTCGTGGCCCATCACTTCGAGCGTGTGGGTGACGTCATACTCCATCTTCCATTTGGCGGCGCTCAGAGTCGATGCCGTTCACGTCCTTCGGCGGGACGAGATAGTCGTGCATCAGCGCGAGGACGCGGAGCTTCCTCATAGCGCCACCCGGTGCCGGCCGCTGTGGAGGTAGTTCATGGTCTGGACGGTCAGCAGGATCGTGAACTCCAGCGTCGCCTCCTCCGGAGGCTTGACCAGCCGCAGGTTCAGCTCGCGGCAGCGGGTGATCACGTCCTCGAAGACGCGGTCGATGGTGTAGCGGTACTCACCGGTCCAGCGCGAGACGCGGCGGCACACGTCCTTACGGATGCGGCCGAGGAAACGCGTGGCCGGCGGGCTGCCCCTGGGCGCCGCGGCCGCCTCGGTGAACAGCCGGCGCAGATCGCGGTCGTAGAAGTTCGGGTACTCGTAACCGTAGTGCGCGCGCTTGCGGTCGTAGTGTTGCCGGAGCGTCTTCTTCAGGCTGGGCAGCGGCCCCAGCTTGCGGCGCGACACCCGGCGGGGCGGATGCCCGGCGAGCTCCTGCATGAGCTCGTCCATGTACTCGAGCTTCTTCAGCGCCGGCCAATCGGCGTAGCGCTCGCGCCACTGCGAGTGCGGGTTGAGCCACACCGCGAACGTCTCGGCGAAGTCCTCGTCGGGATGGCTCTGCGCGTACCAGGAATCGAGGTGCAGGACGAAGCTCTTGCTGTAGGGTTTGGGCGTGTAGTACTCCGGGTACTCCGCCGTCGAGAGGCCGAACAGCTTGAGCCGCTTGCGGCGGCGCTGCAGCTGATAGGCGTTATCGATGGCGTGGCCGGCCTCGTGGCGCAGAATCTTGACGCACCAGTCGTGTGTGCCGCCTTCCACCTCGAGCATCTGCCGCTCCTCGAGCTGCTCGAGCCGGGGATGCGCGAGATAGAACGGGATGGCGACGCCGCTGACGCCGTCAGGCGTGAACCACTCATCCGATAGCCAGTAGTGGGGCTCGAATGCGAGTTTGCGGTTTTCGAGCTCGGCGTGCAGCTGCGCGATGCTCGCGACCAGCTTGCTGCCTTCGATGGTGACGTGCAGGTCGCACATCCGGACGTCGAGCAACTGCTCGTCGTTCAGCGACGCCCACCAGTCGGGCGCGCGGCCGGTAACGACGGCCGGCGCCTCGGCGAGGAGAGGGATCGGAGGATCCGGTGGGTGCACCGCCGGCTTGCTGGCTGCTGGTCGCGGCTCGGACTCCACGTCACCCCACCGTTTTCTGGCCGCCGCGCCCACCTGGACCGGCATTTTTCTGCGGTAGTGTAACGGAACTGTGGCAACTCTCGCGGTCGTGTCGGCCTCGGCCCGCGTGCGGCTCGAGGCCGCCGCGGCGTTCGTGGCCGGCTGGCCGGCGTCGACCGAGCTGATCGTCGTCGGGGCGACCCGCGAGGCCGCCGACGACGTCTGCCGGGGCATCGCCGCCAGCCGGGGCGCCACCTTCGGCCTCCACCGCTTCACCCTCGGGCAGCTCGCCTCGCGGATTGCCACCGCGACGCTGGCGGCGTCGGGGGTGACGCCGGCCACCGCGCTGGCCACCGATGCCCTGGCCACCCGCGCCCTGTTCGAGCTGACCCGAGACGGGACGCTCGGCTACCTGGCGCCGATTGCCGACAGCCCCGGCCTGCCGCGCGCCCTGGCCGACACCCTGGGCGAGCTGCGCGAGGCCGGCGTCGCCCCGGGACGCCTGGCGCCCCTCGGGGCGGCGGGACCCGACCTCGGCCATCTCGGCGATCGCTACGCCGCGCTGCTGGCGGAGGGCGGGCTGGCCGACCGCTCGGCGCTCCTCGACACCGCGACCGCGCGCCTCCGCGCCGGCGACGCGGGTGGCCTGTCGGCAGGGCCGATCGTCCTCATCGACGTGCCGATCGCGACCGTCGCCGAGCAGGCGTTCGTCGAGGCCCTGGTCGCGAGAGCGGCAGCGGTCCTCGCCACGATTCCGGCCGGTGACGCGCGGACGATGGCGCTGCTGCCAGGGCCTCTCGCCTCGGCGGTCGAGGTGCGCGACGACGCCGGGACCGATGCGCTGGCCCGCGTTCGCCGCTTCCTCTTCGCCGGCGAGGCACCGGCCGGCGTCCAGGACGACAGCGTGCGGTTCTTCTCGGCGCCTGGCGAATCGCGGGAGGCGGTCGAGGTATCGCGCCGGATCCTCGACGAAGCGGCCCGCGGCGTCCCGTTCGACGAGATGGCGATCGTCGTCCGGGCGCCCGAAAGCTACTGGGGGCCGATCGAACAGGCCCTCGAGCGCGCCAAGGTGCCGGCTTGGTTTTCGCGCGGGACACGGCGCCCGGATCCCACCGGCCGGGCGTTCCTTGCGCTGCTCGCCTGTGCGGCCGACGACCTGTCGGCGCGGAGCTTCGCCGAATACCTGTCCCTGGGCCAGGTGCCGCGGCGCGACCCGGCGACCGGCCGATCGGCACCCGATCCGCCGCCCCTGGTCGCCTCGCGCGACGAAGCCCTCGCGCCGGGTCAGCTGTCCCTGTTCGACGTGATCGAACGGCTGGAAACCCGGCCCGGGGCCCAGCCCGGGCTGACCCGGGGCTGAGCCCGCGGTGAGCGATCAGTTTCTGCCCACCGAACGGACCGACGTGCGGGCGCCGTGGCGCTGGGAGTCGCTGCTCGTGGACGCGGCCGTCGCGTCCGAGGCGGGGCCGACCGGACGCGCGGCGCGCTGGCACCGCCGCCTGGGCGGGCTGCGGGCCGAACTGGAACTGCGCCTGAGCGAGCTGCAGTCGGACGAACCCGAGAGCGGCCGGGTCGCGGCGGTCACGCGGGATCTCGAGGCCCTCGACGACCTGAGCCGCTTCGCGTTGCCGCTGGTCGACGAGCTGGCCGGGTTGCCGGCACAGGCGCGCTGGGGCGAATGGCTCGATCGTCTCTCGGCGCTGGCGCCGCGCGCGCTGCGGCGCCCCGTGCGCGTCCTGCAGCTGCTCGCCGACCTGCGCCCGATGGCGGCGGTCGGTCCTGTTTCGCTCGGCGAGGTGCGGCGCGTGCTGCTGCCGCGCCTCGCCCAGCTCGATCGCGATCCGCCGAAGTCGCGCTTCGGCCAGGTCTTCGTGGCGACGCCCGACGCGCTGCGCGGGCGAACGTTCCGCGTCGTGTTCGTGGTCGGCCTCGCCGAGCGGGTGTTCCCCCAGCGCAGCCGCGAGGATCCGCTGCTGCTCGACGACATGCGCAAGGCCCTGGCCGCGCCGCTCGCCGTCGAGGACGATCGCGTCCACGGCGAGCGCGTGCGCCTCCGTCTCGCCGTCGGTGCGGCCACCGAGCGCTGCTGGCTGTCCTACCCGCGGCTCGACGTCGGCCAGGGACGGGCGCGGGTGCCGTCGTTCTACGCGCTGGACGTCGTGCGCGCGTCGACCGGCGCGGTCCCCGATCACGTCCGCTTCGAGCACGACACCGCGATCGCGACCGGCGCGTGGCTGGCGTGGCCGGCGCCCGATGACCCCGGGTCTGCCATCGACGTATGGGAGCACGACCTGGCGGTCCTCGGCCGGCTGCTGCGGCCGTCCCGCCGAGCTGCCAGCCAAAGGCGCGGCCCACTACCTGCTGGAGCTGAACCCCGCGCTGGCGCGGTCCCTGCGCACGCGGTGGGCGCGGTGGAAGAAGACGTGGTCGCCGTGGGACGGCCTGATCGGCAACCATGCCGAGGTACCGGCGCTGCTGGCCGCGCAACGCCTGACGGCCCGGCCGTACTCCGTGTCGGCTCTGCAGCGCTTCTCGGCGTGTCCGTACCAGTTCCTCCTCGGCGCGATCTACCGGTTCCAGCCGCTCGAGCAACCCGAGGCGATCGTCCAGCTCGATCCGCTGACGCGCGGCGCCATCTTCCACGAGGTGCAGCGCGACGTGCTGCGGGCGCTGCGCGGCCGCGACCTGCTGCCGATTGCGCCCGATCGCCACGGCGAGGCGCAGGACATCCTGCGCGAGGTCGCCACATCGGTGTTCGATCGTCACCACGATCGTCTGGCGCCGGCGATCGAGCGCGTGTGGGAGGACGAGATCACGCTCATGCACGGCGACTTGCGTCTGTGGCTCGGCGGCGTTGCCACGTCGAGCGCGGAGTGGGTGCCGCGCTACTTCGAGCTCAGTTTCGGCCTGCCGATCGACGACGCCCACGACGAGGCGAGCGTGCCCGATCCGATCGTGATCGACGGCCGCTATCCGATTCGTGGCGCGATCGATCTCGTCGAGGTGCACGGCGCGCTGGGCTCGCTGCGGGTCACCGACCACAAGACCGGACGGAACCGCACCACGCGCGGGCTGGTCGTCGGCGGCGGCGGCACGCTGCAGCCGATCATCTACACGCTCGTCGCGGAACGGCTTCTCGAGCGCCCCGTGTCGTACGCCCGGCTGTCGTTCGCGACGACCGCGGGCGGCTTCACCGAGCATCCCGTGTCGGTGCGCGACGAGCACCGCCGCGCCGGCGTCGAGGTGCTCGAGGTCATCGACCGCGCGGTCGAGGCCGGCGCCCTGCCGCAGTCGCCGCGCAAGGGCGCGTGCCACTGGTGCGACTTCCGCGCCGTCTGCGGGCCGCTCGAGGAAAGGCGCGCCGTCCACAAGAACTCCCGGCTCGGCGTGCTCGACGATCTGGCGGCGCTGCGAGGCATGCCGTGAGCGTCCTGGCCGACGCCGTCGATCGCGATCGCATCCGGACGTCGCTCGACGAGACGTTCGCGGTCGAAGCCGCCGCCGGCACCGGCAAGACGACGGTGCTCGTCGATCGCATCGTCAACGTGCTCGCGTTCGGGCGCGCGACGGTGGAGCGCATCGTCGCGGTGACGTTCTCCGAGAAGGCGGCGGGCGAGCTGAAGCTGCGGCTGCGCGCCGAGCTCGAGACGCGGCGCCAGGCGGCGGCGACGGCCGGTGACGTGCCGTCCACGATCGCGCTGGCCGCGGCGCTCGCCAACCTCGAACAGGCGCACGTCAGCACGATCCACACCTTCTGCGCCGACCTGCTGCGGGAGCGGCCCGTCGAGGCGCGCATCGATCCGCGCTTCACGATGCTGACCGAGCCGCAGTCGCGGGCGCTGTTCGGCACGGTGTTCCACGACTGGCTGCAGGCGCGGCTCGAAGCGCCACCGCCGGGCGTGCGCCGGGCGTTGCGCCGGCGCAGCTACGACGATGCGGGGCCCATCGGCCGCCTCGAGCGCGCCGCCTGGACGCTGGCCGAATGGCGCGACTTCACCAGCGCGTGGGATTCCAGCGCGTTCGATCAAGTGGCCCGCGTCGATGCGCTGGCCGACGCCGTCTTCGCCTTCGCACGCCTGACCGACGCGCCCGCTGATTCCCAGGACGCGCTCTACCAGGACACCGATCCAGCGCGGCGCGTCGCCAACGAGGTCGCGGTGTCGGAGCAGGTCCGGCCGCGGGATTACGACGGCCTCGAGGCGCAGCTCGTGTCGCTCGACTCGTACAGGTTCAAGCGCCCGCGAACCGGGCGCAAGACCAGTCCTTACGCGCGCGGCGTGCCGCGGCCGCAGGTGCTCGACGAGCACGCAGCGCTCGTGAGGCGAATCGAGGACTTCAAATGCGACGCCGACGCCGATCTCGCGGCCCGCCTGCGTGACGAGCTGGCCACGGCAATCGACGCCTACGAAGCGGCGAAGGCCCGCGTCGGGGCCCTCGACTTCCTCGACCTGCTGGTCCGCGCCCGCGATCTGGTGCGCGATTGCGCGGACGTGCGCGCAGCGTTCCAGCGCCGCTTCACGCACCTGTTCGTCGACGAGTTCCAGGACACCGACCCGCTGCAGGCGGAGATCCTGCTGCTGCTCGCGGCCGACGACGCCGCCGAGACGCGACTGGCGCGCAGTGCGGCCCGTCCCCGGCAAGCTGTTCGTCGTCGGCGATCCGAAGCAGTCGATCTATCGCTTCCGCCGCGCCGACGTCGGCGTCTACGAGTCGGTCCGCGAGCAGCTGCGGGCGCACGGCGCCGCGTGCGTCGCGCTGCGCAGCAGCTTCCGCGCCGTGCCCGACATCCAGCGCGCCGTGAACGCCGCGTTCGCGCCGCGCATGACGGGCGACACGCGTGGCCGTCCAGGCGTCCTACGTGCCGCTGGCGCCGGTGCGGCCGGCCCAGCACGGCCAGCCGGCGATCGTGGCGCTGCCGGTGCCGAAGGTGAAGCTGTGGAACGGTGCGCCGACGAAGGCATCGCTTGTCGAGGGGCAGCCGCACGCGGTCGCCGCCTTCGTCGACTGGCTCGTCAGGTCGAGCGGCTGGACGGTGACCGATCGCGAGCGGCCGACCGAGCGCTGCCCGATCGAGGCGCGCGACGTGTGCCTTTTGTTCCGCCGCTTCGACACGCGGACGTTCGACGGGCCGACGGTCGACGTGACGCGGCCGTACGTCCAGGCGCTCGAGGCGCGCGGATTGCCGCACCTGCTCGTCGGCGGCAAGAGCTTCCACGAGCGCGAGGAGGTCGAGACGCTGCGCACCGCGCTCGCCGCGATCGAATGGCCGGACGACGAGCTGTCGGTCTTCGGCACGCTCCGCGGCGCCCTGTTCGCGTTCGGCGACGACGTGCTGCTTGCGTACCGGGCGCGCGCCAGGTCCTTCCACCCGTTTCGGGTGTTGGAGCCTCCGGAAGCAACTCCGGAAGGAACTCCCGATGTTGATGGCAATGGTGGCAGATCTGCGATCCGTCCGATGCGTCGGGCGTCCCACCGGCGTTGCTGGACGTGGCCGCGGCGCTCCGGCTGTTGCGGGATCTGCACGTGCGCCGTAACCAACGCCCGGTGGCGGCGACGATCGCGGCGTTGCTCGATGCGTCCCGCGCGCACGCGATTTTCGCGCTGCGTCCGTCGGGCGAGCAGGCGCTCGCCAACGTCCAGTACGTCGGCGAGCTGGCGCGCCAGTACGAGGCTGGAGGCGGGCTGTCGTTCCGCGGATTCGTCGAGCGCCTGCGCGACGAGGCCGAGGAGACGCGGGCCGCTGAAGCACCGATCCTCGAGGAGGGGAGCGACGGCGTCCGGCTGATGACGGTGCACAAGGCCAAAGGCCTGGAGTTCCCGGTGGTCGTGCTGGTCGACATCGGCGCCGAGCTGTCGCGCAGCACCGCTTCCCGCTGGGTAGACAGCGAGGGTTCGCGCTGCGCTGTCAGCCTGGCCGGCTGGGCTCCCGCGGAGCTGCGGCAGCACGCGCCGATCGAGGTGGCGCGCGACGAGGCCGAAGGCGTCCGCGTGGCTTACGTCGCCGCCACGCGCGCCCGGGATCTGCTGGTCGTGTGCGCCGTCGGCGACCGGCCGGTAGACAGCGGGTGGGTGAGTCCGCTGAACGCAGCGATCTATCCCGCGATGGATCGGCGCCGCGAGGCCGTCCGCGAGGCGTGGGCCGAACGCTTTGGGCCCGACTCGACGGTCGACCGCGACGACACGATCCCGCTGACCAGCATGCGGCCCGGCATCCACGCCTTCGAGGGCGACGAGACGCACGCGGTCACCTGGTGGGATCCGGGTGTTCTCGACCTGGATCGCCAGCCGACGTTCGGCCTGCGCCGCGAGGAGCTGATCGCCAAGGACGCCGCCCCCGGCGTGGTCGATTCGGGGCTCGAGGCGTTCGCGCAGTGGCGCGTCGCGCGCGAGGCGGCAGTGGAGCAGGGGAGCCGGCCGTCGCACCGCGTCGTGACCGTCCGCGCCCGCGCCGCCCAGCTCGCAGAATCTGCCACCGTTTTGGCGCCTCCCGGAGAAGCATCGGAAGGAGCATCGGGAGAAACACCGGCAGAAACACCGGGAAAAGCATCGGGAGACGTTCGCGTCGAGGCGATCCCGCGGCCGGAGGGGATCATCGCCGGCGGCGTCCGGTTCGGGGCGCTCGTCCACGCGGTGCTCGCGCTCGTGCCCCTGGACGCCCCGCCGCCGACGGTGGCGGCCATCGCCGCGCAGCAGGCGCGCGTCCTGGCCGCGGAGCCCGCGGAGACCGACGCGGCGGCGCGCGTCGTCAGCGGCGCGCTGGCCCACGCCGCCTTCGCACCGCTGCGCGCCGCCGCCAGTCGTGCCGCGCTGCGGCGTGAGGTGCCGGTCGCGCTTGCCGAGCCCACCGGCGCCATCGTCGAGGGCGTCGTGGATGCCGCCTTCGAGACCGACGCCGGGTGGGTGGTCGTCGATTTCAAGACCGACGCCGACCCCGGCGAGGCGCTGGACGCCTACCTCGGCCAGATCCGCCTCTACGCCCGAGCCATCGCCAGCGCCACCGGCCGGCCGACCTCCGGCATCCTCCTGCGTCTCTAAGGTTGGCGGCCGGCCTCTCACGGCCGGCCGCGGGCCGCGCCTTGGACGTGCGGGCTGCTACTCGCGACGCTAGGCGCGTCGCGGCGCCCGCACGTGCGCGGCAGCTGATCTGGCGGCCGGCCTCGCACGGCCGGCCGCGGGCCGCGCCTTGGACGTGCGGGCTGCTACTCGCGACGCTAGGCGCGTCGCGGCGCCCGCACGTGCGCGGCAGCTGATCTGGCGGCCGGCCTCGCACGGTCGGCTGCGGGTCGCCCCCTGGGCGTTCGGCTGCTATTCGCGGTGCTGGGCGCGCCGCGGCCTCTCACGGGCGGCGGTTCCCGCCTCCGGCATCTTCTTACGTCTCCAGCCCGTCAAAGCCCTTCAGGGCCGCCCGACCGGCCGGACGGGCAAATCGATGGAAACCGTGCACCCTTTGCGGGGCGCTCTTGCGTAATAAGCAGGCAGATGGCGACTTTGACGCTGGCCCGCTCCCGGGCTGCGACTGTTCCAGCGAGCCACGACGCCGTGGATGACCGAACCGCCCGGCCCGATGCTCTCAGGCCCGATCCGGGCGCCGACGCCCGGGATCGCCGGCTCGCCCGGGCCCGGGCCGGTGACCTGGACGCCTTCGCCGACCTGGTGCGCCATCACCAGCGGCTCGTGTTCGGGATCGCCTGCCGGATGCTCGCCGATCGCGCCGCGGCCGAGGATCTGGCCCAGGACGTGTTCGTGCAGCTCCACCGCCATCTCGTGACGATCGAGTCGGACGCGCACCTGGCGAGCTGGTTGCGGCGGGTCGTGACGCACCGCGCCATCGACGCCGTGCGCGAGCGCAAGCGCCGCCCGGTGACGCCGCTCGACACGGTCGCCGAGCCCGTCACCGCCGCCGTGCCGGAGCGCGATCCGATGCTCGTGTCATGGCTCCGCGGCCAGGTCGCCGCGCTGCCCGCCGCGGCCCGCGCCGTCGTGGTGCTGCGGTACCAGCGCGAGCTCGGGCCGGTCGAGATCGCGGAGACGCTCGACATGCCGCTCAACACGGTGAAGAGCCACTTGAAACGGTCGCTCGCGGTGCTGCGCGCCCGGTGCGCCCGCGTCCGCCACGGGTAGCACGCCATGGACAGCAGGACAAAGGACGTCATGGACATCGACCGCGCGCTCGAGCGCGCCATGGAAGCGGACGATCCGGGCCCGGCCTTCGCCGGCCGCGTGATTGCCGCGATCACCGGTGACACCGCCGCGGCGCGGCCGGGCACCGCGCTGACGCGGACAGGCCGTACGGTCGTCTGGCGCGCGCTGCTGCCGCTCGCGGCGACTGTGGCCCTCACCGTTGCCGGCCTGCAGTGGCAGGCGGCCCGGGCGGAGGATGCGCGAGCCCGCGCCGCCCACGAACAGCTGCTGCAGGCGCTGCGGCTGACCGGCGAGAAGTTGAACGTCGTGCACCGCGCCATCGAGCGGAGCCAGGAGTAGGCGTCATGAGTATCAAGGGATTGTGGACCGTCGCGCTGACCGTCTGGCTCGTGCCGGTGATGTCGGCGGTGCTGGGCGGCGGGCTGGCCGCGCAGACCCCGGGCCCGCGCGTGCAGATCGAGGGGCTGGAGAAGCTCGCGGCGGCGGCCTCGGAAACGGTCGACGTGTCGCTCGACACCACCCTGCTCGCCCTCGCCGCGCGATTCATGGGCGACGGCGACGCCGAGGAAGCCCAGGTCAAGGCGATGATGTCAGGGCTCAAGGGTATTTACGTGCGCAGCTACGAGTTCGGCGCCGATGGCGCCTTCGGCCCAGCCGAGGTCGAGATGATCCGCCGGCAACTCGCGGCACCCGGCTGGTCGCGGATGGCCGGCGTGCGCAGCAAGAAGGACAACGCCGACGTCGATGTCTACCTGTGGGTCGACGGCTCGAAGATCGGCGGGCTCGGCATCCTCGCCACCGAACCGCGGCGCTTCACCGTCGTCAACATCGTCGGCACGATCGACCTGGATCAGCTCCGCCGTCTCGAGGGGCTCGGGCTGCCCAAGCTCGATCTGGAACAGGGCAAGGACAAGCCGGCGAAGGACAAAGCGAAGGACAAGCCGAAGCCAGACGAGGACAACTGAGCGCGGCCGCGTGCCGATGCACCGAGCCAGTTCGATGCCGGTATCCACCTCGGGCCGTTCCTGGCGGCTGCTCCACGCTCACGCTCGAGGTCGACTGAGCGTCCGAGGTGGGATCCCTAGCCGCCGGCGCCGCGCCGGTCTGGCTGGGATGGATTCGTGGCGGCGCCGTGAGTCGCCTCGACACGAGCGCGCAGCCGTTCCACCCGGTGCCAGTCGCTGACGTGCGAGTGCAGCACCGTCACGCCGTCGACATCCACCCGCACATTCCAGCCCAGCGATTCAGGTGATGCGACCAGCGTTCCGTGATGTCCGGGGTTCAACGAGAGCGGCAATTCCATTCGACACTCCGCCTTCTTCTCGACGCAGCATCCGTGCCAGTGACGGGCAGCCGTGGATGCCGAGCGGTCAGAGGGGACGCGTGCGGGGCCGCCGCGTAAAACTTCCCGTGCTGTCAGAAAACATCCACTGGCCCTGTGACTCTGCCGTGTGGTGCTAGCGGGACGAAGGGCCGCGGGGCGTCACCGGAGCGTCCACCGGCAGCTACGAGGCCCGCCGCCTCGAACGCGCGATGGCCTTTCAGCCGGACGGCGAGCTGAGCGAAGCGCGGATCGCGCCTGAGCGGATCCAGCTCGGGGTTCGCCATCGCGAAGCCCTCGAGTCTCCCGACGTCGGCCGCGCGGCCGAGATCGGCGAAGGCGCCATCGATGTCGCCCAGCGCGATGCGCACGCGGAAGGGGTGGGGAGCCCGGCCAGCAGGCGGGTGGCAGAGCTCACGGCGCGAGCCGGCAGGCGGGCATCGCTAGGCGCCCGCCCATTCCTTGTAGAGCCTGTCGAGGCCCGCTTCCTGCGGGTCGCCCGCGAACAGCACGACGCGATGCCGGATCCGGACCGATTGGCCGGCCGCGAGCTGCCAGGGCTTCTCGAGCCAGTTGAACGGCATCGGCGAGATGAAGCCGTAGTCGCGCGTGAACCACGGGCATGGCGCCCACGGACTCTGCGGGTGATCCATCAGGGCGATGCCTTCGACTGGCTCGCCCGTGGCCTGCGTCCGCTTTCCGACGAACGCGCACCATCGGGCCGGCTTGCCGAACGTCTGCTGTTCGCCCTCCTAGCCTTCGCTCGACACCAGCCGTCCGCCACCCCACGGCGTGATCTCGTGGGCCGCGCGCAGCGCGAAGAGCGCGTGGTTGTTCTTCTGGATGGTGACGTCCACGACGGCGCGCCAGGTGATGTCCACGTCGAGGATGCGCAGGCGAGGGCCCGGGACCGACAGCGTGAGTCGGCGTTCGTCGGTCATCTGCACGGGCTGACCAGGCTGGCGCCAGTCGCAGGCATCGACGATGACCGCCGAGGTCTTCGTCGCCTCGGCGACGCGTGGGCCGCGCGAGACGATCTGGCCGCGTTCGAGCTCGTTCTGCCAGTAGTTGCCGCCGTTGACGAAGTCGCACCCGAAGAACAGGGAGCGGTGATGCGGCCAGGGCAACGACGACTCCGACGTCAGCGACAGGCCGGACACCGGACCGGCGGCAGGGAAGACGTAGGGATACTTCTGCGAGGGGTGGGCGCGGTAGCCGAGGAGCGCCTCATTGTGCCAGCGCAGCCAGATGTGCGGGCCGATCTGGTAGTGCGTCAGCTCCTCGGAGCCTGGCTCGATCCGCCGCTGCGGCGTCGCGGCCTGACCTGCCGCCGCGCGTCCGGCGGACAGAGCCGCTGCCGTACCGCCGGCAAGGCGCAGAAAGAGGCGGCGATCGAGCGGGCTGGGCATGAGCGGGTCCTCGTCTGCGCGTTCCAGACGGCGCGCGAGGCGAGACTATCGCACCAGCGGGTTCTGGGTCAGCTTCCTGATCTGCGCGTGGTAGGTCCGGCCCGTCGTCAGCTGGATCCCCGACACGAGGCGGATCTGGTACTCGCCGTGTCCGGACGGTTCCAGGTCGCGGATCATGCGGGTCGCCACCACGATCGAGCGGTGGACGCGGATGAACTGATTCGGATCCAGCCAGCCGCAAAGCGTGGTCAGCGGTACGTGGACCAGGTGCGTGGCGCGGCCGACGTGGAGCTCGACGTAGTTCTCCGCGGCCTTCATCCATTCGACGGTGCCGACGTCGATGAGGGTGGTCCGGCCGCCGTCCCGCGCCGCCAGGCGGGTGACGTATTGATTCGGCGCGGCGACGGTGCGCAGCAGGCCGGACAGCTGCGCGCTCTGCGCCTCCTCAGTCCGCAGCCGCGCCTTGGCGCGCGCCATCGCCTCCGCGAAGCGCGACGCCGTGACCGGCTTCAGCAGGTAGTCGATCGCGTTGATCTCGAAGGCGCGGACGGCATAGCGGTCGTGCGCGGTCACGAACACGACGCCCGGCATCGACGCGACGCCGACGGCGTCCACGACGTCGAAGCCGGTCATGCCCGGCATCTGCACGTCGAGCAGCACGAGATCGGGCCGGCGCGCGGCCATGGCGTCGATGGCGGCGCGGCCGCTGGCGGCTTCGCGGATGCTGGTGATGTCCTCGTCGTCCTCGAGCAGCATCCGCAGCCCGGACCGCGCGTAGGGTTCGTCGTCCACGACGAGGGCGTCGAGCGTCGCGCCGCGGGTCATGGTGCCGCCACCTTGCCGGGCAGCGCCCCGGCACGCAATGGAGTCGCGGGTTCCTCGCACTCGCGGAACGGCAGCGTCAGCGTGACGATGGCGCCGCCGTCGAGGGCGTTCGCCAGCGTGAGCGACGCGCGATCGCCGTAGAGCTCGGCGAGGCGCAGCCGCGTGTTGGCGAGGCCGATGCCGACCGGCAGCCGGACACCGCGGAGGCCCGGTCCGTCGTCCTCGACGACGAGCTCCAGCATGCCGCCGACCCGGCGGGCGCCGATCACCAGCTCGCCGGCCGACGCGCACGCTTCGATGCCGTGCCGGATCGCGTTCTCGACGATCGGCTGCAGGCACAGGTGCGGCACGGCCGCGTCGAGGGCGTCGGGTGCGATCCGCATGTCGATGTGCAGGCGATCCGAGAACCGGACGCGCTCGACCGCCAGATAGAGCCGCACGTATTCGAGCTCGCGCGACAGCGGCACTTCCTGGTGTTCGCTGTCGTCCAGCACCCAGCGCAGGAGATCGCTCAGGTGCGCGAGCGTGTCCTCGGCCTCGCGTCCGCGGCGGGCCCGGACGAGCGACACGACGGCGTTCAGCGTGTTGAACAGGAAGTGCGGCTGGAGCTGCATCTTGAGCGCGCCGAGCCGCGCTTGCACCACCTGGGTCTCGAGCGCCGACGCCCGCGCCATCAGCTCGAGTGCTTCCCGTTCGTGTCGTCGGGACGACTCGTGGAAGCGCCACAGCGCCTGGAGCCCGATGATCAGCCAGTAGCAGACCGCGCCGGCGTGGAAGCCGAGCGCGAGGAGCCAGGGGAAATAGGTGCGGACCGACTGGGCGACCGGGAAGGAGATCACGCCGAGCCAGACCGTGACGACGGCTTCCAGCCAGAGCTGCCCGACGGCGAAGACGGCGCTCCCCACCAGATGGATGGCGAGCGGCGCCGCCCACTTCCCGCGGCCGAACGGGTAGCGCTCGCCGAGCCAGAGGATCGCGGGGGTCAATGCGGCCGACGCGTAGGCCCCGATCAGCCACGCCAGCAGGATGTCGAACCAGGGCGACGGATCGTTGCGGAGCAGCCGCGCCGCGAGGTTCTTGCTGAACAGGAACAGCCCGACGAGCGTCCAGCCGCCGACGATGAGCGCGGCCTTCCGCCAGCGCTGTCGCGTCATGGTCCCATCGTAGCCGAGGCGGCTGTGCAGTTCGTCAGCCGGGGAGAGCCGTTGGTCAAATCGGGAGCAGAATTGCGCGCGAGCTGCGCAAGGCTTGGGCCCGCTTGGCCTACACCTCAGGAGACGCCATGCCCAACCCCCGCCAGCACGCCGTGTCGCCTTCGGTTGCCGTCGTCCTGGGCGGCCTGGCGGCCGGGGTGATCGACATTACCTACGCCTGCATTTTCTGGGCGATCGAGGCGGGCGTCCGTCCGAGCCGGATCTTTCAGTCCGTGGCGGCGGGCCTCCTCGGTCGCCAGGCTGCCGTCGCGGGCGGAGCGCCGACCGCGGCGCTCGGCCTGGCCCTGCACTTCTTCATCGCGCTGACGGTGGCGTTCGTCTACTACACGGCGGCACGCTACGCCGAGGCCCTGTGGCGCCGGCCGTGGGCCTTCGGCTCGCTCTACGGCGTCGCGGTGTTCGGCGTGATGCACTACATCGTGGTGCCGCTGTCGGCCGTGGGCGGCGCCGGCGTGGCCCCCTTCGACCTGCTGTGGGACGGCCTGTCGCTGGTCGTGCACGCGTTCGGGATTGGCGTGCCGGTGGCCCTGGGCGCTCGCGCCGCGCTCCGCGGCCGTGCCGGCGTGCCGCCGGTCGTCGGGTCGCCGACGGCTGCGCGCGCCTGAACCGCCGCTCCCGGACCTGTGCCGGCCGCGGCTCCTACTTGCCGCGCAGCTGCGCCACCGAGCCGTCGACCCCTTGGGGAATCTGGACGTCGGCGAGCTGATCCTCGTCCTTGGCCTCGCGCTTCAGCCGCGCCAGCTCGGTCTTCAGCGTCGCGGTCAACGCCGCCTGCGCCGGCTGCCCGTACAGGTTGTGCAGCTCCTGCGGATCCTTGACCAGGTCGTAGAGCTCCCACTGGTCCTTCTTCCAGAAGTAGATCAGCTTGTGCGTCTTCGTGCGGACGCCGTAGTGCGCGCGCGTGTTGTGGTGTCCGGGGTCGTGGTAGTAGCGGTAGTACATCGACGTGCGCCAGTCGCGCGGCGTGTCGCCGCGCAGGACCGGCAGCAGGCTCCGGCCCTGCATGTCACCGGACGGCGGCAGGCCGGCTGCCTCGAGGAAGGTCGGCGCGAAGTCGACGTTGAGGCCAATCGCGTCGATCCGGCTGCCCGCCTTGACGGCCGCCGGCCAGCGGACGAGGAACGGCATGCGGATCGATTCCTCGTACATGAACCGCTTGTCGAACAGGCCGTGGTCGCCGAGGAAGAAGCCCTGGTCGCTGGTGTAGATCACGATCGTGTTGCGGCCCAGACCGGCCTTGTCGAGCGCGTCGAGGACGCGGCCGACGCTGTCGTCGACCGATTGCACCGTGGCCAGGTAGTCCTGCATGTAGCGCTGGTACTTCCAGCGCGTCAGCGCGTCGCCGGTCAGGCCGGCCGGCGGTGTCTGCTTCAGATCCTGCGGCGTGAGGTCGTTGGCGACGCGCTGCTTGTTCTCGCGCAGGGCGTCGGTGCGGCCGGTGTAGTCGTCCCACATCGTTGCCGGCTCGGGGATCGTGCGCGCGGCGAAGTGCGCGCCATGCGCGGCGTTCGGCGTCCACGGCCGGTGCGGCGCCTTGTGGTGCATCATCAGGAAGAACGGCTTCTCCGCCGGCCGCTTCTCGATGAACTCCAGCGCCAGGTCGGTGACGACGTCAGTGGCGTAGCCGCCGGCATATTTCTTCTCGCCCGTCGCCGTGTAGAGCACCGGGTCGACGTAGTCGCCCTGGCCGGGGAAGATCTCCCATCGGTCGAAGCCCTGGGGGTCGCTCCCCAGGTGCCACTTGCCGATCATCCCGGTGTGGTAGCCGCCCTGCTGCAGCAGCCGCGCCACGGTCATCCGGGCGCTGTCGAACCGGTTGAACATGGTCACGCCGTTCAGGTGTGAGTACTGGCCGGTGAGGATGGCCGCGCGACTCGGCGTGCAGATCGAGTTGGTGGCGAAGACGCTCGTGAAGAGCGCGCCTTCCTTCGCCAGCCGGTCCAGGTGCGGCGTCTGGTTGACCTTCGAGCCATAGGCGCTGATGGCATGCGCCGCGTGGTCGTCGGTCATGATGAACACGATGTTCGGCCGTTGCGCCGGGGCGGGCTGGGCCGCAGCGGACCCGAGCCCGAGCCCAAGCCCGAGCACAGCGAACGCGGTGGCGGTGAGCAGGGTGTTCATCGAGTGCATTCTTCGATGTCCGCCGGTCACGGCGTCGTCGTCGCCGGCGCCGGCGCACCCTTCTCGGCCGCGGCCTGGGCGTCCAGCCACTCCTTGAGCGGCTTGAAGTAGTCGATCATCGCGGTCGCGTCCATCTTCCGCTCGCCGGTGAGCGCTTCGAGCGCATCCGGCCACGGCCGGCTCTGGCCCATTTCCAGCATCTTCGCCAGCTTGGCCCCGACCTGCTTGTTGTCGTAGATCGAGCACCGGTGCAGCGGGCCGGTGTAGCCGGCATCGCGGCACATCGCCCGCTGGAACTGGAACTGGAGGATGTGGGCGAGGAAATAGCGGGTGTACGGCGTGTTGGCCGGCACGTGGTACTTGGCGCCGGGATCGAAGGCGTCGGCCGGCCGCGGCTCGGGCTCGGCGACGTTCTGGTACTTGCGCCGCAGCTCCCACCAGGCGGTGTTGTACTTGTCCGGCGTGATCTCGCCGGAGAGCACCTTCCACCGCCACTGATCGACGACGATCCCGAACGGCAGGAACGCGACCTTGTCGAGCGCCATCCGCATCAGGTACTCGAGATCGCCCTCGGGGCCGGGCGCCTTGTCCAGCAGGCCGACCTTGACCAGGTAGTCGGGCGTGACCGACAGCGCGATGGCGTCGCCGATCGCTTCGTGGAAGCCGTCGTTGGCGCTGTTGCGGTAGATCATCGGCTGCCGCCGGTAGGCGCGCTGGTAGATGTTGTGGCCCAGCTCGTGGTGGATCACGACGAAGTCCTCGCCGGTGGTCTCGATGCACATCTTGATGCGCAGATCCTGATCCTGGTCGACGTCCCAGGCGCTGGCGTGGCAGACGACGTCACGGTCCTGCGGCTTGGTGAACAGCGAGCGCTCCCAGAACGTCGGCGGCATCGGTTCGAAGCCGAGCGACGTGAAGAAGCGGTCGCCGTACTGGACCATGCCCTTGGCATCGGTCTTCTTCGCCTCGAGGAGCCTGGTGAGGTCGTAGGCGGGGCCGCGGCTCGGGACGCCCATCAGGTCGTAGACGTTGCCCCACTGCTGAGCCCAGATGTTGCCGAGCAGGTGCGCCGGGATCGGTCCATCGGCAGGCACCACCGTGGGGCCGTACTTCTTCAGCAGCGAACGCCGCGCGTGCGCGTGCAGCGCGTCGTAGAGCGGCTTCACCTGGGTCCACAGCCGGTCGACCTCGGTCGAGAACTCGTCCGACGTCATGTCGTAGCCGGCCCGCCACAGCGCGCCGAGATCCTTGTAGCCCAGCTCCTTCGCGCCTTCGTTGCCGAGCGTGACGAAGCGCTCGTAGCGCGGCTTCATCGGCGGGGCGATGGCGTGCCAGCCTCGCCACACGTCGAGCAGCTCGGCCGCGTCGCGGCTGGTCGCCATGATCTTGGTGATGGCGTTGACGTCGAGGCAGGCCTTGCCAGGCGGGCAGTACTTGCCGCGGCCGTAGTCGGCTTCGAGGCCGGCGGCGAGCTTGGTCAGCTCATCCTGCTTGACCGGATCGGATGGCGCCGGCAGCGGGATGGTGGCCAGCTTGAACAGCTCGAGCCGCCGTTTCGTGTCGGCGTCGACCTGCACCGCGTCGAAGCGCGCGGCGTCCTTGGCCATCTTCATCGTGGCGGCGATGAACTGCTGGTAGGAGTTGGCGGAGAGCGCTTCGGTGTCGGTGGTGATGAAGTTCGACGACACCCACTGCGCCTGCGACAGGCGGCGGCTCAGGTCGAGCAGCTCGGCGTCGGCCTTCTCGACGAAGGCCTTGGCGTCGGCGGCGGTGGGGCCGGCGGGCTGGCTGGGCGTCGACGTGCCGCGCCCGCAGGCGACGAGACCGAGACCGGCGCCGAGCGTGGCGACGGCGGCGATGCGCAACACGAATCTGACCATGGTCGATTCTAGCCGGCGTGGCCGGCATCGTATACTCGGCCATGCCCCGGATCGCGGTGTTCTGCGGCTCGCGCGCGGGAAACGACCCGACCTACGGCGAGGCAGCGGCTGCGCTCGGCCGCGCGCTCGCGGACCGCGGGTGCGAGCTGGTGTATGGCGGGGCGCATGTGGGGCTGATGGGGATCGCCGCGGACGCGGTGCTGGCCCAGAGTGGGCGCGTGACCGGCGTCATCCCGACGTCGATGGTCGATCGGGAGCTGGCGCACCGGGGCGTCACCGACCTCCGGATCGTCGCCACCATGCACGAACGCAAGGCGCTCATGGCCTCCCTCGCCGACGCCTTCCTGGTGCTGCCCGGCGGCATGGGCACGCTCGATGAGCTCTGCGAGATCCTGACCTGGGCGCAGCTCGGCCTGCACGCGAAGCCGGTCGGTCTCCTTGACGTCCGCAACTACTGGCGCGGCTTCCTGGCCTTCCTCGACACGGCCGTCGCGGAGGGCTTCCTGCGATCCGGCGATCGCGCCCGCCTCCACTGCGGGACGGATGTCGAGGCGCTGGTGGACGGCCTGCTCGCGGCCGCATGGGAGCCGGCGTGAAGACCCTGCTGGCGCAGTTGCGGCTCGTGTTTGATGCACCGGCTCCAGCGCCGGTGGCGCCGGAGCCGTTGCACAGGCACTCGGCCGGGCCAGGGCCCGGCCTCTGGCGCGATGCCAGTTCGCCGCTGGCGCCGGAGCCGTTGCACGGGCACTCGGCCGGGCCAGGGCCCGGCCTCGGGCGCGATGACACATCGACCATCCTCGTGCCGCTGGCGCCGCGTCTGGTCCGGCATCCGCGGGCGCGGCAGTACGTGCTGCGCCTGCTGCCGGACGGCACCCCGCGCGTGACCATCCCGCGCTGGGGCTCGAAGCGCGAAGCGCTGGCGTTCCTCGAGGCGCAGCATGACTGGGTGGCGCGGCAGCGCGCCGCGCAGACGGCGCGCGCGCCCATCCGTCCATCGCGCGACTGGCGCGACGGACACGAGGTGCTGCTCGGCGGATCCACCGTCGCGCTGCGCCGCGGGTCGGGGGCCCGGGCCGGCGTCGTCGAGCAGGACGGCACGCTGGTCGTGACGCCGCGCCCCCGCGACGGGGACGATCTGCGTCCCGTCGCGTCGGCGTGGCTGCGCGTCCGGGCCACGCGCGCCCTGCCGGCGCGTCTCATGATGCTCGCGGCGCGGTTCGAGCTCCCCGTCACGCACGTGTCGGTGCGCAACCAGCGGGCGCGCTGGGGATCGTGCGCGACCGGCGGCCGCATCTCGCTCAACTGGCGCCTGATCCAGACGCCGGACGACGTCCGCGACTACGTGCTGATCCACGAGCTGATGCACCTGCGCCAGCCGAACCACTCGGCGCGTTTCTGGGCGCTGGTCGCACGCGCCTGCCCGGGCCACGAGGCATCGCGACGATGGCTGCGCGCGCACGAAGCGGCGCTCCTCGACGCCCGCTGACCGGCCGCGCACCGGGCCCGCCCCGCTCGCCGGGTCCGAGGCGCCCGCCGGGCACCGTGTCGCTCGAGCGGGCGTTGTCCAAGCTGGGCATGGCGTCGCGCAGCGAGGCGCGGGCGCTGGTCGTCGATGGCCGCGTGTCGGTCGACGGCCGCGTCGCCCGCGATCCGGCGAAGGCCGTCGTGCCCGAGCGCGTGCGGATCGCGATCGACGGCGAGGCGCGCGAGGCGGCCGAGACGCTGACCGTGCTGCTCCACAAGCCGCGCGGCGTCGTCACCACGCGGCGCGATCCCGAGGGCCGCCCCACTGCCTACGAGCTGGTACGGGACGCCGGACCGCACCTCCAGGCGATCGGCCGGCTCGATCTGGCGTCGAGCGGCCTGCTCCTGTTCACCACGGACACCCGCCTTTCCGCGGCGCTGCTCGATCCCGCCAACGCCGTGCCCCGCGTCTACGTCGTGACCGTTCGCGGCTCCGTCGACGATGCGTCACTCGAGGCGCTGTCGCGCGGCATCACGATCGACGGCGCGCTGGTGACGCCGCGTGTGACCCTGCGCAAGCGGTCCGGCCGCGAGACGCATCTGCTGGTGGAGGTGGTCGAAGGCCGCAACCGCGAGATCAGGCGGCTGTTCGCGGCGGTCGGGCACGACGTGACGCGGCTGCTGCGCGTGTCGTTCGGTGGCGTCGAGCTGGGCACGCTGCCGCCTGGACGGTGGCGGCCGCTGACCTATGACGAAGTCCGTCTGTTGCGCGGCGGGGCCGACACCCGCTAGACTGAAGGCCGTTTAGACATCCGGAGCGACCCGCCAGAGAAAAGGCGCGGTCCGGCAACCTGGGCGGACATCCCAAGGTGCCATTCTCTCCGGGCGGTCCGCCGCCCCTAGGGAGATGTGGTTTCGCTGCGTTGGCGGAACAACCCAATGTCCACCGGAACGGCACCTGCCGTCCGCGTGATTCCGCCGCCCCGTGACGCAAAAGGGGGCTGGCGGGGCGGGCGGCGAGCCGATCCGGCCCTCCGGATGTCTTCTTCAACAGCGTGCGGTTCGCCCGACGGGCGCGGCGCACGGCAGAGGAGAAGACATCATGCCGACCACTCAACTCGCGCCCAGCCGGGCGTCTGAAACCAACCCGAACCACCATCTGTGGAAGAACGGCCGCCTGTGGTGGCTGGCCGTGACGCTGCTGCACGACGGCTGGCGCCAGGAGCGCGTCCGCCAGTCGCTCGGCACCGACGACATCCTGGAGGCGCGGCGCCGGCGCGACCTCGTGCTGGCGCGCTTCGCCCGTCCGGGAGCCGCCGCGGCCGTGGCGCGAGCGGCGACGGTCGAGGCGACGCTACTTGCTGGCGTAGACGCGCGACTGGCCGTCCTGGGTGAACGCCATCACCTGGTAGGGGGTCTTGAAGCCGTCCGGTGATTCCATGCCCGGCGATCCCGCGGGCATGCCCGGCACGGCGATGCCGACGACGCCCGCGGGACGCTCGGCGAGGAGCCTGGCGACGACGTCCGCGGGCACGTGCCCTTCGATGACGTAGCCGGCGACGAGGGCGGTATGGCAGGAACGCAGGGGCGACGGCACGCGGTGCTCGTCCTTGACGGCGTTCATGTCGGTCATGTCGCGCGAGTTCACGGCGTAACCGGCCGCCGTCATGTGCTCGTTCCACTTCGCGCAGCAGCCGCAGGTCGGGCTCTTGAACACCGCGACGCTCGGCTTGCCGGTTGCCGTCTTGCCCTGCTGGCTGCTGACGACCGCGACGCCGACCCCGGCAACGAGGACCACGGCGGAGGCGAGCGCGACAGCGGCTGAGCGGATCATCATCATGGTGATCCGATCTTACTCGTGGCCGCGAAAGAAGGCCACGATTCGGCGTGGGTACTCCGTGGGCTCGGCCCGCCACGAGGCGCTGTGCGCCGCACCCGGCACGATCCACAGCGTCGCCGCGGGCTGGGCCACGGCCAGTGCCCGCGCATGGTAGACGGGTGTGTCGCGGTCGTCGTCACCGTGGATCAGCAGCAGGGGCGCGCGGATCCGGCCGATGGCCGCGGCCGGGGCGGCCTCGAGCAGGTTGACCCCGTAGCGTGCGCGCACATAGCCGATGCCGGCGTAGGCCGCGGGGCGGCCCAGCCACCGGCCGATGTCCCCGAGCCGGAGCGGCCGGGCGATGCGATCCAGCCCGGCTTCGAGGAAGGTCGCGAACGCCGCGTCGCTGACGATCGCGCAGAACGTCGGCCGCCCGGCTTCGGCCAGCAGCACGTGGGCCGCGCCCATCGACGCGCCGAGCGCGTAGACGCAGGCGCCAGGCGTCCGCCGCACCCACTCGGCCCAGCGCCGCATGTCGTCCGCCTCGCGGATGCCGTACGTCGGGAAGCCGCCGCTCGTGCCGTGACCGCGCGCATCCGGCGCGAGCACGTCGAAGTCGGCGTCGAGCAGGAATGCGGCGTAGGGCATCGCGTGATCGCGGGAAGCGCCAGAGCCGTGGGTGACGATGACGGTGCCGCGTGCCGGGCGGCCGCGCGTGAACAGCCACGCGTCGAGGGTCACGCCGTCGGCGGCGGTGAGTCGAACCGGCCGGAGGACGGCGCCGTGGCGAGCCGCGACGGCCCGGCCGCGTGCGTCGGCGTCCCCGCCGTCCGGCGGCCGGCCGCGCTGCAGCGCGAATTCGCCCAGCGGGACGCCCGCCGCGATCGACGCGAGCAGGTAGGCGACCAAGGCGCGGAGCAGCCAGCGACGCATCGCATCGACCATATGCCTGAACGACGCGCCATGGTGCGGGCGCGTTCACCCTGCGCGCGGGCCTATGCCGGCGTGCGCAGAATGGAGCCGAGGCCCGCGACGAGGCGGTCGATCCCTTCGGCGACGGTGTCCGGCGCCAGCGCGCCGTAGGACAGCCGCAGCGAGCAGCCGGCGGTGAGGCCGAACGCCGGGCCCGGAATGGTCGCGACCTTGTGCTCGCGGATCAGGCGTTCCGCGAGGACGTACGGGTCGAGCGCGGTCTTCACCCGCAGCAGCACGTAGAACGCGCCGCGGGCGTCCGGCGCCTCGACGAGATCGCCGAGCGTGGCGAGGCGCGCGTAGACCAGCGCGCGCACCTGGGCCAGCACCCGGACGTGGGCGTCGCAGTAGGGCCGTCCGACGTCGAGCGCGGCGAGCGCGGCGTGCTGCGAGACCGCGCCGGGGCAGATCAGGTTGGTGTCCTGGATCTTGTTGACCGCGTCGAACAGCGCCTCGGGGATCGTCATGTAGCCGATGCGCCAGCTGGCGAAGCCGAACGCCTTCGACAGCGACCACATCGAGATGGTGTGCCCGGCGGCGCCGGCGAACGCGCCCGGCGACACGTGCGGCTCGTCGTAGGTGAAGTACTCGTAGGCCTCGTCGTGGATGTGGAAGAGGCCGCGCTCGCGGCACAGATCGTTGACGGCGCGCAGCGCGGCCTCTGGGTAGACGGCGCCGGACGGGTTGTTCGGCGACACCGTGACGATCGCGCGCGTCCGCGGCGTGATGGCCGCGGTGAGCGCCCCGAGATCGAGCTGGTAGTCGGGTCGCGTCGCGACCGGCACCGTGCGGCACCCGGCCAGCACGATGGCCATGTCGTGGTTGAAGTAGAACGGCACCGGCAGGATGATCTCGTCGCCCGGATCGGCGATGGCCAGCACGGCGTTGAGGAACGCCATGTTGCCGCCGGCGGTCACGACCACCCGGCTGCCGCGTGCGACGTCGAGGCCGTTCTCGTCGCGGAGCTTGGCTTCGAGGCGCGCGACCAGGCGGGGCAGGCCTTCGACCGGCCCGTAGCGATGATCGGCCAGCTCGCCGCCGAAGGACGCCAGCGAAGCGATCGCTTCGCCGCGGCGGGCCGTAGGAGACGACGCCCTGGCCGAGCGAGATGGTGCCGGGCGTCTCCCGGATCCAGCCGGCGACGATCGGAATGACGGGCGCCTGGACGGCCTCGACGCGTGCCGACGCGCCACTCCGCCCGCGGCGCGGCTCGATCGGAGAGGGCGGGCTGGTCATGAGGAGGGGGCGATGTGTTTCGCCGCGAGCAGCGCCATCAGCTCGTCGACGAACGCGACCTGGGCGGGGTTCAGCTTCCTGCGCGCGTCCTCGGGCGTGAAGAACGCGGCGTAGTCGATTTCGGGGAACTCGCGCTGGCGGCCGG
The DNA here is from genome assembly GCA_963844435.1 of Vicinamibacterales bacterium. Lineage (GTDB taxonomy): Bacteria > Acidobacteriota > Vicinamibacteria > Vicinamibacterales > Vicinamibacteraceae > JBDSLU01. The sequence goes on along the minus strand of CAWJOG010000007.1, from coordinate 121,573 downwards.
AGCCGCGCGGCCACTCCATCGAGAACGTGTTCGGCTTGACCTTGAACGGATCGCAGTCACCGCGGAACGCCCACGCCATCACCGTCTTGCCGCCGCGCTGCTGCACCGGCGTCAGCTCGAGGTAGGGCCCGGCCGGCGTGAAGCCGGTCTCTTCCCGGAACTCGCGCTCGGCGGCGGCGAGCGGCGACTCGCCGGCTTCGATGCCGCCCTTGGGAATCGTCCAGGCGCCCTCGTCGCGGTTGCGGAAGAACGGCCCGCCGGGGTGGACCAGGAACACCTCGATCGCGTCGGCGGGCGCGCCGCACTCGCGGTACATCAGGAGCCCCGCGCTGACCTTCCCTCGTCGTCCTCCGTCGGTCATTTCACGATGGTGTCGAGCGTGGCGACCGAGACGGCGTGATACGTCGGCCGCGCCTTCTGGTAGATCCGGCGCGCGACGGCCGGGCCCCACGATGTCTTCATGAGGTCATCGTACAGCGGACGCAGGAACTTGCGGCGGCCCTGCGAGGTCAGGAACTGCTCCAGGGCCGGCATCGCCGGCTCGTAGCGGTGCCGGATGGCGATCCGCAGCCAGGCGAACAGGATCTCGCTGTTGCCCGACTTCGAGAAGGCGAAGGCCCGATCGAGGTCGGCGATCTGCGCCATCGTGGCCCGCTCCGGCAGGCTGACGAGGAAGCGCAGCCACTGCTGCGTGACCCACCCCTTCGTCGCGATCTGCGACGCCGGCGTGCCGGCCGCGAACTGCTTCACGGCCGCGTCCACCTCGTCGAAGGCGGCAGCCGTCGGCTGCGTCGCGTTGGGCGGGATGCCCGGCGCGTCGAGCCACGCCCGCAGGTCGATGCGGGCCTCGAGGGCCGCGTCGTTGCCGAGCAGGTTGGCGCGCAGGTCGGCGACGAAGTCGTCGGTGGTCGCCGAGGTGAAGGCGCGCCGCCCGAACCAGGACCGCAGCCAGGCGTCGAACGTTCGCCCGCCCGACCACGTGCTCGATCAGGCGCAGCAGCGCCGCGCCCTTGTCGTAGGGCACCGCGGTCATGCCGTCGTCGGGGTTGCGGCCGGCGAGCGACAGCCGCAGGTGCGTGTCCTTCGAGCCGGCGCCGAGCCCGGCGATCTCGTCGACCAGCTCACGGCGGCCGAGCGCTTCGAGCATCGCCATCCGCTCGGGGCCGTAGAGCGCCTCCATGATCCGCAGCTCGAAATAGACGGTGAACCCTTCGTTCAGCCAGAAGTCGTTCCACGTCGCGTTGGTGACGAGATTGCCCGACCACGAGTGGGCGAGCTCGTGCGCGATGAGCGACGTCAGCGATCGATCGCCGGCGAGGATCGTCGGCGTCGCGAACGTCAGCATCGGATTCTCCATGCCGCCGAACGGGAACGAGGGCGGCATCACCAGGACGTCGTAGCGGCCCCAGCGATAGGGGCCGTAGAGCGCTTCGGCCGCCGCCACCATCTTCTCGAGATCGACGAACTCGGCCGCGGCGCGATCGACCACCGACGGTTCGGCGACGACCGCCGTCCGCGCGCTGATCGGTCGCACCGCCAGATCGCCCACGGCGAAGGCGATCAGGTAGGGCGGGACCGCGTGGGTCAGCCGGAACTCGAAACGGCGGCGGCCGTCGGGCAGCGGCACGCCGTCCGGGCGTGAGACGCTCGGCGCTCATCACCGCGACCAGCGGCGCCGGCACGGTGAGCCGCGCCTCGTAGGTCTGGCGGATGGCCGGGCTGTCCTGTGTCGGCAGCCACGAGCGGGTCAGGATCGCCTGGCCCTGCGAGAAGAGATACGCATGCTTCCTGCCCGCGGTCTGCGACGGGGACAGCCACTGCAGCGCCGCCGCCTGCGGCGAGGTCCGGGTACTCGACCACGACCTTGGTGATGTCCGGCGTCAGCGTGATCGTGAGCGGCTGGCCGAGGACCGGGTCCCTGGCGCCGAGCGCGTGGCTCAGCGTGTGACCGAGGGCGTCGGTGACCTTGAGGATCGTCGAGGTCGGCGGTGTCGAGCACCAGCGTCGGCGCCGAGCCGGTCCGCGCGAGCGTCAGCGTCGCCGTCCCGGCGAGCGCCTTCGCCGTGAAGTCGGCGGCCAGGTCGAGCGCGACGTGCGTGACGCGCGCCTCCTCGGGCCGGGCGGCGGAGTGCGGATCGCGCGCGACGGTCGTGGCGGCGGGCGGCGTGGTCGGCGGCGTGGCGCTCATCGGCGGGGTCGCGGTGTCACGGCACCCTGCCGTGACGATGAGGCACGCGCAGGCGAGAAGGCGGCCGAAGCGCATCGTGTGCTCCAGGCGGACGAAGCGGTCCGTTCTAGGCGAAGGTCCACGTGACCGGGGCGTGATCGCTGGTGCCGACCTCGCGCTCGACGATGCAGCTCGCCGTGCGCGCGTGCAGCGCCGTCGAGGCGAGCACGTAGTCGATCCGCCAGCCGATGTTGCGCTGGCGCAGGTTGCGCCAGGGCGCCCACCAGGTGAAGAGATCGGTGGCGTCCGGGTTGAGGGTGCGCTGCACGTCGACCAGGCCGTGCGCGATGACCCGCTCGAGCAGGGCGCGCTCGTCCGCCCGCGTCGCCGATGATGTTGGCCTTGCGTTCCTTGGGATGGATGTCCGCATCGGTGCGCGCCACGTTCAGGTCGCCGCAGATCACGAGCGGGACACCGTCGCGGGCATGGCTGGCGGCGAACGCCTCGAGATCGCCGAGGAAGCGCAGCTTGGCCTCGAAGTCCTTGCCGCCGTTCGGGACGTAGACGGAGGCGACCGCCAGATCCGGCAGGCGCACCGTCACGATCCGGGCCTCGAAGTCGAAGGGTGGGACGACGTAGCTGGGACAGTCGGGCGCGACGCGCTCCGAGACGAGGAGCGCGACGCCCGAGTAGCCCTTGTCGCCGTGCCAGTAGCAATGGTACCCCGCGATGTCGGCGAGCAGGCCGAGTTGCGCCGGCGACGCCTTGATCTCCTGCAGGCACAGCACGTCCGGCTGTGTCTCGGCCAGCCACGCCTCGAGCTGGGCCTGGCGGGCGCGCAACCCGTTGACGTTCCAGGTGGCGATCTTCAGAGCCCCGCGCCTTTCGTCTTCGTCTTCACGCGAACGATGTACATGTCGGCGGTGATGTAGAGATCGCCGCCGTCACCGAAGGCGCAGTTGGCCGTGGCCTGGCCGGTCTCGATGCGGCCGAGGAGCGTGCCGTCGGGCGCGTAGACGTGGATGCCGCCAGGCCCGCTGGCGAACAGGTTGCCCTTGGCGTCGACGCGCAGGCCGTCCGGCAGCCCCGGGTGCTGCTTGCCGACCATGCTCGTCACGTCCTTGAACACCTTGCCGCCGCCGATCGACCCGTCCGCCTGCACCGGGTAGACCATCCAGATGGCCTTGGCGGGATCGGAGTTGGCGACGTAGAGCAGTGTCTCGTCGGGCGAGAAGGCGAGGCCGTTCGGACGCGACAGTTCCTTGGTCAGGAGCGTTACCTCGCCCGTCTTCGCCGACCAGCGGTAGACGCCGCAGAAGTCGGTTTCGCGCGTCTTGTCGGTCTCGCGCTCGGGGAGGCCGTAGATGGGATCGGTGAAGTAGATGTCGCCGTTCGACTTCACGATCACGTCGTTGGGGCTGTTGAAGCGCTTGCCCTGCCAGTTGTCGGCAATGGTGCGCTTGCCGCCGGTCCAGTCGTAGCGCGAGACGCGGCGATCGCCGTGCTCGGCGGCGATCAACCGGCCCTGCTTGTCGAGCGTCAGGCCGTTGCTGCCCGGCTCGCTGCTGTACTTTCCGACGCCGGTGAAGCCCGACGGCTTCATGTACGCGGCCGCGGGCTTACCCGGCGACCACTTGAAGATCGTGTTGGCGGGCACGTCCGACCAGAGCAGGAAGCCCCCGTCCCGCGGCACCCAGACCGGCCCCTCGGACCAGTCGTAGCCGTCGGCGAGGACGTCGAGCGTGGTGCCCGGCGCAATCAACGTGTCGAAGCGCGGATCCGCCTTGATGAGCGTGCCGATCGTCTTGGGCGTGGTCATCGTCTGTCCCTCGAGGCGAACGGTCGCCAGGTCAAGTCCGACGGTCGCCGCACCGAGGGCGAGACCGGCCGCCACCATCCATCCCCAGCGGACCCCCGCAATCGCTTGTCGCATGTCACCTCCGTACGCGTGAAGCGCCATTCTATCTATATGTTGGCGGGCCGTCCCCTCAGGACGGCCCGCGGCCGCCTCTGGAGCGTGCGGCGGGGTTGGCGGCGGCAGATGCGGTACCATCCGCGCGTGTCCGAGCCGGTCCACGCACCCGCCGAGCCGCGCGCGCAGTTCCGCTGCTGTCCCCGCTGCGGCGCGGTGCTGACGGCGCCGGGGGCGTGTCCGCTGGTCTGTGCCGCCTGCGGTTTCGCCTACTACTTCAACCCTGCCGTCTCCGCGGCGGCGATCCTGCTGCGCGGCGACGGGCAGGGGCTGTTCATCCGGCGCGGCCACGACCCGGGCCTCGGCCGTCTGGCGTTCGTCGGCGGCTTCGTCGACGCGGGGGAGACGCCCGAGGACGCGCTGCGCCGCGAGGTGCGCGAAGAGGTCGGCGTCGAGCTGGATGCGATCAGTTACCTCGGCTCCCAGCCCAACACCTACGCCTACCGTGGCGTCACCTACCACGTGGTGGATCTCATCTTCGTCGCGCGGATTGCCGAGGGCTCGGCGCCGCGCGCCATCGACGGCGTCGAGGCCATCGAGTGGCACGATCCGCTGGCGCTCGACCCGGCCCGCCTCGCCTTCGCGTCGATGACGTGGGCGCTCGCGACCTTCCAGCGGCAGCGGACGTAGGGGCACTGACGTGGCCGCGCCGTTCGATCGCGCGCTGCGGGACGCCATCGCTGGCGCGACGGCGACGGTCCCCGGCATCGATCTGCAGCGCGCCGTCGACGCGCTGTCGCGGCGCTATCGCGATGGCGCCGCCGCGGCCGGCACGGTCGGCCGGCTCACCGACGCCGAGCGTCTCGCCTATGCCGTCGTGCGGCTGCCGGCGACGGCCGCCGCGCTCGACGCGGTGTTCGACGCCGTCGAGCGTCACACGCGCGTCGAGCCGCAGACGATCACCGATCTCGGCGCCGGGCCCGGCACGGTGCTGTGGCCGGCGATCTCGCGTTGGCCGGGCATCCGCCGCGTCACCCTCCTCGATCGCGATCCGGAGCTGCTCGGCCTCGGCATCCGGCTGTGGAAAGCCGCTGCTCCCGGGCCTGGGCCTCCGCCCGGGCTCGACGTGCAGCTTCGGACGGGCGACCTGGCCGCGGCCGATGCGCCGGCCGCCGACATCGTCGTGCTGTCCTACGCCGTCGGCGAGCTGACGGAGCAGCGCGCCGGGCAGGCGATCGAGCGTGCGCTGGCGCTGACGTCCGGAGCGCTCGTCGTCGTCGAGCCGGGGACGCCGGCCGGCTTCGCGCGGATTCGCGCCGTCCGCGATCGGCTGCGCGCGGCGGGGGCGACGCTCGCCGCACCATGCCCGCACGACGACGCCTGTCCGATGGCCGGCGCCGACTGGTGTCACTTCGCCGTCCGGCTCGATCGCAGCCGCGCCCATCGCCAGTCGAAGCACGCCGCACTGGGCTGGGAGGACGAGAAGTTCGCCTACGTGGTCGCCGTCCGCGACGCCGCGCTGCTGCGCGGCCGCGCCGAGGCTCGGGTGATTCGCCGGCCGCGCAAGGAGACCGGGCACGTGCGGCTCGCGCTGTGCACAGCGGGCGGGTTGATCGAGGCCGTGGTGACGCGCCGGGCCCCGAACTACCGCGCCGCGCGGGATGCGTCGTGGGGCGACGCGTGGCCCCCGAAGCCAGGCGCGACGGCCGAGCTCGATCCAACGATCGGGTGATTCGCGCCCCGACTACGTACAATGCCCGTCATGACTGACCGACGCCCGCTGACCCGGGTGGCCCGCGGGCTCGGAGTGGCCATCACCGCCGTCACGGCAGGCGTGCTCTGGACGGCGCGGCCGGCGGCGCAGCCGCGTCCGCCCATCGCCATCGTCGGCGCGCGCATCGTCGACGGCTCCGGCAACGAGCCGTTCACCGGCACGATCGTCGTCTCCGGCGGACGGATCAGCGCGGTTGGCCGCCAGGTCGAGCCGCCGGCCGACGCCGAACGGATCGACGGCACCGGCAAGACGGTCCTGCCCGGGTTCATCGAGACCGCACTGCGTGCGCCGCTGCTGGAGGCGGGCGACGCGGGCCGGCGACAGCTGGGGCTGATGCTCGCCGCCGGCGTCACCACTGCCGCGGCGCCGGACGGCGCGAGCGTGCCGGCCGCGGCCGCGCCCGATGCCTCGCAGCCGCGCCTGCTCGCGGCGGTCGCCTCCGAATCCCCAGGCCGTGCGGCGCCGCTGCCGCCCGGCGTCCGCGAAGTGCGCAACGGCACGCTCGCCGTCTCGCTGGCCGACGACCCGCGCGCCGGCGTCACGGCGGTACGGTCGCTGAACGCCCGCATCGCGTTCGCGGCGCTCGTCCGCGAGGACGGCAGCCTCGACGTCGCGGCCGCGACCGCCTCGGGGCTGACGCCGCTCGAAGCGGTCACGGCCATGACCGGCAGCGGCGCCTGGGCGCTGGGCCTGCAGTCGGACCGCGGTCTGCTGGCGCCGAGCATGCGCGCCGATCTCGTGGTGGTCGCCGGCGATCCCACCGTGTCGCTCGACGCGCTGGCGCAGGTCGAGCGGGTGTTCCTCGGCGGTGTCGACGTGGATCGCGCGACGCTGATGCGCCCGCCGCCGGAGCCGGCCGCCCCGACGGCCGCCGCGCCCGCCGGCACCCGCACCGCCGCCGGCCTCGTCCAAGGCCGCGCCAGCGCCTCCCCGCGTCCGCGCACGCGGCGCCAAGGGGGCGAAGACCGCGCCCCCGCCCGCGACACCGGCCGCGGCGGCCACCGACACGCCGCCGGCCAGTTCCGGCGCGCCGATCGCCGGAGCCTCCCGTCGCCGGACGCGGCGCCCGCGGCGGCCCCTGCCGCCACCGTGGCGCCCAGCGTCGCCGGCGCCCGACTGCGCGACGCGCTGCTCGACGACTTCGAGCGCGGCGACACCGTGAGCGCCGTCGGTCCGGCCTGGATGGGCTCCGGCAGCGAAGGCGCGGGCTCCGCGACGACCCTGATCATGGGCCGCGTCGTCAAAGGCTTCCGCGATCACGCGCTGCTCGTCTCGGCGCGGATGGGCGGCGGCACCGACCCGTACGCCCGCGCCGCGCTGAAGCTCGATCCCGACGATCGCCCCGTCGACGTCAGCCGCTTCCGCGGCCTGCGCTTCGACGCGCGGGGCGAAGGCCGCTACCGCGTCATCTTCGTGACCAGGGCCGTCGACGATGGCCGCTATCACCTGTCCTACTTCTCGGGCTCGCCGCTGTGGACGCCGGTCAGCATCCCGTTTGCGTCGATCGGCCAGAACGGGGCCGGCGCACGCGTGCCGTGGAGCGGCCGCGACGTCGTCGAGGTGCGCTTCGAGATGGTCCGCGACGCCGGCCGGCTGGGCTGGCTCGAGCTCGACAACGTCACGTTTTACTAACGCCGACCGCGTGCGGGCGCCGCGGTGCGCCCAGCACCGCGTGACGAATGGCGAGGACGGAGTCCGGAGCCATCGTCCGGTCGACGCGCGAAGGCGCGTCGGCAAATAGCAGACCGCGCGCTCAAGGGTCGGCCCGCGCCGGGCCGTGTGAGGCCCGGCGCCACTATTGAAGCCCCAGAAGGCGAAGTAACTGCAGCGCGTTGCCGCCGGTGGCCGGACCGGGGCGCAGGCGGTAGTCGAAGGTCATCGTCACCGCGTCGCCTTCTCCGGCCAGCGTCTCCTGCAGGTGCACGCTGTCCGCGTGCGCGGCGAAGGCCGGATCGCGCGCGAGATCCAGGTCGTGCGTCGTGACGACGCCGATTGCCCACGACGCCAGCAGGTGATCGACGATGGTGCGCACGGCCACGCGGCGCTCGGCGCTGTTGGTGCCCTGCAGCACTTCGTCGAGCAGGTAGCACACGGGACGCGCCTGGGTCGCCTCGCGCGCGGCCCGGACGATCCGCTCGAGCCGCACGAGCGAGGCCATGAACAGCGAGAGCCCGCGCTCGAGCGAATCGGCCACGCGCATGCTGGTGTGCAGCGCGACCAGCGGCAGCCGCATCGCCTCGGCGCACACCGGCGCGCCGGCGTGCGAGAGCACCACGTTGACGCCGACGGCGCGCATCAGCGTGCTCTTGCCCGACATGTTCGATCCCGTGACCAGCAGGAAGCGGCCTTTCGGTCCGATCGAGACGTCGTTCGTGACCCGCGTGCCGTTCGGCAGCAGGGCGTGACCGAGCGCTGTCGCGTCGATGCGCAAGGCGTCTGGCGTCGGCGCGTCGTGCAGGGTGGGGAAGGCCCAGCCCGGATGATCGTGCGCCAGCGAGGCGAGCGACGCCAGGGCCTCGACCCGTCCGATCGCTTCCAGCCAGCTGCGCACGTGACGGCCATGCCGCCGACGCCAGCGCTCGAGCGCCCACCACACGTGGAGATCCCATAGCGTCAGCGCCTGTACCGGCAGGTAGAACAGCGTCGAGAGCCGGAAATCGGCGAGCGCGACACCCTGTTCGAGCGTGCGCAAGGCGGCGCGGACGTGGTCGCTGTCGAGGACGCCCTGCGCCTGGGCGAGCGGCGGGCTCTGCCATCGCTGCGTGCCCACGAGGCGCACCAGCGCCGACCAGCCGCGGAGCGCGCGCTCGCCCCCGGCGCCGGCATTGGTCGCCTCGAGTGGCGCCTGCACCCAGGCGCGGAGCAGCCAGCCGAGCGTTGCCGTGATCGCGAACCACGGGCCGGCGATCCAGTCGGCGTAGTAGAGCAGCGCGCCAGCGGTGGTGGCGAGGCCGAGCGTCACCGCGAGGATCGAGATCCACGGCCGCGCCAGGAGCCAGCTCTCGCCCTCGGCCCAGGCGACGAAGGCGCCAAGCTCGTGCTGCCCGGCGTCGTGCGGCGTCGCCCGCGCGGCGAGCGTCAGATCCTGGCGGAAGTCGAGCGCCGGGGCGAGCTCCGCGACGGCTGCCTGACGGTCGCGGACGGCGGCGAGCGTGGCCTGGTCGATCGCCAGCAGCCAGGAGGCCAGCGCGCGGCGGCCGGTGGGCGTGTGCACAGGTCCGGCCAGCTGCGCGATCGAGGCGTGGCCGAACACGTCGAGGTCGGCGGCGTACGGATGATCATCGAGCGGGCCGGGCTCCCAGGGCGCCGGCAGCGCGTCCCAGCGGCGCTCGAGCCGCGCCAGCCCCTCACGGTTGAGGACGGCGTGACCGGCGGCCCGTTCGCGGCGCCGCTCGACGCCGGCGTGGTGGATGGCCAGGGCAATGAAGAAGCCCGGGCCGAAGCCGGCGAGCAGCGCCGCCAGCAGGCCGCCGCGGTTGGTGGCGATCAGCACGAACCCGATCGCCGCGAAGGCCGCGGCGAGCAGGCGCAGGTGCGAGATGCGGCGCGACCGGCGCGCGTGCCACGCGGCGTCCGCATCGGCGCGCCTGGCGCGATCGATGTAAGCCGCGGCGACGTCCTTGGCGTCGCGGGCGGACGATTGGGCCGGCTCTGGCATGGCCGGCATCGTACCATCGAGGAAAGGCGAGGCCCGCGCCGTCCCGCGTCGGTCGCGCTATCCCGTGTTATCTCTATGGACAGCCATGTGCCGCAACATCAAGCTGCTGTTCAATTTCGATCCGCCGGCGACGGACGACGAGGTGCGCGCCGCGGCGGTGCAGTTCGTGCGCAAGGTGAGCGGCTTCACGCGGCCGTCGCAGGCCAACCAGGCCGCCTTCGATCGCGCGGTCGACGAGGTGGCGCAGTCGGCGCGGACGCTGCTCGGCGCGCTGGTCACCAACGCGCCGAGCCGCAGCCGCGAAGAAGAAGCCCGTCGCGCCAGGGAGCGGGCGGTGAAGCGCTACGGCGCGCCGGCGGCGCGTCCGGCCTCCGCGATCGACATGTAGAGCAGCGTCCGGAGCTCGGCTTCGGGCACCTCCATCGGCGTGTTGCGATAGAGCTCGAAGGTGTAGCCGCGCGGACTCGCGTTGCCGGTCTGCGCCGCGAGCGCGCGCGTGAACTCGCCCCAGGCCCCCGGCAGGCCGGCGTACGAGCCGGCGTGCTCGGCGCGCGCGAAGCGGCCGGCGGGCACCCGCTGCTCTTCGAGACCAGGCGGCAGCCGGACATCCTCGTCGACGATGACGCCGGCGTCGGCGCGTAACTGGTCCGCTGCTGTGACGGCCGGATCGTCGTAGTACACGCCGACCATCTCGCGATGGGGCAGCCCGGCGCGGGTCACGATCTCGTGCAGCCGGCCGAAGGTGCGCCCGATCTGCTGGTACGGGCCGAGGTGGCGCAGCGTCGCCAGCCGCAGCGCCGGCAGGGTTTCGGTCTCCACGTGCATGGCAGGTCCTCCTCCCGGAAGCCTACCGCGATCGCGTGACGACGGCGTTGACCAGTCTTGCGGAGCTGACTCAACCGCCTACGGCGTGAATCGGACGATGACGCGGCCCTTGAACCGGTCGTCCGAGCCGTGGCAATGGTCGTGGACGCCGAAGGCGCCCGGCGTCACGAGGTTCTGGGTGACGCGCGACTGGTTCAGCGATAGGCGTCCGCTTCCGAACTCGGGGCTGTCGCCGTGGGTTGGGTGCGGGTCGTCGGAGATGTCGTGGCCGCCCGGCACGCAATCGATGGTGTCGGTCTGGTCCGGATCGCGGTTCACGATGGTGACCTGCGTGCCGTCGTCGACGACCAGCACCTTCGGGAACAGCCCGTTGGGCGTCACCGTGAAGGTGTTCGCCGGGAAGATCGGCGTGCCGAGGGCGTCGGTGCCGGCCGCCCAGACGGTGTTGCCTGCGTTCGAGTACATCGCCCGCTCGACCACCAGCTGCGGTACCTGGCCCGGCGTCGGGCCGGTGCCCTCGATGAGGACCGAGAAGCGGCGTCCCTGGGCGATCGTGTTGTTGTAGTCGACGTTGAAGCGGCTGTTGGCCGGCACGTTGTAGACGCCGACCAGCGGTGATCCCTGATCCTCGAAATAGGCGGTCGCGCGCACCGTCGCGGTGAACGCCGACGTGTTGGCGACGAGGACGTACGTCTGGTTGGCGAACGTGCCGCCGACCTCTCCGTCGGCGAGCGCCCAGGTCGGCGAGGTGACGATCGCGCCCGCGCTGTTGTGCGCCTCGGACCAGTTGCCGTCCGGCCACCACATCGCGCGCTCGACGACGATCGGCACGGCGGCGTTCAGCGATCGCACGACCGCCGACGTCGCGACGTTGGCGAGGCCAGGCTGGCTGTCGACGTAGATGGTGCGCCGGCTCAGCGCCGGCAGGCCGTACTGGCGCACGATCTGCGCGCCGCCCGACAGGAGATACGTGATCTCCACGATCGTCGGTGTCGTGCCGGGGTTGGACAGCAGGATGAACAGGTCGAAGAACGAGCCGGTCGAGCCTTCGGCAAGGAACCAGCTGGTCTGCGGAGCCGTGACGCCGGCGCTGTCGTGGCCGGCAGCGAAGACGCGGCCGTTGACCGTCATGTACATCGCGCGCTCGACCAGGATCGGCACGCCGTTCGTCGAGGTGATGGTCGCCGAGACGTCGGTGCTCTGCAGCGTGCGCTCGGTGGCCGGCCGTCCGGCGAAGCCGGTCTCGTTGTCGATGTTGATGGTGCGACGGCTGCGCGGGCCGACGGTGTAGGACTTCGTGACCGGACCGCCGCTCGGCCGGAGGAACGTGATGGTCACGTCGGCGGCGCTGGCATTCGGGTTCTGGAGCAGGTAGTAGAGGTCGAACGTGCCCGCCGTGGAGCCTTCGGCCAGGTACCAGGTCGTCGCCGGCTGCTCGATCGAGGTCTCGGAATGGCTGCCGAAGCCGCTCCCGTCCCACGTCATCGTGCGGTCGACGACCACCGACTGGTTGCTCTCGATGACGGTCGCGAACGCCGCGTTCTCGAGGCCGACGATCGTTTCGGGATTGACCGTGGCGCGGCTGCGTGACGGAATCGCGAGGACCTGCTGGATCTCCGCGCCGGCCTGGCGCTGGAAGCGCAGCACCACCGTGGCGATGTCGAGGCCCGGATTGAAGAGGGCGATGCGCTCGTCGAAGAACGCGCCGGTCGATCCTTCGGCGAGGAACCGGGTGAAGTAGCCGGTCGGATGCGTGTTGTTGGCGCGTTCCTGGGCGTTGGTGAAACCGTCGCCATCGGGATCGGCGGCGGCGTCGTTGGTCTCGGGATCGGTGCCGAACTGCGTCTCCCAGTCGTCGTCGAGGCCGTCCATGTCGGTGTCGACGCCGGCGAGGCCGCTGGAGATGCCATAGATGAACGCATCGGACGCGCCCAGCGCGCCCGGCGACGGATAGGACGCGGCGCCGGCGGTGAACACGCGGCCGACGCGGTCGACGGCGACGCCGCTGCCCTCGTCGTTGTTGCTGCCGCCGAGATACGTGGCGTAGTTGAACGCCGTGTACGGCGGAGCGAGCTCCACGACGAACGTGTCGCGGTTGCCGCCGGTGCGCGGCTGCGCCGGCCGGACCAGCGGCATGTCGGGCGAGAAGGTCTGGCCGGCGAGGATCAGCATGCCGGCCGCGTTCAGCGCCAGCGCGCGGCCGCGCTCGCTGCGCGTGCCGCCGTAGTAGGTCGACCACGCGAGGGCGCCGGTCGGTGAGACCGCCAGCAGGAAGGCATCGAGCTCGCCGCCGATAGCCGGCTGGATTGGCCATTGCACCGGGAAGTCGGGCGAGTTCGTGCTGCCGGCGATGAAGGCCCAGCCGTCCGGCAGGACCGCCACGGCACGGCCGGCGTCGTTGCGCGAGCCGCCGAAGTAGGAGCAGAAGAGCAACGTGCCGGTCGGGCCGAAGCGCGACAGGAACGCGTCGACGCGACCGCTGTAGGTGGCCCGCGCCGCGTTCAGCACCGGCAGGTTGGTCGAGCTCGTCGAGCCGACCGTGTTGATGTTGCCCGCGGGGTCGACGGCGATGCCGTCGAGCGTGTCGACGGCATTGCCGCCGTGGTACGTCGAAAAGGTCAGCGTCCCGTTGGCGAGGAACCGGGCCACGAAGCCGTCGAGGGCGCCGCTGTAGGCCTGGATCTCCGACAGCAGCGGGAAGTTCGCCGATCGCGTCGACCCCGCGATGTACATGTTGCGGGCGCCGTCGACGGCGACGGCGTTCACCTCGTCGACGTCGCTGCCGCCGAAGTAGGTGGAGAAGCCGAGGCCGCCGCCGGTGGTTGAGACGCGGAGCAGGAAGCCGTCAGACGCGCCGGCGAGCGTGGCCTGACGCGGTGACACGGTCGGGAAGTTCGTCGAGGTCGTCGAGCCGACGACATAGACGTTGCCGAGCGTGTCGATCGTCATGCCCCGCGCTTCGTCGATGCCGGAGCCGCCGATGTAGGTCGAGTAGAGGACCGTCGACCCCCGGGCATCGAGCTTGGTCACGAACAGGTCGATCCCGCCCGGCGATCCGGACGCCCCGGGAAAGCCCGGGGACGAGGTCGTGCCGGCGACGTAGACGTTGCCGGCGGCGTCGACCGCGACCGACGCGGCTTCATCGAGGCCGGAGGCGCCGAGCAGCCGCGAATAGCTCAGGATCGGATCGATGACGAGCGCCTTGCGGCGATCGAAGCGGCCGAGCGCGAAGCCCACGGTGCCGTCGGCGTGCAGCACGTACCGGCTGGGCACGGTGACGCGGGCCTGGCCTTCGAGCTGGTAGGCGAACGGCGCTCGCACACGCACCGGCGCTGCGGCGGCCCCGAGCTCGAGATCGCCGTCGGCGGTGATCGCGACGCGGCCGGCGCCGGAGAACTGGAGCCGCACCTGCGCCGGGTCGGCGCCCGGGTCGAGCAGGACGTCGTACTCGACCTCGCGGTCGGTGCCGTAGTAGGCGACGTCGATGCCCGGATAGACGTCGCGGAAGCGGACGCGGGCGCGCGCCTCGAGCCCGAGCGTCCAGCGTTCGCGGTCGGCGCCGACCAGGTAGTTCACGGTCGTCGCCGCGCCTTCCAGGCTCACTTCGCGTGGACCGGCGGCGGCGCCCACGAACCGCATCGCGATCGCATCGGCGCCCGCGGCGGCCGTCGCGCCCGGACGCGCCGTCGCATGGACCTCGGCCCACGTCGGGCCGACGTGGACCGCGTAGCCGGCCGAGCGCGCGACGAAGACACGCGTGCCGTTGTCGGCGGCCGGAAGCGGCTCGAAGCGCAGCGGCACGGATGGCCGGGAGATCGTCGGGGGCGCGAGTTGCGGATCCGATGCGCGAGCGGCGGCCGACGCGGCTGGCGGCCGCGGCGATTCCGGTGCGGCGGCCAGCCGTCCCGATGACAGCGTGGCCAGTGCGCCCAAGGCGATGAACGAGGCGGTGTAACGCGGCACGGCTCGCGGCTGTGCAGATATCGGACCAGCTCGACGAAACCATGATCAAAGCCGGCAAGTTGGCGTGTCTGCGCGAGTTGCGCCGCAGCCAGGTGCCTGAATCCGTGGTCTCGTCTTACAGTTTTCGTGGCTGCGAGATCGCGACTGATCCGTGTAAAAGCTGGACCGCCAAGACCAAAAGTGCACGCCGTGGCGACCGTAGCCCGCCGGCGGCGACGGGCACCGCTAGCGAATCGTGATGCGCAGGTGAAGGGCGGTGTCGAGGTGACGCAGGTGATCGTGCATGCCGCACGTCCGCGCTTCCACCAGGTTGCCGCTGGTGCGCGACCGTCCAGGCTCCAGCATCCCGATTTGATTCAGCTCGGTGCAGTCTTCGTGGCCCGGGTGCGGGTCCGACCCCATGTCGTGGGCGATCGAGTCGCGGTTGACGATCGTCAGGCGGCCACCGACCGGGATGTCGATGGCGCGCAGGCTCAGGGCGCCGTTGCTGATCGTGACCGTGGGCCCGGACGGCGTCGGTTCCGGGGCCGTCGGCGAGCTGCCCCAGGACCCGCAGGCGGTCAGGAGCAGGTAGACGCCGCACCCCCCGATGAAGGTCCTGGCACTGAGGCTGCTCATACCAGGCATAAGGCGTGGCTTTCATTATAATCAGCTCACGATGAACGTTCCGCTCGCCTCGGGCCGCCAGTTCTCCCTCGAAGAAGCCAGCCGGCTCCTGCCGTCCGTCAAGCTCGTGACCGCGGAAGCCGTGCGCGAGACGGAGGAGCTGTCACGGGAACTGCGGCAGCACGGCGAGGCCCACCCGAAGCACGATGTGCTCACCGAGCAGCTCGATTCGGTGGTGAGCCGGTGGGCCAGCCGCCTGAAGGAGCTGCAGGTCGAAGCCAAGGGACTCTGGCTGGTCGACTTCGACAACGGCGACGGCTACTACTGCTGGCAGTACCCCGAAGAAGCCATCACGCACTACCACGCGTACGACGAAGGCTTCTCGGGCCGCATGAAGATCGTGTAGCCGTCTTATTGCGGCCGCGCTCTCACGCGCGGCCGGCAGCAATATCCGACTGGTTCCAGCCCTTGTTCGACCCCCAGCGGGGCGATACAGTGTCCCTGTGGAACTGGAACGTCGTTCCGAGGAGTGGAACGAGTCATCGCGAGAAGCTGAGCCGCAGGCGGCCGTGTCGACCTCCATCGACAAGGCCTTCGAGATCTGCGAGGCGCTGAGCCGGGCCTCGCGCGGCCTGTCGATCAGCGAGCTCAGGCGTCAGCTCGGCCAGCCCGCCGCGACGGTCCACCGCCTGCTCGGCGTCCTGAAGCGCCGCGGCTACGTGCAGCAGGACGACGACACCAGCCGCTACCGCCTGTCGCTCAAGATGCTCGACCTGAGCGTGCGCCTCCTCGGCCGGTCCGAGCTGCGGCTGCACGCCTATCCGGCGATGCGCGAGGTCGTGCTGCGGACCGGCTGGCGCGCCTTCCTGGCGACGGCCGCCGATGGGGAAGTGACCTACGTCTGGAGCGCCGGACCGGACGACGTCGCCATGCACACGACCTATGGCCGGGCCATGCCCGGGCATTGCGCGCTGTACTTCAGCGCGGAATCGGCCCGGCGCCTGAGCTGCCTCCGCCTGGAGTCGCGCGGCGCCGTCGCCGTCGCGCCGCTCGAACCGCGCCGCCTGGGGCCGCCGCGGCCCGCGGCCGGCGTCGCGGAGCGCGCCGGGCAGCACCTGGCCTGCACCTGCGCGCCGGTCATCGACTATGCCGGGCGCGAGGTGGCGCGCGTCGGCCTGTTCGCGCACGATCTCGCCGACGACACGCTCACGCGCGGCTGCCGCGTCGAAGTCGGCGAGCTGGCGCGTCTCATCTCGCTGCGCCTCGGCGGCACGCTGGCGCCGCCGGCCGGCCACGGCCACTTTTCCCCCGTCGACCCGACTTAAGGAGTATCGGAATGGCTTACGTGATCACCGAGAAGTGCATCGGCACCAAGGACAGCGCCTGCGTGGACGTGTGTCCCGTCGACTGCATCCACCCGCGGAAGGACGAGCCCGAGTTCGCCACCGTCGAACAGCTCTACATCCATCCCGACGAGTGCATCGACTGCGGCGCGTGCGTGCCGGCCTGCCCGGTCGAGGCGATCTTCGCGATGGACGAAGTGCCGGACGCGTCGAAGGAGTACATCGACGTGAACTCGAAGTACTACAACAAGTAGGACGGTGCGGCGGCGGCGCGTGGCGCCGCCGGCTCCTACCCTTCGGCTGCGAGCGCCTGCTTCGCGGCCAGCCGCGCCGCGCGACGCGTCCCCGCGTCGGCGGCCACCCGCAATTCCTCCGGCGTCGTCAACGCGAGCGGCGGCATGTCGAGCGGGTGCCCGTCCGCGTCGACGGCGACGAACGTGAGATACGCGCGCGACGTCCGCCGGCGCGTGCCGCTCAGCGTGCTCTCCCCGAACACATCGACCTGGATCTCGAGCGATCGCGTGAAGGCGCACGTCGCGCGCGCCTCGAGGATGATGATGTCGCCGATCGGGATCGGGTGGAGGAACTGCAGCCCGTCGACCGCGGCGGTCATGACGCGCGTCCGCGAGTGACGGCTGGCGGCCATCGCGCCAGCGATGTCGATGAGGTGCATGACCGTCCCGCCGAGGATGAACCCGAGCGGGTTGGCATCGTTCGGCAGGACGACCTGGGTGATGACCGAGAAGGAGTCTGACGGGCGCTTCGGCGTGGAGGTCATTATGTTGGCGGGCGCTCCCCTCAGGAGCGCCCGCGGCAGCCTCTGAGCGTGCCGGCAGCTGTTTGCCGACGCGCCTTCGCGCGCGACCGACGATGGCTCCGGACTCGTCCTCGCCATTCGTCACGCGGCGCTGGGCGCGCCGCGGCGCCGTCACGCGGGCTGCGCTACTAGAAGTCGTAGCCGATCCAGAAGTGGAACTTGCCCGTGCGGAACTCTTCGCTCCCGCCGGAGGCCGAGAAGATCAGGTCTTCCCAGTCCTTGTTGAACGTCGTTCTCCAGACGTAGTCGATGTGCAGCGGGAAGCCGAGCAGGAAGCTCTGGATACCGATGCCGTAGGACGCGCGGCCATCCTGCAGGCGGAAGCCCGACACCGTCTGCGGCTGTGCCGTAGATCGGCACGATGGTGATGCCGTCAGGGCCGTACTCGAAGCCCAGGATCGGCGCCTCGGTGATGGTGTCGCTCGACTGGAAGTTGTAGTTCTCCTGGGGGAACCCGGCGCCGCCGATGTTGCCGAAGATCGTGCCGCGGATGCCGCCGAGCACGCCGATCGGCGTCAGCATCGCCTCGATCAGCGGGAAGCGGAGCTCGGCGTTGGCGAAGAAGCCCTGCTGGCCGACGAACGACAGGTAGTCGTAGCCGCGCAGCTCCGAGTTGCCGCCGAAGTAGAAGAAGTCGGGCGTCCTGCCCCAGCTCCTGAAGCCCTTGAAGCGCATCGCGAACAGGCCCGACGTGCCGATGCGCAGGTACTTGCGGGCGTCCAGATCGAGCGTCTGGTAGGAGAGGGTGTCGCCCATGTGGGGAGAGGCGTCGTAGGCCAGCCGCACCGTGCTGCCGGAGACCGGACCGAACTCGCGGAACACCGTGTCCTCGTGGACGAGCGCGATCCCGAGCGGCACGGACGTGCCCTCGCGCAGGATCGCCGTGCCGTAGAACTGCTCCTGGTACTGGCGCGAGATCTCCTCGACGGTCGGATCGTCGAACTGCTCGTTGTAGTGCACCACGCCGCCCGACAGCTCGAGGCGCGTGTAGCGGCTGAGCGGATACGGCGCGAATATCGTGCCGCCGCTCAGCGTACGGGTGGCGATCGAGTTGTCGCGATCGAGGAACGGCGTCAGGCCCAGGCTGAGGGCGTAGTAGTCGGCGTTGCCGTAGAAGAACGTCGTCTGCTGGAAGCCCTGGATGGCGTACTGCATCCGCCGCGACAGGTTGAGATAGGAGCCGGCGATGGTGCGGTACTGCGACACCGAGGCGACGTAGAAGTTGAACTGCTTGTCGCCGAGGACGTCCGCGAACGATATCTGGGTGCCGCCGAACAGGTCACCGCCGCTCGTCACGCCCACGTTCAGGGGCGGACGGCCGTCGAGGAACATCTTCTCGAACATGCCCTTCTTCTTCTGGTTCGCCTGCACCAGCGAGTGCGTGAGCGGCGCCTGGAAGTCGATGATCGGACCGGGCTCGCCGAAATCGCGCGAGGCGACGGTCGCCTTGGCTTCCTTGGGGATGAGCGTGTGGAGGCCGTACTCGCCCTTGAAGTAGGTGACGAACGCGACCCGGCTGACGTTGCCGTCCCTGATCACGACGGTGGACACGTTGCCGGTCAGCGTGTCGGTGTACTGCTTCAGCTCGCCGGTCTTCAGGCTCAGCGTCCAGATGTTGTAGATGTTCCCGTTGCGCGCCTCCTCGGGCGTCACCGGCCGGGCCGGGTCGATGGCCGTCGACGAGAACACCAGCGTGTCGGCGTCGAGGAACTGCGGCGTCGCGTCGTCGTGGGTCCCGAACGTCAGCTGCGTCTTGGCGCGAGTCGCGAGATCGATGCGGAAGATCTTGTTGTTGCCGCTGATGCGTGCCAGGTAGACGAGCGACTTGCCGTCCGGCGACGCCGTCGGCGAGTAGTCGGCGAAGTCGTCCTGCGTCAGGTTGGTCAGCTGCTCGTTTTCGGGATCGATCGACCAGATGTCGCCGACGCCGTTCTTCAGCGCCGAGAAGTAGATCATCTTGCCGTCCGGCGACCAGTCGGGCGACTCCGGCACGTCCACCGCATGCAGCTGGACGCGGACTTCCATCTTGTCGGTGACGACGTTCTGGACGATCAGCGAGCGCTGCTTCTCGGTGCGGGCGAAGTAGGCGAGGCGGTCGCCCACCGGCGACCAGCTCATCCAAGGCACCGTGTTCCACCGCGCGCCGGGCACGGCGATGTACTCGAAGCCGCGGTCCTTGTCGAAGCCGGGCGTCAGGTTGCGGATCACCGAGCCGTCCTTGGCGGAGATGAGGACGATGTCCATCTCCTGATCCTTGCGGTTGCCCGAGACGCCGGCGAACAGGTCGCCCGACGGCGACGGCTCGATCGAGAGCAGGCTGGTGAACTTCGTCTTGCGGGGGTCCGGCGCCAGGTTGCGGCCGTAGTCGACCGGCCGCTCGCGATCGCGGAACAGCTTGAAGCGGTCCTTCAGGTACTTCTCGAACTGCTGGTCGAACTCGTCGGCCTTGATGCGGAAGGCTTCCTCGAACGGCGTGGTGCCGCCGCCGATGACCGTCTTGCGCAGCGAGAAGATGTACTGCCGGACGCCTTCCTTGCCCCACCTCGACTCGATGAACTCGAAGCACGGCGTGTCCGAGGTTGTAGACGAGGCGCGGGTTCGTGAAGCCGCCGTAGCCCTCGAAGTCGGTCATCTTCGGGACGATGTCGGCGACCGCGACGTCGCGGACCGTCATCAGGTCCATCGGGTTCCAGACGCCGGCCATGTAGTCGGCGAGGCCCTCGTCGACCCACAGGGGAATGCCGCGCTGGACCAGGCCGCGCGGGATGATGTCGAACTCGAAGATGTGGGTGAGCTCGTGGGTGATCAGCCGATAGAGCTGATCCGGCGGCTCGTCGATCGGCAGCACCATCCGGTCGCGGGTCGGCTCGGCGAAGGCGGCGACGCCTTCCGGGATCTCCGACGGGATGACGTTCTGCTGCTGGAACTCGGCCTGCGTCTTGAAGAGGACCAGCGGCACCTTGGCGCCGAGGTCGTGCTTCAGCTCGGTGCTGACGTGCTGATAGGCGCTCTCGGCGTAGCCGGCGACGCGCTCGAGGTGCTGCTCGAGCTCAGGGTAGTAGTAGATCTGGAAGTGATCGGTCGTGTAGATGTGCCACTGGAAGTTGTCGTAGCGGATCCGGTTCTTCCCGAAATACGGCACGAATGGCGTCTGCGCCGCGAGCTCGGTGGCGTACAGCACGGCGAACACCACGGCTGCGGCCGACATCAAGGGGCGGCGGCGCCGGAGGAGCTGAAACATAGACGGACACCTCTGCAGGATGCAGGTGATGAGGACGCGACGGGGCTGGCGCGGTCCGCTGGCCGGGTCTGCCCGTAGCTTACTGGACACTACCCGGGCCCGCAAACGGCACGCCTGAAATCGCCCAGGGGCCTGCGCAAGAGACATGCCCCCCGTAATTGAGGGCATCGCCGAGGTTACGGTGGCGAGGCGACGTCTGGATGTCCTCCCGCGGACACGTCCACCGGCGGGCGATCGACGCCGGCGGAGGACAGTCGGCGCATAATTCGACGCGAGGGCGTCACCGGCTGCGTCCGCCGGGCGTAAAGTCAGGAGAGCGGCGGCGCGCCGCATTCCGAGGAGAGTCATGAGCGATCGGCGGTGGATGGTGGCGGCGGCGGCCGCGGTGGGCCTGGGCCTGGCGGCGATTCCTTTCATCGGCACCCGGGCCGAGCAGCCGACCGACGGCGGGGCCAGCGCCAGCGCCGGCAAGGCGGGGGCGACCGGCGCGTCCGCCGTCTGCGATCCCAAGACCAAGAAGGCGCCCGACTTCGAGCTGTCCGACTACACCGGCAAGAAGGTCCGGCTGGCCGACTACAAGGGCAAGGTCATCTTCGTGAACTTCTGGGCGACGTGGTGCGGGCCCTGCAAGTACGAGATCCCGATGTTCGTCGACCTCCAGCAGCGCTACGGCGCGCAGGGCCTCGCCTTCCTCGGCATCTCCGTGGACGACCCGGTCGAGGAGCTCAAGCCCTTCGTCGACCAGTACAAGATCAACTACCCGGTGCTGGTCGGGCTGGGTCGCGAGGAGGTGCAGGAGGCCTACGGGCCGATGGTCGGCATCCCCGTGACCGTGGTCGTCGGCCGCGACGGCAACGTCTGCACCCGCTATTTCGGCCTTCGCCCGAAGGATCGCTTCGAAGCCGACATCAAAGCCTTGCTGTAAGGCCGGCCGCCCCGGCGGCGGTCGTGACGGAAGCCGGACCGTGCCGTGACAGAGGCCGGCCGGGGCCTTGGTGTATGATCGACCCACGATGTTGAAGGGCTTCACACACGCGCGGCTCGCCTGCGGCTGCCGCGTCGCCTTCCGCGAAGGCGTCGAGGGCAGTCCCGTGACGATCGTGGTCGATTCGAAGTCGGCGGGATGTCCCCTCACGCTGCACGTGCAGGACTTCCCGCTCTTCGACTACCGCGAGTCCATGCGTCCGTCGACGCGCCTCGGTCCCCCCGAGGAAGAAGAATTCGAAGAAGAAGGATGAGCGGCGTCGGTCACGTCGCGGAACGGTCACCGGGATCGTGGGTCTCGGTGTCGGTCTTCTGGCTCGTCCAGGTCTCGGCGCTGCTGGTCTTCTTCGTCCCGTTCGCCTGGCCGCTGGTCGGCCTGTGGGCGGTGATGCACTTCGTGCGGGCCATCGGCCTGACGCTGACGTTCCACCGCTACTTCGCGCACCGCGCCTTCAAGATGGGCCGCTTCACCCAGTTCGTCTGGGCGCTGATCGGCACGTCGGCGATGCAGAAGGGGCCGCTGTGGTGGGCCGGGCACCACGTCACGCATCACAAGTACTCCGACCGGGACGGCGATCCGCACAGCCCGCACGTCAGCGGTCTGTTCTATGCGCACATCGGCTGGTTCACCAGCGACGTCCGCTACAACAAGATCGAGCCGACCAACCCGGTGGTCCGCGACTTCGGGAGGTTCCCCGAGCTGCGGATCCTGAACGAGCACTACTGGGCGCCGCCGGCGGCAATCGCGCTCGGCATGTATCTCTACGGCGGCATGCAGTGGCTGGCGTGGGGCTTCCTGCTGCCGACGATGACGCTGGCGCACGCGACGTTCTGCATCAACACGGTCAACCATCTGCTCGGCTCGCGCCGCTTCAAGACGATGGACCAGTCGCGCAACAACGTGCTGACCGCGATCTTCGCGGTGGGCGAGGGGTGGCACAACAACCACCACCGCTACCAGCGCGCCGCGCGCAACGGCTTCTACTGGTGGGAGTTCGATCCGACCTACTACGTGATTGCCGTCATGGGCTGGCTGGGCCTGGCGTGGGACATCCAGCCGGTACCGGAGCGCATCTACCGCGAGGCCGAGGCGCAGACGCTCGCGGCGCCCGAGCCCGATCTCGATCCGTCGGCTGAATCCGCCGCCGACGTCGCGTAAGCCGGCCGCGCGTCTCGCGCGCGGCCGTCCGTCATCCCTTTCCGCGTGCGATCTTTCGGCCTTCGATCTCGCCGATCAGCTATCCGCCTTCCTGCTTCAGCACCTTGTGAGCTGGCGGCCGTCCCTCAGACGGCCGCGGGCAGCCTTCGAGCGTGCGGCTGCCATTCGCCGCGCTGGGCGCGCGGCGGCGCCTGCACGCGGGCTGCAGGTGCTCCGGTCAGGACCGACCCGGCCTGTCGCGCGTGCCGCGATCTGCGCGCTCACCTAGCCGGCCTTCCTGCTTCAGCACCTTGCGGAGCACGAACTCGATCTGCGCGTTCAGCGAGCGCAGATCGTCGTTGGCCCAGCGCTGGACCGCGTCCAGCACCTCCGGGTCGATGCGCAGCAGGAAGGCCTTGCGCTCGCTCATCTCCGCCTACTGATAGATCGTCCCGGTGTTGACGATCGGCTGGGCCCCGCGCTCGCCGCACAGCACGACCAGCAGGTTGCTGACCATCGCCGCCTTGCGCTCCTCGTCGAGCGAGACGATGCCCTTGTGCGACAGCATCGTCAGCGCCATCTCCACCATGCCGACCGCGCCCTCGACGATGCGCTGGCGGGCCGCGATGATCGCGCCGGCCTGCTGCCGCTGCAGCATCGCCGCGGCGATCTCCGGCGCGTAGGCGAGGTGGCTGATGCGCGCCTCGAGCACCTCGACGCCGGCCTTGGCGAGGCGATCCTGGATCTCGCGCTTCAGGTGTTCGGCGACCGCCGCGGTGTGGCCGCGCAGCGACGTGTGCTGGTCGTCGTGCGCGTCGTACGGATAGCTGGTGGCGAGGTTGCGCAGCGCCGACTCGCTCTGGACGTGCACGTAGTTGTTGTAGTCGTCGACCTCGAACAGCGCCTCGGCGGTGTCGACGACGCGCCAGACGACGACCGACGCGATCTCGATCGGGTTGCCTTCGAGGTCGTTGACCTTGAGGCGCGAGCTCTCGAAGTTGCGGATGCGCAGCGACACCCGCCGCGTGTTGATGAAGGGCAGGACCCAGAACATGCCCGGCGTCCTTCAGCGTGCCGCGGTAGCGCCCGAACAGCTGCAGCACGAGCGCTTCGTTCGGGTTGACGATCTTGAGGCCGCAGAGGATGACGAACCACACGAACAGGCTGAAGATGGCGAGGAGGATCCCGGACACCCGCGGCGGCCGCCCGACGCTGGCGATGAACAGCCACACCGCGCCTGCCAATGCCGGCGAGTCCGAGGATGAGGGGCGGCACGCCATTGATGGCCGATCGAACCTGTTCGCGAATCATGACCACGGGCCTCCTTGCCTCGGGTGGCCGGCTCCGTTGCCAGCGGACACGAGATACCAGAGTGATATCATTCTGGTATCTAAGTGTCCAGTTGGCCGGCGGTCGCCACGCCGCGCCGCGGCGGTTAGAATGCGCAGATGGCGCGCCTGAAGTCCGAGCTGACCGTCGAATGTCCGTGCTGCCACGCGACGCTGGTCGTGGACACCAACCTGAAGCGGGTCGTGTCGCACGTCGAGCCCGAGCGGGGCGACAAGCCCAACCTGGACGACGCCCAGGGCATCCTGCGCGCCGAGACCGCGCGGCGCGAGGCGCTGTTCGAAGACTCCGTGCACAACGAGCGGACGCGCGGCGACGCCCTCTCGAAGCGCTTCGAGGAAGCGCTGCGCCAGGCGCGCGACGAACCGATCACCCGCCCGAAGCGCGACTTCGACTGGGACTGAGCTTTGTTGGCGCGCCGGCCCCTCAGGCGCCGCGCGGAGCAGCCCTTGGAGCGTGCGGCTGCTACTCGCCGACGCGCCTGGCGCGCGCGGCGGCGCCGGACTCCGCCTGGCTCGTCACGCGGCATGGTGCGCGCCGCGGCGTCCAGCCCGTGGGCGGCGAGCGTGGTCAGGCGGCCGGCGCGGCTGAACGACGCCGGGATCGGCGTCCAGCGGCGGCGGTCGTAGAAGATCGGCTTGCGCCCGTGCGCCGCAAGGTAGGCGCGATACTTCGCCCGCAGCCGCTCGATCCGGACGTTGTCGGTCTTGATGGCCCGGTGCGGCAGCACGATGAGCGCCTGCTCGACCGCCCACACGTTCTTCGGCGACAACCGCCAGTCGTAGCTGCCCATCAGCGTCCGCAGGTCGGCGACGCCGTAGCCGCGCACGCCGCCGGTCAGGTCGACGTAGGGATCCACATAGCTCAGCGCAAGGTCGCGGAGCCGGCGGAAGACCGGCTTGCGTCCGTGCAGGCCGGGGTCGCGAGACCGCGCGATCGAGCCCCAGCCCCGCGCGCCGCGGTAGACGAAGATCACGTGATCGAGCTGATCGATCGACTCGAGGCTCATCACGAGCGGCGGGTAGCCGCGCTGTTCCAGGATGGTCGCCGCCGAGAGCGCCGCTTCCATGCAATGCGCCATGCCGTGGCGGACCACGCCGCGGAAGCTGCGCTGCGTCCCGCCGCCCTGTTCCGTGTTGTAGGGCAGGCGGTTCAGCCAGGCCTGCACGGCCGCCGGCGTGCGCAGCGTGTCGACGATCCGTCGCTCGGCGGGCGTGAACGGGAGATCGGGAGGCGGGAGGTGGCGTGCGTCCTGGCGTCGACCGTCTGGTATACTCCCGCCGTTCATTCAGCAAGCTCCCCCTGCTTGACCGTTACGAACTGAGCCAGCCACCCGAGCGCGCGGGTGTGCGGCTCAAGTCCAGCTTCGCGCTGCCACGCCAGAAGACTATCGGATTATGGGTCGCAGGCTCTATGTTGGGAATCTGCCGTACAGCACGACGGATCAGGATCTGACGACGCTCTTCTCGCAGGTGGGGACTGTCGAGAACGTGCGCGTCATGCGCGACATGGCCACCGGCCGGGCGCGCGGATTCGGGTTCGTCCAGATGGCCACCGACGCCGAAGCCGAGAAGGCCATCACCGAGTTCCACGAGTACCAGATGCAGGGGCGTCCGCTCATCGTCAACGAGGCGAAGCCGAAGCCGGAGTTCGCGGCCGGCGCCGGTCGCGGCTTCGGACGCGGGGGCGGCGGCGGAGACTTCGGCGGCGGTGGCGGCGGGGACTTCGGCGGCGGCCGCGGTTCGCGCGAGCCGCGCTGGTAGGTTCGCGCCCAACTTCGACGCGAACCTCCCAGCTGTTGCTGGTCGCGCCGGCCGCCCTCAGCGGCCGGCGGGGCAGCGCTTGTGCTCGCGGCTGTTCGCCGCGATGGCGCTCGGCTGGCGCTCGCGCGCTGGGTCCGCTCGATGACCGGTCGGCGTGGCTATTCGTCGACGAGCCACCCGTCGCGCAGACGGATGATGCGATCGCCGTACGACGCGTTCGCCTCGTTGCTGGTTTGCGCCCGCGCGCCTCACGCGCGGGCGGGCAGCCCTCTGAGCGTGCGGCTGCTAATCGCCGCGCTGGGCGCGCGGCGGCGCCGCACGCGGGCCGCGCCTCGGCCTCATTCGTCGACGAGCCACCCGTCGCGCAGACGGATGATGCGATCGCCGTACGACGCGTTGGCCTCGGAGTGCGTGACCTGGACGATGGTCGTGCCTTCGCCGTTCAGGCGCTTGAACAGCTCCATGATCTCGCGGCCCTGCTCCGAGTGCAGGTTGCCGGTCGGCTCGTCGGCGAGGATCACCTTCGGTCCCGCGACGACGGCGCGCGCCACCGCGACCAGCTGCTGCTGACCGCCGGAGAGCTGGTTGGGGTAGAGGTCCTTCTTCCCGACGATCGAGAACCGATCGAGGATGTCGCAGACGATGCTGTCGCGCTCCTGCTTGCGGATGTTGCGGTAGGAGAGCGGGACGTCCAGGTTCTCGTAGACCGTCAGGTTGTCGAGCAGGTGGTAGCTCTGGAACACGAAGCCGATGTGCTTCTTGTTGACCTCGGCGCGCTCCTTCTTGCCGAGCGCGTGAATCGGCGCGCCGTTGAACCAGTACTCGCCGGTCCAGGCGGTGTCGTGCATGCCGAGGATGTGGAGCAGCGACGACTTGCCGGCGCCCGACGGGCCCATGATCGACACGAACTCGCCGGCCTTGATGTCGAGCGTGACACGGCGCAGCACGAACGTCGTGGTCGGGCCGTGCTGGTAGCCCTTTTCGATGTTGCGGAACTGGACGAGCGGCCCGTCGTTGGGCTCGAGAGCGGCGGGCGGCGGGGCAGGCTTCGATCTACTGAACAGCATCGGCAGGCACTTTTCCTGAGTCGGCGATCGGGGACGTCGGTCGATCGAGTCTACTCGGGCCGGGAAGGGCCCGCCAGCCAGGAGAAGACCAGCCGTCGCCCGGGGGACACCGGCACCGACTCGAACCAGGCGAGCTCGATGCTGAGGTGCATCACCTCCAGTTCGACGCCAATGCCCGTCCGATCGTTCGCGGCCCTGATCCGCGTATCGGCCACCGGCGTGCCCGACGAGCCGGCCTCCGGGCAGCGGGACCGCCACGCCACCGCCGGCGCCACGGTGACGCCGGCAAGGATCAGGAGCGCGCCGACACGTCGCGTCCAGGTCATGTCGGGTCCGTTACCCAAACGGCGTGCCACGGCCGCGTCGCCGGCGAATCGGGCGAAAATCGCCGAAAACCTCCGCCGATGGCCGGATCGCCCGGCTGGCCGCGCGCGGCAGGTGTTCGGTTCCGGTCAGTCGCGCGTCGCGCATGGACAGCGGGCCGCGGTGCGGGAGAGACTGGCCCGCATGGAGACTTGGATCGGGACGTCCGGCTACAACTACCCGGAGTGGAAGGGGCATTTCTATCCGGCCGATCTGCCGGCGTCGAAGATGCTGCCGTTCTACGCGACCCGGTTCCGGACGGTCGAGATCAACTACACGTTCTACCGGATGCCGACGGCCAAGGCGGTCGACGGCTGGCTCGCGGCGACGCCGGACACCTTCCGCTTCACCCTGAAGGCGCCCAAGCGCATCACCCATGATCGCCGCCTCAAGGACGTCGGCGATCTCGTCCGCGGCTTCTGCGACCTGGCCTCGGGCCTCGGCCCGCGGCTGGCGACGCTGCTGTTCCAGCTGCCGCCGAACCTGAAGTGCAACCTCGACGTCTTCGACGCGTTCCTCGACACGCTGCCGCCGAAGGTGCCGGCGGCGTTCGAGTTCCGCAACGCGTCGTGGCTCGACGACGCGGTCTACGAGCGCCTGCGGGCGCGCAACCTGGCCCTGTGCATCGCCGACACCGGCGACAAGACGACGCCGATCGTCGAGACCGCCGACTACGGCTACTTCCGTTTGCGTGACGAGGGGTATCAGGCCGCCGACATCGCGCGCTGGGCGGACGAGATCGCGACGCACGCGCCACGGTGGCGCGAGGCCTTCGTCTACTTCAAGCACGAGGACGAGGGAAAGGGCCCGGAGTTCGGCCAGGCGCTCGCGAAGGTCCTCGGGCAGGGCTAGACGCGGGCCGCGCTAGACGATGCCGGCCAGGAACTCGACCGCGGTGCGCTCGGCCCAGTAGCCGTCGAAGTCCGGGCCGGGCACGCTGAGGAAGCCGCAGTGGCCGCCGTCGCGCGTGATCAGCACGCGGATGTGCGGGTTGCCCGCTACCTCTGGCGCGGCGAACTGCTCGTGCGGCACGAACGGATCGTTGTCCGAGGCGACGATCAGCGCCGGCACGCGGATCCGCTCGACGACGCGCAGCGCGCTGGCGCGCTGGTAGTAATCCGAGGCGCCGGCGAAGCCGTGGTGCGGCGCGGTGTAGGCGTCGTCGAAGCCGCGCACGGTGCGCAGGCTCGCCGAGCGGCGCGGTGTCGTAGCGGCCGGGCCACGCCGCCGCCTTGCGGCGCATGCGGCTCTTCAGGTTCCGCATGAAGTTCCACTGGTAGACGGCGTTGGCGCGGCGCTCGAGCGCGTCGACGCAGCGCGCCAGATCCATCGTCGGCGACACCGCGCACACGCCGCGCAGCCAGGGCGCCAGGGCCGGATCGGCGCCAGCCTCGCCCGCCAGCTTGAGCGTCAGGTTGCCGCCGAGTGAGTACCCGACGACGCCGAACCGTGTCAGGCCTTCGGCTGCGGCCAGCTCGCGCATCACCGTGAGCGGATCGTGGGTGAGGCCGGAATGATAGAGACCCGCCGAGAGCGCCTCGGTGCCGCCGCAGTTGCGCTGGTTCAGCCGCACCACGTTGAAGCCCCGCGCGAACGCCTTGTCGGCGAGGCCGACCATGTAGTGCGCCGAGCTCGAGCCTTCGAGGCCGTGCAGCGCCAGCAGCGTCGGCGCCTCGCGCCGCGCCGGCTGCCAGTGGATGTGGGCGAGCACGCGGGCATCGGGCGCCACGTCGAAGACGCGCGCCTCGGGTTCCGGCAGGCGCGCGAAGCGGCGGCGCCGCGCCCACGTGTAGATCGTCATCCAGTGACCGCCCGTCCAGCGCGGATGCGCGATGTAGGCGGCGGGGGCGAGCGCCTCGTGAGGCGTCGTCGGCGGGAGCGCGGTCGAAGTCGTCACGGCGTGAGGCGATAGACCCTGAACTGCTGGTTGCGGTACAGCTCCGGCAGCGCCAGCTCGCGCTCCGACACGACCACCTGGAGATCGTAGCGTCGGCCGAGCGCCTGCAGCTCGCTGGCGGTGCGCGTCTCGAAGTCGCCGAGGTCGATGCGCCGTTCCGCGACGCGCTGCGCCATCCGCCGATCGTACATGCTCATCGCCTCGTCCTTGACGTTCTCCAGGAACACGTCGCGGGCGGCGAGCACGCGAAGCGACGTGCCGAAGCGCAAGGCATGGTTGGGGTCGGCGAGGACGTGGGTGCCGGCCGGCGTGGCCCGGCGCAGGTAACTCGCGACGTCGGACCAGGCGTCGGCGGGGGCGGACAACGCGAACAGCGGCCGTTCGGGATGCTCGACGAGCAGCGCGTAGCTGCCGCGGCCGAGGGCGAAGGCGGCTGCCGCGGCGAACACCCAGCGCGGGCGCGTCGCCCCGGCCGGTGCCGCCTCCCGGCTGGCCGATGCCGGGCGCGCTTCGGCCAGCCACCACACGACGCCGAGCAAGGCCAGCATGTCGGCCATCCAGAACACACGTGACACCTGGAGCTGCACCGCGACGGCGACGTGCGCGGCGACCAGCGGCAGCGTCGCGACGAAGACGGCGACCAGGGCCAGGCAGCCGGCGACCAGGCCGAGCTCGCCGGGCTGCGTCAGCCCGCGTCGGCGACGGGCCAGGAAGGTCGCCACGATCACCACGGGATACGCGCCGTTCAGCACCCACGGCGCGATGCCCCAGTCGGTCGCGAACAGATAGTCCTTGCCGGCGAGCGTCGACAGCCACGCGTCGTCCATCCGCTGCACCGGGAGGAAGCCCGCGGCCAGCAGGCCCAGCCCGGCGGCGAGGCCGATGGCCGCACCGAGGCCCAGCGCTGGCCGCAGCCGCGGCTGCTCGACGACGAGCGCGACGCCAATCCAGCCGACGAACCAGATCCCGGTCGTCGGGTGGATGGCGCCGGCGGCGGCGGCCGCCGCGAGCGCGCGTCCCGGCCGGCCGCGCAGTACCTCGCCGAGGCCGAGCAGGCCGATCGCGAACGCCAGCTGCCGCGGATGGAAGTAGCCCTCGAGCGTGTTGGCGGCCGTCTTGGCGATGCGGTGGCGAATCGTCGCGACGGCGACGAACGCGGCGATCGACCAGCGCGAGACGAGCAGTCGATCGGCGATGCGGACCAGCCCGGCGTAGTGCAGCGCCAGCGTCAGCAGGTAGAGCCCGAGGAACCACGTCTCGAGGCTTGCCGGTACCACGCCGGTGGCGCGGGCGAGCAGCTCGTCGAACACGAACAGGCGCGACTGCCCGTCCAGGAGCGCGCTGTCGCGCGGAAACAGCCGGCCGTCGAGCTGCCGCAGGATCGACGGGACGTAGAACGCCTGATCGCCGACGCCGTAGCGGTAGCCGGCGGTGTTGAGCGTGGCGAGGAGGGTGAAGGCCGCCGCGCCGAGGACGTGCCACCCCGCGGCCGGCCACGTGCCGCGCCGCTCACGCGTCGTCGGATGGCTGGGCGCGTTCACCGGATCACCTCCACCCAGACGCCCAGGCGGCGGCGATCGCGCGTGGTCGGATCGACCTCGGCCGGCACGAAGCCGCCCTCGGTGACGATCTCCACCGACGCGACCGCGTGGCGCGACCGCAGCGTGACGTCGCGCGTCGCCAGCGCGGCGAGCGTGATCTGGTGGACGTCGCCGTCGACCGTGGTCCGCACCGTCGCGGGGGCCGGCCCGGCGCGCAGGCGCAGCGCCGTCGGGCGATCGGGAGCGAGCGCCACGGCGAGGCGGCTGGAGCTGTCGCCGCGTGTCCAGAAGCCGTTGGGCTCTGGCGCGACCCGCTCGTCGTAGAAGAAGACCGTGGCGTCGCCATACTGCCGGCTCTGCAGGACCTCGGGATCGGTCTTCCGCGTCCGCAGATCGGCAACGGTGCGCGGGATCAGCCGCAGCTCGGGCGCCGCGCCCGCCAGCTCCGGCGAGGCGCGGAAGCCGACGAAGCGCGCGTTCGCGGGCAGATCCAGTGTCGTGGTCCAGCGCGTCGCCGGCGCGATCGTCCAGGTGCGCAGCGGCGGACCGACGCGCCCGACCTGCAGGCCGATCTCGCCGTGCATGGTGCGCCCGTGGCCCTCGAGGCAGAGCTCGTAGCGGCCGGCGGGCAGCGACCAGCGCGCGTCGTAGAGCAGATCGACGCCGGTGCGCTCGCCGCGCGCACGCGGCCCGGCCACGAAGGCGAGCAGCGGCGGAATCGCCGACGAGGGCACGCGCCGCAGCGGATCGTAGACGATGCCGAGCGGCCGCCGCTGCGCGTCGAACTCGGAGAGCAGCGCCATCTGCGCGCGGACGCCCGGTTCGGGCGAGGGCGCGCGCCAGCGATCCAGCACGGCCGGGACGAGCAGCGACACGAGCAGCACCGCAGCGCCGGCGACGCCGCACGCGGCCAGTCCGGCCGCGCCCGGTGCGAGCGGCCGCTGCCGCCTGGCCATCGCCAGTGCCGCGGCCGCGAGCGCGAGCAACCAGATGGCCGTGAAGGCCCACGCGATCGCGGGCGGCTGCATGAGGAACGACGGCGCCAGCGACCACAGACGCCAGGACGGCGACCAGTACTCGAGGAGGCGCGACACGCCGTCGCGGCCGGCGACCAGCAGCAGCCCCTTCTGCGCGCGACAGCAGGAACAGCATCTGCGCCACGCTGGCGGCGGCCAGCAGCGTCAGCGACGCGGCGGCGACCGCGCTCGCGGCGGTGCGGCGCGCCAGCCAGGCGATCGGCAGGCCCAGCAGCAGGATCGCCGCGATCACCGGTCGTCCGATGGCGCCCGATCCACCGGACCACAGGTGGAAGGCGCCGACCGGGATCAGCAGCGCGGCGAAGATCACGACGATCTCCGCGGCGATGCGGCGCGAGCGAGCGTCGGACCAGAGCATCGCGATCAGCCCGACCAGGGACGCGGCGAAGATCGGCGCCGCCGGGACGATGCCGTATTCCTGGTCGAAGAGCAGGCCCGGGCCGCCCTTGACGAAGTACTCCCAGCGGACCGGGCGCTGCGTGCCGTAGACCACCGACGGGAACGGCGAGCCCCAGATCCAGTCGAAGAACGCCATCCACAACGCGACGCTGACGACCATCGGCAGGCCCAGCGCGAGCGACACGCGGATCCGTTGTGCGAACGGGACGACGGTCGCGGTGTCGGACGTGTCCTCGCTGGCGACGTCCGTCGGCGGTCATGGGCAGCCACAAGCGGCCCAGCGCGAGCGCGGCGAGCGCGGCCATCATCAGCGCGTACTTGCTGCTCAGCCAGGGCAGCAGGGACAGCAGCGTGCCGCAGGCCGCGGCCAGTCCGGGGCGCTGGCCGATGCCGCCGCGTCGCGTGGCGATCAGGTAGGCGGCCATGGCGCAGGCCGCCGCCGGAATCTCGGGATAGACGGTGATGCTGTTGAAGACGAACGGCGCGGTGGCGGCGGCGCCGACCCACGCCAGAGTGGCCGCGGTCGCCGAGCCGGTGAGCCTCAGGGCCGCGAGCCACAGCCCGGCAGCCGCGGCGGCGGCGCAGCAGACGAGGAAGGCCACGACGCCGTAGTAGCCGCCCGCGGCGTAGATCGGCGCCGCGACGATCGCGAGCCCGATCGGGTGGATCGAATAGATCTCGCCGTCGCGGCCGCGCTCGAGGTAGTGCGGCGGGAGCGGCAGGCGGAAGTACTCCAGCGTGTCGCCGCGGGCGTGGTTGTTCTCGATCTTGAGATCGTGGTCACGCCACAGGCTCTGCGCCAGCACGAGGTAGTGCGGCTCGTCGCCGCCCGGGAACAGGCCGCTGCCGGCGAAGCGCCAGGCCACGCCGCCGTAGAGGAGGAGCCCGGCCAGCACCACGACGGCCGCCACGCGGCCGGACGATCGTCGTGTGAACCTTGCGCGCCGCGTAGATCCGCAGCACGGCCGCGCGCAGCGTGAGCGCGCCGACGACGACCCAGACGAGGAGCGCGAAGCGGCCGCCGAGTATCGTGAGCGCCGGCCAGGCGTCGGCGAGCCAGGGCAGGAAGGGCAGGACGAGGACGCCGCTGGCGAACAGCGGGCGTGTGACGTCGGCGTCCTCGTCGGTGATGACGCGGGCGTCGCCGCGGCCAGCCCAGGCGACGGCATGCGCCAGTCCGAGGGCGGCACCGGCCATCGCCGCGATCAGCGACAGCGCCTGCCATCCGGATGGCAGCAGCGCCACCCGCAGCGGTCCGGCCGGCCCGGCGACCACTTCCAGGCCGCCGCGCGTGCACCACAGGGCGAGGCCGGCGACAATCCCGGCGGCCAGGGCGCGGGTTCGCGCCCTCGATTGGCGCTCTTTCATGCGGACGGCTGACACATACGCCCCACAGGATACCGTGAGGCTCCTACGAGCGCCGCCCGCGTGCGGACGCCGCGGCGCGCCCAGCGCCGCGTGACGAATGGCGAGGACGGAGTCCGGAGCCATCGTCCGGTCGACGCGCGAAGGCGTGTCGGCAAATAGCAGGACGCACGTTGAAGGGGCGGCCCGCGCCGGGCCCTGAGGGGGCCCGGCGCCAACCAGAGCGCCGGCCCGCGTGAGGCGCCGCCGCGCGCTCAGCGCGGCGAATAGCAGCCGAACGCACCAAAGGCCGGCCCGCGGCCGCGCGTGAGAGCGCGGCCGCCAACAAGGCTAGAATGCCCGGCACATGCAGCTCCGCGAGCTCAAGGTCGGATGCTTCGGGGGCGGCACCGGTCTGCCCAGCCTGCTGGGCGGCCTGAAGCGCAACCCGTGGCTGCGGCTGCACGCCGTCGTCACGATGTTCGACAGCGGCGGCAGCAGCGGCGTCCTCCGCGACGAGCTGGGCGTCCTGCCTCCGGGCGACGTCCTCAAGTGCGCGCTGGCGCTGGCGCGCAACGAATCCGAAGCGCGGCGCGTCCTGCTGTCGCGGTTGCCGACCCTCGAGCACGCCCGCCTGTCAGGGCATACCGGCGGCAACCTGCTGCTGTCGATGATGGAGCAGTACAGCGGCGACTTCCTCGCCGCCGTCGACGGCCTGCGCCGGCTGCTCGGCTGCAGCGGCCACGTGTGGCCGGTGAGCACGGAGCGCGCGACCCTCTGTGCCGCCTATCGCGACGGGACGTCGGCGCGCGGCGAGCCCGAGGTGGACGCCGGGCAGCGCGACGGCAGGGTGATCGAGCGCGTCTGGCTGGAGCCGAACGCGCCGATTCACCCGGCTGCTGCCGAAGCGATCGCCGGCCTCGACGCGATCATCATCGGGCCCGGCAGCTTCTACACCAGCCTGATGCCGACGTGCCTCGTCACCGGCGTCCGCGAGGCCATCGGGCGCGTCCGCGGCCCGGTCATCTACATCGCCAACCTCCTGACCGAGGGCGGCGGCATGCGCACGTTCACCGCCGGCGCCGGCGCCCAGCTCATCTCGCGACAGATCGGACGGCCCGTCGACGTCATCGTCGTCAATCAGGGCCTGCCGGACACGGCGACCCTCGCCCGCTACGCGGTCGAGGACAAGCATCCGATGCCGATCGGCGAGATCGTCGGCTGCAGCGACGTCGTCACGGCGCCGCTGTGGACGAGCGTCTATGCCCGCCACCATCGCCGCCGTCTTGCCTACACCCTGTGGGGCATCCTGGCGAAGCGACTACTGAATTGACCGGTTCGGCGGCCGCGCCGTCATCGGCGCGGCCGGCTGCTTCAGAACCGGGCGGCCGCGGTGCGGGCGGCGCGCTGGCGCCGTCGCGCGGTTCGACCGCGCGCTGGAGCGGGAATCGCAGGTCGACCTGGACGCCGGCGCCGACGGCGCCGGCGATCGCGAAGCTCTGACGATCGCCGTAGAGGCGCTTGAGCCGCTCGCGCGTGTTGGACAGCCCGACGCCGGCCTGGCGTTCGATGTCCCAGTTCACCGCCAGCCCCGGCCCGTCGTCGCGCACGGACAGGTGCAGCGCGTCGCCTTCGCACCAGGCCTGGATCTCGATCTGGCCCGGCGCCGATCGTGTGGCGATGCCATGCCGGATCGCGTTCTCGAGGAGCGGCTGCAGGATGAACGTCGGCACGAGCGCCTGGAGGGCCAGCGGGTCGACGTCGAGCACCACGTCGAGGCGATCCTCGTAGCGCACCTTCTGCAGCTTCATGTAGCGATCGACGAAGGCGAGCTCCCGCTGCAGCGGGATCACCTGGTCTTCGGCGTGGTCGAGGGCGAGGCGCAGCAGATCGCCGAGCTGCTCGAGCATCCAGCGGGCCGTCCGCGGCGCGCTCTCGACGTGCGCGGAGATGGCGTTGAGCGCGTTGAACAGGAAATGCGGGTGGAGCTGGGTGCGGAGCGTGTCGAGGCGCGACTGGGTCAGCAGCCGTTCGAGCTCGGCCGTCCGGACCGTCCGGTCGCGCGCCTGATCCTGGTACTCGGAGGCGACGTACCAGCCGATGACGACCCAGTAGACCAGCCAGTTGAAGCGGTGGAACGCCGACACCGGCGAGCCGGTCAGCACCGCCGTTTCGACCGGCACGCCCAGCGCACGGCTGGCGCCGTAGTAGACGTAGGCGAAGGCCCAGCTGACGACCACGCTGAGCGGGACGTGCAGGAGCAGGCGCGGGTAGAGGACGTCGCGGGCGAGCGGCAGCTGCCGATCGGCGGCGATGACCACCGGCACCAGCAGCAGCCACGCGATGCCGGCGGCCAGGGCGGTGCGCGCGGACGTGCTCACGTCGAGGGCCTCGCCACGCATCTCGGCGCCGGTGGAGTAGACCAGCACCACCAGGATTCCGAACGCGATGGCAGCGAGACGGTGCTTCACGGTATGTGTGTGCGGCGGCGTTGATAATATGGTCATTCCCCATGGACCGCATCCGCACGCTGATCGTCGATGACGAGAAGCCGGCGCGCCGTCGGCTCGCCGAGCTGCTCGGGCGCGAGCAGACCATCGAGGTCATCGGCGAGGCGCGCGACGGGCGCGAGGCCGTCGACCTGATCC
Source organism: Vicinamibacterales bacterium (assembly GCA_963844435.1). Classification (GTDB taxonomy): domain Bacteria; phylum Acidobacteriota; class Vicinamibacteria; order Vicinamibacterales; family Vicinamibacteraceae; genus JBDSLU01. The sequence continues at coordinate 85,739 of CAWJOG010000007.1, read as the reverse complement.
GGGCGCAGCCACCGGACCTGATGTTCCTCGACATCCAGATGCCCGACCTCGACGGGTTCGCGGTGATCGCCGCCCTCGAGCCGGAGCAGCAGCCGGTCACGGTGTTCGTCACGGCCTACGACCGCTACGCGATTCAGGCGTTCGAAGCGCGGGCGGTGGACTACCTGCTCAAGCCGTTCAGCGACCAGCGCTTCGAGGGCGCCCTGCGCCGGGCCTGCCAGTTCCTCCGCTCGCGGCGGGCGGGCGACGTCCATGTCGCCGGGCCGATCCCGGACGAGCGCGGCGGCGAATCGAAGACAGGCTTCCTGGAGCGCTTCGTGCTCAAGGCGGCCGGCCGCGTCACCTTCCTCGGCGTCGAGGACGTCGACTGGATCGAGGCCTCGGGTGTCTACGTGAACCTGCACGTCGGCCCGCGAACCCACCTGTATCGCTCCAGCCTGGCGCACCTCCTGCAACGCCTCGATCCGCAGCGCTTCGTGCGGGTGCACCGGTCGCTCGCGGTGAACACCGACGCGCATTCGCGAGCTGCAGCCGCGCAGCCACGGCGACTACACGGTGGTGCTGAAGGACGGCACCGAACTGGTGATGAGCCGCGGCTTCCGGCCGCAGTTCGAGCACTGGCTCAAGCAGCCGCTCTAGCCGCGCCGGCTGCCGGCGCGGGCCGCTACGGTCTCGGCTGGTCCGACTCGACGCGCCCCTGTCCCACTCGCAACAAAACGCTCCGCGCCCGAATCCGAGCCGCGTAAACTCTGCCGATAGACTTTCATTACGGCGTGCGTCCGACATGGCCGCCCCCTGCGGACGTGTCTGCGCACCGCGGCGTCTGACAGGGGGACTCCGACATGAGAAGCGCACTACTCGGCTCGGTGCTGGCAGCGCTGCTGCTCGCGACGGGCACGTCGTCGGCCCAGACCGCATCGGGCCAGATCACCGGCTCGGTCAAGGACGCGAGCGGCTCGGTGATCGCCAAGGTCAAGGTCACCGTGGCCAACCAGGACACCGGCCTGACCCGCGACACGACGAGCAACGACCAGGGCGACTATGTGGTGCCGCTCCTTCCGGTCGGCCGCTACGTGGTGACGGCCGAGCAGACCGGGTTCAAGATCGCGGTGCGCTCCGACGTCCAGCTCACCGTCGATTCAGATCCAGCGGGTCGATCTGGAGCTCGAGGCTGGCAACGTGTCCGAGACGGTGGAGGTGAAGGCCGCCGCCGTCACGGTCGACACCGGCAGCGCCAGCATCGGCCAGACCATCACCGCGCGGCAGGTCACCGAGCTGCCGCTGAACGGCCGCAATTTCATCCAGCTCCTGTTCCTGGGCGCCGGCGCCGTGGAAATCGGCGGTGAACAGGGGGCCATGCGGCAGGGCGTCGGCAACGCGATCAGCATCATGGGTTCGCGCCCGACGTCGAACAACTTCATGATCGACGGCACCGCCAACGTGGATACGTCGCTGGGCACGCCGGCAGCCATCCTGTCGGTCGACGCCATCGAGGAGTTCAAGGAGCAGACCACCACCTACTCCGCCGAGTACGGCTTCAGCGCCAACCAGATCAACCTGGTGAGCAAGTCGGGCACCAACATCTTCCACGGCACCGGCTTCGGCTTCTTCCGCAACGAAGCGTTCGACGCCCGCAACTTCTTCGATCCGGGCGGCGCCGAGAAGCCGGAGCTGGACCAGAAGCAGTTCGGCGGCGTCATCGGCGGCCCCGTGTGGCAGAACCGGACCTTCTTCCTCTTCAACTACGAAGGGACGCGCATCAAGCGCGGCTTCAATTCGTTCTTCACCGTGCCGAGCCCGGAGAACCTCGCCGGCCGCTTCTCGACCACGATCATCGACCCGCTCACCGGCCAGCCTTTCCCGAACAACACCATTCCGTCGTCGCGCTTCTCGCGGCTCGCGCAGCTGGCACTGCGAAACAACTGGTATCCGGCGCCCAACAGCACCGCGGCGCAGGGCAACTATCAGCTCGTCCGCACGCTGCCGCAGGACCAGGACCAATACACGATCCGCATCGACCACACGCTCGGCCGGTACGGTCAGATCTTCGGGCGCTACACCAACACGAGCTACGCCAACCGCACCACCTCGAACCTGCTCGAGATCGGCGATCGCCTGTTCGAGCAGGACACGAAGAACTGGCAGGTGTCGCACACGTGGGCGGTGAAGTCGAACCTGGTGAACCAGTTCCGCGTCGGCCGGGTCGAGGCGCGCGCCGACCAGAGCGGATCGCCTGCCCGCAGGCCGACGTCGACTTTCTGCAGCTGACCGGCGTGTTCACCAACCTGCCCGACATCCAGCGCGAGTGCCCGCAGATCGGCATCCAGGGCTACGCGGGCACGGGCGGCGCGGGCAATGCCTACTCGGCGAGCAACCAGCCGATGTGGGACATCAGCAACACCACGACCTACGTGGCCGGCCGCCACAACCTGAACTTCGGCCTGAACTATCGGAGCTGGCAGCTGCAGCGGGATCTGGCCACCGGGTTCCTGGGCGGCTACGGCTTCAATGTCGGCTTCACGGGAAACCCGGTCGCCGACATGCTGCTCGGGTACTTACACGAGCGCCGCCCTGTTCCAGCCAGCCGCGTTCAGCGTGCCGGGCCAGCCGGGGAACCCGCGCGAGTTCAACTTCATGTACGTCGCCCCGTACGTGCAGGACGACTGGCGCGTGAACTCGAGCCTCACCGTGAACCTGGGCCTGCGCTGGGATTACCGCAGCGTGCCCTACGAAACCAGGAATCGCATGGCCTGGCGCAATCTGAACTACGCGCCCGGCGGCCTGCTGGTGGCCGACGCATCGCTCGTCGAGGGCGGCATCGTCGACGGCGCGTATTACCAGCTCGCGGACGGCCGCAACCCGGAAAACCCCGATCGGTTCAAGGTATTCGCGCCCAGGCTCGGCTTCGCGTGGCGCCCGTCCGAGGACGGGAAGACGGTAGTCCGCGGCGGCTACGGCATGTTCTACGACTCCTCGGAGGGGCGCGAGATCGATGGCTCGTCGGACGTGTATCCCTACGTCAGCCGCGGCAACTATCAGCAGTCCTTCGGACAGGTGGCGCCGCTCCAGACCTCGGACGTGCTGTTTCCGAGCTTCGAGACCCCCGGCCTGGCGACGCCGGCGGCCAACACGTTCCTGGCCGTGAGCCAGTCGCCGCAGCCGCGCAACCCGTATGTCCAGCAGTGGTCGATCGGCGTGCAGCGCGAGGTGTTCCCCAGCACAGTCCTCGAGCTCAACTACATCGGCAACAAGGGTACCAACCTGCTGATGCGGCGCAACATCGCCCAGGCCGTCCCCTACAGCGCTGCCCAGCCGACGGTCGCCGAGCGCAAGCCGTTCCCGAACTTCGCCGTCTACATCGACAGCGACTGGAGCGGGCGGTCGAACTTCCACGGCTTCAACACCAAACTCGAGCACCGTGCGCGCTCGGCGCTGCTGACGTTTGCGTATACCTGGGCCAAGAGCACCGACACCAAGTCCGCCGCGGCCGGCATCGGGGCGACCGGCTTCAACGGCTGGCAGGGGTTCCTCGACAACCAGGATCCCGAGCGCGATCACGGATTGTCGGACTTCGACGTGGACCACCGCCTGGTCGCGAGCTTCGTCTACAACCTGCCGGTCGGCAACGGCGAGCGGTACGCCGGCGATGCCACCGGCGCCAAGGAGGCGCTGGTCGGTGGATGGCAGTTGAACGGGATCTACACCTGGCAGCACGGCTTCCCGCTCACCGTCACGGCCGCGGATCTGGGCGGCCTGAACGACAGCTTCGGCGCCAATCGCGCCGATCTGGTCGGCGATCCCAACAGCGGCGGAAACAACATCGAGCGCTGGTTCAACACCGCCGCCTTCGCGCAGCCGGCCGCTGGCCAGTTCGGCACCTTGGGACGCAACACCCTGCGCGGACCAGGGATCAACAATCTCGATCTGGCCGTCTTCAAGAACTTCAGCCTGGTCGGACGCACCAAGCTGCAGTTCCGGCTCGAGTCGTTCAACGTGCTCAATCACACGCAGTTCACCTCGGTGAACACGAACATCACCTCGACATCGTTCGGCGTCGTCAATGGCGCGCGACCCGGTCGCATCAACCAGCTGGGGCTGAAGGTCATCTTCTGAGCCGGCGCGCTATGATGGCGGCGTGGCTGGAGCCATGCTGCTGAGCGTCCGCCGTTGGGCCGTCGGAAGCATCATCGCCCTGATGTCTGCCGCGTCCGCCGCCCCGGCGGCGGCGCGGCAGGCGCCCGCCGAGACCGCGACGCTCTTCGAGCAGGGCGAACGGGCACTCGCCGGCGGGCGCTACGCCGAGGCGCAGCGGTCGTATGAGCGGTTGCGGACGCTCGAGCCCGAGCGGGCCGAAGTGCACGCGCGGCTCGGGCTGATCTACTTTCAGCAGGGGAAGTTCGCAGACGCCGTGCCGGCGCTGCGTCGCGCCCTCGCACTGAAGCCGGGTCTCCCGAACGTGGACGCCCTGCTGGCGATGTCGCTGTCCGAGATCGGGCGCCATCAGGAAGCGGTGGCCGGGCTCGAGCAGGCCTTCCGTCAGCCGGCCGGGGACCGTGCCCTGCGGCGGCTGGTCGGACTGCACCTGCAGCGGACCTATACCGACCTCGATCGCGACAGCGACGCCGTCGCCGTGGCGCTCGAGTTGAGCCGCGCGTATCCGGACGACCCCGAGGTGCTGTACCACACGGGTCGACTGTTCGGGAACTACGCCTACCTCCAGACGACGAAGCTGGCACGGGTGGCGCCCGACTCGCCGTGGCTGCACCAGGCCGCTGGCGAGGCGAACGAGAGCCAGGGTCTGCTCGACCAGGCCATCGCCGAGTACCGGCAGGTGCTGGTGCAGGCGCCGAGGCGCCCAGGGCTCCACTTCCGCATCGGCCGCGTGCTGCTCACGCGCGCGGCGCAGGGCAACGGCGACGTGGCCGCCGAGCGCGAAGCGGCGGAGGCGTTCGAGCAGGAGCTGCGGATCGACCCGACCAACGCCAACGCCGCCTACGAACTTGGAGAGATGCAGCGCAAGTCCGGCCGGCTCGACGACGCGATCCAGTACTTCGAGCGCGCGGTGGCGGCATATCCCGACTTCGAGGAGGCGCTGGTCGGCCTCGGACGTGCGCTGGTCGCCGCGGGCCGGCCATCGGCAGCATTGCCCCACCTGCGCCAGGCCGCTGCCGTGAATCCTCGCAACGAGGTCGCGTTCTACCAGCTGGCGCAGGCTCATCGGGCGCTCGGTCAGCGGGCCGAGCAGCAGGCGGCGCTGGCCGCGTTCACGCGCCTCCGCGACGACAAAGCCCGCCAGCGAGAGGCGGCAGCGTTGAAGCCCGACCGCGCGGGCGTCACACCGCAGGTCATCGACGCGGCCGGTGCTCCTCCCTGAGACCAGTGGACTGTTCTCACGGCGACTACACGGTCGTGCCCAAGAACGGCACCGAGCTGGGGAGAACGGAACACTACCGCCGAGCCGCGTCCCACTCAGCGCGCTCCTGTCCCATTCGCAACAAAACACTGCCCGGCTGTCTTCGCCACGCCGTAGACTCCGCTCACTGAGTCAAGGTTTGGCGCCGCCTGAGGGCGGCACCCCGAGCGTTCCCGCGTGGGCTCCAGCAGAGCCGTCCCGGGGCCGTTGCAGGCCTGTGCGTGCCAGCGCCTGTCTGCGGATTCGTGCCGTCGCGCGCGAATGGGAGGAGACGATGCGTTCCCCGGTTCGGCAGCGGGTGGCCTTCGGCGCTCGCGCAGTCTTCTCGATGGTGCTCCTTCTCTCGGGTGGCGTGACGTCCGCGACGGCGCAGGAGACCGGCGGCAGCATCGCCGGCACGATCGCCGATGCGCAGAACGCGACGCTGCCCGGCGTCAGCGTGTCGCTGCGCAACGAGGACACGAACGCCCAGCTGCAAACGGTGACCAACGGCGAAGGCGCCTACGTGCTGCCGTTCGTGCCGATCGGGCGATACACGCTCACCGTGACGCTCAGCGGGTTCTCGACGACCAAGCGGGAGGGCATCGAAGTCCGCGTCGGCGATCGCCTGCGTCTCGACCTGTCGATGCAGCTCGGCGCCTTGACCGAAGAAGTGACCGTTCGCTCGGAGGCCCCGCTCCTCGACACCGGCAGCGCCAATCGCGGCCAGGTCATCGGTCGCGAGCAGGTCGCCGACCTGCCGCTGCTCGGCCGCAACCCGTTCATGCTCGCCCAGCTGTCGCCGGGCGTGCAGTACACGCCGGCCACGGCGAGCCGCTCGAACCGCCCGTTCGACAACGGCGGCATGGACAACTTCCAGATCAGCGGCGGCCGCGGCTTCACCAACGAGTTCCTGCTCGACGGCGTGCCGAACACCGGCACCGAGACGAACCAGCCCAACAACCTGAGCTTCGTGCCGTCGCCCGACGCGACCGCCGAATTCAAGGTGCAGACGAGCATCTACGACGCGCAGTACGGGCGCACCGGCGGCGGCGTCGTCAACGTCGTGCTGAAGAGCGGCACCAATCAGTTCCACGGCGCGGTCTACGAGTACCTACCGGGACGAGAAGCTGAACGCGAACACCTTCGACGCCAACCGCGCCGGCAACGCCAAGCCCGGGCCTCTACTGGAGCCAGCCGGGCCTGACCATCGATGGTCCAGTGAAGATCCCCGGCCTCTACAACGGGACCGACAAGACGTTCTTCATGTACAACTGGGAGCAGATCCGCAGCGAGGTGCCGTTCCCGCAGGTCTACACGGTGCCGAGCGCGCTCGAACGCACCGGCGACTTCTCGCAGTCGCGGACCGCGGACGGACGTCCCATCACGATCTACGACCCGCTCACCACGCGCCTCGAGAACGGCCAGAACATCCGCGATCCGTTTCCGGGCAACAGAATCCCGGCGAATCGCATCGATCCCGTGGCCCTTCAGCTGCTGCAGCGGGTGCCGATGCCGAACACCACCGGCCTGGTCAACAATTTCCTCGTGCCCGAGAACGCGCGCGCCGATCGCTACGACCAGCACGTCGTCAAGGTCGATCAGGTGATCAGCGGCAACCATCGCTTCTTCGCGCGCTTCGCCCGCAACAAGCGCACCGAGGTGAACGACTATGCGGGGTTCCCGCCGGAAGCCTCGCCCTGGTATCAGCACGGCCGCATGAACGTGGGCTTCGCCGTCGAGGGCACGTCCGTGCTCAGCCCGTCGCTCGTGCTCAGCTCGCGCGCCGGCTTCATCCGGCACGACTTCTACATCGCCACGCACGGCGACAACTTCGATCCGGGGACGCTCGGCTTCCCGTCGAGCTTCACCTCGCAGCTCGAGCGCCAGACGTTCCCGCAGATCCAGTGGGACGGCTACAGCACGTTCGGGAGCACGTTCGGCGCCAACAACGGCAGCATCTTCACCGTCAGCGACACGTGGTCGTGGTCCGAGGTGCTGAGCAAGACCAGCGGCAACCACTCGTTCAAGTTCGGCGGCGAGCTCCGCGCGCTTGTCAACAACCAGCAGAACCCGACCTCGTCGACGGGCCGCTTCACCTTCAACCGCGCGTTCACCCAACGCAACGCGCTGGCGGGCTCCGTCGATGCCGGGAGCTCGGTCGCGTCGCTCCTGCTCGGCTACCCGGCCGACAGCTCGACCACGACGGTGCCCAGCGTGTCGCCGATCTTCCCGCAGCTCCACTACGGCGGGAACTACTTCGGCCTGTTCGTGCAGGACGACTGGCGGGTCAACTCGCGGCTGACGGTGAACGCCGGCCTCCGCTGGGACTACGAGTCTCCGGTCGTGGAGGACCTGAACCAGCAGAACATCGGCTTCGACATGACGTCGCCGAACCCGTTCCAGGTGCCCGGGCTCTCGCTGACCGGCGGGCTGCTGTTCGCGAGCGACGACCAGCGCATGCCGTTCAAGAAGGATCTCAACAACATCCAGCCCCGGGCCGGCGCGACCTTCCGGGTCAACGACCAGACGGTGCTGCGGGGCGGCTACGCGCTGGCCTATCTGCCGACCTTCGACAACGGCTACAACAACGGCTTCAGCGTCACCTCAACGCTGGTGGCCTCGACCGATGGCGGCATCACGCCGACCGGACGCTTGAGCAACCCGTTCCCGGCCGGGCTCGACCAGCCGGTCGGCAGCTCGCAGGGCCTGGCGACGCTGGTCGGCCGCGGCTTCACTTTCTCGGATCCGGAGCGGACCATTCCCTATGTCCACCAGTTCTCGGTGGGCGTGCAGCGTGAGCTGCCGGGCCGCCTGGCGCTGGACATGTCGTACGTCGGCAGCCGCACGAACGGTCTGCCGGTGTCGAAGGGGATCAACGAGATCACCGCCGAACAGCTCGCGACGGGCGCCTTCATGCTCCAGCCGGTCCCCAATCCGTATCAGGGCCTCCTGCCCGGGACGCCCTTCAATGGCGCGACGGTGCCGCGGCAGCAGCTCGTGCGTCCGTACTCGCAGTTCGCCTCGTTCACCGAGGATCGCCGGCCGTTCGGCGTCAACGACTACGACGCGCTGCAGCTCAGCGTCAACAAGCGCCTGTCCGCGCGGCCTGCAGTTCCTCGTGAGCTACACCTACTCGCGGACCGAGGAAGAAATCACCTACCTCAATCCCCAGGACGACTGGGGGCAGTTGGCGCGCGTCGTCACTGCCCAGGACTCGCCGCATCGCCTGCTCGTCAGCAGCACCTACGAGCTGCCGTTCTTCAAGGACCAGAAAGGCGTGGTGGGGAGCCTGTTCGGAGGCTGGCAGATGAACGGCATCGTCACGTTCCAGTCCGGGCTGCCGGTGGCGACGACGGCGGGCGCGTTCCTCGTCGGCGATCCGACGATCGAGAACCCGACGCTCGCGCGCTGGTTCAACACCTGCACGCAGGCGCTGAACGGCGCGCGCCAGAACTGCGCGTCGGCGGACGAGGCGATCGCCTGGCAGGTCCAGCCCCCGTTCACGCTGCGCACGCTGACGACGCGTCTCGAGGACGTGCGGACAGAGCGTCCGTATCTCATCGACTTCTCGCTGTTCAAGACGTTCTCGCTGCCGCATCGCATGCGGATCCAGCTGCGGCTCGAGTCGTTCAACCTGTTCAACACCCCGTGGTTCGGCGCGCCGAACACCAACGTGACCAACGCCGCATTCGGCACGGTGGCGCCGACGCAGGCGAACGATCCACGCAACGTGCAGATTGGCATCAGGTTCATGTTCTGACACGGAACGACGATGGTCGACGCTGGGGCTGCGCGATCGGCCCTAGCCCGATCGCGTGCCAGGCGAGCTCGCCATCCGACTCAGCGCCTCCCGTCCCACTCGGAACAAAAAGGGTGCTTGTCGGCGCTGCGCGCCGGTAGACTCCGCCCGCTGACTCTCATTCGGCGCGCGGCCGGCCTCTGGCCGCGCGCCATTTGCCACCGGGTCGTGCCGCGGCCACGGCAGCACCGGCGGGGCGCAGGTGCCGTTCACGCGACGGCCTGCGCCGTGATCCGTGTCCGTCGCGTGTGCGGAGGGGATGATGTTTTCCTCGGTGCGGCTGTTGCTGGCGCTCTGCGCCTGCGTGCTGGGCCTGGCGTCCAGCGTCCACGCTCAAGGCCTGACCGGCCAGATGAGCGGCTCGGTGATCGATTCGTCGCAGGCGGTGCTGCCCGGTGCCAGCGTCACGGTGACCAACGCCGGCACGCAGGCGAGCCGGACGGTGACGACGGATACCAATGGCCTCTTCACGGTGACCGATCTGCTGGCCGGACGCTACGAGATCACGGTCACCTTGGAAGGGTTCAAGACCTACGTGCAGCGCGATGTCGTGCTGTCGGCCAACGAGCGCGTCGCGCTCCGGCCGATCGCGCTCGATGTCGGCACGCTGAACGAGACGGTCGCGGTGACGGCCGAAGCGGCGCGCGTGCAGACCCTCAGCGGCGAGCGCTCCGGCACGATCACCCAGGATCAGATCCAGGACGTCTCGCTCAAGGGCAAGGACTATATGGGCATGCTGCGGCACGTGCCCGGCGTCGTCGACACGCAGAACCGCGAAGCCCCTGGCTGGAACAACCTGGGCGGCATCAGCATCAACGGCGGGCGGAACAACACCGTCAACCTGACCTACGACGGCGTCACCAACCTCGATACCGGATCGAACACCGGGCCGTTCCTCGCGCCCGGCCTCGACTCGATCGCCGAGATCAAGGTGCTGACGTCGAACTACCAGGCCGAGTACGGGCGCAGCTCCGGCGGCACGATCAACGTCGTGACCAAGAGCGGCGGCCGCGACTTCCACGGCGGCGGCTTCTACTCGCGGCGCAACGAGGACTACAACGCCAACGAGTGGCAGAACAACAAGTTCGGCCGGCCGAAGCCGCCGTATCGCTTCGACTACAGCGGCTATCACATCGGCGGGCCGGTGCTCCTGCCCGGCGACTTCAACAGCGGGCGCAACAAGCTGTTCTTCTTCTGGAACCAGGAGTTCCTGCCGCGCACCAACCCCGGCAACCTCGAGCGGCGGACGATGCCGTCCGAGCTCGAGCGGCGTGGCGACTTCTCGCAATCGTTCGACACCAACGGCCGGCTGATCGTCGTCCGCGATCCGCAGACGGGACAAGCCGTTCCCGGGCAACATCATCCCGACCAGCCGCATCGACGCGAACGGCCAGGCGCTGCTCAACCTGTTCCCCGTGCCGAACGCCACCGACCCCGGCCGCCAATACAACTACACGTTCCAGAGCGCCTTCGAGCAGCCGCGCAACGACCAGGTGCTGCGCGTCGACTGGAACATCGCGCCCAGGACGACCTTCTACTCGCGCCTCAACTTCGGCTACGAGGCGTTCAAGGGCGGCTGGGGCTTCGTGCTGAACAACGCCAACTGGCCGCAGCTGCCGATCGCCTACGAGATCCACAGCTACGGCATCGTCAACACGGTCCTGCACACGTTCAACCCGACGACCGTGATGGAAGTGACCGTCGGCCTCAACCACGGCAAGCAGACCGTGGAGCCGCTCACGCCCGCCGATCTGCAGCGCAACGACCGGACGCAGGTGGGCCTGAGCGGGCTGCCGCAGTTCTTCCCCGAGGCCAACCCGGACAACATCGTCCCCAACGCCAACTTCACGGCGACGGGCCTCGCGCTGGCCAACCTGCCGCAGCTGGGCGTCGAAGGCCGCTATCCGTTCTTCGGCGAGAACGACATCTGGAACAGCTCGGTGAACCTGACCAAGGTCGCCGGCTCGCACAACATGAAGGCGGGCCTTTTCTTCGAGTACACGACGCGGCCGGCGGCGCGCAGCAGCCAGTTCAACGGCACCTTCAACTTCAACCGCGACACCAACAACCCGCTGGACACCAACCACCCGTTCGCCAACGCGCTGATCGGGTCGGTCCAGAGCTACTCGGAGGCGACTGGCCATCCGATTGCGAACGCGCAGTTCGCCAACGTCGAGTGGTTCGTCCAGGACAACTGGCGCGTGTCGAAGAACCTGACGATCGACGCCGGCGTCCGCTTCTACAAGATCGGGCCCACCAAGAGCCAGGGCGACGACCTGGCCGTCTTCCTCCCCGGGCAATACAACGCGGCGGCGGCCCCGGCGCTGATCCAGCCGGTGAGCACGCCGCAGGGCCGGCGCGGCCGCAACCCGATCACCGGCGAGATCGTCCCGGCGGTGAAGATCGGCACGTTCGCGCCAGAGTTCGGGCGACCCGACCAACGGCATCGAGGTGTTCCACGAGAGCGTGATGGACACGCCGTCCATCCAGGTCGCGCCGCGCGTGGGCTTCTCGTGGGACGTCAAGGGCGACGGCAAGACGGCGGTGCGCGGCGGCTTCGGCGTGTTCCCCGATCGCTTCAACGACGACATCGTCCTGCAGCACGTCGAGCTGCCGCCGCTGGTCAACACGCCGACCGCGAACTACACCACCATCGGCGAGCTGCTCGCGACGCCGCTGAGCCTGAGCCCGGCCCAGACCCGCACCCTCGATCCCGACTACAAGCCGCAGTACACCTACAACTACAGCATCGGCGTGCAGCGCGATCTCGGGTGGAAGCTGGTCGGCGATTTCTCCTACGTCGGCTCGAAGGGCCGGAAGCTGCTGCAGACGCGCAACCTCAACGCGGTGCCCTACGGCACGAACTTCCTGCCGTCGAGCATCGACCCGACGACCGGCGGCGCGCTGCCGAACGCGTTCCTCCGGCCGTATCTCGGCTACGGCGACATCCTGTTCTCGGAGTTCGCCGGCTTCTCGAACTACGACGCGCTGCAGATGCAGGTGAGCCGCCGCTACACGGCCGGCATGCGCTTCGGCGTCGCCTACACGTTCGCCAAGACCCAGAACGTCGGCATTGCGTCGCCGCCGAACAACAACCCGACGGTGAATCCGTTCCTCTCCGTCGAGGATCGCAACTACGGCGACGCCGGACGGCGGCACAACCTCGCCGTCGACTACTCGTACCAGGTGCCGAACCTGAGCGAGAAATGGGACTCGGTCATCGCCAAGATCTTCTTCGACGATTGGGAAGTCTCGGGGGTGACGACGGCCCTGAGCGGCGCCGCCCTGCCCATCACCTACACGATCTCGGGCGTCAGCGATCTCACCGGCGGCGTGGGCGCGGGCGTCGACAGCCGGGTCGACATCACCTGCGATCCGAACCTGTCGCGCGGCGACCGCAACTCGCTGCGGGCCTTCGCCACCGAGTGCTTCGCGCCGCCGTCGCTGGCCAGCAACCGCGTCGGCACGGCGCGAGGCGACGAGGTCATCGGTCCCGGCTACCTGAACTGGGACTTTTCGTTCATCCGCAACATCCGCCTCGGGGCGACGAGCCGGCTGCAGTTCCGCACCGAGCTCTACAACGCCTTCAACAACGTCCAGTTCTCGACCGTCAACACCGGCGCCGTGTTCAACGCGGCGGGGCTGCAGACCAACGCCGAGTTCGGGCAGTACACCGCGGCGCGGCCGTCGCGGCGGATCGTGTTCACCCTGCGCGCCATGTTCTGAGCGGAGAAACAGGTGCGCCGACCCAGGTGTTGTCATAGGCTACGGCAGACAAGCAGCCAGCGGTAGAAGTGCCGCGACGCAACGGACGGGCGAGTCGTCCATAGGATGCAGCGGGACTATCCGACGCAGGCTGCGAGTCTGGGCCACAGAGTCCGAGGAGGATGCCGTTCATGCACGTCTCGATGCACAACTGGATGCGGGCCGAGCCGATCGAGGTCACGATCGCGCGGCTCGCCAAGTGCGGCTACGACGCCATCGAAATCAGCGGCGAGCCGGAGCGCTACGACACGAAGCACGTGCGCAAGCTGCTCCACGACCACGGCCTGACCTGCTGGGGGTCGGTGACGCTGATGCTGGCCGACCGCGACCTGCTGGCCAAGGACGAGGCGCAGCGGGCCGCGTCGGTGCAAGTACGTGCGCGACTGCATCACGATGGTGAAGGAGCTCGGCGGCCAGGAGATCACGATCGTCCCGTCGACGGTCGGCAAGATCAAGTCGCAGGGCACGCCCGAGCAGGAATGGCGCTGGGCGGTCGACAGCCTGAAGTCGTGCTACGAGCACGGCCAGCGCGAGGGCGTCCGCCTCGCCATCGAGCCGCTCAACCGCTTCGAGACCTACTTCCTGAACCGGCACGATCAGGCGCTCGCGCTGGCCAAGGACGTCGGCCCCGAGTGCGGCGTCTGCATCGACGTGTTCCACATGAACATCGAAGAGAAGGACATGTACCAGGCGATCCGCAACTGCAAGGGACGCCTGAACGACTTCCACGTCGCCGACAACAACCGCATGGCGTGCGGGATGGGCCACTGCGACTGGGGGAAGATCATCGGGACGCTCAAGGAAATCGGCTACGACGGCGCGCTGACGGTGGAGTTCGTCGCGCCGGTCGACCGCACGCCGGCCAATCCCTACCCGAACGCGATTGAGAAGGGACCGGTAAACCTCACGGCCGACGAGCTGAAGTTCATCGAGGACCACGGCAGCAGCACCCTCTCCGACGAGTTCTACACGTGGCTCGTCGACGAGACGAACAAGACGCTCCGGAAGTACATCTGAGTCCCGTGCCGACTGTTCTCCTGATTGGAACCCTTGACACCAAGGGACCGGAGATCGCGTACGTGCGCGACCGTCTCCAGGCGCTCGGCCTGTCGACGATCGTCGCCGACTCCGGCATCCTCGCCGGACCGCTCGACATCGTGCCCGACGTGTCGCGCGCCGAAGTCGCGCGGCTCGGCGGGAAGACGATCGAGGGCCTGCGCCAGGCCGGCAGCCGCGGCGAGGCGGTCCACGGCATGCTGCTCGGCCTGCAGCGGCTGGCGCTCAACCTGTTTCGCGATCGCCGGCTCGACGGCGTGCTGTGTCTCGGCGGCGCCGAGGGCGCCGTCCTCGGCGCCAGCGCGATGCTGTCGCTGCCGATCGGCATCCCGAAGATCATCGTGACGCCGATCGCGTCGGGGAAGCGCCGGTTCGGGCCGCTCGTCGGCACGCGCGACGTGATGGTCGTGCACTCGGTGGTCGACATCCTCGGCCTGAACCCGATCAGCACGACGATCTTCGACAACGTCGCCGCGGCGATGGCCGGCATGCTGCACCACGGCCACCGGCTGCAGGGCGACGACGGCCGGCCGCGCGTGGCGATCACCATGCTCGGCAACACCACCAAGGCGGTGATGACGATCCGCGACGCGCTGGCCCGGCAGGGCCTCGACAGCGTGATCTTCCACTCGAACGGCGTCGGCGGGCCGGCGATGGAGGAGCTCGCCGCGGACGGCCTGTTCGTGGGCGTCATCGACTTCACGACCGACGAGCTCGCCGACGAACTGGTCGGCGGCTTCCACGTCGGCGGCCCCGAGCGCCTGCGCCGGATCGGCCGGCTCGGCCTGCCGCAGATCGTCGTGCCCGGCTGCATCGACTTCACCGTCCACGGCCGGCCCGAGGAAGTGCCGGCGCGGCTGGAGGGGCGTCCCGTCTACACCCACAATCCGGAGTTCACGCTGGTCCGGACCCTGCCCGACGAGATGGAGCAGCTCGGACGGATCTTCGCCGACCGTCTCAACGAGGCGACTGGCCCGATCGAGATCATGGTGCCGACCGAGGGCCTCTCGATCCCGAACGTGCCGGGCGGCGCGTTCTGGAACCCGGCTGCCGACGCCGGCTTCCTGGCGTCGCTGCGGTCGCACCTGCGCGCCGACATTCCGATCTCGACCCATCCGCAGCACATCAACGCGACCGAGTTCGCGCTCGCCGTGGCCGAGCGGTTCGTCGCGCTTCTCTCGTCGAAAGGACCCTCCGCATGACTGTTCCCGTGCCCGTCAAGCTGCCGTCGAACAACATGGCCGACCTGGCCTATCCGGACATCCAGGCCTACCTGAAGGAATGCGACATGGTGCTGGTGCCGATGGCCAGCACGGAGCAGCACGGCCCGCACCTGCCGCTGTGCACCGACACCGTCACCGCGATCGAGGTCGCCTCGCGGGTCTGCAAGATCAACAACATGCTGCACACGCCGGCGCTCTGGACCGGCTACTCGCCGCAGCACATGGCCGGTCCCGGCGAAGGGCGCGGCACCATCACTATCCGCTCGTCGACGCTGCAGGCGCTGATGTACGACGTCGCCCGCAGCCTGATCCACCACGGCTTCAACAAGATCCTCTTCGTCAACGGCCACGGCTCGAACGTCAAGGTCGTCGATCCGGTGCTGCGCAAGATCCGCTACGACACCGGCGCGATGGTCGGCTTCTGCATCCCCTACATGGAGCGCTACACCGGCCTCCTCGAGGGGCTGATGGAGAACCCGAAGGACGAGACGCCCGGCTGGCACGCGAGCGAGCTCGAGACGTCGCAGATGCTGGCCCACAACCCGGACATCGTCCGGATGGACCGGGCGGTCAAGACGCTGACCAACATCCCGAAGTGGCTGCCCAAGACGTTCGGCAAGAAGGACGGCGCGCCCGACATCCAGTTCGAGGGCTACTCCTACTTCCAGTTCCCGATGGATCACCACGAGTTCACGGACAGCGGCGTCATCGGCAACCCGGAGCGGGCGACCGCCGAGAAGGGCCAGGAAGCGTTCCGCCGCTACGCCGAGCACGTCGCCAAGGCGGTCCAGGCGCTGGCCGCCGTCGAGGTGACGATCAAGAACCGCGAGTTCATCGACCGGGTGTGACGTGGTGGCGGACCTGATCGCGCCGCTCGCCGGCATCGTCGGCGACGCGCACGTCTCGACCCGCGACGCCGATCGACTGGTCTACTCGGTCGACGCCTCGTGGCTGCCGCAGATGACGCTCGATCGAGGCGTGGCGACGCCGCGCCCCGACGTCATCGTCTACCCGGGCAGCGCCGAGGAAGTGGCCCGCATCCTGGCGGTCGCGCATCAGCTCCGGGTGCCGGTGCTGCCGTGGGGCGGCGGGTCGGGTACGCAGGGCGGCGCGCTGCCGATCCACAACGGCATCGTCGTCGATCTGAAGCGGCTCGATCGCATCCTGGAGATCGACGAGACGTCGTCGTCGGTGACGGCGCAGGCCGGCATCAACGGCGCGGTGCTCGAATGGGCGCTGGTCGATCGCGGCCTGACGCTGCCGCACTACCCGGCGTCGGCGCAGTGCGCCACGCTCGGCGGCTATCTCGCGCCGCGCGGGTCGGGCACGATCAGCACCAAGTACGGCAAGGCCGAGGACCTCGTGATGAGCATGGAGGTCGCGCTGCCGGACGGGACGCTGATCCGGACGCCGGGCGTGCCGAACCACGCCTCCGGGCCCGACTTCATGCGGCTCTTCCTCGGCTCGGAAGGCACCTTCGGGATCATCACCGAGGCGACCATGCGGATCGCCAAGCTGCCCGAGACGCGGCTGTTCCGCGCGCTGCTGTTCCCGGACGTCGCGGCCGGTCTCGAGTTCGGACGGCGGCTGATGGTCGATCGCCTCGACCCGCTCGTCATCCGGATGTACGACCCGCACTCGACGGCGTCGCTGGTGAAGCGCGTCCTCGGCTACGAGCTCGAGGGCGCCTACATGATCATGGGCTTCGACGGCTGGACGGAGATCGCGACGGCGCAGGAAGCGCGCGCGATGCGACTCGCCGGCGAGTTCGGCGCCCGCGACCTGGGCCGCGAGCCGGGCGAGCGCTGGTGGAACCACCGCTACGACTTCTACTACCCGCCGCTCGGCTACCACCTGCCGCTGATGTACGGCACCGTCGAGACCGTCGCGACCTTCGCCAACATCGAGCGCATCTATCACGCCAAGAAGGCGGCCATCACCAGCGCCTTCGCCCACGTCGGCGTCGACTACATCGGCCACTTCTCGCACTGGTTCCCGTGGGGCGCGAGCCTCTACGACCGCTTCGTGGTGAAGGACGTGCCGGCCGATCCCGAGGCCGCGCGCAAGCTGCACGACGACATCTGGGACGTGGCCGTCCATACCTCGCTGAAGCACGGCGGCATGATCAACGAACACCACGGCGTCGGCCTCAAGCTGCACCGCTTCATGCCGGCGCAGTACGGCGCGGCCTGGCCGCTGCTGCAGGCGATCAAGCGGGCGATCGATCCGCACGGCATCATGAACCCCGGCAAGGTCGGCTTCGAGCGGGAGAGCGCGTCATGAGCGGGGGCGCCGTGTCGCACGGCCCGACCACCGACAGCTGCCGCTACTGCTGGATGTGCCGGCACGTGTGCCCGACCGGCTTCGTCACGAAGCGCGAGACGCACACCCCGCACGGCTACGCGCTGCTCGTCGCCAGCGCCACGCGCGGCGTCAGCACGTGGAACGCCGACACCATCGACGCGCTGTACCACTGCGCCGACTGCGGCTGCTGCGAATCGCACTGCGCGACGCACCAGCCGCTGCCCGAGGCAATCGTCGGCGCGCGCGCCAGCCTGGCGGCCGCCGGCCTGGCCCCGGCCGCCGCCGTCGACGTCCAGGTGCGCCTCGAACGCTGGGGCAGCATCCACGGCGATTCCGGCCCGCGGGCCGCGCAGGCGACCGGCCCGGTCGGCCTGTTCGCCGGCGATGCCGCGCCGGCGGGGGAGACGCGCGGCGTCGACGCGGCGCTCCGCCTGCTGGCGCGGGCCGGCCTCGAGGCGGTCGTCGTCGGCGCCGGTCGATCGACGGGCCTCGTCGCGAGCGCGCTCGGCTTCGTGGACACGGCGAAGACGCTGGCGGCCGCGGTGCTCGCCGACGTCGCGGCGTCCGGGTGCCGCCAGCTGCTCGTCCTCGGCCCCGGCGATCGCTTCGCCTTCGATCGCGCCTACGCGTCGCGGCTCGGCGTGACCTGGCCCGAGGGCGTCCGCGTGCGCGAAGCGACGGCCGCGCTGGCCGAGGCGCACGCCAGCGGCACGCTGCGATTCCAGGCGCCGCCGGACAGCGTGCCCTGGGCCTACCAGGAGCCCGACCACGCCGTCCGCGTCGGCGACCGGCCGTGGCCGCGCCAGCTGCTGGCGGCCGCGCTCGGGGCCGGACACGAGCGCCGCCTCCTGCGCCGGGACGAGCGGGCGCATCCGTGCGGCACCGCCGGCGGCCTCGACCTGACCCAGCCGGCGCTCGCCGCCGGGCTTGCGGACGCGCGCATCGAGGACGCCCGATCTGCGGGCGCGGCCCGGCTTGTCACCGAGGATCCGGCCTGCGTCCGGTTCCTGCGCCAGCACGCCGCCGGACGCCTCGAAGTGGTCGACCTCTTCGAATTGCTGGCCAGCCGCCTGTGAGGGTCGCGTCACACCCGGTCGCGCCGTAGAATCGTCTGGTATGCAATTCCGACTGTTCCACCCGCGGCGGGGCGGTGCCCTCAGCGCCCTGCTCGCCGCCCTCCTCGTCGGTCTGGCCGCACCGCTCGCGGCCCAGACGCCGACCGCCACCCTCGCCATCGAGGTCCGTGATGCCACGGACGCGGTGATGCCGGACGTCACCGTGATGCTCACCAGCCGCGACAGCGGCATCGGCCGGCGCGGCACGACCAACGCCCAGGGCACCCTGGTGGTGTCGCTGCTCGCCCCCGGCACGTATCTGGTGGCCGCCTCCCGCGTCGGCTTCAAGACCGAGCTCATTCGCGACGTGCGCCTGCAGGCGTCGGTCAAGAGCACGCTCAGCATCGTGCTCGAGGCCGGCACCGTCGACGAGCGCGTCGACGTCACCGCCGATCGCACGACGCTGGTGGCGGGCGACAGCGCCGTCGGCGAGGTGATCGATCGCGAGACGATGGCCTCGCTGCCGGTCCTCGAGCGCGACGCGCTCCAGTTCGCGCAACAGGTGCCGGGCGTCGCGCCGCCGGCGCCGGGCTCGCGGCTGTCGACGCAAGGCAACGTCGGCCTCAACGTCGCCGGCGCCCGCGAAGCCTCCAACAACTTCCTGCTCGACGGCGTCGACAACAACGATCTCTTCCTCAACCGGCTCGTGGTCAACCCGAGCCTCGACGCCATCGAGGAGGTCTCGCTCCTCCAGAACACCTACGACGCCGCCTACGGCCGCAGCGCCGGCGGCAGGTCAACATCGTCGTGCAAGTCGGGCACGAGCGACCTGAAGGGCAGCGCCTACGAGTACTTCCGCGCACTCGGCGCTGGACGCCCGCAACAGCCTCCTGCCCGACGACAACCCGGAGCCGCGGCTGCGCAAGCACCAGTTCGGCGGCACGCTCGGCGGCCCGATCGGCCACTGGCCGTCGTTCTTCTTCACGAACGTCGAGGTCATCGACGGCCATCGAGGCCGACACCCGGCTGGCGCACGTGCCCACCGACGGCCGAGCGCACCGGCGACTTCAGCGCCTCGGGCGTGACGCTCGATCGATCCGTTCACGCAGCAGCCGTTCCCCGGCAACGTCCTGCCGGCCTCGCGCATCGATCGCGGTCGGCGCCAACGCTGATGGCGCTGTACCCGGTGCCCAACCGCGCCGACGAGGCCGCCAACTTCGTGTCGTCGCCCGAGGGGCGCCGCGACGGCATCCAGGTCGACGATCAAGACCGACCACCACGGCTGGCAGGACAAGCCGATTCCAGGTCCGCTACACCTACAGCCGCGAGGATCGCGACCTGCCGTTCCCGACCCGGTCGCGCAACCTGCCCGGGCTTCGGCGTGACCGTGCTCGACGAGGGCCACCAGTTCGTCGGCGTCGATCTCGCGGACGTCGGGCCGGATGTTCCACGAGACGCGGTTCGGGCTGAACGCGCTCGATCGCGACAACGCGCCGACCAGAGCGCCGGCGTCGACCAGTTCGCGGCGCTCGGCATCACGCCGCCGCCGTACGACCCGTCCGTCGACCAGGGCTATCTCACGACCGTCGTGCCCGGCTTCGAGACGCTCGGCGACGACACCAACCTGCCGGTGCGCCGGCAGACGCGCACCATTCACCTGTCCGAGACGCTCGGCGCATCGACCGCGGCCGTCACCACGCCAAGATCGGCGGCGAGCTGCGGCACTACCAGTCGGACGGCTACAACCACCTGTTCTCGCGCGGCCAGGCCGTCTTCACCGGCGCGTTCACCGGCCATCCGGTCGCCGACATGCTGCTCGGCTACCCGACGCATCACGCTGCTCGCGCGCCAACGACAACCGGCAGGCGCTGCGCACCTGGTCGGCGAACATGTTCGCGCAGGACGACTGGCGCGTGTCGTCGCGCCTGACGATCAACGCCGGGCTGCGCTACGAGTTCAACGCGCCGCCGGTGGACGCCGACGATCGCATGGCCGTCTTCGACCTGGCCACGCGGTCAGTGCAGCAGGTGGGGCAGAACGGCGTGCCGCGCTCCGGCCTCGACTCGGACTTCAACAACTTCGCGCCGCGCGTCGGCGTCAGCTGGGACCTCACCGGCCGCGGCACGCTGGTGATGCGCGGCGGCTACGGCCTCTTCTACGACAGCGGCACGCTGATCGAGAACTCGGCGCTCTACTTCAACCCGCCGTACTTCGGCAGCTGCAGCTCTTCTTCCCGAGCGAGCAGGGCCTGATCTCGATCGCCGACCCGTTCCCGACCGGCACCGGCTTTCCGCACCGCGCCGACGATCAACACGCATCGCCCGCGGGCTTCCGCACCGGCTACGCGCAGCAGGCGAGCCTCGGCCTGGAGCGCGCGTTCACCTCGCTCACGCTGACCGCCCGCTACGTCGGGGCGTTCGGCGACGGCTACGTGCGCAAGCGCAACATCAACCAGCCCCCGCCCGGCCCCGGCGACATCGCCGACCGGCGGCCGATCCCCGGCTACGGCGACATCCTCTATATCGAGTCGGAGGCGACGTCGCGCTATCACGCGCTGCAGGTGGCGGTCGAGCGGCCGTACGCGCGCGGCCTGGCCTTCAAGGCCGGCTACACCTGGGCGACGTCCGAGGACGACACGTCGTCCTTCCTCGCCACCGACGGCGACGACAACACGCCGCAGAACAGCCGCGACTTCGCCGCCGAGTGGGGCCCGTCCGGACTTCGACGTCCGGCACCGGCTGGTCGCCTCGGCGACGTGGAACGTGCCGGTGGCCGACAGCGCGCCGGCGGTGCTGCGGCACTGGCAGGTGAGCGGCATCCTCACCGCGCAGTCCGGCCGGCCGTTCACGCCGCGCGATCAGCTTCGACAACAGCAACACCGGCAACACCGGCGGCGGCACGTTCGCCTACGACCGGCCGAACGTGGTCACCGGCATCGGTGCCGCCGGACGCGCACACCGGCACCTACGACGGCGAGGTGTTCGCGATCGCCCCGCAGTACACGTTCGGCAACGCCGGCCGCAACAGCCTGACCGGGCCCGGCTACGCGTCGCTCGATCTGTCGGTGTCGAAGCGCATGGCGCTGGGATCGTCGCGGGCGCTGGAGCTGCGGCTGGAAATCTTCAACGTGCTGTCGCGGCAGAACCTGAACCTGCCGGACAGCTTCGTCGATCGTCCGACGTTCGGACAGAGCCTGTCGGCGCAGCCGGCGCGTCAGGCGCAGCTCGCGGCACGCTTCACGTTCTAGGGGCGCGAGCGGCAGCCGGCGACGCCGGCGGATGGGGGTGCGCGTGCGAGGTTGGTCCCAAGGTGTCGTGGCCCTGACGATGCTGGCCGTCGTCGGGGTCGCCGCGCAACCCACGACGCAGGGCCGGCGTCCGGCGCCGGAGGCGCTGACCGCCCGCAGCGAGCCCGGGCGCTTCACGACGCTGCCGAATTTCGCCGTCGAGCGCGTCGTGCCGGCGGGAAAGACCGACTCCTACGTCACCATGACCTTCGACAGCCAGGGACGGCTGGTCGTCTCGAAGGAGCTCGACCACCCGCGGCGGCTGGTCGACGCCGACGGCGACGGCGTCTTCGAGGGCGAAGTCGTCGTCAGCACCCGCGTCAAGAACTGCCAGGGCCTCTGGTACGACGGGCCGATGCTGTACGGTGCGTGCAACCCCGCCGTGCCGGAGGGACAGCCGGCGCCCGCCGAGAAGTCCGGCCTCTACCAGATGCCGGACGCCGACGCCGACGGCGTCACCGAGGGGGCGACGCTGATCGCGCCGTTCATCGACGCCGTGCAGGAGCACGGCGTCCACGCGCTGCGCCGCGGCCCGGACGGCGCGCTGACGATGATGGTCGGCAACAACACGTTCTTCGTCGACGAGACGCAGATCGATCCGGCCTCGCCGTTCGCCGGGGGCCGCGAGTCGCAGTTCCTGCCGGTGACCCAGGACGGCCGCGGCTTCGGCCCCAGCGCCAGGATCGGCGCGCACGGGACGGTGCACCGCGTCGATCCCGCGGCGAAGCGCTTCACGATCGTGGCCGGCGCCTTCCGCAACGCCTACGACCACGCCTTCAATCTCGAGGGCGAGCTGTTCACGTTCGACAGCGACATGGAGTGGGACATCGGGATGCCGTGGTACCGCGAGATCCGCACGGTGCACGTGGTGCCCGGCGGCGACTACGGCTACCGCAACGGATCCGGCAAGCTGCCGGCCTGGGCCCACGACAGCCTGCCGCCGCTGCGCGACGTCGGCCGCGGATCGCCGGTCGGGGTCGAGTTCTATCAGTCGCGGGTCTACCCGACGGCGATGCACGACGCGCTGCTCGAAGCCGACTGGTCGCGCGGCCGCCTGCTCTACGCGCCGCTGACGCGTAAGGGCGCGAGCTACGCGGCGCCGTCCGCCCGCACCGAGCTGGTGCACGGCGAGCCGCTCAACATCACCGACGTCGAGGTCGGACCTGACGGCCTCGTCTACTTCACGACGGGCGGACGCACCACCGAGGGCGGCGTCTACCGGGTCGTCTACAACGGGCCGCGGCCGGCGACCGCGAAGCTGACGCCGCTGCTCGCCGTCGTGCGCCAGCCGCAGCCGCTCTCGAGCTGGGGACACGCCGCGGTGGCCAGGGCGAAGACGGATCTCGGCGACGGATGGGCGAGCGGCCTCGAGGCGCTGGCCCGCGATCGGGCGGCCCGCGGCGAGGATCGGGCCCAGGCGATCTACGTGCTGCAGCGCCACGGCCCGGCGCCGCCGGTGCCGCTGCTCGCCGACCTGATGCGCGAGTCCGACGCCGACGTCCGCGCCGCCGCGGTGTTCGCCGCGGGCGTCCAGGGCGCGAAGGCCGCGGCCGTCGCCGCCACCGGGCTGAAGGATCTGAGCCCGCTCGTGCAGCGGCGCGCCGCCGAGGCGCTGGTGCGGATGGGGCAGTCGCCGTCGGCGGAGAGCCTCGCGCCCGTTGGCGACCTCTACGCGCTGCTCGGATCGCCCGATCGCTTCGTGCGCTTCGCCGGCCGGCTCGCGCTGCAGCGCACGGCGCGCACCGCCTGGCGCGATCGCGTCCTGGCCGATACGCACACCGTCCGCGGCATCGAGGCGATGGTCGCCTACATCTTCACCGCGCCCGATCGCGCCGACCTGCTGCCGCTCGTCGACCGGCAAATCGCCTTGATGGGCCGCTCCGATCTCACGGTGGATCTGCAGGTGCGCCTCCTGCGCGCTTTCCAGCTCGCCGCGATCGAAGCGGCGCGGCTCACCCAGCCGCCGCCGCCCGCCAACGTCAGGCGCGATGGGCAAGCCGGGTTCCAGGCGCAGACGATCACGGCCGGCGATCTCGACGCGGCGCGGCTGCAGCAGGTGCACCAGAAGCTCGTGTCCCGCTTTCCCGCGGCCGACGAGCGCCTGACCCGCGAGCTCGCCAGCGTCCTTGCCTTCTGCGGCCAGCCGGACGCCTCGACGAAGATCCTCACCGCCATCCCCAAGGGCGACACCAACCCCGCCCTGCAGATCCACCTGCTCTCCGTGCTGCGCGGCACGACGGCCGGCTGGACGGCGGAGCAGAAGTCGTCGCTGATGGACGTCTACGCCCGCGCGGCGCAGTGGCGCGGCGGCGCCAGCTTCCCCGGCTTCATCAACCTGCTGTTCGAAGCGACGATCAAGGACTTCTCGGACGCGGAGAAGCAGATGGCCTACGGCAAGGTGCCGCAGTTCGCGCCGCTCACCGAAGCCGAGCTCAGCGCCGCCGCCGCGTCGGCCGCCCGCGGCCCGCGGACGGGGAACCCGGGCATCGCGCGCAGCCGGGGCATCCGCGCCATCAGCCGCGAGGAGACGTTCGACGAGCAGATCTTCACGCCGGCCCGGGCGCCGGCCTCACCGGCCCGCGGCCGGCCGTACTACGAGAAGGCGTGCGCGCAGTGCCACCGTTTCGGGTCGATCGGCACCGACTTCGGGCCGGACCTGACGACGCTGGCGTCGCGCTTCAAGAAGCGCGATGTCGTCGAGGCGATCCTGTGGCCCTCGCGGGCGGTCTCGGACCAGTACCAGAGCGTCGAAGTGGCGACGACCGATCGCCAGACGCTGTTCGGCCTGGTGGCGCGCGAGGACGGCGAGAAGATCGCGCTGCAGATGACACCGGCCGAGCGGCCGATCGAAATCGCGAAGGCCAAGGTGGCGTCGCGAAAGCCATCCGCGGTGTCGCTGATGCCCGAGGGGCTGGTCGACGACCTGAGCCAGACGCAGCTCGCCGACCTGCTCGCGTTCCTGCTGGCGACGCCGCCGCAATAGGCGCCGTCCCGTTTCCCGTGGAGGACTGATGATGCGATCCGCCGTCGTTCCCGTCGCGATCCTGGGTGCCTGCGCCCTCGCCAGCGGCGCCCTGCTGGCGCAAGGCCCCCGCAACATCCAGCCGCTCGCGCTCGAGGACCGCGCCGGCTTCGAGCCCATGTTCGATGGGTCGTCGCTCGCCGGCTGGGAGGGCGACGCGGCGTTCTGGCGCGCCGAGGGTGGGCTGCTGGTCGGCGAGACGACCGCGGCCAAGCCACTGCCCGCCAATACCTTCCTGATCTGGACCAAGGCGCAGCCGGCCGACTTCGAGCTGAAGATGGATTTCCGGATCACGGCCGGCAACACCGGCGTCCAGTACCGCAGCGAGCGGGCGCCCGACGTCGGGCCCTACGTGCTCAAGGGGTATCAGGCGGACATCGATTTCGCCAACCAGTGGACCGGGCAGCTCTACGAGGAGCGGGGACGCGGCTTCCTGGCGCTGCCGGGCCAGGCGACCTCCAGCCGCGGCGACAAGCCGACGATCTTCGGCAGCCCGACGCCGGCCGATGCCCTGAAGGCGGCGATCAACATCGGCGGCTGGAACACGATCCACATCATCGCCCGCCAGGATCTCGTGGTCCACGCGATCAACGGCAAGGTCAGCGCGGTGTTCCTCGACGGCGACAAGGCGAAGCGGCCGAGCAAGGGGTTCATCGGCCTGCAGCTCCACACCGGGCCGCCGATGCGCGCGGAGTTCCGCAACGTCGGGATTCGCACGCTCGAATAGGCGGGATCACACGCCCGTACATGGAACGGGCCGGCTCGCTCGCGCGAAGCCGGCCCGTCGTGCGTACGGCGATGCGCTCAACCTACGGACGTCCGGGCGCCGACGAGCCGTGATCGGCCTTGTAGTGGGCGGCCAGGATGTCGCGGCCGAAGGCGCCGTTGCCGCCCGCGTGCGGCGCCGCCGCGCGCCCAGCGCGGCGAGACAGCAGCCGCACGCTCGAAGGGCGGCCTGCGCGCGGGCCTGAGGGGACCGCGCGCCAGCATAGCGCTAGGGGCGACCCGGGGCCGCGGAGCCGTGATCGGCTTTGTAGTGGGCGGCCAGGATGTCGCGGCCGAAGGCGCCGTTGCCGCCCGCGTGCGGCGCCGCCGCGCGCCCAGCGCGGCGAGACAGCAGCCGCACGCTCGAAGGGCGGCCTGCGCGCGGGCCTGAGGGGACCGCGCGCCAGCATAGCGCTAGGGGCGACCCGGGGCCGCGGAGCCGTGATCGGCTTTGTAGTGGGCGGCCAGGATGTCGCGGCCGAAGTCGCCGTTGTAGTCGCGCCACACCGCGTGGACGTGGTTGTTGTTGTTCTGGGTGTTGTCGTACTCGATGGCGAAGTTGGCGCCCTGCACGCGGTAGTAGTGCGGGCCACCCTTCTCGGCGACGCCCATCCACGCGAACTTGATCGTGGCGATGCCGTCCTTCTTGATCGCCGCGAGGCGGCCCTGGCCCAGCGTGGCGGTCTGGGCGAAGGCGTATTCCTCGATCAGCTTCCACAGCGCCTGCTGCTGGCCCGGCGTGAGGGCGCTGTAGGCGACGCCGACGTCGGGCAGCCGCTCCGCCTGGTGCTTGTTCGTCGTGAAGATGTCGTTTGGCGCCTTCGGGTCGACCATCGCCGCCTGGCGCTGCGTCGCGTCGAGCGACTGCAGGAGCGTGCGGGCGAGATCCTCTTCGGCGGCGAGGACGCGCGTGCCGGTCTGCGGGCCGGTGCGGACCTCGGCCGGGTTGCTGCCGAAGAACTGCGGGCTCGAGGCGATCGCCGAGCCGCTCACGACCGTCCAGTTCTGCGAGATGTGGTGCCCTTCGAAGCGCCAGCCCCACGGTTCGGTGGCGGACGGCGTGCCGAAGATGGTGAACAGGTATCGCTCCGGATAGCGGTGCGGGTGCCCGTCGCCGCCGACGAACGGCTTCTTGCCGGCGTCGCCTTCGACGTCGTAGAGCACGGACTCGAGCGCGCGGATGGCTTCCACCTTGGCGAAGCCCTTGGCGCTGAGGCCGGTCTTCAGCAGCTTCACCGCGGCGGCGCGCTGCGCGTCGGTCATCGAGAAGTAGGCGAGTCCCTTGCGCGGAACCGGCGTGAAGAACCAGTTCTCGCGCTCGTCGCTCGTGAAGGGAAACGTCGTGGCGGTCTTCTGCCCGGCGTCCAGGGTCGCCAGGAACGCCGTGGCGGCGTCGCGCATCTCCTTCGCCGTCGTCGTTTCGCGGGCGCCGCCGGTCGGCGCGAGCACGAACATCGAGGCCGATGGTGAGTGCGGCGAGGACGGGACGCGCGAACGTCCGGGGAACGCGTTGCTGCAGTGTGGACATGAGGGCCTCACCTTACTCCGAACCGTAGTGGACAGTCCACTTTACGGCAAGCCGCGCGACGGGTGTTTCAAGCTCAGCTTCCCGCCGCAGCACGATGTTGCAGACTAGTGGTTCTGCCGACTTGTAGCCGTCATCGGGCAGGCGTAGTCTGTTCTTCCTTATGGCGCGCCCAGCTCTCTCCACCATCGAGCCCCGGCCGACGCTTCCCCCTGGCACGGCCCCGACCCTCAACACCCTGGTCGAGCGCATTCGAGCCGAGTACATCGAGCAGCCCGGCCTTCGCCTCACCGAAGCCCAGGCCTGCCGTTTGTGGCGACTCGACGAAGGCACGACCCGGCACGCGCTGACTACGCTGACTGGCGCGTCGTTCCTGCAGCGTTCAGAAGACGGACGCTACGCCCGGCCTGGTACTCGCTGACGGGCTCGGCGCCTCCTGCGCCAGCCCGCCCCGGCGCGTACCCCTTCGCGCCGGCATCTACGTCTGCTCCGCCACCCGCTGCGATCCTGGCGCCCGTGCCAGACGGTCCCCGAACTGTACGAGCACGGCGGCGCCGATCATCAGGGCCATCGCGATGATCACGCGGCGCGAGATCGGTTCGCCCAGCAGGATGCGGCCGAAGATCACGGCGACGACCGGGTTGACGTAGGCGTACGTCCCCATCGCCGTCGGCGACATGTAGTGCAGGGCGTAGGCGTAGGCGCCGAAGCCGGCCAGCGAGCCGAACACGATCAGGTAGACGAACGCGGCCACGCCCTCCGTCGTGGGCGCGATCCTGGTGGTCTCGCCGAGCAGGAGGCCGGCGAGCAGCAGCGTGGCGCCGCCGGCGACCATCTGCACGGTGGCGTTGGCGAACGGGTTGGCCGGCGACGGCCGCCGCTTCATCAGCACGGTCCCCATCGCCCAGGCCATGCTGGCGATCGTCAGCGCGATCGGCCCGCGCAGGTCGGCGTGGAGAATCTGCGCGGCGTTGGTGCCCACCAGCAGTACCGAGCCGACGAACGCCATCACCAGGCCGACGCCGACCCGCATCGTGATCCGGCCGGTGCCGCCGGGGACGAGCGCGTCGAAGACGGCGGTCCAGATCCCGACGGCGACGACGAAGATGCTCGCGGTGCCCGAGGGCATGAACTGCAGCGCCCAGACGACCAGGCCGTTGCCGAGCAGGAAGAACAGCACGCCGCAGCCGGCGACGTAGGCGACGCCGCGAACGCCGTCCGGCCACGGCAGCCGCCGCCAGTACACATAGGCGGCGAGCAGCGCGCCGGCGATCAGGAACCGGGTGCCGGCCATCGCGAAGGGCGGCAGCGATCGCACCGCGACGCGGATGGCGAGGTAGGTCGATCCCCAGGCGATGCAGACGATGAGATAGGCGAGGAGCGCGCGGCGGTTCGGCGTGGACATCGGTACTACCGGATGCGGCGCCCGCGAATTGTGTCGCGGGCCCCTGCTCCGGAACACTAGTATCCGCCGAGATGCGGAGGCGATGGGGCTGGTTGGCGGCGGAAGCGGCGATCCTGGCCATGGCGGCGGCCGTGAAGGGCCTCGCCATCGCGCAATTGGGCGGCCATCCGCTGCTCCAGCCGGCCGGCGGCCTCGACAGCGAATGGTACGTCGCGCTGGCGTCGCGTGTCGCGGCCGGCGACTGGACGCTCGCCGGGGCATTCGAGGGCGGCGCCTTTCCCGTCTCGCCGCTCTACGTCTACGTGCTCGCCATCGTCCTCGGCGTCTCCGGCGGCTCGCTGGTGGCGGCCCGAGTGGTGCAGGCGGCGCTCGGCGTGGTGGCCATCGCCTGCGCGATGCGCAGTGCGCGCGACTGGTTCGGCGACCCGGCCGCGCTGGTCGCGGGCGCGCTGCTGGCCGGCGCCGGCGTCATCACGTTTCACGAGATCGTGCTGCTGCAGTCGGCGCTCGATCCCGTGCTCATCGCCGCGCTGGCGCTGGTCTACGGCCGCGCCGTCCAGGGCGATCGCTGGCCTGCGTGGGCCGGCACCGGCCTGCTGGCGGCGCTGTTCGCGCTGAACCGCCCGAACGCGCTGATCGTCGCGGCGGCGATCGGCGCCGGGCTGCTGGCGCGGCTGCTGCGACGCCGGCAGCGCCCGCGCGGTGCTCGCCGCGGCGGCGTTCGCCGGGGCGCTGGCGATCGGCCTGGCGCCGGCCGCGGTGCGCAACCTGGCGATGACGGGCCGGCTGACGCTGATCTCCTCGCACGGCGGCTTGAACTTCTTCATCGGCAACCGCGCGGGCGCCGACGGCACCTATGAGGCGCCACCGGGGATCACGCCGTCGATCGCCGGGCAGGCGCACGATGCCCGCGTGGTCGCCGAAGCGGCGGCCGGCCGGCCGCTCGCCGACCCCGACGTGTCGGGCTACTTCGCCGGCCTGGGCGCGTCGTGGATCCGCGAGCACCCGGGCGACGCCGCCGCGCTGTTCGCCCGCAAGCTGTGGCTCGTCGCCCACCGCGCCGAGTTGCCGCTCAACTACAGCTACGCCTATTACGAGCGCGACGAGCAGACCGTGCTGCGCTGGCTGCCGATCGGCGCCTGGTGTCTCGTCCCGCTCGGCGTCGCCGGCCTGGCGGCACGGCCCCGCGCCGGCATTGCGCGCGCCGGCTATCTCGCCTGGGGCGCGCTGGTGCCGCTCTACGCGATCAGCGTCGCGGTCTTCTTCGTCGCCGGCCGCTATCGCCTGCCGATCCTCGTGCCGTTGGCGATCGCCGGCGCCGGCGGCGTCACGTCGACGATCACCGCGCTGCGCACGCGCCGCTGGATCGATGCGGCGATCCCCCTGGCGGCTTGCGGGATGGCGGCGACGGCGACGCTGTGGCCGCTCGCGCTCGACGACGGCCGGCTCGAGGAACGCGTCGCCATGGCCAGCGCCCTGGCTGGCCTGGGACGGCCCGCCGAAGCGATGGCCAGGGCCGCGACGGTCGCCCGCGAGCACCCCGAGCCCGGGACCGTGCACTATCGCGTCGCGCTGGCGCTGCAGGCGCACGGCGATCTGGCCTCCGCTGAAACCCAGGTGCGCCGGGCGCTGTCGATCGATCCGAAGCAGCCGGAAGCGCATGCAGTCCTCGGCCAGCTGCTCGCGCGCGCCGGCCGCACCGGCGAGGCCCGCCATCACATGCTGCGTGCGGCCGCCGGTGGCGCCAGCGCCGTGGGTGCCGCGCGCTGGATTGTGGACGACGCGATCGGTGGACCCGAGACGTCGAGCGCGGTGTTCGCGGTGGCAGAGGTGGCGCGGACGGCGGCGGTGGACGCCGCCACGCTGCGCGAGATCGGGCAGCATCTGCTCGAGGCGCGTCGCGGCGACCTGGCCGAGCCCTATTTTCTCGCCCTCGACGCGCGGTATCCGCGCCGCGCCGACATCGTCGAGGCGCTCGGCGTCGCGCTGCTGGAGCGCGGCCGATCGGCGCGGGCGGCGAAGACGCTCGAGCGCGCCGTCGGCCTCGACGACGCCCGGCCGAGCAGCCACCTGCACCTGGCGATCGCCTACGTCCAGATCGATCGCCTCGACGAGGCCCTCGCCGAAGCGCGCCGGGCCCTGGCGCTGCGCCCCGACTACCCGCAGGCGCGCGGGGTCGTCGAGGCGCTCACCGGTGGCCGGCCGTGAGAGAGCAGGGCGCCGGTCCATATGCGGACGTCCGCGACCAGTGCATGGCGATGCTGTTCGCGAGGATCTCTCAGCGGCATGGCATCGACGTCGAGTACTGTGCGTGATTACGCCCAGCAACGAGACTTCGTGTTCGACGCCGCCGTCCTCCTCGTGTTCGCCTTTGCGTACGTGGTGATCGCGCACCAACTGGTCGGGGCCGTCACGCGTCGGTTCCTCGATGATGAACGATTCGCTCTCGTAGCCGCCGTGATCATCGTGTCAGCCATGACTGTGTTCGCCGCGGTGCTCGTCGGCGATAGCTGGTCCATCGGCGCCGAGGTGCTTCGCGTCGGTAATGGGCATCTGAGCTACCGCACAGAGCGTCTGCCGTGGCAGCTATATCGGCCCGCCATCATCGCCACGGCGCTCGGCGTGTTCTGGCTGGTTGCAGTCAGTCAGGATCAGAACGGAAAGAGTGCAGGCCGCTGAGCGACGGGCCCTCTTCGGCACTGATGACGAGCTGTACAATCAGAAGTCGAGCCGGACGGTCGCGAGCAGTCGACGCGGTTCGGCATAGACCGTCGGCTCGCCGAAACGCGGATTCGGCAGCGTCGTACCGACCAGCATCGCGTCGGTATAGCTGGCCGGATCGCCCGGGACCTGGGTGCCGTCGAGCGTGCGGATGCGGCCGTCGAGGTACTGGCGGTTGTCGCGCTCGAGCGCCGTCTCCTGGTTGAACAGGTTGAGGACGCGGCCTTCGAACGTCACGTTCGTCTTGGCGCCGAGCCGCAGCCTGTAGGCGGCCAGGACGTCGAAGTTGGTCCAGGCGTCGTTGCGGTTGGCGCCGGCGGGCTCCATGTAGCGCCGGTAGCCGTCGTACCAGTCGCGGCCGCGCGCCTCCCACGGCTGCCCGCTCTGCGCGCGCAGGTAGCCGCCGAAGGTGAGGTGCGGGGTCGGCACGTACGAGCCCGAAGATCTTCAGCACGTGCGTGCGGTCCTGGCTGAGCGGGCCCTCGCGGAACCGATCCTCGACGAACACGCCCGGGCCGTCCTGGAGGATCGACGACGTGTTGAACACGGCGACGGTGGAGTAGTCCAGGTCGAAGTTGCCCCAGAGGCGCGTCAGCGCGTAGCTCGCGGTCAGGCTCCACTTGTCGCGCAGCGGCCGCGACAGCTCCACGGTGAAGGCGCGGTACTTGCGGAACGCGTTCGACAGGTTGTCGACGATGAACGTGCTCGCCGGCAGCACGGTCGGCTGATCCTCGATGAAGTCCTTCGACGTGCGATACAGGAAGAACGCGTCGACGCTCCACCCGCCGGCGATCGGCGTCGCGTAGCCGAAGAGCGCTTCGTCGGTGTAGGTCGGATCGAGCTGTCGCAACACCTTGCCGGTGGTGTTGGCGCCCTGCGTGTCCGAGATCAGCGCGCCGGTCACGCTGTCGAAGAGCGCGTCGTTGGTGAACAGGCGGTTCGGCGCCAGCGAGCGCGCGCTGCTCTTCTGGTCGGAGTTGTAGTAGCGCCCGTAGTTGCCGTAGACCTTGTCGCCGGCGCCCTTGCGCAGGTTGTAGTTGGCGCCGAGGCGCGGCTGGATCTGGCTGCCCATCCCGAAGGTCAGGAAGGTGTTGGTGGAAGCCAGCTCCTGCCGGAAGTCGTCCTGGTTGAACAGCACGCCGGCGTTGACGACCAGGCGCGGCCCGATGGTCAGGTTGTCCTGGAAGAACAGGCTGTAGGTCCGCGACTTCGACAGCTGCGACGGCTGGCGCGGGTAGTAGCGGGCCTGGACCTGACGGCCGGCCTGGACGATCGAGATCAGGCCCCAGCCGTTCGACTCGCGGGTCAAATCCTCCTTCGTGCCTTCGACCCCGAAGCCGGCCTTGAGCTGATGGGACATCCCCTTCAGATCCAGGTACTGGCTGACCGACGCCTTGACCTCGTCGCGTGCGTAGTTCTGCCGATTCAGCCTGAGGTTCGCGCCGCCGACGTTGACGCCGCCGACGGTGAACTGGCCCATCGCGGCCAGATTGTTCACGTCGAAGGGCGGTTGGAAGCCGAGGTCGGTGATCGCGACCGTCTCGTTCTGCTCGTCCAGGCGGAGGTACTTCACGTCGAGATACCCGGTCGACGAGAAGAACCAGCTGTAGGTGGCGGTGGCGACGCGGTTGGTGCCTTCGTTGTTGGTGGCGACCGACCCGGAGTCGTTGGCGCCGACGCCGGCGAACTCGTCCGTGTTCGGCCGCGACCGGTAGCTCGCGCTCAGGAAGTGCTGGCTGGCGGGCGCCGCCGTGATCTTGCCGAAGTAGTCGTACGTCCGCTGCTCCCGGTCGGGCACCGGCCCGAGGTTGTTGGAGCGGTCGGTGGTGTCGATCATCGTCGCCTGCGCCGATCCGTAGAAGAAGATCTGGTCGTGCCGGATCGGGCCGCCGAGCGCGAACGACGGCACCAGCCGGCTGGTCGTGCTGCGGATCCGCTTGTCGCTGTCGGTGACCCAGGCGCTCGGAATCACCTCGAGCCGGGCGCCGCCGGACAGCGAGTTCGACCCGCTGCGGGTGACGGCGTTGGTGACGAAGCCCGAGGCGCGCCCGAACTCCGCGGTGATGGCGCCGCGCTTGACGGAGAACTCCTGGATGTCGAACTCGTTGACCTCGGTCGACAGGTAGCCGAAGCCGGGGTTGGTGATGTTGACCCCGTCGAGCAGGTAGGTGTTGTCCTGCCGGCTGCCGCCGCCGTTCGGGGCGAAGCTGTTGTTCTCGGCGACGCCTGGGATGAGCTGGAACAGGCCGGCGTAGGTGCGCTGCAGCGGCAGCTGATCGATCAGCTCCTTGGAGAAGTTGAAGTTCACCTCGGTCGACCGCAGGTCGACGCGCGGCGTCGCGGCGGTGACGGCCACCGATTCCTGGAGCGCCACGCCCAGGGCCAGGTCGACCTGCGAGTCACGCGAGACCTCGACGATCACGGAGCGCTGGCTGTCGCCGACGCCGGCCTTGGAGGCCTTGACGGTGTAGCTGCCGGGCAGCAGGATCGGGACCTGGAAAAAGCCGCTGTCGTTGGTGGTGACGGTGCGGGCGCCGGGCAGTGGCGCGCCCGTGACGGTGATGGTGACGCCGGCGACGGCGGTACCCGTCGCGTCGAAGGTATAGCCCGAGATCGAGCCGGTTTCCTGAGCCGAGGCGAAAGTGGCCGATCCCAGGCAGCACAGTGCCAGGACGAGCCATCTGAGGCGGGTCTGCATGGCGCATCCTACGTCCGGGTTCCACCTTGGTCAAACCCGGCAGCCACTTCGTCCCAGGCCACCAGCCCTTGACGGTGCCTGGCCGGCCACTCGTGTCAAGTTCGTGGTATTCTGACGTCCAGCTGTCAGGCTTAGACGATGTCGTTTTCCCGCCGTATCGTTGCCGCTTCCGCGATGTTCCTGCTGGCCCTGTCGGCTTTCGCCGTGCCCGCCTGTGAAGTCGATTCGTCGACCCGACCGCGCCCCGGCCGGCCCGAGGTCGTCCAGCGCGTCACGCCGCCGGTCGCCCACGTCAGCTGAACGTCTCCTGACCGTTCTGGCCCTGACTGTTCTAGGGCGATGTCCGACACCATCTTCAGCCGGATCCTGCGGGGCGAGATTCCCTGCGCCCGTGTCTACGAGGATGCGGACGTCCTGGCGTTCCTCGACGTCTCGCCGCTGAGCCCCGGGCACACGCTGGTCATCCCGAAGGAGCCGGCGGCCACGCTCGATCAGCTGTCGGACGCCTCCGCGGCCGCGATCGGCCGGGTGCTGCCGCGGATCGCCCGCGCCGTCATGGCGGCGACCGGCACGACCGCTTACAACGTCCTGCAGAACAACGGCGCCCCGGCCCACCAGGCGGTGTTCCACGTCCACTTCCACATCATTCCGAAGCCGGAGGGTGGGGGAGGGCTGGGGGTCGGCTGGCCCGCCGGACGGCTGGACCCCGCCGTCGCCACCGAGTTGGCCGCGAAGATCGCATCGAAGCTGTAGCGCCCGCACACGCGGGCGGCTCTAGACGAGCGGTACGGCTTCGTCGATCAGCATGACCGGGATGTCGTCGTCGACGACGTAGAGATACTTCCCATCGGCCCGGACGAGGCCTTCCTTCACCGCCGTCGCGACGGCCTGCCCGCCGCGGTTCTTCACCTGTCCCGCGGCGATCCGGGCGTTCAGCGCCGTGAGCTCGGCGGCGGTCGCCAGCCGGACGGGCGTCAGATCGTCGGGGCACACGAGGATGTCCAGGAGGTCTTTCTCCACCATGCCCAAGAACGTATCATGCGCCGACCGCGTGCGGGCGCTGCGGCGCGCCTGGCGCCGCGAATAGACCGCAGGCTCGAAGGCCAGCCGCCGAACCAACAGCGATATAGTCACGCCGTGCGGCGACGGCGAGTGTGGGGCTTGGGCGCGCTCGCGGTGGTGGGGCTCGCCGCGCTGGCTGCGCCGCCGGGCCCGCGCGCAACGCAGACGGCGGCCTTCACGATCGCGCCGGCCGCCATCGCCCGCGGCGTCGTCCACGTCCACTCGACGCGCTCGGACGGCAGCGGCACCATCGACGAGATCGCCGCGGCGGCTGCGCGCGCCAGCCTGCGGTTCGTCGTCATCACCGACCATGGCGACGGCACGCGGCCGGTGATGGCGCCCGCCTATCGGCACGGCGTGCTGGTCATCGATGGCGTCGAGCTCAGCACGACGCATGGACACTACCTCGCGCTGGGGCTGGGCCAGGCGCCGTATCGACTCGCGGGCGACGCCGCGGACGTCGTCGAGGACGTGCGGAGGCTCGGCGGGTTCGGTGTCGTCGCCCACCCGGATTCGCCGAAGCCGGGGCTGTCGTGGCGCGACTGGCAGGCGCCCGTCGACGGCCTCGAGTGGTTCAACCTCGACTCGGAATGGCGCGACGATTCGTCGCTGCGGCTGGCGCGTGCGCTCGTCTATTTCCCGATCCGTCCGGTGCCGTCGCTCGCCCTTCTCGCCGGTGACGGCGGCAGCCTGTTGCCGCGCTGGGCGGCGATGGCGGCGCAGCGCCGCGTCATCGGTCTCGCCAGCGTCGACGCCCATGCGCGGCTCGGCAGCGAAGGCGGGTTCGATCGCGCCTGGGTCAGCGTGCGCGCGCCCGGCTACGAGACGCTGTTCGCGACGGCGCAGGTCAGCGTCGAGCTCGACGCCGCGCTCGGCGGCGATGCCGGACGGGATGCGGCCGCCGTGCTCCGCGCGCTCCGGGACGGCCGCACCTTCAGCACGATCGCGGCGCGTGCCGCCGCCGGCCGGGTGGCGATCGTCGCCGAACGCGGCGGGGTCCGGGCGCGCATGGGCGCGTTCCTGCCGGGGACCGGCCCCGTCGTGGTCACCGTCGAAGCCGACGCGCCGCGCGAAGCGGTGATCCGCATCGTCTGCGACGGCCGGACCATCACCCAGACGTTCGCGTCCCCGACGTTCAGCCGCGCCCTCGATCCGGACGAGGCCGGACACGCGTGTCAGGCGGTGGTCGGCTGGCCCGGGTCGTCGCCGGATCGGTTCGTGACCTGGGCGGTCACCAACCCAATCTACCTGCGGGCCGCGGACCCGCCGGCAGCGACCGCGCCCGTCGTCGTGGCGCCGGCGCGATCGGAGGTGCTCGCCGCGGCGCCCGACGCGTGGCGCGTCGAGCACGCGGCCAACGCCGAGGCGCGGCTCGAGCCGGCCGGTGCGCCGCCTGCCGCCGCGGACGCCGCGCCGCCAGTCCGCCTGGCCTACACGCTGGCCCCCGGCGCCCGCGCCAGCCAGTACGCGGCGCTGGTCACGTCCGACGTCGGGGTGCTCAGCTGGGCGTCGTGGCTTCGCCTGCGATTGTCGGCGGATCGGCCGATGCGCGTCTCGATCCAGCTGCGCGAGCCCCTCGGTGGGCAGGCCGCCCGGCGGTGGTATCGCTCGGTCGTGATCGGCCCCGAGGTCTCGACCCACGTGGTGCCGATGACGGGCTTCCTGCCGATCGACGACGCCACGGGGCCGCCGCCGGTCACGCGCGTCCGATCCGTGCTGGTGGTCGTCGACACCACCAACACGCCGCCCGGCCAGACGGGCACCGTGACGGTGCACGAGATTCGCGCCGAGGCGCCGTGAGCCAGATTGCGGCCCGCGTCCGGCGCCGCCGCGCGCCCAGCGCGGCGAAACAGCAGCCGGACGCTCGAAGGGCCGCCCGCGAGCGCGCGTGAGGCGCGCGCTCGCCAACAATCAGACAGTTACTGTGCGCCGCACCGAGAAGATGTTGTTCTCGGTCTCGGTGATGATCACTTCGATCGTGTAGGTCCTGGCGCGGCCGGGGAACTTGTGGCCGATGTGCGCGACCACCTCGTCGAAGGCGTGCAGCGCGACGTTCTCGACGCTCGGCCCCTTGCCCTTGATCACGATGACGCCTTCGGGCTCGAAGATCGCCGGGTCGGTGAAGGTCGTGTCGCCGGCGGTGACGATCATCTTGTGATCGAACTTGCGGAGGATGTTCTTGAGGTCGCCGAAGTCGAGCGACATGTCGATCTCGTCGCGCGGGAACTCCTCGGTGGCGACGACGATGGTGCCCTTCCAGGTGTGGCCGTGGACGAAGCGGCACTTGCCGGGATAGCCGATCTGACGGTGCCCCGTGTGGAAGCGGGCGTGGACGGTGATCTGTTCCATGATCGTGCGGACCGCTCAGGCCCGGGTGCTTTCGAGGAGACCGGCCGCGACGCGTGCGATGTCGTCCTCGGTGGTGAAGCGGCCGACGCCGAAGCGCAGCGTGGTGCCGC
The DNA here is from genome assembly GCA_963844435.1 of Vicinamibacterales bacterium. Lineage (GTDB taxonomy): Bacteria > Acidobacteriota > Vicinamibacteria > Vicinamibacterales > Vicinamibacteraceae > JBDSLU01. Next base: position 48,199 of record CAWJOG010000007.1, on the reverse strand, counting down.
CTTCGGGACGGCCGAGCGCCTCGAGCACGTGCGACGGGCCGCTGGCGCCGCTGGTGCACGCCGATCGCGTCGAGCAGGCGACGCCGGCGAGGGCCGGCGCGATGCGGTCGCCGTCGGCATCGTCGAGCGTGACGTGCAGGTTGTTGGGAAGCCGATGGTCGGGGTCGACGGCGGGATCGACGCCGGTGAGGCGCGCCGCCGGCACGGCCTCGCGCAGCGCCGTCCACAGCCGATCGCGCAGCCGGCGCGTGTGCGCCGTATCCTGCGGCATCTCGGCGACGGCCAGCGCCAGCGCCTCGGCGAGGCCGACGATGCCGGGCACGTTGAGCGTGCCGCTGCGCAGGCCGCGCTCGTGGCCGCCGCCCTCGAACAGCGGCAGCAGCGTGCAGCCGCGCCGCACGTAGAGCCCGCCGGCGCCCTTCGGGCCGTACATCTTGTGCCCGGTGAACGAGGCGAGATCGACGCCGAGCGCGCCGACGTCGAACGGCAGCCGGCCGATGGTCTGGGTCGCGTCGGTGTGGCACAGCACGCCGCGCGCGCGGCAGCGCGCGGCGATCGCGGCGATGTCCTGGACGGTGCCGATCTCGTTGTTGGCGTGCATGACCGACACCAGCAGCGTGTCGGGGGCGAAGGCCCGCTCCAGGTCGTCGAGATCGATGCGTCCCTCGCCGTCCACCGGCAGCACGGTGACCCGGTAGCCGTGGTCGGTGAGCATCCGGCACGGGTCGAGCACCGCCTTGTGCTCGGTCGCGGCGGTGATGATGTGGCCGGAGGGATGCTGGAAGGCGACGCCCTTGATCGCGAGATTGTCCGACTCGGTAGCGCCGGAGGTGAACACGATCTCGTCGGGCTCGGCGTGCAGCGCCGCCGCGATGGTGGCCCGGGCGCGATCGACAGCCGCCTGCGCGGCGTAGCCGAACGCGTGGCCGGCGCTCGCGGCGTTGCCGAAGACGTCGGTGAAGTAGGGCAGCATGGCTGCCAGCACGCGCGGATCGACCGGCGTCGTCGCGTGGCAGTCGAGATAGATCGGCGCGGCGCTCATGCCTTGGCTCCCGCCTTCGCCGTGCGCGGCTTCGGCGCGGCCGGCGTCGCCTCCGCGGGCTTCTTCTTCGGCGCCGCGCCCTTCTTCATCGTCGACTCCGGAGTCGACTTCGCCTTCTTCGGCTCCGTCGTCGCGGCCGGAGCCGCCTCGGCCGGCGCCTCTTCGAGCGCGGCCACCTTCTCGGCGATCTTACGCAGCGCCGCGTCGCCGCCGGCGCCCGGCCGGTGGCTGTGCCACACGTCCGGCGCTTCCTGCAGCAGGATGTCGCGGAACGTGCCCTTGCTCTTCACGCTGTTCGGGGCGAACGTGGCGATGTCGATGGGGCCGGCCCACTCGTCCTTGTGCTTGATCAGCAGCCACGACTTGCCGTCCTCGGCTGGCTTCTCGCCGGGTCGCCGGGCGCCCCAGCCCTTCGTGCGCACGAGCACCCACGAGCCCTTCAGCTTGAAGCCGTCGAGCGTCATCTTGAGATCGCCCTTGGCGAGCGCCGCGTCGACGTCGTCGACCTCGGGCGTCCAGGTGCCGCGATCCCACAGCATCACCACGCCGGCGCCGTAGCCATCGGGGATCACGCCCTCGAACTCGCCGTACTCGATCGGGTGATCCTCGACGTGCATCGCCAGCCGCTTGTCGGCGGTGTTGATCGACGGGCCCTTCGGCACCGCCCACGACAGCAGCACGCCGTTGTGCTCGATGCGGAAGTCGTAGTGCAGCGCGGTGGCCAGGTGCTTCTGGACGCAGAAGAAGCGCGGCTCGCGGCCCTTGCTCTGCCGCGCCCGGACCACCGCGTCGTCGCCGGCGGGCTCCGGCGAGCGGCTGAAGTTGCGCTTCTCGCGATACGTCTTGAGCGCCATTCTAGTCGTCCGAAGTGGCAGTTCCACTGCAGTCGACGAGCGATGCATCCCGTCGCTCGGCGTTGCCAGTCGCTCGCATATCACTCAATATTCTCACTCCTCGCGCCTTGATCGCCTGGCGCCTCACTCGTCTTGGTGCAACGTGGCCCTGCCACGCCGGACGACGTCCTGATTCTACCGGCGCCCCCGGCCTCGCGATATGCTGTCGCGTGTCATGAAGGACGCGGCAACAGGCGTGAACGCGCAGGCGTGGCGGGGACCCTCGGCGCTGGCCGATCAGGTAGGCAAGGCGGCGCAGCAGTGGGACAGCGCCGGCGGCACACGCCGGCTGTGGGACAAGGACGCGTCGCTCTGGACCGGCGCGGACGAAGCCAGGTGGCTCGGCTGGCTCGGCGCGATCGACGCCGGCCGCGCGCTCGCTGCCCGCGCTCCAGGACATCGCCGCCGGCGTTCGCCGGGACGGCTTCACGCACGCGCTGCTGCTCGGCATGGGCGGCTCCAGCCTGTGTCCCGAGGTGCTGGCCCGCACCTTCGGACGCCAGCCCGGGCGCGCCGGAACTCCACGTCCTCGACTCGACGGTCCCGTCGCAGGTCGCCGCGCTCGAGGGCCGTGTGGACCTCGATCGCACGCTGGTGATCGTCGCCAGCAAGTCCGGGCAGCACGCTCGAGCCGAGCGCCTTTCAGCAGTATTTCTTCGACCGCGTCGCCGCCGTCCGCGGACCGGCGGAGGCGGCGCGCCGCTTCGTCGCCATCACCGATCCGGGGTCCAAGCTCGAAGGCCAGGCCAAGGCCGCCGGCTACCGGCACATCGTCTCCGGCGAGCCGACCATCGGCGGGCGCTATTCGGCGCTGTCGCCGTTCGGGCTGGTGCCGGCCGCGGTGATGGGCGTCGACGTCGCCGCCTTTCTCGACGAGACGGCGCGGATGGTCGACGCGATCCGGTCGGCGCCGGCCGCGAGCAACCCCGGCGTCTCGCTCGGGCTGCTGCTCGGCACCGCGGCGATTGCCGGCCGCGACAAGCTGACGCTCATCGCCTCGCCCGGCATCGAGGGCCTGGGCGCCTGGCTCGAGCAGCTGGTCGCCGAGTCGACGGGCAAGAACGGGCAGTCGATCGTGCCGGTCGATCTCGAGGCGCTGGCGCCGCCCGATCGCTACGGCGCCGATCGCGTCTTCGTCTACCTGCGGCTCGCTCACCGCGCCCGACGCGGCGCAGGATGCCGGCGTCGCCGCGCTGGAGGCAGCCGGCGCGGTCGTCGTGCGCATCGACGTGGCCCGCCCGCTCGCCATCGGCCAGGAGTTCTTCCGCTGGGAGATCGCGACCGCCGTCGCGTCGCACGTCATGCGCCTCAATCCGTTCGATCAGCCGGACGTCGAGGCCAGCAAGATCGAGACGAAGGCGCTCACCAGCGCCTACGAGCGCGATGGCAGCCTGCCGGCGGAGACGCCGGCCGTGAGCGGCGGCGGGCTCGAGATCTTCGCCGACGCGAAGACGACGGAGCGGTTGGCCGCGGCCGCCAGCACCGGCACGCCCGAGGGGTGGCTGCGCGCGCATCTCGCCTCGCTGAAGGCGGGCGACTATGTCGCGCTGCTCGCCTACGTCGAGATGAACGCCCGCCACGCCGGCGTGCTGCAGCGCATCCGGCACGGCATCCGGGATCGCGCCCACGTCGCGACCTGTGTCGGGTTCGGGCCGCGCTTCCTGCACTCGACCGGCCAGGCCTACAAGGGCGGCTCGGACAAGGGCGTGTTCCTGCAGATCACGGCCGACGACGCCCGCGATCTCGCCGTGCCGGGGCAGGCCTACACGTTCGGCGTCATCAAAGCGGCGCAGGCGCGCGGAGACTTCGCGGTGCTCGCCGAGCGCGGGCGCCGGGTGATCCGCGTCCATCTCGGTGCCGACGTCGCGGCCGGGCTCGAAACGATCGCGCGCCTCGTGGACGAGGCGCCGCTCACGCCGGCGCACTGACGCGTGCCCGGCCGCTCCGGTCACTCACTCACGTTCAGCAGGACACTCTCGATGCAGATTGGCATGATCGGACTCGGTCGGATGGGCGCGAACATGGTGCGCCGGCTGCTGCGGGGCGGGCACACCGCGGTCGTGTTCGACCCGGATCACGCAGCTGTCCAGAAGCTCGTCGCCGAGGGCGCGACCGGCGCCGCCTCGCTCGACGAGTTCGTGGCGAAGCTCGAGTCGCCGAAGACGGCGTGGTGCATGGTGCCGGCCGGCGACATCACCGAGCAGACGGTGCGCGAGCTCGGCGCCCGCCTCGGCAAGGGCGACGCCATCATCGACGGCGGCAACACCTACTTCAAGGACGACGTCCGCCGCTCGAAGGAGCTGGCCGCCAAGGGCATCGCCTACATCGACGTCGGCACCAGCGGCGGCGTGTGGGGGCTCGAGCGCGGCTACTGCCTGATGATCGGTGCGCCGGCGGATCAGTTCGCGCGGCTGGAGCCGATCTTCAGGACGCTGGCCCCCGGCAAGGGGAAGATCGACACGACCCCGGGCATCGACAAGGCCGCGCACGTGCCGGCCTCGGCCCAGGAAGGCTACCTGCACTGCGGTCCAGCCGGCGCCGGCCACTTCGTGAAGATGGTCCACAACGGCATCGAGTACGGCCTGATGCAGGCGTTCGCCGAAGGCTTCGACCTGATGCGGTCGGCGCGGCAAGGACGGCGTGCCGGAAGGGCAGCGCTACGACTTCAACGTCGCCGCGATCGCCGAGGTCTGGCGGCGCGGCAGCGTCGTCGCGTCGTGGCTGCTCGATCTGACGTCGGCGGCGCTCGCCGAGAGCCCGACCCTCGATCGCTTCACGGGGCACGTGTCCGACTCGGGCGAAGGGCGGTGGACGATCCAGACCGCGGTCGAGACGGCGGTGCCCGTGCCGGTGCTGGCCGAGTCGCTGTTCGCCCGCTTCCGGTCGCGCCAGGATCACACCTTCGGCGACAAGCTGCTGTCGGCGATGCGCGAGCAGTTCGGCGGGCACCGCGAACAGAAGTAGCGCCGCCTCACGAGGGCGGACGGCGGAGAGCGAGGGCCGATGAAAGACGGGCACCCGGTCGAGGAGCCGATCGGCGAGCGGCCGCCAGTCGTGGCGGCGCCGCCCTGCGTCATGGTCGTGTTCGGCGCCGGCGGCGACCTCACGCGCCGCAAGCTGGTGCCGGCGCTGATCAACCTGTGCCGCGGCGGTCTGCTCACGGACGCTACGCGCGTCGTGGCGATGGTGCGGCCCGGTGTCGAGGAGATGGGGTTCCGCGCCAAGCTCCTCGACGACGCCAGCCGCTTCCTCGATCCCGGCCTCTCGGCCGACGAGCGCGGCTGGCTCGACTCCCATCTCTCCCTGGTCTTCGGCAACCTCGACGATCCGGCCACCTACCAGAGCCTGGGGGCGGAGCTCGATCGCCTCGCTCTCGGCCACGCGCTGTTCTACCTGGCGGTGCCCCCGGCGCTGTTCGGCCAGATCGCCAAGGGGCTGGGCGGCGCGGGCCTCAACCAGGGCACCGTCCCGGGATCGAGCGAGCCGGCGTGGCGGCGGATCGTCGTCGAGAAGCCGTTCGGCCGCGACGTCGCCACGGCCCGCGCCCTGAACCACGAGCTGGCCTCGGCCTTCAGCGAGGCGCAGATCTACCGCATCGATCACTACCTGGGGAAGGAGACCGTCCAGAACCTGATGGTCTTCCGCTTCGCCAACGGCATCTTCGAGCCGGTCTGGAACCGCCGCTACATCGACCACGTGCAGATCACGGTGGCCGAGACCGTCGGTGTCGAAGGCCGCGGCGGCTATTACGAGACGGCGGGCGCGCTGCGCGACATGGTGCAGAACCACCTGTTCCAGCTGCTGGCCCTGACCGCCATGGAGCCGCCGAACTCGTTCGAGGCGGACCGCGTCCGCGACGAGCGCGTCAAGGTGCTGCGTTCGATCCGCCCGTTCACGCCGGAGCTGGTGGCGGAGGATGTCGTGCGCGGGCAGTACATCGCCGGCGCGGTCGACGACAAGCCGGTGGTCGGCTACCGCGCAGAACCCACCGTTGCGCCCACGTCCAACACCGAGACCTATGTCGCGCTGAAGCTGCTCATCGACAACTGGCGCTGGGCCGACGTGCCGTTCTACCTGCGCACGGGCAAGCGCCTGGCGCGGCGCGTCTCCGAGATCGCCATCCGTTTCAAGAGCCCGCCGCTGCTGCTGTTCCAGGAGGCCCACTGCGCCGACCAGGTGGTTCCGAACACGCTGATCGTGCGCATCCAGCCGGACGAAGGCATCGCGCTGCGCTTCCAGGCCAAGCTGCCCGGGCCCGATCTCAGCGTCGGCCTCGTGCGCATGGACTTCAAGTACGCCGACTACTTCGGCACCAGGCCGTCGACGGGCTACGAGACGCTGCTCTACGACGTGATGACCGGCGACCAGTCGCTCTTCCACCGCGCCGACATGGTCGAAACCGGGTGGGAGGTGGTGGCGCCGCTGCTCGAGGCCTGGACCAGGACGCCTGACGGCGTCGAGCCGTACCCCGCGTCGTCGTGGGGACCGCCGTCGGCGCAGACACTGCTCGCGCGCGACGGTCGGGAGTGGCGGACGCCGTGAGCGAGGGGGCGGAGGAGCCGTTCGAGCGGCGCGTCGTCGTCGCCGCAGACGCCGCCGCGCTGACCGCCGCCGCCTCCGGCCACTTCCGTCGCGGCATCGTCGAGGCGATCGGCGCGCGCGGCGCCTGCTGGATCGCGCTCGCCGGCGGGCGCACGCCGCGCGCGGTCTACGAGCAGCTCGCCGAGGCGGGCACGCCGGCGATCGACTGGACGCGCGTCCACGTGGCGTTCGGCGACGAGCGCATCGTGCCGCCCGATCACGGCGACAGCAACTACGGGATGGCGAAGGCCGCGCTGTTCGATCGCGTAGCGCTGCCGCCGTTGCAGATCCATCGCATCGAGGGCGAGCGGGGCGACGCGGCCGGCGCCGCCGATGCCTACGCCGCGGTCCTGTCGCGGGCCTTCGTGCTCGCACCGGGCGCCTGGCCCGTGCTGGATCTCGTGCTGCTGGGGGTCGGCCCCGACGGCCACACCGCGTCGCTGTTCCCGCGCACGCCTGCGCTTGCCGTTGTCGATCGCCTGGCCGCCGCAGCGGTCGCGCCGTCGGCCCCGACGTCTCGCGTGACCCTGACCTATCCGGTCCTGAACGCGGCTCGCGCCATCGTGGTCCTGGTGAGCGGCGCGGACAAGGCCGACGCCGTGGCCCGCGCCTTCGACGACTCCGTATCCGTCGCCGACTGTCCGGTGCGCGGCGTGCGGCCGGCAGCGGGCAGCCTCACGTGGCACCTCGATGCTGCCGCGGCCTCGAAACTGGCAGATGCTCTGGTGCGCTGATATAGAGTAGCCGCGTGGCGGCGCCCTTCCTGCAGACCCTCCAAACGGGCTTTACACGCAGCTTCTGGGTCGCCAACACGCTGGAGCTCTTCGAGCGTTTCAGCTACTACGCCAGCAAGGCGGTCCTCGCGGTCTATCTCGCCGAGCACCTGGGTCTCGGCACGACGACGGCCACGCTTTACGCCGGCAGCATCTTCAACACGCTGATCTACCTGCTGCCGGCGCTGGCCGGGACCGTGGTCGATCGCTACGGGTTCCGCCGCAGCCTGATGCTTTGCTTCAGCATCTTCTCGGTCGGCTACCTGATCGTCGGCCTGGCCGGTCTGCCCGTGACGCAGCCGCTGGTGGCGGCCGTCGGCGTCCGGGCCTGGACGCTGACCGGCCTCATCGTCGCCGCCATCGGCGGCTCGCTCATCAAGCCTTCGATCGTCGGCACGTGCGCCCGCACCACGACGGAAGACAGCAAGGCGCTCGGCTACTCGATCTACTACTCGATCGTGAACGTCGGCGGCATGCTCGGGCCGACGCTGGCGGTCCCCATCCGCGAGCACCTCGGCATCGCCTACGTGCTGGTGGTGGCGTCGTGCGTGTCGGCCCTGCTGTGCGCCGCCACGTTCCTCTTCTTCCGCGAGCCGCCGCGGCCGGCCGATCTGGAACCGACGAAGACGATGGCAGAGGTCCTGGCCGGGATGCTGCGGGCCATGGCCGACGTCCGCTTCATGGTGTTCCTCGTGATCTTCTCGGGCTTCTGGCTGATGTTCTGGCACATCTTCTACGCCCTGCCGTTCTACGTGAAGGACGTGCTGCACTACCCGCGCTTCGAGCTGGTCGAAGCGATTGGACCGTGGACGATCGTGCTGTTGACGGTGCCGACGGCGGCGCTGGCGCGCCGCATGAAGCCGATCGCGGCGATGACGCTGGGCTTCGCCATCGCGACCAGTGGCTGGTTCGTGATGGGCGCGATTCCGACCATCGAGGCGGCGTTCGCCGGGGTCGCGATCTTCGCGCTCGGTGAGGCCATCCAGGCACCGCGCTACTACCAGTACGTGGCCGACCTCGCGCCGCGCGAACAGGTCGGCACCTACATGGGCATCGCGTTCCTGCCAATCGCCATCGGCACCTTCGGCACCGGGCTCCTCGCCGGGCGCCTCGTCGAGGCCTACAAGGATGCCGCCCAGCCGTCGCACATGTGGTACGTGCTCGGCGGCATCGGCGTCGTCACGACCATACTGATGGTCGTGTACGATCGATTCCTCGCGCCGCGCGATCGCGCGGCCGCGCCGGTCGGCTAGAACCGGTCAGTCAGACCATCACCGTTCAGAGAGATCGAGGGTTTGCAGCTCATGCCGAAATTGACCGTTGAGGGAGCCGGCACGTTCGACGTCGCGTCCGGCAAGCGTCTCGTGCTCGCGATCGAGGAGGCGGGCGTCGACATCCTCCACGCCTGCGGCGGCAACGCCCGCTGCACGACCTGCCGCATCGAGTTCATCAGCGGCGAGCCGGACGCGATGACGGTGGCGGAGAAGGACAAGTTGGCGCAGAAGGGCCTCGTCGGCGTGCGCTTGAGCTGTCAGATCACGTGCGCCGGAGACATGACCGTGCGGGCGATCAGCCGGCTGGAGGGGAGTGGCCGCGCCGATGCCGGCGGGCCGCCTGCGGAGACGATCGAGCCGCCGCCGGAGTGGACGACGAAAGCGTGATCGAGTGCGGCGTCGCGGAGAGCGGGGCCGCCGCCCGAAGGTGACGCGTTACTTCGGCTGCGGGACGTAGCCGGGGGGCGGAGCCGCGGCGACCGTGCCGAAGAAGAACTCCTCCATGTAGCGGGCCATCAGATCCTGCGCGTCCTTCTGCCACGGCATCAGGCGGTATTCGTTGAGGATCATCTTCATCCGCTCTTCCCACTGCGCCCAGGCCTCCGCGGACACCTGCTCGTAGATCCGCTGGCCCAGCGGCCCCGGCCAGGGCTGCTCTTCGAGGGCGGGCAGCTCCTGCCCGAGCTTCACGCACTTCACCATCCGCTGACCGTCGCTCATCCTGAAACCTTACCACCCGTTGTTGGTCTTGCGGCCGCGCTCTCACGCGCGGCCGCGGGCCGGCCCTCGGCGCGTTCGGCTGCTATTGGCCGACGCGCCTCGCGCGTCGACCGGACGATGGCTCCGGACTTCGTCCTCGCCATTCGTCACGCGGCGCTGGGCGCGCCGCGGCGCCTCACGCGGGCCGGAGCAATTCGTGACGGGTGTGGGACGAAAAGTGCGCGGTATCGGCACACCTGACTAATGTGTTTGAATGGCCGGGCGCGACGCGCCGAATCGGCGTTTACGCTCCGGTCATACCCACAAGGTGAAGCCCTACATCTTCTGGGTGCTCAGCGACGTACCTGAGGTGTAGCAAAACGCACCAGTTGTGTCAGTTCGACAGGGCAGTAAGCTGATCAGTATTTGGCAGCTCGGCTGCTTTCTCGTGCGCCGGAACGTGCACTTTTCCCAACAGAATCAGCCTCTCAGCGATCAAACCCCGCGTCGATCGCCGCGACGGCCCGGTCGTGGCACGTTTGTTGAACAGCTAGGACGCCGTGGGCAGTCGCATGCTGCCGGCGAGCCCGGTCTCGGTTTGTCGGGACTACTGGGTTGCTACTAACGGGGAGGTTCCAAGTGAACGACGAGATGCGCACGACCAATCCTGCTGTTGCCGTTGAAGGCGAACAGCCCGTTCGTCGGAAAGAGCGCCGCGGCTTCGCGTCCATGTCGCCAGAGAAGCAGCGCGAGATTGCCAGCAAGGGTGGGCGCGCGGCGCACACCAAGGGCACGGCGCACGAGTGGACATCGGAAGAGGCCCGGTCGGCCGGCCGCAAGGGCGGCATGATCAGCCGTGGCGGCCGCGGCCGCCTCGTGAACGACGGCGAGCCGAATCCCTCGGCCTAGCGCCGACGGCGTCGACCAGCGGCGCGATTCGGGTCCGCAATCGCTATGATGGCCGGGCGGCGCGTTTGCGACCGCCTGGTCCCCATGCCGCAACGGCGCTTCGTTCCTGTCCTCCTGGCCGGCGCGGCCATCATTCTTGCTGTCACCCCCGGTCGGGCCCAGGAGCCCGCACCGGCAGCACCATCCACCTCACCGCCCGAGGCGGCCGATACGGCCGTCCCGGGCCGCGTTCGCGTCACCCGCATCGACTTCACCGGCGTCAGCCCGTCCATCCTGTCGGAGTTACGCACGACGCTGACGATGCGAGCGTCCTCGCGCTGGCCGTGGGGACGGAAGGTCTATTTCTCCCGAGCCGGCCTCGCCGACGACCTGCGCCGGATCGAGGCCTACTACGACCAGAACGGGTTCGCCGACGCGCGCGTCGACACCTATGACGTCGAGATGCCGTCCCCGAAAGAGGCGGCGATTACGTTTCACGTCGTCGAGGGGGCGCCGGTCCACATCGCCTCGGTCCAGACCTTCGGCCTCGAGGTCCTGCCGGACGTCGTCCGCGCGAGGGTCCTGAAGGAACTCGGGCTGACGCCGGGCGCCGTCCGGACCCGCGCCGCCGTCGACCGCGCGCGGGAGCTCGCCCGCACCGCGCTCCAGGAAGAAGGCTACCCGTACGCGCGCGTCGCGGTCCTCGAGGCCGAGGCCCCGAACGGCCAGGATGTCGTGCTGACGGTGGCGGCGGAGCCCGGGCCCACGGCCGTCTTCGGGCCGGTGACGATTTCCGGCGAGTCGAGCGTCGGGGAAGAAGTGATCCGCAGGCAGCTGGCGTTCGGTCCGGGCGATGCCTTCAAGCGCAGCCGGATCGTGGAGAGCCAGCGTCGGCTCTACGGCCTCGAGCTCTTCGACTTCGTCAACATCGACGTGCCCAGCCTGCAGGCACAGCCGACCGAAGTGCCCGTGCGGCTCAGCGTCACCGAGGGCCGCCACCATCGCCTGAAGGTCGCGGTCGGCTACGGGAGCGAGGAGCACGCCCGCATCGCCGGCTCCCTGACCAACGTCAACTTCCTGGGCGGCGGCCGCACCGGGTCGATCGAGGGGAAATGGTCGTCGCTCGATCGCGGCGTCAAGGCCAACCTCGGCATCCCGTACGTGTTCTCGAGCAGCTACCGGGCCGACATCCAGGTGCAGCAATGGGACGCGCACGAGCCCGCGTACCAGCTGCTGACGCGGGGCGGGCGCGGCACCGTCGCGCGCCAGCTGACGCGCCACGACCCGTACGGCCGGCGCAAGTCGGCGACACGGGCCGCCGTCACCTTCGTCGACGAGTACGAGCGGTTCTTCATCGAAGCGCTTTGCCCTGGACGACCCCGAGTTCCGCGACGATCTCATCGCGCTCGGCCTCGATCCCGAAACCGGCATGGGCGAGGGGACGCTGGTCGCGCTCGCGATCGACGTGACCCACGACACCGCCGGCAACCTGCTCGACGCCCGGCATGGCTACCTCGTGTCGCTGCACCTCGAGCAGGCGAGCCCCATCGTGGGCGGCGACTGGTCCTACTTCGAGGCGACCGCCGACGGACGCCTCTACCTGCCGGTCGGCCGCTCCGTGGTCGCGCTGAAGGCGCGGGTCGGCGGCATCCATCCGAACGACAAGGGCGTGCCCTTCTTCAAGCGCTACTTCCTCGGCGGATCGACGACGCTGCGCGGCTGGGGGCGCTTCGAGGTCAGCCCGCTGGCCAATGGCGAGGTGATCGGCGGCCTCGGCTTCTTCGATTCGAGCGTGGAGTTGCGCTTCCCGATTCGTGGCAAGTTCTCGGGGGTGGTGTTCGGCGACGGCGGGCAGGTCACCGAGACCGCCTGGGACGACAACATGTTCCACCTGCGGACCGACGTCGGGCTCGGCCTCCGTTACCTCACGCCGATCGGGCCGCTCCGCATCGACGTCGGCTACCAGCTCAACCCGGTGCCGGGCCTGCTCATCGCCGGCGAGGAGCAGGAGCGCCGCTGGCGCATCCACTTCAGCGTCGGGCAGGCCTTTTAGCCGTGCACTTCGTCCCTGGCTGCAGGATGATCGAGCCGTGAGCCTGCGCGACACGACGCCCGCGATGCTCGAGACGGGGGGCCAGCGGCCGCCACGCCGCTGGCGCCGCCGGCTGCGTCGTCTCCTCTATCTCGCGGCCGTCCTGATCGTCGCCGTCGTGCTTGGCCTGCTCGGCGTCTCGCAGACGGGCTGGTTCCGCGACTGGCTGCGCCGCGACATCATCGTCCGCGCCGAGCGGCTGCTCGACGCGAAGGTCTCGATCGCCCGTGTCGGCGGCGACCTGCTCACCGGCATCGTCCTCGACGGCGTGCGCCTCGAACAGGCCGGCGCGCCGGTCGTCACGATCGACCGCGTGCGTGTGACGTACCGCGTGCTGACGCTGCGCAGGACGCGCATCGTCCTCGACTCGATCGACGTGCTGCGGCCGGTGGTGCTGGCGCGGCAGACGCCGGACGGCTGGACGCTCGCGCGCCTGGTGAAGCCGCGGGTGAAGCCGTCGGGATCGGCGCCCATCGTCTTCGCCATCGACGCGCTGCGCATCTTCGACGGCCGCGTGGCGGTCGAGCCGCTGGCGCCGGGCAAGCCGACCCGCCTCGAGGATCTCGACGCATCGCTGGCGATTTCGACCGGCCCGGGCGGGGCTCGCGTCGAGATGCGGGCTGTGTCGATGACGCTGCCGGATCGCGCCCTGCGGATCGGGCGCGTCGTCGGCACGGTCGAGAAGCACGGTGACGTCGTGTCGATCACCAACACCGGGCTCGACCTGCCGCGCAGCCACCTGCGCGTCGACGGCAACGTGCGCGGCGGGGGTGCGGCCACCGACCTCGAGTTCAAGGTCAGCTCCGGTGCGTTCGCCTTCGACGAGATGGCGCGGCTGATCCCGTGGGTGCCGGTGCGGCCGGTGCAGGCGAGCTTCAGCGCCACCGCGCGCGGCCCGCTGTCGAAGGTGGCGACGACGATCGCCTTCCGATCGCCGGCGGGCGACGCCGTCGGCGACGTCATCGTTGGTCGCGAGGGGGACGATCCGGCGCGCCCGCTCGAGTTCCGCGGCACGCTCGATCTCGCGCACATCGATCCCGCCGTGTGGAGCAACACGCCCGCGGTGGCGGGCCGCGTCACGGGACACGCCGTGTTCACGTTCGCCCCACCGGTCGCCAGCCGCGGTCTGCCGGCGCGCGGGACGTTCACCATGACGCGCACCGACGCCAGCGTCGCCGGCTACGAGGCTCGCGGGGCCGAGGCCCGCGGCCGTTTCGACGGCCCGCGCGTCACGCTGCAGCGGGCCCGCGGCCAGGCCTACGGCGGCCGGTTCGATACGCGCGGCACGATCGGGCCGCGCGATCCCGGCGAGAAGGGCGTCCGCTTCGACCTGACCGGCCGCGTCGACGACATCGACGTCCGGCGCCTGCCGCGGCCGGTGCCTCGCCTGCGCCTGGCGACCGACGTGGCGGGCACCTTCCACGCCATGCTCGATGGGCCGCAGTTCGACGCGACGATGACGTTCGACGACTCCACGGTCGAGGGCGGCCACGTCCGCGCCGGCTCGATCGGCACCTTCGCCCTGGCGCCCGGCGTGATTCGCTATGGAGCCAAGGCCAGGCTCGAGGACCTCGACCTGGGGCGGCTCGGCGCGGCGCTCGACGTCGCCTGGCTGCAGGATCCACGCGTCGCCGGTCCGATGACGGGCGTCGTCGACGTCCAGGCGCAGGGCCGCACGCTCGGCGACCTGTCCCTGAACGCGCACGCGGTGCTGGACCGCGCCACCGCTGCCGGCGGCGTCGCGACGGCGACGACCCTGGACGCGCGGATCGCGAATCGACGGCTGGACGTGAACATCGACGGCGACGTCGCGCACGTCGATCCGGCGGTCGCGACGACCGTCGCCTCGGCCGCGGGCGACGTGTCCGGCCACATCAAGGGGCAGGTGTCGATCATCGGCCTCGGCGGCGAGCCGACCGCCGAGGCGTTCGGCTTCGACGGCGACGTCACGCTCGGCCCGAGCCGGATCGCTGGTCGCGACATCACGTCGGCGTCGATGTCGCTGCTGCTCGCCGACGGCGTGCTCGGCGTCCGCCGTCTCGAGGCCGCGACGCCGCTCGGGGCGGTGACGGCGTCGGGCCCGCTCGCGCTGAACGCGACCGCGCCATCCGACCTGGCCTACACGATCCGCGGCATCCCGCTCGCCCAGTTCCGCGATCAGATCGGCGAGGTGGCGGGCACGGTAGATGTCGACGGCCGGCTGCTGGGGCCGCGCGCCACGCTGCGGACCGAAGGCACGGCGCGCTTCGCCGGCGTCGGGGCCGAGGGCATCGCGCAGGGCATCGAGGGGACGTCGCCGTTCAGCGTCGAGCTGCCCGGCTGGGACTTTGCGCAGGCGCGTCTCGACGTCCATCCGGTGCTGGCGGCCGGTGCGGTCGGCGACAGGTTGCTGGACACGGCGGACGCCCGCGTCGGCTACGCGAACGATAAGGCGACCTTCGAGGTCAACGCATCGAGCGGCGACCGACGTGTCCACGCCGCCGGCGCCGCCGATCTCTCCACGCCTGGCGAGCGGCGCATCACGCTCACGGCGGCGGGCCTGTCGATCGGCGAGCAGACGTGGGTGCTCGATGCGGCGCGGCAGCCGGCGATTACGCTGCTGCCGAACGAGGTGCGTGTCCGCGACGTGCACTTCGACGACGGCACCGGCCAGATCGTCGAAGCCGTCGGCACGCTGGCGCTGCGGGCGCCCGCCGAATCCAGCCTGCACGTGTCGGTCCGCGGCCTCGACCTGTTGCCGATCGAGGAGCTGGCCGGGCAGGAGAACCCCGAGTTCGCCGGGCTGCTGAACGGGGTCGCGCGCATCACCGGGACCGCGGAGAAGCCGGACGTGCTGGGCTCGTTCGCCATCTCCCGCGGCCGCTATCGCGAGCTGCAGTTCGAGCGCGTCGCCGGCGCGGTCCACTACGACGACCAGCGCCTCGGCGTCGACGTCGCCGTCGAGCAGGCCCCGGGCGTCACGATGGCGGTCAACGGCAGCGTCCCGCTGGCGCTGTTCACGAGCAGCGAGACAGGCGCAGCCGACGCCGGTCCGGCCGGCGGCGGCTCGGCCCCAATCGACCTCAACATCGAGAGCTCGGCGATCGGCCTCCAGGTCGTCACCGGCGTGACGACCGCCATCGAGCAGGTGACCGGGACCGCGACGGTGAAGCTGCGTGTCACCGGCACCGCCGACAATCCGCTGTTCGACGGCGGCGTGACCTTGAACGGCGGCGCCTTCACCGTGCCCGCGACCGGCCGGCGCTACAGCGATCTCGCGACGCGCATCACGTTCGAGCCGGGCCGGATGAAGATCGACGACCTCAAGGTGCTCGACGAGGAAGGCGATGCGCTGCAGGTCAGCGGCGTCCTCGGCCTGCGCCGGCTGGCCTTCGGCGACGTCCAGATGCACGCCCAGGCGCGGCGCTTCGGGTTCGTCCGCAACGACCTGGCGCGCTTCGAAGTCGATCTCGACCTGAACGTCACGGGGCAGGTGACGCGCCCGACGATCGCGGGCACGGCGGAGATCGAGCAGGGGCGCGTCGAGGTGGACCGCCTCCTCGCGTCGCTGGACCGCAACCGCACACCGGTCGGGCCGGACGATGGCGTCCCCATCGTCGGCAAGGGGCAGAAGCCCGTCCCGCTGCCGTCGGTCGTGCCGACGCCGGTGACCGTGACGCAGGCGCCTGCCGTCACCTCCGGGCGTCGCCGCGTCGACTCGGGCGCAACCCGGCAGCCGGCCACGCCGTGGAGCTCGACGGCGCTCGACATCCGGGTGCGGATTCCGGAGAACCTGCTCCTGCGCGGGCAGGACATCCGCCGCGATTCGGCGGCGGCCGGCCTCGGCGACATCTCGATCGTCGTCGGCGGCGATTTCCGCGTGCAGAAGGAGCGCCGGCGGCCGACCGCGCTGGTCGGCACGGTCACCACCGTTCGCGGCAGCTACGAGTACTACGGGCGGCGGTTCGAGATTCTGCGCGACGGCCGCATTCAGTTCCAGGGAGGACGCGAGATCGACCCGGCGCTGGACGTCACGGCGCGCCGGATCATCGAACCGAGCGGGGTCGAGACGCGAATCCGGGTGCAGGGCACGGCCCGCGAACCGAAGCTGAGCTTCTCGAGCACGCCGCCGCTCGACGAGTCCGACATCCTCGCGCTGATCATCTTCAATCGCGACGTGAACGCGCTCGGCGCGTCGGAGAAGGGCTCGGTCGCGACGATGGCCGGGACCGCCGCCGCGGGCATGGTGGTCTCGCCGATCGCCGACACGATCGGGCGCAAGTTCGGGATCGAGGAAGTCGACGTGCAGACGACGAACGATGCCGCCGGCCCGGGCGGCGTCGTCACGGTCGGCGATCGGTTCGGCGACGACCTGTTCGTCCGCCTGCGCCAGACGTTCGGCTCTCAGGAAATCACGGAGCTGCTGCTCGAATACCGGCTCTCCGAGAAGTTCCGTCTGGAGGGCTCGGTCGCCGAGGGGGATGGCGTCGGCAGCGCCAACCGCTCGCTGACGCGGCGCGTCGAGCGCTTCGGCTCGGACATCGTCTTTTACTACCGGTATTGATTGCCGGCCGCGCTACTGGACCGGCACCTTGTCGCCGGCCGGGACGAACACCGCCAGCGGCTTGCCTTCCCATGACGCCTCGAGGATGCGGGCGACCTCGACGCGCGCGTCGTTGAAGCACGCGCCGCCGCCGAGATCGGTCAACGTCGCCGGTGCGAGCGCCGTCGCGGTCGACTGGTTGAACGAGCTGCGCCGCCACAGCCCCTTCGCCAGGCTGACCGTGCCTTCGCGGATGGCATCGGTGACTTCCACCAGGCAATGCACCTCGCCGAGCGCGTTGAACACGCGGACGGCATCGCCGGTGGCGACGCCGCGCGCGGCGGCATCCCCCGTGTTCATGTGCAGCACCGCGGCCCGGGTCCGCAGCTCGCCGAGCGTCGAGCTGATCGTCTTCTCGCTGGCCGGCGAGATCAGCGCCAGCGGGTGATCGCCGGTGGCGGGATCCTCCTGGTAGCTGTAGAGGCCGCCGGGCGCCAGCGTCGGCACGTCGGCGGGGAACAGGTGGACCTTGCCGTCGGCGGTGAGCGGGTGCACGTCGACGAACTGGATCGGGTGGTTGCCGCCGGGCGGCAGGGCGACGCCGTCGGCGAGCACGACCTCGCCGGTGTCGCCGGGCAGGCGCCGCGCGACGTGGAACAGCGCCTCGGTCTCGTCCTGGGTCGGTCCGTCGGACAGGCCGAGACGGACCTCGAGCTCGCTGAAGACGTCGGCGTTCGGCCGGGATTCGCCGACCGGCTCGATGGCCGGCTTGACCAGCAGCATCGCGTGGCCGCCGTAGCTGCGATTCAGGTCGTAGTGCTCGAGGAAGGTGGTCGCCGGCAGCACCACGTCGGCGTACGGCACGGTGTCGGTGCGGACCTGCTCGAACACCACGGTGAACAGATCCTCGCGCTCGAGGCCGCGGATCACCGCGTTCTGATCCGGGATGGTCGCGACCGGATTCGCGTTGTAGACGAACAGCACCTCGATCGTCGGATCCCGCAGCGTCTGCAGCGCGTCGCCGAGCACGTTCATGTTGACGACGCGCGTGGCCGGCGCGTCGACGCCGATCCAGTCGCGATTGTTCAGCCGCCACGCGCCCGAGTTGCTCATCGAGTAGCCGCCGCCGCGCACGCCGAACTTGCCGGCGACCGCCGGGAGCCCGAGGACGGCCATTGCCGCGTGGCCGCCGTTGCGGTTGCGCTCGAGGCCCCAGCCACAGCGGATCAGCGCCGGCGACGCCGTGGCGTAGATGCGGGCGAACTGCTCGAGCGTCTCCGGCTCGAGGCCGGCGACGGCGGCGGCGCGGGCGATCGTCCACGGCGCGGCGGCGGCGCGCAGCTCGGCGACGCCGGTCGCGTGATCGCGCAGGAACGTGTCGTCGGCGAGCCCGTTCTCGAACAGGAAGCGGTGCAGGGCGAGCGCGACCGGCAGGTCGGTGCCCGGCCGCAGCGCGATGTGCATGTCGGCCTGCTTCGCGAGCGCGGTCCGCCGCGGATCGACGACGATCAGCGTCGCGCCCTTGCGCTGCGCCTCGCGCACGTGGGGGACCAGATGGATGCCGGACGCGGACGGATTGACGCCCCACAGCACGATCAGCCGCGCGGCGGGGTAGTCCTCGTAGGCGACGCCGGACATCTTGCCGTAGAGGCCGAGCGCCGCGGCGCCGGTCGGCGCGGCGCACACCGTGCGCGCCAGGCGCGACGCGCCGAGACGCCGGAAGAAGCGTGCGTCGACGGCTTCCTGCGTCAGCAGGCCGTTCGACCCGCCGTAGCAGAAGGGGAGGATCGCCTCGGCGCCGCTGCGCGTGCGGACCTCGTCGATGCGGCTGGCGATGACGCCGAGCGCCTCGTTCCACGACGCCTGGCGGAACTGGCCCTTGCCCTTGGGACCGGTGCGGATCTGCGGGAACTGCAGCCGGTCCTTGCCGTACAGCCGCCCGGCGAAGCCGCGGACCTTGGCGCAGATGAAGCCGTTGGTGATGTCGTGGCGGCGGCTGCCGTCGATCTTGGTGACCTTCCCCTGCTCGACCGACACGGCCAGGCTGCAGGCGTCAGGACAGTCGAGGGGGCACGACGTGTCGACGGTGCTGCGACCCCAGCTCAGTTCCTCGCTCATCCTCCGATCTTACTCTCTGCGCCGGGCCCGGCCTCGCCGGGAGGGGAGCCCCGGAGCCCCGGCGCAGGCGGCTATGATCGGAGCGGCCATGCCCGACCCGTCCGCACCCGTGCCCCATGTCGTCATCGTCGGCGGCGGCTTCGGCGGTCTCACCGCCGCCAAGACGCTGAAGCGCAAGCCCGTCCGCGTCACGCTCGTCGATCGCCAGAACCACCATCTCTTCCAGATGCTGCTCTACCAGGTGGCGACGGCCGGCCTGTCGCCCGGCGACATCGCCTCGCCGATCCGCTGGATCCTGCGCCGCCAGGCCAACGCGCGTGTGCTGATGGCCGACGTGCAGCGCGTCGACGTCGCCGCCAAGGCGTTGATCACCGACGTCGGGCCGATCCCGTTCGACTACCTGATTCTCGCGCCTGGCGTGACCCACTCGTACTTCGGGCACGACGAGTGGCGCGCCCACGCCCCTGGCCTCAAGACGCTCGACGACGCGCTGGCCATCCGGTCGCAGATGCTGATGGCGTTCGAGCGGGCCGAGCGGGCCGCCTCGGGCGATGAACGCCAGCGGTGGCTGACGTTCATCATCGTCGGCGGCGGCCCGACCGGCGTCGAGCTGGCCGGCGCCATCGTCGAGATCGCGCGGCACGCGCTGCGGCACGAGTTCCGGGCCATCGATTCGCGGACCGCGCGGGTGCTGCTCCTCGAAGGCGGTCCGGACGTGCTGCCGGCGTTCCCGCCGGAGCTCCGCGATCGCGCGCGAAGGGATCTCGAGCGGCTCGGTGTCACCGTGCGCACCGGCGCCACCGTCGATCGCATCGATGGCGGCGTCGTCCACGTCGGCGACGAGCGCCTGGAGGCCGGCACGATCCTCTGGGCCGCTGGCGTCCAGGCGTCGCCGCTCGGCGCCACGCTGGGCGCACCGCTCGATCGGGCGGGGCGCGTGAAGGTGGAACCCGATCTGTCGGTGCCCGGCGCGCCGTCGATCTTCGTCGTCGGCGATCTGGCGACGCTCGAGGGACCGAACGGGCGGCCGCTGCCCGGCGTCGCGGCCGTCGCGATCCAGGAGGCGCAGCACGCGGTCGGGGCGATCGAGGCCGATCTCGCCGGCCGTCCGCGCGGGGCGTTCCGCTATCGCAATCCCGGCGACCTCGCCACCATCGGCCGCGCCGCGGCCGTCGCCGATCTCGGCTGGATCCGCTTCGCCGGCTATACAGCGTGGCTGTTCTGGCTGTTCGTGCACATCCTCAAGCTGACCGGGTTCCGCAACCGGCTGGTGGTCCTGGTCCAGTGGGCGTGGGCCTACGTGACCTTCCAACGCAGCGTCCGGCTGATCACGGGGCGCGCCGGCGGCGACCCGCCGGCGTCGGTGGCGTGATGCGACGCATCCGCGGCGTCGGACTGGTGGTGATTGCCGTCGCCGCCGTCGCTCTGGCGGTACCGTGGCCGCCAGCCGCCGTCGAATCGTGGTTCTCGACCGCGCTCTATCCCGCATGGCAACGCATCGCCACCTCCGCGACCAACGTGCTGCCGTTCGCGGCCTTCGATCTCGTTCTCGCCGGTACGATCCTCGCGCTGGGCGGGGTGGCGGCCGAATCGTGGCGGAGGAGCGGCGGCGGGCGCTGGCGGCGTGCCGGCGGGGCGCTCCTGGCCGCGCTCGTCGTCGTGGCGGCCACCTACCTCTGGTTCCTGGCCGCGTGGGGCTTCAACTATCAGCGGACGCCGGTCGACGCGCGCGTCGGCCTCGATCGGAGGCGCGCCACGCCGGAGCGGCTGTCCGCCTTCGCGATCGCCACCGTCGAGGATCTCAACCGCCTGCGGCCGCTGGCACTGGCGAAGCCGTGGCCGGATCGCGACGCCCTCGTCGAGACGCTGCGGCCGGCCTTCCGTGCCGCGCTGCCGCGGCTCGGCGTCCGCCAGGACGTCGTGCCGGGCGTGCCGAAGTGGTCGGTGCTGCAACCCTACTTCCGCTGGGCGGGGATCGACGGCGTCACCAACCCGTTCATGCCGGAGGTGGTCATCAACCACGATCTCCTGCCGATGGAGTGGCCCTTCACCGTCGCGCACGAGTGGGGACACCTGGCCGGTCTCGCCCACGAAGCCGAGGCGAGCTACGCCGGCTGGCTCACGTGTCAGGCGGGCACCGACCAGACCCGGTACAGCGCGGCGCTGTGGGCGTTCGGACATGTCTTCGCGGCGAGCCCGCGAGAGCAGCAACTCCTGCTGTCCAGCCGCCTGGGTGAGGGCCCGCGAGCCGACCTGCGCGCCATTGCACTGCGGACGTCCCAACGCGTCCGCGTCGTCCAACGTGTGAGCTGGGCCACCTACGATCGCTACCTGAAATCGAATCGGGTGTCCGAAGGTCTCGCCAGCTATGACGCCGCAATCGTGCTGATTCTTGCCGGACTGCCGGAATCACGACACGAGAAACACTGACACTTTTTGTCAGTGGCCGACGTCGCGCATCTGCTTTTTGCAATGACGCGCCCACGGAATTGAAATCGATCGTAGCAGTCGCGTCAGCGCCCAACTGCGCGGGTGCGGGCGATAGCGCACACGGCCGTGATTCGAGTGCGGAAAATATGGGGTGCAGGCCCGCACACCAGGCCGGGCACGCCCGTTGCCTCTTCAGTGTGGCGTGAAGCCGCTTACCAGCACCATCCGCTCACTCTGTCGTGTCGTCGTGGCGACAGTCTTCACCGTCCTCGCGATGTCCGGCGTCGCCGCCGCACAGTCCGTCACGCTGGCGTGGAACGCCAACACGGAATCAGACCTCGCTGGGTACCGTGTCGAGTACGGCACGGTGTCAGGCGATCCTTCGACGACGGTCGATGTCGGTAACGTCACTCAGCGGCAGTTCACGGGGCTGCAGCCTGGCGTGACCTACTACTTCCGCGTCAAGGCCTACAACACGGCGAACATGGTAAGCGCGCCGTCGGCGGAGGTCTCGTACACGCCGCCCGTTCCGGTTCCGGTCGTGCCGACGCTCACGTCGATCAGCCCGACGTCGGGCCCGTCGGGCGGTGGCACCACGATCATGCTCGCCGGCACCAACTTCGCGGCGGGCGCGATCGTGCGGGTCGGTGGCGTCGCCGCCACCGGGGTGACGGTCGTCTCGGCGACGCAGGTCCGGGCCACCACGCCGGCCGGCAGCGTCGGCGCGCGCTCCGTGCAGATCACGAATCCGAGCGGCGAGTCGGCGTCGCTCGCCGGTGCCTTCACCTACGTCGACGGCCCGGACCTCACCTCCGTCTCGCCGACCTCAGGGCCGACGACCGGCGGCACCACCATCACGATCGCCGGCAGCAGCTTCGCCCCGGGCGCGATGGTGCGGTCAACGGCGTTGCGGCGACCGGCGTCACCTTCGTGTCGGCGACGCAGCTGCGCGCGAACACGCCGGCCGCGGCTGCCGGCACCTACACGGTGCAGGTGACGAACCCCGACGGCCAGGCGGGCACGCTGAACGGCGCCTTCACCTACCGGGCCGCGCCGACCGTCACGTCGGTCTCGCCGACCTCGGGCCCGACCGGCGGCGGCACCACCATCACGGTCACCGGCACGGCGTTCGTCTCCGGCGCGACGGTCCGCGTCAACGGCGTCGCGGCGACCGGCGTCACCTTCGTGTCGGCGACGCTGCTGCGCGCGAACACGCCGGCCGCGGCCGCTGGCACCTACGCGGTGCAGGTGACGAATCCCGACGGCCAGGCCGACACGCTGAACGGCGCCTTCACTTACGTCGTCGGCCCCAGCCTGACATCCGTCTCGCCGGCCTCGGGCCCCTCGGCCGGCGACACCACGATCACGATCAACGGCAGCAGCTTCGTTTCGGGGGCGACCGTGCGGGTCAACGGCGTCGCGGCGACCGGCGTGACCTTCGTGTCGGCGACGCAGCTCCGCGCGAATACGCCGGCCGCGGCTGCCGGCACCTACGCAGTCCAGGTGACGAACCCTGATGGGCAGGCCGATACGCTGAACGGCGCCTTCACCTACGTCGGCGGCCCGGGCATGACCTCCGTCTCGCCGGCCTCCGGGCCGACGGCCGGCGGCACCACGATCACGATTACCGGCACTGGCTTCGTCTCGGGCGCGACGGTGCGGGTCAACGGCGTCACGGCGACCGGCGTCACCTTCGTGTCGGCGACGCAGCTGCGGGCGAACACGCCGGCCGCGGCCGCCGGCACCTACGCGGTGCGGGTGACGAACCCCGACGGCCAGGCGGGCACGCTGAACGGGGCCTTCACCTACCGGGCCGCGCCGACCGTCACGTCGGTCTCGCCGACCTCGGGCCCGACCGGCGGCGGCACCACCATCACGGTCACCGGCACGGCGTTCGTCTCCGGCGCGACGGTCCGCGTCAACGGCGTCGCGGCGACCGGCGTCACCTTCGTGTCGGCGACGCTGCTGCGCGCGAACACGCCGGCCGCGGCCGCTGGCACCTACGCGGTGCAGGTGACGAATCCCGACGGCCAGGCCGACACGCTGAACGGCGCCTTCACTTACGTCGTCGGCCCCAGCCTGACATCCGTCTCGCCGGCCTCGGGCCCCTCGGCCGGCGACACCACGATCACGATCAACGGCAGCAGCTTCGTTTCGGGGGCGACCGTGCGGGTCAACGGCGTCGCGGCGACCGGCGTCACCTTCGTGTCGGCGACGCAGCTCCGCGCGAATACGCCGGCCGCGGCTGCCGGCACCTACGCAGTCCAGGTGACGAACCCTGATGGGCAGGCCGATACGCTGAACGGCGCCTTCACCTACGTCGGCGGCCCGGGCATGACCTCCGTCTCGCCGGCCTCCGGGCCGACGGCCGGCGGCACCACGATCACGATCACCGGCACTGGCTTCGTCTCGGGCGCGACGGTGCGGGTCAACGGCGTCACGGCGACCGGCGTCACCTTCGTGTCGGCGACGCAGCTGCGGGCGAACACGCCGGCCGCGGCCGCCGGCACCTACGCGGTGCGGGTGACGAACCCCGACGGCCAGGCGGGCACGCTGAACGGGGCCTTCACCTACCGGGCCGCGCCGACCGTCACGTCGGTCTCGCCGACCTCGGGCCCGACCGGCGGCGGCACCAGCATCACGGTCACCGGGACGGCGTTCGTGTCGGGCGCGACGGTGGCCGTGAA
Source organism: Vicinamibacterales bacterium (assembly GCA_963844435.1). Taxonomy (GTDB): domain Bacteria; phylum Acidobacteriota; class Vicinamibacteria; order Vicinamibacterales; family Vicinamibacteraceae; genus JBDSLU01. The sequence goes on along the minus strand of CAWJOG010000007.1, from coordinate 24,200 downwards.
CGGCGTCGCCGCGACCGGCGTCACGTTCCTGTCCGCGACGCAGGTGCGCGCGGTGACGCCGGCCGGCACCGCGGGCGCACGGAGCGTGCAGGTCACCAACCCCGATGGCCAGGCGGACACGCTGGCCAACGCGTTCACCTACACGACCTCGACGCCGACGCCGACGCCGACGCTGACAGCCGTGTCGCCGGCGTCCGGTCCCACCACCGGCGGTACGACGGTGACGATCACGGGCACCAACTTCGCGGCGGGCGCGACGGTGACGGTCGGCGGCGCCGCGGCGACCAGCGTCGTCGTCGCCAGCGCCACCTCGATCACGGCGAGGACGCCCGCCGGCGCCGCCGGCGCGCGTGACGTGCGGGTCACCCTGTCGGGCGGCCAGGCGGCCACGCGCACGGGCGGCTTCACCTACACCGCGCCGACCACGCCGTCGCCGACGCTGACGGGCGTGTCGCCGGTGTCCGGTCCGGCCGCGGGTGGCACGGCGGTCACGCTGTCGGGGACGAATTTCGCGGCCGGCGCGACCGTCACGGTCGGCGGCGCCGCGGCGACCAGCGTGGTCGTGGTCAGCAGCACGCGCATCACGGCGAGGACGCCCGCCGGCACCGCCGGCGCGCGTGACGTGCGGGTCACCCTGTCGGGCGGCCAGGCGGCCACGCTCGCCGGCGGCTTCACCTACACCGCGGGCACGTCGACCGACAGCGACGGCGACGGCCTGACCAACGAGTGGGAGACGCTCTACGGCCTCAACCCGAACTCCGCGGCGGGCGTCGACGGCGCCGCCGGGGATCCCGATGCGGACGGCCGGACGAACGCCGCCGAGCAGACGGCCGGCTCGCATCCGCGCGGCACGCTCAAGCGCTACCTGGCCGAGGGTGTCAGCAACAGCTTCTTCTCCACCCGCTTCGCCATCGCCAACCCGCAGACGAGCGCCGCGCGCGTCCTGCTGACGTTCGTCGACACCACCGGCCGCACCACGCGGCACTACGTCTCAGTGCCGGCGCGGACGCGGTCCACGATCGACACGTCGACGATTGCCGCACTGAACGGCGCTTCGTTCGCGACGACGCTGGAAGCGGACGCGATGGTCGTGCTCGATCGCCTCATGACGCTGGTCGGGCCAGGGCGGCTACGCCGCGCACATGGAGACCGCCGTCGAACGGCCCGCGACGAGCTGGTACCTCGCCGAGGGCGCGACGCACGGGAATTTCGACCTGTTCTACCTGATTCTGAACCCGAGCAGCACCGCCGCGGCCATCCGGGTCCGCTACCTGAAGCCGTCGGGCTTGCCGATCGTCAAGACCTACAGCGTGGGCGCCGGCAGGCGCTTCACCATCTGGGTCGACCAGGAAGACAAGGCCCTGCAGGCGACCGACGTGTCGGCGGAAATCACCTCGACCAACGGCGTGCCGATCATCGTCGAGCGCTCCATGTATCTCAACACGGGGAGCAAGGCGTTCAAGGGCGGCCACAACAGCGCCGGCGTGACGGCGCCCTCGCTGAACTGGTTCCTCGCCGAAGGATCGACCGGCGGCTTCTTCTCGATGTATGTGCTGGTGGCCAATCCGAACGCCACCGCGGCGACGGTGCAGGCGACGTATATCCTGGCCAGCGGCGCACCTGTCGTGAAGACGTACAGCGTGGCGGGCAACAGCCGCCGCACGATCGACGTCGCCGCTGAGGATCCCGCCCTGGCCGACACCCCGGTGTCGGTGAAGGTCGAGTCGACCAACGGCGTGCCGGTCATCGTCGAGCGCACCATGTGGTGGATGGGGTCGAAGCGCAGCTGGACGGAAGGCCACAACGCCTTCGGCACGACCCGGACGGCGCCGCGCTGGCTGCTCGCGGAAGGCGAGAACGGCGGTCCGCTCACCATCAACACCTTCGTCCTCATCGCCAACACGTCGGCCGCTGACGCCAGCGTCCGCGTCACGATGCTGCCGGAGGAGGGCGAGGAGGAATCGGTGATCTACACGGTCGGCGCCAGCCGCCGCTTCACGGTGCCGGTGGCGAACGCGTTCCCCTCGTCGGATGGCAAGCGCTTCTCGATCCTGGTCGAGAGCCTGAACCCCACGACGGACGGCGGGCTCGTGGTCGAGCGGGCGACCTACTGGAACACCGACGAGGACGTGTGGGGCGCGGGCTCCGGCGCCGTCGGCGCCATCCTGCCGTAGTTGCTCCGGGGCTGCCGGCGTCAGTGGCGACGGTAGTTGGCGTCGACGTAGTCGTCGACGAGCTTCTGGAAGCCGGCGAAGAGCTCTTCGTAGTTGCCCTTGAGCGTCGTCGCGTGGACGCCGTCCACGACGTTGCTTGTTGCCGATGGCGCCCTCAGCGCCATCGGGGCAGCCCTTTGGGCGCGGCCCTTGCTGACAGCTGGCGCTGGGCGCGCCAGCTGAGGCCGCGCGGGCTGCCGTCTTCGTGGCCGGCGTCAGTGGCGACGGTAGTTGGCGTCGACGTAGTCGTCGACGAGCTTCTGGAAGCCGGCGAAGAGCTCTTCGTAGTTGCCCTTGAGCGTCGTCGCGTGGACGCCGTCCACGACGTTGCTTGTTGCCGATGGCGCCCTCAGCGCCATCGGGGCAGCCCTTTGGGCGCGGCCCTTGCTGACAGCTGGCGCTGGGCGCGCCAGCTGAGGCCGCGCGGGCTGCCGTCTTCGTGGCCGGCGTCAGTGGCGACGGTAGTTGGCGTCGACGTAGTCGTCGACGAGCTTCTGGAAGCCGGCGAAGAGCTCTTCGTAGTTGCCCTTGAGCGTCGTCGCGTGGACGCCGTCCATGAAGACGGGGCAGTTCGGCGCCTCGCCGGTCCCGGGCAGCGAGATGCCGATGTTGGCGGCCTTCGACTCGCCGGGGCCGTTGACGACGCAGCCCATGACCGCCAGCGTCAGCGTCTCGACGCCGTCGTAGCGCGTCTTCCATGCGGGCATCTGCTCGCGGATGTAGCACTGGACGCGCTCGGCGAGCTCCTGGAACGTGGCGCTGGTGGTGCGGCCGCAGCCGGGGCACGCGGTGACGCTCGGCGAGAAACTGCGCAGGCCGAGTGCCTGGAGCAGCTCGCACGCGGCGTAGACCTCCTCGCGCCGATCGCCGCCGGGCTTCGGCGTGAGCGATACGCGGATCGTGTCCCCGATGCCTTCGCTGAGGAGGACGCCCATCGCCGACGCCGACCAGACCAGGCCCTTGATGCCCATGCCCGCCTCGGTCAGCCCGAGGTGCAGCGGCTGGCGCGTCTGCCGCGCCAGCTCGCGGTAGACGCCGATCAGGTGCCGCGGCTTCGAGAGCTTGCACGACAGGATGATCTGATCCGGCCGCAGTCCGGCGTCGAGCGCCAGCTCCGTCGACTCGAGCGCCGAGCGCACCATGCACTCGTCGATGATGTCGTCGGAGGTGAGGCCCAGGCCCTGGTCGGTGTTCTCCTGCATGCGGCGCATGACCAGCTCCTGGTTGAGGGAGCCGCCGTTGACGCCGATGCGGACCGGCTTGCCCTGATCGCGGGCGACCTGGCAGATGGTCGTGAACTGCTCGTCGCGCCGCTTGCCGGTGCCGACGTTGCCCGGATTGATCCGGTACTTGTCGAGCGCGGCGGCGCAGGCCGGATCGCGGGTGAGCAGGAGATGGCCGTTGTAGTGGAAGTCGCCGATGAGCGGTGCGTCGACGCCGGCGTCGTGCATGCGCTGGCGGATCTCGGGCACCGCCGCGGCCGCCTCCGGGATGTTCACCGTGATGCGCACCATCTCGGAGCCGGCCTCCGCGAGCGCGATGCACTGCGCGGCGGTGCCCGCGGCATCGGTCGTATCGGTGCTGGTCATCGACTGCACGACGACCGGCGCGCCGCCGCCGACCTGCACCGCGCCGGGGCCGCTGCCGACGCGGACGCCGACGGTACGATGCACGCGAATCACGGACATGGGAAGACGTGCTCCGGCGCGGGCCGGCGCCGCGGTGATCAGCGGCCGTCGGCCCCGATCTATCTGCCGTCGGCAAAGACGTCCAGGCCGATGAAATGCTCGATGATCGCCAGCGTCTCGGGCGGCGGATCGACGAATGCGAGGCCGGAGACGTAGGTGACGTCATCGCTGTCGACGACGGCGCGGCTGTGCACGACACGGGCTCGCACCGAAATGACCTCGTCGTCGAGCGTGAGCCGCAGATCGTGGATCTGCGTGGGTGAGAGCGGCACGGACGCGAGCAGGGTGAGGCCGCCTGGACCCAGCTGCTGGACGGTGACCGCTTCATCGAGCGCGAGGAGGTGCCCCTGGAATTCACGGAGGAGATCGACGCGGGGCGTCTGCCGTCGATCTTCCTCGATGTGCGGCCGCGGATCGGGCGGCGTGTTCGGGTCGCCGGGGTTCGCCTGGTCGGGGTGAGACGCCACGGAGCACCTCCCGGAGAGAGATAGCTATCCGCGCACGACGGTGCGCACGCTGCGGTGCGAATCGAGCACCGCCGGCCCAAGCCGCTTGCTGAGGTACACCTTCGACTCGCCGTTGTCGTCGGGGTTCCGTTCGAATTTGACCACTTCGAACCCCAGCGTGTCGAGCGTTCCCCGCATGTCGAAGAACCGGTTCTTGGTCTTGACCACGATCTCGTCGAAGCCGGCCCCGATCGCCCACACCTCCTGCTGCTCGGTGAGGGCCCGGAAGTGGCCCTGACCGCGCCAGTCGCGGCGGGTGGCCCCAATCCAGCTGTACAGCACCCGGCGGCCGACGAAATCGATGGCGTCGCTGAGCCGCTCGACCAGGTCGTTCAGCTTCGGGTCGCCCTCGTCGAGGCGAATCTCGTGCCCGACCTTGTAGGACACCGGTACCACCTGGCCGGCATCGTCCGCCAGAGGCGCTTCGGCCATCAGGATGATGTGGTCGCGATCGCAGAGACGCCGCGTGATTTCCGCCGCGGTCTTGCGCCGGCGGAACTCCCCGAACCACTCCTCGATGTACTGGATCTCCAGCGCACCCTCTTCGAGGTCGTAGTGGCGGATCAGATATTCCACGGAGGTGGCGTCAGGCGTCGTCGTCGGAGGTGTCGGCAGTGTCGGCAGTGTCTTCGCCGGGCTTGCTGGTCGCCGGATCGTCGAAGTCGATCTCGACGTCGGCGCCGCCCATGTCCTCGATATCCATCACCCGGCCGCCCGACCGCTCGCGGATCGGTCCACGGGGACCAGGGCGCTCCGGCTTGGCCTTGGCCTTGGCCGGCCGCCGATCGCGCATGCCGGGACCGCCGCCCGGACCAGCCGGGGGACCGAAGCCGCCACCGCCGCCGGGAGGACCGTCGAAGCCACGCGGAGCCCGGGGCGGGCCGCCCATCGGCGGGCCCGAAAAGGGTGGCCGCGGCGGACGCGGTCCGCTCATCGGCGGGCGATCCTCGCGGGCCCGCGCTTCGCTGATCGCGAGCGGCCGGCCCCTGAGGGCCTGACCGTTGAACCGCCGAATGACTTCCTCGGCGACCGCACGATCCGCGAATTCCACGAAGGCGAAGCCGCGGGGACGGCCGGTTTCGCGATCTACGGGTAACGCCACCTGGGCCGGGGCCCCGACTTCACCGAAGTGCTGTCGAAGCTCCGCCTCGTTGACGCTGTAATCCAGATTGCCGACGAACAACCGCACGCTCACGAAACGCGACGCCTCCAGGGAAAAAGTGACTCCATTCTACACAGTTTGCCGGCAAGCGAGCCCCCCATCCCGCCGGAGGCGGGCGCGACGGGTGCGTGGTGGACCGCGCTATCATGCGGCCATGCCTCTTGTGCCCCTCGGATCCCTGCCGGACGACGCGCGCGTCTGGGTCTTCACCGCGGAGCGCGCGCTGGCGCCTGTCGAAGCCGAGGCTGTGCTGGGAACCGTCGACGCCTTCCTCGGTGCGTGGGCGGCGCACGGCCGGCCCCTCCGCTCGGCCCGCGAGCTGCGTGAATCGCGCTTCCTGATCATCGCCGTGGACGAGGCGGCGGCCGGCGCGTCCGGCTGCTCGGTCGACGCCCTCGTCCGCGAGATCCGCGGCCTCGAACCCCAGCTCGGCGTGACCCTGGTCGACCATGGGCCGATCGTGTTCCGCGACGGCGGCGCCATCCGCCGCGTGCCGCGCGACGAGTTCGCCGAGCTCGCCCGGGACGGACGCGTCACCCCGGACACGCTCGTGTTCGACAACACCATCTCGCGGCTGGCCGCCCTCCGGGGCGGCGGCTGGGAGCTGCCGGCGTCGGCGTCGTGGCACGGCCGCGCCTTCTTCTGACTCGCATACACCGAGGTCGCATCATGAACGTGACGAGACGCGAGCTGCTGGGCACCATGCCCGCGGCGATGGCGGGCGCCTGGGCCCTGAGCGGACATGGTCTGTCAGCGCGCCAAGCAGGCGGCGCGGGCGCCGGCCTCGTGCCGGCCCGGCTGGGCGTGCAGCTCTACACCGTGCGCGATCAGCTCAAGACGCTCGACGCCACGCTCGGCGCCATCAAAGCCGCCGGGTTCGACGAGGTCGAGACGCTGCGGCCGATCCTGGCCGACCTGCCGCCGCTGCTGAAGAAGCACGGGCTCACGGCGCCGAGCGGGCATTTCGACGCCGCGCTCGTCCTCGATGTCGGCGAGGTCTCGCGCCGCGGCCTGCCGCCGGACTACACCTTCGAGACGGCCGTCGCGCAGGCGAAGGCGGTCGACATGAAGTACTTCGTCGTCGCCTACCTGATGGGCGAGGACCGCAAGTCGATCGACGACTACAAGCGGCACGCCGACAAGATGAACGAGGCCGGCCGCCGCTGCAAGGCGGCGGGCCTGCAGTTCGCCTACCACCATCACTCCTTCGAGTTCGTGAAGTACGGCGCCGAGACGGGCTGGGACATCCTCGTTTCGCGCCTCGACAGCGATCTGGTGGCCCTCGAAGTCGACGTGTTCTGGCTGGCTGCGGCCGGCCTCGACCCGGCGGCGACCATCACGCGGCTCGGCCCGCGCGTGAAGCTCGTGCACCTGAAGGATCGCGCCGCCGGCCCACCCGAGCTCGACGAATCGAAGGTAGCCAAGAGCGCCTTCAAGGAGGTCGGCTCGGGGACGCTCGACTTCCCGAGAATCCTCCGCGCCTGCAAGGAAGTGGGCGTGGCTCACTACTTCGTCGAGCAGGATCAGGTGCCCGCCGATCCGCTCGCCAGCCTGAAGCAGAGCGTCACCTACCTGCGCTCGCTGAAGGCGTAAGCGGGCTCGAGAACGGCGGCCTCCCGGCCGCCGTTCCTCTCACCGGTTTTCGATGACCAGGGCGACGCGCCGGTTGCGGGCGCGGCCGTCGGGATTGTCCTGTCCGTCGGCCAGGCGGTTCGGCTCGAGCGGACGATCCTTGCCGTAGGCGCGGCTGTGCAGCCGATTCGCGGCGACGCCGCCGGCCTCGAGCACGGCAATCACCGCGCGCGCCCGCGCCTCGCTCAGCGTCTGGTTGAATTGGCGGGAGCCGACGCCGTCGGCATGGCCTTCGACGGTGATGCGGCGGCCGGCGAGCATCGGCTCGGCGAGCAGCGCGGCGATTTCCGCCAGCTGCGTGCGCGCCTGCACGTCGACGTCGGACTTGCCGAACTCGAACAGATAGACCGTCGGCAGATAGATGACGACGCCGTCGCCCTCTTCGCGGGCATCGAGGCCGCGGCTGGTGAAGACGTTCACCAGATCGGGGTTCGACAGCGCCGGTGACTCGGGCCCGGAGACGGTGCGCGCTGGGCGGCGGCGGGACTCCCACCGGCGGCGCGGCGACCGGCGCGGGCGTCTTCGGCGTGCAGGAGGCGAGCCACGCCGACGCGAGCAGCAGGATCGTGCCGACGCGGACCGCGGAGGATCGACGCATGGTGGCGGCGCTCATTATAGGTCGCCGTCGAGGTGGCGGACCGCCCACGCGTCGAGCCCGCGGGCCAGCGCGTCTGGGCCTGCGAGGTGGACGACGAGGCGATCGGTTTCCGCGATCGCGGCGAGCAGCGCGGCGTCCCCGGCCGCGGCCCCGGGAGGCGCCTGCCGCGCGATCTCCACGGCGAGGACGCTGAGGAGAGCCGCGGCGTAGGCGATCGCGGTCGCGACGCCCGTGCCGTAGTGGAGCGGCCAGCATGCGATCAGGCGGGCTGCGAGGTAACGGCGGATCAGCGGCGCGCCCCCGAGCCAGCGCGGCGCGTCACCGCACGCGACAGACGGCGGCACGGTGAGCCCCACCGGTGCGGACGCGCGGACGATCGCGTCGAGCGCCGGATCCGGCCGCCATGCCGTGGCCGCCGACGGCGGCGCGTCCGGGGTCCACGACGCGATCCACGCCGCGAGCGGACCCTGCGTCGTGGTCCAGCGCCGCGCATGTGTCCGCAGCGCCAGCAGGTCCTGCAGCGCGTCCTCCGGCGCGTCGCGGCGCGCGCACGCGTCGAGCGCCTGCGTCTCCCACGCCGACAGCGCATCCCAGTCGAGGAGCAGGCGCGGGCTCAGCGCCGGCGGCAGCGAGCGGCGCACGTCGAGGCCGTCGAGCGACCCCGCGGCGCGCGGCAGCGGCGCCAGCACCAGCAGCGCCGGGTCGACGAGCCGATCCTGCGCCGCTGGACAGACGTGCGAGAGCGACGCGAACGTGCCGCGCGGATCGCGCACGGCGATCCAGGGGAACTGCCGGCAGGCGACGGGCTTGGCGTCGGCGCCGCCCCACGCGTGCAGGCCGCAGCCGCACGGTCCGGCTGTGTGGAACACGCAGCGGCCGGAGCGGCGGCCGAGGACCGATCGCGTGCCCGCCGGCAAGGCCCGGGCGATCGACCAGCCCGACGCCGTCGCGCGGCTGCAGCTCGCCGGCGCCGATGGCCGCGCGCGAGGCGCGCGTGCAGGGCGTCCTCGACCGGGATCTCCCAATCGCTCGAGCAGCAGACGCCGCTGTGGCGACAGGCGTAGCGGGCGTGGGCGATCAGGCCCGATGGCGGGGCCGCCGTCGGTCGGCGCGCGGCTCAGAGATAGGCACGCATCGCGGCCTCGGCCGCGTCGACGTACGAGCCGCGGAACAGGACCGTGTGGACCAGCAGCGGATAGATCTGCCACAGCCGCGTCCGCGCCTGCCAGCCGGCGGCGAGCGGCGTGCGCGCCTCGTAGGCCGCGACGACACGCGGCGACAGCCCGCCGAACAGCGCGAGCATCGCCAGGTCGACTTCGCGGTGGCCGCCGTAGACGGCCGGATCGATCAGCACGGGCTGGCCGCGGCTGTCGGTGATGACGTTGCCGCTCCACAGATCGCCGTGCAGCCGCGCCGGCGGCTCCGGAGGTCCGCCGAGCTCGGGCAGCCTGGCGGCGAGCCGGTCGGCGAGCGCGCCCCACGACGCCGGGACGTGGCCGCCGTCGATCGCGCGGCGGACCAGCGGCAGCACGCGCTCCTCGGCGTAGAAGGCGGTCCACGTGCCGTGCGCGCGGTTCGACTGGGGGAGCGATCCGATCGAGTTGTCCTCGGCGTAGCCGAACCCCGGCGCTCCCGCGGCGTGCAGCGCGGCGAGGCCGTCGCCGAGCCGATCGTCGTGGTCGAGGGCCGGCGCCGAGCGCGCCATGTGCTCGAGGGCGAGGAACGCGATCGGGTCGCCGGGCGCCGACTGCGCCACGACCTTGGGGACCCGCAGCGCCCGCGCCTCGCGTCAGCCAGCGCAGGCCGTCGGCTTCGGTCCGGTAGGCATCGCCGGCGAGACCCTTGCGGGTCTTGATGAAGAGGCGATCCCCGCCCGGCCAGCGCGCTTCGTAGGCGTCGTTGATGTCGCCGCCGGCGACCCTCGTCAAGGTTGGCTCGCTGCGCCCGAGGCGCGTGGTCACGACCGCGAGCAGCGCGGGGTTCACGACGCGGCTCCCAGCCGGTCGCGGACCTCCGCCAGCAGGCCGCGGCAGCCGGCCTCGCAGATGTCGAACACCTCGTCGAAGCCGTCGGCGCCGCCGTAGTACGGATCCGGCACCGGGGCGTCCGGCGGCGCATCGGGATCGAACGCGCGGAAGTTGTGGACGCGATCGCGCTCGTCGTCGGTCCGGGCCAGGCGGCGCAGCGTGTCGAGGACGCGCGTGTCCATCGACAGGATGTAGTCGAAGCGCGCGAAGTCGACGCGCTCGAAGCGGCAGGCGACGCCGTCCAGCATGACCCCGCGTCGCTTCGCGGCCGCGCGGGCGCGGGCGTCAGCCGGTTCGCCGGTGTGCCAGTCGCCGGTGCCGCGACTCTCGATGGCGATCCGATCGTCGAGCCCGGCGTCGCGTACGAGCTTCTTGAAGATGCCTTCGGCGGTGGGGGAGCGGCAGATGTTGCCGAGGCAGACGAAGCACACGGCGACCGAGCCGTTCGAGGACATCGACGGCAGTATAGCGTCGCTATACTGCTCTCGTGGCTGACGCGCGTTTCCTGGATCTGCACGGCGAAGTCGACAAGTTGTACCAGGCGCCGCTGGCCGGGTTCACGGCGGCGCGCAACGCGCTGGTGGCGCGGATCAAGGCGGCGCACGGCGCCGACGCCGCGGCCCACGTCAAGGCGCTGGTCAAGCCATCGATCGCCGCCTGGACGCTGAACCAGTTGTACTGGCGGCACCAGCCCGAGTTCATGGCGCTGCTGATGGCGGGCGACGCGCTGCGCCTGGCGCAGCAGCAGCGGCTCGGTGGAGCCGAGGTCGATGTCGCGCCGCCGACGCGCTCGCGGCAGTCGGCGATCGACACGCTGCTGGCGCTGGCGACGGACATCCTGAAGGAAGGCGGCCACGCGCCGTCGCCCGACATGCGGCAGCGGCTCCGCGGCTCGCTCGACGCGCTGGCCGCCTACGGCACGGGGTCTCTGGCGCCGAAGGCGGGCCGGCTGACCGAGGACGTGCCGGCGCCCGGCTTCGCGGCCCTCGCCGGCTTGGCCATCCCCGCGCCCGACGGTGATGGCGCCGCGGAGGCGCGCCCGAGCGGCGGCTCTCGGCCGGAGCCGGTGAAGCTGAGCGTGGTGGCCCGCCGGTCGAAGGAGAAGGCGCAGGCCGCGGTGAGCCAGGCCGAGGCGGCCCTGGCCGACGCACAGGCCGAGGCCACCCGCGCCGCCGAGGCCCTGGGCAAGGCCGACGCCGACTGGCAGGCGGCCCGGGATCGCCTGCTCGAGGCGCAGAAGGCGGTCGGCATCGCCACCACCGGCGAGCAGGCCGCCCGGGCCGATCGCGAGGAGCGCCGCCGCGACAGCGCCCGCGCCGGGATCGGCGTCCGCGACGCCGAGAAGCGGCTGGATCAGGCCCGCCGCAGCCTCGACCAGGCCTGAGGCCGCCGTCGAGCTGGCCTTCGGGGCGGGCCGCCGACGGCAGCGGGCGACACTTTCGTCTGACGCTGTTAAACTGAAGGGCCCGAGGCGAGGCCTGAGCCCGTCCATCGGTACAGGAGAGCTCTACCCAGGTGACCACGACCGGCGCGCCCGAATCCCTCGACTTCATTCGCACGATCGTCACGGAGGACGTCAGGACGTCGCGTCATGCGGGGCGCGTCGCGACGCGCTTTCCGCCGGAGCCGAACGGGTACCTGCACATCGGCCACGCCAAGTCGATCTGCCTGAACTTCGGCGTCGCCCGCGAGTTCGGCGGCAGCTGCAACCTGCGCTTCGACGACACCAACCCGGCCAAGGAAGACGTCGAGTACGTCGACTCCATCGAGGCCGACGTGCAGTGGCTCGGCTTCGACTGGACCGGCCTGTTCTACGCCTCCGACTATTTCGCAGGCGCTCTACGGCTACGCGCAGCACCTGATCCGCGCCGGCCTGGCCTACGTCGACGGCCTGACGCCCGACGAGATCCGCGAGTACCGCGGCACGCTCACCGAGCCCGGGCAAGAACAGCCCGTATCGCGATCGCCCGGTCGCCGAGAACCTCGACCTGTTCGCGCGGATGCGCGCCGGCGAGTTCGAGGACGGCTCGCTGGTGCTGCGCGCCAAGATCGACATGGCGTCGCCGAACATCAACATGCGCGACCCGGTGCTGTATCGCGTCCGGCGCATCACGCACCATCGCACCGGCGACGCGTGGCCGATCTATCCGACCTACGACTACGCCCATCCGATCTCGGACGCCATCGAGAAGATCACGCACTCGCTGTGCACGCTCGAGTTCGAGGATCACCGGCCGCTCTACGACTGGCTGCTCGCCAACCTGCCGGTGCCGTCGCGCCCGCAGCAGATCGAGTTCGCGCGCCTCAACCTCACCTACACGGTGATGAGCAAGCGCAAGCTGCTGCAGCTCGTCGTCGAGAAGCACGTCGTCGGGCTGGGACGATCCGCGCATGCCGACGATCGTCGGCCTGCGCCGGCGCGGGTTCACGCCGGAGGCGCTGCGCGACTTCTGCGAGCGCGTCGGCGTGGCCAAGAAGGAGAGCATCATCGACGTGGCCCTCCTCGAGTTCTGCGTGCGCGAGGACCTGAACCGGCGCGCGCCGCGGGTGCTGGCGGTGCTGCGGCCGCTCAAGGTGATCATCGAGAACCTGCCCGAGGGCGAGGTCGAGCACCTCGAGGCGGTGAACAACCCCGAGGATCCGGCGGCGGGGACGCGGCTCGATCCCGTTCACGCGCGAGATCTACATCGAGCAGGACGACTTCCGCGAGGATCCGCCGAAGAAGTACTTCCGCCTCAGCCCGGGCAAGGAAGTGCGCCTGCGCTACGGCTACATCATCAGGTGCGTCGGCGTCGACAAGGCGGCCGACGGCACGATCACCGCGCTGCGCTGCACCTACGATCCCGACTCGAAGGGCGCCCGGCGCGGACACCAAGCGCGTGCAGGCGACGATCCACTGGGTGTCGGCGGCGCACGGCCGCCGGGCCGAGGTGCGGCTCTACGATCGCCTGTTCACGAGCGAGCGGCCTGGCGCGGGCGACACCGACTTCCTGGCCGAGCTCAACCCGGGCTCGCTCGAGGTGCTGCGGCGACTGCATCGTCGAGCCGAGCCTGGCCGGCGCCGCGGCGGAGACGCGCTTCCAGTTCGAGCGCCTCGGCTACTTCGTCGTCGATCGCGACTCGACGCCCGATCGCATGGTCTTCAACCGCACGGTCACGCTGCGCGACCAGTGGGCGAAGATCAACAAGGGCCAGAAGTCGTAGCGCCGACTTCGAGTGGCGAGGACGCCCGACGGCGGTGCGGGTCGTTTCTCCGGCACTCGTCTGGCCGTTCGGCGTGCGGGCGAACGGGGTGCGATCGTGGGGCGTTCGCGCTGACGCTGCGAGTGCCGGAGGAAGACCCGCACCGCGTCAGGGCGTCTCGCCGGCCACGAGCTCGCTCGCACGGACGAAGGGGCGCGGCCGGTCCTTGGGACCGCGGTCAACAGGCTACGAGCCGTCCCAGTAGAGCAGGTCGGTGGACGGCGGCTTCACGCCGAGCTGCCGCAGCATGTTGGCGATCTGGCCGCGGTGATACGTGCCGTGGTTCACGATGTGGCGGAAGATCTGCCAGCGCGGCTTGGTCGCCACGACACCCGCCAGGTTGCGGTAGGTGAACGTCTCGAACCGGTTCGCCTCCCACTCGGGCGCCACCGCCTCGAAGATCTCGCAGGCTTCACCGAGGCGGGCCAGCGCGGTGGCGACGTCCGGGATGTCCGCCGCCGGCAACAGGCCCGCGTACGGCAGCCCGCCCAAACGCAGGCTCCACAGCTTCGCCGCCCCGGCGACGTGCGCGATTGTCGTCTGCAGGGTCGGGAAACTGCCGCCGAGCTCCAGCGTGTACTGCGCCGGCGTCAGCTCGGCGCATGGCGCGAGCAGGGTGCGATCGGCCCATCGTGTGTAGGCCACCATCGAGGTGAACGAGTCGGTCACTTGGTTCCTCCGCCCAGGTGCTTGCCGAACCAGTCGAGATACCGCTGCAGGCGATCTCGCCGATAGCTCGGCACGGGGTTGGTCGTGAGACGGACGTGCTCGGTGCCGGCCCGGTTCGACAGCCAGCCGTCGCCTTCGTCCATGCCGCGGGCGACGTCGGGGAGCCCCACGGTATAGGCCGCCCAGGCGCCGTCGGGGGCGATGTCGAGGTCACGCACGTCACGGAAGCCATCGATGTCGGCGACGTGCATCGGCCGGCGGGCGGCCTGGCCGGACGAGGGACCGTGCTGAACAGGGCGAGCGCCAGCGGAGTGGCGGCGATCGCGGGCAACGGCGAGCGAAATCGCATGCGAGGGCCCTCGAAAGACGACGAATCATGTCACGCCCGCGGCTTTCGGTTGACACGATGGCGGGGCGCGGAAAGAATCCGGGCATCCATGAACGCAGGTAAACGGCTCGGCATCCTCGTCGGGGGAGGTCCCGCTCCCGGCATCAACACCGTCATTTCGGCGGCGGCGATCGAGGCGATCAACGAGGGCTTCGAGGTCATCGGGATCCAGGACGGCTTCAGAAACCTGGTCCGGCGCAACGCCGAGAAGCTGCGGCCGCTGGCCATCGACGACGTGTCGCGGGTGCACCTGACCGGCGGGTCCGTCCTCGGCACCTCCCGTGAGAACCCCACCAAGTCGCCTGAGGCGCTGCAGGCCGTCATCGAGACGCTGCAGCAGGCCGGCATCACGCACCTGGTCACCATCGGCGGCGACGACACGGCGCTCTCGTCGCGGACGGTGAGCGAGCGGTCGGAGGGCACGATCAAGAGCGTCCACGTGCCGAAGACGATCGACAACGATCTGCCGCTGCCGCCGCACATTCCCACCTTCGGCTTCCAGACCGCGCGGCACGTCGGCGTCGAGCTGGTCCGCAACCTGATGGAGGACGCCAAGGCGACGCGGCGCTGGTACGTCGTCGTGGCGATGGGCCGCAAGGCCGGCCACCTCGCGCTCGGCATCGGCAAGGCCGCCGGCGCCACGCTCAGCATCATCGCCGAGGAGTTCGCCGACGGGACGGTGTCGTTCGCCCACATCTGCGACATCGTGGAGGGCGCGATCATCAAGCGCCGGGCGATGGGCCGGACGTTCGGCGTCGCCGTCCTCGCCGAAGGGCTGATCGACAAGCTCGATCCGGCGGAGCTGGCCGGCCTGTCGGACGTCGAGCGGGACGACCACGGCCACGTCCGCTTCGCCGAAGTCGATCTCGCGCGCAAGGTCAAGGCGGAGGTCGAGGGGCGGCTCACCGAGCGCGGCCTCAGCGTCACCATCACCCACAAGAACGTCGGCTACGAGCTGCGCTGCGCCGATCCGATCCCGTTCGACGCCGAGTACTGCCGTGACCTCGGCTACAGCGCGATCCGCTTCCTGGTCGGCGGCGGCAGCGGCGCCATGGTCAGCATCCAGGGCGGCCGGCTGGTCCCGATTCCCTTCGATGACCTGCGCGAGCCGGCCACCGGCAAGACCAAGGTCCGGCTCGTCGACACCGCCAGCGAGGGTTTCCGGGTGGCGCGCGCCTACATGATCCGGCTCGAGGCGGACGATTTCGAGCACGCGGCCTGGGTCGATCGCCTCGCCGAAGCGGCGCACCTGTCGCCTGGCGCCTTCCGGCAACGGTTCGAGTACCTGGGCGCCGCGGCGTCCGCTTCCTAGATCGCGTCAGCTTCCGGCATGTCCATCAAGCGTATCGGCATCCTCGTCGGAGGCGGTCCGGCGCCCGGCACCAACGGCGTCATCAGCGCGGTCGCGATCGAGGCGATCCGCGTCGGCTGCGTCCCGATCGGCTTCACCGACGGGTTCGACTGGCTGGCCCAGCGCTACACCGACGAGCAGCACGAGCTGACCATCGACGAGGTGTCGCGCATCCACGTCGACGGCGGGGTCCTCCTCGGCACATCGCGCCGCGACATCACCGAGAGCGCGGAGAGCTTCGACAACACCGTCGCCGCGCTCAGCAAGCTGAAGATCGACGCGCTGGTCTGCATCGGCGGCGACGACATGGTCCGCAGCTCGGCGGCGATTGCGTCGCGGACCGCCATCCGCGTCGTCCAGGTGCCGAAGAGCATCGACAACGACCTGCGCATGCCGCTGCCGGTGCCGACGCTCGGCTACGAAACGGCGCGCCATGCCGGCGTGGCGGTGATGAAGAACCTGATGGAGGATGCCAAGACGACCGGGCGCTGGTATCTCGGCGTGATCATCGGGCGGCCGACCGGCCACCTGGCACTCGGCATCGGCAAGGCGGCCAGCGCCACCTGCACGATCATCCCCGAGGAGTTCGGCGGCGACGTCATCACGCTCGCCGAGATCGTCGACGTCGTCGAGGGCAGCATCGTCAAGCGCCGGGCGATGGGGAAGGGCTACGGCGTCGTGCTGCTCGCCGAAGGGCTGATCGATCGCTTCAGCCCGCGCGAGATCGCCGAGCTGCAGGACGCCGATCGCGACGCGCACGGCAACGTCCGCGTCACCGAGATCGACCTCGGCCGCAAAGTGAAGAACGAGGTGCAGATGCGCCTCGAGCAGCGCGGCGTCAAGGTGACGATCGTCGACAAGACCATCGGCTACGAGCTGCGCTGCGCGCCGCCGATCCCGATCGACGCCGAGTACGCGCGCGATCTCGGCTACGCCGCCGTGATCCACCTGCACAACGGCGGCCCGAGCGCGCTGCTCACCATCGAGGGCGGCGCGGGCCGGCCGATTCCGTTCGCCGAGGTGCTCGGTCAGGGCAGCGGCAAGGGGCTGCGCCGCGGCGTCGACACATCGACGGAGGGCTACCAGGTGGCGCGCCGCTACATGGTCCGGCTCGGCCCCGGCGACTTCGCGGACGAGGCGTGGGTCGCGAAGCTGGCCTTCGCGGCCGGCATGGACGCGGCGGCTCTTCCGGACTCACTTCAGCCGCTTGAACGCCTGAGCCGCGCTCGAACGGCGCCCTGAACGACGAAAGGCCGGAAGCGCGTGCTTCCGGCCTTTCGCCTGTACCCGTGCGCACCCCTCACGCGAGGGGCGTGGCGGCTGGCCGCGACGCCAGCCGCCGGTCGATCAGAACTTCGACCTTGAACGCGACCTGGACGTTCCGCTCCGTCGTGCCGCAGAGGGCGCACGACGGGTTGGCGAGCATCGCCGAGATCGTGCCGAAGGCCGCGTTGCCGAACGTCGTGTTCGGCTGCGCGAACTGCGGGTGGTTCAGCAGGTTGAACGCCTCGACGCGGAACTCGGTGTCGATCTTGCCGAACTTCGTGCCCTTGATCACCGAGAAGTCGATGTTGAACTGCCCGGGTCCGCGCAGGATGTTGCGGCCGGCGTCGCCGTAGGTGCCCGTGATGTCCGCGGGCGCCTGGAACGCCGCCGGGTCGAACCACTGCGTCGATCGTCGGATCCGCCGCCAGGCCGTCGGCGAGGCGGTTCGGCCGGTTGCCGGTGCCCGTCGACTGCACGCCCTGCGTCTGCGTGATCGTCAGCGGCAGGCCCGAGCGGAGGTAGAGGATGCCGTTGGTCTGCCAGCCGCCCCACCAGTTGTCGCGCCCGAAGGGCAGCTCGTAGATCACGCTCGAGCTGAGCGTGTGCGTGACGTCGTAGTCGGACGGCCCGCGGTTGTACTGCGGATCGTAGACGTTGGTCAGCGTGACCGTGCCGTCGTTGTCCGAGTTCAGGTCGATCGACTTGCCATAGGTGTACGAGTTCAGCACCGAGAAGTTGTTCGCGAACCGGCGCTGGAACTTCACGAGCAGCGCGTGGTAGTCGAGGGTGCCCTCGGCCTGCGCCTGGCCGATGGTCCGCAGCGCCGGCCACAGCGTGGCGTAGGGACGGTTGCGGTTCTGGTCGGTCACGCCGACGACCGGAGGCGCCTGGTTCGGATCGCCCTTCAGCATCATCTGCCGGCCGCGCGACCCGACGTAGGCGAGCTCGAGGGCGTAGTTGGCACCGAACGCCTGCTGGAGGTTGATGTTCCAGTTCTGGGCGTAGGCGTCACGGAAGTTGACGTCGAAGATCGACCGCGTGGTGCCCGACGACGGACGGTTCGGGTCGACCCCCGGCGGCGGCGGCAGGCCGTCCTGCACGCGCAGGGTGGTCTGGCCGAGCGTTGGTCGTCAGTGCCGTCGACTGCAGGAACGGCGGGTTCTGCGCCTTGGACGACGACGTGCCGCCGGGCGAGAAGTTCCAGTAGACGCCGAAGCCGCCGCGGACGATGGTGCGGCCGTCGCCGCGCACGTCGTAGGCCATGCCGAGGCGCGGAGCGAGATCCTTCTTCGAGTACGTCTGCAGGTAACGGCCCACTTCGACGCCGTCGACGACCGCATTGTCGGACGCGATGATGAAGCGGCCGGTGACCTCGTCGAAGTTCGACTGGCGGTTGTCCTCCTCGATCCACGGCACGAACACGTCCCAGCGCAGGCCGGCGTTGATCGTCAGCTTGTTCGTGACCCGGAAGTCGTCCTGAATGTAGAGCGCGTACTCGGGCCGGGTTTCGGTGTAGGTCTCGGCGTCGAACAGGTTGCGCGTCTTCGAGGCGGCGAAGCCGAGCATGAAGCTGGCCACGTCGAAGCCGGTGGCGGTGTTGATGGTGCAGCCGCTGGCGAGTCCGGCGCAGTTCGACGTCTGGTTGTTGTTGAACGCGAAGTTGCCGACGATGGTGTCGGCGTTCAGGATCTCGCGCGACCGCAGCGTGACGCTGCCGCCGGCCTTCAGCGTGTGCCGGCCCTTCAGCCAGGTGACGTTGTCGAAGAACTGCAGGTCGTTCTGGTTGGTGATCAGCGGCTGGTTGCTGTTGGCGCCCAGGCCGCGGATGTTCTGGAACCCCAGCTGCGTCATCGCCGACGTCGCCTCGTTGAGGTTGATGCCGGGGATGCCCACCGCGGCGGCCGGGTTGGTCCCGTAGTCGATCGGCGTCATGAAGAACTTGATCTGGTTGACGCCGAACCGGAACTCGTTCAGCCAGCCGCGACCCGAACGTGTGGGTGTCGTTGAACGTCATGCTCTGCGCGTCGATGTCGCCCTTGCCGGCGCCGAACGTCGCGCCGTCGTCGCCGTGCGGCAGCGTCGCCGGCAGGTCGCGCTCCGTCTTCTGGTTGCTGTACGCGGAAGAACATCCGGTTGCTGTTGGTCAGCACGTGGTCGATCTTGACGTCGCCCTGGTTGTCGGTGCGGGTCAGCGTCGGGTTGATCAGGTAGTTCTCGATCGGCTGACCGCCGGTGCCGAGCCGTCCCGCCGTGTTCGGCTCCGGGTAGAGCTGCGCGATGACGTTCGCCGACGCCGGGTCGAAGCGGTTGCGCGGGATGATGTTGCCGGGGAACGGCGTCTGCGTCAGCGGGTCGTAGATGACGCGGCTGATCTCCGAGAAATCCCCGTTGCGCATCCTCATCGACGGCACGGTCGACAGGAACGTCTGGCCGGCGTTGATGCGCAGGCCCTGGTAGTCGCCGAAGAAGAACGTCTTGTTCCTGTAGATCGGGCCGCCGAGGGTGCCGCCGAACTGGTTCTGCTTGAAGTCCGGCTTCGGCCGCCCGGCCCGGTTGTTGAAGAAGTTGTTGGCGTCGAAGGCGTCGTTGCGGTGGAACTCGTAGACGCTGCCGTGGAACGCGTTCGAGCCCGACTTGATCTGGATGTTGACCACGCCGCCGAGCGACCGGCCGAACTCCGCCGAGTAGGTGCTGGTCTGGAGCTTGAACTCGTCCAGGGCATCGACACTCGGGAACACCACGACCGTCTGGAGCCACGTTTCGTTGTTGTCGACGCCGTCCAGCAGGTAGTTGTTGTCGCGCGGACGCTGACCGTTGGCCGAGAAGGCCGCCGAGGCGCGCCACGCCAGCGAGCCGGCGCCGTCGATGTTGGAGCCCGGGATGCCGCGGAGGACGCCCGGGATGCTGCGGGTCAGGCTGACGAAGTTGCGGCCGTTCAGCGGCAGCTGCTTCATCTGCTCCTCGGTGACCGTCGTCGACAGGTCCGAGCTCGAGGTCTGGACCAGCGGGGTCTGCGCCACGATCTCGACCGACTCGGTCATGGCCCCGACTTCGAGCTTGATGTCGGCGCGGACGCGCTGGTCGACGCCGACCTGCACGTTCGACAGCGACACGCTCTTGAAGCCGCTGATCTCGCCCGTCACCGTGTAGGTGCCGGTCGGGACCGAGGCCGCCGTGTATTCGCCGTTGGAGTCGGTGACCAGTGTGCGGGTGAGGCCGGTTTCCGTGTGCTTGACGGTCACGGAGACGCCGGGGAGGACGGCGCCCGTGGTGTCCGCCACGGTGCCGAGGATGGTGCCGGTCACGGCCTGTGCCGACGCCGTCCGCGCGAGGGACAGCGGCGCCAGGACGATGAGACAGGCGGCGAGAAGTTGTCGAAGACGAGAAGTCATTCGATCGGAAGCACCGATCATGCGTCCCCCTGAGCGATGTGGACGGCCCGGCGCTCCGCACCCCACACGACGACCTGCCGCGCGGATGGGACCGCCATTACAAGTACGGGAACCGTCGCACCTTTGTTGTAAGCAAAACGTATATCATATGCGGCGTCAACCCCGCAATGGTCCCGTCGGATACCTCATAATCGGCTCGACCCCGCATGTCCGTTACAGTGCACCCCGAGGAACGCATGACGTTTGGCACCCTGGCCGCCGCCCCGCACCGAACCAAGCAGGAGTTCGTCTACCGGACCCTGCGTGACGCGATCCTCCGGTGCGAGCTGCAGCCGGGTGAGCGTCTGGTCATCGACGATCTGGCGCGGCGCCTCAACGTCTCGATCATCCCGGTGCGCGAGGCGCTGCAGCTGCTGCAGGCCGAATCGCTCGTCCAGGTCGTGCCGCACGTCGGCACCTCGGTGACGCCGGTGTCGCGCGATTCGATCATCGATGTGTTCGTCGTCCTCGAAGGCCTCGAAATGTCGGCGACGCGCCTCGTCGCCGAGCGGGGACGCGCCTCCGACCTCGCGCTGCTCGGCGGCCAGGTCGATGCGATGGAGGCCGCGCTCGCGGCCGACGACCGCGAGGAGTGGGCGGCGCTGAACCGCCGCTTCCACCTGACGATCAGCGAGCTGCCCGGCCTCGACATGGTGAAGGACCTCACCGCCAAGGTGCTCGATCGCTGGGATCGCCTGCGCCGCTTCTACTTCAAGGGCGTGCTCGCCAACCGCGTCGAGCAGGCCCAGGAAGAGCACCGCGAGATCCTCCAGGCGATGGCCGCGCGCGACATGGCCACGCTCCAGGGCCTGGTGCGCCGCCACAACCAGGGTGCGCTCCAGGCGTATCTGAGCTACCTCGACGCCGCCGAACCCATTCCGGCGCCGGAGCCGGTGGTCGCGCACGACGCGCTGCGCACTCCCGGCTCGATGATCTAATCCCGTTCGTCAGCCGGCCGTCCTCGTTGGTCAAATCGTGGTCGGCCCCGCCGGCCGCCACGGTAGCGTCGGCGTGCGCGTGCCATGGACGCATCGAGCGTCCGCTTCGCCGCGCGGGAGGACTTCGATGCGCGACCACTTTCTCGGGGGCTGTGCCCTCACGCTGGTGATCGTCGGCGCCCTGTCCGGCCCGGCGACGGCCCAATCAGGCGCCATGGTCAAGCCGGTCAAGGGCATCCTGCCCTCCGGACTCGGCGACGACGTCGATCGCGACCTCGCGCGGGCTCGTGCCGCGACCGCCAGGTTCCGCAACGTCGAAGCTGCAGTCGCCGCCGGCTACCCGGCCACGGAGCACTGCGTCGAGAACCAGCCGACGGGCGGCATGGGCCTCCATTTCGGGAACCAGGCGCTGCACGACGCCACCCTCGACGTCGAGAAGCCCGAGATCCTGGTCTACGAGAAGATGGGCGACGGCTCGATCCGGTTGAACGGCGTCGAGTACGTCGTGCCCATCGCGGCGTGGAAGTCGGAGCAGCCGCCGGCGCTGATGGGGCAGGCGTTCAAGCGCGCCAATGGCCTCGGCATCTGGTACCTGCACGCCTGGATCTGGAAGCCGAGCCCGTCAGGCGTGTTCGCCGACTGGAACCCCGACGTGAAATGCCGCTGACGCGGCCCGCGTACCGCGGCGTCAGTCGATCCGCTCGGCCAGCCTGACGAGCCATTCGGCGCGCGGCGATGTCCCCGTCCCGCCGTCGATGACGCGGAACCCGGCGGCGTCGAGCACCGCGTCGAGCTCGGAGCCGGACCAGGTCCTGGAAGAAGCGCGGCATGCCGTACCGGGCCGTTTCGGTTTCGCAGTCCGTGGCCCTGCTTGACCGAGAGGAGCAGCCGTCCGCCCGGCGCGAGCGTCCGGCGGGCGTCCTCGAGCGCCTGCGCGCTGTCAGGTCGCGAGAGGTGGAGCAGCGAAGCGCTCGCCCAGATGCCCGCAAGCGCGCCGGCGCGGAAGGGCAGCCGCCGCGCATCCGCTTGCAGACGTGGGCCCGGGTACTCCTCGACGCCAACGTCGCAGCATGCCCATCGAGAAGTCGAGGCTGAACGCGCGGAGCCCGCGACGGCGGAGTTCGACGGTGTCGATCCCCGGCCCCGCGCCAAGGTCGACGACCAGCGCGCCCGCCGGCAACGCGGCGGCGAAGCGGCCGAGCCATCGGCTGATGTCGCCGGACGATCGCGCGCGTTCTCGATGAAAGCGCGAGCGCAATGGCGTCGTAAGTCGCGCGAGTCCGAAGCGTGGCGTCGTCGGGCACTGGCTGACCCTCGAGGCTGTGCTGAAGAGCGGCGGTCCCGACGGCGCCCGCGTCGATTGGGCGGTCAGTGTGGTCGGCACTCGCGACGCGCCGTCACGTCGCCGGCTCGTGTCCCGCACGAGCGTTGCGACGTCATCCGAGGGTAACAGAGTCGAGCGAGCCGTCGTTCACAGGCACTCCACGGAACAGCTTCTACGTGGGCAACGTGGAATATTCGAGGGTGCCCGAAGATTCAGGTGAATGTGTGGAGCGGTGTCAGACCGTCCTCCGCCGCCGAACCGAGACGGACCATCCCAGTGAACCCGTCCTCAATGCGAAAAGGAGAATGTTCTGAAGAACTACAACACAAAAGAGCAGCAGACCACCCGGGGTCTCCAGCTCGTCGCGTGGGTCATTGCTCTCGGCATGACGTTCACGGTCGCGCTGCCGCAAGCAGCTCACGCCGACGATGATGGCTCTGACCCCGGCGCTGCCCGCCCGCCGATCACATTCAGCGGACTGAACAGGAAGGGCCTTGCGCCGCAACTGCGGATCACATCGCCGCTCGATGGGGCGGTCATCGCGCCCGGCGATTCGCGCATCGGTGCCGGCGATCCCAACGGTACGGGGTTCGCGATCGTTGCGGAGATCGTTACCCGCGACAACAACCACGTGACCGTCGATGAAGACGTCAACATCCGCCACGTCGAAGACCTCTTTGGCCTCAATCCCCAGTTCCCCGGCTTGTTCGTGTTCATCGACCAGGACCTGATCACGCCGGACGGAACGATCATTCCCGCCAACACCAATCTTGGCCCGCTGTTCAATATCGCCGGGACGGACGACACCCCTGGCCCCGGCGTGACGATCTGGGCTGGGTGGCATGTGCTCGAGTCGATCGACCCGCGAGTCGACAGTTTCAACCTCACTGTCGCGGTCGTCGACGATGACCGCCGAGTCGCGTTCGACAGGGTGAAAGTAAAGGTCGACAAGTCCGTGACGGATCGATTCGGAACGTCAGGCAACGGCTTGACGCAGAACCCTGATCAGCCGGACCGGGTCGTGGGCGGCACTGCACCGGTCGTCCAGATCATCGCCCCGCGCGAGCCCAGCGCCGTGACCTTTGGTCAAGCGCCGCCCAATGGGTCGCTTCATTACATCCAGGTCAACGTCATCGACAAGGAAGGCGACGTCGTCGTCGACGAGCTCGGCGCCGCCGACGGATTGCTCGATCCGACGAACCCCAATCTCGCGGCCCAATTCGGCCGCATCGACGATGGCGCCGCGGGCGTTGGCAATCCAAACCGCAACGTTCCCGGTTTTGACTTCCGGTTCAGCGTGCCTTCCGGGGCGGCTGGCGGCAACGCGAATGTGAACGTCGCCCGGCTCTTCAACGTGGCCGGGAGCGAAGTCATTCTTCTCGAAGACGGCACGCCAGCCGTGCGCACCGTACTCAATTGGGTCGTGGCGGCGCCGTTCGTGGGAAGCGCACTCAACGAGGATTTCGTTACTTTCACGGCGACCGTGACGGACGCCAACGGCAATGTGGGCGTCGCCACGCGCACTTTCCAGCTCAC
Organism: Vicinamibacterales bacterium; assembly: GCA_963844435.1. GTDB lineage: Bacteria > Acidobacteriota > Vicinamibacteria > Vicinamibacterales > Vicinamibacteraceae > JBDSLU01. The sequence goes on along the minus strand of CAWJOG010000007.1, from coordinate 228 downwards.
CCGCTCTGCGGCCAACGGCGAGCAGTTGACGCCGCAGCCGTTACCCAAGTAGACGTTGACGGTCGGGAGTGCAGGCGGCAGAGGGAATCGACTTCAAGCTCGAGGTCCGAAGGACCGGAGCGCCGAGGCCAAGAACGACCGCGGCCAACCACCCCAACAAAGTTGGGGTGGTGGCGGCGGAGGGACTTGAACCCACACGGGGGGTGACCCCCGGGAGATTTTGAGTCT
>CAWJOG010000006.1:0-287277 GCA_963844435.1 Vicinamibacterales bacterium | reverse complement strand
CGGCTGGCTCCTCCATCTCGCAGCCCTGATCAGCGTCGTGCCGGGCTGGATGTCGATGAGGACCAGCACGGCCGTCGGCTTCCTGCTGAGCGGCTGCGCGTTGCTGCTGGCACCGAACGAAACGGCGTCCTGGACGAAGCCGGCGCGCCTGGCGCTCGGCGCGGCCGTCCTCGCACTCGGCGCCGCGATGCTCGCGGCAAATGCCTTCGACCGGACTGACCGGCAGTCAGTGGTCGCCGCCCTCAACCTCACGCTGGTCGGGACCGCACTGCTGACCCTGGACACCGGCACTCGCTGGCGCGTCCGGCCGAGCGAGTCGGTGTCGCTGGCGATGGGACTCCTCGCCTTCGTGGCCCTCGAAGGCTACGTGTTCGGCGAGAGCTCGCGGCATCACGGCCCCGCCTTCCCGACGCTCGCGCCGCACACCGCTCTCTGCTTTTTCGCGCTCGCCGTCGGGGTGTTCATCGTGCGACCGACGGCCGGCCTGATGCGCACCATCGTCGCCGACGGGATCGGCGGCGCCACGCTTCGGCGCATGCTGCCGATCTCGCTGATCCTGCCGCTGGCGATCGGGTGGGCGCGGCTCCGGGGCGAGCGCGCCGGCTATTTCGACGCGGTGACAGGACTCGCCATCGTGGTGGCGGCGATGGCGGCGAGCCTGATGCTGCTCGCGTTCGTGACGATCGCGCCCCTCGCGTCGGTGGAAGCCCGGAACCGCGCCGCCGAGGAGATCGCGACGGAGCGGATCCGCCGGCTGAACCGTGTCTACGCGGTCCTCAGCAACATCAACCACGTCATCGTCCGCGAGCGGAACCTGGCGACGGTGTTCGAGCGCACCTGCCGCATCGCCGTCGAGCAGGGCGGCTTCTCCGCCGCCTGGATCGCGCTGAAACCGGACAGGCCGACGGCGCCGCTCACGATCGCCGCCGACGCGGGCGAGCCCGCGCATGGTCAGGCGCTGCGGGCCGCGGTCACCGACCCGGCGTTTGCGACCAGTGCCCCGGCCCGCGCCCTCGCCGAGGGACGGCTGGTCATCGCCAACGGCGACGGCGCCGGCGGCTCCGGCCTCGCCGACTGCCCGCCGTACGCGGCGCTTGCCTCCGCGCACGGCTACCGCGCGGTGGCCTGCTTCCCGCTGCGCTCGGGCGATGACGCGATCGGCGGCGTGCTCGTCCTGAGCTCCCCCGACACCGCGTGGTTCGACGCGGACGAAGTGCGGCTTCTCGACGAGATGGCCATGGACGTCGGCTTCGCCATGGACGTCAGCCGCCGCGAGGCCGAGCGGGCGCGAGCGACGGCGGCCCTCCGCGAGTCGCAGGCGCGGCTCGAGCGCGCGGTCCGCGCCGGCAACGTCGGGCTCTGGGAATGGAGCCTCGTCTCGGCCACGGTCTACTACTCGTCGCAGTGGAAGCGGCAGCTCGGCTACGAGGACGCCGAGATCGCGGCGGACTTCGAGGCGTGGCGAAGCCGCATCCATCCCGACGACGTCGACCGCGCCATCGCCGCCATCGGCGAGTACCTGCGCGGCCAGGCGCCGCAGTTCGAGATCGAGTACCGCTGCCGGCACAAGGACGGCACCTACCGCCACATGCTGGCGCATGCCACGGTCCTGCTCGACGAGCGCGGCACGCAGGTGGCGCTGCTCGGCGCGCACGTGGACGTCACCCACCACACCGAGCTGCAGGCGCAGTTCCTCCAGGCGCAGAAGATGGAGAGCCTCGGCCGCCTCGCCGGCGGCATCGCCCACGACTTCAACAACCTGCTGACGATCATCAACGGCACCGCCGACCTGGCGCTGCGTGCGGCTGTCGGAGGCCGGCGAGCGCGACGACGACTGGCGCGGCGTGCGCGACGCGGGCGAGCGCGCGGCGACGTTGACGCGACAGCTCCTCGCCATCAGCCGCAAGCAGGTGCTGCAGGTCGAGGTCCTCGATCCGAACGAGGTGCTGGCCGGGATCGAAAGGCTGCTGCGGCGCCTGATCGGCGAGGACGTGCTCCTCAAGGTCGCGCTCGCCCCGGATGCCGGACGGGTCAAGGCCGATGCCGGCCAGATCGAGCAGGTGGTGGTCAACCTCGCGGTGAACGCGCGCGACGCGATGCCGGGCGGCGGCGTGCTGACGATCGAGACGCGCGCCGCCGAGGTCGTCGGCACGATGCTGGCGGCAGAGCGTTCGCCGATCGCGCCGGGCCGCTACGTCGTCGTCTCGGTCACGGATACCGGCGAGGGCATGGACGAAGGGACGAGGAGCCGCGCCTTCGAGCCGTTCTTCACGACCAAGGGACCGGGCAAGGGGTCCGGGCTCGGCCTCTCGACCGTGTTCGGCATCGTCCGTCAGTGCGGCGGCGCCATCCGCCTGCGCTCGGAGCGCGAGCGCCGGGACGACCTTCGAGGTCTACCTGCCGAGCGTCGGCGACCCGGCGCGGCGGGCCCGCAGCGGGCCGCACCAGACGGTGGTCCGCGGCACCGAGACGATCCTCCTCGTCGAGGACGAGCCGGCGTTACGGCTGGTCGCGCGCAAGATCCTCGAGAATGCCGGCTACACCGTGCTGGTGGCGTCGAACGGCGAGGAGGCGCTCACCCACTTCCGCCGCGCCATCACACCGGTCCACCTGCTGCTGACCGACGTCGTGATGCCGGGCATGAGCGGACCGATGCTGGTCGGGCGCCTCCGCGAGGAAGGCGGGCGCACGAGCATCCTCTACACGTCGGGCTACGCCGACGATGCGCTCACCAGGGAAGTCTCGCGCGACGAGCGCATCCAGTTCCTGCCGAAGCCGTACACCGGCACGACGCTGCTGCGGAAGGTGCGCGAGGTGCTGGACAAGCCGGCGACCACGAGCGGCTCACCGGGCTGAGCGGCGCTTCGCCGGCTTCGCTTTCGCGGCCCGCGCGGCGACCCCGACGGCCTCGCGGGCCCAGACGACGAGCGCATCGGCGTCCTCGAGGATCGAGGGCGGGACCGGGTAATACGACATCGACGGCATCCCGCTCGGCGCGAACGGCTTCAGCCGGCGCCCCATCTAGCGCGCCCGGGGCGTCGACCTTCAGGTACAGGTGCCGTCGTCGCTCAGGGCCGAAGAAGCGCGTCGCCGCACGTACAGGCCGACGCCGCCGAACATGCGGCGCGAGCGGACGTCGCCGAGCCGGCAACTGATCGAGCACGAACGCGAGCGCGCCCTCGCTGACGGCCATGGCCCCGCGCTAATCGGTGCTGCTGCCCTTGAACTGGTCGTCTTCGTCCGCGAACAGCACGTTGAAGCTGGTGAGCGAGCCGTAGCAGCCGGTGATGTAGCCCTGCAGCTTGACCTTCTGGTCCTCGTCGATCGGCAGCGCGTTGACCTGCTGCTCGAGCGTGCGCAGGCGGTTGCGGATCATCACGACCTTGTGGAAGAAGGTCTCGATCGGCCAGGTCTTCTCCTGCAGCCCGGTGTTGGCGGGGCGGATGGCCAGGGTGCCGCCGCGCCAGCGATCGGCCGGCGTGACCGGCGTCAGCCCGGTCTCCTCGCGGATGATGCGGCGGAGCAGCGATTCGAGCTCGACGGGACCGTGCATGGGCACCTCGACAATCAAGGCGGGGTCGGCGCACTCGCGATCGGCGACGACCGGAAACGGATCGCGTGCGCGCGGTGTCGACGGCTCGCTGGCCCGCGGCGCCGCCGGGCGCGGCAGCGAGCCGCGTGCGCTGGCGACCTCACGCGATGCGGCGTACGCCTCGCGCGGCGTGTCGGAGCCGCCGCCGCGATACGCGTGCTGACTGCCGCAGTAGTCGCATTGGACGCGCAGCGGGCGCGTGCCGTCGGGCGCGGCCACGATGATCGTGTGCATCCGATCGACCTTGCAGGCGCGGCAGAGATCCTCGACCGTCTGGCCGGCGCGGAATGAAGACGTCACGCAGTGATTCTACTGGGGCAAGTGGCTCAGGACGAAGAGCCAGGCCGGCAGCGTGAAGGCGTAGCAGAACGTCGAGATCACGATCGCCGTCGCCGACTCGGCCTCGTGCGTCTCGTAGCGCTGCGCGAAGATCAGCGCGTTGGCCCCGACCGGCAGCGCGCCCATCAGCACCACGATCGACAGCGGCAGGCCGCTCAGGCCGAACCCCCAGTGCGCCACCAGCAGCACGAACGCCGGCTGGATCAGCAGCTTGATCGCCACGAACCCGAACGACGGCGCGAGGCGCGACGCCAGACCGTAGTAGGCCAGCGACAGGCCGATGACGACGAGGCTGACCGGCACCACGGCCAGGCTGAGCAGCTCGAGGACGTCCTCGACGACGCCGGGGATCGGCAGCCCGCTCAGGTTCCAGGCCCAGCCGACGACCAGCGGCAGCACCACGGGATGGATGATCGTGTTGCGCAGCGTGGTCAGGGCCATCGCCGCGATCGACGGCGCCCGCGCGTCGCGGACGCGGGCCCGCGCCAGGTCCATCTCGACGATCACGGTCAGCGTCGAGAGCAGCGTGAGGCCGTGCAGGCCCATCACCGTGACGTGGAGGCCGAGCCCTTCGGGGCCGTAGAGCGCGGTGATGATCGGGATGCCGACCTGCGCCGTGTTGCCGAAGATCGAAGTGATGGTACGGACGGTCGGCAGCGCCGGCGGCGCCGCGGGCCGGTCCCGCTGCCGGTAGCGATGGATGCCGTAGAGCACGACCAGCAGCACCTGCACCGGCACGAAGTAAGCCAGCAGCGTGCGCCACGGCAGCGTCGCCATGTCGAGGCGCGCGGTCGTCAGGCAGAGCAGCGCGGGGATGAAGATGTAGAAGGCGGAGTTGGCGAGGACGCGGGCCGGATCGTGCACCCCGACGCCCCCGCCAGGGCCAGCGATGCGATCGGGCTCCGGGCGCGGCCCCGAGCCAGCGCAGGCGCCCGACGATCCAGGCACCGGCGACGACGATGAAGATCGCGAGGAGCCGGGTGGCGGCGTCTTCGTTCATGCCGGCGTCGGGTTGCCGCGCGCCAGCGCCTGCAACTCGTCACGCCGGGCCACCGTGAACTCGACGAAGCAGCGCGCCGCGGCCGACAGGGGTCGGCCGCTGGTCACGAGCTGGACGACGCGCGAGAGCGGCTCGCCCTCGACCGGCACCCGCGCCAGCGTGCCGGCCTCGACCTCCTCGCGCACCGCCCACGGCGGCAGCAGCGACACGCCGACGCCCTGGCGCACCATCAGCTTGATGAAGAACGTGTCGTTCGATTCGAGCACCGTCGCCGGCACCACCTTGGCCTTGTCGAAGAAGTTGTCGGTGGCGGCACGGATCGAGGCGCCGCGCTCGAACAGGATGAAGCGCTCGGCGGCAATCTCGGCGGCGCTGGCCGACGGCGCCTTGGCGAGCGGGTGATCGACGCCCGTCACCAGCCACAGCCGATCCTCGAACAGCGGCGTCACGTGCAGCGACGGCGCGACCACCGGCCGCGAGGCGAAGCCGACGTCGACGGCGCCGTCGAGGATGTCGACGAGCGTCTGGTCGGTGCTCGGCGTGGTGCGGAACGACAGCAGGATGCCCGGGTGCTCGCGGATGAACGACTGGAAGAGCGGCGCGAACAGGTAGACGAACGCCTGGGTCGCGGCGGCGGCGTGGACCTGGCCGGTCGGCGCCGACGAGGCCGCGCTGCCCTGCCCGGCGAGGCCGTCGAGATCGTCGAGGATGCGCGAGACCTGCGACAGCGTCCGCTCGCCGAAGCCGGTGAGCCGCACGACGCGCCGGCCGCGCACGAACAGCGGCTCACCGAGCTCGTGCTCGAGCGCGCCAATCTGCCGGCTGACCGCCGACTGGGTCAGGTTCAGGCGCTCCGCGGCGCGCGTGAAGCTCTGCGTCTCGGCGACGGTGCGAAACGCGCGCAGCTGCGTGAGCTCCATGTAACACGTCCCTTTCCCTTTGTTCGGGCCTTGTTACGGGGATGCCCGACCAACATGCCCCCCATGCCGACCCGCCATTGGACTCCGCCCAATGCGGGCCCTATTGTAGTCGCAGGCCCGCAATCAGGAGGCCGCCCCAATATGTCCATCCGAACCCGCGCTCTTCCCCGCCGTTATCTCGTCGCCAGCGACTTCGATCAGACGCTCAGCTTCAACGACTCCGGAGTCGTCCTGAGCGACCTCATCGGGGCCGAGCGCTTCGAGAGCAAAGTCGCCGGACTGTCGCGCGCCAGCTTCGTGCAGCAGGGCGCCGAGCTCGCCTACCTGCTGCTCCACGATCCCGAGTTCCGCCAGGTGCGCAAGGAGCATCTGGTCGAAGTGGGACGGCGCATCCGCCTGAAGCACCACATCGACGTCCTGACCCGGATCCTCGCGAACGGGATCGACGGGATCGAGTGCGTCTACAACGTCATCTCGGCCGCGCCCGAGGAAGTCATCCAGTCGGCGCTCGACGGCATCGTCCCGGCCGACCGGATCCACGGCACGAAGTTCGACTACGACCCCGACACCGGCGAGATCCGCGGCATCGCCCGCGTCCCCGCCGGCTTCGGCAAGGTCGCCGTGCTGGGTGAGCTGCAGCGCACGCTCGGCATCCCCCGCGATCGGGTCATCTACATCGGCGACGGCAGCTCGGACGTCCACGTCATGTTGCACGTCAACCGCCGCGATGGGTTGACGATCGCCGTCTCCGAGACGCGCGACATCGCGCAGATCGCCCGCCGCCAGGTGCTGTCCGAGGACGCCGCCAGCGTGCTGGTGCCGATCCTCGAGGACGTCGCCGACTGGGAGCCGGAGCGCATCCGCACCTGCTTCGAGGACGCCGGCCTGGTCCTCCAGGAATGGGACCGGATGCGGACCGACGTCGTCTCGATCCGCGCCGCCGATCCCGAGGGCCGCGACGAGCCGGCGACCCTCGCCAACCCCGCGTAGCGAGGAGCGGCCCAGGCCGCAAATCGGCGCGTTATACTGCCGGCCGTGCCCTTCAGTCCCGGTGCCGTCCTGGGGCCCTATGAGCTGCGGGGCCTGGTCGGCTCCGGCGGCATGGGCGAGGTCTACCGGGCCTTCGACCCGCGCCTCAATCGCGACGTCGCGCTGAAGATCGTCCCCGACGACATCGCCGCCGACACGCGCCGGCGCGAGCGGTTCCGCCGCGAGGCGCACGCGATTGCGGCCCTCACCCACCCGCACATCGTCACGGTCCACAGCGCCGAGGATCTGGACGGCCACCTGGTGCTGGTGATGGAGCTGGTCGAGGGGCGGACGCTCGCCGACCTGATCCCCGGCGGCGGCCTGCCGCTGGCGCGGCTGGTCAAGATCGCCGTGCAGATCGCCGACGGGCTCGGCGCCGCGCACGATCGCGGCATCATCCATCGCGACCTCAAGCCGCGCAACGTGATGGTCACGGCGGACGGACGCGTCAAGGTCCTCGACTTCGGCCTCGCCAAGCTGCGCGATCCGCAGGACGGCACCGCGACGCGCCACGAGACGGCGTCGCTCTGGGAGCTGACCGGCGAGGGCCGCATCGTCGGCACCGCCGCCTACATGTCGCCGGAGCAGGCCGAGGGTCGGCCGCTCGACCACCGCACCGACCTGTTCTCGCTCGGCATCCTGCTCTACGAGATGGCGAGCGGCGAGCGGCCGTTCCGCGGCGAGTCGGTCGTGTCCGTGCTGTCGTCGATCCTGCGCGACGTGCCGCGGCCGCTCGCCGAGCTCAACCCGCGCCTGCCGCGCGAGTTCACGCGGATCGTGCGCCGCTGCCTGGCCAAGGATCCCGACGAGCGCTACCAGTCGGCGAAGGACCTGCGGCTCGACCTCGAGGAGCTTCGGCAGGATTCCGCGGCCGAGCGACATCGCGCGCCGCGGCGGCGGCCATGCGCCCCGCCACCCCCTGCGTGCCGCGGCCGCTGTGATCGCCGGTGGCCGCGCTGGCGGGCTGCTCGCCGGCGGCGCCGATCGCTCTGCCACTGCTGCGCGGCCGGGCGCAGCCGCCGCCGCGCGGTCGTGACGGCGGCCCACCGCCTTACCGGCACTCCGGGCCTCGAACACGCGCCCGACATCTCGCCCGACGGCCAGTGGATGATCTACACGCGGTCGGTCAACAACGTGTCGAACATCTACCTCCAGGCGGCCGGCGGCGAGCGCGCCGTCGATCTCACCGGCGAGTCGGGCGCCGGCAACGGGCAGGCGGCATTCTCACCCGACGGCACCCGAATCGCCTTCCGCTCCTCGCGCGGCGGCGGCGGGCTGTTCGTCATGGGCCGCACCGGCGAGCTGGTCCGCCAGGTCACCGACACCGGCTACTGGCCGGCCTGGTCACCGGACGGCACGCGCCTCGCCTACAGTTCGGAGCCGACGATCGACGCGCCGTTCGCCTACGCTGGCGGGGCGACGGTCTGGATCCTCGACATCGCGTCCGGCCAGCAGGACGCAAGCTCAGCGATCTCGACGGGACGCAGCCGTCGTGGTCGCCGCACGACCGCCGCATCGCGTTCTGGGGCGTCGACACCGGCGACGCAGAACCGCGACATCTGGACGGTGCCGGTCGGCGGCGGGACCGCGGTGCGGGTCACCGACGACGCGGCGACGATGCGACGCCGGTCTGGTCGAGCGACGGACGCTATCTGTATCTTCTCTAGCTAGCCGCGGCGGCACCACCAACCTGTGGCGGGTGCCGATCGACGAGCGCACCGGCGCAACCCGCGGCGCGCCCGAGCCGGTGACCGTGCCGACGCAGAACGCCGTGCAACCGTCGCCTCTCGCGCGACGGGACGTCGGTCGCCTACATCGCCTCGTCGTGGTCCAGCGACGTCTATGCTCTTGCCTTTCGACGTCGGCGGCCGGCGTCACCGACGTCGGCGTCCCGGTGGATCCTGGGCGGCCCGCATCGACTGGGCCGGCCTGCGCGTCGCCCCCGACGGCAAGCGGCTGGCCGTGGTGCGCTCGGGTGAGCACGCGCGATCTGGTGCGTCGTCGGCGCCGACGGCACGAGCGTCCAGCGGCTCACCGACGAGCCCGCTCGGCGTCCGCTGCCCGTGCGTGGTCGCCGGACGGCCGGATCAATCGTCGTCCTGCCGACGCGGCGCGGCGACAAGGACTGTGATCTTCATCGAGCCAGACGGCGGGCGGACGCGGCGGGTCGCGGACCTGCCGTCGACCGGCCTGGTGGGTGCCCGGTCTGGTCCCCGCGACGGCCGTCAGCTGGCGACTCGTCCAGGGGCCGACCGATCCGGCCGTCGCTGATCTTCGATCCGACGCGGCCCGATCGCCGAGCAACAGGTCGAGCGCCTGCCGGCGCCGCCGCGCGGCACGTTCTACCCGCGGGCCTGGTCGCCGGATGGCGACCGCGCTCGGCGGCACTATCGGCGGCGCGGTCGCTGTCCTACGAGTCGCAGACCGGCCAGTACCGGCTGGTGCGCGGAACGCACCTCGGTCTACGCCGCGCGGCGACATGGCGTGGCTGCCCGATTCGGCCGCCGGCTGCTGGTCGATGTCCGGCGGCCGCGAGGTGATCGCTGTTCGACACGGTGACCGGCGCAGGCGCGGTCGATCTACTCTGTCGGCCCCCGACGTCCTGCGCGGCTTCACGCCTGTCGCGCCGACGGCCGCGAGCTTTACGTCAGCCGCGGCCCCGAGGAAGCCGACATCTGGATCGCCACGATCCAACCGCAGTAGGATGCTCGGCACCATGCCGATATCGACGGCGCTCCCGCGCCTGCTCCCCTTGGCCGCGCTCGCCGTCGCGGCCGTCAGCCTCACCGCCTGCCAACCCACGGCGCCAGCCGGCTCCGGGACACCGCCGGCCGCGCCCACGCCGCCGGCCGCGCCGGCACCTCCGAAAGCGTCCGTGGCCAAGAGCAGCTTCGGCACCCTCGCCGACGGCACCGCCGTCGATCTCTACACCCTGACCAACGCGAAGGGCGTCGAGATGCGGGTCACCAATTACGGCGCCATCATCGTGTCGCTGAAGGTGCCGGACAAGGCCGGCGCGCTCGGCGACGTCGTCCTCGGCTACAACCGTGTGGACGACTACGTGAAGGACACGCCGTACTTCGGCGCCATCGTCGGGCGCTACGGCAATCGCATCGGCGGCGCGACGTTCACGCTCGACGGCCAGACGTACAAGCTCACCGCCAACGACGGCGTCAACACGCTGCACGGCGGGCTCAAGGGCTTCGACAAGCTGGTGTGGACGGCGACGCCGGTCGAGCGCGCCGACGGCGCCGCGCTGAAGCTCGCGCTCACCAGCAAGGACGGCGACGAGGGCTACCCCGGCACGCTGCAGCTGACGGTGACCTACACGCTCACCGACGCCAACGCGCTGATCGTCGACTATCACGCGAAGACCGACAAGGCGACGCCCGTCAACGTCACGCAGCACTCCTACTTCAACCTCGCCGGCGAGGGCGTCGGCACCATCGACGGCCACGTGATGCAGATCCACGCCGACCGCTACACGCCGGTCGTGAAGGGCCTGATCCCGACCGGCGAGCTGGCCAGCGTCGCCGGCACGCCGCTCGACTTCCGCACGCCGACGCGCGATCGGCGCGCGGATCACGTCGACGCATCCGCAGATGGCTGCTCGGCGGCGGCTACGATCACAACTGGGTGATCAACCGGCCGCCCGGGATGGCCGCCGACAAGCTGGCGCCCGTGCTGCGGGTCGTCGAGCCGACGACGGGCCGGACGCTCGAGGTCGAGTCGACGGAGCCGGGCCTGCAGTTCTACTCCGGCAACTTCCTCGACGGCCACCACGTCGGCAAGAGCAACCGCCCGTACGTGAAGCGCGCCGGGTTCTGCGTCGAGACGCAGCACTTCCCCGACTCGCCGAACAAGCCGGACTTCCCGACGACGATCGTGCGGCCGGGCACCGACTACCTGTCGCAGACGGTCTTCCGCTTCGGCGTGGAGAAGTAGCCGCGCGGTGGCTGCGCCTACGCCAGCGCGAAGAAGAGGATGAAGGCGGCGGCCGAGACCGCCATGAGCGGGTGCACGTCGCGGACGCGCCCGTTCAGCACCTTGATCGCGACGTAGGCGATGAAGCCGGCGCCGATGCCGTGCGAGATCGAGTACGTCAGCGGCACCATGATCACGGTGAGGAACGCCGGGAGCGCGGTGTCGAGCTTGACGACGTCGATGCGCCCGATGTCGCGGCACATCAGCAGCCCGGTCAGGATCAGGGCCGGCGCCGTCGCCACGGCCGGCACCGCGGCGGCGATCGGGGCCAGGACCATCGACGCCAGGAACAGCAGCCCAACGAACACCGAGTGCAGGCCGGTGCGTGCGCCTTCGGCGACGCCGGCCGCCGACTCGACGTACGACGTCGCGGAGCTCGCCCCGCTGGCGCCGCCGATCACCGCCGCCACCGCGTCGATCGCTAAGACCTGCTTCAGGCGCGGCATCAGCCCGTCGCGCCCGGTCAGGCCGGCGGCCTCGCCGATCGCGGTGACGGTGCCGACGGTGTCGAAGAAGTCGACCAGCACCAGCGAGAACAGCAGCGGCAGGAGCCGCCAGTGGAGCGCCGCGCGCACGTCCGCCTGGAGCACCGTGTCGAAGCGCGGCCAGGCGACGATGGTGCCGTTCCACGCCATGTGGCCCGTCTGCATCGCCAGGAGCGCCGACACGGCGATCGCCGCGAGCATCGCACCGGCCCGGCCGAGCGCCAGCAGGCAGGCTCCGGCGACGAGGCCGACGAAGGCGATCAGCGGCCCCGGCGTCGACCAGTCGCCCGCGGTCACCGGCGGCAGCGTCAGCCCGGGATGCTCCGACAGCGCCGCCACCGTCGACGACGGCACGACCACGATCTGCGCCTGGACGAGACCGAGGAAGATGATGAACAGGCCGATGCCGGCGCCGATGGCCCGGCGCAGATCGACGGGGATGGCGCGGGTCACGGCTTCGCGCAGCCCGAGCAGGACGCAGGCCAGGACGATGGCGCCGTCGAGGACGATGAGACCCATCGCGCCGTGCCAGCCGCCGGTCACCGGCGCGACCTGGAACGCGACGAAGGCGTTCAACCCCATCCCCGGCGCCAGCGCGATCGGCACGTTCGCCCCCAGCCCCATGAGGATCGAGGCCAGGCCGGCGGTCAGCGCCGTCGCGGCGACCGCGGCGTCCGCGGGCACGCCGGCCGCCGCCAGGATCGACGGGTTGGCCACCAGGATGTAGGCCATCGTCAGGAACGTGGCCAGCGCGCCGCGCGCCTCACGTCCGACGGTGGTGCCGCGCCCGGCGAGGTCGAAGAAATCTGTCACTTCGCCGTCCGGCGATGCTTCACGACCTCGTAGACGGCCGGCAGCACCGAGACGAAGATGATGCCGAGCATCACCAGCGAGAAGTTCTGCTTGACGATCGGCACGTTGCCGAACAGGTAGCCGAGCGAGACGCAGACGCCGACCCAGAGGATGGCGCCGATCGACGTTGTAGAACGCGAACGTCGCGTAGGTCATCGCGCCGGCGCCGGCCACGAACGGCACGAACGTCCGCACGATCGGCACGAACCAGCGCCCGAGCACCACGGCCTTGCCGCCGTAGCTGCTCGAAGAACGCGTGCGCCTGCGCGAGGTGCTTCCGGTTCAGGAGCTTGTGCACGCAGCCCCGCTCTCGTCGGTCGAGCCGTGAACACCTTGCGGGCCTATGTAGTGGCCGACCGCGTAGTTGACGGCGTCGCCCAGGATCGCGGCGACCAGCAGCAGCGCCGCGCACCAGCTCGATCCGCAGGATGGCTGCGCCGTCGTCGGGCCCGATCGTCGCCGCCAGCGCACCGGCCGCGAACAGCAGCGAGTCGCCGGGCAGGAACGGCGTGACCACGAGGCCGGTCTCGGCGAACATGACCGGAACAGCAGGCCGTAGAGCCACGGCCCGTAGCGGGCGGCCAGCTGCGGCAGGAGCGTGTCGAGGTGCAGGAACAAGTCGATGAGCGTCTGCATCAGCGGGACATGATACCTTCGCCCCGGATGGCGCCCGATTTCGCCGGCCAGTTCCCCGCCGGCCCGTTCGTCTCGATGGCCGTGTTCTGCGAGCGCCTCGATCGACAGCCCGACGGCACCGTCGACGTGGTCGGCGTCGTCGACGGCGTGTCGCTGTCGGCGGACGCGGATCCGGGCGGCGACGCCTTCGACGCGGCCGCCCCGGTCGTGCGCCTCCTCGGCCTGGTGTCGATCCGCGCCGGCGAGGCCCGCGGTCGCCACATCCTGTCGCTGCGGGCCCACTTTCCCGACGGCGAGCTGGGCGCGACCCTGACCCGCCCGATCGAGCTGACCGACCAGGCCCCGGGCGCCACCATCGGCTTCCCGTTCGAGCTCGAGGCGCGCGACACCGGCACCTACTGGTTCGACGTCGCCTACGACGACACCCTGCTCACCCGCATCCCGCTCGTCGTCGAGCGCGGCTAGCGAATCGGACGTCGTCGTGGCCGATTCGTCCGCCCGCCTGATCGCGTATCAGCGTCGTGCGACGATTCCGGTCTTCATCGCCACGCTGTGCGTCGTGCCCGTCCTGATCTTCGAGGGGTCGTCCAACAGCGCGTGGGCGACCGCGGCACGGATCCGATACCCGGCGAGCTACGGCGCCTTGGCGTCGATGAGCGGCGTCGTGTCGAGCGTCTGCGGGCCGTTCTCGGTGCAGACCGCGTACGTCGATCGATACATCGAGACGCCGGCGTACTCGCCCTTGACGTTGAAGGCGTAGAAGTTCAGGCCGAAGGTCGGGTTGCCGTCCGGCGTCAGCAGCCGCTTCTCGACCGTGTTCGCCTTGACGCGGCGCAGCGCCTCGAGGCCGGCGTCTTTCGGGTGCTTGCCGCGCCGCATCTCCTCGACGATCAGGAAGGAGCACAGGCCGTAGAGATTGGCTTCGCCGCGGCCGGTCGATCCCGCGGCGCCAACGGCGTTGTCGACGTAGAGCCCGGCGCCGAGGATCGGCGAGTCGCCGACGCGCCCCGGGATCTTCCACGACAGCCCGCTCGTCGTGGTCACACCGCAGATCTCGCCCTTCGCGTTCATCCCGTCGCAGTTGATCGTCCCGTAGACGTGCTCGGCATCGATCAGGCCGGCGCGCACCATCTCGCGCCGGGCACGATCGCCGGCCGCGGCCCGCTTGGCCGGATCGAGGTAGTGATCGGGATCCGCGCGGCGCCGCCACTCGAGATACAGCTTCCGCGAATGCGGCGTGTTGAGGTCGGGCTCGACGGTGAAGCCGTTCAGCAGCGCGAACCGCTGCGCGTCCTTGCCGACCAGCAGATGGTGATCCGTCGTGTGCAGGATCATCTTCGCCACGGCGGCCGGCGTGCGGATGCCTTCGAGGCAGGCGACGCCGCCGGCGCGCTTGAGCGGTCCGTGCATGCAGCACGAGTCCAACTGGACCACCCCCTCGGCGTTGGGCAGCCCGCCGTAGCCGACGCTGTCGTCTTCCGGATCGAGCTCGTTGAGCGACACGCCTTCGACGACGGCGTCGAGGACGTCCTTGCCTTCGACGATCCGGGCGAAGGCGGTGGCCACGGCGGCCCGCGATCCGCCGTTCATGAAGCGGTTGCCGTTGGCGGAGGCGATGACCAGCGGCTTGGCCGCGCCGGGCACCAACATGGTGGGCGCCTGGGCCACCGCCAGCGTGGCGGCCCCGGCGTGTACGAACTCGCGACGAGTCAGGCGTGTGGTCATGGCGGGCATGGTACATTAGGCGCTTTCCCTAGACCGCCTAGCACCATGCCCGATCAGTCCCCCATCACGAGACCCCCGCTTCCAGACCGCGTCGGCCGCATCGGCGAGCTCGCGTCGGACATCTGGTGGGTCTGGAATCCCGCGGCTCGCACTGTCTTCCGGGAGCTGGATTACGGGTTGTGGCGGAGCTCGGCGCACAATCCCGTCCGCCTCCTGCGGCTGGTGCCGGCGGAGCGGCTGGAGCAGGCGGCACGCGACCCGATCTTCCTGAACCGCTACGACCAGGCGATCAAGGCGCTCGACCGCGCCCGCAGCGGCGAGGGCAGCTGGTGGACGCTGCGCAACGGCCCCGGCCCGACGCGCGGCATCGCCTACTTCTCGGCCGAGTTCGCGCTGCACCAGTCCCTGCCGATCTACGCCGGCGGCCTGGGCGTGCTCGCCGGCGATCACTGCAAGGAAGCGAGCGACCTGGGCCTGCCGTTCGTCGGCATCGGCTTCATGTATCCGCAGGGCTACTTCCACCAGAGCGTCTCGTCCGAAGGCTGGCAGGAAGAACGCTATCGGCGCCTGGGCTGGGAAGACGCCCCGATCGAGCCGGCGGTCACACCCGACGGCAAGCCGTGCGTCATCGCCGTGCCGCTCGGCCAGCGCACGGTGCTGGTCTCGGTGTGGCACGTCAAGCTGGGACACACCCATCTCTACCTGCTCGACACCGACCTCGAGGAGAACGCGCCCTGGGATCGGGAGCTGTCGGCGCGCCTCTACGGCGGCGATCGCGAGACCCGCATCCAGCAGGAGATCATCCTGGGCATCGGCGGCGTCCGCGCCGTCCGCGCCCTCGGACTCGATCCCGCGGTGTGGCACCTGAACGAAGGCCACGCCGGCTTCGTCGTGCTGCAACGCATCCACGAGTTCCTCGAGCAGGGCCTGTCGTTCGAGGACGCGCTGACCCGCGTCCGCCAGAGCACGGTCTTCACCACCCACACGCCGGTCCCCGCCGGCCACGACGCCTTCCCCTTCCACCAGGTCGAGACCCACCTCGCCGGCTGCTGGGGTCACCTCGGCGATCGGCGCGAGGACTTCCTCGCCCTGGGCCGCCACGACAACGGCCATGGCACGCAGTTCAACATGACGGCGCTGGCGCTGCGCTCGGCGAACTACGTCAATGCCGTCAGCCAGCTGCACGGCCAGGTGACGCGCGAGATGTGGGCGCCGTTCTACGGCAAGCCCGTGAACGAGGTGCCGGTCGGCGCCATCACCAACGGCGTCCACATGGGGACCTGGGTCGCCGCCGACGTGGGCCGGCTCTTCGATCGCTACCTCGACTCGCACTGGCGCGAGCGCAGCGACGATCCGGCGGTCTGGGAGCGAATCCTCGCCATCCCCGATGTCGAGCTGTGGAAGCTGCAGGGCGAGCTGCGCAAGTTCCTGATCACGTTCGTCCGCGAGCGCGCCCGCGAGCGCTGGATTCACGAGCGCGTCAGCGCCGGCCGCGTCGTGGTCGGCGGCACGCTGCTGTCGCCGGACGTGCTGACCATCGGCTTCGCGCGCCGCTTCGCCACCTACAAGCGCGCCGAGCTGATGTTCCGCGATCCGGAGCGCCTGGCGCGGATCCTCAACAACCCGCGCCGGCCGATGCAGATCGTCTTCGCCGGCAAGGCGCACCCGGCCGACGACGGCGGCAAGCGCGTGCTGCAGAGCGTCTACCGCCACGCCAGCGACCCGGCCTTCGGCGGGCGCGTCGCCTTCGTCGACGACTACGACCTCCACGTCGCGCACTACCTCGTCCAGGGCTGCGACGTGTGGCTCAACACGCCGCGCAAGCCGCTCGAGGCAAGCGGCACCAGCGGCATGAAGGCGTCGATGAACGGCACCGTCAACGTCAGCATCGGCGACGGCTGGTGGGCCGAGGGCTACAGCGGCTCGAACGGGTTCCTCATCGATCCGGGCGTCGAGACCGGCGACCACGACGCCATGGATGCGGCGGACGCCGGCGCCCTCTACCGCCTGCTCGAGGAGCAGATCGTGCCGGCCTTCTACGAGCGCGACGAGCAGGACGTGCCGCGCCGCTGGGTCGGCCTGATCAAGGAGGCGATCCGGACCGTGGGGCCGCGCTTCTGCACCCGCCGGATGGTCAAGGAGTACGTCGAGAAGATGTACGAGCCCGCCATGGGCGTTCGCCGCTGAATCGGGGCCGCCTCGGCCGGGCGTGAGGCGCCCGGCCGACAAGCTGAGCGACGGCTCGCGGTAAGATGGTGTGATGTCGAAACGTGCGGCCGCCGAATCACGCTGCCCGCTCTGCGGTGCCAAGGACGTCTCCGAGCCACGGGGCGAGGAGAAGGTACTGCCGCGATTGCTGGGACAAGAAGATTGCGGTCGAGGAAATCGTCGGGCGCGAGTTCGCGCTCAAGCGCTACATCCGCGCCCACAGCGCCGAGAAGTACCTCGTCTACCACTCGACCGTGAAGCGCCCCTGCGGCCAGCTCGTCGTCGTCGATGACGGCTTCGACCTGTTCCTGACGCTCGTCCTCTACCCCAATTTCGCCTGGGACGAGCCCGCCTACCACCTCGAGAACGATCCGGAAGGCCGCAGCTTCGCCGAGCTGCTCGTCGACGTCCTCGCGACCGAAGTGATCGAGCCGTGGGGCGGCGGCAAGTGGCACCTGGAAGTGTTTCGCTCCGGTGCCGCCGAGCCCGAAGAGTGGAACGGCGAGCTCTGACGGAGGTCGCACGCCGCAGCCGCCCGCGTTGCCAGCCGGCGCGCCCAGCGCCGGCTGAATAGCACCGCGGATCGCAAGGCTGCCAGGGCCGCGCTGAGGGCGCGGCCCTACCAACAAATGATCGAGCCGTGGGGCGGCGGCAAGTGGCACCTGGAAGTGTTTCGCTCCGGTGCCGCCGAGCCCGAAGAGTGGAACGGCGAGCTATAGCCGCCGCGGACCGCGCTTGGAGCGCGGACCGCCAACCCCGACTACTGCTCCGGTTCAGGCTTGGGTCTTGGCGCGTACGGCGGGGGCCCGACAGCCGGCACGGGCTCGACCTGAGCGGCCGCGACCGGCTCCGCTGGCGGCGGGGCCGGCAGGACGGCCTCGGACGCCGGCTCGATCCGCCGGGTCACGCCCGGCATCCGCAGCGTCTCCCCGCGCAGCGCCCGGATCAGCCCCCACAGCCAGAACGGTAGCACCCCCACCCACGCGCCGGTCGCCAGCCAGGAGACGACGGCGAAGGCAGTGGGCGTGACGAGGAACGCCGCCAGGATGCTCAGGAGCCACAGCCCGAGCGCCAGCGCGGTCACGCTGCCCGTGACCCAGAGCGCGTGACGCGCGTGGTGGCGCACGAAGCGCGCGCCGTCCGGCGCCAGCCAGTAGACGAGACCGCCGGTCACCCACGCTCCGCCCCAGGCCACGGCCGCCGCCGCCCGCGGCGACAGCCCCAGCAGGGTCTCGGCGTCGCGCTCAGCGGCCGATGGCGTCGCCAAGACCTGTACTGGGCTTCGCGGCAGCGCCCGGCTTGGTCGCGGGCCGCACGAGATCGGGCGGCGGCTGCACGATCGTGATCAGCATCTCGCGGCGCACGGTCGGCGCATCCTTGGTGCGCGCCTTGGCCTCGACCTGGAGCATGTAGCGGCCGGGCGCGACGTCGGCGAGGGGCACCTGCGCGCTGTAGCCGAAGAATCCGCCCCCCTTGGCCGCCTGGAACTCGTTGCTCTTGCGCGCGTCCGCGGTGCGCGTGACCTCCTTGCCGGTCTCGGACACCAGGCGCGTGGTCACGTCGACGGTGTGCGGCACGTCGGTCTGCAGCTTGTCGTAGACCTCGGCGTAGAGCGCCAGGACGTCGATCGGGTAGAACTCGCGCCGCGTCGTGGGCGGCCCCGGGAGCGGCCCCTTGAGGATCTTGTCCTCCTCGGCGGTCGGCGTGACCTGCGCGGTGGCGGAGGTCAGCACGACGCCGCTCATGTTGAACTTCTCCTTCGTGAAGTCCGGCACGGTCAGGTCGTAGAAGACCGACCCCATGAGGCCGCCCGTTTCCCTCGCGGCGACGCGCAACTGGTACCGCCCCGGCGGGAGCGTCAGGCGTGGGGCGAGGCGCACGGCGGTGGCGGACAGGATCTGCGCCGTCTGCGGCTTGAGGTTCAGCTTCACCTCGCTCCGCCGCCCCGTCTGCGCCTTGCCGCGCGCTTCGAGCGGCAGCATCGACACCTCGACGGTGTTGGTGAACAGGCCCTTGTCCGGCGTGAACTTGAGGTTGCGGCCGACGATCTCGACGGTGACCGCGACGTTGTCCTTCGGCGCGTCGAACGGCGCCGCGGCGACGGAGAGCGTCAGTCCGGCCGACTGCAGCGGGCTGTTCAGGAGGTCCTTGAGCGCGACCGACGTCCCCGCCGTCGGATCGACCGCGGTCACCTCGCCCTTGCCCTTCGGCGCCGCGTAGCCCTTGCGCGCGATGACGCGCAACCCGGGCCGCTTCAGCTTCACCTCGATCTTGTGGAACTTGCCGTCGCGCTTGTTGCTTGGCGGGTAGTAGCCGAGCACGTAGTAGCGAGCTGTTCTCGCGGACGATGCGGTCGTAGGCGCCGCTGTAATCGTTGCTCTCGACGGCGGCGAAGCCGCCGGTCTGCTCGGCCAGCACCTTGAGGCTGTCCACCGCGATCCGCCGCTCGTTATCGAGCGCCTGCGGGTTGATGTCGTACGGACGGATCCGCCGGGAAGCCGCCCAGCTCCATGGTCTCGTCGCCCATGGTGTGCAGGCCGCGCGGGTCGATCGTGTAGAAGTTGACGTTGGCCTTCGAGGCCGCGCTTATGGCGTCACGCGTGTCGCTCAGGATCGTCGAGGCGTCGCGCGAGTCGAAGACGTCGAGGATCGGATAGTCGATGCCCTCGCTGAACATCAGGACCGCCTTGCGCCGGCCCCGGATCGACCCCATGAAGTCGGCCAGGCTGCGCAAGGTGCCGAGCGTCCGGCTGGCGTAGAAGCCCCGTTCGCGATCGAGGGGGTCGAGGACCTTGACGTCGCGGCCGGTCTGGCCGTCGCCCTGCGCCTGCGGCTGCAGCATCGGATTGCGGTTGTACTCGTCGAGGCGCTCCAGCGTGCGCGAGCGCAGCTTCTGGCCGATGAAGCGGTCGATCGCGGCGTGCAGCAGCCGCGGATCGTTGGTGAACTCCTGAGCCGCGTCGGTGGCGCCCGAGGTGTGGATGACCGCGGCGACGTCGTTGGCGCCCAGGTACTTGTCGATGAACTCGTGCGCCGCCTTCTTGACCAGGGCGCTGCGCAGCGCGGCGGTGTGGTTGTTGTCGAGGAGCAGCACGTAGATGCGGCCTTCGAACGGCCGGGCGTTCGAGCGCACGTCCGGCACGATCGGCCGCGACTCGTTGACGAAGCGATCCAGGCGCTCGACCGGGATCACGACCGGCGAGAAGAAGGCCACCTTCTGCAGCTTGCCGTCTTCGTAGACCTCGAAATCCTCCTTGGTCAGGCCCTTCACGAGGTTGGCGCGCTCGTCGGTGACGACCGCGTCGACCTCGACGTACTCGATCTCGGCCCGGAACGTGACCGGCGGAATCTGCTGGGTGTCGGCAGTCGGCGCGGGCGGCTGCCCGGCCTGGGGCGCCGGGGCGGGCGCCGGTGGCGGCGTCTGGGCCGATGGGGCCACGAACGCGGCGGACGCGAGCGCGCCGGCGAGCATGGCTCGGCGGAGGGTGCGCCGCAGTGCGGATTGCAGGGCTGATGTCATGGGCAAAGGCTCGTCGGACGTCCGGCCACGACCTGGGCTGGCGGTCAGGAGTGGCGAAACCCTCCGATTATACGGCCGGCGCCCGCTGCTATACTCGCTTCCTCATGTCGCTCGACATCGCGGCAGTGCAAGCCGCGCTCCGCGAGGATGGCCTTGACGGCTGGCTCCTGTACGACTTCCGGGGGGTGAACCCGGTGGCGGCCCGCCTGACCGGCGTCGCGGATTCGGGCCACATGGCCACCCGTCGCTGGTACTACCTCGTCCCGCGCGAAGGCACGCCGACCCGGCTCGTCCACGCCATCGAGAGCCACAACTTGGACGGCGTTCCGGGCACGACGGTCGTCTACGCCGGCCGCGACGCGCTGACCAAAGGCCTCCAGACCCTGCTCGCCGGCCGGCGCCGGCTGGCGATGGAATACTCAAAGGACTGCGCGATCCCCTACCTGTCGCGGGTCGACGCCGGCACGATCGAGCTGGTGCGGTCGCACGGCGTGGAGGTGGTGTCGTCGGGCGACCTCGTCCAGCGGTTCGAGGCGGTCTGGGACGGCGCCGCGCTGGCCACGCACCAGGACGCCTCCGTCCGCCTGTATCGGATCAAGGATCGGGCGCTCGCCTTCGTCCGCGCCGCGCTCGCCGCCGGCCGCGCCCTCACCGAGCTCGACGTCCAGCAGGAGATGGTCCAGGCGTTCCGCGACGAGGACCTGTGGAGCGACAGCGCCCCGGTCGTCGGCGCGCAGGCCAACGCCGGCAACCCGCACTACCTCCCCACCGCGGCGGCCCACCGCGCCATCGGCCGGGACGAAGTGCTGCTCCTCGATCTGTGGGGCAAGCTGCCGTCGCCGGGCGCGGTCTTCGCCGACATCACCTGGATGGCGTTCACCGGCGCCACGGTCCCGGATCGTGTCCAGGCCGCGTGGACGGCTGCCGCCGGGGCCCGCGACGCCGCGATTGCGTTCGTCCAGGACGGCATCGCCGCCGGCCGCACCGTCCGCGGCTTCGAGGTCGACGCGACGGCGCGGCAGGTGCTGATCGGCGCTGGCTTCGGGGCGCACGTCCTCCACCGCACGGGACACAGCCTCGGCCAGGAGATCCACGGCAACGGCGTCCACATGGACGACTACGAGACGCACGACGACCGGCGGCTCGTGCCCGGCCTCGGCTTCACGATCGAACCGGGCCTCTACTTCGACGATTTCGGCATCCGCACCGAGATCAACATGACGGTCGGCCTGCGGCAGGCGACCGTCACCGGTGATATCCAGAGACAGATGGAGACCCTGGCCTGAGGCTCCCGCCAGGCCAGGCACTCCAAGGACCGCACTCATGTCAACGCGCAAGACGACCTTCTTCTATGCCGCCCTGCTCGCCGTGGTCTCGCTGGCCATCGGCATGGTCATCGCCTCGCGCCTCGACATGGCGCCCCGCTCGGAAGCGCAGGCCCTGTCGGCGCCGCCGCCGATGAACAGCGCGCCGCTGTCGGGTCCGGTCGACGCCGGCACGTTCCGCGGCATCGCCCACGAGCAGAGCCCGATGGTGGTCAGCATCTCGACCACCTCGACGCGCACGACCGAAGCGGGCGACGACCAGAGCGACGAGCTGTTCCGCCGCTTCTTCGGCACGCCGCGGCAGCAGCCCGACGAGCCGCAGGAGAGCACCGGCGCCGGCACCGGCTTCATCATCGACAACACCGCCGGGCTGATCCTCACCAACAACCACGTCGTCGAGCACGCCACCAAGATCCGCGTCCAGCTCTATGGCGAGGAAGGCGACGAGGAGGAAGGCCACGAAGCGCGGGTGGTCGGCCGCGACCCGCTCACCGACAGCGCCCTCATCGAGCTGGTCGACAAGGGCGCCGCCACGAAGATGCCGCAGGCGCGCTTCGGCGACTCGGGCCAGATGCAGCCGGGCGACTGGGTCGTCGCCATCGGCAACCCGTTCCGCTACAACCACACCGTCACGGTCGGCGTGATCAGCGGCCTGAGCCGGCCGTTCAACGTCGCCCCGCAGCGCAACGTCAACATGCTGCAGACGGACGCGGCGATCAACCCGGGCAACTCCGGCGGGCCGCTCCTGAACGTGCGCGGCGAGGTCATCGGCATCAACACCGCGATCCTCAGCAACCGCATGGCCAACATCGGGATCGGCTTCGCGGTGCCGATCAACCTGGTGCGCGAGCTGCTGCCGCAGCTGCGCACCGGCAAGGTCACGCGCGGCAAGATCGGCGTGACGATCCAGGCCAGCCGGATCACGCAGGAGGACGCCGAGAGCATGGGCCTGCCCGACCGCAAGGGCGCGGTGGTGCGTGAGGTCGAGCGAGGCGGCCCGGCATCGAAGGCCGGCCTGCGTCCGGGCGACGTCGTCGTCGAGTACAACGGCCGCAAGGTCGAGAACGACAGGAACCTGGTCGAGATGGTGGTCGTGACCAAGCCGGGGACGTCGGTGCCGGTGAAGGTGATCCGCGACAAGGTGGTGAAGTCGCTGTCGGTCACGGTCGCGGAGCTGACGCTGGCCGGAGCCGAGGCGCCGGAACAGACGGCCGCGTCGGACCTGACCTCCAGCTTCGGCCTGCAGCTCGAGGACCTGACGCCGGCCCTCGCCAAGCGGCTGCAGCTGCCGGCGGACGCGGCGGGCGCGGTGATCAGCGGCCTCAGGCCGCGCGGGCCGGCCGGCCGGGCCGGCCTCACCGAAGGCGACGTGATCGTCAAGGTCGGCAGCCGCGATGTGACGACGGCCGAGGACGCCGCCACCGAGCTCGAGCGCGTGGCGCCCGGTCGATCGGTCGGCGTCCACGTGTTGCGCGCGCGCGGCTCGGAGATGTTCGCCACCATCCGCCGCGAGCCGTAGATGTGGCCGTCGAGCGCGAGATCAAGCTTCGGTTCGAGTCGGCGGGCGCGGCCCGTGCCGCGCTCGACGAGATCGGCGCGCGCCCGCTGCGCGGCCGCCGGCTGCAGGACGACGTCCTGCTCGACAGCGACGACGGCCGGCTGCAGCGCTCGGGCTGCGCCCTGCGCCTCCGCCGCGACGGCGAGCGCGCCGCCATCACGTGGAAGGGCCCGCCGCAGCCGGGCCCGATGAAGACACGCGAGGAGATCGAGACCGCCGTCGGCGTCGCCGACGACGCCCGCCGGATCCTCGCGTCGCTCGGATTCCAGCCGCGCTTCCGCTACCAGAAGTACCGCGAAGAGCTATCGCTCGACGGGCTGATCGTCGCCATCGACGAGACGCCCATCGGCACTTTCGTCGAGCTCGAGGGCGAAGAGCTGGCCATCGCCTCGGTCGCCGTGCGGCTCGGCCGCGGCCCCGCCGACTACGTACTCGCGTCGTATCGGTCGCTCTTCCTCGAGTACCGCCAGACGCGCGGCGGCTACGGCGCGGACATGGTGTTCGATACGCCTGCGTGAGCCCGCGACCGCCTGCCTCCGCCTGGCCGCCGGATGCGCTGCTGCTCACCGCCGGCGTCGGCAGCCGCCTGCACCCGCTGACGCTGGTCCGCGCGAAACCCGCGGTGCCGCTGGCCGGCGTGCCGCTGATCACCCGCATCCTGCGCGCGTGCGCCGCCGCCGGCCTGTCGCGCGTCGTCCTCAACCTGCACCACCGCCCCGAGACGATCGCCCGGGTGGCCGGCGACGGCGGCGATCTCGGCCTGACGCTGCGCTATTCGTGGGAACAGCCGGTGCTGGGCTCGGCTGGCGGCCCGCGCCACGCGCTGCCGCTGCTCGACGGCGATCCCTATCTGCTGCTGAACGGCGACACCCTCGCCACCGTCGATCTGCGCGCGCTGTGGGCGCACCATCACGCCCACGACGCGCTCGTCACGATGGCCCTGATCCCGAACCCCGAGCCGGCGCGCTTCGGCGGGGTCCTGGTCGACGCCGACGGCTGGGTCACGGGCTTCTGCCGGCGCGGTGATCCGCGGCCGAACTATCACTTCTTCTCGGCCCAGGTGGTGGCGCGGTCGGTGTTCGCCGGCCTGCCGGACGGTGTCCCGGCCGAGAGCGTGCTCGGCGTTTACCCGCGCATCATCGCCGAGACGCCGCGGCGGCTGCGCGCGTTCATCTGCGACGCGCCGTTCATCGAGGTCGGCACGCCGGCCGACTACCGCCGCGTGCACGAGCGGCTCGCCGCCGAGGACGGCGTGGCGCCCTGGACGTCGGGCGCTGGCGCCGCCATCGAGCCGACGGCGCGCCTCGATCGCACGATCCTGTGGGACGATGTGACGATCGGCGCCGGCGTCGTGCTCGAGCGCTGCGTAGTGGCCGATCGCGTGCGGGTGCCGGACGGCCTGCACGCCGCCGACGCGTGCCTGGTGCCGTGGCCCGACGGCTACGCGCCGCGGCCGGGCGAGCGCCGCGCCGCCGACGTCCTGATCGTGCCCGACGCGCCCTGACCACGCCGCTCTGACCGACCACCATGCCCACGCTGCCGCTCCCCGAGGCCAAGGATCGCGTCGCCCAATACCTCGCCGTGCTTGGCGAGCCCACCCACGGCGCCAGGGTCGTGCCGCTCACCGGCGATGCCTCGGACCGCAAGTACTACCGGATCCTGCCGGCCGAGGGCGATCCGTTCGTGCTCGCGGTGCACGCCAGCGCGATCGACGCCGAGACGCTGCCCTTCGTCAACGTCGGCCGCCTGTTGGAGGCGATGCCGGTGCCGACGCCGCGCCTGCTCGGCTACGACAACGGCCTCGGCATCCTGTCGCTCGAGGACCTCGGCGACGTGACGCTGCAGGCCCATCTGGGCACCAAGCCGTTCCAGGCGCATGCCGCGCTCTACCGCCAGGCGGTCGCGCACATCGTGACCATGCAGACGCGCGGCGCCGCGCTGACGTCGCCGGCCTACCTGCCCTACGGCATCGCCTTCGACGTCGAGAAGCTGACCTGGGAGCTGGACTTCTTTCTCCGGCACTACCTCGCGGCGTACCGCAACGCGGTGCTGCCGCAGGCCGAGTTCGACGCCGTCCGGGCCGAGTTCAAGGTGATCACCGAGGAGCTGGCGTCCGAGCCGCGGGTGCTCTGCCACCGCGACTACCACAGCCGCAACCTGATGCTGTCGCAGGGTCAGCTCTACCTGATCGACTTCCAGGACGCGCGCATGGGCCCCGACACCTACGACCTGGCGTCGCTGCTGCGCGATGCCTACGTCGACCTCAACGACATCGCGGTCAACGAGCTGATCGCCTACTTCCTGGCGCTCAAGGGCGGCGGCGTCGGGGAAGTCGACTTCCGTGCGCGCTTCGATCTGATGGCGCTGCAGCGCAACCTGAAGGCGATGGGCACCTTCGGCTACCAGACGACGACGCGCCAGAATCCGGTCTATATCCAGTACATGCCGCGCACGCTGCGCTACGTGCGCGACACCCTGCACCGCTATCCGCGCTTCGCGCGGCTGTACGAACTGCTCTCGTCGTATATCGACGAGCTCAGTTAGTTTTGCGGCCGCGCTCTCACGCGCGGCCGAGGCCGTCCCTTGGGCGGCGACCGATATACTCGGAACCTCATGGCGACCTACATCGAGGACATCGCCGGACACGTCGGCGAGACCGTCACGCTCAAGGGCTGGCTGCACAACCGGCGCTCCAGCGGGAAGCTGCACTTCCTGACCGTCCGCGATGGCACCGGCTTCATCCAGGCGGTGATGTCGAAGGCCGCGGTCGGCCCTGAGGTCTTCGTCTCGGCCGATCACCTCGGCCAGGAGAGCGCCATCGTCGTGACCGGCGCGGTCCGCGCCGATGCCCGCGCGCCGGGCGGCTACGAGCTCGACGTGAGTGGCTTCGAGGTCGTCAGCGCGGCGCACGACTACCCCATCACGCCGAAGGAGCACGGCGTCGACTACCTGATGGATCGGCGCCACCTGTGGATTCGGGCGCCGCGGCAGCAGGCGATCCTGCGCGTCCGGCACGAGGTCATCGACGCCTGCCGCGACTTCTTCAACTCGCGCGGGTTCATCCTCGCCGACACGCCGATCTTCACGCCCTCGGCGTGCGAGGGCACGACCACGCTGTTCCCGGTCCAGTACTTCGAGGACACCACCGCCTACCTCACGCAGAGCGGACAGCTCTACAACGAGGCGAATGCGATGGCGCTCGGCCGCGTCTACGCGTTCGGTCCGACCTTCCGCGCCGAGAAGTCGAAGACGCGCCGGCACCTCACCGAGTTCTGGATGGTCGAGCCGGAGATGGCCTACGCCTCGCTCGACGACACGATGGACCTGGCCGAGGACCTGATCGTCTCGGTCGTCTCGCGCGTGCTCGACAAGCGGGCCCGCGAGCTGAAGGCGCTCGAGCGCGACACGACCAAGCTCGAATCAGTACGCCGGCCATTCCCGCGCATCACCTACGACGAAGCCGTCGAGAAGCTGCGCGCGGCCGGCCAGCCGTTCGAATGGGGCGGCGACTTCGGCGGCACCGACGAGACGGTGATCTCGCAGCAGTTCGACCGCCCGGTCTGCATCAACCGCTATCCGTCGGCGATCAAGGCGTTCTACATGAAGCCGGATCCGGTGCGGCCCGAGGTGGCGCTGGGCGTCGACGTCATCGCCCCTGAAGGCTACGGCGAGATCATCGGCGGCGGCGAGCGCGTGGCCGACTACGACCTGCTGCTCCAGCGCATCGAGGAGCACAAGCTGCCGAAGGAAGCCTTCGACTGGTATCTCGACCTGCGGCGCTACGGCTCGGTGCCGCACGCCGGGTTCGGCATGGGCATCGAGCGTTGCGTCAGCTGGATCTGCGGCCTCGAGCACGTGCGGGAGACCATCCCCTACCCGCGCATGCTCTATCGCCTCTACCCGTGATCCAGCGGGCGCGCGCCGCCGCGACGCGCCCGCCAGACCCGCTACTGGCACCACTTCAGGCAGTCGATCGGCAGCTCGTCGTCTGGCGGGGGCTCGTCGCTTCCGACGTCGCCGCCTTCGGACGCGAGCCGGTTGGCCAGCGTCCAGGTGCGGAGCGGCAGCCGCGGATACTCCTCGCGGACGAAGCGGCCCCCGGCGAGGATCCAGACCACCAGTCGGCCGGTCTCTTCTTCCTGCCACAGGATGTCGGCGCGACCATCCCGATTGAAGTCGCGCAGGCCGGCGAGGCTCCAGCTCGGATCACCGACGAGCACCGCGGTCGCGCCCGGCGTGATCGCGAGCACGCGACCGGGATCGGCGGCGAACCAGATCGTCAGGCGGCCGGACGTCTCGGACCACAGGATGTCGGCCAGGCCGTCGGCGTCGAAGTCGGTGACGCCGGCGACGTCGGCCGCCGGCGCCGTCAGGCGCTGCTCGCCGACTGGCTGGGCGCCGACCATGTGCCAGATCCAGAGGGCATTCGACGGGTGGCGCCACAGGATGTCGGCCCGGCCGTCGCCATCGAAGTCGCCGACGCCGCGCACGACCCACTCGGGCCCCGCCGGCACGGCCACGGCCTCCGGGCTCACTCCCCTGAACCAGATCACGAGCCGGCCGGCCGCGTCGCGCCAGAGCAGATCGTCGGCACCGTCGGCGTCGAAGTCACCGCTGCCCTGGAACGTGTAGCCGGCCGCCTGCGCGCGGGCTTCGGCCACCTTGCGGCCGCCGGCCATCTCCCACAGCGTGAGCTGCCCGTCGCCGTCGCGCCACACCAGATCGTCGCGGCCGTCGCCGCGGAGATCGGCGACGCCGGCGAGCTGCCACGTCGCCGGCACGGTGCCCGGCGACGTCTGCGCCGCCACCGTGCCGCCGCTCATCTCCCAGTTCGCCAGCGATCCCGTCGTCGCCCTCCAGACCAGATCGGCGATTCGCTTGGAGACGCGGCCGGTGCCGCCGCTCGACACCACGCCGTTGGCCACCACGTCGCAGCGGCCATCCCCGTCGACGTCGCCGAGCGAGATCTCGGACAGCCGCGCGCGTGAGGTGTTCAGGTAGATCCAGTGGCGATCGCCGCCGCTGTTGAACCACCACGTCTGGCCGGTAGCGAGGAACAGGTCGTCGACGCCGTCGCGGTCGAAGTCGCACCGCCCGTAGTGGCCGTTCTCGTTGACGCCGACCAGATTGTCTTCGGCGTGGATGTACTCCGTGTGGCCGCCGAGGGCACCGTCGGTTCCCGCCGTCGCGGTCAGCGAGACGTTCGCGAACACGTTCGAGACCACCTGCGCGTCGACGCTGGGCATGCCACGCAGCTTGAACGCGTTGTCCTTGTCGTAGAAGAAGCTGTTGAAACGAATGTCGACGTACTCGCCGCCGGCGCCGCAGTCCCACTCGCTGAACCAGGAGCAGGTGTCGGTGCCGTGCATGTCGAACGAGTGCGTGTAGAAGGTCGTGCCGGCCTGCTGCTCGTGAACCCCGCCGTGCTCGAGCACGAGGTTGCGCCAGGCGTAGTAGCCGGTGCGAAGCTCGCCGTCGCTGGCAATCGCGTGCCGGTTGTAGTCGAACACGTTCTTCTCGATCAGGGCGAACGCCGTGTTGACGACCTCGACGCCGTAGCCGTCGGTGCCGTCCTGCTGGTTGTGGTGGATGAAGTTGTGGTGGATGCGCACCGTCATGTCGTTCTTCACCGGGCAGGTGTCGTCGGTAAAAAAGCGGCAGATCGTGCCGAGCTGATCCGAGACGCGGACCGCGGATCCGCGCCAGCCGTAGATCTCGTTGTTGTCGATCTCGACGTTCAGCGCCGATTCGATGGTGATGCCGTGCGACGGCGGGGCTATCTCACGGGCGACCCACGTCTCCGGGCCGGCAATCCGCAGCCCCGTGAAGCGGACCTGGCCGGCGCCGGCCCCACCGTGAATCAGGAAGAGGATGTTGGGCGCGTTGCCGCAATACAGATCCTCGTTCAGGATGCAGCGCACGTAGAGCAGCGGACCGGGCTGGCGGGATGTCCGCCCCCCAATCAGCTGCACACCCTTGGCGACGTAGATGAACTCGCGGCCGGTCAGGTCCAGCTCCAGGTGGTTCTGGACGAAGATCCGCGCGTTCTCGGTGGTGACCGCCTGGACCAGCAGCGGCACCTGGTGGTTGGCCGTCAGCGTGACCGTCGGCCGTCCGCTGGCATCGGTCAGCAACTGCACCGTCGCCCACGCCGTCGAGAGGGAGCGATTCGCCCCGCCGAACGAAATCCGCAGCGCGTAGGAGCGCGAAGCAATCGGATCGACGACGCGGCTGCCGGAGCGTGCTGCCGCCAGGTGGTCGACGGTCACAGCCAGCGCGCCGCAGCCGGTGGGCGCCTGGACGTTCCAGGACAACGTCACCAGCTGGCCGGGGTTGACGACCGCCGGTGAGACCGACAGGCTGCCCGTGGCCTCCGTCAGGCAGTTGAGCCCCGGCGGATCCTGGTCGGAATCGAGCGCCTGGGCCGCGGCCGGCCGGGGTGCGGTCGACGTGCCCACGAAGACCGCCAGGATGGCCCCGGCCAGGACCCGGCCCCGCCAAGCGAATGCGTTCGACGATGCGTTCATCTGTGCCTCCAGTTCGGCGGCGGGACCATTCCCGCCAGTCAACCGGAAGGCGTGACGCCATCCGTGCCGCGCGGTGGCACGACCGCAGGCACGAGGCGGTATAGTCGGGTGCCGGCTGGCTGGTCCGGCGTCCGACCGTGCATCCGCGACCCCACGCGCCCCTGCCGTTCGTCGGACGCGACGCCGAGCTCGGCGCGCTGGTCGACCTGCTCGACACCGCCGCAACCGGCACGCCGCAGCTCGCGGTCGTGCGCGGACCGGCGGGCATCGGCAAAACCCGTCTGGCCGACGAGCTCCTCCGGGCCGCCCAGGCCCGCGGCTGGCAGGTCGGGAACGGCCGCGGCTGGGCCGACGGCGAAGCCCCCGATCTGTGGCCGTGGCGAAACATCCTGCGAGGCCTGGAGCTGCCGGAGTCGGCGGTCGACGCGAGCGTTGCCGGTGGGCGGTTTGCCCGTTTCGCTTGCGTCCTCGAGCAACTCCGGGAGGCCGCCCGCACCGCCCCCGTCCTGATCGTGCTCGACGACGCGCAGGACGCCGATGCGGCGAGCGTCCGGCTTGCCACGTTCCTTTCACGCGAGCGCGACCTGCCGCTGGCCCTCGTGCTGCTGGAGCGCGACGGGGCCGCGAGCCCGGGCGCAGGCGATCGGCAGCCGGTTCCTGCCGGCGACGCGCTGATTGTGGAACTCGCCGGCCTCACGGACGCCGCCGCCGCACGGATGCTCGCGACGGCGACCGGCGCACTTCTCGACGAACGGCTCGTACGCGCGGCCCGCGCCGTCACGAGAGGCAACCCGCTGCACCTGCGCAGCCTCGCCACGCGAATGGCCGGGTCCGCGGGCGGCCTGGAGGTGGGCCTCGAGCGTGCCATTGCCGACCTGGTCGCCCAACTCGACGACGCCGAGCGCCGCCGACTCGCGGTCGCGGCCCTGCTCGGGAGCGAGGCGCCGATCGCGTCGATCGCGACGTTGGCCGGCGATGACCCCGGCGGCGTGGCAGCCGCGCTCGCCCGCGCCGCCGACCTCGGCCTCGTCACGCTGGACGGCGAGCACGCGCGCGTCGTCCACGATGCCGTCCGGGAAGCGGCGGTCGCGATGCTGCCGCGCGCCAATCGCCTGGCGCTGCATGCGCGCGCGGCGGCGCTGCTCGTGGGCTCGGCGCCGGACGTCGTCGCGCGCCGCGCTCACCACGCTATCGAGGCGGCACCGGCGTCGACCGACGCGGCCGCGCGGGCAGTCGTCACGCTGCGCGAGGCGGCGGCGCTCCTCGGCCGCACGAGCGGGTTCGAAACGGCCGCGGCGCTGCTCGCGCGCGCTTCGGCGATCCACGCAGCGGCGAGCCCGGCGGCACCATCCGCCGCGCTGGCCGTCGAACACGCCGAGGCGGTGCTCGCCTGCGGCCGCCTCACCGACTCTCGGGATCTCTTCCGGCACGCCGCGCGGAGCGCGGAGCGGGAGGGCGATGCGCGGGCGCTGGCCCAGGCGGCGCTCGGGCTCGGCGGGATGTGGATCAGCGAGCACCGCCTCGCCTCGGAGGCCGACGCGGTGCGGGCGCTCCAGCAGCGGGCGCTCGACGGCCTGCCCGCTGGTGACCAGGTCCTGCGCGCACGGCTGGCGGTGCGGCTTGCCGCCGAGGCGTCCTATCGAGGGTCGTCGATCGCGCCGGTCCTCGCCGCCCTGGAGGACGTGCGTGCGACCGGGGACGCCCGCGCGCTCGCCGAGGCGCTCTCCCTGGCACATCACGCGCTCCTCACGCCGGAGCACGTCGGGCGTCGCCTCGTCATCGCCATCGAGCTCATCGCGGCAGCGACGAACGCGGACGACGACCTGCTGGCGCTCGTCGGCGTGTGCTGGCGGGCGGTCGACCTCTTCGCGCTCGGGCACCCGAGAGCCGCGGCAGCGCTCGACGAGCTGCGCGCGCGGGCCGAAGCGCTCGGATGCCGGAGCCTGTCGTTCATCGCGCGGGCGATCGACGTCATGCTCGCGATTCGGGCCGGCGCGTTCGACCGGGCCGAAGCGGACGCCGCGGCCTGCGTCGCGCTGGGCAGGGAGGTTGGCGACGCCGACGCGCTGGCGTATCACGGCGCGCACCTCGCGGCGATCCGCTACTTCCAGGGACGCGAGGCGGAGCTGGTCGACCTGACCAGCGCGATAGCCAGCTCGGCGACGCTGGTCGAGCAGCGGGAGCGCGCGTTCGCGTCCGCGGCGGCGCTGTTCGCCTGTCGCGCCGGCCACCCTGAGCCCGGCCGGGCGCTGCTGGCACGCATCACTCGCGACGGCATCGCGTCGGTGCCCGTGTCCAGCTCCTGGCTGACGACCGTCGCCGGAATCGCGGAGCTGTCGCTGCTCCTCGATGACGTCGCCGTGGCCCAGGCGGCCTACGGCGCGTTGCTGCGCCATGCACACCTGCCCGTCATGGCCTCGCTCGCGATCGTCTGCTTCGGATCGGTGCACCGGCCGCTCGCGCTGGCTGCGCAGGCGTGCGGCCACCTCGATCTCGCGATCACGCACTTCCGCGCCGCCGTCGCCGCCAACGACGAGATCGGCCACCGCCCTGCCGCCGTCCTCTGCCGGGCCGAGCTCGGCCTGGCTCACCTGCGCCGCCGCAGCGGCGACGACGACACGATCGGCCGCAGGCTCGTCAGCGACGCCATCGCGGACGCCGAGCGCCTCGGCATGGACGCCCTCGCGGCGCGGTGGCGTGCGGCCACGCCTCCGCTCCCGCGTGCCGGCGACGCGCTGGTCGATGTCGGCATGGCCCGGCTCGACGGTGGCCGCTGGCGGATCACCGTCGCCAGCCACATCGCGACCGTTCCCGACCGGGTCGGGCTCGGCTACCTCAGCGAGCTGGTCGCCGCCCCGGACCGGAGTATCCCGGCGCTGGCTCTGGTGCTCCAGGCCCCAACAGTGCCGGAGACGCGAGACTCCGTGCTGGACGGCAAGGCCGCCGCCGCCATCCGCCAGCGCGTCACCGTCCTGCGCGGCACGCCCGACCCATCCACGGACGAGAGGGAGGAGTTGGCCGCGCTCACGCGCGAGCTGGCTCGGGCGATTGGCTTGGGCGGCCGCCTCCGTGCGTTCGCCGATGCGCCGGAACGGGCCCGGACCGCGGTGCGAAAGGCGATCAAGCGAGCCCTCGAGGAAATTGGCTCGGCTAACGCCACGGTCGGCCGCCACCTGGCCGATCGTGTGGAGACCGGCACGATGTGCTGCTACCACCGCCGTCCGACGACCGCTCCGCCGTCGAACGCCAGATCGCGGTAAACTAGATGGTTCGGGCCAGCCCGTGGGCCCGACCCTCAGCATGAAAATCGGCCTCGTCTCGCTCGGCTGCCCGAAGAACCTCGTCGACTCGGAAGTCATGCTCGGCCTCGCCCAGGGCGCCGGCCACGAGCTGACCGAGGACGCGGCACAGGCCGACGTGCTCGTCGTCAACACCTGCGCGTTCATCGACCGCGCCAAGCAGGAGTCGATCGACACGATCCTCGAGCTGGCGCAGCACAAGACCAGCGGCCGCTGCCGGAAGCTGGTGGTGACGGGCTGCCTGGCCGAGCGCTACCGCGACGAGCTGAAGGCCGAAATCCCGGAGATCGACGTGGTGCTCGGCACCAGCGAGGTCGAGTCGATCGTCGGCGCCATCCAGACGACGCCGGCAACAGCCGGGCTGGCCGGGGCCGTCCCGATGACGTTCCACCGGATGGCGCCGGTCTCGGCCCATGTGGCGGCGCGGCACCGCGACGCCGTCGCCCTGGCCCCGGAACTTGGGCGCGAGCTGCCGACCTACCTGTACGACGCCACGACCCCGCGGGTGCTGACGACGCCGAAGCACTACGCCTACGTGAAGATCGCCGAGGGCTGCGACTACAACTGCGCCTTCTGCATCATCCCGAAGCTGCGCGGCCAGTACCGCAG
Source organism: Vicinamibacterales bacterium (assembly GCA_963844435.1). Taxonomy (GTDB): domain Bacteria; phylum Acidobacteriota; class Vicinamibacteria; order Vicinamibacterales; family Vicinamibacteraceae; genus JBDSLU01. Next base: position 253,669 of record CAWJOG010000006.1, on the reverse strand, counting down.
CCGGCCGGTCGAGTCGATCGTCGCCGAGGCCCGGTCCCTCGCCGCCCGCGGCGTCAAGGAACTGCTCCTGATCTCGCAGGATTCGACCTTCTACGGCATCGACCGCCGCGAGCGCGGGGCGCTGGCCCGCCTGCTGCGTGAGCTGAACGCCGTCGAGGGCCTGGCCTGGATCCGCCTGCTCTACCTCTACCCGACCACGGTCACCGAGGAGACGATCGAGGCGATGGCGACCTGCGACAAGGTCGTGCCCTACATCGACCTGCCGCTCCAGCACGCTGCCGACGGCGTCCTCAAGCGGATGCGCCGGCCGGGCTCCCGCGCCAGCTACGAACGGCTGCTTCTGGGCCTGCGGGAGCGGCTGCCGAACGTCACCCTGCGGACGACGTTCATCACCGGCTTCCCCGGCGAGACGGAGGCCGACTTCGCCGAGCTCTGCGACTTCGTCCAGACGGTCGAGTTCGACCACGTCGGCGTCTTCACCTACTCGCACGAGGAGGGCACCGCCGCCCACGCCCTCGGCGACGACGTGCCGGCCCGGACCAAGGCCGCCCGGCAGCGCAAGCTGATGGCCCTGCAGCAGAAGATCGTGGCCCGGCGGCACCGTCGCCGGCTTGGCGAGCGGGTCCAGGTCCTGGTCGATGGCCCGTCGTCCGAGCACGAGCTGGCCTGGACGGGGCGGCTGGCCGGCCAGGCGCCCGAGATCGACCCCATCGTCTACCTGACCGATGGGGACCCGGAAGTCCTCCGTCCGGGAGACTTGATCGAAGCCGAAATCGTCGACTCGCGCGGCTACGATCTGGTGGTCCGCGTCTGAGCCGGGGCCGGCCGGACGCCCGAGGCGAGGGCCACAAAAAAAATGGTAGACTGCTGGGTCGCTCGTTCCGGGAAAGGTGATCGAGTGGGCTAGCGGCCCACTTTTTGTGTTTTATGGGGACCCGCGCGACGACGGACGCCAGGCTGGCGCACATCCGGGAGATCGCCGACCGGGTCGCGGCATCGTGTGGCGTCGAGATTTTCGACGTGCAGTTGCGGCGGGAACCGGTCGGGCTGGTCCTCCGCATCTTCATCGATCGGCCGACACGGCGCGACGAGTCAGGACGCCCCATCGTCGAGCGTCCGGAGGACAGTATCGGGATCGAGGAATGCCAGCGGGTCAGCCACGACGTAAGCGCGATCCTCGACGTCGAGGACGCGCTCGATGCCGCCTACACGCTGGAGGTCTCGTCGCCCGGGCTGGAGCGCTTGCTGCGTGACCTCGACGACTACGCCCGGTTCGCGGGCCGGATGGCGAAGATCGTCGTCCGGGAGCCCGTCGACGGGCAGGTGCATTTCGAAGGACGCGTGACCGGAATCGAAGACGGCGCCGTGGTGCTGGCGGTGGGGCGGACGAAGATGGTCCGGCTGCCCTACGACCGCATCGCCCGCGGACGCCTCGCTGTGGAGTTCTAGAACCAATGACGAGTTCGCTGCTGCCGCTGATCGAGACGATGGCCAAGGAGAAGGGGGTCGAGCCCCAGGTCATCATCGCCGCGCTCGAGGACGCGATGCTCACGGCGTCGCGCAAGGCCTACAAATCGACCGAGGATCTGCGCTCGCGCATGAACCAGGAGACGGGCCAGATCGAGATCTTCGCGGTCAAGCACATCGTCGAGGCGGTCGAGAACCCGGCCACCGAGATCTCGCTGCAGGACGCCAAGGAGATGTACGGCGAGGACGCCGAGCTCGACATGGAGATCGAGTTCCCGAAGCCGCCGGTCGAATCGCGCATCGCCGCCCAGACCGTCAAGCAGGTGCTGTCGCAGAAGACCCGCGAGGCCGAGCGCGAGAAGGTCTACGACGAGTTCAACCAGCGCATCGGCGAGGTCGTCACGGCGGTCGTCAAGCGCTTCGAGACCGGCGACATCGTCGCCGAGATGGGCCGCGTCGAAGCGACGCTTCCCCGCCGCGAGCAATCGCGCGCCGAGAACTACAACATCGGCGATCGCGTCCGCGCCGTGATCAAGTCGGTGAACAAGAACATCAAGGGCCCGCAGGTGGTGCTGTCGCGCACCGACCCGGCCCTGCTGATCAAGCTGTTCGAGCAGGAAGTGCCGGAGATCTACGACGGCACCGTGGTGATCCGCGGCGCCGTGCGCGAAGCCGGCGATCGCGCCAAGGTGGCGGTCTACTCGCGCGAGCGCGACGTCGATCCGGTCGGCGCCTGCGTCGGCATGAAGGGCACCCGCGTCCAGGCCATCATCCGCGAGCTGCGCGGCGAGAAGATCGACATCGTCGAGTGGTCCGATGACGAGATGGTCTTCGTCACCAACGCGATCAGCCCGGCCAAGGTCCAGCGCGTCACCATCATGGACCAGGAGAACCGGGTCATGGAGGTCGTCGTCGAGGACCGCCAGCTGTCGCTCGCCATCGGCAAGAAGGGCCAGAACGTCCGGCTCGCGGCCAAGCTCTCGGGCTGGAAGATCGACATCAAGAGCGAAGAAGAGAAGCGCAAAGAGGTCGAGGAGCAGTTCGGGACGCTGGCCGCCGACGCGCTCGCCGAGACCGAGGGCGCCCAGACCGCAGAGGGCGACGTGTTCAACGAGACCGAGGGCGCGCTCGTCACCGGGGAGTCGCCTGCGGGCGAGACCCCCGAAGGCGAGACCCCCGCAGGCGAGCCGCTCGAGGCGGCACCGGCCGAGGGCGGCGAAGCCGCCGAGGCCGTGAGCGAGGCGGCGGACGCCGTCACGGGCGACGCGCCGGCGCCCGCCGTGACGCCCGATCGGGACGTGCAGTAAGGAAAGGCCGAGGCCAAGGTTGTCAACCGTCCGGATTTACAAAGTCGCGGAGCTGCTCAACTCGACGAGCCAGGAAGTGGTCACGCTGCTGAAGCGCGATCACGGCATCGACGTGAAGAGCGCGTCGAGCACGATCGAAGAGGTCGTGGCTCGCCAGTTCGTCGAGCGGCACGCTCGCCAGCGCGGCATCACCCTGCCGCCGCCGGCGCAGATGTTCCTCGAGACGGCGGTGCCCGCCAAGGGCGGCGCCAAGAAGGCCCAGGCGCGCGCGCCGGAGCCGCCGCCCAAGCCGGCAGCCCCGGTCGTCGGCCCGCCGCGGCTCGTCCGCACGATCACGCCGCGGCCGGCGCCGCAGCCCGTCGAGGGCGACGTCGCGTTCGACGTGACGGGGTCCACCCGCGGCCGCCGAGGCGAGGCCCGCCGCGCCGCCGGCTCCCGTCGAGTACGAGGCGCCGCCCGCACCCGAGCCGATCGAAGCCGTCTCGGCCGAGCCCGAGCCGCCGCCCGTCGCCGTGGCGCCGCCGGCGCCCGAGCCGGTCGTGGAGGTGGCGCCGTCGGCGCCCGCCGCACCCGAACCGCCCGCCATCGCGGCGTCGGCCACCCAGGCCGCCGAGGCGACAGCGCCCGTGGCCGCGGCCACGGAGCCAGCACCGGCACCGGCCATCGAAACGAAAGGCGACCCCATCGCATCCGCCGTCCAGCCCGCCGCCGCCCGTCCCCAGGGACCGGTCGGCCGCATCGTCCCGCCGACGCTCCGCCTGCGCATCGAGGATCCGGGGGCGCCGCAGACCGAAGGCCGGTCGCGCGTCGCCGCGCCGCCGCGCCTGACGCGTCCGGCCCCGGCCCAGCCGAGTGCTCCGAGCGCACCGGCCGCGCCCGCGCCCGCTCCCGCCGCCGCGGCAGGTGGCACCAGCGCCCCGCCGGCGCCGCGCCCCCCGCTGCCCGGCGCTCCGGTCCGTGTGCCGGTGCCGCGTCCGCCCGGTCTGCCACCGGCCCGCCCGGCGTCGCAGATTCCCGGCCGCACGATGGTGATGGGCCCGGGCGGCATCGCCCGCCCGACCTACCAGCCGACCGGCACGCCGATCCGTCCGAGCTACCAGCCGGGCGCCCGGCCGGGCACGCCCGGCCAGCCGACCGGGCTGCGTCCGCCGACCCCGGGCTACCGTCCGCCGGGCGGCAGCTTCCGTCCGGGCGGCAGCACGCGCCCGTCCGGCCCGCGCCGCGACCGCGTCGCGCCGGGTCCGTCGATCCCGCAGGTGCCGGCCGGTCCGCCGCCGATCACGCGCAGCATCACGCTCGCTGAGGGCATGACCGTCAAGGACCTCTCGGACAAGCTCGAGGTGCGCGTCAAGGACGTCCTCAAGAAGCTGATCGATCGTCGGATGATGATGACGATCAACACCACGCTCGACACTGAGACCGCGACGATGATCTCGCGCGAGTTCGGCGCCGACGTGAAGATGCAGACCTTCGAAGAGGAGATGATCCAGGTCGAGACCGACGCGTCCAAGCCCGAGGATCTGGTGCCGCGCGCACCGGTCGTCACGGTCATGGGCCACGTCGATCACGGCAAGACCACGCTGCTCGACGCGATTCGCGAGACGCGCATCGCCGAGCGCGAGGCCGGCGGCATCACCCAGCACATCGGCGCCTACGCCGTCGAGGTGAACAAGCGCAAGGTCGTGTTCCTCGACACGCCGGGCCACGAAGCGTTCACGACGATGCGTGCGCGCGGCGCCAAGGTGACGGACGTCGTCATCCTGGTGGTCGCCGCCGACGACGGCGTCATGCCGCAGACCAAGGAAGCGATCGATCACGCCCGCGCCGCGAACGTCAAGATCATCGTGGCGATCAACAAGGTCGACAAGCCGGATGCCAACCCCGAGCGGGTCAAGCAGGCGCTCGCCGAAGTCGGGCTGCTGGCCGAGGACTGGGGCGGCGACACGGTCATGGTGCCGGTCTCGGCGAAGAAGCGCGAGAACCTCGACGCGCTGCTCGAGATGGTGCTGCTGGTCGCCGACATCGGCGAGTACAAGGCCAACCCGAAGCGCGCCGCCTCGGGGACCGTGCTCGAAGCCAAGCTCGATCGCGGCCGCGGCGCCGTGGCGACCATCCTCGTGCAGGACGGCTCGCTGAGCGTCGGCGACACGGTCATCGCCGGCACCATCGTCGGCAAGGTCCGCGCGCTCATCGACGACCGCGGGCGATCGATCAAGACCGTCGGCCCGTCGTCGCCGGTCGAAGTGCTCGGCCTGCCGACCCCGCCGTCGCCAGGCGACACGTTCCAGGCGCTGGCCGACGCGGCCAAGGCGCGGCAGATCGCGCTCTTCCGCCAGAACCAGCAGAAGGAGCGGTCGCACGCGTCGAAGTCGAGCCGCCTGACGCTCGAGTCGCTCAAGCAGCAGATCGCCGAAGGCGGCGTCAAGGAGCTGCCGATCATCGTCAAGGCCGACGTGCAGGGCTCGGCGGAAGTGCTGGCCAGCTCGCTGCAGAAGCTCGGCGACGAGCGCGTCAAGGTCCGCATCATCCATGCGGGCGTCGGCGCCATCAACGAGTTCGACGTGCTGCTGGCGCTGACCTCGAACGCCATCGTCATCGGCTTCAACGTCCGGCCCGATCGCAACGCCTCGGAGATCGCCGAGCGCGAGAAGGTCGACGTGCGCATGCACTCGGTCATCTACAACGTGACCGACGAGATCAAGAAGGCGATGGCCGGCATCCTCGAGCCGACGCTCAAGGAAGTGCGGCTCGGCGCGGCGGAAGTGCGGCAGATCTTCAAGACGCCGAAGTTCGGCACCATCGGCGGCTGCATGGTCACCGACGGCGTGATCAAGCGCTCGGGCGAATCGCAGGCCCGGCTGCTGCGCGACAACGTGCTGGTCTACGAGGGCAAGTTGGGCTCGCTGCGCCGCTTCAAGGACGACGTGTCCGAGGTCAAGTCGGGCTTCGAGTGCGGCATCGGCTTCGAGAGCTACAACGATCTGAAGGTCGGCGACGTCATCGAGGTCTTCACCGTGGAGCGCGTCGCCGCGACGATCTCCTAGGACACACGCGGGAGTTCGCCAGGCGATGGCCCAGGCGCGGCGTCCGGGCTCGGACGTATCGACGTTCGTCGCGCTCCTCTCGGTCGAGGTCTTCCTGCCCGACGCGCAGTCGCTCAAGGACAAACGGATGTCGGTGCGTCGCGTGAAGGATCGCCTCAAGGCGCTGGGCGTGGGGGTGGCGGAAGTCGGCCACCTCGACGTCTGGCAGCGGGTCGCGCTCGGCGTCGTCGCCATCGGCAACCGCCGCGGCCACGTCGACGAGGTGCTCGCCAGCGCGCTCACCACCATCGAATCGAACGTGGACGGCTACGTGACCGCCGTCCAGACCGAGTTCCTCACCTAGGACGACAGACATGCAGGGGTCGCGCCCGGCGCGCATCGGCGAAGAGATCCGGCAGGAACTGGCCGACCTGCTGTCGCGGGAGGTCCGCGATCCCGGCATCGGCTTCGTCACCGTCACCCACGTGAAGGTCAGCGCCGATCTGCAGGTGGCGCGGGCCTACTACACGACGCTCGGCGACGAGGCGGCGCGGCGCACCACCGCCAAGGCCCTCGAGCGGGCCAAGCCGTTCCTGCGCCAGCGCATCGCCACCCGCGTCGGCCTGCGCCGCGCGCCGGAGCTGGCCTTCCAGTACGACGAGTCGATCGCCCGCGAAGAGCGCATCGAGTCGCTGCTCCAGGAAATCCGCGAGTCCCCGCGGCCGGCGGACACGCCGATCGATCCGCAGGGTCCCGCCACGCCGAAGCCGGCCGACCTGCGGCCGGCAGGCGAAGGCGGGCCCGCTCCCGGGCCTCGCGATGAGTAGCGCCGCCGTAGCCATGGACATCCTCGTTCAGATCCGCGACGCGATCCGCGCGCGCTCCAGCTTCCTGCTCACGTCGCACGCCCGCCCCGACGGCGATTCGATCGGCTCGCAGGTGGCCCTTGCCGCCGCTCTCCGCGCGCTCGGCAAGTCGGTGCGGATGGTCAACCGCGATCGGCCGCCGTCCGCCTTCCTGGCCCTGCCCGGCGTCGCCGGGATCGAGGTGGCGCCGAGCGTCGAGGGCGAGTTCGACGCGCTGGTCGTGCTCGAATGCAGCGACCTGTCGCGGCCGGGCGTGGCCGGCCTCGAGGGCTACTACACGATCAACATCGATCATCACCCCGGCAACGCGATGTACGGGGCGATCAACTGGTTCGACGACAACGCCGCGGCGTGCGGCGAACAGGTCGCGGCGGTGATCGACGCGCTCGGCGTGCCGTGGACGCCGGAAATCGGATCGGCCGTCTACCTGGCCATCCTCACCGACACCGGCGGCTTCCGTCACAGCCACATCACCAACCGCACCTTCGAGTGGTGCCGCCGCGCCACCGAAGCCGGCGTCGACGCCGCCGCGCTCGCCCGGCTGGTCTACGAGCAGAGCTCGATCGGCAAGCTGAAGCTGATTGGCGCGCTCCTCGACGGGATGGAAGTGACCGCCGACGGCAAGCTCGCCGTCCTCGCCTTCGACGACGCGCTGCTCGCCCGCACCGGCGCGACGGCGGAGGACACCGACGGGCTGATCAACATGCCGCTGATGTCGGCCGGCATCCAGGCCGTCATCCTGGTGCGCGGCGAATCGAGCGGCGACGTCCGCGTCAGCCTGCGCTCGAAGGGTGCCACCGACGTCCGCCTGGTCGCGGCGGAATTCGGCGGCGGCGGCCACAGCAACGCGTCCGGCTTCACGCGGCGCGACGACCCGGCGGTGGTCCGCCGCGACGTCGTCGACCGACTGACGCGCGTGCTCGCGGGCGCGCCGGTCCCGGCGCGTGGCTAGCGCGCAGACTGTCTGGTCGGGGCCTGCCGACCCGCCCGGCGCGGACCTCGCCGGGCTGATCGTCGTCGACAAGCCGGAGGGGCCGACCTCGCACGACGTCGTCGGCCGCGTCCGCCGCGTCCTCGGCGAACGCCGCGTCGGCCACACCGGCACGCTCGATCCCCTGGCCAGCGGTGTCGTCGTGGTCCTCGTCGGCCGCGCCACCCGGCTGTCGTCGTACCTGACCAGCGACGACAAGCGCTATCGCGCCACGGTGCGCCTCGGCGTCGCCACCACGACCTACGATCGCCAGGGCGATCCGCTCGCCCCGCCGGCGCCCGTGCCCGCCGACCTCGAGGTGCGCCTGCGCGCCGCGCTGGACGCGCGGCTCGGCACGCAGCCGCAGACGCCGCCGGCCTTTTCAGCCAAGAAGATCGACGGCGAGCGCGCCCATCGGCTGGCCCGGCGCGGCGAGGCGGTGGCGCCGGCGCCGGCCCTGGTGACGCTGAAGGCATGGACGCTGGTGGCGCTCGAAGGGGACACCGCGACGATCGACCTGCACACGTCGGCGGGGTTCTACGTCCGCAGCCTCGCCCACGACGTCGGCGCGTCGCTCGGGTGCGGCGGCCACCTCGCCGCGCTGCGGCGCACCGGCAGCGGCGTCTTCACGCTCGACGGCGCGGTGCCGCTGCCGCCGCCCGACGCCAGCGCGGCGTCCCTGACAGCGGCGCTCCGGTCCCTCGACACGCTGCTCCCGGAGTGGCCGGCGGCCGTCGTCACCGCTGCCGGCGCCGACCGCGTCAGCCACGGCGCGCTCATCGGCCCGGACGCCTGCACCGTCTGGCCGGACGCCACGTCGACGAACGCGCCCCCGCCGGCCCTCGCCGCTGGCCCCAAAGCCAACGACGGCGACCAGCCCCTGCATCAGCAGCCGACGGTCAGGCTCGTCGATGAGGCGGGGCGGCTGCTGGCGCTGGCCGTCTGGCGCGACGGCGTTTTGCATCCGTCGGTCGTTCTCGGCTAGAATTGCCAGTTGGCGTCAGGCTGGAAAGGGCTGGCTGTGGCGCCATGGGACGGCGGTTTGGGCCGCGGGGGCCCTTGCCCGTATCGGGCGCTTCCCTGCGACACACTGGGCCGCGCGTGGAGGATAGTCGTTTGCCACTGACGAAAGAACGCAAGACCACACTGATCGAGTCGTACCGCACGCACGGCAGCGATACCGGCTCCCCGGAAGTGCAGGTCGCCATCCTGAGCGACCGCATCACCTACCTCACGGATCACTTCAAGACGCACGCCAAGGATCACCACTCGCGCCGCGGGCTGCTCAAGCTCGTCGGGCAGCGCCGCCGCCTGCTCGACTACCTGCGTTCGAACGACACCGACCGCTACGCCGAACTGATCAAGCGACTGGGTATCCGCAAGTGAACATTCACACACAGCGCATTGCGTTCGGCGGCACCTCGCTCTCGATCGAGACCGGCAAGCTGGCGAAGCAAGCCGACGGGGCCGTCATCGTCCGCCAGGGCGACACGATGGTCCTCGTCACGGCCTGCCACGCCGCGTCGCCGCGCGAGGGCATCGACTTCCTCCCCCTCACGGTCGACTACCGTGAGAACACCTACGCCTCGGGCCGCATCCCCGGCGGCTTCTTCAAGCGCGAAGGCAAGCCGCCCGAGAAGGAAGTGCTCACCAGCCGCCTGATCGATCGCCCGATCCGGCCGCTGTTCCCGTCCGGCTGGCGCTACGAGACGCAGGTCGTCGCCCTGGTCATCTCCGCCGACACCGAGAACGACTCCGACGTCCTCGCCCTGACCGGCGCCGGCGCGGCGCTGGCCCTCTCCGAGATCCCGTTCGCCAAGCCGATCGCCGGCGTCCGCATCGGGCTCGTCGACGGCACCTTCATCGTCAACCCGACCTACGACCAGCGGCGCAAGAGCCGCCTCGATCTGATCGTCGCCGGCACCGCCGACGCGATCGTGATGGTCGAAGCGGGGGCCAAGGAAGTCTCGGAAGACGAGATGGTCATCGCGCTCGATACGGCGCACAAGGCCATCAAGGACATCATCGCCGGCACGACCGAGCTCGCGGCCAAGGTCAACAAGCCGAAGCTGAAGGTCTCGAAGCGCGAGATCGGCCACGACTTCTACCGCGAAGTCGAGACCAAGGTGCTCGGCCCGCTGGCCGATGCCATGCGCATCCAGGACAAGCTGGTGAACTACAGCACCGTCGACTACGGTGCTGAAGAACCTGGTCGCGTCGTTCCCCGAGGCCGAGGTCCAGCAGCGCGCCGACGCCAAGCAGATCTTCAAGGATCTCAAGGAGAAGGTGCTGCGCGACGAGATCCTCGAGCACGGCAAGCGCCTCGACGGCCGCAAGTTCGACGAGATCCGCCCGATCTGGAGCGAGGTCGGCGTCCTCCCCCGCGTCCACGGCTCGACCGTGTTCACGCGCGGCGAGACGCAGGCGCTCGTCACCTGCACCCTCGGCACCGCCGACGACCAGCAGAAGGTCGAGGGCGTCGACGGCGAGATCTACAAGCGCTTCATGCTGCACTACAACTTCCCGCCGTTCTCGGTCGGGGAGGTGTCGTTCCTGCGCGGCCCGGGCCGGCGCGAAATCGGCCACGGCGCGCTCGCCGAGCGCGCGCTGGTGCCGGTGATGCCGACCGAGGAGCAGTTCCCCTACACCGTCCGCGTCGTCTCGGACATCCTCGAGTCGAACGGCTCGTCGTCGATGGCGTCGGTCTGCGGCGGCTCGATGGCGATGATGGACGCCGGCGTGCCGCTCGCCGCGCCGGTCGCCGGCATGGCGATGGGCCTCGTGATGAACGAGGAGAACGGCAAGTTCGCCGTCCTCTCCGACATCGCCGGCGCCGAGGACCACTACGGCGACATGGACTTCAAGGTCGCCGGCACGGCCAAGGGCATCACCGCCCTGCAGATGGACATCAAGGTCGGCGGCATCACCATGGAGATCATGCGCCAGGCGCTGGCGCAGGCCCTCCAGGGCCGGCTGTTCATCCTCGGCAAGATGGCCGAGACGCTGGCGGCGTCGCGCACCGACGTCTCCCTGCACGCGCCGCGCATCGTCACCATCAAGATCCCGGTCGACAAGATCCGCGACGTCATCGGGCCGGGCGGCAAGATGATCCGCTCGATCATCGAGCGCACGGGCGTCAAGATCGACGTCGAGGACGACGGCCGCGTCAACGTCGCGTCGAGCGACGAGGCGTCGGCGGCCAAGGCCATCGCCATCATCCAGGAGCTGACCGCGACCGCCGAGCTCAACAAGACCTACATGGGCAAGGTGCAGCGCATCACCGACTTCGGCGCGTTCGTCGAGATCCTGCCGGGCCTCGACGGCCTGCTCCACGTGTCGGAGATCGCCAACCATCGCGTCAAGGACGTGCGCGACGAGCTCAAGGAAGGCGAGCAGATCATGGTCAAGGTGATCAACGTCGACCCGTCGGGCAAGGTGCGTCTGAGCCGCAAGGCGCTGCTCACCCCGGAAGCTGGCGCAGTGGCTGGCGCTCCGGCCGCCGCCACGGCTGGCGACGCGGGTGGCGAGGCGCCGCGGCGTCCGCGTCCACCGCGTCGTGAGAACTAGCGTGTCTGTGGCCGGCCTCTCACGGCCGGCCACGGGCCGCCCTCCTGACGCGAGGGCTGCTTCCGACGCACCTTCCGCGTCGACCGGACGATGGCTCCGGACTCGTCCTCGCCATTCGTCACGCGGCGCTGGGCGCGCCGCGGCGCCCTCGCGGCGGCACATCGCGCTCGCCGCGGTGACCGTCGCATTCCTCGCGACGGCGCCGCCGGCGGGCAGCCTCGCCGCCGGTCAGCGGACCCTGTCCGCGCAGGACGACCGGCGCCGCGAGGTGGCGCTGCGCGTCACCGACGCCGGCTTCGAGCCGGCTCGGATCGACGCCCGCCTCAACGACATCGTCGCCATCACGCTCGCCGCCGGCGACACGCCGCACGGCATGAGCCTCGACGAATACCGGCTCGCCAAGCGTGTCGAACCCGGCAAGCCCCTGCGCTTCGAGTTCCGCGCCGACACCACCGGCACCTTCCGGTTCTACTGCTCCCTGACCGGCTCCGACGGACGTCCCCACGACGAGCACGGCGAGCTCGTCGTGCGGCGGTGACCGACCCCGATCGCCCGCGCCAACGTCGCTTTCCGCGCCGTCGCCGTGCCGCCGGGCCGGCATCGCGTGGTCTTCGACTACGCGCCGGCGTCATTCCGGATCGGTGCGACGATCGCCGGCGTGGCGCTGCTGTCGATCGCGGGCTGGACGGCGCTCGCCGAGCGCCGCCGACGGTCCGGGCGCGCCTAGCGCCGGCGCTCCGTTCCCGCGCAGCTCGCGCCGGATGTGGTCCGACGTTTCCAGCCCATCACGATTCGAGCGGGCCGGTATCCTGGCGCAACGCTGCCAGCACCCGCTCCCGGACAGGCGGGTGCGATGAAAGCAGCTGTGCCAGGCGCGGCGGCCGATCGTCGACGAGGTTGGTCTGGGCGAGGCGGCGCATCGACGTGACGAAGGCGTCGGCTCCGCCGGTCACGCGCACCGCATAGGCATCGGCACGCAGCTCGCGCCGGCGCGACAGCGCCAGCCCGAGCGGCTCGAGGACACGGTGCGCCACGAGGACGGCCGCGGCGAGCACCGGCAGCCACGGCAGGAGGTCGGGCGGAGCGGCCATGAAGGCGTGGATGGAGGGATAGATCGGCCACGCGCCGCCCGGCGCGCCGAGGCGCACGGTGACCAGCGCCGCAATGCCGATCATGAGCGGCAGCGCGACCAATCGCCAGGCCGCGGCCCGCCACACGTCGCCGTGCACGTGATGCCCGATTTCGTGCGCGACGACGACTTCGATCTCCTCGTCGCGCAGCGTGTCGACCAGCGTGTCCGAGAGCAGGATCTGGCGGGTCCGGCCGAGCCCGGCGAGCGCCGCGTGCGCCTGCGTGGTCTCGTCGCCACCGCGCCATTCGCGCACCGCCACGTGGACGCCGCAGCGCTGCACCAGCGCGTCGAGCCGCGCCGCCAGCGACGGCCGCCGCACCGCGCGCAGGCCGCCGAATGCGGCCAGGAGCAGCGGCGCCGACGCCGTCCAGGCCAGATGCGCGAGGTAGCAGGCGATCGCGGTGACGAGCCACCATGGCGCGCCGGCCTGCCTCCAGGTCACGGTCACCAGCAGCGCCGCCGCGATGCCCAGCGTGACCCGCACGGCGATCCCGCGCAGGTGCGTTCGCGTCCAGCGTCCCGACGACAGCCGGGCCAGACCGTAGCGGCCTTCCAAAGTCCACTCGCGATAGCGATCGAAGGGATACCGCGCCGCGTGCGCCGCGCTGAGGACGATGGCCGCGAACAGGACGGTCGCTACCCATTCGCCGGAGGGCCAGCCGCGAACGAGGCGGTGCAGCAGGCCGCTCAGGGCCGGGCCGGCGCCCACGTTCCCGAAGGCCAGCAGGACGAGCAGCGAGGCGAGGAACGCGCCTGCCCCGGCCTGGAGCCGGGCCCGGTGGTAGCGCGTCGCTCGCGTCTCGTTGGGCATGCGGCGGCCGGGGCCGCGTCGCGGCCCCCGACCCCTCACATCAATGCAACTGCAGGGAAATCAGCTTCGAGACGCCGGGCTCTTCCATCGTCACGCCGTAGAGGCGATCCGCGATCTCCATCGTCTTGCGATGGTGCGTGATGAGGATGAACTGCGTCTGGTCCTGCATGCCGCGCAGCATCTCGACGAAGCGCGCGATGTTGGCGTCGTCGAGCGGCGCGTCGATCTCGTCGAGCAGGCAGAACGGCGACGGCCGGTAGCGGAACAGCGCGAACATCAGCGCCATCGCCGTCAGCGCCTTCTCGCCGCCCGAAAGCAGCTGCACGCTCTGCAGGCGCTTGCCGGGCGGCTGGGCGATGATGTCGATGCCGCTCTCGAGCTCGTCCTGATCGTCGAGGAGCACCAGACCGGCCCGCCCGCCGCCGAACAGCGTCGAGAAGGTGGTGCCGAAGTACTCGTTGATCGTCCCGAACGCCTCGTGGAAGCGCTCGCGCGTGGTCTGCTCGATGCGCTTGATGGCCTCGCCGGTCTGCTTGATCGACTGGAGCAGGTCGGCGCGCTGCGTCGTGAGGAAGGTGTGGCGTTCCTCGAGCTCGGTGAACTGCTCGATGGCCATCATGTTGACCGGCCCGAGCCGCTCGATCTTCTTCTTCAGCTGCGCGATGGCGTCCTCGGGCGTCAGCGCCACCTTCGCGGCCGGCTCGTCACCCGCCGCTTCGGCGGCCGAGGCCAGGTCACCCGCCAGCGCGGCCGGCGCCGCACCTTCCTCGGCGCCTTCCGTCTCCTCGCCCTCGACCGGCTCGTCGACCGCGGCGAGCGACGCTTCGGGTGACGGCAGATCCGCCGCCGCGCCCGAGGCGACTTCCGCCGCGACGTCGGCCGCGCTCATCTCGAGCGTCTCGACGCAGGTGGCCTCGAGGTGGGTGAGGTCGGCTTCGGCCGTCGCGCACGACACTTCGAGGCGGACCGCTTCGGCGCGCACGCCATCCACCGCGCCGCGGGCGTCGCGGGCGCCGTGCTCGCGCTGCTGGTAGTCGGCCTGGAGGCTGGCGGCGCGCTCGTCGAACTCGACGACGCGCTGGCGCAGCTCGCCGAACACCACGAGGTCGGCGTCGAGCCGCTGGCGGTTCTCGGCCACGGACTCTTCGAGCTGGACGCGGCGCTGCTCGAGCCGGGTGCGTTCGTCGCTGCGCGCCGTGATCCGGGTGTCGAGCTCGCGCGACTGCTCTTCGAGACGCGTGACCTCGAGCGCCAGCGCCGACGCGCGCTCGACCAGCGCGGCATGCCGCGCCTGCGCGGCGGCGGCGCCGCGGCTGGCCGCGCCGAGCGCCTCGCGGCGCGCGCCGAGGACCTCGAGCGCCGTGGCCAGGCGCGCTTCGATCACCTCGCGCTCGCCGGCGAGCCGGGCGATCGCGTCCCGCGACTCGTCGGCGCGGACGTCGAGCTGTCGCCGTTCTTCCTCGTAGCGCGCCCGCTCGTTGCGGCCCAGCTCCTCGCGGCGGGCCAGTCGATCGAGCTCCTCGCCGAGCCGCGCGACGTGCAGCTCGTGCTGCAGCACCGTCTTGTCCTGGCGGTGGCGCTCGCTGTCGAGGCCGGCCAGGCGCTCGGTCGTCGTCGCGATCGACCGTTCGAGATCGGCGATCTCGGTCTGCAGCGTTTCGAGCGCAATGCGCCCGGTGGTCAGCTCGGCGCCGAGATCGCGAATCTCGCGCCGCGTCGTCAGGATGCCGTGGCTGTCCTCGCCGGATCCGCCCATGACGAGGCGGCCGCCGCGACACAGCTCACCAGACCTGGTGACGACGGCAACCGGCGCCTGCAACGACAGCTGGCGCGCCGTGGCCAGATCGTCCGCCACCCAGACGTCGCCCAGCGCCCAGCGGATCAGCGCCTGGTGCGGGCCGATGATGCGCACGACGCCGTCGATCGCCTGCGCACCGTCCGACGGCGGGCGCGGTTCGCGGGAGACGAGCACGTCGCCGCGGGCGGAGAGGAAGCCGCAGCGGCCGGTGCCGCGCTCGCGCACGAAGGCCAGCCCGCGATCGGCGTCGGCCGGCGTCTCGACGAGCACGCACTGCAGCAGGTCGCCGAACGCCGCTTCGACGGCACGCTCGCCGCCGGGCTCGACCTCGAGGTAGTCGGCGACCGATCCGTGGTGGGTGACGCCGGCCTCGGGCGAGCCGAGCACCAGGCGCGCCGCTTCGCCGTAGGCGGCGCGGCTCGCCTCGAGCTCCTGCAGCGATCGCAGGCGGGCTTCGGAGGACGGCCACCGCCGTCTCCTGGGTGCGCGCGTCGCGCACGCGCCAATCGCGCTCGACCCGTGCGGTGCCGAGGGCCGAGGCGGCCTCCTGCCGCGCGGTGACGGTGTCGGCGAGCGCCGCTTGTGCGGACACGAGCGCGTCCTGCGCCTGCACGCGCTCGGCGCTCAGGCGCTCGACCTCGATGCGCAGATCCCGGGCTTCGACATCGAGGCGTCCGAGCTCGCCGCCGATGCGCTGCCGGCCTTCTTCGGCGCGCTCGATCGTGTGCTGCAGCGTCGTCGTCGACTGCAGGTTGACGGTGGCGCCGCGGCGGGCCGCGTCGACGTCGCGATCGAGCGTCCCGATCTCCGTCTCGAGCGCCTCGAGGGCGCGCGTCTCGTTGCGGAGCGCCTCGCCGGCCGCGTCCCGCTCACCGTTGGCGGCCTGCATCGCCGTCCGACGCGCCTCGATCTCCTCGCGCGCCGGTCCACGCCGCGCCTCGAGGTGCGCGAGCTCTCCGGCGATCTCCTGCACCGTCTGCACGAGCGACGCGGCCTGCTGCTGATCGAACGTGATCTGCTGCTGCCGCCGCTCGTTCTCCAGCTCGCGCTGGTGCGCTTCCGCGCGCAGGCCGTTGGCCTGGCCTTCGGCCTCGGTCAGCTCGATGCGCACGCGCTCGAGATCGCTCTCGATCTCAGCGAGGCGCGCCGCCGCGACCTGCTCGCGCTCGCGGACCGCGGTGAGCGCTTCGCGCGCCGTGCGGATGGCCTCGGTCAGCCGTTCGTAGCGCTGCGCGAAGAGCAGCTTCTCCCACCGGCGCAGCTCGCCGCGCAGCCGCTGGTAGCGGCGGGCCTTGCCGGCCTGCCGCTTGAGCGCGGCGCGCTGGCGCTCGAGCTCGTAGACGAGATCGTCGACGCGGGTGAGGTTCTGCTGCGCCGCTTCGAGCTTGAGCTC
This sequence comes from Vicinamibacterales bacterium, assembly GCA_963844435.1. GTDB lineage: Bacteria > Acidobacteriota > Vicinamibacteria > Vicinamibacterales > Vicinamibacteraceae > JBDSLU01. Next base: position 237,335 of record CAWJOG010000006.1, on the reverse strand, counting down.
GGCCTGGCGGCGCCGCGACTTGAACTTGGTGACGCCGGCGGCTTCCTCGATCAGCTGCCGGCGATCGGTCGGCTTGGAGCTGAGGATCTGGCCGATCTTGCCCTGCTCGATGACGGCGTAGCCCTTCACGCCGACGCCGACGTCCATCAGGATGTCCTGCACGTCGCGCAGGCGGACGGCGTGGCCGTCGATCAGGTACTCGCTCTCGCCGGAGCGATAGAGGCGGCGGCCGATCTCGACATCGCGGGCGATCGGCGGCGGCTCGGCGCCGTCGCCCTGCGCATCCACGCCGTCGGCGGCTGTCTCGCCGTCGAGACCAGGCAGCGTACCGGCCTGCTTCGGCCGCGCGACCACGCCGCGCAGGTGGAGCCGGACCTCGGCCGCGGCCGTCGCCTTGCGGGCGTCGCTGCCGCCGAAGATCACGTCCTCCATCCGGTCGCCGCGCAGGCTCTTGGCACTCTGCTCGCCGAGCACCCAGGTGATGGCGTCGACGATGTTGCTCTTGCCGCAGCCGTTCGGACCGACGATGGCGGTCACGCCCGTGTCGAACCGCACGTCGGCGCGATCGGGAAAGCTCTTGAAACCCGAGAGTTCGAGTCGTTCGAGGCGCATCGAGACCGGAGTGTAGCAGCCGCTGCCTATTGGGGCAATAGACTCGGCCGACTACTAGATATTGGGCCAGGCGCCCGAGTGGGCGCCTGGACAATTTGCGGTTGGGCTGGGTCTACTTCTCGCCGCGGTTGGCCTGGCGGCTCGCGGCGGTGAGGCGCGTCAGGCCTTCGGCCTCGCCGAACAGGCTGAGCGCGTACTGCGCCTGGGGATCGACGGCGACGAGGTGCCGCCGGGCATCCTCCATCGAGAACAGGGCGGCGTCGATCTCGTAGCGGATCATCGCCCGGATGAAGGCCTGGTCCTTGCTCCAGCCCTCCTCGTCGAGCACGACGTGGGCCTCGCTGGTCAGGAAGCTCTTGAAATCGGCCAGCATCGCGTCGTCGACGGTGAAGTTGCGCGCCACCAGGCGCCGGTCCTTGCCGCCGACGATCCGGGTGTCGCCCTGCTCCGAGAAGCGCTGCGCGAAGTCGGCGAAGATCTGACGGCCGTGCAGCGAGCGGCCGAAGCGGCCAGGGTTGAAGCCCTCGATCGGGCCGGTCATGTGGCGATCCGGCTCGATGCCGCCGCCGCCGTAGACCTGCCGGCCGGCGTCGGTGTGCTTCAGCTCGTTGTTCTTGTGCTCGCGCGGCTGATCGCCCTGCTCGCGGTAGGAGTAGGTCAGGTACTCGTCGAACGTGCCGTCCCACGGGCGCTGGATCATGCGGCCGCTGGGCGTGTAGTAACGCGCGGTGGTCAGGGCGAGGCCGGCTTCGCCGGCGATGCGATAGAGCGACTGCACCAACGCCTTGCCGAACGTGCGTCTCGCCGACGACGAGCGCGCGATCGTGATCCTGGAGCGCGCCGGACACGATCTCGGAGGCGCTGGCGCTGTTGCGGTTGACCAGCACGATGATCGGCAGCGACGGCACCGTCGCCGGCTCGGAGGCGTGGTAGTCCTCGTCCGAGTGACGCGTGCGGCCGCGCGTGTAGACGATCATGTCGCCGCGCGGCAGGAACCGGTTCGAGACGCGGATCGCCTGATCGAGCGGGCCGCCGGGATTGTCGCGCAGGTCGAGCAGGAGCCGCTGCATGCCGCGGCTCTGCAGCTTGGTCAGCTCCTTGCCCAGCTCGCGGTCGGTGACTTCCGAGAAGTCGCGCAGCCGGATGTAGCCGGTGCGCTCGTCGAGCATGAACGCGCCCTGCAGGCTCGGGATGCTGACCTCGTCGCGCTCGACGGTCAGCTCGATCAGATCGTCGAAGCCGCGCCGCTTGATCGACACCTGCACTGACGTGCCCTTCGGCCCCTTCAACTTGGAGACCGCCTTGTCGCTGGCCCAGCCCTTGGCGCTCTCGCCGGCGATCTTGGCGATCGTGTCGCCGCGCCTGATGCCGCGGCGGAATGCCGGCGAGCCCTCGAAAACGTTGCCGACGAGGATGTCGCCGTCGATGGCCTGGATGGTGATGCCGAGGCCGTAGTAGTGGCCTTCCTGGCGCTCGCGCATCTGGGCGTAGCTGCGCGGGTCGAAGAAGCTCGAATGCGGATCGAGCGTGTTCAGCAGCCCGTTGATCGACGAGTAGACGAGGCGATCGGATTCGACCGGCCCGACGTACTGCGCTTCGACCGCGGCCAGGGCCGCGGTGAACACGCGGTAGCGCGCCTCGACTTCGTCCTCGGTCGCGAGGAGGCGGGGGCCGAACAAGCCGCCAGCCAGCGCTGCGAGCGCCACGGCAGCCACCATCGTCGTCCAGGCTCGGCGTAGGAGCATGGATTGACTGTAACAGACACCCCTATATGCGGCAACGACTTCCGGGCACGGACGAGTCGTCCCGAGCTTGACCCTCCGGAGGCGGCTTTCTATAATCCTTCCAAGAGGTTGCGGCGAATGAATCCGCCCGCCTCACCGCAGATACGTTCCCCGACCTCACTGCCGGGGCCCGCCTGAAGGAGCACAACCGCCATGGGCCCATTGGGCATGCCCGAACTGATCGTGATTTTCGTCATTGCGCTGCTCGTCTTCGGGCCGCGCAAGCTGCCCGAGCTCGGCCGGTCGCTGGGCAAGAGCCTTGGCGAGTTCAAGCGCGCCTCGAACGAGCTGCGTAACACGCTCGAGGAAGAAGTGCGGGTCGAGGAACAGCGCGAGGCGACGCAGCGCGCCACCACCCCCGCTCCGGCCGATACGCCGCCCGGCCCGCGCGCCGTCGAGACGCCGGTCGTCGAGACGCCGGTCGTCGAGACCCCGTCGATCGACACGCCGACGACGGAGAAGGGTCCGCGCGCCGCGGGCGAGACGACGCCACGCAGCGTGACGGCCGACTAGCGAGCCAACCAGCGATCTGGAAGCCCGCCGCATCCGCATGGCCCTCGTGCCCTTCCCCGGAACGCCCGCGCCGTACGACGGCGATCCCGACGACGACGAATCGTCGGGCGCCGACAAGATGTCGTTCCTGGAGCATCTGGACGAGCTCCGGAAGCGGCTGATCGTCTCGGTGTCGGCCCTCGGCATCGGCTTCGTCGTCAGCTGGGCCTACGTCGAGAAGCTGCTCGATTTCATCTTCACGCCGCTGACCGCGACCATCAAGGGCGGCCGGTTCCAGTACTTCGAGCCCGGCGAGGCCTTCATGCTGCGCATGAAGCTCGCGGCGCTCGCCGGCCTGTTCCTGGCGCTGCCGGTGATCCTCTGGCAGATCTGGCGCTTCGTCGCGCCCGGCCTCTACTCGAACGAGAAGCGGCTCGCGATCCCGTTCGTGTTCCTCTCGACGGTCTTCTTCACGCTCGGCGCGGCGTTCTCGCACTACGTCGCGTTCCCGTGGACGATGCAGTTCTTCGCCAGCTTCGAGCGGCCGGACATGATGTTCCTGCCGGCCATCAAGCCGGTCTTCGCGATGTACGTGAAGATGATGCTGGCGATGGGCCTGGTGTTCGAGATGCCCACCGCGGTCTACTTCCTGGCTCGCGTGGGGCTGGTGACCGCCGGCTTCCTGCTGCGGCAGTTCAAGTACGCGCTGCTCATCATCTTCATCGCCGCGGCCATCCTCACGCCCGGCACCGACGTGGTCTCCCAGGCCCTGATGGCGGGCCCGATGATCGTGCTCTACATCATCAGCATCGGGATCGCGTGGCTGTTCGCGAAGAAGAAACCCGTCGACCCTGACGTGTAACCCGACACCGTCGATCCTTACGGACGAGTTGGATCCATACACCCGACGTCGTACGTCGGGTTCCCGCAAGATCCTCATTCTCTTGACGTTGACTTCCCTCGAGTCGACTCGTAGGATGGGGGCCTGGGTTTTCTTGACGTGACAATCGGAGGCGTACTCGTGACGACGATAGGCATACAGCGGTGGTGCAGGACGGTGCTCGGAGCATGTGTGATGCTGGCTGGCGCAACGTCCGCGGGCGCCCAGGCGCAGACGCCGGCAACCGCGCCGCCTGCCCCGGCAGACGCCACGCGGCCGGCGACGACGACGTTCCTCGGCGACACCGGTCTCTGGTACGTCCCCACCGGTGAGGTGCTGCCGGCGAAGCGCAAGTCGTTCAGCGCTTACTACGTGAACACCGATCGCGAAGCCGGCTTCACCGACATCGGACGCTTCATCGGGACGTTCGGCTATGGCGTCGGCGATCGCACCGAGCTGTTCCTGTCGATGGAAGTGGTCTCGCGCATCGACCGCGACTACCGTCCGCTCGGCTTCGACGCCAACCCCGCCGGCGGCCCGGTCAACGAATTTCCGCTCATGCGGAACTCCTGGTCCGGCTCGACGTTCGGCGACATCTACGTCGGCGGCAAGTTCAACATCCTGTCCGAGTACGCCCAGAACGACCTCGCCCTCGCCATCCGCGGCATCGTGAAACTGCCCACCGGCAGCAGCGACGCCGACAAGGGCACGTCGACGGGCAAGGCCGACTTCATCGCCGACCTGATTGTCAGCAAGGAGATCAACAACGCGTTCGAGCTGTCCGCCTACGGCGGCTTTGGGTTCCGCGGCTCTCCCGACCTCGAGGACAGCGGGGGGACCGACTCGATCTCGAACAGCGGACGCTGGGGCTTCGGCTTCGCGGTGCCGACGCGCGCAGGACTGCGCCTGACCGCCGAGCTCTACGGCGAGAAGTACTTCGACGACGTGCTCACCGGCACCGCCAACATCGGCGACAACCGGCTGACGCCCTACACGTGGCCGAATCGCAACCCGGTCGAGTTCACGCTCGGCGGCACGTGGATCAGCCCGAGCGGCTTGTTCGCCGGCGTCGGCGCGACCATCAACCTCGCCCACGACGGCCGCAACAACTTCGGCTCCGGCTTCGAGGACGAAGGCGGCGACAACATGGGCGTGCAGGTCCGGCTGGGCTACCACCCCGGCGTGCGCACCTACGTGCCGCCGCCGCCCCCGCCGCCGACGCCGCCGCCGATGACGCCGACCAACCGGCCGCCGACCGTCAAGGCGCGCTGCGAGCCCTGCATCGTCGAAGTCGGCAAGAGCGCGACGGTGACCTGCGACGCGAACGATCCGGACGGCGATCAGCTGACCTACCGCTGGACGACGCCGACGGGCAAGCTGGCCAACCCGGCCGATCGCCAGACGCTGTGGACGGCGCCGATGCAGGAAGGCTCCGTGCCCGTCACCTGCACCGTGAACGACGGCAAGAGCGGCACGGCGACCGACACCGTCACGATCCAGGTGATCAAGCCGCCGGTGAAGGAGTACACGTTCGAAGACGTGCACTTCGACTTCGACCGCTACTCGCTGCGGCCGGAAGCGGTGCGCATCCTCGACGAAGCGATCCGCGCGATGCGTGACGACGCCTCGCTGCGGATCGAGATCGAGGGCCACACGTGCAGCATCGGCACCGCCGAGTACAACCTCGCGCTCGGCGAGCGCCGCGCCACCGCGGTCCGCGACTACCTGACGTCGCGGGGTGTGACCGCCGACCGGCTCCGCACCGTGACCTACGGCGAGGAGCGGCCGAAGCACGACAACGCACGCGAAGAGACGCGTCGCCTGAACCGGCGCGCGCAGCTGGTCGTGCGGCTGCAGCAGTAGAGCGTCGGCGCCCATGGGCGCCGGTGCGGGAAACACGAAAGGCCGGTCCCTGACGGGGCCGGCCTTTTTCGTTTTCCCAGGCGACTGACTGTTACTTGGGCAGTTTGCGCAGCGTGAGGACGTCGCCGACCTTCACGCCGTGCCGTTTCGCGAAGCCGGCGTTGGTCTCGATCACGTAGGAGGCGACGGCCTTGGGCGGGTACTCGGGGCAGGGATCGGCCTGGCACGGCGGCACCGACTCGGCGATCCACACGACCTTGCCCGTGGTGTCGGTCCAGAACATGTCGAGCGGGATGAGCGTGTTCTTCATCCAGAACGGATAGATGCCGGGCCGCTCGAAGAGGAAGATCATGCCGCCCCGCTCCGGCAGCGACGTCCGGTGCATCAGGCCGCGCGAGCGCTCCGGCTCGGTCCGGGCGACTTCCAGCGCGACCACGGTCTTGTCCGGGAACACGGCTTCGGCGCGGGCGGCCGGTCGCGCCGGCGTATTGCGCGCGCGCCGGCGCCGCCCAGACCGCGGCCGTCGCCAGCGCGACGCCGGTCAGGCGCGCGGCAAGGCCTCGTCTCTTCGATCGCGGGCAGGACGTTGTGGTCATGTCACCTCGTGTACGATCATCTTAGCGGACCGCCGGGAGATCCCCTTCCGCGGCCGCCCAGTCCGAGCCCGTCCGTGACCCTCCCCCGCCGGCCGGCGCCGTCGATCGCCGCCCTCGTCCACGACGTCGTCGACGGCGCGCCCATCGCCCGCGAGGCCGCCGTGGCACGCCTGGCCATCGCCGGCGCGCGCGCCGAGGGTGTCGTCATCCAGGCGCTCGCCGCCGCCGAGCCACGCGGCCAGGCGGCGCTGCTCGGCGTCCTCGAACGGCTGGCGACGCCGCGGGCGCTGTCGGCCGCGATCGACTGCCTGTCCGCCGCCGATCCGACCGTCGCCACCGCCGCGGTCGCCGCGGTGCGGCCGCATCTCGTCTCCGAGGATCCGGACGTGGCGGCGCGGGCGCTGGACGCGCTGGTGACGACCGGCCTCGATACCGGCGCGCGCCGAGGCGGCGCGGCTGGCGACGATCGACGCCCTGGCCGATGCCGGCACCGGCGCCGTGGACGCGCTGCGCGCGCGGCTGCGCGACGACCAGAACCCGCGAATCCGCCGTGCGCTCGATGACGCCGCCGGCCCGGCCGGCGTCGCCGGCGCGTCGCAGATCGAAGCCGTCGCCGCCGACCCCGGCAGCGATCCGCTCGCCGTGCAGCGGCTGATCGGCGAGGCGGGGTCGCAGGGCGGCCTGGCCGCGCTGCACCAGTTGGTGCTGGCGCTCGGCCATCAGGAGCGGACCGCTGCTACCGACGCCGAGCGCGCCGGCTGGACGCTGGCCCTGGGCGCCGCCCACCACGCGCTCGCCGCCCGCGGCAGCCGGCTCGCCCGGCTCGATCTGCGCGACGCGCTCGAGCGCACCCCGCCCGAGCGCCTGGGCGAGCTCGTGGCCGCGGCAGAGGCCGTCGGCGACGCCGCCTGCCTGGGCCCGCTCGCCGCGGCGTGGACCGGCGGCGAGGGACCGACGCGGGCCCGGGTCGCCGCCGCGTTCGCCGCCATCATGGCGCGCGAAGGGCTCACCCGCCGGCACGCGGCGGTGAAGGACGTCATCGCCCGCTGGCCGCAGGCGGCCGTCGAGCTGCTGGGTCGCCGAGCCTGACCATTGCGACGACTCCGGAGTCGTGTCGGCGAGCCGACCCCGCACGACCCCGGCGACTCCGGGTGGTGAGAGCGGCGCGGGTTCGGGGCGACCTGGCGTAGGATGGCGGCCTATGCACGTCCGCGTCGCCGTCACGCTGAGCGTCCTCGTGTGCGCCGCCGTGCTGCGGCCGCAGGCGTTCGACGCGCGCCTGCCGATCGTGCAGGTCGAGACGCAACCGCTCGCCGCGCAGGCGGCGCGCATCGCGGAGGCCCTGGCCTACGTCGGCGCGCCGCTCGCACCCGCCGATCGCGAGGCGCTGCGCGCGGCGGCCGCGACGCCCGACGCGTCCGCCGCGATCCAGGCCATCCTCGATCCCCACTGCCTGCTCGAGATCCACATCAACCCGGAGAGCCGCGTGAAGGTCGCGCCCGGGCCGGCGCGCGCCGAGCTGGTCGAGCGCGGCTGGCGCACCTTCCTCGTCAAGGTCCGCAACGAGGCGGGCGTCACCGCGCCGCTCCGCGTCTCGAGCCCGCAGGCGCAGCGCGTGTTCTCGCGCGGCCCGCGCGGCTTCAGCATGGATCCGCGGCCGGCGCAGACGATCTCGGCCACCGATGTCGCCGACCGCTGGCTCGACCTGGAGCTGTTCGACAAGCCGCCGCTGGCCGCCGCCCTCTCCGGCCTGGAGGTCGAGTACCGCATCCTCCAGCTCTCGTCACGCGACGCCGGCAAACGCGAGGCGACGCTGGCTGCCGACGTCGGCCAGGGCTCGCAGGACATCGGCTTCCGCAACGACGCGCCGATCCTCTTCACCGTCCGGCCGTCGGTCGACGTGACGCTCCGCGTCCGTGACGAGCACGGCCAGCCGGCCGTCGCCGCGTTCGTGATCCGCGACGCGCAGCAGCGCGTCTACCCGTCGCCGGCCAAGCGCCTGGCGCCCGACTTCGCCTTCCACCCGCAGGTGTATCGCGCCGATGGCGAGACCGTGCGCCTCGCCGAAGGCGTCTACGACGTCGAGGTGAGCCGCGGACCGGAGTATGTGGCGCAGCGGCAGCGCGTCACCGTCGGGCGTGAGCCGACGACGGCGAGCTTCGCGCTGTCGCGCTGGATCGACCTGCCGGCGCGCGGCTGGTACTCCGGCGATCACCACATCCACGCCGCCGGCTGCCTGCACTACGAGACGCCCACCATCGGCGTCGAGCCGCGCGACATGATCCGCCACATCCTCGGCGAGGCCTTGAGCGTCGGCTCGGTGCTCACCTGGGGGCCGGGCTATTACCACCAGCGCCAGTTCTTCGAGGGCCGCGATCACTCGCTGTCGACGCGCGACAGCCTGATGCGCTACGACGTCGAGGTGTCCGGCTTCCCCTCGAGCCACGCCGGCCATCTCGTGCTGCTGCGTCTGAAGGATCAGGACTATCCGGGCGTGAAGACGCTCGACGACTGGCCGACGTGGACGCTGCCCATTCTGCAGTGGGCCAAGGCGCAGGGTGCGGTCGTCGGCTTCGCGCACTCGGGCTTTGGCCTCGAGGTGAAGGACACCACGATCCCGTCGCAGGAGATGCCGCGCTTCGACGGCATCGGCGCCAACGAGTACATCGTCGACGTGACGCACGACGCCGTCGACTTCATCTCCACCGTCGACACGCCGGCGCCGTGGGAGCTGAACATCTGGTACCACACGCTCAACGCGGGGTTCCGCACGCGCATCAGCGGCGAGACCGACTTCCCGTGCATCTACGGCGACCGCGTCGGGCTCGGGCCGCAGCTACGTCCGGCTCGATCGGCTCGACTACGACCGCTGGGCCGAGGGCATCCGCAGCGGACGGGCCTACGTCACCGACGGCAAGAGCCACCTGATCGACTTCCGCGTCGGCGGCGTCGACGTCGGCACGCGCGACAGCGAAGTCCGCCTGGCGCGGCCCGGGACGGTGACGGTCACCGCCCAGGTCGCGGCGCGGCTGCCGGAGCGGCCGGACGATGCGCTGCGGCAGCTGCCGCTCGACAAGGCGCCGTACTGGGATCTGGAGCGGGCGCGCACGCCGGGCCCGGGCGGCACGCGCGAGGTGCCGGTGGAGATCGTCGTCAACGGCCGCGTCGCCGCGACGCGCTGGATCACCGCCGACGGCACGATGCGCGACGTGACCGTCGACGTCCCGATCGAGCGCAGCAGCTGGGTGGCGCTGCGCATCCTGCCGTCGTCGCACACCAACCCGATGTTCGTGCTCGTCGACGGCCAGCCGGTGCGCGCCTCGCGGCAGAGCGCCGAGTGGTGCCTGCGCGCCGTCGACCAGTGCTGGTCGCAGAAGGCGTCGAAGATCGCCGCGCGCGAGAAGGCGGCCGCGGAAGCCGCCTACGAACACGCGCGCCAGACCTACCGGCGCATCCTGGCCGAGACGTCGGCGCCCTAGGCCGGAGCGTCGTCGCTCGCCTGCTACGGCCGCGCCCAGCACCTCGACGAAGAAATCGAGCGCGCGCGAATCCCTGGACTGCCCCAGCCAGAAGATCGCCTGCTTCCGGACGGCCGGATTGCGGTTCGTCCGTGCCACGTCGATCAGCTTCGGCACCCCGTCGTCCGGCGGCAGCTGGCTGAGCGCGAACACCGCGCGTTCCTTGACCTTCGTGTCCGGATCGCGCTCGATGGCCTCGGTGATCGCGCTCGCCGCCTTCCGACCGGCCTTCTGCGCGAGCCAGAAGATGGCCTCACCGCGCACGACCGGGTTGGTGTCGCTGCGCGCGACGCTGGTCAGCGTGTCGACGGCCTCCGCTTCGCGACTCAGCGACACCGCGAACACCAGGTGCTTCCGAAGGGTCTCGACGGTGGAGGCGTCGAGGAGGGCCTTGCGCACCAGATCGAACCCGGGCCGCCCCCTGGAGTTCGCGGCCCAGAATGCGGCCTGCTTGCGCGTGCCGATCGGCTTGTCGGGCGCCATCAGCGTCGCCAGCGCACGGTCCGCGGCCGGGTCCCGGTGCGCCGCCATCGCGAGCATCGCGCCGTCGCGCGACGCGGTCGCGCCGGTCGCCGTCAGGCACGGGACGGCTGGCCAGTCGCAGCAGCAGGTCGATGCTGGCCGACGTGCTCACCCCGCGTCAGCCAGTAGACGCGTCGCGCCACCCGCGTCGAGTCTCGCAGGACTCCGAGTAGGTGCGAATGCGCTGGACCTCCCGGTTCTCGACCCGATACAGCACCACGGCCTGGTTCGCCGCCTCGAGTTGAACCGGGCCGCGCGCAGCGCCACCGGACGTGACGGACGTGCCGCTCGACCGGCCCTCGTCGAGGAAGCACCGGCCGCAGCAGGCCGCTCCTTCGCGACCCGAGTCGTGGCAGCACGCGTTCCACTCCGGGTCCTGGGCGGGCACCGCGTACCCGATCCAGACGGGTCCCGCCGCGTTCGACAGGCGTCTGGAACGTGCCGGCCAGGTCCGCGCCGGGCCGCGACTCGATCCGCGCGTTGCGGATGTTCGACTGCGCCGACGCGGTGGACGCGAGCACGACCAGGCTCACGACCAGGCTCAGGATCCGTGTCATCTCGTCACCTCGGGCAGATGCTCGTCGCAGCGCCGCCTACTTGAGCAGCTCCATCAGGTAGTCCATCGCCACCTTGGATCCCTGCATCAGCGACAGTTTCTCGACGATGCGGCGCTTGAGGTCGGGATCGGATTCCTTGCGCGCCAGCGAGACGAGCGCGTCGGCGTGGTTCTGGAGGAACAGGCCTTCGATGACGGCCTTCCGCACGGCCGGATCACGGTCGGCGCCGTAGATCTCCACCAGCGTGGCGCCGGTCCGCTCGTGGCCCATCAGCCCCAGGTTCCGGATCGCCGTGCGCCGCAGCTCCGGGTCCGGCTCGCTCTTCGCCAGCTCGATCAGCCGCTCGGCGTTCCCGCCCACGAACATCGCCTGGAGGATGCGCTTCTTGACGTCCTTGGCCGTCTCCTGGGCGTAGAGCTTCGAGAGCTCCTCGTGCGCGCCCATCACGCCGAGCTGCTGGATGGCGGCCATGCGCAGCTCGGGGTCCTTCTCGCCGGTCGCGGCAGCCAGAATCTTGGCGCGCTCCCCGGCCACCATCCACGCCTGCAACACGCGCTTCTTCACGCTCACGTTGGTGCTGCTCTGGTACACCTCCGCGAGCAGCGCCCGGTTCTCGCTGCCGCCGTGGACGCCCAGGTACTGAATCGCCTTGACTGCACCTCGGGATGGGCGTCGTCCTTGGCCGCGTCGGCGAGCAGCTTCCGGGCGCGCGGGTCCGACATCTGCGCCAGCACGAACAGCGCCCGCTCGCGCAGCTTGGGCGAGCTGTCGCGCCGCGGAGGGTCCGCTCCAGCAGCGGGACGGCCTGCGCCGGATCCTGCTGGCTGAGCGCCTGCAGCGCGTAGAGCTTGAGGTCCTCGTCCTGGATCGCGGCCGGCTTGACCGCCTGGCCGCCGGCGTTCCGGATGTCCATTTCGAGCGCGCGCGCCTCCTCGAGCGACCGGCTCTTCGGGTACGCCTTCTTAACGCCGCCAGCGTGTCGAGCGCGTCCGCGCGCTGGTTGGCGCGGTTCTGCGCGTAGGCCTTCCAGTACAGCGCGAGGTCGGTCTTCGCGCCCTTCAGCGCGACGACCGCTCGAACTCGTCGACGGCGCGCCGCCACTGCTCCTCGTCGATGGCCTGCCGGGCCGATTCGTACAGCTCGTTCTCGCGTGACTGCTCGCCATCGTCGACGGCGGAAATGCCCGCGCCGAACGGAATCACGGCACTGGCCCCGCACGGGGCGCCGACGGCGAGCGTCAACCCGAGTCCGATGATGAGTGCCTGCAGCTTCATGATCTCTGTGTCCTGTCTGGTCAGGCGCCGGCGACGGTCTCGTGGCCCGTGCGGCGCGTGCGATGCTCGCGATTCCGCACCGCGGACGACGCGATGCGCAGTTTGAAGAGCAGCTCCTGCGTCTCGATGCGGTGCTGCAGGGCGCGGAGTTCGAAGGCCGAAAGCTCCGACGGGCTGCCCGTGACCTCGACGAGGATGCGCTGCAGCAGCTCGAGCACTTCGGCGACGTTGGCGTCGCCGGCGTCCACGGCGGCGCGTCGATAGAGGCGAGTGGCGGCCAGCAGATCGCCGGCCCGCTGCTGCTCGGCCGCGATGCTCACGCGCTCGCCTGGCGCCGTGCTGGCCAGCTCGACGAGCATCGCCCCGGTCCGATCGAAGTGATCGCCGAGGGCGCTGAGCAGCACGCGCTCACGCAGCCCCTCGCCCGTGTCCCCGTGCGGCCTGGGACGGTCCAACGGTCCCCTCCGGCGGCGCCGGCCAGAACCGTCCCGCGACGAACGCGGCCAGGACGAGCGCGGCGACGCCGCCCGCGAGCGCCCATCGCCCCGGCGCCGGCGCCGACAACCAGCCGCGCAGCCGCGCCATGACGCCGGCCCGCGCCGGCGGGCGCGCCGCGCGCAGCGCCGGCTGGAGGCGCCGCCACATCGCCGCCTCGAACCCGGCATCCGGCTCCGGCGTCTCGGTGTCGCCGACCATCGCCAGGAGACGCGCGAGCTCCGTCTGCCGCACCCGGCACTCGGCGCAGCCCTCGAGGTGCGCCCGCGCCGCGCGCGCGTCGGCCGCGGCGAGCTCGTCGTAATACAGCAGCGTCAGGTCGTCTTCGTGTACGTGCGGTCCCGCCATACCCTCACACCTCGATGAACGGCTGGAGCTCGCGCCGCATCTTCCGCACCGCGCGGAAGATGCTGTGCTTGGTGGCGGAGGTCTTCAGCCCGAGCTTGCCGCCGATCTCGCCGATCGACAGCCCCTCGAAATGGCGCAGCGTGAACGTCGCCCGCTCCATCTCGGTCAGCAGCGCCATCGCCCCGGCCAGCCGCTCCCCGATCTGGACGCCCAGCAGCGATCGCTCGGGCGATGGCCGCTCGTCGCCGGACGCGACCGCGGCGCGTTCCAGGGTCTCCGGCTCCTCGGCCACCTCGCGCTTCGGCCGGGCGCGCAGCAGATCGATGGCGCAGTTCGTGGCAATGCGGTGCAGCCACGTCCGGACGTTGGAGCGCGCCTCGAACCGGTCCAGCTGCCGATAGGCCCGGAGGAACGTCTCCTGGACCACGTCCTCGGCATCTTCCACGCGCCCGGTGACGCGGAAGGCGACGCGGAACACGGCCCGGCCGTGCCGCTCCACGAGCTCCCGGAAGGCGTCGTCATCGCCCGCGCGGACGCGGGAGATGGCCAGGGCGTCGCTATCCTGCATCCGTGGAGATTAGACGGGGCCGGACGGGAGCGGTTAGCAGGGACCAGCTGGGCGGCGACCGCGCCCCTCAGGCGCGGTCGCGGGCCGCCCTTGGGGCGGGCGGCAGCTATTCGCCGACGCGCCTTCGCGTGTCGACGGGACGACGGCGCCGGACTCCGTCGTCGCCGTTCGTCGCGCGGCGCGCTAATAAGCCTTGGCGAAGTACGCGTAGACGTCGGCGGGCGCGCCGCTGAACATGCAGCGCTTGCCCTCCGGCGTGCCTTCGCTGAACGGCACGTTGCGCAGCGTCGCCTGCGTGTCGGTCTTCACCTGCGCCTCGTTCGCCGCGTTGTGCGCCCACGGCACGACGACGAAGCCGGGCCGCCCGTCCATGGCCGCCTTGAACTCGTCGTAGGTCTCGACGCGCGTGGTGTGCTCCTCGCGGAACGTGCGCGACCGCGCCTGGAGGTCGGCCTGGATCGTGTCGAGCAGCGCCCGCACGGCCGCGGGCAGGCCGTCGATCGGCAGCGCCGCCTTGGCCTTCACGTCGCGCCGCGACGAGAACACCTGGTTCTTCTGATGTCGCGCGGCCCGAGCTCGAGCCGGAGCGGCACGCCGCGCAGCTCCCACTCGGCGTACTTCCAGCCCGGCGTGTAGGCGTCGCGGTCGTCGAGCATCACGCGGATGCCGGCGGCGCGCAGCGCGTCCGCGATCTCGCGGCACTTCGGCAGCACCGTCTCCTGCCAGTTGCCCTTCGGGATCGGCACGATCACCACCTGATAGGGCGCGACCTTGGGCGGCAGGATCAGCCCGTTGTCGTCGCCGTGCGTCATGATCAGGCCGCCGATCAGCCGCGTCGACACGCCCCACGACGTCGTCCACACGTGCTGCAGCGTCTTGTCGCGGGCCTGGAACGTGATGTCGAACGCCTTGGCGAAGTTCTGCCCGAGCATGGTGCGAGGTGCCGGCCTGCAGCGCCCGGCCGTCGCCCATCAGCGCCTCGATCGAGTAGGTGCGGTCGGCGCCGGCGAACTTCTCGCTCTCGCTCTTCAGGCCGTCGAGCACCGGCATGCCGAGCACGTTCTCGGCGACGTCCTTGTAGAGCGCCAGGATCTTGAGCGTCTCGTCGAGCGCCTCCTGCTCGGTCTCGTGCGCGGTGTGGCCCTCCTGCCAGAGGAACTCGGTCGTGCGCAGGAACGGCCGCGTCACCTTCTCCCAGCGGACGACGTTGGCCCACTGGTTGATGAGGACCGGCAGGTCGCGCCACGACTGGATCCACTTGGCGTACATCGTCCCGAAGATCACCTCGGACGTCGGCCGGACCGCGAGCCGCTCCTCGAGCTCCTCGGTGCCGCCCTGCGTGACCCACGCCACCTGCGGCGCGAAGCCCTCGACGTGCTCCGCCTCCTTCATCAGCAGGCTCTCGGGGATGAACAGCGGGAAGTAGGCGTTGACGTGCCCGGTCGCCTTCAGCCGGTCGTCGATCTCGCGCTGGAGCAGCTCCCAGATGGCGTAGCCGTACGGCCGGATCACCATGCAGCCCTTGACCGGCGAGTAGTCGGCGAGCTCGGCGCGCCGGACCACGTCCAGGTACCACTTGGAATAATCCTCGGACTGCTTGGTGATCTCGGTGACTTCAGACATGTCGCAGGGGCAGGTGACGGGGCGAAAACGTTGCTGGTGAAAGACGGCGCGCGCCGTCCCAGGTCAGGAGTAGGCCGTCCGCTGCTCGGCCATGCGGAAACCCCACATGGCGTCGTCGCGCGCCGGGAAATCACTGCGGTAGTGGCCGCCGCGGCTCTCCTCGCGCCGGAGCGCGGCGCGGGCCATCAGGCCACCGACCATGATAAGGCTGGCCAGCCGCGCCTGGTCCACGGTGGCGGCCGGGGGCTGCGCCGCCAGCCACTGCCAGTCGGCCTCGAAGGCGGCGACCGCGGCGTCGAGGCCGGCCCGGTCGCGGATCAGGCCGACCTGGCGTCCACATCCGCTCGCGCACCGCGGCGATCGTCGGGACGGCGTCGGCGGCGGCCCCGGCAACGGGCCGCGTCGGCATCAGCCGCGCGCTGAAGCGGGCCGGCCACGTGCCGGCGGCGGTCTCGACCATCGCCTGCCCGGCCCGGCGTCCGAAGACCAGACCCTCGAGCAGCGAGTTGCTGGCCAGCCGGTTGGCGCCGTGGACGCCGGTGCAGGCGACCTCGCCGGCGGCGAACAGCCCGGGAACCGAGGTCCGGCCGTCGAGGTCGGTTTCGACGCCGCCCATCACGTAGTGCGCGGCCGGGCTGACCGGCACCGGATCGCGCGCGAGGTCGAGCCCGGCGGCGCGGCAGGCCTCGGCGATGTGCGGGAAGCGGGCGTGCACCATCGTCGGGTCGAGATGCTGGAGCGACAGGAACACCGGATGCCCGGTGCGCGCCAGCTCGCGGACGATGGCGCGCGACACGCGGTCGCGCGGCGCCAGGTCGCCCGCCTCCTCGTAGCGCGTCATGAACGGCTCGCCGTCGGCGTTGACCAGACGGGCGCCTTCGCCGCGCAACGCCTCGGACAGCAGGAAGCGCGGCTGGCCCTCGACCTGGAGCGCGGTCGGATGGAACTGCACGAACTCGAGATCGGCGACGCGCGCGCCGGCCGCCCAGGCCATCGCGATGCCGTCGCCGGACGCCACCTCGGGGTTGGTCGTCTCGCGGAACACCTGGCCGGCGCCGCCGGTCGCGAGCAGCGTCGCGCGGGCCCGGGCGGTCCGCCGCGTCCCATCGGGATCCAGGTACTCGACGCCGACGGCGCGGCCGTCCTCGACCAGGATCGCGGTCGCGCGCGCGTGCTCGACGGCCTGGATGCGCCCGTGCGCCGCGGTGCGGGCCCACGGTCCCGCCGATCGTCCGGCCGGTGGTGTCGCGCGCGTGCAGCACCCGGCGGACGCTGTGCGCCGCCTCGCGGGCCAGCGCGACCTCGCCGTTCGGCTCGCGATCGAAGGCCGCCCCCCAGTCCATCAGCTCGTCGACGTCGGCCGGGCCCTGGGTCACCAGAATGCGCACCGCGTGGACGTCGCACAGCCCGTCGCCGGCCGCCAGCGTGTCCTTCAGGTGCAGCCCCGGGTCGTCGTCTTCGCCCACCGCGGCGGCGATGCCGCCCTGGGCGTAGCCGGTATTGCCCTCGGCCGAGGCCGCCTTGGTCAGGAGCAGGACCTGCCCGGACTCGGCGAGCGCGAGCGCGGCCCGCAGCGCGGCGATCCCGCTGCCGACGATCAGGTAGTCAGGAGAAGAGGACGAGGAAGCAGGCGTCCGTGCGTGGAAGGCGGTCGCCCGCCTCCGCCGAGGCTACGGCGCGCGAGCCACAGCAGCTACGGTATCTTATGTGAATTCCTGTGGGCGCCCTCACCGTCACCGTCCGCTCCGGCACGCGCCGGACCTCCTACCCCATTCGCATCGGCCGCGGCCTCGCCGCCAGCCTGGGCCGCTCATTGGCCGGCCTGGCGGGGCGGATCGCCCGATCGTGGTGTCGAGTCCGCGGGTGTGGGCCGCGGCCGGGCCGCGCGTGGAGCCAGGCTTGCCGGGGGTGCCGGTCGTCCTCGTCCCCGACGGCGAGCGCGCCAAGCACCTGCGCACCGTCACCCGCGTCCACGACGCCCTGCTCGACGCACGCGTCGATCGCCAGACGGTCGTCGTCATCGTCGGCGGCGGCGTGATCGGCGATCTCGCCGGCTTCGCCGCGGCCTCCTTCCTGCGCGGCCTGCGCGTCGTGCAGGTGCCGACCACGGTCGTCGCCCAGGTCGACAGCGCCATCGGCGGCAAGGTCGGCGTCAACCACGCCCGCGGCAAGAACCTGATCGGCGCCTTTCATCCGCCGATCGGGGTGCTCGTCGATCCCGCTCTGCTGGCGACGCTGCCGGCGCGCGAGCTGCGGGCCGGCCTCTACGAAGTGGTCAAATACGGCGTCATCGCCGACCGGCGCCTGTTCACGCGGCTCGAGCGCGATCTCGATCGCATCCGCGCCGGCGACCCCGAGGCGCTGCTGCCGATCGTCGTGGCCAGCGCGCGCATCAAGGCGCACGTGGTCTCGGTCGACGAGCACGAGACCGGGCTGCGCCGCATCCTCAATCTCGGGCACACCGCTCGGCCACGCGCTCGAAGCGATCACGCACTATCGCCGCTTCAAGCACGGCGAGGCGGTGGGCTGGGGGATGCTGGCGGCGGTGGCCGTGGCCCGCGCCCGGCGCGCGATGAGCGCGGCCGAGGCCGACCGCGTCGCGGCGCTGATCGATCGTGTCGGGCCGCGGCCGCCGATCGCCGATCTGTCCGCCGCGGCGTGCGTGGCGGCGACGGCGCGCGACAAGAAGGTGCTGGCCGGCACGCTGCACTTCGTGCTGCCGACGGGCATCGGCCGGACCCGCGTCGTCACCGACGTGACCGGCGCCGCGCTGACGCGCGCGCTCAGGTCGCTCGGAACGAGCGCGTGAGCGCCGAGCGAGCGGATCTTCTTCACCAGCAGGCGCGGCGCCATGCCGAGGATCTCGGCGGCCCGCAGCGCATCGTCGCCGCTCTCCTGCAGCGCCGCCGCGATCTTGCGCTTCTCGACCTCGAGCACCACCCGCCGCGTCGCATCGTCGAGCGTGCCGCTCAAGTCGATCTGATCCCACGGGTCCGCCGGCGCCTCGGGGCGGACCTGGAGCGGCGTCGTCGGCAGGTTGAGGTGGGCGGGCTCGATGGTCGAGCCCTCGGCGAGGATCACCGCCCGCTCCAGGCAGTTCTCCAGCTCGCGCACGTTGCCGGGCCAGGGATAGTGGATGAGGCGCTCGAGGGCAGCCGGCCCAGCGCCGGCACCGGCTTGTTCAGTTCGGCCGCGGTGCGGCGCAGGATCGCCTCCGCCAGCAGCGGCACGTCGCTGGCGCGCTCGCGCAGCGGCGGCACGCGGAGCCGGAACACGTCGAGGCGGAAGAACAGGTCCTCGCGGAAGGTGCCGGCCGCCATCATCGCGCGCAGATCGCGGTTGGTGGCGGCGACGACCCGCACGTCGACCTGCACCGGCACGGTGCCGCCCAGCCGATCGAACGTCTGCTCCTGCAGCGCCCGCAGCAGCTTGGGCTGGAGCGGCAGCGGCAGCTCGCCGACCTCGTCGAGGAACAGGGTGCCGCCGTGCGCGATCTCGAAGCGGCCCGGGCGCCGCGTGATGGCGCCGGTGAACGCGCCGCGTTCGTGGCCGAACAGCTCGCTCTCGAGCAGCGTGCCTGGGATCGCCGCGCAGTTGACCGCCACGAACGGCCCGTCGCGCCGCTCGCTCAGCGCATGCAGCGCGCGCGCGAACAGCTCCTTGCCGGTGCCGCTCTCGCCGGCGAGGAGCACGGTGGTGTCGGAGGTGGCGGCGCGGCGCAGCGAGGCCAGCGCACTCCGGATCGCCGCGTGCTCGCCGACGATCTCGGGCACGCCGCGGCGGCGACCCAGCTCTTCCTTGAGGAGCAGGTTCTCGGTGGCCAGGCGCCGCTCGGCGAGGGCGCGGCCGACGATCAGGCGGAGGTGGTCGGGATCGACCGGCTTGGCGAGGAAGTCGAGCGCGCCCTCGCGCATCGCCCGCACCACGTCAGGGACGGCGCCGTAAGCGGTCAGCAGGACGACGGGCATCTGCGGGTCGCAGGCCTTGGCGGCCCGCAGCACGCCGAACCCGTCGCCGTGCGGCAGCTTCAGATCGGTGACGATCAGCGCCGGCCGATGGCGCTGCAGCATCTTGACGGCCTCCGGCTCGTCAGAGGCCTCGAGGACGCGATGACCGGCAACCTCGAGCGCGAGCCGCAGCATCTGCCGCAGCGAATCGCGGTCTTCGACCAGCAGGATCTCGCCACGAACGGACGGCCCCGAGGACTCCGGCACAGCTTCCCTCCACAACGGCGAAGGCCCGGTCGACGCACACGTCGATGCCGGGCCTCGATGTCGTGATTCTATCCGTGCCGCCGCTGGAGCGGGTCAGCGCACCCAGCCCGGGGGTACGCCGGCCTTGCGGGCGTCTTCTTCGGCATTGGCCAGCGTCGCACGGAACGCGTCCATCTCCGCCTTCAGCCGCTTGATCTCCGCCGCCCGTGGCGACGCGTCGTCGGCCACCGGCTCGGCGCCGTCGGGCGTGCCGGCTTGACGCGCGGCGCTCCGGGCCTGCTGCTCGAGCGCGCTGAGCAGCAGCCTGTCGCGATCGATCCCGTCGCGCGCACTCTGCAGCCGCGCGCGCCAACCCGCTTCGTCCGCCGGCAGCCCTTCCGCCGCGGCCTGCTGCCCGACCGGCTTCCCGTTGGCGTCGAGAGCCGTCACGGTCGATCGCCGCCGCCTGTGCGCCCGCCGTCAGCGGACCGTCCTTCTGGACGTCTTCGTCCTTGTAGACCTTCGACGGCTTGGCGATCTTCTGGCGCCGCGCCTCTTCCTTGCGGGCCACATCCGCGAGCGATTGCGCGCTCGACGCCGCGACACCCGCCACCAGGACCCCAGCGACGACGCTACCGATCACGAGCTTCATACACCCTCCGACACGATGGACACCGCCGCCGTCGGCCAATGCCGCTGGGCGCGAGGTGTCGGTCTGAACCGGGGGGAGCGGCGTCGATCGTAGCAGACTCCCCACTTCCCCGTTATCGGCTCCCTGCGCCCTGGCATGCGGCGCCGATGCCTGCGATCCCCGCAAAGAGTGCAGCGACGTACCTCGCCGTGCAGGACGTGACCGTGACGTGACGGCCGGCCCCATGGACGGCCGCCGGGTCAGGCGGGACCGGCGATACCCGCGTCCGGCCAGACGGCGAGGATCGCGACGCCGCGCGGGCCGCGCCGAATCGCCGCCACCGCGCCCGCGCGGGCGCCGGACGGCCCGACGGCTTCGATCGCAAGCTCGATCCAATCGGCGCCGGCGCCCGCGGCATCGTCGCCGCGCACCCACACGACCACCAGCGGATCGCGTCGGCGCGCCGCCGGAATCGCGGGCGCGAGCTCGGTGAGGCGGCCCCACAGGTAAGGTCGCCATACCGCGCCGTCAGCCGGAGGCGGCAATCGCCGGCGTCGCTGCTCCAGCTGCCGTGTCAGCGACGGCACGTCGATCGCGCCGTCGGGCGTGGCCAGGCTGTCGGCACCGCCGGGCCCGACAGCCAGGCCGAGCCGCACCGCAGCGATGTCCGGCTCGCGCGCCAGCGCGCCGGCCGCGATCTCGAGGCCGGCCTGCGCCGCGGCCACGACCTCCGCGTGATCGCGCGCCGCCGCCGACGTCTGCGAGGCGACGAGCGCGAACCAGCCGACAGCCCCCACGACGATCGCCAGCGCCGCGGCCAGCAGCACGGCGCCGATGAGAGCGGCGCCGCGCTCGCCGCCCTCCGGCAGCCGTCCTGTCTCACCCACGGCCGCGCGCCTCACGACGGCCCTCGCAGCGCGGGTGGTGCCACGTCGATGGCCACCTCGACGTCCTGCACCTCGCGCGCAGGCGCGTTCGCCCAGCCGGCGCGAGCCCCGGGCGCCGGGGTCCGGCTGCGCACGGCGTCAGTGTCCGCCTCGAGCCGCAGCCGGACGCGCACGCGGCGGACGCGGAACAGATCGGCGTCGAAACGGAACGGCGCCGTGCCGCACCACGGCCCATCGGCGAGGCGGGCCACGTCGAGCGGGATCGACGGCGCCCCGGGCGGCGCCCAGGCGGCGAGGCGCGGGCGCCCGTCGGCGAGCGTGACGCACGTCTCGTCTCCCGGCGGCCATCGCGGCCCTGCCGGCGGATCGCCGTCGCCCCACAGCTCGACGGCGAACGCGGCCACGTGCCCCGCCACTGGCAGGCCGCGTCCGCCGGCCCGGCCCCGCAGCAGCTCGCCGCGCGCCGCGTCGAAACGGTAGCTGACGATCTCGACGCCGGCGACGAGCGCGTCGTCCGCCGCCGGCGTCACGCCGGGCACCTCCAGGCCCGAGGCATCCACGGCGCCGGCTTCGCCCAGCTGGAAGCCGGGCCTGGCCTCGAGCCACAGCAGCGGCATGCCGGCGCGGACACCGCAGCCATCGACGAGCACCGGGCACGTCGGCCCCGGCCGGAATGCCCAGCGCGGCGGCAGCCGGCGCACCGCCGCCTGCGGGGCGCCGTCGGCCACGGTCACGATCGACAGGCGATCAGTGGCAGCGACCTCGTCTCCGTCGGCGCCGTCGAGGCCCACGACGCGGGGCAGGATCGGCGGCAGCCACGACGACAGCCGGACCGACGGCGGCACGACGAGCGGTCCGGCACCCGACTCGAGGCGCGCGTGCGGCCCGGCGCCCGCAGCCGCCAGATCGGCGGTGAGGAGCTGCGCCACCGCTTCGGCACGGGCCGACAACTCGGCGGATGCCGGCTGCCAGGCGAATGCGTCCACCGCCTCGACGAGCACGCGCACGCCGGCCGACGAGATCAGAAGCGCGATCGCCACCGCGACCAGCAGCTCGATCAGCGACGCGCCCCTCATGACGCCCGGCGCACCCGCGCGCCGCGCAGCAGCACGACGCCCGGCGAGTCGATGACCCGCGTCGGATCGACGGCCGCGGCGCGAGCGGCCGCCGCAACCGGCGCCACCAGCACCGCGATCAGGGCGACCTCGCCGGCGCCGCCTCCCTGCCGACCGATCACCCAGCGTCGCACGTAGGCGGCCCGCTCCCGTGCGCCGGCGCGCCGCCCGAGGTCGCGGCCAGTCGCGTCGAGATAATCGACGTAGCCCGACGTGTCGCGCCACAACGCATCGGCCGGCGACTCGCCGAGTCCCGTCCCGCCCGGTCCCGGTGGATCGCCGCTCAAATCGGTGGTCGTGTCCGTGACCCCCACGGCCGATCCGTCCGCGCCCGCGATGGTGTGGAAGGCGAGCGACGTCAGCGTCGCGAGGCGTGCCTGCGCGGCGACGCGGCCGATCGCCTGATCGCGATCGTGCACGGCCATCGCCCGGCTGGCGACGAGCCCCGTCGACACCGACACTCCGACGGTGGTCATCAGCGCCAACGCCACCACGGCCTCCACCAGCGTGAACCCGCGCCTGTCTCGCACTCGCCCTCCTTCCGGCCCCGCGCCCGCAGGAGCAAACGCCGCGCCGGCCCCATCCCGTGGGGTCAAGCATCGAGGAAGCGGCGCAACATCGAACGTGATCGGCGCCGCGTGCCGCAGGTCGCCCACGCGACGGTGCAGAAGCGCCACCATCGGCGGCGAACGCAGGGGCAATTCCTGCGTCGCGTCGGCGATCAGCCGTGCTGCGGCAGCCCGAGCGTGACGATGAGCCCGCCGGTGGACGGATGCTCGAGCGCGATCGAGGCCCCCGGATGCGCGCGCAACACCTGCGCGGCGCGGGCGAGGCCGAGACCGGCGTGTCCGGGCTTGTCGGTGAAGAAGGGCTGGAAGACACGGCCACGGACGTCCGCCGGGACGCCGGGTCCGCGATCAGTGACGACGATGTCGACGCCCCGCGCCGCGGACGCCTGCGCTACCGATACCTCGACGGCCGGCGGCGGCGAGACGAGCGCCGAGGCCTCGATGGCGTTGCGGACCACGGCGGCGATCGCCTCCTCGAGGAGCACGCGATCCCCGTGCACCGTGACGCTCGGCGCGGTCGTGACGTGCACCACCGCGTCCGGCCGATCCGCCTCCTGCCGCGCGAGGGTGATGGCCGCCTGCACGGCGTCGATCGGCGCGAATGATCGCCGGCGAGATCGGCAGGGGCCGCACGAGGGCGCGGAATGCGTCCACCGTCGTCAGCATCTTCTCGGAGCTCGTCGTGATGTGATCGAGCGCCGACCGGTCCGCTGCGTTCAGGACACTGCGATCGACGAGGTGCGCGTAGCCGTGCACGGTCGTCAGGCTGTTGGCGAGCTCGTGCGCGAGGCCGCTGGCGAGGCGCGACACCTGGTCCATGCCGCCGTGGTTCGGCTCGTCGCGCGGCCGCTCCGGGGTGGCCGGCGCGGCCATCACGCCCAGCCCCGTGTCGAGCATCGCCACGGCCCCGCCGCGTCCGGTCCGTGGCGTCCAGCGGGTGATCGCCACCGTCACGCGCGGCGACGGTGCCGACGCGGATTCCGTCAGCACGACGAACGGCGCCGGCGGCTCGCCGGCGTGCGTGCTCGCCAGGCCGTCGGCGATCGCCGGCCACTGAGCGAGGGCCGTGCGAAAGGGATGGCCGGTCCCCGGCCCCTCGACGCCGAGCCACTCTCTCGCCGGGGCGGTGCAGCGACGGACCACGCCCGCTTCGTCGGTGACGATGAGACCCACCGGCAAGGCGTCGAGCACCGCGCCGTCGAGGGTGTCCGCACCAGCCGGCAACGCACCCGTCACGGCCGACGTGGCTGCGCGACCGGCGGCCGGCTTGCCGGTGAGGGCCGCCTGGATCGTCGCCGCGGCGAACGCCTCCTCGGACAGGCGCTCGGCGCCCGCGGAAGTCTCGCGGCCGGCCTTGCGCAGCTTCATCACCGTGAAAACGAGGATGCCGACGAGGCCGACGAGGACCGCCGACGCACCAACGAGCGCAAAGAGTGGCGAGTCGGTGCCCATGGTCAGGGATAGAACGACAAATACCACGCCACGAGCGGCTCGCCGACCAGGCTGGCGACGAGGGCCCCGAGCGAGAGGAACGTGCCGAAGGGCAGTGCGTAGCGCATGCCGTCCTTGGCTCGCGACATCATCAGCACGCCGACGAGGGCTCCGCTGAACGAGCTGAGCACGAGCGTGACGATCACCGCGCGCCAGCCGAGCACGGCGCCGATCATCGCCAGCATCTTCACGTCGCCCATCCCCATGCCCTCGATCTCGCGCCAGCGGTAGTAGGCCTCGGCGATGAGCCACAGCCTGCCGCCCCCGACGACGACGCCCAACAGCGAGTCGCGCCAGCCGGGCGGCAACCACACGGCTGGCCAGCACGCCGAGCGGGATGCCGGTCAGCGTCATCGAGTCGGGCAGGATGCGGTGATCGATGTCGACGAAGGCGAGCACGATCAACACGGCCGCGAACGCCAGCCGCACCAGCAGCAGCGGCCCAGGCCGAAGACCAACGCGTGCAGGGCGAACACCACGCCGGTCAGCAGCTCGACCGCCGGATAGCGCGCCGAGATCCCCGCCCCGCAGAACGCGCAACGGCCGCGCAGCAGCAGCCAGCTCACCACCGGCACGTTGTGGTACCAGCGCAAGGCCTGGCCGCAGCCCGTGCATCGCGACGGCGGATGGACGATCGACTGGCCGAGCGGGATGCCGGTAGATGCAGACGTTGAGGAAGCTGCCGATCGCCAGGCCGAACAGGCCGAGCACGGACAGTTCGAGCGCCAGCTCCGGGCCGGGCCGGTCACGGGCGCGGCACCGGCCGCCGCCGCGACGGCGATTCGTCGGGCAGCGGCCGCAGTGTCGATTTCGGAGCCAGCTGCACCTCGCCGGTCGAGGGCTCCAGCGCGAAGACGAAGCCGTCCGGGTCGGCGGGAACGGCGCGCAGGGCGCCGGCTCGCACCAGGTCCGGCCACGTGACCGGCGCGCCGCCGACGCGCGCCCGGTGCTGCGCCGACGAGCTGCCGCAGCGAGTCCATGGCGTCCATGGCGTCGAGCTGCCGCAGGCGCCGCTTCGCGTCCTTGCGCACCCAGTCGCTGTCGCCCGACTCGGCCAGGCTCTGGAACAGCAGCCGCGAGGTGCTGCGCTCTCCCCCTGCGGCGAGTGTCGACGGCCGCCAGCGGCTTGAGGAACCAGGCGCGCGCCGGGCATCCGGCTGCCCGCGTTCGAACCACTCGGCCGCAGTCTTGTAGTCGTGTCGCGCCCAGTAGTGCACGAACCCGATGTCCTGCATGTACTCCCACTTGTCGGCGACGCCTTCAGGCCCTTCTGGAGCAGCTTCGATCGGCGAGGTCGGGCCGGCCGGGCCCGTCCGGCTTCGACTCGTGACAGGAAGATCGCGCCGAACCGGTAGGCGATGTTGAAGTACGGGTCGAGCCCGTCGCCATGTCCAGCAGCGGGTAGAGCAACTCGTAGTTCTTCGCCCCGGACGTCGCCCGCCGCGTGCCGCCGAAGTGCTGAAGGGCGCGGATCCAGTAGACGTCGGCGGCCAGCACGTCGAACGAGAGCGCCATGCGCCGCGCCACCTCGGGCGACTGCACGTAGAGCACCTGCGTCGCCGGCACGTCGGTGCCGTAGGCACGATCGCGCTTGACCTGGAGGACGATCGCCACCGCCATGAGCACGCCGGCGGCGAACAGGAACGGCACGGCCGGCAGGCGGCCGGGCGTCACTTGAAGTCCCGCCGCGAGAAGAACAGCACCGACAGCATCAGCAGCGCGGCGACATAGAGCGCGCCGTAGCCGGTCGTCATCGCGACGTAGAGGGCCTGCGACCGGCTGGGCGTGGACGACCTGCGACTTGACGTCGAACGCCGCCAGGTTCGGCAGCACGTAGTAGAGCCCGCGGGCCATCCACGCGACAGGCACGCTGTCGACGACCTGTTCGAAGTTCTTGAGATCAGCGCCGAAGTGGCCGGCAATCACCAGACCGACGGTGAAGCCGGCGGCGAGGACGGGGCTGGTGAACGTCGAGAACAGCATCGCGATCGCGGTCACGATGGCCAGTTCGACGAGGATCAGGAACGCGGCGACGGCAGCCGCGGATCGTGGCGGGCGCCTCCCAGGCCTTGCGCACCGCCTCGGGCGTCATCGCCTCGTAGACCGCGAGCACGATAACAGCGCCACCGTCATCACCGACGACGTTGACCGCGAGGGTCGAGCACCAGGCCGAGGAACTTGCCGAGGACGAGCTCCGTGCGGCTCATCGGCTTGGCGAGGAGCGCGTAGATGCTGCGCCGCTCGACTTCCTTCGACACCAGGCCGATGCCGATGAAGATCGCGATGAAATGCCCGAAGAGCGAGATCGCGGCGAGCCCGAGGTCCTTGATGATCTTGACTTCCTGTCCGGCCGTGAGCTGGCCGAGCAGCAGCGAGGCGGCGATCAGGATCACGGCGAACAGCACGATGCTGTAGAGCACCTTGTCGCGCACCGACTCCTTGAACACGTTGGCGGCGATGCGGCTGACGGTCGACGCGGAGATGGCGGGGCTCATGCCGACTTCTCCTCGCCGACGCTCCAGCAGCGGGGCCGAACCGATCGGTGCCGGCGGCGCCGTCGACGTGCTGGACGAACAGGTCTTCGAGCGTGTCGTGCACCGGGTTGATCGACACCAGACGGCCAGCGACGCCGGCCAGCTCGCGGGCCAGCGCGACGGGGTCCGCCGCCGGCGGCGCCTCGACCACGAAGCGACCCGGCGAGAGGGGCGTCACCTTGCGCAGCCCCGGTGCGTCCGGCGCCTGGGCGAGGCCGTCGACCACGATCTCCCACCCTTTGAACGTCGTGGTGACGAGCTCGGCGAGCGAGCCCACGGCGGTCATGCGGCCCTTCACGACGATCGCGATCCGGCTGCAGAGCGTCTCGGCGTCCGGCAGGATGTGCGAGCTGAAGAAGACCGTGCGTCCCTCATCGCGCAGCCGGAGGATCAGCGCGCGCACGTCACGGCGGCCGAGCGGGTCGAGCCCTGACATCGGCTCGTCGAGGAAGACCAGCTCCGGATCGTTGATCAGCGCCTGCGCCAGCCCGACGCGCTGGATCATGCCCTTCGAGAACTTGCGCAGCTGCATCCGGCGCTCGGCGCCGAGCCCGACGTCGTCGAGGAGCCGGGCCACGCGCGCTGTGCGATCCGCGCCACGGTAGCCGAAGAGTCCGGCGAAGTACCTCGAGCAGCTCCTCGGCCGTCAGGTAGTCGTAGAAGTAGGGGTTCTCCGGCAGGTAGCCGATCCGCCGCTTCATGGCGAGGTCGCCGAGCGGCCGGCCGAGGATCGTCGCCGATCCCGAGGTCGGGTAGACCAGCTGCATCAGCAGCTTGAGGGTGGTCGTCTTGCCGGCGCCGTTGGGACCGAGGAAGCCGAACACCTCGCCCTGCTCCACCGCCAGGGTCAGCGGGTGCAGGGCACGATAGGGCCGAGGACGCCAGAACCCGATCCGGTAGTCCTTGGCCAACTCATGCGTATCGAATGCAGCAGCCATGGCGACAGGATCATCGGCCCGGGCCGGACCCGATCTTTACTTCTTGACGCCGGCCTTGCGCAGCTCGTGCTCGATGGCGGCGTCCATGATCGGGACGCGGTTGTCGGGCATCTGGATGCCGTTGACGAAGAACGTCGGCGTGGACCGGACACCGAGGAACCCGCCCAGGGAGGTGTCGGTCTTCACGTCCGGCAGGACCTTCGGATACTGGGCGTCGAAGTCGGGCACGCCGCCGATGTCGCGAACGGCGCGCTTCAGGCCGTCCAGGGTCAGGGTCGCCTGGTTGGCGAACAGCCAGTCCTCGAGAGCTTCGGCCTTGCCGTTCCTGCGGGCCATGCGGACCGCCGCGGCGGCTTCGCAGGCAATCGGGTGCGGCCCCTGCGGAATCGCGGCGTTGCACTCCCCTTCGAGCGGGAAATCCTTGGTCACGAACTTGACCTTG
The DNA here is from genome assembly GCA_963844435.1 of Vicinamibacterales bacterium. GTDB lineage: Bacteria > Acidobacteriota > Vicinamibacteria > Vicinamibacterales > Vicinamibacteraceae > JBDSLU01. The sequence continues at coordinate 209,403 of CAWJOG010000006.1, read as the reverse complement.
CCGGGCGCCTCCTTGTCCCACTTCGCCTTGAGCGGCTTGTAGGCCTGGAAGGTGTTGCCGCACGGCGGGCACTGATAGTCGTTGAACTTGACCACCACCACCGCCGCGCCCGGGGCATCGACCGGGATCATCCGCCGCGGCGCGGAGTCGAGATAGCTGTCCAGCTGTGCCTGCTGCGGCAGGGCCTCGGCCTCGGGCGCCGGCGCCGTGAATTCGGGGACCTCACCGCTGGCGGCGAACACCGGCTCCGCCGCGCTGCGCGGGAACCAGCCGACCACTGCCAGAGCGGCGGCGACGAACAGCGCGGCGATGGCGAGCGCGGCCGGCCGGGCCACGAACGTCTTCAGGTCACGGACGACGCGAGAGGGCAGCGAGGCGAACGGGAATCGGGTCATGAGGCCACCGAGGATGCAGACACCCAGCGTCGCGAGGTCGATCGCGACGCAGAGCAGACAGACGACGTGGAGCACGGCCCACGACGCATAGGCGAGATACGACGCAAAGGCCAGAGCCGGTACCGACAGCGTGAAGACGTAGGGGCCGACGTGCTCGGGATCGGGGACCCGGAACCATCGCGCGCTCGCCTGGAGGACCAGCAGCCCGGCGAAGAACACGAGGCCGAGCACGGCCACCGGCACGCCCACGACCTTGCCGTAGACGCTGCTGTAGGCGTCGGTGCAGTTGATGGTCGCGCTGACGTCGCAGACGCTGGAGAGATTCGGGTGACGGACGAGCTCGGCATGAACCCAGGTCGCGGCGGAGGCCGCGGCGAGGCCGAGGAGCGTGCAGGCGAGGAGCAGGGGCGATCGGGACGTCATGTCCGGCGGGCGGAATCGCACCGCGGCCCCGATCGTAACACGCGGGCGAGCGGCGCGGGCCGCGCGCGTCAGGCGGCGGACGGGCCGTCGGGCCAGCAGGGCGAGTCGTCGCACGAGGCGTTGGCGCCGTCTGGTGCGGTGGCGGCCGGCGCGCTGGGCCGACGGAACGGACGCACGCTCGGTTCGGTCGAGGCCTGCCACGCGGACGCGAGCGCGTAGAGGCCGTCGCGCGAGGCCGGACGCATCGCCAGGATGCGGGCGCCGGTGCGGGATTCGGTCGACAGGGCCATGGTAAGCATCTCCTCAGCGAATCGGCCGCAGGTTACTGGCCGCGCAGCGGTGAAACAGAGCCCGCCTCCAAGAAGGGTTCGGCCGGCGCCGCGCCGACGGCGTCCTGCCAGATGGTCCCGTGCTGGTTGGTCGCGAAGCCTCGCCGACCTGTGTAGGTGGCGAGCCGGACCGCGGACGCGTAGTAGTCGCCCAAGGAGGCGATGCCCGTGCAATCGGTCGATCCAGGCCGGGCGGCAGCGCCCGGTCCCAGCGTGTAGGCGAAACCGCTCTTCGGGCTCACGTCGAGATCCGGACCGGCGAACCGCTCCGTCACGAGGTGCGCGAATGTCGGAGCGTAGAAGCCCGAGCCGCACGCCGACTGATACGCGTACTGCGCGGTGGTGAGCGTGCGCAGCGACCCGATGGCGGACGATTCGTTCGCGGCCGCCTTCGCAGCCACCACGAACGGCGCGCTGAGTGCCGCCAGGATCCCGATCATGGCGATGACGATCAAAAGCTCGATCAGCGTGAAGCCGGCGTGGGAGCGGCCGCCAGGGGCAGTCATGACCGCGTTGATTTGCAAGACTCGTGCTCGCTGACCCGGCAGCCGGCGACACGCAGTCTTGCACGTCGCGGCGCGCCGCGACGATGGCCTGGAGGAGCGCTGGCGTGGCGCGTTGACAATCTGCTCGCGGACCGCGGCCGGGACTGACAATCGATGTCACGCGCGGCCCGCGTGCCACGCCGACGACGCGCCCACGTCGCCGTACAGCAGCAACGTGTGAATCAGTATGATGTCACATTTCTATTATATCACGACTAATTCGCAATGCGATCAGCCCGGCACATATCGAACCGCAGCGAAAAGAGCAACTCACATACCAGACACACTTCGCACGAGCGCCAATCGCGGCGCATCTACGCTCACGAGTGTCGCGGCGGCCGCCCGGGCTCGCGATCTGACCTCGTGTCAGCGCGGCCGCCAAACGCCGGCACGGCGGCCGGAGGGCCGCCCGCGGCGCGCGTGAGAGCGCGTCGCTTAATAAGCGGGGGCGGCCCGCAGTGCCGCACCGACCCTGGCCGTCGAGCCTCGGCCGTCGCTTCGACGGGTGAGAACGACGTCTTACTGAATCGGCGCCACTCGCCGGCGAGGACGAGCGGCGCCGTCGGAGCCGCCGCGCCGTCAGTCTTCTCCCACACCGTCCCGACGGCCGTCACCGCGAACGCGCGGTTGCCCGTCGTGCCGGGGTCGGTCGCGACTGACGTTCCGATGAAGTTCAGCTCCGTCGGCGTGGTGTTGCAATCCGGGTTGCCCGGCGGCTGCGCCGACGCTCGACCCGAGCGCCACGCTGTAGCCGCTCTTGAGAACGAGGTTGCTGGTCGTGAGGTCGGTCGACAGGAACGGCGCCGTGCCGAGCGGGCACGGAATCGCCAGCACCGTCAGATCGATGGCGTAGCCGCCCTGGGCCGCCGACGCCGCGTAGACCGCCTCGCCGCTGGCGATGGCGCGGACCGAACCGATGCCCGACGCCTCGTTGCCGGACATGCGCGCCCGGAGCAGGCCCGGGATGGCAATGGCCGCGATGATGCCGATGATCGCAACGACGATCAGCAGCTCGATAAGGGTAAAGCCCTTGGTGTCTCGGATCTTCATGTCTGGCACTCCTAGCAGAAAGTATTGTCCGGACCCGGTGGTCCGGATCCTCCCCGCCGCCCGACTGAACACCCCAGGCAATCGGTCGCGGCGCCCATCCATAGAGCAACTCTGTTGCCAGCTTGTCCGCCGCGCCCGGCCCTCCTGGCCAGACCCGCGACGCTATGGTGACAAGTGGCTAATCGGCCATAGTTTACGGCCCCATCAGCTCGGCCGTTGAGAAAACGCGGCCGATGCAAAACATCGCAACGGTGTGCGGCGACCGCGATGCGCACGCTCGGGTCGGCGCCAATTCCTGTCAGGCGACTGTCGAGGCTTGTCAGTCCACCGACATAGCGTCCCTACCCGCGCGCGACATCTGCACACGTCGGCGCTTGCGGTCTTAAGACGGACGTCGGCCGCCCGCGGCCTTGCGGGCCGGCGGCGGTCGAGGGTTCGTGGCGCGGCCTCAGAGGCCGTACTTCTTGGCGTAGTAGCGGAAGGAGCGGAAGCTCATGCCGAGGAGCTCGGCCGCCTTCACCTTGACGCCGTCGGTGCGGCGGAGCGCCTCGGTGATGTACTGCCGCTCGATCTCGCGGACGTGGCGCTCGAGATCGAAGCCGGAATCGGGCAGCGTATCGGCCTCGAGCACGTCCTCGGTGGCGGCGGGGCTGCCGCCGCCGGCGGCGCGCACCGCGGCCGGGAGGCTGGCCGGCAGGATCACGGGCGTGCGCTCCAGCGCGACCGCGCGCTCCATCGCGTTCTCGAGCTCGCGGATGTTGCCCGGCCAGTGGTACTGCACCAGCAGCGACAGGCTCTCGGCGGCGAGCCCCTGCACCGGCTTGCCCAGTTCGGCGGCGAAGCGGGTCACGAAATGCTCCGCCAGCATCGGGATGTCCTCGCCGCGGTCGCGCAGCGGCGGCAGGTGCAGCGGGATCACGTTGATCCGGTAGTAGAGATCCTCGCGGAACTTGTTCTCCGCCACCATCTGCGCCAGGTCGCGGTTGGTCGCGGTGATGATCCGGATGTCGGCCGCGATCTCGTCGGTGCCGCCGACCCGCCGGAACACCCGCTCCTGCAGCACCCGCAGCAGCTTGACCTGCATCAGCGGGCTCATCTCGCCGATCTCGTCGAGGAAGATCGTGCCCCGTTCGGCGACCTCGATCAGGCCCTTCTTGTTGGTCGCGGCCCCCGTGAACGCGCCGCGGACGTGACCGAACAGCTCGGACTCGAGCAGCGTCTCGGTCAGCGCGCCGCAGTTGACCGCGACGAACGGGCGATCCTTGCGCGCCGAGTTGAAGTGGATGGCGCGGGCGGCCAGCTCCTTGCCGGTGCCCGACTCCCCCGTCACCAGCACGGTGCTGCTGGTCTGGGCGATCGTCTCGATCAGCTCGAACACCGCCAGCATCGCCTCGCTGCGGCCGATGATGTTCGAGAACTGGTGGCGCTCGCCCAGGGCGCGCTTGAGCAGCACGTTCTCGCGACGCAGCCGCCGCCGCTCGAGCGCGCCGGTGACGACGATCTTCAGCTCGTCGACGTTGAACGGCTTGTGGATGTAGTCGTAGGCGCCCATCCGGAGCGCTTCGATCGCCGTATCGGTCGAGGCGAACGCCGTGACCATGATGCCGGCGAGATCCGGGTTCATCCCCTTCGCCGCGCGCAGTACGTCGAGCCCGGTCATGTCGGGCATGTGGATGTCGGAGATCAGCAGATCGACCGGCCGGCGCTCGAGCTCGTCGAGGGCCTGCCGCCCGTTCTCCGCGACCACCACCTCGTAGCCCTCGCGGCCGAGCACGATCGCGAGCAGCTCGCGCATCGACCGCTCGTCGTCGACGACCAGGATGCGTGCGGCGCGATCGGTCGTCGCGCCGGCATCGGCGGCGGATCGGTGGCGGGCGTCGAGATCGACCTGCTGTCCCAAGGGGTCCCCTGCGCCGCGGCTAGGCGGCGACCTCCGCCCGCCGCTCGGCAGGCAGAATGACGTCGATGGTGGTGCCCCGCCCGGCCTGCGAGTGGACGGCGATCGAGCCGCCCTGGTCGCTGACGATGCGGTGCACGATGGCGAGGCCGAGCCCCGCGCCTTTGGCGAAGCCGCCGTGGAACGGCTGGAAGATCCGATCCAGGTCCTCCGCCGGAATACCGACGCCGTCGTCGATCACTGACAGCACGACGGCCTGGCCGCCGACGCTGGCAGCGGCGTCGGTGCTGCCGTTGACGCCGACGTGGAGGCGCAGCGTGCCGCCGGTCGGCATCGCGCGCAGCGCGTTGGTGGCCAGGTTCCACACGATCTGGCGCATCTGCGCCTCGACCGCCTGCAGCGTGGTGGCGCCCTCGGCGGCGCACTCGATCCGGTGCGTCGCGGTGCAGTCCGGGCTGTTCCGCAGCAGCCGCGCCGCGTCGCGGACGACGGTGGCCATGTCCACGGGCGCGGTCTGACCCTGCGACGGCCGCGCGTAGCTGAGGAAATCGCGGATGGTCTGGTTCAGGCGATCCGATTCGCGCAGCACGATGTCGAAGAGCTGCGCCTGGTCCGGCTCCAGCTCGAGCTCCTGACGCAGCACCTGCATCGAGCCGGACATCGAGGCCAGCGGGTTGCGGATCTCGTGGGCGATGCCGGCGGCCATCTGGCCGACCGCGGCCAGCCGCTTCTGCGTCTCGGCCTCGCGTTCCAGCCGCTTCAGCTCGGTGACGTCCTGGAACGTGAAGAGGTAGCCGGCGCCCGTCGACGTCATCAGCGGCCCGACCGTGATGCCCATGTCCAGCTGCCGGCCGTCGCGCAGCGTGAACGGGTAGATCACGCGCCGGCCGCGTCCCGTGGCGACCACCTCGGACAGGGCGCCGCGCAGCTGCTCCGGCAGCTGCAGGACCTGCATCGCGCCCTGGCCGCGGACGAGCGCGGCGTGGTGGCCGGTGATCGCCTCGGCGGCGCGGTTGAACATGAGGATGCGGCCGTCGGCATCGGTCGCCGCCAGGCCGCCCGTCATGCTGTCGATCACGTGCTGGTTGAAGGCCTGCAGATCGGCGATCGCCGTCGACGCGGCGCGCAGGCTCATGTCGGAGCGGTGCAGGCTCTGGGCCAGGTAGCCGGTGAGCCGGGCCACGGCCGCGAACGCGACGATGTGGACGCTGACCGAGTAGAACGCGTAGCGCGGACCGGGCAGCGGCAGGATGTCGTTGGACAGGCCCCAGTGCTCGCGGCCGCGGGATCACCAGGCCATACTGCGACGCCACGATCAGTCCGAAGCTGACGCCGCTCCAAATCGCGATGGTCATGCCGCCGCGCGACAGCCGCAGGACGCTGCCGCCGAGGATCGGCAGCACGTAGAGCGCCACGAAGTCGGAGTGGAAGCCGCCGGTCAGGACGACGATGGTCGACACGACGCAGACGTCGACGACCAGCTGCGCTTCGATCAACCACGGCCAGCGCGCGTGGATGCGGGACGAGCAGGCATAGAGGACCGACAGCACGCCGACGGCCTCGAGCAGGTAGATCGCGAACTCGCGCGGCAGCCCCTTCGGGGTCGGCGAGTCGACGAACAGCCCGGCGCCGACAATCAGCCCCACCAGCAGCGGGCGGAGGGCGATGAGCCACATCAGCCGCCGCCGCTGTCCGTCGCCAGGGGTGTCCTGGCTGACGGGCGGGGCCGCCGTCCCCGCAGGAGGCGGGGACGGTGGCGCGTGAGTGCCGGATGCCATACAGGCGACCTGAGGCTCGAGGACTTAGGCGAGCTTCTCGATGAGCTTGAAGATCGGCATGTACATCGAGATGACGATGCCGCCGACGATGACGCCGAGGATGGCGATCATGACCGGTTCGAGCAGGGTCATGAGGCCGGCGACGGCGGTGTCCACTTCCTCTTCGTAGAAGTCCGCGATCTTCGACAGCATCGCGTCCAGCGCACCGGTGGTCTCGCCGACGTTGATCATCTGGGTGACCATCGGCGGGAACACCTTGGTCTTCTCGAGCGGCGCCGACACGGTCTCGCCGCGCTCGATGCTCTCGCGCGTGACCATGATCGCGTCCTCGACGATGGCGTTGCCGGCGGTGCGGGCCGTGATCTCGAGGCCGTCGAGAATCGGCACGCCCGAGGCCATCAGCGTCGACAGCGTGCGGCAGAACCGGGCGACCGCAATCTTGCGCAGGATCAGGCCGAGGATGGGCAGCCGCAGCAGGATGTTGTCGATGGTCCGGCGGCCGCCGTAGGTGGCATAGAACGCCCGGATGCCGAACACCGCGCCGATGATGCCGACGACCATGAACGGCAGCGCGGTGATGAACGACTTGCTGGCCCAGATGACGACGCGGGTCGGCAGCGGCAACTCGGCGCCAAGGCCGGCGAAGAGCTCGGCGAAGGTCGGGATGACCTTCCAGAGGATGACCGCGACGACCAGTGCGGCGATGGTCATCACCGCGACCGGGTAGATCATCGCGGACTTGACCTGGCCTTTCAGCTTGACGTTCTTCTCGATGTAGACCGCGAGCCGCTTGAGGATCGTGTCGAGGATACCGCCCGCCTCACCCGCCGCCACCATGTTCACGTAGAGGGTGTCGAACGCCTTGGGGTGCCGGCGCATCGCGTCGGCCAGCGACGCGCCACCCTCGACCTCGGACCGGGTGGCGAGGATCGTCTGCGCGAAGCCCTTGTGCACCTCCTGCTTGCCGAGGATGTCGAGACACTGCACCAGCGGCAGGCCGGCGTCGATCATGACCGAGAACTGGCGGGTGAAGATGGCCAGGTTCTTGGTCGGAACCTTCGTGGCCCGGAATTTCTGCTGGCTCTTGTCTTCCTTGCCCTTCTCCTTGACCGCGCTGATCTTGGTCACGAGAATCTGCTCGCGCCGGAGCATCGCGACGGCGGCGTCAACGGAATCCGCCAGCCGCTCGCCGTTGACCAGCTCGCCCGACCGGGTGCGTCCTGCAAAAGCAAAAGTAGGCATCGTCAGTTCCTTGTCATCACGCTCGATTGCGTCGCCCGGCTACTTCCGGACCAGCGGCGGCGGCGTCTGCTGCGTCCGGCCGAGGCCGGCGCCCGGCACCACGCCGGTGCCGCGCTGAATCATGTCGGTCAGCTCGTCCTTGTTCGACGAGGCGGTCAGCGCCGTCTCCATCGTGATCTGCTTGGAGAGGTACAGCGTAGCCAGACACTGGTTGAGCGTCTGCATCCCGAGCTTCTCCTGGCCGGTCTGCATCGCCGAGTAGATCTGGTGGATCTTGTCCTCGCGAATCAGGTTCCGGATGGCCGGCGTCGGCACCATGATCTCGAGCGCCACCGTGCGGCCCGGGCCGCTCGCCTTGCGCAGCAGCGTCTGACAGACGATGCCTTCGAGCACGAGCGACAGCTGGGTGCGGATCTGGCCCTGCTGGTGCGCCGGAAAGACGTCGATGATGCGGTTGATCGTCTGCGATGCCGAGTTGGTGTGCAGCGTCGCGAAGGTGAGGTGGCCGGTTTCCGCGATGCGCAGCGCCGCCTCGATGGTCTCGAGGTCGCGCATTTCGCCGATGAGGACGACGTCCGGATCCTCACGAAGGGCGGCGCGAAGGGCCATCGTGAAGCTCGAGGTGTCGCTGTGCACCTCGCGCTGGTTCACCAGGCAGCCCTTGTGATTGTGGATGTACTCGATCGGGTCCTCGATGGTGAGGATGTGCTCGGACCGCTCGGTGTTGATCTTGTCGAGCATGGCGGCGAGCGTCGTCGACTTGCCCGAGCCGGTCGGCCCGGTGACGAGGACGAGGCCGCGCGGCCGCTCGGCGAGCTTGGCCAGCACCGCCGGCAGCGCCAGCTCCTGGAAGCTGCGGATCTTCTCGGGGATCACGCGGTAGACCGCGCCGGTGGCGCCGCGCTGGTTGAAGACGTTGCAGCGGAAGCGGCCGCTCCCCTTGATGCCGAACGAGAAGTCGAGCTCGAGGGTCTCCTCGAAGCGCTTCTTCTGGGCGTCGGTGCACACGCTGTAGACCAGCTGCTTGGTCTCGGACGGCGACATCGACGGCAGGTTCAGCCGCTGCAGCTTGCCGTGGACCCGGACCTGCGGCGGCGTGTTGGTGGCGATGTGCAGATCGGATCCGCCCATTTCCACGGTCGTCTTGAGGAGCTCTGGCAGCGTAGGCAGCGACATAGTGATCCAGTCCCGTGCAAAGCAAGGCCGGTTCCAACCGGCCCATCCGTCCCGATTTCCCGAGTGATCCGCCCGCCGCGGCGCCTGCCCCGAGGCCGGCGGGGACGCCCGCCGGCGGTGCGTGCGGCGCGGCGACCGTACGCTTTTCGCGTGCGCCCGGACGGTTCCGTAACCGTCACGTGCGCCCGCCGGCAAAAACGGCACCGTTCCGCTACTTCACGGTTTCGCGCACGACCTCTTCGATCGACGTCACGCCTTCGCGGACCTTGCACAGGCCGCTCTCGCGCAGCGTGTACATCCCTTCCTCACGGGCAGTGCGGCGAAGATCCATCGCCGACGCCCCGGTCAGGATCATTTCGCGCAGCTGCTCGCTGACCTCCATGACCTCATAGAGACCGACGCGCCCCTTGTAGCCGGTGTTGTTGCACTTGTCGCAGCCGACCGGCCGGAACGCGGTCGCCGTCTCGGCGTCCTCCTCCGGCATGCCGACGTCGACGAACCCCTGCGGCGGCAGCGGGTGCGCTTCCTTGCACAACTTGCACAGGCGCCGGACCAGGCGCTGCGCGCAAATCAGGTTCACCGAGCTCGCCACCAGGAACGGCTCGATGCCCATGTTCATCAGTCGGCTGATCGTGCTCGGCGCGTCGTTGGTGTGCAGCGTCGACAGCACGAGGTGGCCGGTGAGCGCGGCCTTGACCGCGATCTCCGCGGTTTCGAAGTCGCGGATTTCGCCGACCAGGATGATGTTCGGATCCTGGCGCAGGAAGGAGCGCAGGGCGGCCGCGAAGTTCAGGCCGATGGAGTCCTTGACGTTGACCTGGTTGACGCCCGGGAGGTTGAACTCGACCGGGTCTTCCGCGGTCATGATGTTGGTGTCCATCGTGTTCAGCTTGCTGATGGACGAGTAGAGCGTGTTGGTCTTGCCGCTGCCGGTGGGGCCGGTGACCAGGCACATCCCCCACGGCTTCAGGATCTGCCGCTCGAGGCGCGCCAGCGACTCGGGCTCGAAGCCGAGGCGCGTCATGTCGAGCATCAGCTTCTCCTTGTCGAGGAGACGCATGACGATCTTCTCGCCGAACAGCGTCGGCAGGCAGGAGACGCGGAAGTCGATCTCCTTGCTGGTGCCGTGGTCGCTGTAGCGCAGCTTGATGCGGCCGTCCTGCGGCAGGCGCTTCTCGGCGATGTCCAGCCTGGCCATGATCTTGATGCGCGACGTGATCGCATCCCGGAACTTCATGGGCGGCTGCATCACCGAGTAGAGGATGCCGTCGATGCGGAACCGGACGCGGAACTCGCGCTCGTACGGCTCGATGTGGATGTCGCTGGCGCCCTTCTGGATGGAGGACATCAGCAGCAGGTTGACCATCCGGATGACCGGGGCCTCCCCGCCTTGCTTCTCGAGCGAGTTGACGTCGAGCTCTTCGACCTCGTCGACGACCTCGACTTCATCGCCGGTGTCCGTCTCCTCGAGGCTGCGCGTCGCCAGATCGAGCGTGTTGGCGGCCTGCGCCGCGTGGTCCTTGGTGCCGCCGCTGGCGCCGTTGCCGCCCTGCCGCGCGCCGGCGCCCTGGTAGTACTTCTGGATGGCGTCGCCGACCGCGGTCTCGGAGGCGACGACGGGCTCGACGTTGTAGCCCGTCATGAACTTGATGTCGTCGAGCGCGAAGACGTTGGTCGGATCCGTCATCGCGATCGTCAGCGTCGCGCCGGAGCGGCCGATCGGGACGATCTGGTACTTCTGGGCGGTCTCGGCCGGAATCAGCTTGAGGACCGAGGCGTCGATGTCGAACTGGGCGAGGTTGATGAAGGGAACGCCGTACTGGCGGCTGAGGAGCGCGGTGATCTCCTCGTCCTTGACCATCCCCAGCTTGACGAGGGTCATCCCCAGCTTGCCGCCGTTGGCCTTCTGATGGTTCAGGGCCTCCTGCAGCTGGGCTGGGGGTGATGCGCTTTTCGCGGAGCAGGAGTTCGCCGAGCCGAACAGCCATGGATGCGTCGTGGTCCCCGTGGTCGTTGCCGGTAAAAGGGTGATTGCGAGTCGATCCCGCCGTCGCGCATGTCACCGGGGCACGTCATGTGCCCGGACGTGCACGTCTGGTGCAGATGTCGCCGGTGCTCCCCGGCCGACCGTCGTGATCCACGACGGCACACCCGGAGCTCACAGGTGGCAACTTCCGCGCCAGACCTGACGCAAGTTGTCAATCGGCACGATCGGTCAAGCCCTTCATTCGCCTGGCGGGAGCGCCGGCGGGCCGACCAGGAGGGCGCACCATTGCGCGATGCTGCACGCGACGACGCAGACTGCCGCGGCTGGCGCTGGACGCAAGAGCGACACGGTTCGTCAGCGCGCACGCGTGCTGCCGCGCACACGACGCCGCGTGTGTCTCAATTTGAAATGCGGGTGACCGGATCCGTGTGCAGTTCTGGAACGCGGCCCGCGGCCAACAATCAGAACTTGGCGCGGAGGCCGACCGTCCACGACCGGTCGGCGCCATCGCTGCCGCCCGTCGCCTGGACGTCCGCCCAGATCAGCGCGGTGAGCCCGACGCTGGCGCCGGCGCTGGCCGCCGGACGGGCGTCGTCGATCGTCTGGGCACGGACGCCGCCGCGGAGCACGACGCGGCTGCCGGCGCGCTGCTCGACCCCGGCGGCGATGGTCCGCCGGCGTCCGTCCGCCGTCTCCAGCGGCACCAGGTCGGCGTCGGCGGCCAGCGTCAGGCCGTCCCGCGGGAACACCGCGACGCCCAGGCGGGCGTGGCGTTCGAGCCGGTAGCGGTTCCCTTCGAAGGCGATCACCTCCGGACCGAAGGTCGGCTCGGCGAGGTTGCGGAGGACCAGCCCGACGCGCCAGTCGTCGGTGCGGACCATCACGCCCAGGTCGGCGTCCAGGCGGCCGTGCGTCCGTCCGTCGATCCCCTCACTCCAGACGCCCTTGACCGCCCCGCCGACGTTCAGGTGGTCGCCGATGGACTGGACCAGCGTCACGGGCACCACATGCGTGTCGCCGAGACGGTAATACCCGGCGCCCAGCGGCGGGGTGCCGATGAGGACCGCCCCCGTCCGTAACGCCGGCGTGACGCCGTCGACCGGCGGCAGCGAGACGTGCGACCGCTCCAGGGCCAGCGAGACGAAGTCGCCCGTGCCGAGGCCGGCCGGATTCCAGTAGGCCGCGGTCGCGTCGTCGGCGACGGCGACGAAGGCCCCGGCCATGCCCTGGGCCCGGACGCCGAGCACCTCCACGCCGCCGGCGCCGGCCGCCTGCGCCGCGGCGCCGCTGGCGGACCCCGCCAGCATCGTCGCCGACAGCAGCCCAGACCGAACGTGTTCCCGGATCCCCACGGCGTGTCCTTACTATGTTCCGTCTGGCCGAATTCGTTACCGGCTCGCCTGCTGCGCAAGCAGCAGGCGGCCTGACCGTATCCGGCAGCACCGAGCACCGGAGCCGGAGGCTCCGGTGTTCGGTGTGGCCGATTTCGAACATCGCCCGACTCGGCCACGTATGTAGCGAGCGAGGATACAATGAGCGGCTGATCTCGAGCCGCTCCCAGCGAGCCTACCCTATGACACAGCCTCCATCCGCCTCGTCCGGTGGTGCAGCTCCGCTGTCACTCGTGCAGCGCTTTTTCGGCATGCTGACGTCGCCCAAGGCGACGTTCGAGAACGTGGTCTCGTGGCCGCGCTGGGTCGGCATGCTCGCGCTGACGACCGCGATCACCGTGATCGCCGTCGGCGCGTTCATGATGAGCGACGTCGGCCGCGACATCATCCTCAAGCAGCAGCTCGAGGCCGGCGCGCCCCAGGAGCAGGCCGAGATGGCCGCCAACATCGGCCGCTACTTCCCGCCGATCGCCATCCTGATTTTCATGCCGCTGATGACGTTCGCCGGCGCGGGCATCCTGCTGGGGGTCTTCGCCATCACCGGCGGGAGCGCGTCCTACAAGCAGGTGCTGTCGGTCTACGTGCATTCGGGTGTCATCGGGACCGTCGCCGGGGCCGTCAACGCCCTGATCAATTACTTCATGGCGAGCGACACCAACGTCACCAGCCTCGCCGGCATCGGCAAGGCCATTGCCGAGAAGGGCTTCGTCCCGGGCTTCTTCAGCGCCCTCGACCTCACCATCTTCCTGGGGCTGTTCGTGCTCGCGATCGGCCTCGGTGTGCTCTACCGCCGGCGGACCCCGCCCATCTTCATGGGTCTCTGCGCGGTCTACCTGGTCATTGCGGTTGTCGTCGGCGCCGTGAAGGCAGCTTTTGCTGGAGGTTCGTAGGTGTCCACTGGGAAGAAAGTCATCATCGGCGTCGTTGCAGTCGTCCTGCTCGGCGGCGCTGTCGCCGGCAACGTCTGGATGAAGCGCACGCCGGGGAAGTCGGTCACGATCGAGAAGGTGCAGACGCGCGACCTCGAGGCCATCGTCTCGGCCTCCGGCAAGATCCAGGCGCGGACCACCGTGAACATCAGCGCCGACACCGTCGGCCGCATCACCGAGCTCGCCGTCGACGAGGGGCAGAAGGTCACCAGGGGCCAGTTCCTCATGCAGATCGATCCGCGCAACCAGCGGACGATGACGGATCGCAGCAATGCCGGCCTGGCCGCGGCCCGCTCGCAGCTCGAGCAGCTCCGGAGCTCGGTGGCGGCGGCGCGTGAGAATCTCGCCCTGTCGCGCGAGAACCTGCGCCGGCAGAAAGAGCTGTGGGCACAGCAGTTGACGACCCGCCAGGCCCTCGACCAGGCCGAGAGCGAGGTCAAGGTGCGCGAGGCGAACCTGCGCGACGCCGAGCAGTCGCTCGGCACGCAGGAGCAGCGCATCCGCGAGCAGGGCGCCTCCGTCTCGAGCGCCGAGTACGAGCTGTCGCGGACCCGCATCGAGTCGCCGATCGACGGCCTGATCGTCCGGCGCAACATCGAGCAGGGCGAGACGGTCGTTACGGGCACGATGAACAACGCCGGCACCGTGCTGCTGCAGATCGCCGACATGTCGATCATCGAGGCCGAAGTCGAGGTCGACGAGACCGACATCCCGTTCGTCCAGATCGGCCAGCTGGCCAAGGTCAAGATCGACGCGATCCCGGACAAGACCTTCAGCGGCAAGGTGACCGAGGTCGGCAACAGCCCGATCGTCCAGGCCGCCGCCGGGCAGACCGGCCAGACCGCGACCAACTTCAAGGTCACGGTGACGATCGACGGCCAGATCCCCGAGGTGCGTCCCGGCTTCACCTGCACCGCCGACGTCACGACGGCGACGCGGGCCAAGGCGGTGGCGGTGCCGATCCAGGCGATGGCCGTGCGCGAGCTGATCTACGACGCGGGGGGCAAGGTCGTCCCGCAGCCCAAGCCCGACCCGAAGAAGCCGGCACCGAAGGTGAGCTCGACCGATCCGTTGCCCGCCGGCCAGACGCGGAAGGACACCGAGGGCGTCTTCCTGATCAAGGAAGCCAAGGCGACGTTCATGCCGGTCAAGACCGGCATCGCCGGCGACAAGTACTTCGAGGTGCTGAACGGCCTCAAGGCCGGCGACGAGGTCATCACCGGCCCGTTCAATTCGGTGCGAGACTTGAAGGAGGGCGACACCGTGAAGCCCGAGGAGCCGAAGGACCGCACCTAGGAGCCCTGGCCGGGACGCCGCGCATGCAGAAGTTCATCGACGCCGTCCGCCTCGCGCTGGCCTCCATCTGGGCCGGCAAGCTGCGATCGTTCATGACCGTCCTCGGCAACATCGTCGCGGTGACGTCGATCATCGCGGTGGTGTCGCTGATCCGCGGCATGAACAGCTACGTCTCGGACGCCATCCTGACCGACGTCGGCGCCGGCACCTTCAAGGTCGAGCGGCAGGGCCCGACGACCAGCGAGGAAGAGGAAGAGCGGCAGCGCAACAACCCGCGCATCACGCTGGTCGAGCTCAACACGCTGGCCAAGGGCCGGCGACACCATCGAGTCGGTGATGGCCCAGGCCTACAACGGCGCGCCGGTCGTCTATCGCGACGAGCAGCTCGACAGCGTGCAGATCCGCGGCGTCTCGAAGGAGTACCTCGAGTTCTCCGGCTACGACCCGGAGCTCGGCCGGCTGCCCAGCCGCTTCGAGGTCGAGTCGTCGCGCCCGGTGTGCTTCCTCGGCTACGGCACGGCCGATCGGCTCTTCAAGGGCGCCACCCCGATCGACCGCAGCATCCAGATCCGCGGCGTGCACTTCCGCGTGATCGGCGTCAACGAGGCGAAGGGGTCGCTCTTCGGCAACTCGCAGGACGAGTTCATCGTGATCCCGCTCGGCACCTTCCAGAAGCTGTTCGGATCGCGGCGCAGCCTGGAGCTGACGGTGAAGCCGCGCGATCCGATGCAGATCGAGAAGACGATGGACGAGGCGCGCGTCGCCCTGCGATCGCTGCGGAAGCTCGGGCCGAAGGAGCCCGACAACTTCGGCATGTACACCTCCGACACCATCATGAACATTTTCCGCGCCTTCACCGCCGGCGCGTTCTCGGTGCTCATCGGCGTGGTCGGCCTGTCGCTGGTCGTCGGCGGCGTCGTCATCATGAACATCATGCTGATGGTGGTGAGCGAGCGCACCCGCGAGATCGGGCTGCGCAAGGCGCTCGGCGCGCGCAAGCGCGACATCGTCTGGCAGATCCTGACCGAGTCGACCACCCTCTCGGTGGCCGGCGGCCTGGTCGGCACGCTGCTCGGGTTCGTCGCCGCGCTCCTGGTCTCGCAGTTCACTTTCCTGCCGGCGCGTGTCGAGCTCTGGGCGGTCGCCCTCGGCATCGGCATGACCGCGGTCGTCGGCCTCTTCTTCGGCCTCTATCCGGCCATCCGCGCCGCCAGCCTCGATCCGATCGAAGCCCTGCGCCGCGAATGATGGGCTCGACAATGGCGGCATCGCCCCTGGGGAACGACTGACATGGCTTCGTCCGGACTCCGCGCCGGTCTCCTCCAGGAGATCCTGACGATGGCCGTCGACACCCTGCGCACCAACAAGATGCGCTCGGCGTTGACGATCCTCGGCGTCGTCATCGGCATCACCTCGATCGTCAGCATCACTGCGCTGATCCGCGGCTTCGACGAGTCGTTCAAGGACCTGTTCCGGCAGATCGGGCCCAGCACGATGTTCGTGACCAAGTTCAGCATCGTGAGCTTCTCGCAGGGCAAGGAGTTCCGCGACCTGATCAAGCGGCCCAACATCACCGTCGAGGACGCGAAGGCGATCGAGCGCTCGCCGCTCGTGGAGACGGTGGCGGTGCAGTTGGGCGGCGGCCCGGGCACGCGTCCCGAGCGTTTCACCTACGGCAACAACGCCACCAAGCGGATGGGGGTGATCGGCGCCAGCGCGAACTTCGGCGAGACCAACTCGATCCCGCTCGAGTCCGGGCGCGTGTTCACCCAGGCCGAAGTGGATCGCCGGCGCCCGGTGGTCGTCCTGGGCAACGCGCCCGGCAAGGTGCTCTTCCCCGCCACCGATCCCATCGGCAAGCAGGTGCGCATCGGCCGCACGCTCTACACGGTCGTCGGCGTCTTCGGCAAGCGGCCGAACCCGCTCGGCGGCAGCCAGGCCGACGAGTTCGCGATCATCCCGCACACGACCTGGCAGAAGGTCTACGGCGCCGACGCGCTGCGCATCTTCGGCGTCGTCCACCGCGACGTCTCGATCATCGTGATCCCGCGCGAGGACGTGCCGCGTGACGCGGCCATGCGCGAGGTCGAGGAGATCATGCGGGCCCGGCACGGCCTGCGCCTCGACCAGGAGAGCGATTTCGACATCGGCACCCAGGAGGCGATCTTCAAGATCTGGGAGCGCATCAGCAGCGGCATCTTCATGGCGCTGGTCGCCATCTCCTCGATCGCGCTGATGGTCGGCGGCATCGGCGTGATGGCGATCATGACCATCAGCGTCACCGAGCGGACCCGCGAGATCGGCGTCCGCAAGGCCCTGGGCGCCCGCCGGCGCGAGATTCTCTGGCAGTTCCTCCTCGAAGCCGTCTTCCTCACCTCGCTCGGCGGCGTCATCGGCATCGTCCTCGGCGCCACGATCGGCTGGCTGATCAACATCCTGTCCGGCTTCCCGATCTCGCTGCCGTGGTGGTCGTTCGCCATCGGCATCGGCTTTTCGGCCTCTGTCGGCATCTTCTTCGGCATCTTCCCCGCCTTCAAGGCCGCCCGCCTCGACCCGATCGAGGCGTTGCGCTACGAGTAGCGCGTCGACACGGTCATGGCCGTCTCCGGGCTCCGCGCCGGGCTCCTCGCCGAAATCCTCACGATGGCGGTGGAGACGCTGCGCAGCAACAAGCTGCGCTCGTTCCTGACCATCCTCGGCGTGGTCATCGGCATCACGTCGATCGTCAGCGTCACCGCCCTGCTCCGCGGCTTCGACGAGTCGTTCAAGGACATGTTCCGGCAGATGGGGCCGACGACCATGTTCGTGGCCAAGTTCAGCATCGTCAGCCGCTCGCAGGGCAAGTCGTTCCGCGACCTGATCAAGCGGCCGAACATCAACATCGACGACGCCCGCGCCCTTGGCGACTCGCCCCTCATCGATTCGGTGGCGGTACAGGTCGGCGGCATGATCGGGCCGCGCGAGGAGCGCATGACCTATGGCAGCGCCGCGACGAAACGCATGCGCGTGATGGGGTCCACCGCCAACTACGGCCAGAGCTTTTCGATCCCGGTCGAAGCCGGCCGCGTGTTCACGCAGGCCGAGGTCGACCGGCGCCGCAACGTCGTCGTGCTGGGCAACGCGCCGGGCCACTCTCTCTTCCCCGCCGCCGATCCCATCGGCAAGCAGGTCCGCATCGGCCGGATGCAGTACACGGTCGTCGGCGTGTTCGGCAAGCGGCCGAACCCGCTCGGCGGCACCCAGGCCGACGAGTTCGCGCTCCTCCCGCACACCACCTGGCAGAAGGTCTATGGCGCCGACGCGCTGAGGATCTTCGGCATCGTCCACCGCGACGTCGCGCTGATCGTGATTCCGCGTGATGGCGTGACGCAGGCGGCGGCGATGCGCGAGGTCGAGGAAATCATGCGGGCCCGGCACGGGCTGCGCCTGGACCAGGAGAGCGACTTCGACATCGCCACCCAGGCTGCGCTGTTCCAGGTGTGGGAGCGGATCAGCAGCGGCATCTTCCTGGCCCTGGTCGTGATCTCGTCGATCGCGCTCATGGTCGGCGGCATCGGGGTGATGGCGATCATGACCATCAGCGTCACCGAACGGACCCGCGAGATCGGCGTCCGCAAGGCCCTGGGCGCGAGGCGCCGCGAGATCCTCTGGCAGTTCCTGCTCGAGGCCGTGTTCCTGACCTCGCTCGGCGGCGTGGTCGGCATCGTCCTGGGGGCCGCCATCGGCTGGCTGATCAACGTCCTGTCGGGCTTCCCCATCTCGCTGCCCTGGTGGTCCTTCGCCATCGGCATCGGCTTCTCGGCGACGGTCGGCATCTTCTTCGGCATCTTCCCGGCCTTCAAGGCGGCCCGGCTCGACCCGATCGAAGCCCTCCGCTACGAATAGCCGCGCAGCCGCGCGCAACCGCGCCCACGACCGCTACGGCCCGCCCGGTGGCCCCGGCGCGCCCGGCTGACGTATCATCGGCCCTACCCTCGTCGTAACGGACCCCGCACGTGCGGACATCACAAGGAGCCCTGCAGCGATGCGTGTCTTCGATGCCCCCGCCATCCGTAATGTAGCCCTGGCCGGCCATTCAGCGGCCGGCAAGACGCAGCTCGCCAGCGCGCTCCTCTTCACCGCCGGCGCGGTCAACCGGCTCGGCAAGGTCGACGAAGGGACGACCGTCACCGACTACGACGAGGAAGCCATCGCCCGGAAGCACACGCTCGGCTCGAGCCTGGCCTGGCTCGAATGGCAGAACACCAAGGTCAACCTCATCGATACGCCGGGCGTCGGCAACCTCCTCAGCGACACCCGCAACGCGCTGCGCGTCGTCGAGGCGGTGGTGATCGTCGTGGACGGCGTGTCCGGCGTCCAGGTCCAGACGGAGGCCGTGTGGCAGGCAGCGGCCGACGCCAGCCTGCCGCGCCTCGTGGCCGTCAATCGCCTCGATCGCGAGCGCTCCAGCTTCGAGCGGACCCTCGAGTCGCTGCGAGAAGCGTTCGGCCGTTCCGTCGTCCCGATCACCCTGCCGGTCGGCGCCGAACGGGGCTTCCAGGGCGTCGTCGACCTGCTGACGATGCAGGCGCTGACCTACCTGCCCGATGGCAGCGGCGCGGTCAAGGCCGGGCCGATCCCGGCGGCGCTCGAGGCCGAGGCCACCGCGGCCCGCGAGACGCTGGTCGAGATGGTTGCCGAGGCCGACGACGCGCTGATGGCGCGCTTCTTCGACGAAGGCACGCTGACCAACGAGGAGCTCGCCACCGGGCTGGCCCGCGCCGTCGCCGACTGCAAGATCTTCCCGGCCGTGGCGACCTCGGGGCTGACCAACGTCGCCGCGCAGCCGCTGCTCGATGCGCTGGTCCGGCTGGTGCCCTCCCCTGCCGAACGGCCGTTCCCGGCGGTGACCAAGGCGGGCGAGGAGACCACCATCGCCGCCACCGACAGCGGACCGATGAGCGCGTTCGTCTGGCGCACCGTCGCCGACCCGTTCGCCGGCCGGATCACCCTGTTCCGCGTGGTCACCGGCCACCTGCTGTCCGACACCACCGCCACCAACGTGACGCGGGGCGACGCCGCCGAACGGCTCGGCCATCTCTTCGTCGTCCAAGGCAAGACGCACACCCGGTGCCGGAAGTGAAGGCCGGCGATCTCGGCGCCGTCGCCAAGCTGAAGGAGACGCAGAGCGGCGACACCCTCGCCGAGAAGGGCGCCCAGGTGACCTTCCCGCCACTGTCGTTCCCGGCGCCGGTGCTGGCCTACGCCATCGAGCCCAAGACGCGCGGCGACGAGGACAAGATCAGCAGCGCCTTGCACCGGCTGCGGGAAGAGGATCCGGCGATCCACTTCGACCGCGACCCGCAGACCAAGGATCAGCTGCTCTCGGGCCAGGGCCAGCTCCACATCGAGGTGACCGTCGCCAAACTGAAGCGGCGGTTCGGCGTGGACGTGACGCTCAAGCTGCCGCGCGTCCCCTACCGCGAGACGATCGGCGCGCCCGCCGAAGCGCACGGCCGGCACAAGAAGCAGACCGGCGGCCACGGCCAGTTCGGCGACTGCAAGATCAAGGTCGAGCCGCTGCCGCGCGGCGCCGACTTCGAGTTCGTCGACGAGATCTTCGGCGGCTCCATCCCGCGCCAGTTCGTGCCGGCGGTCGAGAAGGGCATCCAGGAAGCGCGGATGCGCGGCTACCTGGCCGGCTACCCGATGGTCGACTTCCGCGCCATCGTCTTCGACGGCTCGTTCCACCCGGTCGACTCGAACGAGCTGTCGTTCAAGATGGCCGGCTCGCTGGCGTTCAAGGACGCGATGGCGCGGGCGCGGCCGACGCTGCTCGAGCCGGTGATGCAGGTCGAGGTGCAGGCGCCCAGCGAGTTCGCCGGCGACCTGATGGGCGACCTGAACGGCCGGCGCGGCCGCATCGCGGGCATGGACACGCGCGGCGCGACCACGATCATCCGCGCCCAGGTGCCGATGGCCGAGATGCTCACCTACGAGCAGCACCTGACGTCGGCAACCGGCGGCCGCGGCGCCTACTCGATGACCTACTCGCACTACGACGAGGTGCCGTCGCACCAGCAGGCGAAGATCGTGGCCAGCGCGAAGGCGCAGAAGGCCGGACACGAGGTCGAAGCCGAGTAATCGAGACGACTCCCAGAGTCCACGATCGCGGCGATAGACCGTCGATCCGGAGGGACGGGGACGCCAGAAGCGATGCGGGCGCGCCTTCGGCGCTCGCACGTGCTGCGCGAACGCTGAAAGAAGGCTCGCGTTCGTCCAGGCACGCGAACGGCCAAACGAGCGCCGAAGGCACGCCCGCACCGCTGATGCCCACGTCCCGGTGCGCCGTCGAGCGACGTTGGTGAGTGCGCGGTGGCACAAGCGATCCGCCGTGCGGGCCTCTCCGGCCAGGACAACGGCTCGAGCGTCTGAAGTCGCACGAGGATCCGAGGAGGGACCACCATGCAGTGCTCACGCCTCGCCGTAGCCGGCTGTCTCGCCACGCTGATCGGCTCCGCAGCCTTGTCCGCCTAGGCGCAGTCGCCCGCGCCGCAGAGGCCCGCGGCCGACGAGCCCGCCGGCTGCTGTTGCAACCGTCCACGCCAATCGATCCCGCCTTCCAGCAGCGCCTGGCCGATCAGCTTCGCAGCATCTCGCGGCTCTTCGCGCAGACGGAGCCCGATGGGGCGCCGCGTGCGCCTGAAGGCACCGGCACGAGCCTCGCTCCGCGACAGATTTGCGGAATCCAGGTGCTGCCCGCGGACTCCAGCATCGACCCGAAGTTCGAGTCGCCCTTGCGCGACACGAAGACGCAGTTCGCGATCCGCACGGTCCCCCTGCTCTGTCGCTGAGCGGCGCTGGCCAACAGGGCCGTCGCGCGCTCGCCTCGGCCGGCCCCATCGCGTCGGTGTCCGCCCGGTGTCCAGACGCGGACACGAGAACGATCGACCCTGTCATGCGCGGCTCAGTGGGTAGCGTCGTCGCGCAGGCTGATCGACCGCGTATCAGGACGCGGAGCATCAGCGATGCGGGCGCGCGTTCGGCGCTCGTTTGGCCGTTCGCGTGGCCGGGCGAACACAGGCGATCCGCCGGTGTTCGCGCAGCACGTGCGAGCGCCGAAGGCGCGCCCGCATCGCGTCTGGCGTCCCGCTCAAGGTTCTCGGCCGAGGCAAGCTGGACCCGAACTCCTGCCCGTTGTGCGTTCGTACGCACGAAAGGCCCCTTGCGGGGCCTTTCGTTTCTGTCATCGACGACGCGCGCCGTCGACGGCGCGAAGCTCGACTATTCGTCGGTCTTCTTCTTCTTGGTCACGCGCTTCTTCGGCTCAGCAGCCGCCGGCTCGGCGACCTGCTTGTCGGCGGCCGCCGCGCGCTTGCCGCGCAGACGGCTCGCGGCCGCCTGCAGCCGTCCACGCACGCCCGTGGCCTTCGGCGCCGCCGCGGCGGCTTCGCCCTCGGCCTCGAGGTTCGGGTTGTACTCGCTGCCGACGAGCTCGATGCGGGCCATGTCGGCGCTGTCGCCCCGACGCGGTCCGACCTTGAGCAGGCGGGTGTAGCCGCCGGGCCGCGTCTGGAAACGCGGCGCGACCTCGCCGAACAGCTTGTCCACCACCTTGACGTCGGCCAGATCCCGCGCGACGTGGCGGCGGGCGTTCATCAGCTTCTTCTCGGCGTCGCCGGCGGCGATGCCGCGCTTGGCGACCGTAATCAGCCGCTCGACGAACGGGCGCAGCTCGCGCGCCTTGGGCACCGTGGTCTCGATGTGCTCGTGCCGCAGCAGCGCCGTGGCCTGGTTGCGCAGCAGCGAGATCCGGTGCTCGGTGACCCGACCGAGCTTGCGATGGGCGACTCGATGTCTCATGACGACGTACTCTTCCTGACGCGCGCTACTCCGACGCCGGCGCTGCCGCCTGGTCGAAGCGCATGCCGAGGCTCAGGCCCATGCCGGCGAGGATTTCCTTGATCTCGTTCAGCGACTTGCGGCCGAAGTTCTTGGTCTTGAGCATGTCCGCCTCGGTCTTCGTCACGAGCTCCCGCAGCGTGCGGATGTTCGCGTTCTTGAGGCAGTTGTAGGAGCGCACCGACAGCTCGAGCTCCTCGACGCTCTTGTCGAGGTTCTCGTTGACCACGCCGGGCGCCACGTCGCCGGGCTCGGCATCGTCGTCGGTGTTGGTCTCGCTGACGCTCACGAAGATGTCGAGGTGCAGGCGCAGCAGGCGCGCCGCCAGGGCCACCGACTCGGTCGGGCTGACCGTGCCGTTGGTCCACACGTCCATCGTCAGCTTGTCGTAGTCGGTGTTCTGGCCGACGCGGGCGGCCTCGACCAGGTAGTTGACCTTCTTGACCGGCGAGTGCACCGAGTCGACCGGGATCCAGCCGATGCCGAGATCCTCGTCGAAGTTCTTGTCGGCCGAGACGTAGCCGCGGCCGCGCTTGACGCGCAGCTCCATGTGCAGCTTGCCCTTCTCGGCGACGGTCGCGATGTGGGCGTCCGGCTCGAGGATCTCGACGTCCTGGTCGACCTCGATGTCGCGGGCGCGCACCGGGCCGGGGCGATCGACGCGCACGTAGAGCGTCTTCACCTCGTCGGTGTGCATCTCGATCGGGATCTGCTTCAGGTTGAGGACGACGTCGGTGGCGTCCTCGACGACGCCCGGGATCGGCGAGAACTCGTGCTGCACGCCGTCGATCTTGACGGCGGTCACGGCCGCGCCCTCGATCGAGGAGAGCAGCACCCGGCGCAGTGTGTTGCCGATCGTCGTGCCGAAGCCCCGCTCGAACGGCTGGGCGTAGAAACGGCCGAACCGTTCGGTGGCCGTCTCACGCTCGAACTCGAGCCGCTTCGGCCGCTGGAAACCCTTCCACAGCATGTCTGGTCCTTTCAGTGGCCTCGCCGCGCCAGGCGCGCAATCGCGCGCCGGCGCCTCCGGCGAGTTCGTGCCCGTTACTTCGAGTAGAGCTCGACGATGAGCTGTTCCTGCACCGGCAGGTTGATCTGTTCGCGCGTCGGGATCGAGAGCACGCGGCCGAGCGTGCTGGCGGCGTCCACCTGGAGCCACTCCGGCACGCCGCGGCCCTTGACCTCGTCGATCGCGTGGGCGACGACGGCGCTCTTCGCGCTGGCCTCGCGCACCCGCACTTCGTCACCCATCTTGACCGCGTACGACGGGATGTCGACCTTCTTGCCGTTGATCAGGAAGTGCCCGTGCCGCACCAGCTGCC
This sequence comes from Vicinamibacterales bacterium, assembly GCA_963844435.1. GTDB lineage: Bacteria > Acidobacteriota > Vicinamibacteria > Vicinamibacterales > Vicinamibacteraceae > JBDSLU01. Next base: position 185,762 of record CAWJOG010000006.1, on the reverse strand, counting down.
GCGCCTGCGGGCGCGAGGTGGCGAAGCCGAGGCGGTAGACCACGTTGTCGAGGCGCGTCTCGAGGGCCTGCAGCAGCATCACGCCGGTGACGCCGCGGTGGCGGGCCGCCGACTCGAAGTAGCGGCGGAACTGGTTCTCGAGCACGCCGTAGATGCGCTTGACCTTCTGCTTCTCGCGCAGCTGGACGCCGTAGCCCACGAGCTTCGCCTTGCGCGACTTGCCGTGCTGGCCGGGCGGCAGGTTGCGCTTCTCGATCGCGCACTTGTCGGTGTAGCAGCGCTCGCCCTTGAGGAACAGCTTCATGCCTTCGCGGCGGCAAAGGCGACAGACCGGACCGTTGTAACGTGCCATCGATAGTCCTTCGAACGTCGGTTCGACTGCCCTCCGCGCGGGAGGGCCGACAGGCTCATGGGGCTCCTTCCAGCGGACGGAGCCCGGTTGACCGTGCGGGGCTGAGCCTGTTCAGCGTCCCGCGCGGGATGGCGGAGCGGATGCTCCGCCGGAACACATCAGACGCGGCGGCGCTTGGGCGGCCGGCAGCCGTTGTGCGGAATCGGCGTGACGTCGCGGATCGACTTGACGTCGATGCCGATCGTCTGCAGCGCGCGGACCGCCGACTCGCGGCCGGCGCCCGGGCCCTTGACCCGAACTTCGAGCGAGCGCATGCCGACGCCCTGGGCCGCCTTGCCGGCGTTGATCGCGGCCTGGGTCGCCGCGAACGGCGTGCCCTTGCGCGAGCCCTTGAAGCCGATCGCGCCGGCGCTCGACCACGACACGACGTTGCCTTCGACGTCGGTGATGGTGATCACGGTGTTGTTGAACGACGCCTGGATGTGCGCGTAGCCGTGATGGACGACGCGCTTCTCGCCGCGCTTCTTGAACGCCTTCTTCTTGGGCTTCTTGTCGACGTCTGGCGTCGCGCCTTCGGGTGCTTCAGTCTTGGCCATGGGTGAACTTCTGTCGATCGGGGCGGTCAGCCTACGTCGTCTTCACGCCGTCTGCTACGTGGTCTTCTTCTTGGCGACCGCGCCACGCCGCGGACCCTTGCGGGTGCGCGCGTTGGTCTTGGTGCGCTGGCCGCGGAGCGGCAGGTTGCGGCGGTGGCGCAGGCCGCGATAGCTGCCGATTTCCATCAGCCGCTTGATGTTGAGCGAGATCTCCTTGCGGAGATCGCCCTCGACGCCGCCCACTTCCTCGATGACCCGGCTGATGTTCCGGACGTCGTCCTCGGTCAGGTCCTTGACACGGATGTCGGGACCGACGCCGGCGGACGTCAGAATGTCGTTCGAGCGCTTCCGCCCGATGCCGTAGATATAGGTCAGTCCGATTTCGACGCGCTTGGTGCGCGGCAGATCCACACCGGCGATACGTGCCATACGATCCCTATCCCTGACGCTGCTTGTGCTTGGCGTTGGTGCAGATGACGCGGACGACGCCGCGGCGGCGGATCACCTTGCACTTGTCACACATCCGCTTGACTGATGCCCTGACCTTCATCGTTCTCCGACCTGGCCTTCTGCGCGGGCGACGGGCTCGCGCGAAACTCCCATACTGCCACGAAACCGGCCCATCTGCCTAGCCTGGACCGATCCGGGCCACGATGGCCCCCCTGGTGAGGTCCCGGGGCGACAGGCGCACCCGGACCCGATCGCCGGTCAGGATCCGCACGAAATTGCGCCGCGGATCCGCCGACAGGTGGGCCGTCACCGTCCCGTGGGCGGCCCCGGGCTTCCCGCCCGGCCTGGTGCCCGGCCCGCCGTCCGCCAGCCGCACCCGGTAGAGCGCGGACGGCAGTTGTGCCTCGACCACGCCCTCGACCTCGACGTCGCCGCCAGAGGCCGTCTCTGCGCCCGTCTCGGGGCGAGCCTCGCGTCTGGCGCTCATGGCCGGCCTCAGACCCGGTTCTCGGCCGCTGGCGAGGCCATCGGCCCCGACCCCGCCGTCCCCGAACCCACCGGCGTGGTCAGCGCCGTCAGAATCCACGGCCCCGCCGACGTCACCGCGACCGAGTGCTCGAAGTGCGCCGACAGGCTGCCGTCGGACGTCACCGCCGTCCAGCCGTCGCCCAGCACCTTCACCGACGGCTTGCCCATGTTGACCATCGGCTCGATGGCCAGCACCATGCCTTCCGCCAGCCGCGGCCCGCGTCCCGCCGGCCCGTAGTTCGGCACCTGCGGCTCCTCGTGGAGCGCGGCGCCGATGCCGTGGCCGACGAACTCGCGCACCACCGAATACCCGTGCGCCTCGACGTGCGCCTGGACGGCGTGGCCGATGTCCGACACCCGGCCCCCGACCCGCACCTGGGCGATGCCCCGCGCCAGCGCGTCCTGGGTCACGATCAGCAGCCGCTCGGCGTCCGCCGCGATCTTCCCGACCGGCAGGGTCACGGCGCAATCGCCGTAGAACCCGCCCAGCTTGACGCCCATGTCGAGCGAGAGGATGTCCCCCTCGCGCAGCGCGCGCGGCCCCGGGATGCCGTGGACCACCTCGTGGTTGACCGAGGCGCACACCGTCGCCGGGAACCCGCGATAGCCCTTGAACGCCGGCTCGGCGCCGGCGTCACGGACGAGGCGCTCGGCCTCGGCGTCGATCGATCCCGTCGTCGCCCCGGGCACCACCAGCGGGCGCAGCGCCTCGAGCACCCGCGCCACCAGCTGGTTGGCCGCCCGCATCTTCTCGAGCTCCGCCGCCGACTTGCAGACGATCACGATGCCAGACCGTCCCTGCTCGCGCCACCTTCGAGGGCGAGCGTCCGCGACGTGGCCAGGGCGTCGCGCACCTGCGCGGTGACCGCGGCCGGGAGCAGGTTGCCGTTGATCCGGAAAAACGTCGGGCGTCCGTCGTAGTAGTTCACGAGCGGTTCCGTCTCCTCCAGATACACAGTCAGGCGCTGCCGGACGACCCCATCGGAGTCGTCGACGCGCGTCACGTACATCCCGCCGCAGCGCGAGCAGCGGATGCCGTCCGCCAGCCCTGGATCGGCGTTCTTCCCGCAGCGGCCGCACACGCGGCGCGCCTGGAGCCGGCGGACCAGCTCCTCGAACGGCACTTCGATCAGCAGGATCGACAGCAGGCCTTCGCCGGCCAGCATCGCGTCCAGCGCCCGCGCCTGCGGCGTCGTGCGCGGGAACCCGTCGAGCACGTAGCCGCGACGGGCGTCGTCCAGGGCCAGCCGATCCTGGACGATCTCGACCATCGTCGAGTCCGAGACCAGGTTCCCCGCCTCGATGCGGCTCTGGATCTGGCGGCCCAGCCGTGTGCCGTGGGCCACGGCCTCGCGCAGGATGTCGCCGGTCGAGATCTTCACCAGGCCGTGGTCGCGGGCCATCCACGTCGCCTGCGTGCCCTTGCCGGCGCCTGGCGGGCCCAGCAGGACGACGCGCAGCGGCGGTTGCGCCGGTGGTGCGTCGGTTGCCCCGGCCATCGTCAGCCGCGCCGGCCCCGGATGCGCGTCTTCTTCATGAAGCTGTCGTAGTGCCGCATGATCAGCTGCGACTCGATCTGCTGGACCGTGTCCATCGCAACGCCGACCACGATCAGGATCGAGGTGCCGCCGAAGGCGAACTGCAGGCCGAGGCCCTCCGACAGGAACGGCGGCAGCGCGCTCTGCATGGCCTCGCCAATCCACGGAATGCTCTGCAGCTGGATCCCCGAGAAGAGGATGATCGGCAGCAGCGAGATCAGCGCCAGGTAGACCGCGCCGACCAGCGTGATCTTGCTCAGGATCGCGTCCATGTACTCCGCGGTCCGCTTGCCCGGCCGGATGCCGGGGACGAAGCCGCCGTACTTGCGCATGTTCTCGGCCACGTCGTCCGGGTTGAACACGATGGACGTGTAGAAGTAGGCGAAGAACAGGATGCCGACGACGAACAGCAGGAGGTAGAGCGGCTGCCCGTAGCCGAGCGCGTCCGTCAGCGAGCGGACCCAGCTGTCGGGCGCGGTCAGCCCGGCCAGGGTCGCGGGGAACGCCAGCAGCGACGACGCGAAGATCACCGGGATGACGCCGCCGGTGTTGACCTTGAGCGGGATGTGGGTGCTGGTGCCGCCGGCGACGCGCTTGCCGACCAGGCGCTTGGCGTACTGCACGGTCACCCGCCGGTGGCCGCGCTCGACGAAGATCACGGCGGCCACCACCGCGATCATCATCGCCACGATGAAGGCGAGGCGCAGCAGGCCGATCTGGTTCGTCTTCAGCTGATCGAGCGTCTGCAGCACCGCCGTCGGCAGGCCCGACGACGATGCCGGCGAAGATGATCAGCGACATGCCGTTGCCGATGCCGCGCTCGGTGATCTGCTCGCCCAGCCACATCACGAAGACGCTGCCGGTGGTCATCGTCAGCATCGTCGTCAGCAGGAAGCCGATGCCCGGGTTGGCGACGATCGGCAGCCCGCCGATGGTGTTCGACTGCTGCTCGAGGGTGTAGGCGTAGGCGGCGGCCTGGACCAGGCTCAGCCCGATCGTGCTGTAGCGGGTGTACTGGGTGATCTTGCGCCGGCCCAGCTCGCCTTCCTTCGACAGCCGCTCGAGGTACGGCCAGACGATGGTCAGCAGCTGCAGGATGATCGACGCGCTGATGTAGGGCATGACGCCCAGCGCGAAGATCGTGGCGTTCGACAGGTTCCCGCCCGAGAACATGTCGTAGAAGCCGAACATCGTGTCCTTGGCCTGCTCGGCGAAGACGCGAAGGGCTTCCGTGTTCACGCCCGGCGTCGGGATGTGCGAGCCGAAACGGAACACGGCCAGCATGCCCAGCGTGAAGAGAACGCGATTGCGGAGCTCCGGAATCGCGGCGATGGCGCGAAGGCTCTCGACCATGTATGCGTGTGCCTTAAACCTGAAGTCGGGCCCGCCGTCGCTCGATGCCGTCCCGCCTGCAGGCGCGACCCCGTCGAGCTATGGCGCGGCTGCAGCAGAAACCTGGCTCGCCGCGGCCCTACCGGGCCGCGCCGAGGGTTTCGGCTTTGCCCCCCGCCGCCTGAATCTTTTCCGCCGCCTTGCCGCTGAACTTGTCGGCCTGGACGTTGAGGGCGATCGCGATCTCGCCGCGCCCCAGCACCTTGACCGGCTTCTTGTGGCTGCTCGAGACGAGGCCGCGCTCGCGGAGCACGTCCGGCGTCACCGTCGCACCCGCCTCGAACGCCGCGCCGAGGGTGTCGAGGTTGATGACGACGTACTCGGTGCGGAACGGGTTGTGGAAGCCGCGCTTCGGTACGCGCCGGTGCAGCGGCATCTGGCCGCCCTCGAAGCCGCGCTTCGAGTGGTAGCCGGAGCGCGACTGGGCGCCCTTGTGACCGCGCCCGGCGGTCTTGCCGAGGCCGGAGCCCTTGCCGCGGCCGACGCGCGTCGGCGACTGCTTGGCGCCCTTGGGAGGACGGAGATTGTTGAGACTCATCGCGTGCTCTCGCGCCTTCTACTTGTCGGCCCCGGCGGGGACGACCTGACGATGTGACGGACCTTCTGGATCATGCCGCGCATCGCCGGGTGGTCGATGACCTCGACCTCGTGGCCGATCCGCCGCAGGCCGAGCCCGCGCACGACCTGTCCCTGCTTCTTGTCGTAGCCGATGATGCTGCGCACCTGCTTGATGCGGAGCTTCCCGGCCTGAGCGCTCTTCGCCATGGGATTCCTCTCTTACGCGCGATCGCCGGCGCCGACGAGCTCTTCGAGCTCCTTGCCGCGGAGCCGCGCCACCAGGGCCGGTTCCTTCAGCGAGCTCAGGCCCGCGAACGTCGCCCGCACCACGTTGTGCGGGTTGTCCGAGCCCAGGCACTTCGTGAGGATGTTCTGGATGCCGGCCGCCTCGACGACGGCGCGGACCGCGCCGCCGGCGATGATGCCGGTGCCGTCCGGAGCCGGCTTGAGCAGCACGCTGCCGGCGCCGAAGCGGCCGAGGATGGCGTGCGGCAGCGTGGTGCCGGCGAGCGGCACGCGCACCAGCGCCTTCTTGGCCGACTCGATGCCCTTCTTGATGGCCGAGGGCACTTCCTTGGCCTTGCCGATCCCGAAGCCCACGTGGCCGTGGCCGTCGCCGACGACGACCAGAGCGCTGAAGCTCAGGTTCTTGCCGCCCTTGACGACCTTGGTGACCCGGTTGATGGACACGACGGTGTCCTTCAGGTCGAGCTCGGCCGGATCGATCTTCTGGTTGAAATTGAACATGTCAGAACTCCAGCCCCGCCTCGCGCGCCGCGTCGGCGACCGCCTTGACCCGGCCGTGGTACAGGAAGCCGCCGCGGTCGAAGACCACGCGCGTGATGCCCTTGGCCTTCAGCCGCTCGGCGACGGCCGCGCCGATCGCCTTGGCGCCGGCGAGGTTGCCGCCCTTGGCGCCCTCGGTCAGCTTGGCCTTCAGGGCCGGCTCGGTCGTCGAGGCGGAGACCAGCGTGGTGCCGGCCGCGTCGTCGATGACCTGGGCGTAGATGTGCGACACGCTGCGGAACACCGCGAGCCGCGGCCGCTCGGGCGTGCCCGCGATCCGCTTGCGCAGACGCAGGCTGATGCGATGCCGTCGATCCCGTTTCGTCTTGATCCTCATGGCGCCCTCGGCCTACTTCGCGCCGGTCTTGCCGGCCTTCTTCTTCAGCACTTCACCGGTGTAGCGGACGCCCTTCTGCTTGTAGGGATCCGGCTTGCGCAGGCGGCGGATGTCGGCCGCGACCTGCCCGACCAGCTGACGGTCGATGCCCGTCACCGTGATGTGCGTCTGCTTGTCGATGGCCACGTCGATCCCGGTCGGGATGTCGAACACGACCGGGTGCGAGTAGCCGAGCGCGAACTGGACCTGCTTGCCCTTCAGCTCGGCGCGGTAGCCGACGCCGACGATGTCCAGTTCCTTCTTGAAGCCCTCGGTGACGCCGAGCACGGCGTTGGCGACCAGGCTGCGCGCCAGGCCGTGGAACTTGCCGAGCTCGTTGTCCTCGCGGACCGTGCGCGCGACCAGGTTCGCGTCTTCCTGCTTGAAGGCGATGCCGGGCGGCAGGGCCTGGCGCAGCTTGCCCTTCGGGCCCTGCACCTCGACCGCGCCGTCGGAGACCTGGATCTTGACGCCGCTCGGGATCGGGATGGGTTTCTTGCCGATTCGGGACATGTTCAACTCACCACACGTTGCAGAGCACTTCGCCGCCGACGCCCTGGCGGCGCGCCTCGCGCCCGGTCATCACACCGCGCGAGGTGGTCAGGATGGCGGTACCGAGGCCGCCGAGCACCGTCGGCACGTCCTCGCGCCCGAAGTAGACGCGGCGGCCGGGGCGGCTGACCCGCTCGATCCCGGTGATCACGCGCTCGCCGCGCGGACCGTACTTGAGCTGGACGCGGATCGTCTTCTGGACGGCGCTCTTGCCGTCGCCATCCGGCGTCTCCACCGTCTTGAAGCTCTGGATGTAGCCCTCGAGCTCAAGGATCTTGGCGATCTCCAGCTTGAGCGTCGACGCCGGAATGTCCACGCGCGTGTGCCGCGCGATGGTGGCGTTCCGGATCCGCGTCAGCATGTCGGCAATCGGATCGGTCATCGGTCTCTCTACTCGTTCCTGGAAGGAGGTATCGCCTGAGGTGCTCCGGCGACCGTGTCTTCCGTCGTGCGTCTTCCGTCGTGCGTCCTGCGGTGTCTTACCAGCTGCTCTTCACGACGCCGGCCACGTCCCCTTCGAGGGCCAGCTTGCGGAAGCACAGACGGCACAACGCGAACTTGCGCAGGTAGGCCCGGGGCCGGCCGCACCGCTTGCAGCGGTTGCGGTGCCGGATGGCGTACTTGAGCTTCTTCTCTTCCTTCGCGATTTTTGCGGTGGTCGCCATGTCTATGTCCTACGCCTGGTTGGTGCGGAACGGCATGCCGATCAGGTGCAGCAGACGCCGCGCCTCCTCGTCGGTCTTGGCCGTCGTCACCACCGAGATGTTCATGCCGCGCGCCTTGTCGACCTTCAAGTAGTCGATCTCCATGAAGATCAACTGGTCCTTCAGGCCGAGGGTGAAGTTGCCGCGGCCGTCGAAGCCCTTCGGCGACACGCCGCGGAAGTCGCGCACGCGCGGCAGCGCGATCGAGATGAGGCGGTCGAGGAAGTCGTACATCTGCGCGCCGCGCAGCGTGACCATCGAGCCGATGGCCTGGCCCTGGCGCACCTTGAACTGCGCGATCGACTTCTTCGCCCGGGTCGTGACGGCGCGCTGGCCGGTGATCTTGCTCAGCTCGTCGCCGCCGACGTCGACGATCTTGGCGTTCGACGTTGCCTCGCCGAGGCCCATGTTGACGACGACCTTCTCGACTTTCGGGATGGCCATCACGTTGGTGTAGCCGAACTCCTTCTGGAGCGCCGGCACCACCTCTTTCAGATAACGTTCGCGCAAACGGCTGCTCATGACGGTTCCTGCTTACTTGTCCAGCACGCTGCCGGAGCGGCGGGCGACGCGGACCCGCGTCTTGTTCTCGAGCGTCTTGTGGCCGACGCGCGTCGGCTTGCTGCTGTCGGGATCGACCAGCATGACGTTCGAGGCGTGGATCGCGGCCTCGCGCTCGACGATGCCGCCCTTGACCTGCTTCTGCGGGTTGGGCTTCGTGTGGCGCTTGATCAGGTTGACGCCCTCGACGACCACGCGGCCCTTCTCGGGCAGCACGCGCAGCACCCGGCCGCGCTTGCCGCGATCACGTCCGGTGATCACCTGGACTTCGTCGTTCTTGCGGACAGAGAGTTTCATCACAGCACTTCCGGCGCGAGCGAGATGATCTTCATGAACCGGCGCTCGCGCAGCTCGCGGGCGACCGGCCCGAAGACGCGGGTGCCGATCGGCTCGTTCGAGTCGTTGACGAGGACGGCGGCATTGCGGTCGAAGCGGATGTAGCTGCCGTCGCGGCGGCGCTGCTCCTTGCGCGTGCGGACGATGACGGCCTTGACCACCTGGCCCTTCTTGACCGTGCCGTCCGGCGACGCTTCCTTGACCGACGCCGTGACGATGTCGCCGAGCCGCGCGTAGCGGCCGATCGAGCCGCCGACCGGGTTGATCACCGCGATCTTGCGGGCCCCCGAGTTGTCGGCGACGTCGAGGATCGAACGCATCTGGATCATGGCTAGATCTCCCGCGCCTTCTCGATCACGCGGACGACCACCCAGCGCTTGCTGCGGCTGAGCGGCCGGCTCTCGACGATGGCGACGGTGTCGCCGGCCTTGACGCGTGCCGGCCTCGTCATGCGCCATGAAGCGGGTCGTGCGGCGCTGCATCTTGCCGTAGAGTCCGTGCCGGACCTTGCGCTCGACGGCGACGACGACGCTCTTCTGCATCTTGTCGCTGACGACCTTGCCGATGACTTCCTGGGCCGGCATCACGCCTGCTCCTTCTGACGAATGATCGTCTTGATGCGCGCGACTTCGCGGCGCGTGGTCCGCAGCCGGATCGGCGATTCGAGCTGGCCCGTCGCCTTCTGCAGACGCAGGCGGAAGCCCTGATCGTCGAGCTCCTTCGCCTTGGCGCGGAGATCCTCGACGGAGAGGTCGCGGAGTTCAGCGGTCTTCGTCATCTTGGTCACGACGCACGCTCCTGCGCGAAGCGGGTCGCGAACCGCGGTCGCGATCGGCAGCTTGGCCGCGGCCAGGCGCATCGCCGCGCGCGCGTCGGTCTCGACCACGCCTTCCATCTCGAACAGGATGCGGCCCGGCTTGATCACCGCCACCCATTCCTCCGGCGCACCCTTGCCCTTACCCATGCGGGTTTCCTGCGGCTTCTTGGTGATCGGCTTGTCCGGGAACACGCGGATCCAGATCTTGCCGCCGCGCTTGATGAAGCGGGTCATGGCGATGCGCGCCGCTTCGATCTGCCGGGACGTCAGCCAGCACGGCTCCATGGCCTTGAGCCCGAAGTCCCCGAACGAGACCTCGGATCCGCGCCACGCCTTGCCGCGCATGCGGCCGCGCTGCTGCTTCCGGTACTTAACTTTCTTCGGCATCAACATGATGCTGCGCTCCCCTGTTTGCCGCCTTCTGCAAGCGGCCGACTGCTATTCGCGGCGCTAGGCGCGCCGCGGCGCCGGCCGCGGGCGGCCTCCCTGCCTATCTATCTGCGCGGCCCCGGCTCGCGCCGGCCGGGCACGCGGTAATCCTCTTCACGACCCGTCCGCGGCACCAGGCGCTCGCCCTTGTAGAGCCACACCTTGACGCCGATCTGGCCGTAGGTCGTGTTCGCTTCCGCGAAGCCGTAGTCGATGTCGGCGCGCAGCGTCTGCAGCGGCAGCTGGCCGTGCAGATACCACTCGGAGCGGGCGATTTCCGCGCCGTTCAGCCGTCCCGACACCCGGACCTTGATCCCCCGCGCGCCGAAGCGCAGCGCCGACTCGACCGCCTTGCGCATCGCGCGGCGGAAGGCGACGCGCTTCTCGAGCTGCGTCGCCACCGACTCGGCGATCAGCTGCGAGTCGAGCTCGGGCTTCTGGATCTCCTGGATGTTGATGAAGACCTCGCGGCTGGTCTTCTTCTGGATCTCCTGCTTCAGCTTGTCGACCTCGGTGCCCTTGCGGCCGATGATGATGCCCGGCCGCGAAGTGAAGATGTCGATCTTCAGCTTGTTGGCCGCGCGCTCGATCTCGACCTTCGAGACGCCGGCGTGCGAGAACCGCTTCTTCAGCGTGTCGCGCAGCTTGAGGTCCTCGTGCAGGAGCTTGGCGTAGTCCTTGTCGGCGAACCAGCGCGAGCGCCACGTCTTGTTGAAGCCGAGGCGGAATCCGTAGGGGTGAACCTTCTGACCCATATGTGTCTCTTCGTCAGCGTGACTGTCGGCGCGACTACGCGCTGACCTTCTTCGAACGCGTCTTGGGGGCGGCGGTCTTCGCCGCTCCGCCGCTGCGCGGCTTCGACGCGGCGGCCTTGCGCGCGCCCTTCACAGGGGTCGCGCTGACCTTGGCCACCTTCTCGGTGACCGCCACGGTGAGGTGCGCCGTGCGCTTGACGACCCGGAACGCGCGGCCCATCGGGGCCGGCCGGACGCGCTTCTGCGACGGGCCCTGGTTGGCGTAGCAGGCCGAGACGAACAGCCGCTCGGCGTCGCCGCCGAACCCGTCCTTGTTCTTGGCGTTGGCAACCGCCGACTCGAGCACCTTGAGGATGTCGCGAGCGACACCCTTGCGCGCGAACTTCAGCGTGGCCTGAGCCTCGGGGAAGCTCTTGCCGCGGATGAGATCGAGAACGAGACCCGCCTTCTGCGCGGAGGTCCGCACGTAGCGAGACGTGGCCGATGCCTGCACCATGACCTAGCCCCCCGCCTTCGGCGCCGCCGGAGCCGACGCGGCCGCCTTGTCCGTCTTGGTCGTGTGGCCCTTGAACGTGCGCGTCGCCGCGAACTCGCCCAGCTTGTGCCCGACCATGTTCTCGGTGATGTAGACCGGGACGAACTTCCTGCCCTGGTGCACGGCCATCGTGTGACCGACCATCTCGGGCACGACCGTCGAGCGGCGCGACCAGGTCTTGATCACCTTCTTGTCGCCCGTGCGGTTCATCACCTCGACCTTTTCGAGGAGCGCGGTGTCGACGAACGGGCCCTTCTTGAGGGATCTGCTCATGGCCTACTTCTGTCTCCGCGTCACGATGAAGCGGTTCGTGCGTTTGTTGTTGCGCGTCTTGTAGCCCTTGGTCGGCACGCCCCACGGCGTCACCGGGTGACGGCCGCCCGAGGTCTTGCCTTCACCACCACCGAGCGGGTGGTCGACCGGGTTCATCGCGACGCCGCGGTTGTGCGGCTTCCAGCCCAGCCAGCGGTTGCGGCCGGCCTTGCCGATCGACTCGTTCTCGTGCTCGAGATTGCCGACCTGGCCGATCGTCGCGTAGCACTCCGCGTTCACGAAGCGCACTTCGCTCGACGGCATGCGCAGCGTGACGTAGGCGCCTTCCTTGGCCACGACCTGGACGCCGGCGCCGGCGCTGCGCGCCAGCTGGCCGCCCTTGCCGGGCTTCAGCTCGACGTTGTGCACCTGCGTGCCGAGCGGGATGTTCTTCAGCTTCAGCGCGTTGCCCGGCAGGATGTCGACGGACTCGCCGGACACCACCGAGTCGCCGACCTTCACGCCGGCCGGCTGCAGGATGTAGCGGCGCTCGCCGTCGGCATAGGCCAGCAGGGCGATTCGGGCCGACCGGTTCGGGTCGTACTCGATGGTCGTCACCTTGGCCGGGATGCCGTGCTTGTCGCGCTTGAAGTCGATGATGCGGTAGGCGCGCTTGTGGCCGCCGCCGCGCCACCAGGACGTCAGCTCGCCGGTGTTGTTGCGGCCGCCGGACTTGTGCAGCGGCTCGGTCAACGCCTTGAGCGGCTTCGACGCCGTGATGTCCTCGGTCGTCTGCAGCGCCTGAAAGCGCCGGCCGGGCGAGGTGGGCTTGACTGTGCGAATGGGCATGAGAATGTGCTCCCTGGACGCGTTCGGGCGTGGCCTGTTCAGGGTTGACTAGGCGCCTGCCAGGAACTCAGGGACCTTCTGGCCGTCCTGCAGCCGGACGTAGGCCTTCTTCCAATCCGAGCGCTTGCCCGAGAAACGGCCCTGGCGCTTGACCTTGCCGTGCATCGACGCGGTCCGGACGTTCGCGACCTTGGCCCCGAGCAGCGCCTCGATGGCCTGCTTGATCTCGATCTTGGTGGCGTCGATGGCGACCTGGAACACGAGCGACTGTCCGTCCTGTTCCTTCAGGATGGACGTCTTCTCGGTCACCAGGGGCCGGCGGATGATATCGGTGAGCTTCATCGCAGGGCCTCCTGCAGGCGCTCGAGAGCGGCCTTGGTGGCAATCACCGTCGTGGCGTCCATCACCGAGCGCGCCGAGACGCGGTTGGCGGCGATGTAGGACAGGCCGGTGATGTTGCGCGTCGACAGGTCGAGCGTCGGGTCGACGGCGAGATCGAGGACGAGCGTCTTGCCGGTGGCGCCGAGGCCCTTGAGCATCGACACGGCGGCCTTCGTCTTGGCGTTGGCGATCGACAGCGCGTCGACGACGCGGACGGCGCCGGCCTGCACCTTGAACGCCAGCGCCTCGCGCAGCGCGCCCTTGGCGACCTTCTTCGGCAGCGAGAAGGCGTAGTCGCGCGGCGTCGGCCCGAACACGGTGCCGCCCTTGCGCCAGATCGGGTTGCGGACGTCGCTCACGCGCGCGCGGCCGGTGCCCTTCTGCTTCCACAGCTTCTTGCCCGAGCCCTGGACCTCGGAGCGGGTCTTGGCCTTGTGCGTGCCGCGGCGGGCCGAAGCCTGCTCGTGGACCACGCCTTCCCAGATCAGGTCGGTCTTGACCCGCTTGCCGAAGAGCTCGTCGCTCAGGGCCAGCGTGCCGACCTTCTTGTTGGAGCTGTCGACGACGTCGATGTCCATCACTTCTTGCCCTTCTTCTTCTCCGGCTGGGGCTGCGGATCGGGCTTCTTGGCGACGGCCTTGCGGATGACCACATAGCCGCCTGCCGCGCCCGGCACCGCGCCGGAGAGGAGCAGCACGTTGTTGTCGGCGTCGACCTTGACCACCTTCAGGTTGCGCGTGGTCACCCGGTCGTCGCCCATGTGGCCGGGGAAGCGCTTGCCCTTGATCACGCGCGACGGGAACGACGAGGCGCCGATGCCGCCCGGGGCGCGATGGAACATCGAGCCGTGCGTCGCCGCGCCGCCGGCGAAGTTGTGGCGCTTCATGACGCCCTGGAAGCCCTTGCCCTTGCTGGTGCCGATCACGTCGACGGTCTCGCCCGCCGCGAAGATCGAGCAGGCGATCTCCGAGCCGGCGGCCGGCGCCGAGGCGCCCTTGGCGACCTTGACCTCGCGGCGGATGCGGGTCGGCGGCACGTTGGCCTTGGCGTAGTGGCCGGCCATCGCCTTGTTGGCGCGCGGCGCCTTGCCTTCGACGAAGCCGATCTGGACGGCTTCGTAGCCGTCGCGATCGACGGACTTCGTCTGGACGACGACGCACGGGCCCGCCTTGAGCACCGTCACCGGCGTGACGACGCCATCGGCGCCGAACACCTGCGTCATGCCGACCTTGCGGCCGATGATTGCGGTCACCATAAGGCCTACTTGTGTTCCTTGCCGAACGCCTTGATCTCGACGTCCACACCGGCCGGCAGATCGAGCTTCATCAGCGCGTCCACCGTCTGCGGCGTCGGCTCGAAGATGTCGATCAGGCGCTTGTGGGTGCGGATCTCGAACTGCTCGCGGCTCTTCTTGTCCACGTGCGGTGAGCGCAGCACCGTCCACTTGTTGATCTCGGTCGGGAGCGGCACCGGCCCCGCGAGCCGCGCGCCCGTCCGCTTCGCCGTCTCGACGATCTCGCTCGTCGACTGGTCGAGGACGCGATAGTCGTACGCCTTCAGGCGGATGCGAATCTTTTCACCGAATGCAGACATCGTCTGTTCCTGTCTGTCCGTTCACGGAAGGGAGCGCGTGGCGCGCTCCGCTTCCGATCCCGGTCCGTCTTGCTACGCCACGATCTCGGTGATCGTGCCGGCGCCCACCGTGCGGCCGCCTTCGCGGATGGCGAAGCGCGCGCCCTTTTCGATGGCCACCGGCGTCATCAGCTCGACCGAGACGCTGGTGTTGTCGCCCGGCATCACCATCTCGACGCCCTCGGGCAGCATCAGCGAACCGGTCACGTCGGTCGTGCGGATGTAGAACTGCGGGCGGTAGTTGTTGAAGAACGGCGTGTGGCGGCCGCCCTCGTCCTTGGAGAGGATGTAGACCTCACCCTTGAACTTGGTGTGCGGCGTGATCGACCCGGCCTTGCACAGCACCTGGCCGCGCTCGACCTCGTCCTTTTCCGTGCCGCGCAGCAGCACGCCGATGTTGTCGCCGGCGACGCCCTCGTCGAGCAGCTTGCGGAACATCTCGACGCCGGTGACGACCTTCTTCTTCGAGGGGCCGAAGCCGACGATCTCGATTTCCTCGCCGACCTTGACCTTGCCGCGCTCGACACGGCCGGTGACGACGGTGCCGCGGCCCGAGATCGAGAACACGTCTTCGATCGGCATCAGGAACGGCTTGTCGATCTCGCGCTGCGGCAGCGGCACGTAGGTGTCCAGCGCTTCCATCAGCCTGAGGACGCCGTCGACGCCCTCCTTCTCGCCGTGCAGCGCCTTCAGCGCCGACAGGCGGACCACCGGCAGCGTGTCGCCGGGGAAACCGTTCGACGTCAGCAGTTCGCGCACCTCGAGCTCGACGAGGTCGAGCAGCTCGGTGTCGTCGACCATGTCGACCTTGTTCAGCGCCACCACCAGGTAGGGCACGTTGACCTGCTTGGCCAGGAGCACGTGCTCGCGCGTCTGCGGCATCGGGCCGTCGACCGCGCTCACGACCAGGATGCCGCCGTCCATCTGCGCGGCGCCCGTGATCATGTTCTTGATGTAGTCGGCGTGGCCCGGGCAGTCGACGTGGGCGTAGTGCCGGTTCGTCGTGCTGTACTCGACGTGGCTCGTGGCGATGGTGAGAATCTTGGTCTCGTCACGACGGCCCTGCGAAGCGGACGCCTTGGCGACTTCGTCGTAGGAGACGAACTTCGCCCAGCCCTTGTCGGCCGCGACCTTGGTCAGCGCGGCGGTCAGCGTCGTCTTGCCGTGGTCGATGTGCCCAATCGTCCCGACGTTGACGTGCGGTTTCGACCGATCGAACTTCTCCTTCGCCATGTGCCTCTCCGTGATGAGCTGTCAGCTTGCGTTCGGCCACCAGCCGCGTCGCCCGTGACGCGCTGACAGCTCCCCGTGGTTGTTACTTACCCTTCACCACTTCGTCACTGATGTGGTTGGGCGCCTGCTCGTAGCGATCGAAGTGCATCGAGTAGGTGGCGCGGCCCTGGGTCCGCGAGCGCATTTCCGTGGCGTAGCCGAACATCTCGGACAGCGGCACGCGCGCGTTGACGATCTGGGTGCCGCCGCGCGCATCCATCGACTGGATGTGGCCGCGCCGGCTGTTGAGGTCGCCGATGATGTCGCCCATGAACTCCTCGGGCACCACCACCTCGACCCGCATGACCGGCTCCAGGAGCACCGGCTTGGCTTTTTGCGCGGCGTCCTTGAACGCCATCGAGCCGGCGATCTTGAACGCCATTTCGTTCGAGTCGACGTCGTGGTACGAGCCGTCGTACAGCTCGACGCCGACGTCGTCGACCGGGTAGCCGGCCAGGACGCCCGTGGTCAGGGCCTCCTTGATGCCTTCCTCGATCGGCTTGATGAACTCGCGCGGGATCGTGCCGCCGACGACCTTGTTGACGAACTCGAAGCCCTGACCCGCTTCGCGCGGGATCAGCTTGATCTTGGCATGGCCGTACTGGCCGCGGCCGCCGGTCTGCTTGATGTAGCGTCCCTCGCCGTCGGACGGGCGGGTGAACGTTTCCTTGTAGGCGACCTGCGGCTTGCCGACGCTGGCCTCGACGTTGAACTCGCGCTTCAGGCGGTCGACGATGATCTCGAGGTGCAGCTCGCCCATCCCGGAGATGACCGTCTGGCCGGTCTCGGGGTCGGACTTGACGCGGAAGGTCGGGTCCTCGGCCATCAGCTTGGCCAGGCCCTGGCCCAGCTTCTCCTGGTCGGCCTTGGTCTTGGGCTCGATGGCGAGCGAGATGACCGGCTGCGGGAAGTCCATCGCCTCGAGCAGCACCGGCTGCTTCTCTTCGCAGATCGTGTCGCCGGTGGTCACGCTCTTCAGGCCGACGGCCGCGGCGATGTCGCCAGCGTAGACTTCCTTGATTTCCTCGCGCTTGTTGGCGTGCATCTTGAGCAGGCGGCCGATGCGCTCGGTCTTGCCCTTGGTCGCGTTGAACGCCGACGAGCCCGCCGTCAGAACGCCCGAGTAGACGCGCAGGAAGGTCAACTGGCCGACGAACGGGTCGGTCATGATCTTGAACGCCAGCGACGCGAATGGCGCGTCGTCGGCGGCCGGGCGCGTGATCGGCGTCGGATCGGCCTTGCTGACGTCGAGCCCTTCCATGGCCGGGATGTCGAGCGGCGACGGCAGGTAGTCGACGACCGCGTCGAGCATCGGCTGGACGCCCTTGTTCTTGAACGCCGAGCCGCAGATGACGACGACGAACGGCGCCTTCTCGTCGCGCACCGAGTTGATCACGCGCTTGCGCAGCGCCGCCTTGATCGACTCTTCGGAGATCTCCTCGCCGCCCAGGTACTTCTCGAGGATCTGGTCGTCGACCTCGCTGACCTTCTCGATCAGCTTCTCGCGGAAGACCTTGGCCTCGGCCTGCATATCGGCCGGGATCTCCTCGACGATGTAGTCGGCGCCCATCGTCTCGTCCTTGTACGTGATGGCCTTCATCCGCACGAGGTCGACGACGCCCTTGAACTTGTCTTCGCTGCCGATCGGCAGCTGGATCGCCACCGGGTTGGCCTGCAGCTTGGTCTCGATCTGGCCGAGCGTCGCCTTGAAGTCGGCGCCGATGCGGTCCATCTTGTTGACGAAGCAGATGCGCGGCACGCGGTACTTGTCCGCCTGGCGCCACACCGTCTCGGACTGCGGCTCCACACCCGACACGGCGTCGAACACCGCGCAGGCGCCGTCCAGCACGCGCAGCGAGCGCTCGACTTCAGCGGTGAAGTCGACGTGGCCGGGCGTGTCGATGATGTTGATCTTGATGTCGCGCCACGTACAGGTCGTCGCGGCGGACGTGATCGTGATCCCGCGCTCCTGCTCCTGCTCCATCCAGTCCATCACCGCGGTGCCTTCGTGCACCTCACCGATCTTGTAGGTGATGCCCGTGTAGAACAGGATGCGCTCGGTCGTCGTCGTCTTGCCGGCATCGATGTGGGCCATGATGCCGA
The DNA here is from genome assembly GCA_963844435.1 of Vicinamibacterales bacterium. Classification (GTDB taxonomy): domain Bacteria; phylum Acidobacteriota; class Vicinamibacteria; order Vicinamibacterales; family Vicinamibacteraceae; genus JBDSLU01. The sequence continues at coordinate 168,008 of CAWJOG010000006.1, read as the reverse complement.
TGTTGCGACAACGATTCAGGGGTACTTGCCGTGGCATAACTGAAGGTCCCGCCGACTACCAGCGATAGTGCGCGAAGGCCTTGTTGGCCTCGGCCATGCGGTGCGTGTCCTCACGCTTCTTCACCGCGCCGCCGCGCATGTTGGCCGCGTCCATGAACTCGTTGGCCAGCTTCTCTTCCATGGTCTTGCCGTCGCCGCGCGAACGCGAGTAGGCGACCAGCCAGCGGATGCTCAGCGACAGCCGGCGGCTCGGGTTGACCTCGATGGGCACCTGGTAGTTCGAGCCGCCGACGCGGCGCGACTTCACTTCCAGGCTGGGCTTGGTGTTGTCGACGGCCTTCTTGAACACCTTCAGCGGATCGTCGCCGGTCTTCTCCTTCACGATGGAGAGGCTGCGGTACAGGATCAGCTCCGCGGTGCTGCGCTTGCCGTCGCGCATGACGGTGCTCAGGAACTTGGTGACGAGCGGGCTGCCGTACACCGGGTCCGGCGGAACTTCGCGCTTGGGAATCTCACGTCGACGGGGCATATGTCGGTCTCAGTCTGAGTTCTGCGATGAGGGGCGCTACGACTTCGGGCGCTTGGCGCCGTACTTCGAGCGGCCCTGCTTGCGGCCCTGGACGCCGACGGCGTCGAGGGTGCCGCGGACGACGTGATAGCGCACGCCCGGCAGGTCCTTCACGCGGCCGCCGCGGATGAGCACCAGCGAGTGCTCCTGGAGGTTGTGACCGACACCCGGGATGTAGGTCGTGACCTCGATCTGGTTGGTGAGGCGGACGCGGGCCACCTTGCGGAGCGCCGAGTTCGGCTTCTTCGGGGTCTGCGTGAAGACGCGGACACAGACGCCGCGCTTCTGCGGGCTCTCGTTGAGCGCAGGACTCTTGGTCTTCGTGACGATGGCCTCGCGGCCCTTGCGCACAAGCTGGCTGATAGTCGGCACACGCTCTCCCGTTGCTTCGGACGTCCAAGGACGTCCCGGCGCGCAGCATCCTGTCGGGCAACGACCCCACACTTGCAGAGTCGATAGAGCCCCAGGACCGCGACACCGGCCCACTCCACGTGATGTCCCAGGCCTAGAAGCCCGCGGGCAACGTCGCCCCCGGTCTTGGCACCCGGAACCGAATGACCCTAACCTTCGTGTTTATCGCGGCGAACCGCCGGCGACGCGCAGCCCGCCCGCCTTTTCGACAAGGCAACGCGGGTGACGCGCGCATCGCAGCAGTCCGAGGGGGGCGAAATCTCACCCCAACCTTGCGGTTCGTCACCAGATAGGGTGTCCTGGCGACGACAAAACCTGACGAACATACCACAGCGGAAACGAGCCGTGCAATAGTGCGGCGCGGTGCGAGGTCATAGGCTACTCGATTTCGGGGTTTTTGGGGATTTCGGCGACGGCCGCCACGACACGGGCGTCCATTCAGGCGAGGATTCAGGCCTGATTCCCGGCGAGATTCAGGCCCAGATGCAGCCCCAGACGCAGCCGCAGATTCGGGGCGGGCAGCGCCTCGAAAGCTGGGGCGATGTGGTCCTGGCGCGCCCCGATTCCCGCGCCAGCGGCCCGCGTGCCCTCGACGCGGACGCCTGGTCGCGCGCCGACGCCACCTTCGAGGGCCGACTGGGCGGCGATCGGATCGGCAGCGGACGCTGGCGCACCGACCGGCCGCTCCCCGACCGATGGCCGATCGACCACGCCGGCCTCCGGTTCCTGGTCGGCTGCGCCCCGTCCGGCCACACCGGTCTGTTCCCCGAGCAGGCGGCCCACTGGGCCTGGATGGTCAACGCGTTGACGCTTTCTCCCGGAATCTCTCCTGGAGACGTGCCGGGCGACTCACCCGGAGGCCCGGCGGTCCTGAACCTGTTCGCCTACACCGGGGGGGCGTCGATCGCCCTGGCCGCGGCCGGGGCGCGGGTCACGCACGTGGACGCCTCGCGGCCGGCGATCGGCTGGGCGCGGGAGAACGCCGCCCTGAACGGCGTGTCGACGATCCGCTGGATCCACGAGGACGCCCGCCGCTTCGTCGACCGCGAGCGCCGGCGCGGCCGCCAGTACGACGCGCTGCTGCTGGATTCCGCCAGCCTTCGGGCGGGGACCGGCCGGCGACTGGCAGCTCGACCGTGACCTGGCCGGGCTCCTCGAGTCGGCGATCGGGCTGCTCCGCCCCGACCCGGCCTTCGTGCTGCTGAACGTCTACACCGGGGGCCTCGACGCGGGCGACCTGGAGCGGCTGGTGGCGTGGGCCCTGGACGCCCGGCCCGACGCTGGGGGGCTCGGGCCGATCGAGGCGGATACGCTGTCGCTCACCAGCGCGGACGGCCGACAGCCTGCCGACGGGGATTCTACGCCCGCGCGCCCGCCGGCCGGAGAACGCTCAGCCTCTCCCTGCCGCGCGCGTGGGACGGGAGCGCGGCCGCCGACCTAGGTCGAGACGCCCAGGAGGCCGCGCGTCAGCTGGAACTCGACGAAGCCGCCCGCCTGCGCCGCCGGCACCACGTCGCGCCGCGCCGTCCCGAGGACCAGCTCGACCAGCCGCTCGTGGTCGGTCTTCGCGCCGGAAGCGACGAAGTCGACGTCCTCGTCGGCCAGGCCCTCGCGGGCGCCGGCTCCCGCGACCTGGACGACCGCAATCAGCGGGTGCCCCTGCTGCGGCCCATCGCCCACGGCCCCGACGACGAGGTGCGCGCCGCAGGCCGCCAGGCCGGTGACGTTCTCGACCCAGTGGTCGGTGTCGGTCCGGACGAGATGGAAGCCTGCCGTCGCGACCGGCTCGCCGTAGACCAGCGTCGCCCGCGGCGGCGTGCTCCCGAGGACCGCACCACGGAAGCCGGCATCGGCAACCAGCGGATCGCCCTCCGGGATCAGCACGGTACCGCCATCGGCGAGCGCGGCATTGACGAGCGCGGCGAGGCTCGACGCCACCGCGGCCTCGGGCGGGACCGCGCTGAGGACGCCGATCGTCAGCGCGCCGAGCCGGACGTCGCGGCCGGCGGCCGGGAACGCGGGCCGGCTGGCGAACCACTGCTGCACGCGCCCGATCACGCGATCGATGCCGCCATCGAGCTGGACGCTGGCCCAGCCGAAGCGATCGAGCGGCAGCTCGGCGCGCTCGAAGTCGCGCCGCATCGCGTCGTTCGGCACCTTCTCGCAGCCGTGCTCGAGGAGCAGCGCCGCCGCGACGTTGGGATGGGTGGCGTAGCCCCGGAAGGTCCGCTGCAGGGTGTCGTAGGTCGATCCGCCGCCGAAGCCGCAGCCCTCGGAGTGCGCCAGCGCGACGAAGCGATCGATGCCATGGCGCAGGCCGACACTGGAGTCGTTGAGGCGCGCGGCCGCGAGCCGGGCGATCTGCGACGAGCACATGCTCGTGGGCAGGACCAGGCCGATGCGCTCGGTGGCGATGCGCGCCGGCGCCGACCCGGCGGACGCGCCGGTCGCCGCCACCGGCAGCGGCTGCCCGTCCGGCACGGGCCGCGCCTCGATCGCCTCGATCCGCGCCGCGCTGGTCTGGCGCCAGTTGCGCCACAACTGCGCCTGCGAATGTCCGGCCTTCTCGCCCTGCGTCCGCTCGCCCGACGCAGTGGCGATCGTCAGGTCGAACGCCTCGTCGACGAGCGCCGGCATCGCCTCGCCATCGAGGTAGCGCCCGGCGTTGATGTCCATCTCGTGCTTCAGCAGCAGGTGCCGCTGCGTCGTCGTGGTGATCTTCAGCGTCGGCACGAACGGAAAGTTGGTGATCGATCCGTTGCCGGTGACGAACAGCACGAGGTTGCAGCCGGAGGCCACCTGGCCGGCGATGCCCTCGAGATCGTTGCCCGGGCTGTTCATGAAATAGAAGCCCGGTGCGGTCAGCGGATCGGCGTAGTCGATGACGTGATCGACCGGCGTCCGCGGATCCTTCTTGTGCACCGCGCCGAGCGACTTCAGGGTGATGTTGTAGAGGCCGCGCAGCTTGTTGCCGCCGGACGGATTGCTCTCCGGCGTCACGCCGTGCCACGACAGGCGCTCCTTGAAGCTCTGGATGTGGCCGAGCACGCCGCGCGCGATCTCGATGTCGCGCGTGTTGCGCAGCACGTAGGCCTCGGCGCCGGCGGTCTCGTCGGTCTCGCAGAGGACGCCGGTCCCGCCGTGCCGGATCAGCTCGTGCACGATGCCACCGGCGAGCGGGTTGCCGGACACGCCGGAGAAGGCGTCCGAGCCGCCGCACTGCAGCGCGATCCGCAGGCCGGCCAGCGGCTCCTCGGTGCGGACGTCGGCTTCGACGGCGTCGATCCAGCCGCGGACGATCTTCTCGCCCGCCACGAGCCCAGCGGCCAGGCCGCCGCCGACGCTGAGGAACGCGTGCCGCACGTGGTCGAGCGGCAAGCGGTGCTCGTGCATGTACGCCTCGAGCCGCGCGTTGGTGATTGGCTCGACGCCCAGATCGAGCGCCAGGATCGCGCCGACGTTCGGGTGGACCATGAACCCGGCGAGCGCGCGCAGCACCTCGGCGGTGTTGTTCGGTTCGCCGGGGCCGCCGCCCTCGGTGTGGGCGACGGCGACGATGCCGTCGATCCGGGCGTGCGCCTTGGCCAGCGGCTGCAGCCGTGACGCGAGCTGGCGCGCGACGCTGGCGGTGCGCGACGTCGTGCCCAGGATCACGATGGTGTTGCGCGTCCCGATGCCGCGGCCGCCAGGCCGCCGGTAACCGCGGAACGTGCGCGGCCGGGCGACGTGATCCACCGGCTGGCCGGGCCGGTAGGTCGCCGGGTCGAGCGTGAACGGCACCAGGTAGTCCTCGAAGTTCGGCGCCGCGGGCAGCGGCACGCCGAGCTGACGCATGGCCAGCGCCTGCAGGATCGAGGCGTTGCAGACGTAGTCGCCGGGCGCGATCGGGACCAGCGCGTGGCCGAACGGCAGCCCCCACGAGAGGAGCGCCTCGCCCGGCGCGATCGACCGGACCGCCAGGCGGTGCCCCTCGAGCACGCACGAGGCGAGCGTGCGGACGGCGCCGTCGATCTCGACCTGGGTGCCGGCGTCGAGTCGGCGGATGGCGATGGCGACGTTGTCGTCCGGCGCGGGCAGGCGGCAGACGGCGGACAGCGGCAGCGGCGTGGACATCTCTTTCAACAAACTACTCGCAACTTCGGCGCAATCGTGCAAAAACACCGCGTGCAGTCCAAACCCGGATCAGCCGCCGCCCCAACGCCCGGCGCGCCTTCGACCGACCAGCCGACCCGGGCCCGCTACTGGATCATCCTGATCCTGTTCGTGGTCAGCACGATCAACTACGCCGATCGGGCGACGCTGTCGATCGTCGGCACCGACCTGTCGCGCGACCTCCAGCTCGACGCGGTCACCCTCGGCTACCTGCTCTCGGCGTTCTCCTGGAGCTACGTCGCGCTGCAGATTCCTGGCGGCTGGCTGCTCGACCGCCAGGGCTCGCGGCGCGTCTACCAGTGGAGCCTGCTCGGCTGGTCGGCCTTCACGATCTTCCAGGCCGGCGTCGGGCTGCTCGGGACCGCCCGGGCCGCCGCGACGGTGCTGTTCGGCCTCCGGCTGGGGCTGGGCGCCGCCGAGGCGCCGTCCTTCCCGGCCAACAGCCGCATCGTGGCGGCGTGGTTCCCGACGGCGGAGCGCGGCATGGCATCGGCCATCTTCAACGCCTCCCAGTATTTTTCCACGGTCCTCTTCTATCCGGTCATGGGCACCGTCACCCATCATCTCGGCTGGCCGTGGGTGTTCGTGGTGATGGGCGCGATCGGCCTGGTGTTCGGCCTGGCCTGGAACCGTCTCGTCTACGAGCCGGCCGACCATCCGCTCGCCAACGCCGCCGAGGTCGACTACATCCGCCGCGGCGGCGGGCTGGTCGATCTCGATCGCGGCGGCACGGCGGCCCCGGCGCGGCCCGGACTGGTCCTCGATCTGCTGCGGCAGCGGATGCTGCTCGGCATCTTCCTCGGCCAGTACTGCATCAACGTGCTGACCTGGTTCTTCCTGACCTGGTTCCCGATCTACCTGGTCAAGCAACGCGGCATGTCGATCCTGCAGGTCGGCTTCGTGGCCGTCCTGCCGGCGCTCTGCGGCTTCATCGGCGGGATCCTCGGCGGCTGGGTCTCGGACACGCTCCTGCGGCGCGGCGTCCCGCTCAGCACCGCGCGCAAGGTGCCGATCGTCGCTGGCCTGCTGCTGTCGACGGCGATCGTCGGCTGCAATTACGTCTCGGCGCAGTGGGCGGTCATCGCGCTCATGAGCCTGGCCTTCTTCGGCAAGGGCGTCGGCGCGCTCGGCTGGGCGGTGATGGCGGACGTCGCGCCGCGCGAGGCGACCGGCCTCGCCGGCGGACTGTTCAACACCTTCGGCAACCTCGCCGGCATCGTCACGCCGATCGTCATCGGCTACATCCTGCAGAGCACCGGCTCGTTCGAGGGCGCGCTCGTCTACGTCGGCGCGCACGCGCTGCTCGCGGTGGTGAGCTTCCTCGTGATCGTCGGCGACATCCGGCGCATCGAGCTGCCGCCGGTGGGCGGCGTGCCGGTGGCGGCACCGGCGACGCCATGAGCCCGCGGGTATCCGTCAGCGCGGCTTGCGGAACGCGAGGATCAGCTCGCCGCGCAGGATGTAGCGCGTGTCCTCGTGCGTCCAGCCCATGCCGGTGTAGCGCGCGATCAGCTCCTCGCGCGTGTAGTGGCCGATGTGCTCGTCGGCGTAGCCGCCCGGCGCGGCCCAGCCGTAGAGCTTCTCGGTGACCACCCATTCCCAGCGGGCGTAGTCGGGCGTGCCGAGCACGAGGCGGCCGCCCGGCGCGAGCGCGCGATCGAGCTCCGTCAAGATCGGCGACTCCTTCGGCACGTGCTCGATCACCTGCGAGCACAGCACGCACGGGAAGCTCGCGTCCGGCACCGGCAGCGTGAACCCGGAGCCGTGGACGAGCGGGCGGCCGAAGCGCCGCGCGTAGCGCAGCTTGCGGCGCAGGATGTCGATGCAGACGCTGTTCTTCACCAGCGCGCCGATGATCCGGCTCGACCCGCAGCCGACGTCGAGCACGCGGCCCTGCCCCTGGACCAGCTCGGTGATGTGCTTGAAGCGCTGGCGCTGCCAGTAGCGCTGCAGCCAGATGGCGCTGTCGTGCGCGCGATCGTCGTAATCGGCGGCGAGGATCGAGTTGCGCAGCTTCCACAGCGCCCAGAAGCGGCGCAGGTAGTCGGCGCCGACGCCGAGCGCGCGCGGATACGCGGCGCCGGGGTGCGCCGGCTCGTAGTCGATCGGCACCTCGACGACGCGCCAGCCGTCGGCGTAGGCGCGGACCAGCAGCTCCTGCAGGATGTCGTAGCCGCGCGCGTCGTAGTGCGCGGCGAGCGTGTTGCGGCGCACCAGGCGGGTCGCGCTCGACAGATCGGCGACGCCGAGGCTCAGCCCGCGCCGGAACACGCGATTGAGCACGCGGCTCAGGCCGCGGCGGAGCGCCGGCACGCGCACGGCCGCGCCGGCCACGAAGCGCGAGCCGACGAGGATCTCGCCACGGTCGCGCGCCCCCCACAGCCGGACCACCGCGGGACCGGGCTCGCGCAGGTCGGCGTCGACGGCGAGGACCCACTCGCCGCGGGCCCGGCGTAGGCCGTGGACGAGGGCGACGCCGTAGCCGTCGCCGGGCGCAGCCTCGACGTCGGCTTCGGGCCAGGCCTGCCGCGCGGCCGCGACGTCGGGCGGCGCGGCGACCACGACGATCTCGGCGGTGCAGGCGAGCGTGGCGAGCGCGGCGCGCAGGCCGGCCGCGTAACCGACCTCGGGCGCGATGCCGGGCGGCAGGACGACGACGACCGAGAGATCCGGCGCCGCGGCGGTCGCCGGCAACGAGGCACGCGAGGCGGCCGCGGCGCCCGCCGTCGGGCCCACCGTCACGGTGTCGCGCTCTTCCGCTTCCACAGGGCGTCGTCGACGGCCGCGTTGATGGTCACCGCGGACAGGGTGCTCGTGGCGCTGCTTTCGCCGTTCAGCGTCGTGGACTGCGCGAACGCCACCGTCAAGCCGCCGGCCGGGCGGAAATCGCTGAAGGTGTGGACCATGTCGCCGGGGACGCCGTCCGGCCCGGCGCCGCGGAACGACACGGTCAACACGCGTCCGCTCTGCGGGTCGATGCCGAACGTGCTCGTCCGGCCCTTGAAGGTGATGGCGAGGAGCGCCGTCGCGGTGTCCCCGCTCTTGCCTTCCCCGGCCGCCGCGGCCTCGAAGCCGGGCTGCGTGCGCTGCCGGAGCAGCAGCAGCGGCACGTGCGCGAGCTGCTCCTCGGCCTGCTGGCGCATCGACGCCGGCATCGGCTGCTCGCCCTGCGGCGTGATCATGAACGCCTCGGGGCCGGCGATGACCACCGCCATCTGCCCCATCGGCAAGGTCATGTCCTGCCGGAAGCGATCCGGCGGGACCAGCGTCTCCTTGGTCTGCAGCGTGAACTCGCCCTGCGGCGTCTTCACCATCGTCTGGCCGTTCGCGACGTAGCTCGTGACGCCGTCGAGCGCGGCCGCCCCACCGAACCCGTCGACGGCCTTGGCGAGAAGGGTCTGGCCCTTCGCCTTGGCGTCGGCGGATGGTGCGGCGCCCGCCGACGAACCGGGCTTGCCCGCCGAAGCGCCCGCGCCAGCGGGCGCGGAGCCGGGCGGCGGGGGAATCGTGATGTCGAGCGTCTTGACCGTGCCGAGCGCGGACAGCGGCTTGTCGCGGCCTTCGCTCGGCCCGACGACCACGATGCTGAGCCGATCGGCGTGGATGTATTTCGCCGCCACGCGCGCGACGTCGGCGGCCGTCACCTTCTCCACCGCGGCGCGGTAGCGATCGAGCCAGTCGAGCGGCTGGCCGTAGTACTCGAAGGCGAGCTGCTGGCCGAGCACTTCCGACGCCTCGTCGTTGTTGAACACGAACGAGTTGAGGATCGAGTCCTTGGCGAGCTTCAGCTCGGCATCGGTCGCCGGCTTCGTCGTCGCCAGCGCCTTGGCTTCGGCGATGAGCGCCTCGATCGCCTGCACCGTGGCGTCGGCGCGCGTGCTCATCTGCATCTGGAACGGCGCCACCCGCGTCCAGTTCGAGTTGACGCTGCCGCCGACCGAGTAGGCCAGGCCCAGCTCGGTGCGGATCTTGCCGAACAGACGCGAGGTGAAGCCGCCGGCCAGTACCTCGTTCATCACCGTCACCGGGACGTAGTCGGGGCTGGTGCGCAGCAGCTCGCCCTGATGGCCGACGGCGACGAAGGACTGCGTCGAGTCGTCCTTGACCGCCTCGAAGACGCCGGGCTGCGGCGTGCGTGCGCGGCACCGGCCAGGTGTCGGCCACCGCCGGCCCCTTCGGCCAGTCGCCGAAGGCCTTGGTGACGAGCGCGCGCGCCTCGGCGACGGTGATGTCGCCGACGACGCCGACGATCGTGCGGTTCGGGTGGAAGTACTTCTTGTGCCACGCCAGCAGGTCGTCGCGGGTGACGGCGCCGATCGAGGCGTAGGTGGTGGTCCGGCCGAACGGCGAGTCGGCGCCCTGGATGACCTTCGAGAACTCGCGCTGGGTGATGCCCTGCGGGTTGTCGTTCTGCCGCGCGATGCCGCTGGTGACGGCGGTCAGCGCGATCTTCAGGCGATCGGGATCGAAGGCCGGGTTGCGGATCACGTCGGCGAAGGCCTCCATGATCGCCGGCGTGTCGGCCTTCAGCGCGCTCATCGACGCCGACGCCGAGTCGGCGCTCATGCTGCTCTCGATCGAGGCGGCGCGCGCTTCGAGGAACTCGTCGAGCGCATCCGGCTTGCGCGTCGCGGTGCCGCCACTGCGCAGCACCGTGCCGACCAGGCCGGCGAGCCCGATCTTCTCGGCGGGCTCGAGGAGCGATCCGGTGCGGATGCGCGCGGTGACGTTGACGAGGGGCAGCTCGTGGTCCTCGATGACCATCACCACCAGGCCGTTCGGCAGCACGAACCGGGTCGCCTTCGGCGCCTGGAACGCGGGCAGCGGCGGATAGGTGATCTCGGACGGCTTGGTGACCTGCGCCACGGCCGGCGGAGCGGCCGCGGTCACGGCCAGCGCGGCGACCGCGGACAGGATGGCGAAGCGGTGCAGGCGGCTCATCGCGAAGCTCCCGGAGCCGAGGCGGTGGCTGTGGCGGTCTCGATCTTGCCGACCGTGCGGTTGGCGTCGACGAAGGTCGCCGTCGCCGCCTTGCGCACGTCGGCCTTGGTCAGCGCGTCGAGGCGATCGACGTAGCGGAACAGCTCGCGCCAGTCACCGAACAGCGTGTGGTAGTTGGCGAGGTTCTCGGCCAGCCCCTCGTTCGAGTCGAGCGAGCGGATCAGGTCGGCCTTCGCCCGCGTCTTGAAGCGGGCCATCTCCTCGTCGGTGAGGTCCTCGGTCTTCAGCCGTTCGAGCTCGGGACGCATGGCCTCGACCACCGCCTCGGTCTTCACGCCGCGCGCCGGCACCGCGTACAGGATGAACAGGTGCGGATACTTGGCGCCGGGGAACGCGCCGCCGCCCTGGATGGCGACGGCGAGCTGCTTGTCGCGCACGAGCAGGCGATAGAGCCGCGAGGTCCGGCCGCGCGTCAGCACGTCGGAGATGGCGTCGAAGGCGGGCTCGGCTGGATCGGTGGCCGCCGGCTTGTGGTAGCCCTCGAGGTAGATCGGCTGCGCCGGATCGCGCATCGTCAGCACCGTCTCGGCGGTCTGCACCGGCTCGATGGTGCGCAGCGATTCCGGCTTCGGCCGGGCCGGAATCCGCCCGAAGTACTTGTCGATGATCGGGATGATCTCCTTGGCCTTGATGCCGCCGACGATCGCCGTCACCAGGTTCGACGGGCCGTAGTACTTGTCGAAGAACGCCAGCGAGTCGCTCATCGTGTAGCGCTCGAGATCGCTGCGGTAGCCGATCGGCGCGTTGCCGTAGGGGTGCGCGGTGAAGGCGGCGTTGATGAAGCGCTCGACCAGCCGGCCGGTCGGCTGGCTCTCGGTGCGCAGCCGCCGCTCCTCGATGACGACGTCGCGCTCCTTGTAGAACTCGCGGAACACCGGCTTCGAGAAGCGCTCCGACTCGAGGTAGGCGAACAGCTCGAACTTGTTCGCGGGCAGCGAGTAGTAGTAGGTCGTCGCGTCGGAGCTGGTGCCGGCATTCATGCCGACGCCGCCCTCGCGGCTGACCAGCTCGTCGAACTCGTTCGGCTTGACGTACTGCTGGGCGTCCGCCTGGGCCGCCTCGAAGGCCTTCTGGAGGGTCTCGACCTCCTTCTGGTCGGCGCCGCGCGCGTCCTTGGCCTTCTGCCACGCCATGTAGGCGGCGTCCATCTTCTCGAGCGCCGGGCCTTCCTTGGCCCAGTCGGTCGTGCCGATGACGCGCGTGCCCTTGAACGCCATGTGCTCGGACATGTGCGCCATGCCGGTCTGGCCCTTCGGATCCTGGGCCGCGCCGACGTCGGCCTGGGTGGCGAAGGAGAAGACCGGCGCGCCGGGGCGTTCGCAGATGATGAACGTCCACCCGTTCGGCAGCACGTGCACGGTCGTGCGTGCCTCGAACGAGGCGAGATTCTGGGCGGAAGCGTCGGACAGCCAGCCTGGCGCCGCCATCACCGCGCCCGTCAGGACAATCGAGCGGAAGATCCGGGACATGCCCCGGATTATAGTTTGTTGCCGACTGCGCTCTCACGCGCGGCCGCGGGCCGCCTTCTGGCGCGTTCGGCTGCTGATTCGCGGCGCTGGGCGCGCCGCGGCGCCTCACGCGGGGCGGCAAGCTGATCAGCTCAAGGCACGCGCGAAACCTTCAGGCCGGCCTTCTGCAGCTGGGCCACGATACCGGTCGGGCCGGCGTAGTGGGCCGTGCCGACGGCGACGAAGAACACCGTCGACGGCTGCTCCCGGCGCAGCGCCAGGATCCGCTCGGTCATGTGGTTGTTGCGGCGGGTGATGGCGATGTCCCGGAAGCGGGCCATCAGGGCCCGATCGCCGGCCATGGCATCCTCCATCACCTCCGACACGACGGCCATGTCGCCGGACAGGTAGGCGTCGATCAACGCCTGGGTCTGCGTCCGCTCGCCGGGCTTGACCCGCTCGATCTCGTCCAGCGTCAGTTCGAGCATCCGGATCTGCTCGCGCGTGGTGAAGCTCTCGAACACCGCGATCTGCTCGTCGGGCGTCTCGAGCGCGCCGACCTTCTTGCCGTCGGACTGCGCGCGCGCGTAGAGCATCGAGTCGAGGGGCTGCTTGCCGGCCAACATCTCGGGCAGGAACTCGAGCAGCGACAGCTGCGACATCGCCGCCCACGGCTTCATCCGCTGGAACACCGGGCCGAGCATCGCCCCCATCCCGGCGTGCTCGGCGCCGAGCGCCTTGCCGGCGGCGGCGGTCATCCGGTCGTAGAGCGGCTGGCCGATGACGTCCGAGAGCTGGGTGCCGTCGGGCAGCATCACCTTGCCCATGATGCCCATCTGCGTGGCGCTATCCATCGGGATCTCGGTGTAGACCGCTGACGCCTCGCCGAACGCCTTGACGACGGACGGGGGCAGCGCCAGGACGCGGTCGTCGGGCACGTGGATGGTGCCGAATAGATACAGCGGGGCGAGCGGGGCGCGGCCCTCGACCCTCCACAGGAACGGACCCTTGCCGGCGGCGCCGCTGCCGGCGGCCATGGCATTCCAGGCCGCTTCCGCAGCGCCGGCCTCGTCGGCTGCGGGGCCAGCCGAGGCCGGAGCGGTGGCGTCCCCTTCGGGGGCCGGTGTGGCGGCGTCGCCGACGCTGGCCACCTCGACGGGACCCGCGGCGGTCGTCCGCGCGGCCGGAGCGTCCGCGGCCTGGCGCGAGCACCCGCCGAGCGCGAACGCAGCGGCCACGAGGAGGACGGAAGCACGTCGGAACACGGCGATAACTCCTTGCCTGTCTGCGGCCGGCCGCCTGGCGGCCGGCGACGGGGGCCGGTGAGTATAATCGGCACATTGGCCGCGCAACCCGCGACAATCGGCCGCTACCAGCTCCGTGAGCGCATTGCGCACGGTGGCATGGGCGTGCTCTATCTGGCGTTCGACCCAGTGACCGAGCGCGAGGTCGCCCTCAAGGTCCTGCGGGTCGACAGCGACGACCTGCGGGAGCGGTTCCTGCGCGAGGCACGGCTCGCGGCCCGGCTCCAGCACCCCAACATCGTCACGATCTACGACGTCGGCGCCCACGAGGATCAGCCGTTCATCGCGATGGAGTTCATCGCCGGTGAAACCCTCGGCCAGCTCGTCCACCGTCGCGCGCCGCTGACGCTGTCGCGGCGGATCGCCTTGATGGAGCAGGTCTGCGTCGGCCTGGCCTATGCCCACCGGCACGGCATCGTCCACCGCGACGTCAAGCCGGCCAACCTGATGATCAGCCGCGACTCGGGGGTCCTGAAGGTCCTCGATTTCGGCGTCGCCGGCCGGGTCGACGCCGACCCGGGGCTGCAGGGCCAGATGCTCATGGGGACGCCGAACTACATGTCCCCGGAGCAGGTCGTCGGGCGGGCGTCGGACCAGCGGAGCGACATTTTTTCCGTCGGGCTGGTGCTGTACGAGCTCCTCACCTACCGTCAGGCCTTCAGTGGAGAGACACAGCAGTCGATTCTCTTGAAGGTGCTGAACGAGTCTCCCCAGCCGCTCGCCGCCCTGATGCCCGGCATCGACCCGGCGCTGCCGGCGATCGTCGACCGCGCGCTCGAGAAGTCGGTCGAGCGCCGCTACCCCGATCTGGAGGCGATGCGGTCGGACCTGTCGCGGGTCGGCCAGCGCGTCCACGCGGCCGAGACGTCGCAACGACCTGGTCGGACGCGGCACGGTCGCGGCCCGAGGTCGAGGGAGGGCCGGCCGGGCTCCGGCGAAGCGCCCCACGGCGGAGCCGCTCGCCAAGTCTGGCGAAGAGCCGGTCTCTGGGCCGGGCTCGGAGCCACGCCACGAGCCCACGTCGGAGCTGAGCCCGGGGCTGAGCCCGGGGCCTCGGATTCAAGGCGGACGTCGTGGAAGCGCTGGCGGCGGCCGAGCGCGACGCCTACGAGGGACGCTTCGCCGCCGCGATCCGCCGGCTCGAGGCGCTCGGACCGCACCCCGACGTCGACGCCGCGCTGCTCCACTACCGCCAGACCGTCGCCGCCCGCGACGCGGCCCGCGCCCAGGGCGCGTCGCGGGTGATCACGGACGTCATCCGCGCCCACGTCGGCGGCGTGCGCGCCGCCATCTCCGCCGGCCGCTGGCGCGAGGCGCAGGAGCTGCTGCGGTCCCTCGAACGCGATGTGCCCGCGCCCGACGACGCCGGCCCGCACGACGGACCGGCACGAACGCCCGAGGACGACGGCCGACCGCCCGAGAGCTTCGGCGAACCGGAACCCCGCCCCATGCGTCGCGATGACGAAGTGGCGCATTATCTCTCCCGCGCGAGACGGCGACTCGAAGCCGGCGACGTCACCGCCGCGCAGTCGCTCCTCGACGCCGCCCTCGACATGACGCGTACCCCATGAAGCTGCCCGAGGCCATCGATCGATATCGCGTCCGTGAGCGCCTCGGCCAAGGCGGCATGGGCGCGCTGTTCCTGGCCCTCGACCCGGCCATCGATCGCCTCGTCGCGATCAAGGTGCTGCGCGTCGACAACCCCGACGTCCGCGAGCGCTTCCAGCGCGAGGCGCGGCTGGCGGCGCGGCTGCAGCACCCGAACATCGTCACCGTCTACGACGTCGGCGAGCACGACGGCCAGCCGTTCATCGCCATGGAGTACATCCCGGGCGAGACGCTGGCCGAGCTGATCCGGCGGCGCGCCCCGCTCGACACGCGGCAGCGCGTCGAGATGGTCATCGAGATCTGCAGCGGACTCGCCTTCGCCCACAAGCACGGCATCGTCCACCGCGACATCAAGCCGGCCAACCTGATTCTCAGCCGCGACTCGAACATCCTGAAGATCCTGGATTTCGGGATCGCCCGCGCCGGCGAGTCGGGGCTGACCCAGGTCGGCATGGTCATCGGCACGCCGAACTACATGTCGCCGGAGCAGGTGCGCGGCGACGCCATCGACCACCGCAGCGACATCTTCGCGGTGGGCCTGGTCCTCTACGAGCTGCTCGTCTACCGCCAGGCGTTCGAGGCCGAGACGCAGCCGGCCGTGCTCATGAAGATCCTGAGCGACCAGCCGGCGCCGCTGGCCATGCTCGATCCGCTGGTCGACGCCGGGACCGCCACCGTCGTCTACAAGGCGCTGGCCAAGAACCCGGCCGATCGCTACCAGGATCTGGGCGCGATGAAGGCCGACCTCGTTCGAATCGTCCAGCGCCTCGAGAGCGAGTCCAGCGACGGCCGCACGATGATGGTGCCGCCGCCCCCGCCGCGCGGCATGCAGGTCGTCCCGACGACGCCGCCGCCCTCGACCGGTGGCGCCGCCGATCGCGTGAGCCGGCACTTCGCCGCCATCGACGCGGCGCTCTCCGCCGGCGACGATGCCCGCGCCCGGCAGGAGCTGCAGCTGGCGACGCAGGCGGCGCCCGGACATCCGCGGCTGGGCGAGATGGGCGCGAAGATCACGCGGGCGCGGACCGAGCGCGAGCTGGCGCGATCGATCGGCGAGGCGCGGGCCCGGCTCGCCGCCGGCGCGCTGACCGAGGCCGGGCAGTGGCTGGTGCGGGCCCAGAAAGTCGCGCCGCACGCACCCGAGGTCGCCGAGCTCCGCCAGGAGATCGAGCGCGCCGCCGACAGCCGCGAACAGGAACAGGATCGGCAGCGGCGGGTCGCCGCCGCCCTCGCCCACGCCCGCGAGGCGCTGAAAAGCGGCGCCTTCGACACCGCGATGCGCGCCGTGATCGAAGCCCTCGGCCTCGACCCGCACGACGCCCAGGCGCAGGCGGTGAAGGCCGAGATCGAGGCGGCCCGGAACGCCGGCACCGGCAACCGCGCCGTCGGGCCGCCGCCGCCGGCGTCGGCGCGTCAGCTCACCGAGGCCGCGTACGCGGCGCGACCGTCCACGGGATCGCGGCCGGCCGCCACGGCACCGCCGCTGCCGCCAGGCCCGCTGCCGGAGCTGCCGCTGCAGCCGCCGGCGCTGGGGCCGTCCACGCCGCCACCGGCGTTCGGCGCGGACGTGCCCGCCAGACGCTCGTCCAAATTGCCGCTCGCCTTCCTCGGCATCGCCGCAGTGGTCGCGATCCTCTTCGGCTTCGCCGCGCTCTTCATCTGGCGCCAGGTCTCGACGCGGTTCCTCGCCGGACCGAAGTCGGCGCAGGAAGCACCGGCCACGCCGGGGATGCCGGGCGCCACCGAGCCAGCGCCCACGACGCCGGAGCCGCCGTCGAGTGCGTCCACAGTGACGCCGGCCGAGCCGACACGCACCACGCCGGCCACCGAGCCGCCCGTCGCGCCTCCGACCACGCCCTCGTCCGAGGACGCCGCGATCACGTCGCGCCTCGCCCAGGCGGTCGGCGAGTTCCAGGCACAGCGCACGTCGACGGCGATCAACACCCTCGCCAGCCTGATCGACGAAGCGCCGCAGCGCGACGACCTCCGCCAGACCGCCGAACAGTGGGCGCGCGGAATTCAGGCGCAGATGGGCGAGCTGCGCGCGCGGGCGCGCAAGCCGGCCCAGCTGCCGCCGGTGATGCGGATGGCCGACGGCTACGGCCTGCGCGGCGAAGCCGAGCTCGGCACGGGCGATCCGATCGCCGCGGCCCGGGCCTTCGAGCGCGGCCGCGAGGCGTGGGCCGCCATCGTCGCGCGCCAGGCGTCGCGCGGGATCACGGAACCGCCGCCGGCGGATCCGGAGCCAGCCCCGGCGGAGCCGCCGCGCACGACCTCGCGTGAACAGCCGTCGCGCGAGCCCGCGGCGCGCGAGCCGGAATCGTCCGCACGTGAGGTGCCGCAGCAGGCGATGACGCCCGAACAGGAATTCGAGCGGGCCAACATCATGCGGCTGCTGCAGTCGTTCAAGCGGGCCTTCGACAGCCGCAGCGGCGACTCGCTGCGCCCGATCTGGCCGACGCTGTCGGCGGGAGCGGCGCAGAACTACCAGGGGGAGTGGCAGCGCGCCCTGTCGCAGCAGTGGACCTACAACAGCGTCCACATCCGCATGGCCGCGGACGGCAAGCGCGCCAACGTCGACACCGAGGTCACGGTGACGTCGCTCATGCCCGGCGCCCGCGAGAACAGCGTCGAGCGCCGGCGCGTCGCGTTCGCGCTGGAACGACTCGGTCCGCTCTGGGTCCTGTCCAGCGTCAACGGCTTGTAGCCCGCCGCTCGCGTGCGGGCGCCGCGGCAGTCCCGAGTCGGGACCGCCGCCACCTACTGCAGCTTCGTCGCCAGCAGGTCCGAGCCCGCGGCCCAGAGCTGGCCGTTGGCGTTCCAGTACATCGCCCGCTCGACGACGATCGGCGTCGCGCCCAGGCTCTCCACCACCGCGCTGAACCGCGTCCCGCGCGGCACGCGCATGTAGGTGGCGCTGGCCGGCAGGTCGGACGGCAGCACCGGCACGTTGAACCGCGCGTTGCCCGGGACGTTGAAGTCCTGGCTGATCGAAGCGCCGGTCTCGAATAGCAGCGTGACCCGGACCGTGGCCGCCACGGCGGCGGTGTTGGCCACGAGCAGGAACGTCGCGGTGTCCTCGGGCAGCAGGCCGACTTCCCCATCGGCCACCGCCCACTTGATGCCGGTCGTCGTCGCGCCGGCGGCGTTGTGCGCTTCAATCCACGCCTGGCCGTGCGGCCACCACATCGAACGTTCGGCCAGGAACGTCACACCGTTCGTCGATGCCAGCTGGACCGACACCGCCGTCGCGTCGAGCTGCGGGCTCTGCTCCTGCACGTTGATCGTCGTGCGGCTGTTCGGCTGGAGCGTGTAGTCGCGGGTGATCGTCTGACCGGACGGCCTCAGGTAGGTCGCGGTGACCTCGGCCACGGACGCGTTCGGGTTGGCCAGCAGCACGAACGTATCGAAGAAGGATCCGGTCGCCCCCTCGGCGAAGAACCACTGCAGCGACGGGCTCGTCACGCCGGCGCTGCCATGGCCGGCAGCGAACAGGCCCGCCGCCGAGGAGTACATCGCGCGCTCGACGATGATCGGCACCCCGTTCAGGCTCTGCACGACGCCGGAGACGTCGGTCGCCCCCAGCCCCGGCTGGTCGTCGACCTGCACCGTCGCACGCGTGTTCGGTGCGACGGTCACGTCCTGCTCGATCGGGGCCCCTGCCGGCAGCAGGTACCTGATGCGCACCTGCGCCGACTGTGTCTGGCTCGGGTTCTGGATCAGGTAGAACAGGCTGAACGCCCCGTGCGTCGCGCCCTCGGCCAGATACCACGTCAACGACGGCGCCGGCGAGCTCGACTCGGCGTGCGCGCCGCCGCGGGAGACCTGATCCCAGCGCATCGTGCGATCGACCACCACGTGCACGTCCGACTCGATGACGGTCGACACGTTGGCCGAGAGGAGGCCGGCGAGGAGCCCCAGGTCGATGGTGCGGCGGGACGTCGCCGGAATGAGCAGGAAGTGGCGCACGACCTGGCCGGACTGCGTCAGGAAGCGGAACAGCACGCGGGCCGGTGTCGCCGCCGGGTTGGCGAGCACCACGCGGGTGTCGAAGAACGAGCCCGTGGCGCCCTCGGCCAGATAGCGCGTGAAGAGTCCGCGCGGATGCGTCAGGTCGGCGCACTCCTGGGCGTTGGTGCGGCCGTCGGCGTCGCTGTCGAGCGCGCCGTCGGTCCCGTCGGCCGGATCGAGGCCGAACTGGAGCTCGAAAGCGTCCGACACGCCGTCGGTGTCGCCGTCGTTGCCGGCGCCGAGGGCGCAGGTCAGCACCGGCGCGGCGAGGGGATCGTAGACGAACGTCCGCGGCGCCGACGGGCCGTTGACGTTGGTCACGACGACGTCCGCGGGGCCTTCCGCGCCAGCCGGCGTGACCGCGACGATCTGGGTGTTGCTCGAACACCTGCACGTCGGTCGCCGGCACGCCGCCGACCGTGACCGTCGCGCCGGGCGCGAACTGCGTGCCGGTGATGGTGATGGCGGTGCCGCCGGTGACCGGCCCGTTGGCCGGCACGAGCGGCTGCACGATCGGTGCGCCGACGGGCGGGGCGAAGGTGTAGATGAACGGCACACTCGCCACGGCCGTCGTCCCGTTGCTGTTCTGGACCACGATCGACACGGGCCCGATTGCCGCAGCGGCTGGCGCGTTCACCGTGATCGAGTTGGCGTTGGCATTCGTGATGGTGCCGACCTGGGCACCGAACCGGACGCTGGGCCCGCTGAAGCCCGAGCCGGCGATGATGACCTGCGTGCCGCCGGTGACCGGGCCGGACGGATTCGCCGGGTTCAGCGACGTGATCGTCGGCGTGATCAGGCCGCCGACGTAGTTGTACTCGACCTCGTTGCTGGCCTCGAGGTTGACCACGACGCGGACGCTGACCGGCCCGTCGAAGCCCGTCGGCGACGGTGGCGCGGTGACGCGGACGAGCGCGCTGTTGACGAAGGTGAAGGGAATCGACGCGCCGTTCCATCGCACCGTCGTCTGGCCGCCCGGCTGGAAGTTCGCGCCCCAGATCTCCACGTCGTTGCCCCCGACCGTGGTCCCGGACGATGGCGAGAGCGCACCGATCGACGGCGTGCCATCCTCGTCTTCCGGCAGCTCCTCGACCTCGACGACGGGCTCGGCCTCGCCTGTGCCGGGGTCCGGCTCGGTGGTGTTGCCGGTGGTGTTGCCGTCGCCGCTGGTGGCCGGATCCTCGGTGCTCCCGGTCGGCGGCGGCGGCGGCACGTCGGCCGGCGGCGGCGTATCGGTCGTGGGCGACGGGACCTCACCGGTGGTCGACTTGCCGTCGCCGGAGACGGCGGTGTCGACGACCGCGCTCGCCACAGTCCTGCCTGGCGCGGACGGGCCGCCGCTGTTCACCGCCTGCGTCCGGAACAGCAGCAGGTTGCCGTTGCCGCTGATGATCGGCGCGCCGCTGGCGCCGGGCAATTCGCCCTGGCCGTCCTCGCTGAGGCGACGCGTGACCGTGCCGAGCTGGCGGTCCCAGATGAAGATGTCGCGGGCGCGGTTGAAATCCTGCGAGTTGCAGATCTCGTCCACCTTGGCGTTGCCGGCCACCGTCGCGAACACGACGAAGCGGCCGTCGTAGGTGATCGACGGCTCGATGCTGTGGTTGGTGAGGTTCTGCTGGCACCGGTTGGCGCTGACGAGCTGGGTATCGATGCCGCCCCTCTCGTCGAAGACGCCATCCCCGTCGGTGTCGCGATCGTGCAGGAAGATGTCGGAGATCGGCACGAGCGGCGTCCCCGGGTTGCCGCCGGCGAGGTTGTCGGCGAACGACTCGAAGACGACGAAGCGGCCGCTCAGGCTCATCGCCGGGTTGCGGCTGTGGTCGTCCGCCTCGACGAGGTTGGCGTTGGTGCTGACCCGGTGCGTCACGCGCCGCTGGCGGTCGAAGACGAAGATGTCGAGCTTCTGGTTGGTGTCGCCGGCGCCGAGCAGGTTGGTGGCCGCGGACTGATAGGCGATGTAGCGGCCGTTGCCGCTCACCACGGGATCGCGTGCTGGCGCCGCCGACGGCCTGCGTCGGCAGGGACACCGGGCCGGTCGTCAGGCCCATGTTGACGCGCTCGGTCACGACCCCGCCGGTCTCGTCGAAGATGCCGTCGCCGTCCGCGTCGCGATCGTGCAGGAAGATGTCCACCAGGCCGTTGGTGTCGCCGGGCACGAGGTTGGTCGCACGCGACTGGAACGCGATGAAGCGGCCGGTCGCGCTGATCGCCGGGCTGCCGCTCTCGCCGCCGAGCGCCTGCCCGCCGCCCGACGCGACGCTGACCCGGCGCACCGCGCCAGTGAGCCGGTTCCGCACGTAGATGTCGACCAGCCCGTTGGTGTCGCCGGGCGTCAGGGCGAAGCGCGATTCGAACGCCACGTAGCGGCCATCGTAGCTGAACGCCGGCTTGCGGGCGCCCGGCACGCCGCTCCGGACCTTGGCGACGTAGAAGTAGTTGGTGGTCCGGACGGTGGAGCCCGAGGTCACCGTGATGACGTAGCCAGTCAGGCTGGCCGGGCGGGGCGGCGTGACGAACGTCAGGCGGCGGCCGTTCGCGTCGACGACCACGTTGGTCGGCTGCGGTCCCGCGCCGCTCATGGCCACGGTGGTCGCGAAGGAGAACCAGCCGGTGCCCAGGAGCTCCACCGTCGTGCCGCCGGCGGCGTCGCCGCGCGACGGCGTCCGCGACGTGATCAGCGCCATGCCTTGCGCCGAAACGGTGTCTGCCCCTGAGGCGACGATGATGAGGGCTGCGAGCAGCGTGCGAATGCGTGTCATGTCCATCCTGCTCCTGGGCGCCGACCGCCAGCGGACGCCCTCGCTCCATGCAGGCGGCCCCTGTTCGCAAGCGAAACCCGCACGTTGAAGGGAACGACGGTCGGGCCCCGAACGAACGGCCTCGAGCGACGGCCGGGTGGGCCGTCGAATCGTCGACAGGGGCGCGCACGGAGCGTTCGCGAGACGATCTCCCACAAACGCAAAAAGGGCGCAGCCTTTCGGCTGCGCCCTTCGTGTCGTACCTGCTGGTCGCCGGCTCTTACTCGGCGACTTCGTCCCGATCCCGCCCGAAGCCCTCGTCGGCCTCGACCAGGTACTCCATCTCGCGCTCGAGATCGAGCTCCTCTGGCGACGGCGGCGGAGGCGGCGGCGGCTCGTCCGCCGGGATGCGCACGTGGCGGTAGAACTCGAAGCCCGTGCCGGCCGGGATCAGGCGGCCCATCGTGACGTTCTCCTTGAGGCCGCGCAGGAAGTCGACCTTGCCGGAGATGGACGCCTCGGTCAGCACGCGCGTCGTTTCCTGGAACGACGCCGCCGAGATGAACGAGTCGGTCGACAGCGACGCCTTGGTGATGCCGAGCAGCATCGGCCGGCCGCGCGCCGGCATGCCGCCCTGCCCGATCACCCGCTCGTTCTCGTCGAGGAAGCGGAACCGATCGACCACGTCGTCGACGAGGAACTCCGTGTCGCCGACGTCCTCGATGCGCACCCAGCGCATCATCTGGCGGACGATCACCTCGATGTGCTTGTCGTTGATGTTCACGCCCTGCAGCCGGTAGACCTCCTGGATCTCGTTGACCAGGTACTTCTGCAGCTCGCGATCGCCGAGCACCTTGAGGATGTCGTGCGGGTCGCGCGGGCCGTCCATCAGCGGGTCGCCGGCCTTGACGCGCTCGCCTTCCTGGACGTTGATGTGCACGCCGCGCGGGATGAGGTACTCCTCGCTGGCGTTGCCCGCCTCGTCCGGGACGATGGTGACCTTGCGCTGGCCCTTCGGCCCCGGGCCCATCTGCACCGTGCCGTCGATGGCACTGATGACCGCGGCGAGGTCGCGCGGCTTGCGCGCCTCGAACAGCTCGACGACGCGCGGCAGACCGCCGGTGATGTCCTTGGTCTTGGTGGTCTCGCGCGGGATCTTGGCGAGCACCTGACCCGAGTACACCGCCTCGCCGTCGTCGATCATGAGGTGGGCGTGCGACGGCATGTGGTACTTGCGCAGCACCTTGCCCCCGTCGGCCGTGCGAATCTCGACCAGCGGCTGCTTCTTGTCGTCGGGCGAGTCGATGATGATGCGCCGGGCCAGGCCCGTGACCTCGTCGACTTCCTCGTGCACGGTGACGCCGTCGATGACGTCCTTGAACTTGGCGACGCCCGCTTCCTCGGTGAGGATCGAGAACGTGTACGGGTCCCACTCGAGCAGGACCGTGCCGACGTCGACGACCGCACCGTCCACGACCCGCAGCTTGGCGCCGTAAACCACCTCGTAGCGCTCGCGATCGCGACCCTGCGGGTCCTGGATCACGATGCTGCCGGTGCGGTTCATCACCACCATGTCGCCGGTCGGCGTCGGGACCGCGTTGATCCCTTCGTAGCGCGCGATGCCCGCGTGCCGCGATTCCTGGCCCGACTGCTCCGAGATGCGCGACGCCGTGCCACCGATGTGGAACGTGCGCATCGTCAGCTGCGTGCCCGGCTCGCCGATCGACTGGGCGGCGACGACACCGACCGCGAGGCCGAGCTCGACCAGCTTGCCGGTCGAGAGGTCGCGCCCGTAGCACTTGGCGCAGACGCCGCGCCGCGAGGCGCAGGTCAGCACCGAGCGGATCTTGACCTTCTCGATGCCGGCGTCCTGGATCGCCGACGCCAGCTCCTCGGAGATCTCGCCGTTCTTCTCGAGCACGAGCTCCTTCGAGAACGGATCGTCGAGCTGCTCCTGGGTGACGCGGCCGACGATGCGGTCGCGCAGCGGCTCGATGATCTCGCCGCTCTCGACGATCGCCCGCGCCTCGATGCCGTCCATCGTGCCGCAGTCGATCTCGTGGATGATCACGTCCTGCGCCACGTCGACGAGGCGGCGGGTCAGGTAGCCCGAGTCCGCCGTCTTCAGGGCGGTGTCGGCCAGGCCTTTGCGCGCGCCGTGCGTCGAGATGAAGTACTCGGACACCGACAGGCCTTCGCGGAAGTTGGCCCGGATCGGCGTCTCGATGATTTCGCCCGACGGCTTGGCCATCAGGCCGCGCATGCCCGCCAGCTGGCGGATCTGCTGCTTCGAGCCGCGGGCGCCCGAGTCGGCCATGATGTAGACCGGGTTGAAGGAGCGGCCGGTCTTGTCCAGCTTCTCCATCTCGCCGAACATCTCGTTGGCGATGCTCTCGGTCACCTCCGACCACACGGCGATGACCTTGTTGTAGCGCTCGCCGTTGGTGATGGCGCCCTCGAGGTACTGCTGCTCGACCTTGATGACCTCGTCGCGCGCCTTCTGGACGAGCGCCGGCTTGCTGGCCGGGATGATGAGGTCGTCGATGCCAATCGACAGGCCCGATCGCGTGGCGTAGGTGAAGCCCAGCGTCTTGAGCGAGTCGAGCATCTCCACCGTCTTCGGGATGCCGAAGCGGAGGTAGCGGTACCTGGACCGTCTGCTGCAGGCCCTTCTTCTTCAGCAGGCCGTTGATGTACGGCATCTCCGACGGCAGCGCCTCGTTGAAGAGGACGCGGCCGACCGTCGTGTTGATGATGCGGTGATCGACCATCACCGGCTCGGCGTGGATGACGTCCTGGTCGTCCCGCTGCACGGTCAGGTCGACGAGCTCGCCGGTGAACCGCAGGCGGATCGGCGTCAGCGTCTCGAGCTCTTTGTTCTCGAGCGCGACGAGCACGTCGTCCATGTTGCCGAAGACGCGGCCTTCGCCGATGGCCCCCGACTTGGACTTGGTCAGGTAGTAGCAGCCGAGCACGATGTCCTGCGACGGCACGGCGATCGGCGAGCCGCTCGCCGGCGACAGGATGTTGTTCGACGACATCATCAGCACCGAGGCCTCAATCTGCGCCTCGGGTGACAGCGGCACGTGCACCGCCATCTGGTCGCCGTCGAAGTCGGCGTTGAACGCCGTGCAGACGAGCGGGTGGATGCGGATGGCCTTGCCTTCGACCAGCACCGGCTCGAACGCCTGGATGCCCAGGCGGTGCAGGGTCGGGGCGCGGTTGAGCAGCACCGGATGCTCGCGGATGACCTCTTCGAGGACGTCCCACACCTCGGGGCGCTGCTGCTCGACCATCTCCTTGGCCTGCTTGATGGTGGCGACGAGCTGGCGCTCCTCGAGCTTGTTGTAGATGAACGGCTTGAACAGCTCGAGCGCCATCTTCTTCGGCAGGCCGCACTGGTGCAGCCGCAGCTCGGGTCCGACGACGATGACCGAGCGGCCCGAGTAGTCGACGCGCTTGCCGAGCAGGTTCTGGCGGAAGCGGCCCTGCTTGCCCTTGAGCGTGTCGGACAGCGACTTGAGCGGGCGGTTGTTCGCCCCGCGCAGGACGCGGCCGCGGCGGCCGTTGTCGAACAGCGCGTCGACGGCTTCCTGCAGCATCCGCTTCTCGTTGCGGATGATGACGTCCGGCGCCTTCAGCTCCATCAGCTTCTTCAACCGGTTGTTGCGGTTGATGACGCGGCGATAGAGGTCGTTCAGGTCGGACGTGGCGAAGCGGCCGCCGTCGAGCGGGACGAGCGGGCGCAGCTCCGGCGGGATGACCGGGATGACGTCGAGGATCATCCACTCCGGCCGGTTGCTGGACTTCTTGAACGCCTGGACGACCTTCAGACGCTTGGCGAACTTCTGCCGCTTCTGCGCCGACTGCTCCGTCTTCATCCGCTCGCGGAGGTCGACCGACAGCTCCTCGATGGCGACGCGCTTGAGCAGCTCCTTGATCGCCTCGGCGCCCATCTGGGCCCGGAACGCGGCGGCGCCGTATTCCTCACGCGCCTTGCGGTACTGGTCCTCGTTGAGCAGCTCGTTCGGCTTCAGCTCGGTGCCGCCCGGCTCGACGACCACGTAGGCCTCGAAGTAGAGGATCCGCTCGAGGTCGCGCAGCGAGATGTCCAGGAGGTGGCCGATGCGGCTCGGCAGCCCCTTGAAGAACCACACGTGGCTGACCGGCGTCGCCAGCTCGATGTGGCCCATGCGCTCGCGGCGGACGCGGGCCTGGGTGATCTCGACGCCGCACTTGTCGCAGATCACGCCGCGGTGCTTCATGCGCTTGTACTTGCCGCAGAGGCACTCCCAGTCGGTGACCGGGCCGAAAATCTTGGCGCAGAACAGGCCGTCGCGTTCCGGCTTGAAGGTCCGGTAGTTGATCGTCTCCGGCTTGGTGACCTCGCCGAACGACCACTGCCGGATCTTGTCCGGCGACGCCAGGCTGATGCGGATGGCGTCGAAGTCGGACGTCAGTGCGCTCGTGCGCTCGGGAAAGGGTCTCATGTGGTGTCCTCGAACTCCGGCTCTCGGCTACGAATGGCTCAGGAAAGGAGACGGGCCGAACGCCCGTCTTACCCGGCCACCGGCTCCGGTTCGGCCGCCGGCGAGGCCGGCGGCAGATCGGCGACGCGCCGCTTGGTCTTGATCAGGTCCACGTCCAGGCACAGCGCCTGGAGCTCGCGGATGAGCACGTTGAACGATTCCGGCAGGCCCGGCGTGAAGCTGGCGTCGCCCTTGACGATGGCCTCGTAGATCTTGGCGCGGCCGGTGACGTCGTCGGACTTCGCGGTGAGCAGCTCCTGGAGGATGTGCGCCGCGCCGTAGGCCTCGAGCGCCCACACCTCCATCTCGCCGAAGCGCTGGCCGCCGAACTGCGCCTTGCCGCCCAGCGGCTGCTGGGTGATCAGCGAGTACGGTCCGATCGAGCGGGCGTGGATCTTGTCGTCGACCAGGTGCGACAGCTTGAGCATGTAGATGTAGCCCACCGTCACGTCCTGCTCGAACTCGTCACCCGTCAGCCCGTCGTGCAGCCGCGTCTTGCCCGAGCGCGGGTGCCCGGCCTTGTCGAGCCACTGCTTGATCTCGACCTCGGTGGCGCCGTCGAACACCGGCGTCGCGAAGTAGACGCCGAGCGCGTGCGCCGCCCACCCGAGGTGCGTCTCGAGGATCTGGCCGACGTTCATACGGGACGGCACACCCAGCGGGTTGAGCACGATCTCGACCGGCGTCCCGTCCGGCAGGTACGGCATGTCCGCTTCCGGCAGGATGCGGGCGATGACGCCCTTGTTGCCGTGCCGGCCGGCCATCTTGTCGCCGACCGACAGCTTGCGCTTCATCGCGACGTAGACCTTGACCAGCTTGATGACGCCCGGGGGCAGCTCGTCGCCGCGGCGGATCTTGTCCTTCTTCTCCTCGAACACCTGGCGGATGGTCTCGACCTGGCGCTCGGTGCGCTCCTCGACCAGGCGCAGATCCTCGTCGAGACGGGGATCGTCGCTGGCGACGCGCATCCGGATGACCGCTTCGTAGGGCAGCGGATCGAGCACCTCGTCGGTGATCGGCGTGCCCTTCTTCAGCAGCCGCTCGCGGCCGTGCTCGTCGAAGAGGTCGGTGCGCAGCGTCTGGCCGCGCAGCATGTGCGCCAGGCGCTTCTTCACCTCGTCATGAAGGATGCGAATCTCGTCCTGGAGATTCTTCTCCATCATCTCGAGGTCTTCGGCCTCGATCGACTTGGCCCGGTCGTCCTTCTCGATGCCCTTGCGCGAGAAGATCTTGACGCCGACGATGATGCCCTCGATGCCCGGCGGGCAGACCAGCGAGGCGTCGCGGACGTCGCCGGCCTTCTCGCCGAAGATGGCGCGGAGGAGCTTCTCTTCCGGCGTCAGCTGGGTCTCGCCCTTCGGCGTCACCTTGCCGACCAGGATGTCGCCCGGCTTGACGTTGGCGCCGATGCGGATGACGCCGCTGTCGTCGAGATCGCGCAGGTAGCCTTCGCCGACGTTCGGGATGTCGCGCGTGATCTCTTCCGGTCCGAGCTTGGTGTCGCGCGCCTCGATCTCGAACTCCTCGATGTGGATCGAGGTGTAGTAGTCCTCCTTCACCAGCTTCTCGGACACGAGAATCGCGTCCTCGAAGTTGTAGCCGCGCCACGGCATGAAGGCGACCAGCACGTTGCGGCCGAGCGCGAGCTCGCCGAGCTCGGTGCACGGCCCGTCGGCCAGGACCTGGCCCTTGGCGACCTTCTGGCCGACCCGCACGATCGGCCGCTGGTTCAAGCAGGTGTTCTGGTTCGACCGCTTGAACTTGGTCATGTTGTAGATGTCGGCGCCCATCTCGACGCCGCCATCCTCGCTCTCGCTCTCGACGCGGACGACGATGCGCTGGCTGTCGACGTAGTCGACCGTGCCGGTGCGCCGCGCCACCACCACCGAGCCCGAGTCGCGGGCGGTGATGTACTCCATGCCGGTGCCGACGAACGGCGCCCGGGCCTGGAGCAGCGGCACCGCCTGGCGCTGCATGTTCGAACCCATCAGCGCGCGGTTCGCGTCGTCGTTCTCGAGGAACGGGATGAGCGACGCGGCCACCGAGACGAGCTGCTTCGGCGAGACGTCGACGTACTGGATCTCTTCGCGGTGGGCGAGCTTGAAGTTGCCCGCCTCCCGCGCCGTCACGCGCTCGGTGACCAGCCGCAGGTTCTCGTCGAGCTCGACGTTGGCCTGGGCGATGACGTACTGGTCCTCTTCCCACGCCGACAGGTAGAACGGGTGGGCCTCGAACTCATAGCCCTTCATCGTCCGCTTCGGGTGGCCGGTGGCGTCGAGCACCTCGTCGGCCTCGACCAGCGCGCCGAGCTGGTACTTGCCGCCATCGGGCGCCTTCAGCACCTTGACGTAGTCGACGATCCGCCCGTGCTTGACCTCGCGGTACGGCGACTCGATGAAGCCGAACTCGTTGATGCGCGCGTAGCACG
Source organism: Vicinamibacterales bacterium (assembly GCA_963844435.1). Lineage (GTDB taxonomy): Bacteria > Acidobacteriota > Vicinamibacteria > Vicinamibacterales > Vicinamibacteraceae > JBDSLU01. The sequence continues at coordinate 139,810 of CAWJOG010000006.1, read as the reverse complement.
ACAGCGACGAGATCAGGCCGATGTTCGGACCTTCCGGCGTCTCGATCGGGCAGATGCGCCCGTAGTGCGTCGGGTGGACGTCGCGGACCTCGAAGCCGGCGCGCTCACGCGACAGACCGCCCGGCCCGAGCGCGGAGAGACGCCGCTTGTGCGTGATCTCCGAGAGCGGGTTGGTCTGGTCCATGAACTGCGACAGCTGCGACGACCCGAAGAACTCGCGAATCGCGGCCATGACCGGCTTCGCGTTGATCAGGTCGTGCGGCATGGCGGTCGCCATTTCCTGGTAGACCGACATCTTTTCCTTGATCGCCCGCTCCATGCGCACCAGGCCGATGCGGAACTGGTTCTCGAGGAGCTCGCCGACCGAGCGCACGCGCCGGTTGCCGAGGTGATCGATGTCGTCGACGTTCGCCGGGTTCCGCTTCAGCTTGAGCAGGTACTTGATGACCTCGTAGAAATCCTGCGGGTGCAGGATCTTCTCGTCGAGGGGCGTGGTCAGCTTCAGCTTGGTGTTCAGCTTGAGCCGGCCGACCCGCGAGAAGTCGTACTTCTGCGGGTTGAAGAACATGTTCTCGAAGAGCGACCGCGAGCTCTCGAGCGTCGGCGGATCGCCGGGACGCAGGCGGCGGTAGATCTCGATCAGCGCCTCTTCGTGGGTGCGGATCGGATCCTTGCGCAGCGTCGCCGAGAGGACCGGGCCGGTCTCGTCCTTCTCCGGGAAGAACACCTCGATCAGCTCGACCGCCTTCTCCTGCGCCTGCAGCAGCAGGCGGGCGTCGATCGGCTCGTTGGCCTCGAGAATCACCTCGCCGGTCTTCGGGTCGACGACGTCGGCGGCGGCGTGCGCGCCGGCCAGCTCCGCCTCGTCGATCTCGATGGCCGGCACGCCGGCCTTCTTGAGCGCGGCGATGTGGGTCTGGGTGACCTTCTTGCCCTTGTGGATCGTGATCTCGGTGCCCGGAATCGGGAACTCGCGGCCGGCGCGCAGGCCGAGCAGCGACTCGCCCACCGCCCACTTGGTCGGCCCGCCGCCCATGTGCAGCTTGTCGACGGTGTAGAAGGCGCGCAGCATGTCGTCGGCGCCGCGCAGCCCGAGGGCGCGCAGGAACACCGACGCCAGGAACTTGCGCTTGCGGTCGATGCGCACGTACAGCAGGTTCTTGCTGTCGTACTCGAACTCCACCCACGAGCCGCGATACGGGATGATCTGGCCGATGAACAGCGTCTTGTCTTCCGAGTGGAAGAACACGCCCGGCGAGCGGTGCAGCTGGCTGACGATGACGCGCTCGGTGCCGTTGATGATGAAGGTGCCGTTGTCCGTCATCAGCGGGATGTCGCCGAAGTAGACCTCCTGCTCCTTGATGTCGCGGATGGTCTTGGCGCCCGTCTCCGGGTCCTTGTTCCACACGACGAGCCGGATCGTGACCTTCAGCGGCACGGCATACGTCATGCCGCGCTCCTGGCACTCGTTGATGTCGTACTTCAGCTTCAGCGCCATGCGCTGGCCGCCGATTTCGTGCACCAGGCCGCGGGCCTCGTCGCCCCAGCCGCAGGGATCCCAGTTACCGATCGAGTAGTCGATGAACTCGAGGGACGAGTTTTCCCTGAAGTCGGAGATGGGAAAGACCGATTTGAATACCGACTGGAGGCCGACGTCCTCGCGCTCCGCCGGTGGCGTGTACATCTGCAGGAACCGCTCGTACGACTTCTTCTGGATCTCGATCAGGTTCGGAATCGGAACCGTGCTCTTGATCTTGGAGAACTCGACGCGCTCCCGGTAGACGTTCTTGTGCAGGCTCTGCATGTGCGTGAAGTCCCAAACGGCCTATGAACGACAGCCACTTGCCCCAACAAGGCTGGCAGTGGTGATCCAACGCGACGCCCACGGGCCACACCTCTCCCGCCGCGAGCGCTGAGCGCGCTCGCCGTGCGGGATCCGATGCGTCCGTGGTCCTGCCACGCTGGCCGTGATCGTCTATTCCTTCGAGAAACGGCCTGAGCCGGCTGCCTTCGGGGACGAGGGCGGCCGGCCAGGGTGAAACACGACGCCGGGAAGCTACTTGACTTCGACCTTGGCGCCGACGTCCTCGAACTTCTTCTTGATGGTCGCCGCCTCGTCCTTGTTCACGGCTTCCTTGACCGCCTTGGGCGCGGCTTCGACGAGGTCCTTGGCTTCCTTCAGACCGAGGCTGGTCACCTCGCGGACGACCTTGATCACGTTGATCTTGTTCGCGCCCACGTCGGTGAGGGTGACGGTGAACTCCGTCTTTTCCTCGACCGCGGCCGCCGCCGCGCCGCCGCCACCCGCCACAGCCACCGGCGCTGCCGCCGCAGCCGAGACGCCGAGCTCCTGCTCGAGGCGCTTGACGAGCTGCGAGCACTCCAGCACCGAGATGTTCTTGACGTATTCGACGACCTGATCCTGCGTGAGTGACATCGTTCTCTGCTCCTTAGTAGCTCTCAGCAACGAGAGCTGAAAGCTATTCCCCGGCTTCCCCGGACTGCTTTTTCTTCTCGACTTCCGACAGTACCGTGACGAGATCCCGCGGCGTGGCGCTCAGCACCGTGACGAGCTGGACCATCGGCGCCTGCAGCAGGAACAGCAGCTTCGCGTACAGCTCCGGCTTGCCGGGCAGCGTCGCGAGCTCGCCGACTTCGGTGTCCTTGAGCGCCTTGCCGTCGACGACGGCGGCCTTGATCTTCAGGGCCGGGGTCGTCTTGGCGAACGTGGTCAGCGTCTTGGCCAGGACGACCGGGTCGGCCTCGCTGTAGGCGAGGGCCACGGTGCCCTGGAAGTGCGGCGCCAGCGACTCGAACGCCGTGCCGCTGATCGCCCGCCGGGCGAGCGTGTTCTTGATGACCTTGTAGGTGCCCTTGACCGCCCTGACCTGGCGGCGAAGCTCGGTGACCTCGGGGACCTTGATGCCCTTGTAGTCGAGGAGAATCGCCGTCTGCGACTGGCCGAAGGCCGTGGTGAGCTCCTGGAGCTCGGTGGTTTTGTCTGCGCGTGAGACTGCCATGACGTCTTTTTCCTGGCCCCGTTCGGGGGTTCCTGAATCCCGCGGTCGCCCGCCTAGTGCGCCACCGTCTCGACGGCGGTCGTGTCGACCCGGACGCCCGGGCCCATCGTCGAGGACACCGTGACGCTCTTCAGGTACTTGCCCTTGGCGGCCGGCGGCTTGGCCTTGACCACGCTGTCGACCAGCGCGTGGGCGTTGGCGACCAGCTTCGCGGTCTCGAAGGACCACTTGCCGATCGGGGCGTGGACGATGCCGGTCTTGTCGACGCGGAACTCGACCTTGCCCGCCTTGATCTCGCGCACCGCCTTGGCGATGTCGGTGGTCACGGTGCCGGTCTTCGGGTTCGGCATCAGGCCGCGCGGGCCAAGCACCTTGCCGAGACGGCCGACCGCCCGCATCATGTCCGGCGTCGCGACGACGGCGTCGAAGTCGACCCAGCCGCCCATGATCTTGTCGACGACCTCTTCACCCGCGACGGTGTCGGCGCCGGCTTCGGTGGCGTCCTTCTGCTTGTCGGGACCGGCGATGACCAGGACCCGCTTGGTCTTGCCCAGCCCGTGCGGCAGCACGACCGTGCCGCGGACCATCTGGTCGGCGTGCTTCGGGTCGACGCCGAGCCGGAGGGCCATCTCGACGGTCTCGTCGAACTTCGTGTACTTGACCTTCTGAACGAGCGGAATCGCCTCTTCGAGCGTATACGGGCGATCGGCGACCTGGGCCTGAGCGGCCTCGAACTTCTTCCCCATCGGAACCCTCCAGTGGTGCTGGCGGGCGCTCGCGCGCCCTCCCACGTCCGGTTGCTTGTCTGGCATGGCCGCCGCTGACGCGGCCGGCGGCCCTGCCCGAGCCGTGCTAGCCGACGACGTCGAGCCCCATCGAGCGCGCCGTGCCGGCGACGCTGCGGATGGCCGCTTCGATGTTGTCGGTGTTGAGGTCGGGCAGCTTGAGCCGCGCGATTTCCTCGACGTCCTTCCGCGTGACCGTGCCGACCTTGGCCTTGTTCGGCTCGGCCGAGCCCTTGGCGATCTTGGCGGCGCGCTTGAGCAGCACCGGGGCCGGCGGCGTCTTCGTGATGAACGAGTACGACCGGTCGACGTAGACCGTGACCACCACCGGGATGATCAGGCCGTCCTGGCCAGCGGTCTTCGCGTTGAAGTTCTTGCAGAAGTCCATGATGTTCACGCCCTGGGGACCGAGAGCGGTCCCGACGGGCGGAGCAGGCGTGGCTTTGCCTGCTGCGATCTGGAGCTTCACCTGGGCTTGTACTTTCTTCGCCATAACCTGTGCTTTAGAGCTTCTCGACCTGCAGGAAATCCAGTTCGACCGGCGTCGAGCGGCCGAAGATCGTGACCATCACCTTGAGCGTGCTCTTCTCGGTGTTCACTTCGTCGACGAGGCCGTTGAAGTTCGTGAACGGCCCCTCGTTGATGCGTACCTGGTCGCCCTTTTCGAAGCTGTACTTCGGCTTCGGCTTCTCGGCCGCGACGGTCACCTGCAGGAGGATCTGGTCGACCTCTTCACGGGTGAGCGGCGTCGGCTTGGCGCCGGCCCCGACGAAGCCGGTGACCTTCGGCGTGTTCTTCACGACGTGCCACGCCTCGTCGGACATGTGCATCTCGACGAGGAGGTAGCCCGGGAAGAAGCGCTTCGAGCTGACGACCTTGCGGCCGCCGCGCATCTCCACCACGTCCTCGGTCGGGATCAGCACCTCGCCGAACTCGTCGCCCAGGCCGTAGGCCTTGACGCGCTGCTCGAGCGACTGCTTCACCTTCTTCTCGAAACCCGAGTAGGTGTGGACGATGAACCACTGCTTGGTCATGACGTCGGTCATGCCGCCCCCAGCGCCTTGAACGCCCAGTTCACCGCCCGCGCGAACAGCACGTCGAGCCCCCAGAGATACGTCCCGATGACGGCGGAGAACAGGACCACGACCCAGGTGGTCGCGATGACCTCCGCCCGTGTCGGCCACGTCACCCGGCGCATCTCGGCACGCACATCAACGAGGAACGCGCGGGCGCGCCCCCACCATTCGACCGGACCGCCGGCCGCGCGGGTCCGCGGCTTGACTGGTCCGTCAGTGGTGTTATCCATGCTCGCGGTCTTCATGAATTCGCTCGACAACCGATGGTGACGACTGGACACATGGCAGGTCAGGAGGGACTCGAACCCCCAGCCCCCGGTTTTGGAGACCGGTGCTCTGCCAATTGAGCTACTGACCTACTTGGTTTCCTTGTGCGCCGTGTGCGTCCGGCACCAGCTGCAGAACTTCTTCATCTGCAGGCGCTCGGTGGTCTTCTTCTTGTTCTTCGTCGTCACGTAGTTGCGACGCTTGCACTCGGTGCACGCCAGGGCGATGTTGTCTCGCATGATGTTCGTTTCTACGTACGATCTGGTCTTGCCTGAAAAATCTGTGGAGCCGATGACCGGGATCGAACCGGTGACCTCGTCCTTACCAAGGACGTGCTCTGCCAACTGAGCTACATCGGCATCGACGGCCTTGCCCCAACCGGGGCCCTTCTGGAGCGGGAGACGGGAATCGAACCCGCAACCAACAGCTTGGAAGGCTGTGACTCTACCATTGAGTTACTCCCGCAAAGCCTTCTCGCGCATCCACTTCCATCCTCACGACCCCCGGCTGGTCCCACCCGCGTCAGTGGATGGTGGCGAGGGAAGGATTCGAACCTTCGAAGCCACTAGGGCAACAGATTTACAGTCTGCCGCGTTTGACCGCTCCGCAACCTCGCCATGCGCCCGCGCGGGCTCCGGCCTGGGTGATTCGTGATGGTGGTAGGACGTGCCGCGGCTGGACCTCGTTTCCCTTCTGGCGACCCGCTCGTGCAGGTCCATTACTGGAGCTGGCGAAGGGATTCGAACCCCCGACCGGCTGATTACAAATCAGCTGCTCTACCGGGCTGAGCTACGCCAGCCGGACAAAGTCGCAAGTCTAGCACGCCGGCCGGCCGCCAGCAAATCCGATTCCAGATGGCCAATCGACCCGTCCCCTGCGCTTTCCGGGGACCTGTCCCGACGCGACCGGGACACTCGGCGGATCCGTTCGACCGACCAGAACCTCCAAGTATAGGACCGGTTCGGCCGGCGGGTCAACGGCGGCGCTGGCGCACCGCCTCGAAGAGCACGATCGCGGTCGCCACCGAGACGTTCAGGCTCGAGACCCGGCCGGCCATCGGGATCGCCGCCACGTGGTCGCAGGCGTCGCGGACCAGCCGCCGCAGGCCGGTCCCTTCGGCCCCGGCCACGATGGCGGTCGGCACGGTGAAGTCGATGGCGTCGTAGGCCGTGGCGCCGTCGCCCGCCAGGCCGACGGTCCACACGCCGGCCTCCTTCAGCTCCTCGAGGGCGCGGGTCACGTTCACGACGGTCGCGATCCGGAGATGCGCGACCGCGCCGGCCGACGTCTTGGCCACGGCGCCCTCGAGCGGCGCCGACCGCCGCGCCTGTCGGACCACGCCGTCGACGCCGGCGGCGTCGGCGGTGCGCAGGATGGCGCCCAGGTTGTGCGGATCCTCGATGCCGTCGAGGACGACGAACAGCCCGGGTGTCCGGGCGCCGGCCACCAGGTCGGCGGGTGTCCAGTCCTGTGGCGCCTGCACCTCGGCGAGCACGCCCTGGTGCGGCCGGCCGCCGGCCAGCCGCGACGCCTGATCCTCGGAGACGGTGTCCACGGGAACCCCCGCCCGCTTCGCCTCGGACACCAGATCGGCGGTGCGCCGGTTGGCCGGCGGCGCGCCGCCCGGCCGCGCGACGAGCGAGAGCCGCGTCGCCCGTCCCGCCCGCAGCGCCTCGAAGACTGCGTGCGCGCCGTAGACGATCATGATCTCGACCTCACGGCTGCTGCCGCGCGATCAGGGCGACCGCGTGCACGGCGAGCGCCTCGCCGCGGCCGGTGGCGTCGACGCCTTCGTTGGTCTTGGCCTTGATCGCGATCGCGCCGGGGTCGACGCCGAGCGGGCCGGCCAGCGAGGCCTGCATCGCCGCCGCGTGCGGACCGATCTTCGGGCGTTCGGCAATCACCACGACGTCGACGTTGACGACCTGCCAGCCGGCGTCGCGGACGCGCGACGCGGCGTCGGCGAGCAGCACCAGGCTGTCGGCGTCCTTGTGGCGGGGATCCGTGTCGGGGAACAGCCGGCCGATGTCGCCGAGGTTGGCCGCGCCGAGGATCGCGTCGGTCACCGCGTGGCACACGGCGTCGGCGTCGGAGTGGCCGCGCAGGCCGCGATCGTAGGGAATGCGCACCCCGCCGAGGATCAGCGGCCGGCCCTCGGCGAACACGTGCAGGTCGTAGCCGGTGCCGATGCGGAAGGCCGGCGGCGACGCCCGCTCGGAGACGGACAGGGAGAAGGCCCGGGCCCGTTCCAGGTCGGCGGCGGTCGTGATCTTCACGTTGGCGTCGTCGCCGGCGACCAGGCGGACCTCGTGGCCGGCCTGCTCGGCGAGCATCGCCTCGTCGGTGCCCGAGGCGCCGCCGCGCCCCGCGTCGATGGCCGCGGCAAGCACGTCGCGCCGGAACGCCTGCGGCGTCTGCGCCAGGAACAGCGTCTCGCGCGGCAGCGTCGCGACGACGCGGGTCTCGCCGGGCGCCACCTGCTTCACCGTGTCGTGCACAGGGACGGCCGGGACCACCGCGCCGCCGGCGATGGCGCCGTCGATCGCGCGATCGATCACGTCGGCGGTGACGAACGGACGCGCCGCGTCGTGGACGAGGATCACCGACGCGTCGGCCGACACCGCGGCGAAGCCCTCGGCGACGGAGTCCTGGCGGCGTGCGCCGCCCGTCACGATGCGGCGCGGCGTCGCCGTGGCCGGCACCGGCACGTCAGTCGCGCCCGGCGGCACCACGATGACGATCTCGGTGACGCGCGGGTGCGCGTCGAAGGCGGCGACGGATCGTTCGAGCAGGGTGCGTCCGCCGACCGCCAGCCACTGCTTGGGGACGCCGGCGCCGAGGCGCGTCCCCTGGCCGCCGGCCGCGATGATCACTGACACGCTCATGCTGTGCTCGTCACCGTCACGCCGGCGAGTGTATCAATCGGGCCGTCTCGACGCCGCCGGCCCAGGCACCGACGCGCCCGGCGGTCAGCGACACCGCCCGCGCGGCGTCGGCGGCCGGCGTCGACGCCGGGACGAACAGCACGAAGAGCACGCGTGTCGTCGCGTTCGACACCGACGTGCGCAGCGAATCCGACGTCGGGTTGCCGAACGGGCCCTCGGCGTCGACCAGCGTCAGTCGGCCGGCGACGTTGACGCGGTCCTTGCGGATGCCGTCGTAGCCCTCGCCTTCGGCGCCGAGCCGCAGCGCCAGCGCGTCGCCGGCGATTCGATCGCGATCGTAGACGCCGAAGGCGATCTGCGTCTCGACCGAGCACCAGTTGCAGAGATCGACGATGGTGTTGACCCTCGGCAGCGTGTCGCCGCGCCGCACGCGCCGCAGCAGCGCTTCGGACGACGGTCGCGTCTTGGTCGGATCGAGGCCGATGGCCCGATACAGCGCGCGCGTGCGCTGCACGGCCTCGTCGAGCGCCGTGCCGCCGGCCCGCAGCCGCGCCTCGGCCTCGGCGAACGGCGCGTCGAGGCGATGGTCGTGATCGACGACGGTGACGCCGTCGAAGGCGAGGCAGGCGGGTGTGACGATCGGCGCGAGCGCCGGGGCGAGGTCGAGCGTCACGCCGACACGGCCTCCGTCCCGGGGCCGGGGCTGTGGCCGAGCGCGCCGGCGATGGCGTCCTGCACCTGGCGGGCAAACGCGCGCGCCTCTTCGGGACGGCGGCCGGCCGTCGGGATCGGATCGAGGACGGTGACGCGGACGTGGCCCGGCGACGTCATCAGCTGACCCTTGCGCATCACGAACCGGCTGCCGTCGACCGCCACCGGCACCACCGGCAGGCCGGCCTCGATGGCCATCAAGAAGGTGCCGGCGCGGAAGCGCGCGAGCGAGCCGTCGAGGCTCCGGGTGCCCTCCGGGAACACGAAGAGCGAGTAGCCCGCCTGCATCAGCCCCCGCACCTGGCGGAACAGGTCGGCGCCGGGGTTCTTGCGATCGACGAGGACGTGGCCGGTGCGTGCCAGGTGCCAGCCGAGGAACGGAAAGGCGCCCAGCGAGGCCTTGGCCAGGATCCGCAGCTCGAAGTCCAGGGTCCAGAACAGCACCGGAATGTCGTAGATGCTCTGGTGGTTGGCGGCGAACACGTAACTGGTGCCGCGCGGCAGCCGATCGAGCCCGCTGCAGCTCGACGCTGACGCCGGTCGTCTTCAGGATCAGCCACGACCACGCGCGCGCGCACTTGTGGGCGAAGCGGCCGGATCGATCGAAGAACGACGAGCCAGCGAGATCGTCCCGAGCACGGTCGTGTAGACCGCGATTGCGGGGATCAGGAAGAAGACGGTGCGCCACCAGATGCATGTAGTCCCCGGGACACGTGACGTCGTCAATTCCCGGGCGGGGCATCCCCGCTGGCTGCGTTGCTCCTCGGTCGCATATTCCCAATATTCTCCCTCGTCGCGCCTTGCCATCGGGGCGCCGCGCTCCGGGCCTTGACCAAGTCATCACGCGTCCAGGGGACCTACTCGAACAATGCGTCCAGGAGCTCGCCGACGCTGGCGACGGGTACGAGCGTCACGCCGGCCGGCACGTCCGCCTTCGGGACGCTGTCGGGCGGCAGGATCACGCGGGTGAAACCGAGTCGCGCGGCCTCGCGCACGCGCAGCGCGGCGTGCGTGGCGCGGCGCACCTCGCCGGCCAGGCCCACCTCGCCGAACAGCGCCGTCGATCCGCGCACCGGCCGGTTGCGCAGGCTGGAGGCCAGCGCGGCCACGACCGCGAGATCGACGGCCGGCTCGTCCACCGAGAGGCCGCCGGCGACGTTGGCGAACACGTCGTCGCCCGACATGATCAGCCCGGCGCGCTTCTCGAGCACCGCCAGGAGCAGCGACACGCGGTTGGCGTCGAGCCCGTTGGCGGTCCGCTTGGCGTAGCCGTAGGTGCTGGTGCTGACGAGGGCCTGCACCTCGACCAGCAGCGGACGCGAGCCTTCGATCGCGCACAGCACCGCCGAGCCGGCGACGCGGTCGGGCCGCTCGGCCAGGAACAGCGCCGACGGGTTCGGCACCGGCTGCAGGCCGGCGCCGGTCATCTCGAAGACGCCGACTTCGGACGCGGCGCCGAACCGGTTCTTCACCGCGCGCACGACGCGATGGGCGTGGTGGCGCTCGCCCTCGAAGTAGAGCACCGTGTCGACGACGTGCTCGAGCACCTTGGGCCCGGCCAGCGCGCCGTCCTTGGTGACGTGGCCGATGATGAACGTCGGCACGTGCTGGCCCTTGGCCGCGAACAGCAGCTGCGTCGCCGCCTCGCGCACCTGCGCCACGCTGCCCGGCGCCGACTGCAGCTTGGTCGAGAACACGGTCTGGATCGAATCGAGCACCAGCAGCGCCGGCTTGAGGCGGACGGCTTCGTCGAGCACGCGCTCGAGGCACGTCTCGGCGAACAGGAACAGGGGATCGTCGCCGACGCCGAGCCGCTCGCCGCGCGCCTTGATCTGCGGCTCGCTCTCCTCGCCCGAGGCGTAGAGGACGGGCCCGACGGCGCGGGCGAAGTGCGCCGCGGCCTGCAGCAGCAGCGTCGACTTGCCGATGCCGGGCTCGCCGCCGAGCAGGACGAGTGATCCGGGGACGACGCCGCCGCCGAGCACGCGATCGAGCTCGGAGAGGCCCGTCGAGATGCGGTCGACGGCGGCCAGGCTGACGTCGGCGTAGCGCTGCGCGGTGGCCGACCGGCCGGGCCCCAGCGCGGGCGTCGCGTAGCGCGTCTCGGTGCCGCCGGCCGCGACCGGCGCCGCGGCCCGCTCCTCGACCATCGTGTTCCAGGCGCCGCACTCGGCGCAGCGGCCCAGCCACTTCGGCGACTGGGCGCCGCATTCCTGGCACGCGTAGACGGTCTTCGGCGCCTTGATCGTGGCCACGGCTCTATTCTCGCCGACTGCCGCCGCCCCCGGCCGGCATACACGCGCTCGATGCGCGAGCCGATCCGGCAGAGCAGCTCCCAGGGAATCGCGCCGATGGTCGCCGCGATCTCGCGCATGTCGAGCCGCTCGGCGCCCTGCTGGCCGACGATGACGACCTCGTCGCCGGGCTCGACCTCGACGTCGGTGACGTCGATCATCATCATGTCCATGCAGACGGCGCCGACGATCGGGACGCGCCGGCCGCGGACCAGGACCACGCCGCGGTTGCCGCTGCGGGTGTCGATGCCGTCGGCGTAGCCGGCCGGCACCACGGCGATGCGCCGCGGCACGTCGGTGCGGAAGCGCATCCCGTAGCTGACGCCCTCGCCGGGGCGCACGCCCTTCACCGACACCACCGTGCTGGCGAGGCTCATGACCGGCTCGAGGGCGAGCGTCGTCGCCAGCGGCGGCGGCACCAGGCCATAGAGCAGCAGGCCGGGCCGGACGTAGTCGAACCACACCCGCTCGTCGCGCAGCATCGCCGCGCTGTTGGCCATGTGCGTCACGCGGGGGCGGATGCCGAGGCCGGCCAGCGTCCGCCGCGCCTGCGTCGAAGCGCGTCCGCTGCTCGCCGAAGAGCGGATCGTCGGGCACGTCGGCGGTGGCGAAGTGGGTGTAGACGCCCTCGATCGCGAGGGTCGCGCTGGCCGCGATGGGCGGCATCGTGCGATCGAGCTGATCGTGGCGGAACCCGAGGCGGTTCATGCCGGTGTCGATCTTCAGGTGACACGACAGCCGGACCTTGCGCCGCGTCGCCGCCGCGTCGAGCGTCGTCGCGGCCGACGGCGTCGACACCGTCGGCGTCAGCTCGTAGTCGAAGATGCCGTCGACGTCGCCGACGCTGAGGGCGCCGAAGATCAGGATCGGGACGGTGACGCCGCCCTCGCGCAGCTGCACGCCCTCGGCGATGTCGGCGCAGGCCAGCATCGACGCGCCCGCCGCTTCGAGGGCGAGGCCGACCCGCACCGCGCCGTGCCCGTAGGCATTGGCCTTGACCACGCCGATCACGCCCGGCCCCGCCTGACCAGCGGGCTGTCCCGACGCGGCGCGGCTGCCGGCGACGAAGCCGGCCAGGGTGCGGAAGTTCCGGGAGAGCGCGTCGAGATCGACGCGGGCAAAGGTCGGCCGGCATCACGTCATCGCCATGCCCTGCTCGATGTTCGCGAACAGCGTGTACTGGTTGAGGAACGCCAGGTTGGCCGTGCCGATCGGCCCGTTGCGCTGCTTGGCGATGATGATCTCGGCGACGTTCTGCAGGTCCGGGTTGTCCTTCTCGTAGACGCCGGGCCGGAAGATCATCATCACGACGTCGGCGTCCTGCTCGAGGGCGCCCGACTCGCGCAGGTCCGACAGCTGCGGCCGGCGATCGGAGCGCGCTTCCGGGGCGCGGCTCAACTGCGACAGCACCAGGATCGGCACGCTCAGCTCCTTGGCAAGCCCCTTGAGCGAGCGCGAGATCGAGGCCAGCTCCTGCTGGCGGTTGTCGAAGCGGCCGCGGCCCTGCATCAGCTGGATGTAGTCGACGATCAGGAGATCGAGGCCGTGCTCCGATTTCAGGCGGCGCGCCTTGGCGCGCATCTCGAGGACGCCGATCGAGGCGGTGTCGTCGATGAAGATCTTGGCGCTCTCGAGCGTGCCGACCGCCTTCACCAGCTTGCCGTAGTCGTCGGCCGAGAGGTAGCCGCTGCGCAGGCGGTGCGCGTCGATCCGGGCCTCGGCGGTGAGCAGGCGGATGAACAGCTGCTGCGCCGACATTTCCAGGCTGAAGAAGCCGACCGTCATCTGCCGCTCGCGGTTGAGCGCCACGTGCTGGGCGATGTTCAGCACGAAGCTGGTCTTGCCCATCGACGGCCGCGCCGCGATGATCACCATGTCGCCCGGCTGCAGGCCGGCCGTCATCTCGTCCAGCTCGGTGAACCCGGTCGGCACGCCCGACGACCAGGCCGCGGTGCTGCTGCAGCTTGCTGAGCGTGTCGAAGCTCCCCTGCACCAGGTCGGCGATCGGGATGAAGCCGGTGCGGATCCGCTTGTCGGCGACCTCGAAGATGCGCTTCTCGGCGCCGTCGAGGATCTCGTCGGCGTCCTCGGCGCCGGCGTAGGCTTCCTGCAGGATGTCGTGCGCGCTGGTGATCAGCGCGCGCAGCGTCGACTTCTCCTTGACGATCGCCGCGTAGTGCTCGACGTTGGTCGCGCGCGGCACGCCGTCGACGAGGCGGGCGATGTAGGCGACGCCGCCGACGTCCTCGAGCTCCGCCGTCCGCGTCAGCGCTTCCTTCAGCGTGATCAGGTCGATGGCGTCGCCGCGCTCGTTGAGCTCGACCATCGCCTCGAAGATGCGGCGGTGCGCGTCGCGGTAGAAGTCGCCGGCGTCGATGACCGCCGCGGCGTGGTTGAACGTGTCGTTGCGGAGCAGGATGCCGCCGAGCACCGAGCGCTCGGCGTCGAGGTTGTGCGGCGGCGTGCGATCGCCGCGATCGGCGGCGGCGCGGTCGGCGCGATCGGCCCGGTGATCCCGGTCGGGAGAGGTGCGCTCGGACGGAACGGAATCGGCCATCGACGGAACCTGGCGGCGCTCGGGGTGGCGGAGAGTTTACCAGCAGAAACACGACGAGGTGCCTGGCCCTCGATCGGGCGCAGACACCTCGGTGTCGGATGGCGTTCCGGCGATCGCGAGCGCTAGTCGGCCTTGACGACGAGCACCTTCACCTGCGCGGTGACGTCGCGGTGCAGCCGCACCGGGACCGAGTACTCGCCGAGCGCGCGGATCGGCTCGGGCAGCTGGATCTTGCGCTTGTCGACCTCGAAGCCGAGGCGGGCGAGACCCTCGGCGACGTCGGCCGACGTGACCGAGCCGTAGAGCGCGTCCTTCTCGCCGACGCGGCGGGCGACGACGCACTCCGTCTGGCCCAGGCGCGACGCGATCGCCTCGGCGACGCTGCGGTCCTGCGCCTCGCGCTCGGCGGCGCGCTTCTTCTCGGCGTCGATCTGACGCTGGTTGCCGGCCGTGACCTGCAGCGCGAGCTTGCGCGGCAGCAGGTAGTTGCGGGCGAACCCGTCGGCCACCTTCACCACGTCGCCGCGGCTGCCGAGGTGATCGACCGGTTCCTTCAGAATGACTTCGATCATGATCGGAATTCCTGCTCGTCGTCGCGCCTAATCGGTGGCGTACGGGATGAGCGCCAGCTCACGGGCGCGCTTCAGCGCGACCTGCAGCTTGCGCTGCCACTTGGCGCTCGTGCCCGAGAGGCGCCGCGGCTGGATCTTGCCGCGCTCCGGGACGAACTGCATCAGCAGCCGCACGTCCTTGTAGTCGATGTAGTCGATCTTCTCCGACCGGAACTTGCAGACGCGGCGGCGGCGGAAGCCACCCCCGGCGCCCGCCGGACGGCGCTGTCCACGTTCGCCCGGCTTGGCCGGCGTGCTGCTCTTCGAACGGTGCATATCTCCAGCCATGACTAGTAGGCCTCCGCCTCGTCGCGATCGTCGGCCAGGGCCGCCGATGCGCGCATGCGCTCTTCAGGGGTGGGTTCCGGCGGCAGGCCGCGCGCCACGCGGCGGCGGGCCGACGTCGACTGCCGATCGGCCTTGGCGCGGGCCGCAATCGCCAGGTCCTCGTCGACGCGGACGACCAGGTGGCGGATGACGAGGTCCGACACCTTCAGCCGGCGATCGAGCTCCTTCACCAGGTCGCCACCGCCCGAGATCACCTCGAGCACGTAGATGCCTTCCTTGTGACGGCCGATCGTGTAGGCGAGCCGGCGGCGGCCCCAGGCCTCGGTGCGGTCGATGGTGCCGTTGAACTTGGCCGTGATGCCCACGACCAGTTCGTGCAGCTCGGCGAGCTGCTGCTCGGTCGCCTCGGGCGCCGCGATGTAGACGAGTTCGTACTGCTTGGTTGCGCTCATGTGTGCCTGCTCTGCTTACTCTGTCCCGCGTTCCGCCGATGCCCCACCGTTGCCATCATCGGCCTCGGACTTCGGGGCCGCGTTGAACCGCTTCATCAACTCTTCGATCGGGGCCGTCAGGAAGAGCTCGGCGGCGTCGGCGGCCTTGGCCGTGGCCTCGACCAGCGTCTCGCGCAGCTCCCCCGTGACCCGCGACAGCACGTGATCGGACAGGTCGCGACGCGGATCGCCGCGTCCCACTCCCACCCGAAGCCGTGCGAACCCGTCCGTCCCCAGGCACGCGATGATCGACTTCAGGCCGTTGTGGCCTCCCGCCGATCCGCCCCGCCGCACCCGCAACCGGCCCGCCGGGAGCGCCACGTCGTCGACGACGACCAGCATGTCCTCCACCGGCACCCGGAAGTAGCGCTGCAGCGCCCCGACCGCGTCCCCGCTCACGTTCATGAACGTCAGCGGCTTGACGAGCAGCGCGCCTCCGTCCACGTCCCGCAGCCGCGCCATCAGCGCGTCGACGGGCGCCGCCTCGTCGATGCTCACCCCGCGGCGCCGTGCCACTTCGTCGACGACCTCGAAGCCGACGTTGTGGACCGTGCCGCGGTAGCGCGGCCCGGGATTGCCAAGGCCGACGATGAGCTTCATCGGGGCTCTGCCTCCCTCGCCCGCTCGAAGGCCGACGATGAGCTTCATCGGGGCTCTGCCTCCCTCGCCCGCTCGAGCGGGCTGGGGGGCTACTTCTTGTCCTTGGCGTCCTTCGCGTCCGCCTTGTCTTCGTCGCCCTTGCCCTTCTTGGCCACCTCGGGCTCGGCCGCTGCCACCGCGGCTTCAGGCGCGGCCTCTTCGACCTTCGCCGCGATGACGTGGACGATCAGCGTGTCGGGATCGCTCACCGGCGTCCACTTGGCGCCGGTCGCCAGATCCTTCAAGCGGACGCCCTGGCCGATCATCAGGTCCGAGACGTCGATGGTCAGGTTCTCCGGGATGTCGTCCGGCAGGCACTCGACTTCGACCTCGCGGCCCGGGAAGTCGACGACGCCGCCCTGGAGCTTGACGCCCTTCGGCTCGCCCTTCAGCGAAATCGACACGGTGACCGTGATCGCCTTGTCCATCTGCAGGCGGTAGAAGTCGGCGTGCAGCATCGAGTGCTTGATCGGGTCGAGCAGGAACTCCTTGACCAGCACCTGCGTCACGCCCTGCCCCTGCGACGTCGAGGCTGATGATGCTGTTGACGCCCGACTCCGAGTGCAGGATGCGCGACAGCGCCTTCGGATCGACCGACAGTGGCGACGGCGCCGCCGGCGCCGCCGTAGAGGACCGCGGGGATCCGGCCGGCCACGCGGAGGCGCCGGGCTTCGTTCTTGCCGCGGGACTCGCGGGTGGTTGCTTCGAGGGTGGCTGAGGCCATGACGTCGTTCTCGTTCCTGCGCTTCTTGAAAAGCTGGGTCGCTTGCTTGTGTTCGAGCTACACGAACAGCGAGGAGACCGACGTCTCCTCGTGGATGCTCCGAATCGCCTGCCCGAGCAGCCGCGCCACCGACAGGGGGTGCAGCTTGGGACAGCGGGCGCGCTCGGCGTCGTGCGGGATCGTGTTGCTCACGATCAGCCGCTCGATCGGCGAGCTGTTGATGCGATCGACGGCCGGAGGCGACAGCACGCCGTGCACCGCGCAGGCGATGATCCGCTCGGCGCCGCCGTCGGCCAGCGCCTGCGCCGCCTTCACGATGGTGCCGGCGGTGTCGATGATGTCGTCCTGCAGGATGCAGATGCGGCCCCGGATCTCGCCGATGACGTTCATCACCTCGGCCGCGCCCGTTTCCGAGCTGCGCCGCTTGTCGATGATCGCCAGGTCGGCGCCGAGGCGCTTCGCGTAGGCCCGGGCCCGCTCGGCGCCGCCGGCGTCCGGCGACACGATCGTCACCTTGCCGAACTGCTGCCGCGACAGGTAGTCGATGATCACGGGCGCCGCGAACAGGTGGTCGGTCGGGATGTCGAAGAATGCCTGGATCTGCGCCTTGTGCAGGTCCATGGTCAGCACCCGGTCGGCGCCGGCGGCGACGATCAGGTTCGCCACCAGCTTGGCCGAGATCGGGACGCGCGGCTTGTCCTTGCGGTCCTGCCGGGCGTAGCCGTAGTAGGGGATGACGGCCGTGATCCGCGCCGCGGACGAGCGGCGGAACGCGTCCATCATGATGCAGAGCTCCATCAGGTGCTCGTCGACCGGCCGGCAGGTCGGCTGGACGATGAACACGTCCATGCCGCGGATGTTCTCGTCGATCTGGAACGAGACCTCCGTGTCGGCGAAGCGATGGAGCCGGGCTTGGCCCATCGGCACGCACAGGAAGTCAGCAATCTCCTGCGCCAGCAGCGGGTGGGCGCTGCCGGAGAAGAGTCTGAGTTCCGTTCGTGACATGCCGTGCGACACCCGGGTGACCTCTTTCGCTGTGCGTGCTCCGACGTCCATGATGGCGGGTCCGGATGTGGCTGGGGCGGAAGGATTCGAACCTTCGAATGCGGGAGCCAAAGTCCCGTGCCTTACCACTTGGCCACGCCCCACCATGCGAGACTCCACTCCGCACACACCTTCAGGCGGCGGTCGTCCGCTCTGGCGGATGCTCCGCAGTCCCGTTCGACCGCCGTGTCACCCAAGTCACCCCGCCCAACGCGGCGGGGCCTTCCGAAGGGAGCTGTCTACAGGCGAGACCCAACGAGCCGACGCAAACCGATAGCTTATACGTACCTCCCGCGGCGGGCAAGTCTGGGCTGTAGACTATGGTCGTGTTTGGGGCTGTGCCGGCCCGCCGGAATCGCGCCCTCCGGCGGGGTCGTTCCCGCACGTGCTGTGGCGGCTTTGGGGGCGTCTCGAGGGGCCTTCCGGCGGTCGCACTGCGCGACTCCCCAGGCGGCAGCCGCCGGTGGTCAGCAGCCCGACCCAGTCCACGACGCCGGACGGCGGTGGACCGCCTGACCTTCCAGTGATCTTCGCCCGCACTAGCGCCGCTACGCGCCGTCGTCGCGGTGAGCCAGCCGCGCCAGCCGGGCCGGGCCATCAGTGGCGTGAGCGCACCTGCGGCCTCGGCCTCACGGTCGAACAGGCCATAGATTGCGGATCCGCTGCCCGACATCATCGCCAGCCGCGCGCCGGCGGCGCGCAGCGCCGCGACCGCGTCGGCGATCTCCGGGTGGCGCGCTGACACGACCGCCTCGAAGTCGTTGCGGCAGCCGGCGAGGCGTTCGAGCCACTCGTCGGCTCGCGTGGGCGGGTCGAACGGCGCTTCGACGGGCGCGCTCCCGGTCCGCGACTCGGCCACCCAGCGGTAGGCGTCGGCCGTCGACACGCCGAACGGCGGGCGGACGATCGCGCACGCCATGCGTGGCAGTGCCGGCAGCGGCAGTGAGCTCGTCTCCGCGGCCCCTGCCGAGCGCCGTGCCGCCCCAGGCGAAGAACGGCACGTCCGAGCCGAGCCGGCCGCCGACCCGCGCCAGCAGATCGCGATCCGGCGGCACCGTCCACACCTCGCACAGCAGCCGCAGCGCGGCCATCGCGTCGGCGCTACCGCCGCCAAGGCCGGCCTGCGTCGGCACCTGCTTGTCGAGCGTGACGAGCAGCCCCGCCGGCTCCGGCCGGCCCAGCTCGGAGGCCAGGGCCCGCGCCGCGAGCACGACCAGATTGGAGTCGTCCTCGGGCGCGTCGCTGCCGGGACACCGCAGCGTGAACGGCCCGTCGTGCTCGACGATCGTCAGCGTGTCGGCGAGCTCGATGGTCTGGAAGACGGTGGTGAGCGCGTGGTAGCCGTCGGGGCGACGCGCGTGGACCGCGAGGTGCAGGTTGATCTTCGCGCGCGCCGACGCCGTCCACATGCCGGTCGCGGTCAGCGCAGGACGCCGGCCTGGCGCAGCTCGCTCAGCGTCAGCACCTTGGCGCCGTCCGGCACGGCCAGCGTGAACGCCTCGTCGCCGAGCGCGACGTTGGTCTCGACCTGCTGCAGCGTCAGCGACAGATCGGCGCGGGAGGCGCCCGCCGTGCCGGGGGTCGCGCCGAGCCGCACCGTCTGCGGCCGATCGCCGACAAAGGCACGGTATTCGACGAGGGCTCCGGCGCGGCGCGTGCCGAGCGGGTGCAGCGGCGCCACGTCCGGCCGCCACCACACCTCGGCGCCGCTGCGCAGCGACACGCGGGCGAGGTCCGGGTTGCTGAAGCGCTCCGCCCTTCACCACGGCGTCGTCGGCCGCCGGGCACGCCGTGACGATCTCGAAGAGCCCCGACGCCGGCAGCGCGACGCCGGTCAGCGCCTCGAGGATCTCGGCGGGCGCGGCCCGCACCACCTCGCGCGAGCGCGGCAGCCACAACGTCCCGGCATCGGCGCGGCCGGCGATCGTGAAGATCGGCGCCCCGAACGGCGCCACCGCCTCGATCCGCACGCCGCCGTCGCGGGTCAGGCCGACCTGCAGCGTGCCGCGGACACGCCGTCCATCGACGCGCCCGGACAGCTTGATGTCGGCGGTGAGGCTGCGCAGGTCGCCGCACGACGCGATCGACGACTGGTAGGCCTGGGCGAGCGTCGGCTCGACGGTCCCGGAGCCGGTGGGCACGACGAAGCCGCGCGCGGCGCAGCCGGCGAAGACCATCGCGGCGCCCAGGCTCGCCGCCAGGGCGCAAAGTGCGCTACCGCGCACGCGCCTTCTCGATCTTCTGCTCGATGGCGCTGCGTTCGATCGACCGCCCGTCGCCGTCCAGGGCGCGCTGCCAGGCCGCGACCGCGCCGGCGCGATCGGACGTCGCGAACAGCAGGTCGCCGACGTGGTCCTGGATCACCGAGTTGCGCGGGAGCTGATCACCCGCCCGCAGCAGGTAGGTCCTGGCGCGATCGTAGGCACCGCGCTTGAAGTACGCCCACCCGAGGGAATCGAGATACGAGCCGTTGTAGGGGTCGAGGTCGACGGCTTCGTGCAGCAGCTTCACGGCCTCGTCGAGCTTACGGCCGCGCTCGGCCAGCATGTAGCCCAGATAGTTGAGGGTCGGGGCGTGCTTCGGGTCGATCAGCAGCGCATCACGGAAGGCGCGCTCGGCGTCCTCGTAGCGGGCCTGCTCCTCGAAGACGGCGCCGAGCTGGAAGGGAATCGACGTCTCCGACGGAAAGCGCGCGCGGGCGCCGGTGAGCACCGTCTCGGCCCGCTTGAACTCCTTGGCCTCGAGCAGCAGGCCGGCGAACGCGATGTGGGTGTCGACGTCGCTGCCGTCCGTGTCGATCGATTGCTGGTAGAGCGAGAACGCCTTGTCGCGCTCACCGCGCCGCAGCCGCGTCTCGGCTTCGAGGCCGAGCAGGCGCTGGCTGGCCGGATCGTCGCGCCGGGCCTCGGTCACGACGGCGAGCGCCTCGTCTACCCGGTTCGCCTCGAGCCTGGCCTGGACGCGCAGGGCGTCGAGGCCCGGATCGGCGCCGCCGTCGCGGCGGGCGCGATCGATCGCGGCGATGCCGGGCTCGAAGTCGCGGAGCTGCAGGTAGGCGACGCCGATCGACGCGCGCAGCGCGACCAGCGCACGGGCGTCCTCCTTGCCTTCGAGGCGGGTGATGGCCGGCGCCAGCGCGTCGACGATGGCGCGGTGCTCGCGGCGATCGGCCAGCACCTGGGCCAGGGCGTGGTAGCCGGTGACGCGATCGGGCTCGAGCTCGATGACGCGGCGGGCGGCGCGCTCGGCCTTCGCGTAGTCGTGTCGGGCGCGCTCGACGTCGACGAGCAGGAACGGCACGCGGGCGTCGTCGCCGCGGTCTCGCTCGACGGCTTCGAGCAGATCGCGGGCGGCGTCGTGACGTCCGCCGCGGAGCAGCGCCGACGCCTGCCGCAGCTTCAGGTCGAGGCGATCCGGCATCGCCGCGGCGGCCCTGCCGAACGCCGCGGCGGCATCGTCCCAGCGCCGCTGGCGCAGGGCCACGTCGGCGCGATCGATCAGCGCGCGCGTGAACTGCGGCTCGGCGGCGATCACGGTGTCGAGCGAGCGGGCGGCGCCCTCGAGGTCGCCGGTCGCGAGCTGGGCCTGCGCGATCAGGTACGCGGCCTCGGCGTGATCTGGCTCGCGCTCGAGGACGGGGTCGAGCAGCTCGCGCGTCTTGGCGAAATCGCGCTTGGATAGATAGAGCCGGCCGAGCGTCATGGCCAGCCCGGCGTCCAGCGGACGGCTCGCGCGGGCGCGCTCGAGATGCGAGATCGCGTCGTCGAGCGTGGGTTTGGCGCCGGTCGCCGGCCGACCCGCTTCGACCCGCCCCTCGAGCTCGGCGGCGAGGATCGTCCCGAGCACGAAATGCGCTTCGGCGTTCTCCGGGTCGATGGCCAGGGCCTGCCCGGCGGCGCGGGTGGCGTCCTCGGTGCGGTTGGCGCGCGCGTTGAGGGTGGCGATCTCGGCGGGAATGGCCGCGCTCTTCGGATCGGCCTCGGCGGCCAGCCGATACGCTTCGAGCGCCTGCGGGATCTGGCCGAGGGATTCGAGGTGTCGGCCGCGAATGAACTCGAAGTAGGCTGTGGCCGACGCGGATTGCGCCGCTCCGGATTGCGCCCCGGCGGGGAGCGGCGAGCCGAGAGTGGCCCCGAAGGCCGACAGGAGCATCAGCGCCGCGCCACGCGTCATGAAATCGAATTGTTCCATGCGGCGAGCGTGCTCACAAGGGCGAGCGCACCAGCCCGGCCCCTGCCAGCAATGAAAATCCTGCTGGTGCGGCTGCGGCTCATCGGTGACGTGGTGTTCACGACGCCGGCGGTCACCGCCATCCGCGACGCCTTTCCCGAGGCTGAGATCACGTATCTGGTGGAGCCGGCCGCCGCGCCGGTCGTCCAGGGCCATCCCGGCATCGACGCCGTCAAAGTGGTGCCGCACCTGCGCGGCTGGCGGCGGATCGCCGCCGACCTGGCGCTCGCCCGGGAGCTGCGCCGCACCCGCTTCGACCTGGTCGTCGACTTCCATGGGGGCCCACGCGCGTCGTTCCTGACGTGGGCCACCGGCGCGCCCCGCCGGGTCGGCTATGCGGTCAAGGGGCGCTCCTGGATGTACACCGAGGTCGTGCCGCGTCCGGCCGACCTGCGCCCGCGCCACTCGGTCGAGAACCAGTGGGATCTGCTGCCCCACCTCGGGCGTCCCGTCGCCGCCGCGCCGGATCGCGTCCGCCATCGGGTCCGCATGGAGGAAAACGCCGAGGCGAAGGCGTCCGTCACGAGCCGCCTGGCCGCGGCCGGCATCGGTCCCGCACGCCGGCTCGTGGTCGTCCACGTGAGCGCCGGAAACCCCTTCCGCCGCTGGCCCGCGAGCCACTTCGTCGAGCTGGCTGTGCAACTTGCGGCGAACGACCCGGATCGGCGTATCATCCTCACGTCCGGGCCGTCAGAAGCTGAGGCGGCGCGCGCGATCGTCGCGCAGGCGAGGCAGCGACTGCCGGAAGGCGTCGCGGATCGCATCCGGACGGGCGACGAGTACACGCTGGCCGAGTTGCGGAGCCTCGTGGCCCGTGCCGCGGTCTACGTCGGCGGGGACAGCGGGCCGCTGCATGTCGCGGCGACGTCGGACGTGCCGATTGTTGGACTGTACGGTCCGACGCTGGCGGTCCGGTCGGCGCCTTGGCGGCCCCCGGACGTGCCGACGGCGGCGGTCGAGCGGCTCGACCTCGCCTGCCGGCCGTGCGACCAGCGTCGGTGCGTGACCGACGACTTCCGGTGCCTGACGGGAATCGGCCCCGGCGAGGTGGTGAAAGCAGTGGAACAGGTGCTGGCGGCAGGAACTCGCGCATGACGACGACCACGACCGCGCTCCAGGCGCCCATGTTCCGCGGCGACAACAAGCTCGAGGTCGTCACGCTCGCCGCGCTGGTCGGCTTCCTCGCCGCGTCGCAGCTCTCGGTCGCGCCCGCCTACATCATGCTCGCCATCACCTTCGCCTGCTGGGCGGCGGTGGTGCGCGTCCAGCACGAGCGGATCCAGGTGCCGGTGATGTTCTGGTGGCTGGCCGCCTACGGCGTGGCCACCGTCTTCTCGGCCCTCAACTCGGTCGATCCCACCGCCAGCCTGATCGACTGCAAGCAGCTGGTGCTGTTCCTCATCGTCCCGGTGGTCTACCGGTTCGCGCGCGGGTCGCGGGCCCTGACGTTCGCCACCGTCATCATCTCGGTCGGGGCGCTGAGCGCGCTCATCGGCATCGCCCAGTTCGGGCTGCTCCATTACGACAACCTGGGCATGCGGCCGCGCGGGTCGCTGACCCACTACATGACCTACTCGGGCGTGCTGATGCTGGTGGCCTGCGCCGCCGCCGCCCGGCTCGTCTTCCGCCGCGAAGGCGCGCACTTCTTCGGCGGCTCGCGGACCTGGACGGTCCTGGTGATGCCGGCGCTGATCGTGGCCCTGGCCCTCACCTTCACCCGCAGCGCGTGGGTCGGGCTGGTCGCCGGCGTCGGCGTCCTCATCGTGCTCAAGGATCGGCGGCTGCTCGCCGCCATCCCGCTGGTGGTCGCGCTGGCGATCCTGATCGCGCCGACCAGCGTCACCGCCCGGATGTACTCGATGTTCGACGTCAACGACCCGTCGAACAAGGACCGCGTCGCGATGCTGCAGTCCGGCCTCGAGATCGTCCGCGACCACCCGCTCACCGGCGTCGGGCCGGACATGGTGAAGTCGGTCTACAAGGAGTACCGCCAGCCGTGGGCGGTCAACGATCTCAACGTCCACCTGCACAACGTGCCGGTGCACATCGCGGCCGAGCGCGGCCTGCCCGCCCTGCTCGTCTGGCTCGGGTTCATCATCTACCTCGGACGCGACCTGATCCGACGCGTCACGACGAGCCGCCACCCGTCGCTGGCCGCCGGCGGCCTCGCCGCGGTGGCCGCCATGCTCGCCGCCGGGCTGTTCGAGTACAACTTCGGGGACTCCGAGTTCCTGATGCTCTTCCTGGTGCTGATCACCCTGCCCTACGCGTCGGACCGCACCGCCGACGACGCCGACGCGCGATGACGGCGGACGCCGCCGCTCCGTCCCTCGCCGCCCTTCGCTCGCTCGTGGCGCGGATCGCCGATCGGCCGATCGTGGTCGTCGGCGACGTCATGCTCGATCAGTTCACGATCGGGCGCGTGCAGCGCATCTCGCCGGAGGCGCCCGTCCCGGTCGTCGAGCACATCGGCGACGAGGTCCGCCTCGGCGGCGCCGCCAACGTCGCCCACAACATCCGCGCCCTCGGCGCGACGCCGCGGCTGATCGGCCTGGTTGGCGCCGACGACGCGGCGGCGGCGCTGCGGGCCGCCCTCGGCACGGCCGGGATCGCCGCCGACGGTCTGATCGAGGATCGGACCCGGCCGACCACGCGCAAGGTCCGCATCGTGACGACGCGGCACCAGCAGGTCGCCCGCGTCGACTACGAGTCGGACGCCGAAGCCGCCGGCGACGTCGAGCGTGCGCTGGTCGCCGCGGTCGACCGGGCCTGCGCGGACGCCGCGGTGGTGGTCGTCTCCGACTACCTGAAGGGCGCGGTGACACCAGGATTGATGCGGCGTCTGGCCGAGCGCCGGGCCGCGACCGGCCTCGCCGTGCTGGTCGATCCCAAGATTCCGCACCTCGCCTCGTATGCCGGCGCCTCGCTGATCACGCCGAACCACCACGAGGCGGAAGTCGCCACGCACAAACGGATCCGCACCGACGCCGACGCCCGCGACGCGGCGCGTGCGTTCCGTGCGCTCGCCGGCGCGACGTCGGTGATGATCACGCGCGGCGAGCACGGCCTGTGGCTGGCCGAGGGCGCCGCCCCCACCGCCGGCGCGGCGCCGCACGAGACCCCCCTCATCGTCGAGACGAACCTCGCCGCGAAGGCCCGCGAGGTCGCGGACGTCACCGGCGCCGGCGACACCGTGATCGCCACGCTGGCCGTCGCGCTCGCGTCGGGCGCCACGCTCGTCCAGGCCGCCGAGCTCGCCAACCACTCCGCGGGCGTCGCCGTCGGCAAGTTCGGCCCGGCGGCCGTCACCGCCGCAGAACTGCTCGACGCGCTGGGCTGACGCGCGTCGCGCGCCCGCCGGGCGGCGGGGCACCTCGTCGCGGCTCGTCCCAGGACCGTCCGCGCCGTGTTGCGGGATCGCCGGCGCCTGTAGGATGCTCGCCGCATGTCACGTGCGGTTTCGGCAATCCTTTCGATTTCGGCCGTCGTCGCCGGCGCGCTCGTCCCGGCCCAGGCCGCCGATGACGCCAGTGCGCGCTGGTGGGCGCACGTGTCCTTCCTGGCGAACGACGACCTCCAGGGCCGCGACACCGGCAGCGAGGGCCACAAGAAGGCGGCGGCCTACATCGCTGAGCAGTTCAAGGCGGCCGGGCTCGCGCCGGCGGGAACGTCGGGTTACCTGCAGCCCGTCCAGTTCACGTCGCGGCAGATCGTCGAGGCGCAGTCGAGCCTGGCGTTGGTGCGCGACGGCAAGGTGGAACCGGTCGCGCTCGGACCGGACGCCGCGTTCTCGATGCGGATCGATCCGGCGCCGCAGGTCGAGGCGCCGCTCGCGTTCGTCGGCTACGGCCTGTCGATCCCCGAGCTGAAGATCGACGACCTCGCCGGCCAGGACCTCCGCGGCAAGGTGGCGGTCTACCTGCTCGGCAGCCCCGCGGGGGTGCCCGACGCGCTCAGCGCCCACGCGCAGTCGGCGGCGGTGCGGTGGGCGGCGCTGAAGAAGGCCGGCGCCCTCGGCGCGATCGTGCTGCAGCACCCGGGCCGGATCGAGCCGCCCTGGGAGCGCTCGACGCTGGCGCGCCTCCAACCGGCGATGTCGCTGGCCGATCCCGCGCTCGACGACACCGCCGGCCAGCAGGTCTCGATTGCCTTCAACCCGGCCAGCGCCGAGCGCCTTTTTGCCGGCTCGGGGCACACGTTCGCCGAGATGGTCGCCCTCGCCGACACCCGCAAGCCGCTCCCTGGCTTCCCGCTCCCGACCGTGGTGCGGGCCAAGGTGGCCGTGGACAAGACGACCATCACGTCGGACAACGTCGCCGGCACGCTGGCAGGGAGCGACGCCGCGCTGCGCGACGAATACGTCGTGCTCTCGGCGCACCTCGATCACCTCGGCGTCGGCGGCGCGGTCGGCGGCGACCGGATCTACAACGGCGCGATGGACAACGCCTCCGGCATCGCCAGCCTGATCGAGACCGCCGCGGCACTGGCACGCGCGTCGGAGAAGCCGAAACGCTCGATCCTCTTCGTCGCCGTCACCGCCGAGGAGAAAGGGCTGCTCGGCTCACGGTACTTCGCCACCCGTCCGCCCGTGCCGCCCAGGGCCGTCGTCGCCAACCTCAACATGGACATGTTCCTGCCGCTGTTCCCGATGAAGAGCGTGATGGTGTTCGGTCTCGACGAGTCGGATCTGGGCACATCGGTGCGCACTGTCGCGGCCTCGATGGGACTCGGCGTCCAGGGCGATCCCGAGCCGCTGCGCAACCGCTTCATCCGGAGCGATCAGTACAGCTTCATCCGGCAGGGGGTGCCCGCGCTGGCGTTGAAGGTCGGCTACCTTCCCGAGTCGCCGGACGCGAAGACGCATGCGGCGTGGACCCAAGAGCGGTACCACGCGCCGTCCGACGACCTGCAGCAGCCGGTCGATCGCGGATCCGCCGTCGTGTTCAACGATCTGCTGGTGCGGCTCACCACCGTCGTCGCCAATCAGCCGCAGCGCCCGCGCTGGAACGACACGAGCTTCTTCAAGCGCTTCGCCACGCCGCAGTAGCGGCGGGGCCAGGTCCCCTGGACACGTGATAGCTACGCCAATTCCCGGGCGGGGCATCCCGGCGGGCGGCGTTGCTCCTCCCTTACATATTCCCGATATGCTCGGTCGTCGCGCCTGGCCTGCCGGGCGCCGCGCTCCGGGACTTGTCCCAGCTCTCACGTGTCCAGGGGACTACTCCGCCCGGAGCGCGCCGATCGGGTCGACGCGGGTCGCCCGCAGGGCCGGCAGGTAGCAGGCAAGCACCGTCGCGGCGAAGAGCAGCAGCGATACCAGGGCGTAGGTCAGCGGATCGACCGGGCTGACCTCGAACAAGCAGCGTCGCCATCAACCGCGTGATGGCCAGGGCCGTCGCCAGCCCGATCGCGACGCCGACGCCGGCGAGGATCATGCCGTGCCGGACGAACAGGCCGGTCACCGCGTGGGACGTCGCCCCGAGCGCGATGCGGATGCCGATCTCGCGCCGCCGCTGCGACACCGCGTACGAGATCACGCCGTAGATGCCGGCGACTCCCAGGACGAGCGCCATCGTCCCGGCGATGGCGAGCATCACGAGTGTGAACGACGTCCGGGCCAGGGAGGCCTTGTAGATCTCCTCGAGCGTGCGCACGGCGGCGAGCGGCAGGTTGGGATTGACCGACCACACGGCGCGCTCGAGATCGCGGACGAACCCCTCGCTGCCGGTCCGGCTGCTCCGCACCAGATAGGACGCGTTCCGGAGCACGAACACCGGACTGTCGTCGCTCGGGAGGAACTCGGCCATCGAGATCGGCCAATAGGCGATGGTCGCCGCCTTCTTCGTCACGCCCTCGTCGCGGGTGTCGGTGACGACGCCCACCACTTCGCGCCAGACCCCCTTGGTGTACGGCCGCACGCGCTTACCGATCGCCTGGGCCGGGCCGCCCCAGAGCTCCCGGGCGAGATTCGCCGACACCATGGCGACGGGGCGCCGCGCGTGCGCGTCTTCCCACGTGAAATCCCGACCGGCGACGATCGACCCGCCCAGTGTCTTCATGTAGCCGGGCGCGACGAACTTGAACATCCGGATCGGCGGCACCTCCGCCTCCGCATACGGGCGGTCCTCGGCGAAGAGCGGATCGTGCCAGCCCTGCCCGGACATCGTGGTCGTCGAGGCGAGCGCGACCGATGACACGCCCGGCACCGCCGCCAGCCTGTCGAGGATGGCCTGGTGCATCCGGACGACGGCGGCCTCGTCCTTCACCTGCGAGTCCGGGATCGAGAGCCGCAGCGTCTGCACCTCGCCCGGCCGGACGAACCCGGGGTCGACGTCGACGAGGGCCCGGAAGGTCCGGATCATCAACCCCGAGCTGACCAGGAGCACCAGGGCCAGCGCGACCTGGGCGACGACGAGCACGTTGCGGGCGCGCTCGCGGTCCTTGCTGGCGCTCGCGGTCCGCCCGCCGGCCCGCAGCGTCGTCGCCAGCTGTGCGCCGGCCTGCTTGAGCGCCGGGATGACGCCGAACAGCAGGCCGGACAGCAGCGACAGGGCCACGGCGAAGATCAGCACCGGCAGATCGACCGTGATGTCGCTCAGCCGCGGCAGGTTGCCGGGTTCGAGGGCCACCAGCAGCCGTACCGCCCCGAACGCCAGCCCCAATCCGACCACGCCGCCGGCCACGGCGAGGGTCATGCTCTCCATCAGCAGCTCGCGGACGATCCGACGCGAATCCGCGCCGAGCGCCGCCCGCACCGCCAGCTCCTGCTGCCGCGACTCGGCGCGCACGAGGAGCAGGTTGGCGACGTTGGCGCAGGCGATCAGGAGCACGATCGCGATCGTGCCCATCAGCACCCACAGCGCGTTCTGCACGTCGCCGACGAGGTCGTCCTTCATCGATCGGATCTGCGGCGTGATGCGCGCCTTCTCGAACATGGCGAGGGTCGCGCCGGGGAACGGCGGGAACCGCCGGAGCGCGATGGGGACCATGCGCGCGGCGTCGGCCGTCGCCTGATCGATGGTCTGGCCCGGCTTCAGGCGCGCGATCGCCGAGTAGCTGAAGTTGCCGATGAAGACCTTGCTGCGATCGATCCGCATCGGCACGATCAGCGACACGTCGCGATCGAGGAAACGGAACGTGTCGGGCAGCACACCGATGATCTCGCGCGAACGCCCGTCCAGCGTCACCGTGCGGCCCACTGCCGACCGGTCGCCGCCGAACTTCGCCCGCCAGTAGCCGGCCGTGAGTACGACGGTCTCGGCGCCGCCGGGCGCGTCGTCTGCCCGGGAGAACACCCGGCCGAGCATCGGCTGGGCGCCGAGGATCGGCAGCAGGCCGTCCGTCGCGAACAGGGCCCGCACCTCCTCCGGCTTGGCGAGGCCGGTGACGCTGACGGTGCCGGTGTTCCACATCGCCACGTCCTGGAAGACGCGGCCATCCTCACGATAGGTGAAGTACAGGAAGGGCGCGGCCCCGGCGCGCTGGATGTCCAGGCCGGCAGCGGAGTGATCGAGGGCCACCAGTTCGTCCGAGCGCGGATACGGCAGCGGCTTCAACAGGACGCCGGAAATCACGCTGAAGATCGCGGTGTTGGCGCCGATGCCCAGGGCGAGGGTCAGCACGGCCATGCCGGTGAACAGCGGCATCGCCGCAAGGTGGCGCAGGACGTGTCTCCATCGCATGGCGGTACTACGCCCGTCGGCGCCTCAGGGGGTGCAGTCGAACGTGCAGACGTTCGTCAACGCCCCGCCTCGTAGACGAGAAAGGTGGGCTGGGCGTTGCGATCGGCGAGCACGGCCGACCGCTTCGCGCAGCGCCTGGGTCGGCCTGCCGGTCGCAAGGCTAGTGACGGAAGTGCCGCTTCCCGGTGAAGACCATCGCCAGGCCGTGCTCGTCGGCCGCGGCGATGACCTCGGCGTCCTTGACCGAGCCGCCCGGCTGCACGACGGCCGTGGCGCCGGCCGCCGCCAGCGCGTCGAGGCCGTCGCGGAACGGGAAGAACGCGTCCGAGGCGACGACGCTGCCGGGGACGCTGCCGCCGGCCTTCATCACCGCGACCTTCACCGCGTCGACGCGGCTCATCTGGCCGGCGCCGACCGCGCGCGTCCGATCCGGCCCGGTGAAGAGGATCGTGTTCGACTTGACGTGGGCGCAGACGCGCCAGGCGAAGCGCAGTGCCTGCCACTCCTCGGCGGTCGGCTGGCGCTTCGTGACGACGCGGAGCCCCTCGCCGGCCGCGTCGGGCCACGGCGTCCGGGCCTCCACGACGCGATCGCGCTCCTGCACCAGGACGCCGCCGAGGATCGAGCGCAGCTCGACCCCCGGCCGGACGGCGTCGCGGAAGGACGCGAAGTCGGCGGTGAGGACGCGCAGGTTCTTCTTGGCGGCGAGGATCGGCAGCGCCGCCTCGTCGACGGCGGGCGCGATGACCGCCTCGATGAACGTCGTGGTGATCGCGTGTGCGGTTTCGGCGTCGAGTGTGCGGTTCAGGCCGATGATGCCGCCGAAGGCGGACAACGCATCGGCGTCGCGCGCGGTGACGTAGGCCTGTGCGATCGTGGCCGCGGTGGCCACGCCGCACGGGTTGGCGTGCTTGATGACCGCCGCCGCCGGCTCGTCGAACTCGAGCGCGATGCGGGCGGCGGCGTCCAGGTCGAGCAGGTTGGTGTAGGACAGCTCCTTGCCCTGCTTGATCTCGACGGCGCTGAACCCCTGCGCCGGCTCGAGGCCGTACCACGCCGCCGGCTGGTGCGGGTTCTCGCCATAGCGCAGCACGCGGCGCTGCGGCAGCGACAGGCGCATCGTCGCCGGCAGCGCCGGCGTCTCGGCCGGCCGCGCGAACGGGTCGGCGTCGCTCCCGATCGTCTCGAGCGTCGACGCGATGGTCGCGTCGTAGGCGGCGGTGTGGGCAAAGGCGCGGCGCGACAGCTCGAAGCGGAAGGCCGGGCTCGAGCCGCCCGGGGCGGCCAGGTCCTCGAGCACGCGCGGGTAGTCCCGCGGGTCGACCACGATCAGCACGTCCCGGAAGTTCTTCGCCGCGGCCCGCACCATGCTCGGCCCGCCGATGTCGATCTCCTCGATCAGGGCGTCGAAGCCGGTCGCCGGGTTGGCGGCGGCGCGGGCGAACGGATAGAGGTTCACGACCACCAGGTCGATGGGCTCGATCCCGTGCGCCCCGATGGCGGCCAGGTCCTCCGGCAGGTGGCGCCGGGCCAGGATGCCCCCGTGCACCGCCGGGTGCAGCGTCTTGACCCGCCCGTCGAGCATCTCGGGGAAGGCGGTGACGTCCGAGACGTTCACGACCGGGAGCCCGGCCTCGGCCAGCGCCCTGGCCGTCCCGCCGGTCGACAGCAGTGTGACGCCGCGTGCATTCAGGGCCTGGGCGAAGGGGACCAGGCCGGTCTTGTCCGAGACGCTGAGGAGCGCCCGCCGGACGGCGATGGCCCCCGGAACCGGCGCCGGGCGAATGGTTGACATTCCCATAACTCGTCGTTATCCTACCTATGCGTGTCGGAGAACGTTCAATCCGTCACGCGTTCGTCATGAGGCCGCCGATGCGGCTTTTTTTTGTGCCCGTGCCCCCGGTCGAGCTGGGGTCACGGACGGGTAATTCCAGGCGCCCGGACTGATCGAACGCAGGGCGGGCGCGCAAGGCAGAGGAAGACAATGCGCATTCAAGGCAAGGTCAAGTGGTTCAACAACGCCAAGGGGTACGGCTTCATCGAGCGTGAATCCGGCAGCGACGTGTTCGTCCATTTCTCGGCGATCACGGGCAACGGGTTCCGTACGCTCGAGGAAGGACAGGCGGTCGAGTTCGAGATCGTTGATGGTCCGAAGGGCCCCCAGGCGGGCAACGTCAGCAAGGCCAACTGAGGCGGCCATGAAGGCCGCCCGCCCAAGCTCGCGCAGCGGCCACGACCGCGGCTGACCGCGAGCCGGGCAGGCACCGCCCTTGCGGCGGAACCAGACCGGGCGGCAGGGCGCTTCGACGCCAGGCCGCCAGAGGAAGACGGGGTCGACACCGGTCGGCTCCGTCCTTCCTGCCAACCGCACTCCCCCACCCGCCGCCAACTTCCTCAGCGCGGCAACAGACACCAGAACAGCGGCAGCCAGAGCTCGCGGGCGTACGGCACCGGCCGATCGTCGATGAGGACGTCGGTCCCGGGCAGATCCCCGACCAGCTGATACAGGTCGCGCAGCGCCGGCGCGTCGTCCGGCTGGAAGCGCGCGCGGACCCGGAAGTCCTCGCCCGTCCCCGTCTCGAGGTACTGGCGCGACGCCTTGGCCATCGCCACGGCGCGATCGTAGTTCGGGCCTTCGAAGCGCGGGAACGCGAGGGTGAGCGAGAACGCGCCCCAGCCGCCCTGCCCCCCGACGCCGGTGCGCGACAGCGCCAGGCGCAGGTCCGGGTCGAGCGCGGCCAGTTCCTCTTCGGACGGCTGCTCGGCGAGGTCCAGATAGGGCCAGAAGCGCGGCTCGGGCCGGTGCGTCGGCTCGGGCTCGAGCCGGGGGCGGAGGGGATCGATCGACGATGGCGGCACGGGCGGATTAGTCATCGCCGCGAGCGCGATCCTAGAACAGCCGGCTGACCGAGCGCAGCGCCAGCTCGATGGCGTCGGTCGGATAGACGCCCAGATAAAAGACGGCGGCGACCGACATCGCCAGCGCCGCGGTCGCGGTCGGCGACAGCTTGGCCACCGGCTCGGTGTGAGCCGACTCCGACATGTACATCATCACGATGATGCGCAGGTAGTAGTAGACCGAGATGACGCTGGTCAGCACGCCGATGATGGCCAGCGCGTAGTGCCCCTGCTGCACCGCGGCGGCGAAGATGTACCACTTGCCGATGAACCCGGCGGTCGGCGGGAAGCCGCCCAGCGACAGCAGGAACACCGTCAGCAGCGTCGCCAGCACGGGCTCGCTCTTCCACAGCCCGGCGAAGTCGCGCACCTCGTCGTGCTCGTTCGACCGGCTGGCGAGCAGCGCCAGGATCCCGAAGGCGCCGAGGTTGGTGACGGCGTAGGACAGCAGGTAGAACAGCACCGCCGCCTGGCCGGTGTCGGTCGCGGCGATGAGCCCGACCAGCATGTAGCCGCCGTGCGCGATGCTCGAGTAGGCGAGCATGCGCTTCACGCTGGTCTGGGCCACGCCGACGACGGTGCCGACGACCATCGTGGCGATGGCGCTGGCCCCGAGCAGCGGCGCCCAGTGCGCGCTGAGCGGACCGAACGCGGTCAGGAAGACGCGGACGAACGCCGCGAAGGCCGCCGCCTTGACCGCCGTGGACATGAAGCCGGTGACGATCGTCGGTGCGCCCTGGTAGGCGTCCGGCGTCCACATGTGGAACGGGACGGCCGACACCTTGAAGGCGAAGCCGACCATCACCAGGCCGACCGCGATGAGCACGAACAGGGTCGGCGCCGCCGAGTGGCCGGCGATGGCCAGGGCGACCTTGTCGAGCCGCGTGCTGCCGGCGACGACGTAGATCAGCGCCACGCCGTAGAGGAAGAACGCGCTCGAGAACGCGCCGAGCAGGAAGTACTTGAAGCCGCCCTCGGCCCCGGCCAGGCTGCTGCGCCTGATGGCGGTGAGCACGTAGACGCCGAGCGACAGGATCTCGAGGGCGAGGAAGACCACCAGCAGGTCGATGGCCGCGGCCATCAGCATCATGCCGGACAGCGAGAACAGGAGCAGCGAGTAGTACTCGCCGGCGGGCAGCTCCTCGCGCTCGATCAGGTCGCCCGAGAAGAGGATCGTCAGCATGCCGACGACGATCAGGATCCCGTTGACGAACAGCGCGAAGTTGTCGGCGCGGACGACGCCGAAGCTGACCCGGTTGTGGCCCCAGAGCATGAACGAGGCGGCGGCGGCGCCGGCCAGGCCGATGAGGCCGAGCACGCCGAGCGGCAGCCGCTCGTCCTTGCCGCGGAAGGCCTCGACAGCGAGGGTGATCAACGCCGTCGCGACGACGATGAGGATCGGGATGACGGCCTGGAGTTCGGCGAGGTTCATGGATGCGCTCCCCCGCTGGCGGCGCCGCGCGGCGCGTCCGCCGCGGCGGCTGCCGGCGGCGCGTGGGGCGCCGCGGCCCGGTTCTGGCCGCCGGCAATCCGCTCGACCACGGCCCGGACGGCGGGCTCGGAGGGAGCGAGGAAGATGGTCGGGAACACGCCCATCACGACGGCCATCGCCACCGCCGGGCCGAGCGTCCACCACTCGCGCGGCGACAGGTCGGGCAGCGCCGCGTTCTTCGGGTTGGTGACCTCGCCGTAGTTCACGCGCTGGAACATCCAGAGCATGTAGACGGCCGACAGGATGACGCCGCTCGTCGCCACCACGGCCAGCTCAGGCCGCCAGCGGAAGCCGCCGAGGATGGTCAGGAACTCGCCGACGAAGCCGTTCAGGCCGGGCAGGCCGATCGACGACAGCGTGATGATCAGGAAGGCCGCGACCAGCTTCGGCATCACCGACTTCAGGCCGCCGAACTCGGCGATCAGGCGCGTGTGGCGGCGATCCGAGAGCATGCCGACGATGATGAAGAGCCCGCCGGTGCTGACGCCGTGCGCCAGCATCTGGTAGACGGCGCCCTGCATGCCCTCGACGTTCATCGAGGAGATGCCCAGCACCACGAACCCGAGGTGGCTGACGCTCGAGTAGGCGACCAGCTTCTTCATGTCCGGCTGGACCATCGCCACGAGCGCGCCGTAGACGATGCCGGTGACGGCGAGGAAGCCGAGCCACGGGGCGCACACCTGCGCCGCGTGCGGGAACAGCGGGAAGGCGAAGCGCACCAGGCCGTAGGTGCCCATCTTCAGCAGCACGCCGGCCAGGATGACCGAGCCGGCGGTCGGCGCCTGGACGTGCGCGTCGGGCAGCCACGTGTGGAACGGGAACAGCGGCACCTTGATGGCGAAGGCCAGCGCGAAGGCCAGGAACAGCCACAGCTGCACGTCGTGCGCGATCGACAGGTCGTAGAGCTTGGTGACGTCGAAGGTGTAGACGCCGGTCGCCTGGTGGTGCAGCACCGAGAGCGCGATGATGGCGATCAGCATGAGGACGCTGCCGGCCATCGTGTAGAGCATGAACTTGACCGCCGCGTAGACGCGCTGGTCGTAGCCCCAGACCCCGATGAGGAAGTACATCGGGATCAGCATCGCGTCCCAGAACACGTAGAACAGGAACAGGTCCAGCGAGACGAAGACGCCCATCATCGCCGTCTCGAGCACCAGCACCAGGACCGAGAACGCCTTGACGTGCTCCTCGATCGACTCCCACGAGCACAGCAGCGCCAGCGGCGTCAGGAAGCCGGTCAGCACCAGCAGCATCAGGCTGATGCCGTCGACGCCGAGCAGGTAGTCGATGCCGAAGGACGGCATCCACGCGACGCGCTCGACGAACTGGAAGCCGGCGGCGTCCGGGTCGAAGGCGTACCACAGCGCCAGCGTCGTGGCGAACGACGCCAGCGAGACCGCCAGCGCGCCCCAGCGGATCACGCCGTCGCGCGACCCGTCCTTGTTGGGCAGGGCGAGCAGCGCGAGGGCGCCGGCCAGCGGCAGGAAGACGACGAGGC
The DNA here is from genome assembly GCA_963844435.1 of Vicinamibacterales bacterium. GTDB lineage: Bacteria > Acidobacteriota > Vicinamibacteria > Vicinamibacterales > Vicinamibacteraceae > JBDSLU01. Next base: position 104,618 of record CAWJOG010000006.1, on the reverse strand, counting down.
TCAGCATGCGCGTCCGCCGGAAATCGTGGGTCGAAAATCGGCAATCATCACTGCATCAAGTAGTAGCCGAGCACCAGGACGACGCCGAGGACGAGCGACGCCGCGTAGGTGCGGATCGAGCCGGTCTGGGTCATGCGGATCAGCGCCGCCGAGCCGCGCACGAACACGCCGACGCCGTTGACGGTGCCGTCGATGATCCAGACGTCGATCACCTTCCACAGCACGTGGTCGGACACCCACTTCAGCGGCTGGACGATGGTGGCGTCGTAGAGCTCGTCGATCCAGTACTTGTTCAGGAGCGTCCGGTGCACCGCGGCGAAGCTGCGCGCGATCGAGTCGGCGAGGGCGCGGTTGAACAGGAAGAAGTAGGCGGCGATGCCGATGCCGAGGAGCGCGATCACGGACGACACGCCCATGAGCGTCAGTTCGGTCTGCTCGGCGGCGTGTGCATCGACCGCAGGGGTGGACGCCTCGGCGGTCGCGTGGGCGGTGCCGGCCGGCGTCGCCTCGTGCGCGACCGTTCCGGGTGCGCCGTGCGCATCCGCTGCCCCGCTCGCCGGGTGGAACGACGACTCCAGGAAGCCGTGGATCCGGTTGTCGCCGCCGAGCGCGTGCGGCACGCCGACGTAGCCGGCGAGCACCGAGCCGAGCGCCAGGACGACCAGCGGGATGGCCATCGCCGGCGGCGCGTCGTGCAGGTGCCCGCCGTGGCCATGGTCGTCGTGGCCGTGGCCGCCGTGCGCGCCATGGGCGCCGTGGCTATGAGCGTCGTGACCATGCCCCGCCGCGGCGCGCTCGCCGTGGAAGGTCAGGAACACCAGCCGGAACATGTAGATCGCGGTGAGCAGCGACGTCACCGCGCCGACGACCCAGAGCACGCGGTGCCCGGTCGAGAAGGTCTGGTAGAGGATCTCGTCCTTGCTGAAGAACCCGGACAGCAACGGCACGCCGGCGATGGCGAGCGCGCCGATCAGGAACGTCCAGTAGGTGATCGGCAGCTCCTTCCTCAGGCCGCCCATCCGCCGGATGTCCTGCTCGCCGTGCAGCGCGTGGATCACCGCGCCCGATCCGAGGAACATCAGCGCCTTGAAGAACGCGTGGGTGTAGAGGTGGAAGATGCCGCCGGCGAACGCCCCGACGCCCATCGCCAGGAACATGTAGCCGAGCTGCGAGACGGTCGAATACGCCAGCACGCGCTTGATGTCGTTCTGGACCAGGCCGATGGTGCCGGCCATCAGCGCCGTCGCGGCGCCGATCACCGCGACGATCTGGAGCGTCTGGGGCGCGTGCGCATACAGCTCGGCGTTGCGGCCGATCATGTAGACGCCGGCGGTGACCATCGTCGCGGCGTGGATCAGGGCCGAGACCGGCGTCGGGCCCTCCATCGCGTCCGGCAGCCAGACGTAGAGCGGGATCTGGGCCGACTTGCCGGTCGCCCCGATGAAGAACAGCAGCGTGATGATCGAGAGCGTGCCGAAGGTCGCGACCTCGCTGGCCATCGGCGCGACCTTGAGCGCCAGCTCGTGGAAGTCGACGGTGCCGAACGTCACGAAGGTCAGCGCGACGCCGAGGATGAAGGCGAAGTCGCCGATGCGGTTGACGACGAACGCCTTCTTGCCCGCGTCGTTGGCCGACTGCTTCTTGAACCAGAACCCGATCAGCAGGTAGGAGCAGAGGCCGACGCCCTCCCAGCCGATGAACATCACCAGCAGGTTGGCGCCGAGCACCAGCACCAGCATGAAGCTGGCGAACAGGTTCAGGTAGGAGAAGTAGCGCGCGTACTCGCCGCTGGTCTCCTCGTGCATGTAGGCGGTCGAATAGATGTGGATCAGCGAGCCGATGCCGGTGACCACCAGGATCATCAGCATCGACAGCGGATCGAGGCGGAAGGCCAGGTCGGCGTGGAAGCTGCCGGCGGCGATCCACGTATAGAGGTGCTCGTCGATGACGCGGCCGGGGCCGGGCTCGAGCGCCAGCAGCCGCATCGCCGACACCACGGACAGCGCGAAGGCACCGAGCATCGCCAGACAGGCGACCGCGCCGGACACGCCCTTGGTCAGCCGCCGCCCGAGGGTGGCGTTGATCAGGAAGCCGGTGAACGGAAGGAGCGGGATGAGGGAGAGCATGGTCACCACTTGAGCGACGTGAACACGTCCGGGCTCAGCGACTCCTTGTGCCGGAAGAGCGAGATGACCAGCGCCAGGCCCACCGCCGCCTCGGCCGCCGCCACGGTCATCACGAAGAACACGATCACCTGGCCGTCCACCGAGCCGAAATGGCGGCCGGCGGCGACGAAGGTCAGGTTCACCGCGTTCAGCATGATCTCGATCGAGAGCAGGATCGTGATCAGGTTGCGGCGCAGGAACACGCCGGCGGTGCCGATCGAGAACAGCACCGCCGAGAGCGCGAGATAGTGGTTCAGGGTCAGTTCCATGACCGGCTCAGACGTCCTACAGTCTTTTCTTCGCGAGCACCACGGCGCCGACCATGGCGACGAGGATCAGCACCGACGTCGCCTCGAAGGCGAGCGAATAGTCCGTGAAGATGGCGATGCCGATCTGGCGGACCGACGACACGTGTGCCGCGGCGCCCGGCCCGGCCGGCGGCGACGTGCTCACGAACTGCGTCATCGCCACCGCGAGCTCGACGAGCAGGATGATCGAGAGCAGCGCGAAGGCCCGGCGGGGCCCGGTCGTGAGGGTGACGTAGGCCGGGCCGTAGGGCGAGGCGACGTCCTCGCTCGGCGTGTTCAGCAGCATCACCACGAACAGGAACAGCACCATGATCGCGCCGGCGTAGACGATGATCTGGGTCACCGCCGTGAACGGCGAATCGAGGTTGATGTAGAGCCCGGCCAGCGCCACGAACGAGCCGATGAGCAGCAGCACGCTGTGCATCGGGTTGCGCTGCGTCACGACGGCGAGGGAGCTCGCCACCGCGGCGCCACCGAACAGGTAGAAGAGGACGACGTCGAGGGGAATCATGAGAAGTAGATGACGCCCGCCGCCACGAGAATCACGTTGACCACCGCCGCCGGCAGCAGCCACTTCCATCCGAACGTCATCAGCTGGTCGTAGCGGTAGCGTGGCAGCGTCCACCGCATCCAGATGTAGAAGAACAGCAGGAAGGCGACCTTCAGCAGCCAGTTGAGGACACCGAAGAACCAGCCCCATTCGAGCGGGATCGGCCAGTGCCAGCCGCCGAGGAACAGGTTCGTGGCCACCGCCGAGACGGTCACCATGTTGATGTACTCGGCCAGGAAGAACAGCGCGAACGACATCGAGCTGTACTCGGTGTGGTAGCCGGCCACCAGCTCCTGCTCGGCTTCAGGGAAGTCGAACGGGGCGCGGTTCGTCTCGGCGACGCCGGCGATCATGTAGATGATGAAGCCGAAGAACGACGGCCACAGGAACCAGCCGGAGGGAATCAGGCCGCCCAGCAGCGTGGCGCTCTGCCCGTCGACGATCTCGCGCAGCGACAGCGAGTTGCCGAGGAGGATGGCCGAGGCCAGGGCGAGGCCGTAGGACAGCTCGTAGGAGAGCATCTGCGCCGACGAGCGCAGGCCGCCGAGGAGCGAGTACTTGCTGTTGCTCGCCCAGCCCGCCAGGACGATGCCGTAGACGCCCATCGAGGTGATCGCGAACACGATCAGCACCGCGACGTTGACGTCCATGCCCTGCAGGTTGATCGGCTCGGGCAGCAGGCCGAAGAGGTCGGTCGGCGGCCCGAACGGGATGACCACGAAGGCCGCGAAGGCGGTCGTCGCCGAGATCACCGGCGCCAGGTAGAACAGCCAGAAGTCGGCCGCCTTGGGCCGCAGCTCCTCCTTGAAGAGGAGCTTCAGGATGTCGGCGAGCGGCTGCAGGACGCCCCACCAGCCGACGCGGTACGGCCCCAGGCGCTGCTGCGAGAAGGCCGCGACCTTGCGCTCGGCCAGCACCAGCACCGCGGCCGAGATCTGCAGCGCGAAGAACACGACGTGGATCAGGACGATGTAGGCAATCGTGATCGGCGACGTCAGGAAGTCGATGAGCGTCCTGCATGGCGCTAGTGCGCTCCCACCGGCGAGGTGCTGCGGTAGTCGGCGGGCGCCTGGACGCCCTGCTTGATGTAGGCCTCGTACTCGTGCCGGAAGTGCAGGATGGTGCTGATGACCGGCGCGATCTCGGCGTCGCCGAACGGGCACAGCGTCTTGCCGCCGATGTTGTCGCACACGTTCAGCAGCAGATCGATGTCGCGCATCTCGCCGTCGCCGCGCGAGATCTTGTCGAGGATCTTGTAGAGCCAGTCGACGCCCTCGCGGCACGGCGTGCACTTGCCGCACGACTCGTGCTTGTAGAAGTGGATCAGGTTCTTGCACGCCCATACCATGTCGGTGGTCTCGTCCATCACGATGATGGCGGCCGAGCCGAGCATCGTGCCGGCGGCGACGAGCGCGTCGAAGCTGGCCTGCGTGTCCAGCTTGTCCGGCAGGATCACGTTGACCGACGACCCGCCGGGGATGATCGCCTTGATCTGGCGATCGTTGCGGATGCCGCCGGCGTAGTCGTAGATCAGCTCGCGCAGCGTCACGCCCATGTGCGCCTCGTAGGTGCCGGGGCGCTTGACGTGGCCGCTGACGCAGAACAGCTTCGGGCCGGTGTTCTTCTCCGGGACCGATCGACGAGAACCATGCCGGCGCCGCGCTCGATGATCGGCGGCACGTTGCACACGGTCTCGACGTTGTTGACCACGGTCGGGCAGCCGTAGAGGCCGACCACGGCCGGGAACGGCGGCTTGATGCGCGGCTGCGCGCGCTTCCCTTCCAGCGACTCGATGAGCGCGGTCTCTTCGCCCGCCTCGTAGGCCCCGGCGCCGCGGTGCACGTAGATCTCGCAGTCCTGGCCGCTGCCGAGGATGTTCTGCCCCAGGTAGCCGGCGGCGCGGGCCTTGGCGATCTCGGCCTCGAGCTGCCGGTGCAGGTGGTAGAACTCGCCGCGGATGTAGATGTAGCAGACCTTGGCGCCGATCGCCCGGCAGCCGATGACGCAGCCTTCGAACAGCAGGTGCGGGTTGCGCTCGAGCAGCACGTGATCCTTGAACGTGCCCGGCTCGCTCTCGTCGGCGTTGATCAGCAGGTACTTCGGCTTGGGGTTGTCCTTCGGGACGAAGCCCCACTTCATGCCGGTCGGGAAGCCGGCGCCGCCGCGGCCGCGCAGGCCGGACTTCTTCACCTCGTCGATGATCGCCTCGGGCGTCATCGACAGGGCCTTGCGCACGGCCTCGTAGCCGCCGTGCTGGACGTGGAAATCGAGCGTGTAGGAGCCGGGCTCCTTCACGTAGCGCGTCAGGACGGGCTCGAACTGGGCCATGGTCGCTGTCTTCGGAACGAGCGGCGCGCTAGCGCGGCTCCCGCTCGCCGGCGGGCACGAGGTGGCAGCCGGACAGGGCGCTCAGGCCGCGCCGGCGCAGGTCTTCCAGGAACCGCGGCACGTCCTCGGGCCGCTGGTGCTCCTGCCAGTGCTCGTTGTTGATCATGATGACCGGCGCGCGATCGCACGCGCCGAGGCACTCGAACTCCTGCACCGTGAAGGTGCCGGTGGCGTCGGTCTCGCCCGGCCGCACGTGCAGGTGCTTGCAGATCTCGTCGGTCACCCGCTCGGCGCCGTTCAGCGCGCACGACAGCGTCCGGCACACCTGCAGCACGTAGGTGCCGACCGGCTTCGTGAAGAACATCACGTAGTAGGTGACGACGTCCTCGACGTCGGCCGGCGTGCAGCCGATCACCTGGGCGACGTGCTTGATGACGTGGCGCGAGACGTAGCCCTGCTGCTCCTGGGCGATGTAGAGCGCGGCCAGGATCGCCGACTTGCGCTGCTCCGGCGGATAGTGCGCGGCGATGTCCTCGAAGCGGCGCCGGTTCTCGTCGGTGTAGGCGAACGGCGGCCCTTCCTCGGGCAGCTGGCGGTCGGACTTGTGCCAGCCCTCGCCGTAGGGCATCCGCGGATGGAAACTCATCGGTCGCAATCTCCCATGACGACGTCGGTCGAGCCGATGACCGCGATCACGTCGGCGATGAGCCCGCCCACGATCATCTTGGGCAGCGCCTGGATGGCGAGGAAGGACGGCGGCCGCGACTTGATGCGCCACGGGCGGTTGCTGCCGTCCGACACGCAGTAGAAGCCGTGCTCGCCGCGCGGCCCCTCGATCGGCACGTAGACCTCGCCGGCCGGCACCGTGAAGCCCTGCGAGTGGATCAGGAAGTGCTGAATCAGCGCTTCCATCTCGGTGTAGACCTTGTCCTTCGGCGGCGGCACGATGCGCGGGTCGGCGACCGCCCACTCGCCCTGCGGCGTGATGCGATCGAGCGCCTGGCGCGCGATCTTCACGCTCTCCCGCATCTCCTGCACGCGAACGAGATAGCGGGCGTAGACGTCGCCGTTCTGCTGCGTCGGGACCTCGAAGTCGTAGGTCGGGTAGTTCAGGTACGGGAACGTGCGGCGGACGTCGTAGGGCAGCCCGGTGGCGCGGGCGATCGGGCCGACGCAGCCGCTCTCGATCGCCTGCTCCTTCGTGAGCACGCCGACGCCCTGCGTGCGGCGCTTCCACACGTCGTTGTTCGTCAGCAGGTCCTCGAACACGTCGATGCGCTCGGGGAAGCGATCGAGGAAGGCCTTGACCGCCTGGTGGAACCCGATCGGCAGGTCCTCGCGCAGGCCGCCGATGCGCATGTAGCTGGGGAACAGCCGGAAGCCGGCGATCAGCTCGTTGATGTTGAGGAGCAGCTCGCGCTCCTGCAGGCAGTACAGCAGGATGGTGATCGCCCCGACTTCCATCCCGTGGGTGCCGAGCCAGATCAGGTGGCTGGACAGGCGGTTCAGCTCGGCGAGGAGGACCCGGATGTTGGTGACCCGCTCGGGCATCTCGAGGCCGAGCAGCTTCTCGACCGCGAGCACGTAGCCGAGCGAGTTCGACTGCGGCCCGAGGTAGTCCATGCGCTCGACGAGCGGGACCACCTGCTGCCACTTCTTCGCCTCGGCAGTCTTCTCGATGCCGGTGTGGAGGTAGCCGATGGTCGGCATGGCCGAGACGATGCGTCTCACCGTCGAGCTCGATGATCAGACGAAGGACGCCGTGCGTGCTGGGGTGCTGCGGCCCCATGTTCACGGTCATCGTCTCAGTGCGCAGTTCGGGCATGGCGGCTAGGAGGAGCTGGTCAGCGGGGAGCGGGCGGCTCCGACGCGACGAGCGCCGACTCCACCAGATCGCAAATCACGTGGAGCACCGTCAGGTGCCCCTCCTGGATGCGGGCCGTGGACGGCCCGGCGACGGCGAGGACGAGATCGGCGTGCGGCGCCATCTCGGCGGCCGACGCGCCGGCGACGGCGATCGTCGTCAGGCCGAGGGCCCGCGCCGTGCGCAGGCCGTCGACGACGTTCGGCGAGCGGCCCGACGTGGAGATGCCGACCGCCACGTCGCCGGGGCGGCCGAACGCCTCGACCTGGCGGCCGAACACGCGCTCGAAGCCGTAGTCGTTGCCGACCGCGGTGAGCACGCTGCTGTCCGTGGTCAGCGCCAGCGCCGGCAGGGCGCGCCGCTCGCGGGCGAACCGGCCGGACAGCTCGGCGGCGAAGTGCTGCGCCTCGGCGGCGGATCCGCCGTTGCCGAACACCAGCACGCGTCGATCCGCGGCGAGCGCGGTCCAGCAGAGCGTGGCGGCCTCGGCGATCGCCGCGGCCAGCGCCTCGAGTCCGCGCTGGACGTCGACGGCGTCGGCGACCGCGCGGCGCACGGCCTCCTCCGCGCCGGGGGCGAGAGCGGGCGCGCCGGGGGCAAGAACGGGCGCTGGAGCGGGCGCGCCTGCGGCCAGCGGGCCTGGCCCGGGGCCGATGGGCGCGTCGGGCGCGGTCATCGTGGAGCCCATGCCCGCGCTCACGCGCCCGGCCGGGCCTTCGTCCCGGGCGCGGCGCCTCCCGCGTGCACCCGGCGCGACTCGATGTTGCGGACGAACTCTTCCTCGGTGACCTGCGTCGCCGACGTGAAGGTGACCGGGGTCTTGATCTGCACCGGGTAGTCCTTGCGGGCCGGGAACCCTTCCCAGTCTTCCGGCATCAGGATGCGCCGCAGGTCCGGATGGCCGGCGAAGACCACACCAAACAGGTCGTAGACCTCGCGCTCGTACCAGTCGGCGTTGGGCCAGATCCCCTGGATCGTCGGCAGTTCCGCGACGTCGCCGGAAACCCGCACCTTGAGGCGCAGGCGGCGGGCGGTGCCGCTCATCCCGGGCCGGGGCCAGTCCTTCACCCCGATCGAGGCGAGGTGATAGACGACCTCGAAGCGCGGATCCTTCGGCCAGTAGTCGGCCGCGGTCATCTCGGCGAGGAGCGAGAAGTTCAGCTCGGGCGAGTCGCGCAGCACGCGCGCGGCGTCGACGAGCGCCCCGGGCGGCACCACCACGACCGGCTGATCGGCGGCGTCCCAGCTCTCGATCGCCACGCCCGGCAGGGCGCGCTGCAACGTCTCGGCGATGTCGGCGGCCGGCATCGACGGCACCTACGCGAACGCCCGCTGCTGGGCGATCTTCCGCTGCAGCTGCACGATGCCGTAGATGAGCGACTCGGGCCGCGGCGGGCACCCCGGCACGAACACGTCGACCGGCACGATCTGGTCCACGCCCTGGACGATGGCGTAGTTGTCGAACACGCCCCCGATCGAGGCGCAGGCGCCCATCGAGATGACCCACTTCGGCTCGGGCATCTGGTCGTAGACGCGGCGCAGCGCCGGCGCCATCTTCCGCGACACGCGGCCGGCGACGATCATCAGGTCGGACTGCCGCGGCGAGCCGCGGAACACCTCGGCGCCGAAGCGCGCGATGTCGTAGCGGCCGCCGCCCATGGCCATCATCTCGATGGCACAGCAGGCCAGGCCGAAGGCCACCGGCCAGATGGCCGAGCGGCGCGACCACTGCACCAGCTTGTCGACGGTGGTGGTCAGGATCGGCAGATCCTTCAGTTCGTTGAGTTCGGATTCGGACATGGTGCGGTCAATCGTACCCCGGGTCGCCACGCTCTACTCGTCGCGCCGGCTCCAGTCGAGCACGCCCTTGCGCCAGATGTAGATGAAGCCCGTCGAGCAGCAGCGCGAAGAAGACGACGATCTGAATCAGCCCGACCCAGCGGAGGTCGCGGATGGCCAGGGCCCAGGGATAGAGGAAGGCGACCTCGATGTCGAACAGCAGGAAGACCATCGCCACGAGGTAGAACTTGACCGACATGCGCTCGCGGGCGTCGCCGACCGCGGGCATGCCGCACTCGTAGGGCGCGGATTTCTCGGCCGACGGCTTGCTGGGCCCGAGGAACTGCGACAGAAAGAGGTTGCCGGCAGCGAAGCCGCCGCCGACGATCAGGATGAGAACGAGACCGAACCAGCCTTCCACGTGGGTTCCTGGGATCCTGTGCGCGTTGGACGGTGCGACGCACCGTCCCAAACCGCCCCATGCTATGCGAGCGCCCGGGCTTTGGCAAGGTTGGCCGCCCCTTGTGCGGGTGCGGCGAACCGTCGACACTGTGCTGGTCCCGAGCCTTCTCTCAGGGGCCTTGTCTCGAGGGGTCGTCTCGAGGAGCTTCGCCACCCATCCCGATGCGTCTTGCCTGGTTCTCGCCGCTCGCGCCGGTCCGCTCCGGCATCGCCAGCTACAGCGCGATGGTCCTACAGGTCCTCGCCGCGCGCCACGACATCGCGCTCTTCGTCGGCGACGACGTCTGGGCGGCACGGCGGTCCGACGCCCGCGTCGGCACGGACGGGTTTGCCGCCGTCGCCTCGCCCTGGGGTCCCGTCCGGTCGGCCTACGACTTCGCGCCGATCCATCGCGCGCAGCCGTTCGATCTGGTGGTGTACCAGCTCGGCAACGCCGGCTGCCACGACCACATGTGGGCCTACCTGACCCGCTATCCCGGCCTGGTCGTGCTGCACGACGCGCAGCTGCACCAGTCGCGGGCGCATGCGCTGATTGCCCGCGGCCGGGCGGACGACCTGCGCGCCGAGCTGCGCTTCGGGCATCCCGACGCGCCGGCGGGCGTCGCCGAATGGATCCTCGCCGGCTTGGGCAACCCCGGCGCGCCGATCTGGCCGCTCACGGCCGTCCCGCTCGCCGCCGCCCGCGCCGTCGCCGTGCACTTCCCTGCCCTGGCGGCCGATCTGCGGGAGGCATGGCCCGGCCTTGACGTCCACGTGATCCGCCACGGATCGCCAGATCTGCAACGTTTTGGAGGGGGTCGGGGAAGACCATCGGAAGCAGCATCGGGAGCACCAGCGGGAGGATCGGTCTTTTTCGCGGCATTTGGGCTGGTGACCCCGGAGAAGCGCGTGCCGCAGATGCTGCGGGCGCTGGCGGCGATCCGTGGCGCGGCGCCGGACGTCCGGCTGCGGCTCGTCGGCGGCGTGACGCCGCACTACGACGTCCTCGCCGACGCCCGCGCGCACGGCGTCGACGACCTGGTCGAGGTGACCGGGTGGGTCGACGACGACGCGTTCGATCGCGCGATCCTCGAGAGCGACGTGTGTCTCTGCCTGCGCTGGCCGACCAACCGCGAGGCGTCCGGCCCGTGGCTGCGCGCGCTCGCCGCCGGCAAGCCGACCGTCGTCAACGACCTCGTCCACCTGGTCGACCTGCCGACGCTGGATCCGCGGACGTGGGAGGTGCAGGTGGCGTCGCCCGCCGCCGCCGACGCGACGCGCGTGTGGCGCCGTGAGGAGGCGATCGCCGTGTCCATCGACATCCTGGACGAGGACCACTCGCTGGCGATCGCGATGCGCCGCCTCGCGCTGGACGCCGGGCTCCGCGCCGAGCTCGGCGCCGCCGCACGCCGGCACTGGGCCGCCGGCCATACCGTCGAGCACATGGCCGCCGACTACGAGCGGGCGATCGAGGCCGCCGCCGCGGCCCCGGCCGTCGTCCCGTCCGAGCGGGCCGGCCGGCCGCTGCCGCCGCACGCCACCAATGACGGCACCGCGCTGGTCCGCCGCCTCGCCGCCGAGGTCGGTGTGGCTGTAGACTTCATCTCGTAAGGCGTTATGACCATCAGACTGAACGGCGACCCGCACGATCTCGCCGAACCGCTGAGCGTGAGCGCGCTGCTGGCGCAGCTCGAGATCGACGGGCGCCGCGTCGCCGTCGAGCGCAACCAGCTCGTGGTGAAGCGCGCCGCCTACGACTCGACCGTGGTCGCGGACGGCGATGAAATCGAGATCGTGAACTTCGTCGGCGGCGGCTAGCGCGGGCGCCGGCTCCCACGGTGTGCCCTGCACGGACGTCTCCGCGCCCTGGCCGTGTCCGCTCTCTATGACCGTGAAGATCCGCAATGACCAGTGACCCGTTCGTCATCGCCGGGCGCACGTTCGCCTCGCGCCTCATCGTCGGCACGGGCAAGTACCCGTCGCACGCGGTGATGGCCCAGGCGCACGCCGCGTCCGGCGCCGACATGGTGACCGTGGCGGTCCGCCGCGTGAACCTCAACGACCGCAGCGGCCAGTCGCTCATGGACTTCATCGATCGCGACCGGATGTTCATCCTGCCGAACACTGCCGCGTGCTACACGGCCGACGAAGCCGTCCGCACCGCGCGGCTGGGCCGCGAAGCCGGCCTGTCGAACTGGGTGAAGCTCGAGGTGATCGGCGACGAGAAGACGCTGTTCCCCGACTCGGTGGCGCTGCTCGAGGCGACGAAGACGCTGGTCAAGGAAGGCTTTGTCGTCCTGCCCTACACCATCGACGATCCGGTGCTCTGCCGGAAGCTCGAGGACGCCGGCGCCGCCGCGGTGATGCCGCTGGCCGCGCCGATCGGCTCCGGCCTCGGCATCCAGAACCCGAACAACATCGCGATCATCAAGGAGTTCGCCCGCGTGCCGGTGATCGTGGACGCCGGCGTCGGCACCGCCTCGGACGCCGCCATCGCCATGGAGCTCGGCGCCGACGGCGTGCTGATGAACACCGCGATTGCCGGCGCCGCCGATCCCGTCGCGATGGCCAACGCCATGCGCCTCGCCGTCCAGGCCGGCCGCCTCGCCTACGGCGCCGGCCGCATCGAGAAGAAGCGCTACGCCACGGCCAGCAGCCCGCTGACCGGCGTCATCGGCCGGTGACCCACCAGATCCCGCGCGTCTTCCCGCCGACGCTGGCGCCCGACGACTCCGTCGCCGCGCTGGCGAAAGCGCGCGCCGACGCTGACGCGCGCTACAACCAGGCGCTCTCCGCCGTCGACGCCGCGCTGCTCGCGGTGCGCGAGGCGCCGCATCCGCCGCCCCCGCCCGACGAGACGCAGATCACGCCGCTCAACGAGCGCTGGCGGATCGTGCCGGAGGCGCCGCCCATCGCCGGCAACTGGCTCCAGCGCAAGATCGCCGGACTGGCGTGGCGCGTGGTCGCGCCGGCCCTCGAGCGCCAGCAGGCGTTCAACGCGGCACTGGTCGATCACGTGAACCGCAGCGTCCCCGTCGATCGCGCCACGCGCGAGGCGATCGAGGCGGCCCTGCGCTTCACCACCGACGCACTCGGCGAGCTGCGCGCGTTCCACTCGGCGCTGATCGTCTACTTCCAGCAGCTCACCGGCTTCGTCGACACCAAGGACTTCGAGTTCGCCGGCCACATCCGCGACCGCTACATCGCCCTCGACGGCGCTGTCGCCGGCCTGACCGACGAGATCCTGAAGCGCTGGGAGTCGATGGTCGCGCGCGAGAAGCGCTTCGACGCGACGGCGACCGCGATCGGCGCCGCGCAGGCCGAGTCGAGCCGCGAGTTCCGCGACGCCATCGCGGTGCTGCACCAGGCCACCATCGCGCTGAAGCGCGAGGTCGAGCGGATCGGCACGACGCCGGCGCTGTCGGCGACTCCGGAGTCGACGGGATCAGCCGCGCCCGCGACCGGCGCTGGAAGCGCCACGCACGGCCGCTTCGGAGCGTGGAAATACGTCGGGTTCGAGGATCGCTTCCGCGGCTCGCGCGAGGAGATCCGCAGCCGGCTCGAGGCGTACCTGCCGATCTTCGCCGGCGCCACCGACGTCCTCGACATCGGCTGCGGCCGCGGCGAGTTCCTGAACCTGCTGCGCGAGCACGGCATCGGCGGCCGCGGCCTCGATCTCAATCACGAGATGGTGGAGGTCTGCCGCGCGCAGGGGCTCGAGGCGGCCGAAGGCGACGCGCTCGGCTACCTGCGCTCGCTGCCCGATCAGTCACTTGGCGGGCTCTTCGCGGCCCAGGTCGCCGAGCATCTCGAGCCCGACTACCTCCTCGAGCTCCTCGAGGAGGCGTTCGTGAAGCTGCGGCCGGGATCGGCGATCGTGCTCGAGACGATCAACGTGTCGAGCTGGTTCGCCTTCTTCTCCAGCTACATCCGCGACATCACGCACGTCCGGCCGCTGCACCCCGACACGCTCAGCTACCTGCTGACCGCGCACGGCTTCCAGGAAGTGACGGTGCGCTACTCCGCGCCGTACCCGGAGCGCGACAAGCTGGTGCGGGTCACGGGCGAGGGCGTCGTCGAGGACGCCATCAACGCCAACGCCGACAAGCTGAACGCGCTGCTCTTCACGGACATGGACTACGCGGCCATCGGCCGCCGTCGTTAGGGTGGCACCGGCGCGCCTTCACGCGCCGGCGCGGCCCGCCCCTCGAGCGGCAACCGGGCGGCGTCCAGCGCGAGTCCCTCGCTCAGGCCGATCCACAGTGCAACCAGCAGGAGCAGGCGATCGCTGGTCGCGAGGTTCGCCAGGAAGTGCTCGCTCTGGCTGCGCAGCAGGAACGCCACGAGCATGCCGTGGAGCGCGAAGATGGCGGCGCCGCGCCGTGACCGATCCGCGGCGCGCACGCCGACCCAGAGCGCCCGCGTCCACAGCGCCAGCCAGCCGAACAGGCCGATGACGCCGCCTTCGGCGAGCACGTGCAGCACGATGTTGTAGGGATGCGCCGAATCCCGGCCGAGATGGCGCTGCTCGTATTCCCGCTGATACCCGCCGAGACCGACGCCGGTGACGGGATGCTCGCCCGCCATCGTCCGCGCGGCGTTCCAGCCCCTGCTCGCGGATGCCCATCTCGCGGGCCAGCGTCTCCGCTCCCCGCGAGGCGATCGCCGGCACGCCGCCGCCGCGTACGACGACCGTGACGCTCAGCGCGATCGCCGCGGCCAGGCCGACGACCGCCGTCTTCGACCGCCACTTCACGACCGCGACGCCCAGCAGCCACACCGCCACGATCGGGATCGTGAGGGTCGACGCGCGCGACTGCAGGTACACGGTCGCGAGGCCGAACGCCACGGCGAGGACCGTCGCCGCCAGGCGGACGGGCAAAGACCGCGCCGCCACGGCGAGCCCGATGGTCCCGCCGGCACCCACCGCCATCAGCAGCCCCAGTTCGGGGTAGCCGCTCCACTGCTCCAGCGCGTGGTAGGTCGCGGCGCGCCCAAGGCCATCGAAGGCCGAGCGCGGCCCGGCGAGCTGCACGAACACCAGCAGCAGGCAGGCGACATGGAGGCCGACGAGGGCGCCGCGGCCTGCCGGAAGCGGGGCGGCCGCCGCCACGAGGACGGTCAGGAACGCGACCTGGCGCCACAGCTCGCGTGTCGCGTCGGGGGTCGGCGCGGCCAGCCACAGGGTCACCAGCGCGGCGGCATAGATGACGTAGGGAACGATGGCGCGCGTCGGCCGCGGCCGGGCGGCAAGCCACTGGACGATGCCGGCTGCCGCGGCGAACGTCAGCACCCGCAGCGTCGTGGCAGCCGGCCACGGCCACTCCCCTCCCAGGTAGAGGAACGCGGTCAGCCCGGACAGGGCGAGCGCCGCCGTGTAGATGAGGGGCTGCATGTTACGGACGCACGGAGGCACGGCGCCACCGGGAGCGCACGGCGGGGAGCATACCGCCGGAGGCTGAGTGGAGGGCTCGCCGAAACGTGCCGATAGCCGAAAGATGAGGCAGATCTGCCCCTATCCGGATGTCCACCGGGCAGGATTCATGGCCAGGACGGCACGGATCGTAGCTGCCGGGCTGCTGCTGAGCCTGTTGGCGCGTCCGGCGGCGGCTCAGCCGGCCGACTCGGACCGCGACGGGTTGCCGGACTCGTGGGAGATCCAATTCGGCTTGGACCCGCGGTCGGCCGCGACGCCGCACGGCGCCGACGACGATCCCGACGGCGACGGCATCACCAACCGTCAGGAGCTCGCGCAGGGGTCGCATCCACGCGGACTCCGGCTGCGCTGGCTCGCCGAGGGCGCGAGCAACAGCTTCTTCCAGTGGCGCCTGGCGCTGGCGAATCCGGAGCCGGCTGAAGCGCACGCGCTGATCACGCTGCTGACGGAGGGAGGCGCCCTGATCCGGCGCCCGATGGTGCTGCCGCCGCGGTCACACCGGACGCTCACCAGCGCGGACATCGCCGACGTCGTCGGATCGTTTTCCACCACGGTCGAGACGGACCTCGAGATCGCGGTCGATCGGACCATGACCTGGGCGAACGGCACGGGCAGCCACGCCGAAGGCGCCGCGGCGTCCCCGGGCCGGCATTGGTACCTCGCCGAAGGGGCCACGCACGGCGCGTTCAACCTCTTCTACTTGATCCAGAACCCCAGCGCGGCGCCAGCCTCCGTCAGGGTCAACTACTACCGGCCGTCCCCACTGCCGTGGATCAGCAGCACTTACACCGTGCCGGCTCACAGCCGGTTCACCATCTGGGTGGACGAGGCCGGTCCGGGGCTCGAATCGACCGACGTCTCCGCCGAGATCATCTCCGACCAGAACATCGTCGTCGAGCGCGCCATGTACATGGACGGAGGCGGAACGCCTTTCCGCGCGGGCCATGCGGCGGCGGCCGTCTCGGCCCCCGCCCTGGAGTGGTATCTGGCAGAGGGCGCTACCGGCGGCTTCTTCGACCTGTACCTGCTCATCGCCAACCCGACCGACACGGTGGCGATCGTCGAGATCGACTACCTCCTGCCCGACGGGATGGCGGTGCCGAGGGACATCCAGATGGCGCCGCGCAGCCGGTACACGGTGCGGGCTGACGACGCCCACCCGTGGGTCAGCGCCACGCCCGTCTCGGTGCGCGTCCGCTCCAAGAACCAGGTACCGATCGTCGTCGAGCGGAGCATGTGGTGGCCCGACGGCCGGTGGATCGAGGCGCATGTCTCCGCGGGCGCGACCGCCGGCGGGACTCGCTGGCTCGTCGCCGGCGGAGAGGAGAGTGGCGCCGCGGCGACGAATACCTACACGCTCATCGCGAACATTTCGGACTGGCCGGCCACCGTGGACGTCAGCGTCTTCTTCGAGAACGGCGGTGAATCGAGCCGCACCTTCACGGTTCCGGCCCTCAGTCGCTTCACCGTCGACGCCACCGCGTTCCCGGAGTCCCGCGACCGCCGCTTCGCCGTCCTCGTGGAGAGCCGGGGCGCGCAGCCGGCCGAACTGGTCGTGGAGCGATCGGTTTACAGCGGGCCTGGGTGGGAGGCCGGCACGTCTGCCCTCGGGGCCAACCTGTCGTCGCCGCTGCGCCCGACCAGGGATCTCGTGCTGTTCCGCAACTCCGGCGTCACCCAGCTCGAGATGTTCCGGCCGCGGCCCGGGGGCCCGACGCCGACGTTCTCGGTCAGCGCCACGTCAGGCGTCGTGAGCGCGCAGATCGACGCCGCGACCGGACGCCTCCGGCTCACCGCCGGCTCCGCCGCCGGCGTGTCGAGGGTTACGGTGGCGGCACGCGTCCCCGGCGAGGCGGACGACGTCCGCATGTTCGACGTGACGGTCAGCCCGGCCCGGCTCGTCCAGTTCGGACCTGCGATCGGGATGAGGGCGCCGCTGTTCCCCGCCGCGGCGGATGTCAACGGCGACGGCTATCCCGAGCTGGTCGGCACCGTCAACGACGGCGCCGGCAATCTCACCCCCCTCAACCTCCGCGGGATCGGGCTCGGCCCGATCGTCGATCGCTTCGCGACCTTCGACCACCGCGAGAATCATCCCGTCGACGTCAACGGCGACGGCCGCGTGGATCTCCTGATGTGGACGTACCTGCCGATCACGGATCCCGCCAGCCTCGCCCGGCTGCTGCTCGGCCAGCCAGACGGCACCTACGTCGAGGATCCGAGCTTCGCGGCGCTCGGCATCCGGGGCTATGGCCACGGCATCGTGACCGGCGACGTGGACAACGACGGGGACGTCGACCTGTTCATGGTCGACTACACGCACAACGATCCCCGCGAGCAGCTCTACCTGCTGCTGAACGACGGACAGGGCCACTTCCGCGACGTCGCCGACGCTGCCGGGGTCGCCACCCGCAACTGGCGCGTGGAGTGGAAAGCCGAAGGCGCGCAGGCCGTGGATGTCGACAGCGACGGCGACCTGGATCTCTTCGTGGCCAGCCACTTCTTCTTCAACGAGGGCACCATCGACGGCATCCCCCGCTTCGTCGATCGGCGCGCCGCGCTCGGCCTGCCCTTGCGCTTCGACGAGGGCCTCAAGTTCCTCGACGCCGACAACGACGGCCGCCTCGATCTCCTGTTGCACCATCCCAGCGAAGGGCCGCAGCTCTGGCGATTCGACGGCACTCGCTTCACGATCGTCCCGCTGCCGATCACGACGTACGATCGCAGCTATGGCGCCAACGTCTACGACATGAACAACGACGGGCTCGAGGACATCGTGCTCTCGCCAGGCTGCTGCACCGCCCGGACCCGGATCCTGATCAACACCGGAAGCGGCTTCGTCGAGAACCCGCTGACCACGCTCGACGGCATGGGCGGGGACGTCATGGCGTTCGCCGACTTCAATCAGGACGGGCGCATCGACATCGCCCGCCGGATATGGGAGCTCTCCTCTTCGGGGTCGGCTGAGCTCAATTGGGCGTTGAACACCACGCCGACGAGCGGGCTCTCGACCATCACCCTCGACATCGTCGGCGTCCAGGGCCGGCGCGATCAGTACGGCCGCGTGGTGCGCGTGCAGCCGCGCAACGCGCCCGGCGTCACCTACACCCGCGTCGTGGACGGCGGCTCCGGCTTCCTGACGGTCAACCAGTACCCGATCCTCATCGGCACGCCGTACAGCGGGACGTTCGACGTGACGGTGCGCTTCGCCGACGCCGAGCGGCGTTTCGTCGTGCAGGCCGGCCAGCGGGTGCGCCTCTTCGCCGACGGCCGCCAGGCCGCCTACTGACGCCCGGCGGACCGGCCCACGCGCGGCGTGCTGATAGCATGGGGCCCGATGCCCCGGGTCCTGCACGTCGTCGGCACGCGGCCGAACTTCACGAAGATCGCGTCCCTCGTTCCGGCCCTCCGCGCGTATCCCGGGATCGACCAGCGGCTGGTGCACACGGGCCAGCATTTCGACGCGGCGATGTCGCAGATCTTCTTCGACGAGCTGGATCTGCCGGCGCCGGATCGTGCGCTCGCCTGCGGCGGCGGCTCGCAGGCGACGCAGACGGCGGCCGTGATGGTCGCCGTCGAGCGTGTGCTGCTGGAAGACGAGCCCGATCTCGTCGTCGTCGTCGGTGACGTGACCTCGACGCTGGCCGCGGCGCTCGCGGCCGCGAAGCTGGGCGTGCCGGTGGCGCACGTCGAATCGGGTCTGCGATCGTTCGACATGACGATGCCGGAGGAGATCAACCGCCTGGTGACCGACCGGCTCTCGACGCTCCTGCTCGCGACCTGCGACGCCGCCGCGGCGCAGCTCCGGCGCGAAGGCCTGCCCGAATCGTCGATCGCCGTCGTCGGCGACCTCGCCATCGACACGCTGCTGCGGCATCGGGAGGCGGCGCCGTGGACCGCGACCCGCGAGGCCCTCGGACCTCGACGACCGTGGCTATGCCGTGCTCACGCTGCACAGGCAGGCGACCGTCGACCACCCGGACCGCCTGCGCGCGCTCCTCGATCGCCTGCGCGTGGTCAGCCGGCACCTGCCGGTGATCTTCCCCGTCCACCCTCGAACCGCGCAGCGGCTGTCAGCCTTGGGCCTCGACCCCGGAGCGTTCGGGCTGCGGGCGATTGCGCCGCTCGGCTATCGCGCCTTCGTGGCGCTGATGGATCATGCGGCGTGCGTGCTGACCGATTCCGGCGGGATGCAGGCGGAGACCACCGCGCTGGGCGTGGCCTGCTTCACCCTGCGCGACAACACGGAGCGCCCGGCGACCGTGACCCACGGCACCAACGCGCTGGTGATGGCCGACGGGCGGGGGCTCGATGCCGCGTTCGCGGAGTGGCAACGGACGGGCGCCGCCCGGCCCGCGAGCGTCTCCTCGCTCTGGGACGGCGACGCGGGACGGCGCAGCGCCGCCGCGATTGCGGCGTGCCTCCCATGAGCATGCCGCCGGCCGGCCGTTCATGAGCCCCGACCAGGGCAGCCGCATCCGCCTCAGCGCGATCCTCGTCGTGCTGGCCGGGCTCAATCTCGGGGGCGGGTTCCTGATGCACGGGTACGTCCTCGCCCGCCTCGGTGCGGGGGTCGAGACCGACGCGCTCTTCGCGGGCATGGCCCTGCCGCAGGTGATGCTGGCGATCATCGCCAGCTCGTTCATGCACGTCGTCGTCCCGCTCCTCGCCGGATCGGGAGACCACGAGTTCCGACGCGACGCGTGGGGCTTCGCGGCAACCACGCTGGCCGTGTTCGCCCCGATCGCGATCGTGCTCGCGGTACTCGCGCCGCTGTGGACGCCGCTGGTCGCGCCGGGGCTTCCCGCCCCCGGCCGCCCCCTCCTCATCGAGATCGCGCGCATCCAGTTGATCGGGATGGTGTGCACGGCGCTGGTGGGCGTGCTCTGGGCCGTGCATCGCGCCAAGCACCACTTCATCTGGGCGGAGTCGGCGCCTGTCGTCAGCACCATCCTCGCGTGGGCATTCCTGCTCGTCATGCTGCCGCGGTGGGGCGTCCACGCCGCCGCGTGGGCCCAGGTGCTCCGGATCGGCGTCAACGTCGCGCTGCTCGCACCGGGCCTCGGCCGCTTCCCGGGTTTCGCGGGCGGCCTGGCGACGGCGACGCTGGCGTGGCGCCGGCTCCGGCCGCTGATGCTCGGCACGGCCTACGGCCGGGTCGAGCCGATCGTCGATCGCGCGCTGTCGTCGCTCGCCGCCGCGGGCGATCTGTCGCTCTACTACCTGTGCCAGCAGGTGGGCGCGGCCGCGCTGCAGGTCACGCACAACGCGCTGATCGCGCCTATCGTCCCCGTCCTCGCGGCCGAGGCGAAGGACGCACGGTGGACGGCGTTCCGGGCGACGCTGCGGCACCGCGCCCGCATCATCGTCGCGGCCACCGCCACCGGCTTCGCGCTGCTCGTCCTGGGCGGCCTCGCGTTCGGCGCGACGGCCTGGGGATCGGCGTCGGCGATCCTTCCGCGCGCGTGGTGGCTCATCGTCGGCCTCGGCGGCGTGCTGGTCGCGACGCCGCTCGCCGAGTCGTGCCGGGCGGCGTTCTACGCGATGGGCCAGACGGCGCGGCCCGTGCGCATCGACGCCGCGGTGTTCACGCTCGGCCTCGCCCTCAAGGTCGCCGGCTTCCTGGCCTTCGGCGTGTGGGGCATGGCCCTCGCCGCGAGCATGCACGCGATCGTGAGCGTGCTGGCACTGCGCGGCGGGCTGCGGCACGCGATCCCCGCCGGCGATGGACGTTCCGGACGGCTGCCCTGACTGGGCGCGGCCGGCGCCTTCTGGTAAAATCCGCGGCGCCCGGATGACGACACGCACCGATGCCCGGAGCATCACGCACGAGCACCTGCTGGGCGTCGTCTTATCGGAACTGGCCAGCCGCCGGCCGGACGGCGGGTCCCGGCTGCTGGACGTCGGGTGTGGCGACGGCGCGCTGCTGACCTACTTCGGACACCGGCTCCCGGAGCTCGCCCCGCACGCGCCCGTCGAGCTCCATGGCTTCGACGTCCGCGACCACGGCGTGCAGGAGGCCGGCTTCATGGCGCACACGCTGGACTCGCTGGCCGCGGCGCATCCCGCCGTGGACTGGAACGCGCGGGTCTCGAGCATCGCCGACGCCGATCCCTGGCCCTACGCGGCGGATTCGTTCGACGTGGTGGTCTCGAACCAGGTCCTCGAGCACGTCCGGGATCACGACCGCCTCTTCGCGGAGACCCGCCGTGTCCTCAAGGACGGCGGCTACGCCGTCCATCTCTTCCCGCTGAAGCACTATGTGTGGGAAGGGCACCTGCTGCTGCCGTTCGTCCACCGCATCGGCTACTTCGACCTCCTGCGCTGGTATATCAGCTGCCTGAGCCGGCTGGGCCTCGGCAAGTTCCGGACCCACGAGCGTGAGTTCGGCACGACGCTCCCGGTGTTCGCGGAGCGGCATGCCGACCTCCTGCTGCACTACTGCAACTACCTCTCCTACCGGCAGGTGCTCGCCCTCGCCAAGCGCCATGGGCTGCGGCCCTCCTTCCGCTACACGAAGGACTTCTACACGCTGAAGCTGCGGACGATGCTGGGCCGGCGCGCGAAGACCGCGTATCACCGGCAATGGCCGCCGGCGGAGTGGCTCGCGTTCATGCTGCTCCGCCAGGTGTCCTCGATCACGCTGTTCCTCGAAAAGCGGGAGAGCTTTCGATCGGCGTGACGGCACCTCCGTCGCTCGACATCGTCATCGTCAACTGGAACGCCGGCGATCTGTTGCGGCGATGCCTGGCCGCCCTGCCGGCCGCGCTCGATCCGTCGTTCACGCTGGCGCGGGTCGTGGTGGTCGACAACGCGTCGACCGATGGATCGCTCACGGGGCTCGACACGCTGCCGCTTCCCCTCACGATCGTGAGGAACGCCACCAACCGCGGGTTCGGCGCCGCGTGCAACCAGGGCGCCGCGGCCGGCCGCGCCGACTACCTGCTCTTCCTGAACCCCGACGTGTACGTCGGCAGCCGCGCGCTCTCGGTGCCGCTGCGCTTCCTGGAGGATCCGGCCCACGCCGAGATCGGCGTCGCGGGCATCCAGTTGCGTGACGCCGGCGGCCACGTCGCTCGCTCGTGCACGCGCCAGCCGACGCCCGCGATGTTCTGGGCCCGGATCGTCGGCCTCGACTCGATCGCGCCATCGCTCGTGCCGTCGTGGTTCATGACCGACTGGGACCACGCCTCGACGCGGGAGGTCGATCACGTCATCGGCGCCTTCTACGTGATCCGCCGCCGGCTCTTCGAGCAGCTGCGCGGCTTCGACGAACGCTTCTTCGTCTACCTCGAGGATCTGGACCTGTCGGTGCGGGCCCGCGCGAGCGGATCCCGGGTCGTGTTCCTCGCCGACACCCATGCGGAGCACACCGGCGGCGGCACGTCGGACCAGGTCAAGGCCTCTCGCATCGCCTACTCGCTGCACAGCCGCATCCGGTACGGCTTCAAACACTTCGGCCCGGCCATGGCTACCCTGCTGGCCGCCGGCACGCTGGTGATTGAACCGTTTCCTCGGCTCGCGCGAGCGATCGCGCGTGGCAGCGTGAGCGAAGCGCGGGATACCTGCGTCGGCTTCGCGCGCCTGTGGCGGCGGCTCGTCGCCGGCTGAGGACGCCGCGCGTCAGGCCGCGCCGCGGCGGGCGCGGAGGACCAGCTCCTCACCGGCCTCGGCGCGCCACAGGGTGCGGCACCACTCGGCAGCCTGCCACAGCTCGGCGCCGACCGTGGGCGCCGGCACCTGCGCCAGGCCCTGGCCCGCCTCGGCAGCGCGGATCGCGCGGCTCGCATCGTAGATCCCGCGGGCGCCCCGGATGGTGACGTCCACCTCCACGTGCGCAAAGCCCGCGCGGCGGGCCGCTTCCCCGAGCGACGCGCGCGAGAACACCTGCAGGTGCCGCGGCGGCTCCAGGCCGCGCCAGTGGCGCCCGAACACCGCGTGGCCGTGGCTCTCGTTGTTGGGCGTGATGGCCACGAGCGTCCCCCCCGGCGCGAGCAGCGCGTGACACCGCCGCAGCGCGTCGATCGGGTGATGGAGGTGCTCGATGACGTGGCTCATGACGACGACGTCCGCCGATCCGAGTGGCACGTCGGCCGTGAACAGGCCGCCTTCGGCAACGCGCAGGCCCCGCCCCCTCGCCACCGCGGCCGCGACCGGATCCGGCTCGATGCCCTGCACGTCCCAGCCGAGATCGTGCAGGTCGGCGAGGATGGCGCCGTGTCCGCAGCCGACGTCGAGCAGGCGCCCGCCCGCCGACGCCGGAACGTACATGGCGCGGAAATCCGCATCCGCCCGCCGCCCGGGATGCAGGCCGAGCAGCCAGCCGCCCACCCGGCTCGCGCCCTGGTCGGCCGGGTAGCCGTACCGGGACGCGAGATAGCCGCGCTGGGCGGCCTTGTACAGCCGGCGCACGAGGCTGTTGCCGCGGTCTTCGGGCCCGGTGTGCGTGTAGTAGGTGGCGTAGAGCCGCCCGACGTCCGTCTCGGTCACCAGCGGATCCTGCCAGATCAGGCCGCACGAGCCGCAGCGCCGGTAGCGCCACTCGCCGGGCGCGCCGAACATGCGATCGCGGAGCCCCTCGTACAACACGGCGCCGTCCGCGCCGCACACCGGACAGTGGACCGCCGCATGGGTGGCGATGGGTGCGGTCATGCGCGATGCTCCCGCGGGCTCACGAGCCAGGCGTTGACGAACGCCACCGGCAGGAAGATCACCCACAGGTAGTCGTACTTCTCCAGATACGGGTTGGTGGCGTTGGCCGCGAGGAAGATGACAGTGCCGGACAGCGTCGCCATCAGCGCGGGCGCCTCGCTCCAGCCGCGCCTGGCGATGCGATACGACATCGTCCCGATCCACGCCAGGCCGGACGCGTAGGCGAGCGTGCCGATGACGCCGGTGTGGTACAGCAGCGCCAGGTAGGTCAGCTCGTACGCCCAGGGCGTCTCCACCGAGCGGATGACGTCGCGGGCGGGCATGCCGTGCCCGGACCCCAGCAGCGGCGACTCGAGCCAGCCGTTGACGAGCGCACCGTACTGGTCGCGGCGCGTCATGGCGACCGGATCGCTGTCGAACTGGAACCCGGTCGCGACCATGTTGACGAAGCCGGCGGGCGCAAGGCCACCGAGCGCGGCGATGATGATCACGAGGATCGTGCCGAGGGCCAGGGCGCCCCACAGCGCGTGCCGGACGAGCCGACGGCTCGCCCACTTCGTCTCGGGCGGCAGCCACGACCGCAACACCAGGCCGATGACCGGCGCGAGCGGCACGAGCACCAGCAGGGCGCGGCGTCCCGTCAGCAGCACCGTCAGGAGGGTGGCGGCGACCGACAGCCACAGCGTCCGCCGCCGCACCGGCTTGTCGGCGTCCGGAAAGACGATCAGCGCGGAGATCACGAACGGCACGAGGAAGAGCAGCGTCGAGATCGAATAGAGGTTGAACTCGATGTGCGACGGGTAGAACCCGATCGCCTGGCCCTGGTCGAACGCGTAGTAGAGGCTATCCGGCCAGAGCCCCGCACTCCACAGCACGTAGATGACGCTGTAGGCGGCGACGGCGTTCGCCGCCAGGACCAGCACGCGGACCAGCCCGCGCAGCACGCCGGGCGACGACGCGCCCGCCACCAGCACGGTGTAGACGAGCGGCCAGACAACGTAGACGTTGAACATCTGGAGCGCGCCCGGCGCACCGGCGGCGTAGCCGCGCAGGATGAAGAACGCGCCGAGGGCCGCAGTAGGCCATCGCCGCCAGCAGGACGCGCCGGTCGAGGCCGAGCCGGCCGGACGCCAGCATCGACGTCAGGATCCCCGCCAGGACGAACGCGAGCAGCGCTCCCTTGATCGGCTGGTACGTGGTCGGCACGAACAGCATCAGGAAGAACAGGACGTAGCCCGCCCACCTCACGACGGCGGCAAGGCCCTGGTCGATGGCCGCCGCCCGATCGGGAATGGCGATCGTGGTGTGCATGCAGGCTTACCAGCCGGCGCGCGACGCGCCGGGCGCCGTCAGGCCGCGGGCCGGCTGACGGGCCAGCGGGTCAGGACGTACCGGGCGAGCAGGACGGCACAGGCGGCCAGGGCGCCACCGAGTCCGGCCAGCCAGGCGCTCGTGACGGTGCGCCGCGGCAGCGCCTGCGACGGCCGCACGGCCGTATCGACGACCTGAATCTGCGCGCCGCGCCCGCCGACCTTGATGCGCGCGTCCTCGTAGCGCATGGCGAGGTCGGTGTACACCTTCAGGACCATCTCGTACTCGGCCTTCAGGCCGCGTGACCGCGACGTCGCCCGCGTAGAGCTTGTCCAGGATCGGGAGGATCGCCCGATCGAGGCGCTTGTCGTCGACCAGCAGCCTGCGCTGGCCTTCCAGCCCGGCGAGCTTGGCGCGGCTCTCCGCCGCCTGCTTCTCCAACGCCGAATGCGCCTCGTTGACCTGTTCTTCGGAGAGCCCGAGGCCGA
Organism: Vicinamibacterales bacterium; assembly: GCA_963844435.1. GTDB lineage: Bacteria > Acidobacteriota > Vicinamibacteria > Vicinamibacterales > Vicinamibacteraceae > JBDSLU01. Next base: position 79,295 of record CAWJOG010000006.1, on the reverse strand, counting down.
GCAGGGACGTGCCCGGCGCCCGCTCCCGCGCCGCCTCCGTGAGCAGGGGATCGCGATCGATCGACCGCCGCGTCGTCACCAGGCGCTGGCTCGCCGCGAGATCCGTTTCCGATCGGGCCAGGAAGGCGCGCTCTTTCGAGATCTCGGCCTGCAGCTCCAGCAGCTTGCTGCGCAGGTCGATGGCGACCTCGGCATCCTTCTTCAGGGATTCGACCTGCGAGCGCTGCTGGATGTCCACGAAGCGCGCCTGGACGTCCGCGACGCGCTTGCCGGCTTCGTCCAGCTGGCTCTTGATGTAGTCCCTGGCTTCGACCACTTCCTGCTGGTTGATCCGGCGGTTGAGCGCGATGGCCCGGTCCGCCAGGGCATTGGCGACCTTCGCTGCGAGCTCGGGATCGGCCCGCCGGACGCGGACCTGCATCAGGTTGGTGACGCCGACCTGATCGACCCGCGCCACCTCGCCGAACTGGTCCGCCGCAACCGGTCCCCCGGCCGCCTGCCACAGGTACCGGGGCTCCTGCACCAGGCTGAAGTCGCGCACCAGGCTCTCGGCGATGGTCTTGTTCTGCAGCAGCGGCCTGAAATTGTCCGGCCGCGCCAGCTCGGCCTGATCCGCTGACTTCGACTCGATCACGCGCAGGACGGTGACCGCCTCGTACGCGGGGACGGACGCGAGGGCCAGTCCTCCCGCGACGACGGCGCAGATGCCGCCCACCAGGACGACGATCCACCGGCCGGCCCACAACGGTTCGAGGAGATCGCGGAGCAACAGCTCGTCGGCCTGCGGCGGAAGGTGTTGGTGCACGGCCGGATCCGCGGGCTGGTAAACGTGTGGTCTCGATGCCATCTAGTGCTATGTCGCCGGCCGGGCGGCCGGCGCGCCGTACTCTATCCTGTCGCCGCGGAGGCCGCAACCGACGCGCCCCGCCGCTGGCCGCGATCACTGTGGAGGGGCAGGTGTGCACCCGATACACGGACCTGGTTGGTCAGCCGGGCGCGTGAGCGCCACCCGGAGACGGGCGAGGCACTGGCGGGGATCGGCCCTCGATGCGCGCGTCGCCGAAATCCTGGCCGCCGCCGATCGCGGCGACGGACCGACGATCCGGGCCCTGCGGCACGCGATCGTGCCGAGCTACTCGCCGGCGGCCGCCTTCAGCGCGCCGGCCAGCCTCGGCAGCGCGCTCTGACGCGAGTAGCCCTGCTCGGCGCGGGCGCGCCCGGCCGCTCCCATGCGCACCCGGCCGGCGACGTCCTCGGCGAGCGCTGACAGGGCGCGGTCCCATTCGTCCGGCGTCGTCGCCAGCCGTCCCTCCACGCCGTCGCGGACGATGTCGCGGTTGGCGCCGACCGGCGAGGCGACCACCGGGCGCCCGCAGGCCATGTACTGCACCAGTTTGTAGCCGCACTTGCCGCGCTCCCAGGGCTCGTCGGGCAGCGGCATGATCCCGATGTCGAAGCCTTGCACGTCGGCGACCTCGTCCGCAGCGTTCCAACGCCGCTCGACGCACGGGAAGGCCCACGCCTCCGCGCCGGGCTCGACCCCGACGAGCGTGACCTGAATGCAGCCGGCGTCGGCGAGCCGCGCCAGCGGCGCGGCGACGGCGTGCAGATAGGGCGCGGTGGTTGGCGAGCCGATCCAGCCGACCCGCGCCGGCCGGCCGATGGGCGGCGGTCCCGGCTGATAGACATCCGTGTCCACCACGCTCGGGATCTCGACGACGTGCCGGGCTCCAGCCGCTCGCGCGTGGCCGGCGAGATAGGCGTTGCCGGCGATCACCGTCGCGGCCCCGCGCATCACGCCATCGATCTTGCCGCCCAGCGCGCCGCGGACGACGCGCCGCGGGTGGAGATCGTAGCGGTGGAACACGGCGTCGTCGTACTCGGCGATGTACGGGACACCGGCGGCGGCGAACAGCCGTTCGGCGACGCCCGGCAGCCAGGGAAACAGCTCGTACTCGATCCACACGAGATCGTAGCGGCGGGCCTCGAACAGCCGTCCGATCCGGCGCACGTAGGCAGCCAGCAGGGACGCGCCGGGATAGCCGCCCCTCGCGTAGCGCGCCGCCAGCAACGCGTCGTCGATGAGCGGCGCGACGGTGACGTCGATGCCTTCCTGCCGCAGGCCGGGCAGGAACTGGTACATCCGGACACGGCTGCTCGCTCCACGCCCGCCGTAGCGACTGAGCAGCAGCACCTTCACGCGGCTATTCGAGCTTCAAGGTCGCGCGCACGACGGTCACGCCGAGCTCGCCTGCCGCGCTGGCCAGTTCCTGGACGGACGACTCGGGCACCTTCGAGGACGACACGATCACCTCGGTGGCGCCGGTCGTGTGAACGGCGCGGGCGAGCGCGTCGAGGCCGCCGATCACCGGCAGACGCTGGATCCGCGTGCGATGCTTGCTGCGGTCGTCGTCGAGGAAGGCCACCGCTTCGCGGCCAAGCGCGTGGTTGTTCAACAGCTCCCGCACCACCATCACGCCGCCGTCACCGGCACCGTAAATCAGGACGCGCCGGCCGCCGTCGGGAGACGCGCCGGCGGAAGGTCTCCGAGAGGGCCCGGAACGAGAGCCGCGCCGCCCCGACCGACGTGACGAGGAGCAGCCAGTCGATGACGAAGACGGCCCGCGAGTAGCCAGCGAAGCGGGTGAGGAACAACAGCGCGACGACGGCGGCGATCGTGCCGACCGTCGCCGCCTGGGCCAGCCGGATGAAATCGCCGACGCTCGTGTAGCGCCACATGCCCTGGTAGACCCTGAACAGCGCGAACGCAGCCAGCTGGCAGACGAGCACCACTGGCAGCGACTGGACGAAGGCGGGCACCTCGGGGTCGAGACGGCCCTCGAATCGCAGCAGATAGGCGGTGTAGTACGCGAGCACGACTAACACGGCGTCGATGCAGACGGTGGCGATCTGGTGCGTGTAAGTGAAGGCGCTGATCAGCCGCACGACGCCGGCCCCGGCGGCACGGCGCTCCTGGTCGGCGGGATACACCTGGAGGCGGCCGAGGAACACGCCGAACAGGGCCAGCCCGATGGCGAAGAAGGCGATCAGCGCGACCATCTGGGACAGCCCGGTTCGATACGAGACGAAGGCGATCGTGCCAGCCGCCACCGCTACCAGGTAGAGCAGCAGCACGGCGGCACGCTCGGACAGGCCGAGCGCGACCAGGCGATGCGACGTATGGTCGCGGCCGCCCATCGAGATCGGACGACCTGCCAGGGTGCGCGCGACCGTCACGAACGTCGTGTCGAAGATCGGCACCAGCAGCAGGAGGACCGGGAAGAGCAGCACCGAGACCAGGCTGCGCGAGTAAGGCCAGCCTCCGACCAGGCTGAGGCCGCTGACGAGGACCCCGATGAAGAGGCTGCCGGCGTCGCCCATGAAGATCGAGGCCGGGTTGAAGTTGTGGACGAGGAAGCCGAGGAGCGCGCCGACGATGACGGCGGCGAACGACGCGCCTTCCGCATTGCCGTCCGCGATGTAGAACGCCAGGCGGAACCCGGCGGCGAGTGCGGCGATGCCGGTGGCCAGCCCGTCCATGTTGTCGAGGAGGTTGATGGCGTTGGTGATCCCGACGATCCAGACCAGCGTCAGGACGATGTCGAGCGGCGGGTAGCCGGTAAGGCGCAGCTGCAAGCCGAGACCGGCGAGCGCCGCGGCGACGACGATCTGGGCGACGAGCTTCGATTGCGGCTTGAGCGGCCGGGCGTCGTCGATGGCGCCGACGGCGAGCAGGGTCAGCCCGCCGGCGAGCAGCAGGAGCATGCCGGGATCACGGATCGGCACCGCGATGGCACCGGCCACCACGGCGCCGGCAATCGCCACGCCGCCGAGCAACGGGATGCGGGTGCGGTGCCAGCGGTCCGCCTTGGGTGTCGCGACCGCACCGATGCGAAGGGCGACGCGCTTGACGACCATCGTCAGCACGACGCTGACGAGGAAGGCGAAGCCGCCGGCGAGGGCGACGCGGGTCATGCGGTGGAATGACTCCGGCAGCGGCCGCGGGCGTCAGACGAGCCCACGGGCGGCGAGGAGACGTCGGTACAGTCGGTCGACATCCGCGACGAGGCGATCCGCTCCATAGGTGGCCAGCACGCGGGCTCGCGCGGCAGTGCCCAACCGCTCGCGCTGCGACGCATCGTCGAGGAGCGCGTCCGTCGTGGCAGCCAGGGCCACCGCGTCGTCGACGGGCACCAGCCGGCCCGTCTCTCCATCCGTGACGACGTCCGGCACGCCGCCGACCTCGGTCGAGACGACGGCTCGGCCGGCGGCCATGGCTTCGATGAGGGCCACGGGCGAACCCTCGTTGCGCGATGTCAACGCGACGACATCGAGGTCAGCATAGATCCGATCGAGGTCGCCGCGCCATCCGAGGAACATGACGCGCGCGCTGAGGCCGAGCTCGCCGGCCAGCTGCTCGAGGGCCAGCGCGCCGCTCGCCGTCGCCGACGACGAGGAAGCGAACGTCCGGCCGCCGCGCCGCCAGCTCGCGCGCCGCGGCGAGGAAGACCTCGTGGGCCTTGATCGGCACGAGCCGGGCGACGATGCCGACGATCGGCACGTCGGGACCGAGGCCGAGCTCCTGTCGGAGCGCGCCGCGCCGCCGCCCGCTCTGTTCGAAGCGGGCGAGATCGAGGCCGAGCGGCACGACCGAGAAGCGCGCCGCGGTGCCGACGCCGAGCGCGAGCAGATCGTCGCGGACGCGGGGACTGACCGCGACGAGCTCGCTGGTGGCACGGGCCAGCATGCGCTCGATGCCGACGAACAGCCGGACCTTCGCCGGCGAAAAGTACCCCTGCAGCACGTGCCCGTGGTACGTGTGCACGACGACGGGCACGCGTCGGACGAGCGCCGCGAGACGGCCCAGCGTGCCTGCCTTCGCGGTATGCGTATGCACGACGTGCGGACGGACGCGCCCGATCAGTTGCACCAGCGCCCGCAGCGCCCGTCCGTCCTGGAAACCGCGGATCTCCCGCCCGAGCTCCGGCAGGCGCACCAGGTTGGGGATCTCGCGGCCATGGAGATCCAGGTAGCTGCCCTCGGCCGGGTCCTCGGTGCCGGCCACGAGCAGCGAGTCGTAGCGCGACGGATCGAGCCGCTCGGTCAGCAGCGTCGCGTGAATGGCCGGTCCGCCGACGTTGAGCCGCGCGATGATGCGCAGGACGCGCAGGCGTGAGGGCGTGGTCGGCGGGGACGCCACCGCCTACCTGCTGCGGGCGTACTCGATCACGAGGTCGAGGATCTCGTCGAGGGCGACGGTGGGCTGGTAGCCGATGAGGGCGGCGATCTTGCCGAGGTCGGGGACCCGTCGCGGCATGTCCTCGAAGCCGGCCTCGTAAGCCTGGTCGTACGGGACGAGCACGATCGGCGACGCGCTGCCGGTCTTCGCCTTCACCCGCTCGGCGAGCTGGTGCATCGTGATCTCGCCCGAGTTGCCGACGTTCACGACCTGGCCGACGGCCTCCGGCTCCTGCACCAGCTTGACCAGCGCGCCGACGACGTCGCCGACGTAGGTGAAGCTTCGCGACTGTGTCCCGTCGCCGAAGACGGTGATCGGTTGCCCGGCCAGCGCCTGGCGGACGAACGTCGGCACGACCATGCCGTACTGCCCGGTCTGCCGCGGCCCGACCGTGTTGAACAGCCGGACGATGACGACCGGCAGCTTCTTTTCCTTCCAGTACGCGAGGGCCAGGAACTCGTCGATGGCCTTGCTGCAGGCATAGGCCCACCGGTGCTTCGGCGTCGGCCCCATCACGAGGTCGGCGTCCTCGCTGAACGGCACAGCGGTGCTCTTGCCGTAGACCTCCGACGTCGAGGCGATGAGCACCTTCTTCTTCTTCTTGTTGGCGTGCCGCAGCACGACCTCGGTGCCGTGGACGTTGGCCTCGATCGTGTAAACCGGCTCCTCGACGATCTTCTTCACCCCCACCGCGGCGGCGAGGTGGAAGACGACGTCGGCGCCGTCGATCAACTCGGCGAGCAGCGGCTCGTTCTCGATCGTGTCGATGCGGTAGCTGAACCGCGGGTGCGACTTGAGGTGCTGGATGTTGTCGATCGAGCCGGTCGACAGGTCGTCGATGATGGACACGTCGTGGCCGCCGGCCAGCAGAAGGTCCGACAGGTGCGAGCCGACGAAGCCCGCGCCTCCCGTGATCAATGCGCGCATATCGATGGAGGTCGTGGGTAGCCGAGGTGGTGAGTGGGCCGGTCGCTCGTCGCTGGTCAACCCGCCGGACCAGTCCGGCGGTGGGCGAAGCGGCTCATTATACGCGCGCTCAGCTGCGCCCGGGGCCGGGCGCTCGCGTGAGGACCGCGATGAGGCTGAGGGGCGGCAGCGGCAGCACGCCGTCGAGCCGGCGCAGGATCGGGGTCAGCTGGTTGAGCAGTTTGACCTGCAGAAGGCCGAACGCCCGTCGCTTCAGGAGGCGGCCGTTGATGTACCAGGCCAGCGTGCCGGCCCGGTTGAACGGCAGCAGCTCTTTCACCTCGAGGCCCGCGGCGGCGACCGCCGCGGTCAGGGTATCGCGGGTGTAGCGCCGGCGATGGCCGAGCACATCGTCGAGGGTACCGGCATTCCGGGGTCCATGCGGCACGAGGACGATGGCGCGGCCGCCGTCGGCGAGCACCGATCCGATGTTGGCCAGCGCCTGCACGTCGTCGGAGATGAAGGCGATCACGTTGACGCATACGACGGTGTCGTAGCCACCCGCCCGGGCCGGGAACGACGCCCGATCGCTCAGGTCGCAATAGGCGACGTTCAGGTACGGCCGGTCGGTGCGCAACGACGCCAGCGTGGCCAGGTGCAGCGGGTTGACGTCGGAGGCCACGTAGGTGGCACGCGGCACGAGCCGCAGCGTCAGGTTGCCGACCCCGGCGCCGATCTCGAGGACGCGGGTGCCGCAGTACGGGCGGATGACGTCGGCGATCCAGTTGTTGAACTTCGGCGCCCGGGCCAGGCGCGCGAGGATGAGGCTGCCGTAGGCGTCCTTGACGTAGACCTCGTCGGAGATGCGGAAGCGCGCGATCGCCACCAGCGCTTTCAGGCCGTCCAGCCAGCCGATCTTCTTGCCTTCCTGGTAGCTCCGGCCGGAATAGCTGATCGGCACTTCGTGGATGCGGGCCTTGCGCTTGGCCAGCTTGATGGTCAGCTCGGGCTCGAGCCGGAAGTCGTTCGACTCGATCGGGATCGACTTGAGGAGATCGGTGCGGACGGCCTTGTAGCACGTCTCCATGTCGGTCAGATTGAGGTTGGTCGCCAGGTTGCAGAGGAACGTCAGGAACTTGTTCCCGAGCACGTGCCGGTAGTGCAGCGTCCGGCGCGCCTCGGCACCCGCGAATCGCGACCCGAAGACGGCGTCGGCCTCGTCCTCGACGAACACGCGGACCAGCCGCGGCAGGTCGCGCGGGTGGTATTCGAGATCGGCGTCGTGGATGACCGTCAGCTCGCAGGTGGCCTGCGCCAGCGCGGTGCGGATGGCCGCTCCCTTGCCGCCGTTGCGCTCGTGCCGGAGGAACCGCCACGTCAGCTTCGACGAGCCGCGCCCGGCGGCGAAGATGTCCAGCACCTGCGGCGTATCATCGGTCGAGCAATCGTCGACGACGATGACCTCGACCTTGGTCAGGTACGGGCTGTCGCCGAGCACTTCGAGGCGTCCGAGCGACTCGGCGACCAGGTACTCTTCGTTGTAGACGGGAACGAGGACCGAGAGGGACGTCACCGCAGGATCCCTCAGCCCCACTGCTGACGCCAGGCCTGGAACATCAGGACCGGCCACAGGCGCAGCTCCTCGGCCTCGCCGGCGAGATGCCGCTGCCACACGGCGGCGACGGCGGGGACGTCGAAGCCGACGCCGTCGAGGGCGGCCGGCGCGACCAGCGGCTCGGCCCACTCGCGCAGCGGCCCACGAAGCCACGCGCCGATCGGCAGGCCGAATCCGGTTTTCGGCCGCTCGACCAGCGCGCGCGGGACGTGCCGATCGACGATGCGGCGCAGCAGCCACTTGCCGCGGCCGTCGCGGATCCGGAACGACAGCGGCAGCCGCCACATGAACTCGACCAGCCGGTGATCGAGCAGCGGCGCCCGTGCCTCGAGGCTCGCGGCCATGCTGGCGCGATCGACCTTCACCAGGATGTCGTCGTGCAGATAGCCGATCAGGTCCTGGAAAATCATCCGCTCGGCCACCGACGGCAGCAGCAGTCCGGCGGCCTCACGGCGGGCCCACGAAACCGGCACCGTCGCGCCGGGCAATGCCGCCGACGGCCGATCCCACTGGGCGACGAGGATATCGTAGACGTCCTCGATGTCACCCGCGTCGAGCAGCCGGAGCAGCTTGCGCAGCTTGTCCCCTGCCTGCCGCTGCCGGGCGCGGGCCGGCAGCAGCCGCTGGCCGAGCATGGCGGCCGCGTCGAGGGTTCGCGGGCCGACGCGGGCACCGGCGGCGGCAGCCCCCCGTCGCACCACGCGCGGGAGCGGACGGATGCGGCGCCACGCCTGCCCGGCGAAGACGTGGCGGGTGTAGCCGGCGAACATCTCGTCGCCGCCGTCGCCGGAGAGCGCCACGGTCACGTGCTGCCGCGCCAGCGCCGACACGATCGTCGTCGGGATCTGCGACGAGTCGGCGAACGGCTCGTCGTAGATCGCCGGCAGGCGGGGGATCACGGCCAACGCCTCCTGCGGCGTGACGTGCAGGGTGGTGTGATCGGTACCGAGATGCGCGGCGACGGCGGCCGCCGCGGCCGACTCGTCGTAGGCCGGGTCGGGAAAGCCGATGGTGAAGGTGCGGACCCTGGTGCCGCTCTCCGCCTGCATCAGGGCGACGACGGCCGTCGAATCGAGACCGCCCGAGAGAAACGCGCCGAGCGGGACGTCGGCAATCATCCGGCGGCGCACCGCATCGCGCAGCAGCGCTTCGCCTTCCTCGATCGCCTCGTCGTCACCGATCTCGCGGCGCGCCGCGAGGGCCGCTTCGACGACGGCGCGGGCTCGCCAGTAGGCGTCCACGGCCGGCTCCTGGCCGTCCACGAGTCGCACCAGGTGGCCCGGCGGCAGCTTGGCGATGCCCGCGTAAATCGACGCCGGCGCCGGAATGTTGCCGTAGCGCAGACACGCGGCGATGGCATCGCGATCGATCGCGGATGGGCAGGCCGGATACGCGCGCAGGCTCTTCAGCTCCGACCCGAACAGCCAGGCGCCGTCGTCGGCACGGCCGTAGTAGAGCGGCTTCTTCCCGAGCCGGTCGCGCACCAGCCACAGCGCGCGGTCGCGTGTGTCCCACACCGCGATCGCGAACATGCCCCACAGCTCGGGCACGGCGTCGCGGACGCCGTGCCGCGCGATCAGCTCCAGGATGACTTCGGTATCCGACGTGCCTCGGAAGGTGGCACCGTCGCCAGCCAGACGATCGCGAAGATCACGGTAGTTGTAGATTTCGCCGTTGAAGACGACGACGTAGCGGCCATCGGCCGACCGCATCGGCTGGTGACCGGTCGGGGAGAGATCGACGATGGCGAGGCGGCGGAACCCCAGGGCCACTCCGCCGGCCGCGTCGACGTAATCGCCGCCGTCGTCGGGTCCGCGGTGCACCAGGCTGCGGGCCATCGCCCCGACGCGCGTGCGCAGGATCTCCTCGCGGCCGCCACCGGGCTGCCAGATCCCGGTCAGGCCGCACATCGGGTGTCGCCTCCCGCTCCTGGGGCACCGGCGATCGCCGCCCCCTACCGCGCCGCGCGCGCGGGTTCGGGTGCCCGCGAGACGCGCGCCACATCCGCGTCGACCATCATCTTCACGAGGCCGGCGAAGTCGACGGTCGGCGTCCACCCCAGCTTGGCCTTCGCCTTTTCCGGCGTGCCGATCAGGAGATCGACTTCGGCCGGACGCAGGAAGCGCTGGTCGAGCGTGACGTGCTTCTTCCAATCGAGCCCGACGTGGCCGAACGCCACCTCGATCAGCTCGCGGACCGAGTGCGTCTCGCCGGTGGCGATGACGTAATCGTCCGGCTCGTCCTGCTGCAGCATCATCCACATCGCGCGGACATAGTCGCCGGCGAAGCCCCAGTCGCGCCGGGCGTCGAGGTTGCCCATGCGCAGCTCTTTCGAGAGACCGAGCTTGATCCGCGCCACGCCGTCGGTGACCTTGCGGGTCACGAACTCGAGGCCGCGCCGCGGCGACTCGTGGTTGAACAGGATCCCGGAGCAGGCGAACAGGTCGTAGCTCTCGCGGTAGTTGACCGTGATGTAGTGCCCGTAGACCTTCGACACCCCATACGGGCTGCGCGGATAGAACGGCGTCTCCTCGCTCTGCGGCACCGCCCGCACCTTGCCGAACATCTCGCTGGACGACGCCTGGTAGAACCGGATCTTGGTGTCGACCTGACGGACCGCTTCGAGCGCGCGGGTCACCCCCTGGGCGTTGTACTCGCCGGTGAGGAGCGGCTGATCCCACGACGCCGGCACGAACGACATCGCCGCCAGGTTGTAGAACTCCTGCGGCCGCACCTCGTCGAGGATCTTGAGGAGCGACAGTTGATCGAGCAGGTCGGCCGGCTTCAGCTCGATGCGGTCGAGGATGTGCTCGATGCGCCACAGGTTGGGAGCGCTGGAGCGGCGCACGATGCCGTAGACCTCGTAGCCCTGCTCGAGAAGCCACTCGGCCAGGTAGGAGCCGTCCTGGCCGGTGATGCCGGTGATCAGCGCGCGTCTCTTCATGATCGGGATCCGCTCACAGCCGGAAGATGTGGCCGCCGGGGCGGCCCTTCAACGCGTTGCGCGTGTCGAGGATCAGCGGCGACTTGGCGACCAGCGTGTCGTAGTCGAAGGTCTTGTGGTTGGTCGTGATGACGGCGATGTCGAAGCCGTCGGCCATGGCCTTGGCGAACGGCACCTCGGTGCGCGGCTTGTGGCCGTGCTCGGCCGGCATCGACGGCACGAAGTGATCGGAGTAGGTGACGATGGCGCCGCGCCGCTCGAGCAGGTCGGCGACGTCGATCGCCGGCGACTCGCGGTAGTCGGTCACGTCGGGCTTGTAGGCCATCCCGAACAGGTGCACCTTCGAGCCCTTGATCGGCTTGGCGACCGAGTTGAGCGCCTCACTGACGCGGTCGACCACGTAGCGCGGCATGCCGCCGTTGATGTGGCCGGCGAGCTCGATGAAGCGGCTCTCGAAGCCGAACTGCCGCGCCTTCCAGCTCAGATAGAACGGATCGATCGGGATGCAGTGCCCGCCCAGGCCGGGGCCCGGGTAGAACGGCATGAAGCCGAACGGCTTGGTCTTGGCCGCGTCGATCACTTCCCACACGTTGATGCCCATGTCGCGGCACATCAGCGCGAGCTCGTTGGCGAGGCCGATGTTGACCGCGCGGAAGGTGTTCTCGAGCAGCTTGACGAGCTCGGCGGCGCGGGTGCTGGAGACCTTGACGACTTCCTTCACGACCAGCCCGTAGAGCGCCGCCGCGGCGTCGCTCGAGGCCTCGTTGACGCCGCCGACGACCTTCGGGATGTTGCCGGTGTGGAACTGCGGGTTGCCCGGATCGACGCGCTCGGGCGAGAAGCCCAGGAAGAAGTCGACGCCGGCCTTGAGGCCCTTGGCCTCGAGCATCGGCTGCACGACCTCGTCGGTGGTGCCGGGATAGGTCGTCGACTCGAGGATGATGAGCTGACCGGCCTTGAAGTACTTGGCGATCTCCTCGACCGACGCGACGATGTAGGAGAGGTCCGGATCCTTCGTCTTGCGCAGCGGCGTCGGGACGCAGATGTTGATCGTGTCGACGTCCGACAGGGCGGAGAAATCGGTCGTGGCGCGGAAACGGCCGGCCTTGACCATCGCCGCGACGTCCGTCGCCGCGACGTCCCCGATGTAGGACTCGCCCTTCGACAGCGCGTCGATCTTGCGCGTGTCGAGATCGACGCCGACGACCGTCAACCCGGCCTTGGCGAACTCGATCGCCAGCGGGAGGCCGACGTATCCCAGTCCGATGACCCCGGCCTTCGTCGACCGGGCCTTCAGCCGCTCGACGAGCGACCCCGTATGCACTGACATCCGTGGTGTCTCCACCGCCGGACCGCCCATTCCACCCTCAGTCGGGTGTCGGCGCCGGCGCGCAAAACGCGAGTATATCAGCCGGCGCTTGTCAGGCAGCCGGCGCGCGGCGCCGCGGTGCGCCCAGCACCGCGAATAGCAGCCGCGCGCCCACAGGGCTGCCCGCGGCCCGCGTGAGAGCGGGCCGCAATCAAAGTGGCGTGAGGGTCGTACCGTCGGCATCGGCCCGGTAGACCGCGGCGCAGGCCGCGCAGCGAAGCGTCCGCTCGGCATGGACCCCGTCGGGGCCTCGCCGGGGGCCGAGCCGTTCGCCGCAGGCGCAGGCCCAGCCGACGTGCCGGGCCGGGTTGCCGACCACCAGTGCGTAGGCCGGCACGTCGCGCGTCACCACGGCTCCGGCCCCGACGAAGGCGTAGCGGCCGACCTCGATACCGCAGAGCAGGGTGCTGTTGGCGCCGAGCGTCGCGCCCTGGCGGACGATCGTGCGGGCGAAGGCGTGCCGCCGCGACACGTGGCTGCGTGGCGTGACCACGTTCGTGAACACCGTGGACGGGCCGCAGAAGACGCCGTCCTCGAGCGTCACGCCGTCGTAGATCGACACGTTGTTCTGGATCTTGACGCCATCGCCGATGACGGCGGCGGCGGCCACGAACACGTTCTGGGCGAGCATGCAGTCGCGCCCGATCCGCGCCCCGCCCATCACGTGCGAGAAGTGCCAGATGCGCGTGCCCGCGCCGACCTCGGCACCGGGATCGACGCGCGCCGTGTCGTGGGCCTGGTAGCTGGCCACGGGAATCTCAGCGCTAAACCGCTTCATCGAGGAGGCCGTCGGCGATGCGATCGAGCACCTGCGCGAACTCGCCCGTCAGTCGCCGGCGCTCGTAGCGCGCGATGGCGTGCGGATCGCTGGACGCGATGACGCGGCCGTCGCGCCGCCAGCCGGCGAGCCAGTCTACCAGCGCGGCGTCGACCTCGGCAGCGGTGGCCGCCGTGCGGCCGCCGCGGGTGGCGGCGAGGAGCGCGGCGAGCGCGCTCTGGTGCGAGGCGATGGCCAGGATCGGGCGCCGCGCGTCGAGGTATTCGAAAACCTTCGTCGGTACGTCGCCGTCGTAGGCGGCGTCGGGGGAGCCGAGCGCGACGAGCACCGTCGCCCGCCGCTGGGCGTCGAGGGCGGTGGCGCGCGGCACCGCGCCCGCATAGCGGATGGCCGGGGCCAGCGCGGGCCAGCGCGCCGCCGTCCGCCGCGCGACCTCGAGATGGCGGCCGACGAACCACACCTCGAGCGCGCCGACCGGCACGTCGCCGCGGGTGACGAGGGCGTTCAGCGCGGCGAACAGCAGCCCGGGATCGCGCGATCCGTTCGTCAGCGTGCCGGTGTGGACCAGCGTGAAGCGATCGGCCGCGATCGGAAGCGGATCGACCACGGCGGCAGCGCGGTCGGCAGGATCGAAGCCGTTCGGCACCACCGAGACCGGCCGCCCGAGGAGGCGGCGCAGGTTGTCCGCGAGCGGCGCCGACACCGTGACGACGTGGGCGGCCTGCGACAGCGTGTGCCGCTCGAGGCGGGCCTCGACGCCGGCGAGCGGCCAGGCACGGCGCCACGCCGATCGCTGCGACCAGGGATCGCGGTAGTCGGCGACCCACGGCACCTGCAGGCGCCGCGCCGCGGCCGCGGCGACGAGGTGGGCCGTCGGCGGCGGTGACGTGCTGACGATCGCATCGACGCCGTGCGCCGCGAACACGCGGGCGACCGAGCGGCGATCGACCAGCCACGGCCAGGTGTCGTCCGGAAACGACAGCCAGTGGCGATAGAACCAGTGCGCGGCGCGCGCATGCGGACGCCGGCTGGCGAGAACGTTCTCGGTCGTGAGCGTTTCGAGCGCCTTGCTGCCGCGCACCGCTTCGACCGCGGCCGCGGCGAGCGCATGCAAGGCGCGGTCGGTCGTGGCCAGCGCCGGCGCCGGGACGTCGTCGCGTTCGAGCGGCCCCGGCGGCAGGTGCAGCGACGACCGTGGCCGCACGGTCACGACCACCGGCTCCCAGCCGAACGCCGGCAGGTAGCGCGCCAGCGCCGCCGCCCGGAGCGCACCGGCTGCCTGGCGCGGCGGATACCAGTAGGCCACCAGGCCGACGCGTCTCATCGGGTTCCCACCCACCACGTCACGTTGGCCCACCGCCACAGCTCGGGACCGGCCGCGCCGCCCCGATCGAGCGTGTCGAGCGCGCGGGCGACGGCGGCCGGCGCGAGCACGCCCTGCCGGGCGATCGTCGAGGGCGCCAGCACATCGCGCAGCCACGCCCGCAGCGGTCCGCGCCACCACGCCGATTCGGGCGCGGCGAAGGCGCGCTTGCGCGGAGCGAGGCGCACGGCATCGGGCAGGCGCGAGCGCCGCGGATCGCGCAGCACCCACTTCTGCCAGCCGTCGCGCCACAGGTCGGCGCCGTCGAGCGCGAGGCCGGCCGCCAGCACCTCCCGATCGAGAAACGGCACGCGCGCCTCGACCGACCAGGCCATCGCGCTCGTGTCGAGGTAGCGCAGGAGGGCCGGCAGGTGCACGGCGAGCAGCCGCGATCGGGCGGCGGCAAGCCGGGTGCGCGGCCCCGCGGCGTCCGCCCCGACCGGCATGGGCGGCGCCGCCGCGTGCCAGCTGGCCGCCAGCTCAGGGTGGAGGCCGGCGGTCCCGGCGCCGGCCAGCCGGCCGGCAGCGATGGCCAGTCGGCCCGGCAGGAGCGCGACGGCGCCGCGCGCGGCCAGCCCGGCGCGCGATCCCTCCCCCTTGCCGGCCCGCGCGTCGAGCGCCGCCCAGGCGCGCGCCGGGTGGCCGCCGAGGACGTCGTCGGCGAGCGCCGGACCAACCAGGCCGGGATAGCCGCAGAGCAGCTCGTCGGCGCCCTGGCCGTCGAGCACGACGCGGACGCCGGCGGCGGCGACCTGCCGCATCACGCACCACTGCGCGTAGGCGCTGCTCGAGACGACCGGCTCGTCGAGGCCACCGAGAAAGGTCGAGACGTCGTCGGCCAGCGTGGTCCCGTCCAGGCCGGACGGCGCACCGACGTCCGTCACCTGCCACGCGAACGGCGTCCGCGCGGCAATCGCCGCCGCGGCATCGCGCTCGTCGCAGGCCTCGTCCTCGAAGCCGGCGGTGAACAGCGTCAGCGGCGCCGTCGGCCGCGCCTCGGCGGCCGCGCTGAGCACGATCGTCGCGCTGTCGAGGCCGCCGCTGAGCAGGGCGCCGGCCGGCCGGTCGCTCGCGCGATGGCTGGCGACGGCGCGATCGAGCGCGTCGTGGAAGTGCGCCACGCGGTCACCATCCGCGCCCGCCGCTGCCGTCAGGCCCGGCGCCCAACGGCGCTCCACCACGCCAGCATCGTCGATCTCGACCAGGCACCCGGCGCCGATCCGGGCGATGCCGCTGAAGCACGTCGGGGCGGCGTGATCGAGCAGGCCGGTGGCGAGGTACTCGGCGATCGCCGCGGCGTGCGGCGACGGGCGTGCGCCGAGCCCGGCGACGATCGCGCCCGGCGTCGAGGCGACGAGCACGCCGGACGACGTCCGGGCCAGGTAGAGCGGCTTGATGCCCAGCGGATCGCGCCCGCACCACAGCCGGCGCCGCGGCGCGTCCCAGATGACGAACGCCCACATCCCGCTCAGCCGCGTGAGCGCGTCCGGCCCCCACGTCTCCCACGCCGCGAGGAACACCTCGGTGTCGCCCTCGGTGCGGAACACGCGCCCGTCGCCGCGCAGCGCGTCGCGGATCGCGTCGGCGTTGTAGATCTCGCCGTTGAAGGCGAGCCACAGGCCGCGATCGCCGCGCATCGGCTGGCGCGCGCGCGGGTGGGGATCGCGGATCGCGAGCCGGCGGACGCCGAGGCCGATCGACCAGCGCGACGGCCGCTGCGCCTCGGCCAGCGAAGGGAGCGGCGCGGCGGGATCGGTGGCCGCTCCCCCCAGGCAATCGGCCGCGCCGGTGGCCCACTCGCCGAGCACGAACGCTTCGTCGTCGGGGCCGCGTGCGGCGAGCGCCGCCGTCATGCCGGACAGCCGGTCCGGATCGACGCCGGCGGCGCTCCGCTCGACGACGAGCGCGATGCCGCACATCAGACGAGCCCCTCGCGTGTCAGCCACGCGTCCCAGGCGGCGGTCCGCACGGCCACACCATACCGCCGATCGATGTCGGCCCAGCGCGGCGCCGGCGCGGGGGCATCGAGGCCGTCACGCAGGGCGGCGGCGACGTCCGCGTCGGGCGCGTCCAGCGCGACGCGCCCGCGCGTTGGACCCAGCACCTCGTCGAAGACGGGCAGGTTGCTCGTCACGAGCGCTGCACCCCATCGCCGCGGCTTCGGCGGCGGCGACGCCGAACCCTTCGTGCCGGGAGAGTTGCGCGACCACGGCGGCCCGGGCGTAAAGCGCGCGCAGCGCCTCGCGCGACACGTGGCCGGCGAACGAGACGTTGGGCGGCGCCCCCGCGACGAACGCGCTGACGGCCGAATCGGCCGCGTCGACGGCCCCGGTGACGACGACGGGCACATCGGGCACCAGGGCCGCGGCCCGGATCAGCCGATCGAGCCCCTTCTGGGCGATCGCGACCGGGCCGATGGCCGCGCACGTGGTCAGCACGAGCCGCTCCCGGTCGGGTGACGGGCTGGACGGCCGGAACCAGCCGGTGTCGACGGCTGGAGGCACGACCGCGATGGCGCGGGTCCGCGCGCGCGCGGCAATCTCGCGGCGGGCCGAGTCGGAAAAGGCCCACACCCATGCCGCCTGTTCGAGGGTCCAGCGCGATGCCGTCCGGCGCCAGCCGCCGCGCGCCTCACCGAAGCCGATGTCGGGGCACGAGGCGACGTCCATGCCTCCCGCCACGACCAGGCACGGCACTCCGGCAAGGCGGCAGGCAGCGAGCGTCGCCGCCCCGTAGGTCGCGGTCGCGAACCACACGACCGCCCGGGCCGGACGGTCACGAGCCAGCACGCGTCCGAGCGTGGCGGCGAAGGCGACGTGCCCGAGCCCGGATCGGGGTGCCACCTCGACGACCCGCACGCGTGCCGCGAGCGCATCACGGTCGGCGGACACGAAGCTCGCCCCCGGCGCCGACCCAGGCACGAACAGCAAAGCCTTCCGAGCGAAAGAAATTCGATCCGGCACGACAAAAGTCAACCTGTCGAAGCCCTTCAGTTCATGCGCTCCCGACCTTCGGCGCGCGTCGAACAGCTGGGCTTCGCGGGTAACGATAGCGTGACTTCCACCGAAAATACGGCCGAATTGGGGGGCCTGGGGAGAGTGGTTCGGCATAAGGCTGGGCTACGGCACGCCGCGTGCATTGTCGGTTGGCGCGCACGAACCGGTCGCCACTCCCACAAACGAACACGCTTCTGGTCCTCGAAGAAAGACCCAATATGAGATTCTCGACCACCGTCGCTGCCGCCAGCCTGGCCCTGACAGCGACCCTGATCGCGTCGCCGGTAGATGCCGCGCCGATTCTCGGCACGGCCGGTTCGGGTCTGCAGAACGCTGGCCTCCCGACGGAGAGCGCGGGCCGCTACTGGGACGGCAATTCCTGGGACAGCGACAGCTCGCTCGGCGCGAACCCGTGCAACGTCGGGTCGCTCGCCGGCGGCACTGGCTGCGGGCTCAACGCGGCGGCGGCCGGCGTCGCAGCCCGGGCCGGCCTCACGGGGACGAACTTCACGCTGGCCGAGGGCGGGACCGGCTTCGACGCGTGGGGCAACGGCGACGGCTCGGCCGACCTGAGCTACGGGTTCGATGGCACGGGCGGCGGCGTCTACGACTTCCGGATGCTCGGCGAGTTCACCGACGACTGGAACGTCAACGAAATCGGCTGGTACGAGCTGGGCAACACGCAGAACCGCCACACCATCTTCGGCGCGGACGCCATGGCGGGCGCAACGGCGCAGGTGTACATCCCGACCAACTTCGGCTTCTACTACCTGAACACCTCGGGCAACGGCGAAGTCTTCTACACGCAGTCGCAGTTCAACACGCAGGGCAACAAGCAGCAGTTCGCGGCCTTCCAGCGCGGGAAGTACACCCTCCTCGGCGTCGAGGACATCTTCTCGAACGTGCTGACGCCGTCGTGGACGTCGACCAGCGCCGACTACGACTACAACGACGTGATGTTCGGGTTCCGCTCCGCCTCGGTGCCGGAGCCGGGCACGCTGCTCCTGGTCGGCATGGGCCTCGCCGGCGCCGCCCTCCAGCGCCGCCGCAAGTCCGCCCGCTAGTTACTTGCTGGCGGCCGCGCTCTCACGCGCGGCCGCGGCCGGCCCTTGGCGCGTTCGGCTGCTAATCGCCGCGCTCGGCGCGCGGCGGCGCCTCACGCGGGCCGGCACGCGCAGATAGCGCCGGAGGGCATCGCGCCACTCCGGCATCTCGACCCCCGCCGCCCGCAGCTTCGCGTTCGACAACGCGCAGTACTGCGGGCGCTTCGCTTTCAGGGGCACGCTGGCTGACGCGACCGGCTCGAGGCGGGCCGTCGCGCTGCGGCCGGTCAGCCGCGCCAGTTCCTCGGCCAGCTCGAGCCAGTTGGTCACGCCGCTGTTGACACAGTGGTAGAGGCCGGCCGGCGCACCGGTCTCGACCAGCCGGCAGGTGGCCTCGACGACGTCCGCGACATAGCTCGGCGTCAGCGTGCGATCGGCGAACACGCGCAGCGGCTCGCCGCGCTCGAGGCCGGCGACCAGCTTGTCGACGCTGCTGCGGACGTAGACGCCGCCGAAGAGGCTCTCGACGCGCAGCACGTAGGCGCGCGGCGCCGCGGCCGCCAGCCACTCCCCCAGCAGCTTCGACATGCCATAGACGCTCTGCGGCTTCGGCGCGTCAGTCTCCGTGTACGGCGTGGCGCGGTCGGCGCCGTCGAAGACGAAGTCGGTGCTGTAGTGGACCAGCGTGGCGCCCGCCCGCTCGGCGACCGCGGCCATCGAGCGCACGGCGAGCGCGTTGACCGTGAACGCCGTCGCCGGCATGTCCTCGGCGCCGTCGACGTCGTTGTAGGCGGCGCAGTTCAGGATCAGCTCGGGCGCCAGCGCGTCGAGCGTCCGCTCCACCGCGGCGGCGTCGGCGATGTCGACCTCGCGGCGGGTCAGCGCCGTCACCTCGTGGGCGCCGGCCCACCGCTCGACGGTGACGCGCCCCAGCTGTCCGGCGGCGCCGACGACCACGACCTTCATGCCGCCTGCTTCATCCGCGCGTCGTCGAAGACGCCTTCCCACCGCGCGACCACCACCGAGGCGACGCAGTTGCCGATGACGTTCACCGCCGTCCGCCCCATGTCCAGGATCTGATCGATGCCCAGCAGGATGGCTGCCCCCTCGAGCGGAATCCCGTAGGCCGGGCCGAACGTGGTCAGCGTCGCCATCAGCACGACCAGCGCGGCGCGCGGGACGCCGGCGACGCCCTTGCTGGTGAGCATCAGCGTCAGCATCATCGTCAGCTGCTGCCCCCACGTCAGCTCGACGCCGGCCATCTGGGCCACGAACACGCTGGCCATCGACAGATAGAACGTCGAGCCGTCGAGGTTGAAGCTGTAGCCGGTCGGCAGCACGAAGCCGACGATGTTGCGCGGCGCCCCGAACCGCTCCATCGCCTCCAGCGCCTTGGGCAGGGCGGCCTCGCTGCTGGCGGTGGTGAAGGCGATCAGCGCCGGCTCGCGGACGGCGCGGATGAACGCGCCGATGGGGATCCGCGCGATGAGCAGCGCGCTGCCGGCCACCAGCACCACGAACAGCACGTAGCCGAGATACATCGCGCCGACCAGCTTGCCCAGCGTGATCAGGATGCCGAGGCCCTTGCTGCCGACCGTCGCCGCGACCGCGGCCATCACGCCGACCGGCGCGAACCACATGACGTAGCCGGTGAATTTGAACATGACCTGCGCGACGGCGTCGAGCAGGGTGGTCACCGGCCGGCCCTTCTCCCCCGTCGCCGCCAGGGCGATGCCGAAGAAGGTCGCGAAGACCACCACCTGCAGGACGTCGTTGCGCGCCATCGAATCGATCAGCGAGGTCGGGAACATGTGCAGCACGATGTCCCAGGCGCCCTGCTGGCGTCCGGCCATCGCCTGCAGCTCGGCGACGCTGGCCGCTTCCGTCGCGACACCGGCGCCGGGCCGCAGCAGGTTCACCAGGCCAAGGCCGAGCACCAGCGCGAACGTGGTGGCGACCTCGAAGTAGATCAGCGCCTTGGCGCCGATCCGGCCCATCGCCTTCAGGTCGCCGGTGCCGGCAATCCCGACGACCAGCGTCGAGAACAGCAGCGGCCCGATGATCATCTTGATCATCCGCAGGAAGACGTCGGCCAGCGGGCGGAGGTCGGCGTGCGAACGACGGCCACAGCCAGCCGATCACGACGCCCAGCACGAGCCCGATCACGATGCGCGCGGTCGGGCCCGGGCCGCGGCGCGCCGGCGCGATCGACGCGTCCGCGAGCGGTCCGGCGACGCCGCCGGCTGACGGATCGGCGGGTCGCATCATGCAGGCCGGCCGGTTGCGACGGCCGGCGTCCGCGTCATACCGGCGAGAACGGCGTCGACGACGTAGCGCTGCTGCGCCTCCGTCAGTTCCGGGTAGATCGGCAGCGCCAGCGAATCGCCCGCCGCCGCCTCCGCGATCGGGAACTCGCCGCGGCGGTAGCCGAGCGGCGCAAAGCACGCCTGGAGGTGAAAGGGCACCGGGTAGTAGACCTCGCAGCCGACGCCGGCCTCGGCCAGGTGCGCCTTGACCGCGTCGCGGCGGCCGAGGCGCACCACGAACTGGTTGTAGACGTGCGTCACGCCCGGCCGCTCGACCGGCAGCGACAGCGCGCCGTCCGGCGTCGGGCCGGCGATCGGCGCCACGACCTGGACGCCGGCCGCCGACGCCGCCTCCGCGAAGAGCGCCCGGTAGCGCGCGGCGTTGGCGCGGCGCCCGGCCGTCCAGGCGTCGAGGTACGGGAGCTTGGCGGTGAGCACCGCCGCCTGCAGGGCGTCGAGCCGGAAGTTCCCGCCGACGATCTCGTGGTGATACCGCGTCGCCGCCCCGTGGCCGCGGAGCAGCCGGAGCTGGCGCGCCAGCGCGTCGTCGTTGGTGGTCGTGAGGCCGCCGTCGCCGAAGCCGCCGAGATTCTTGCTCGGGAAGAACGAGAACGCGCCCATCGCGCCGACCGTGCCGGCGCGGCCGCTGCCGTCGGCCGCGTCGATGGCCTGACAGGCGTCCTCGATCACGACCGCGCCGTGCCGCGCGGCGGCCGCCAGGATCGGCGGCATGTCGGCCATCTGGCCATAGAGGTGCACCGGGATGATCGCCTTCGTCTTCGGCGTCATCGCCGCGGCGATGGCGTCGCCGGTCGCGTTCAGCGTCGCCGGATCCACGTCGACGAGCACGGGCCGCGCGCCGAGCCGCCACACGCAGCCCGCGGTGGCGAAGAACGAGTAGGTCGGCGTGACCACGTCATCGCCCGGACCGACGCCGGCGGCCATCAGGGCGGCCAGCAGCGCATCGGTGCCCGACGACATGCCGATCGCGTGGGCAGCGCCCAGGCGCCCGGCGATGGCCCGCTCGAATGCCTCGACCGTCGGTCCCAGGATGAAGCGCTGGCTGTCGCACACCGCCTCGATCGCGCGCAGCACGTCGGGCCGGATGCGCGCGAATTGCGCCGACAGGTCGAGGAGCGGCACCTGCATCTAGGAGTCCGTGGTCAAAGTGCCGCGTCGCACCGAGACGGGCGAGGCGCCCGGCGATCCAGGCGCGAGGAAGAAGAATATCGGGAATATGGAAAGCCGCGTTGCCACGCGGCTTTCGCTCGACGGCTCCGGACTGCGTCCTCGCCGTTCGAGTCGACCGACGAGCAACGCCGAGCGCCGGGATGCATCGCCCGTCGAATGCAGCGGGACGTTCACCACGGACTCCTGGCGCTTACTGACGGGTGATGACCGACGGCTCGCCCCACACCGCGAAGTCGTAGGCGGGGTTGTCCCTGCCGGGCACGCTGGTGTTCGTGTTGAAGATCAGCTTCACCTTCTGGCCGGCGTAGGCGCTGAGGTCGATGTCGACGGGCAGCCAGCCGCGATCGTTGGCGTTGTGGCGCGGATCGACCAGCTGGTTGAGGAGCTCGTTGTAGACTGCCGTCGTCGACGCCGAAGCGGAACAGCACGCCGTCGCTGGCCTCCTGCGCCCACGCCTCCTCCTTGACCGCGATCCACGCCTTCAGGCGGCCGTTGTCCGGCACCGTGACGTCCGAGAAAATCAGGCGGCTGGCGGCGTGCGTGAAGAGCGCCGGCTTGGTCTCGCCCGACACCGTCTCAGGGCCCTTCTTGAAGAACTGCGCCTTCTTGTCCCCTGGACGGAACTCCGCCGCGTCGGCAAGCGCGTAGAGATCGATGGCGACGGCGCCGCCGCCGCCTCGCATGAACAACAGCCAGGCCGCGACGGCCACGACGACGACCGCGATGAATATGAGATGAGTCTTCTTCATGGTTGTACGCGAACCGAACCTTCCCGAACGAACGCCACCGACACCCTACGCCGCCCCGCGTGAGGCGCCGCAGCGCGCCCAGCGCCGCGAATAACAGCCGAATGCGCCAAACGGCGGCCGTGACGGGCCGGCCGCCAGCCAAGGTGGTACACTCCGCCGCCGATGCACGACGTGGTGCGGAACCGCGCGCCGTGGGCAGCCGCCTGGGCCTACCGGGACCTCGTACGACACCTCGTCGGGCGCGACCTGCGGCACAAGTATAAGGGCTCCACGTTCGGCTTCGCGTGGTCGCTGGCCAACCCCCTCCTGATGGCCGCGATCTACACGCTGGCCTTCGAGTACATCGTCCGCGTCCCGGTGCCCCGATTTCCGCTCTACCTGCTCAGCGGGCTGCTGCCGTGGACGTTCTTCGCGGGCGGGCTCCTCGCCGCCACCTCGTCGATCGTCGACGGCGCGCCGCTGGTGCGCAAGGTCGCGTTCCCGCGGCTGGTGCTGCCGCTGTCGGCGGTAGCCACGCAGTTCGTCCAGTTCGTGCTGACGTTCGCCGTGGTCGTGCCGCTCGCCGCGCTGTGGACCGGCGGCATCAGCCCGACGATGCTGGCCGTCGTGCCGGCCATGCTGCTGCAGCTCGCCTTCACCGTCGGCCTCGGCCTGCTGCTCGGCACCGCCTACGTCTACGCCCGGGACACGCGGCACTTCGTCGAGGTGGGGGTGCAGCTGTGGTTCTGGCTGACGCCGATCGTCTATGCGCCGGCGATGATTCCCGAGCGGTTCGCGACCCTGCTGACCCTCAACCCGATGGCCCACTTCGTCGCCATCTACCATGCCGCCTGCCTCGAGGGCACGTGGGGGTCGCCGCAGCACTGGCTCGGCGCCGGCCTCGCCGCGGCCGGCGCGCTCGCGCTGGGCAGCGTCGTCTTCGCGTCGCGGGCGCCCCGCTTCGCCGAGAAGCTGTGACGCGGCGCTAGTCCCCTGGACCGGACGCCGATCGGAAACCGGCCCGATCCGCGCCGCCGGCCTCGGCGCCGACGCCGGCCACGTGGCCGATCACGATTGCGGCCGCGAGGTTCATCAGCAGCAGCCCGAGGACGAGGGCGCCGTCGGTCCGCAGCGGCCACGGCAGCTGCCGGCGCAGGGTGCGCAAGCTGTCCAGCACGTGCACCTGGCTGGCGCGCGTCTCGAACACAAGATCGCCCCATTGCCGCCGCGGTCCGACGCGCAGCTCGCCCCAGCGGTAGCCGGGCGGTCCGACCGCCACCCGCAGGCCCTCGCCCCGGACGGCCTCGGGCACCGCGATGCGCAGCGTGAAGACACGCGCCGCCGCCCGTTCGATCCGCGGCACCTCCCACCAGAACGGCACGCCGTCGGCGATCTCGTCGGGCCGCAGCCGCCGTTGCGCCTGCGGCACGTCGCCCTCGACGTCGAGGCGGAGGTCTATCGGGGTGCGCGGCCGGCCGGCGCCGAGCAGCGGGACAAAGCTGATGGCGGCCAGGCCGTCGGCGCCGGGCACGAACGTCTGGGTGATGGCGTCGGCGCCCGCCGCTTCGAGCGACGGCACCACCACCGCCGCCGGCGGCTGATACGCGGGCTCGCCCGAACGGCGTCCGATCAGCAGCCAGGTCTCGACGGCGAGCGCGGCGGCCACGATCAGGCCAGCGGTGACGGCGGTCCGTCTGCTCACGGACGCGATCCTACACGGCCCGCTGCGTTTGGCGCGGCTGGTAGGCCCGTTCTACACTCGCCGCGTGTCCGCTGCATCCGCGGTCGTCGTGGACCGCGTGTCCAAGCGCTTCTGGCTGTCGCACCAGCGGGCGTCGAGCCTCAAGGAGCGCGTGCTGGGCGCCGCGACCCGGACAGCCCCGGCCGAGGCGCTCTGGGCGCTGTCGGACGTGTCGCTGCGGATCGACGCCGGCACCACCGTCGGCGTCATCGGCCCGAACGGCTGTGGCAAGAGCACGCTCCTGCAGCTCGTCGCCGGCGTCCTCGAGCCGGACGGCGGATCCGTGGTCACGTCGGGCCGGGTCACGTCGCTGCTCGAGCTCGGCGCCGGGTTCAGCCCCGAGCTGACCGGCCGCGAGAACGTCTATCTCAACGCCTCGCTGCACGGCGTCTCGCGCGCCGACGTCCACGCGCGGTTCGACGCCATCGTCGCGTTCGCCGAGCTCGAGCGCTTCGTCGACATGCCGGTGCGGACCTACTCGTCCGGCATGTACATGCGCCTCGGCTTCGCCGTCGCGGTCCACCTCGATCCCGAGATCGTGCTGATCGACGAGGCCTTCGCGGTCGGCGACGCGCATTTCCAGCGCAAGTGCCTGCACACCATCCGCGACTTCCAGCGCAGCGGCCGGACCATCGTGCTGGTGTCCCACGACCTGCACCTGGTCGAGCAGCTCTGCTCGCACGTCGCCCTGCTGCAACAGGGACGCGTGGTCGCCGCGGGCGGGGCGGCGGACGTGATCGGGCACTACCACGAGCTCGACATGGGCCGCGGCCTGCCCGGAACGAGCCATCGCTGGGGCACCGGCGCCGTCCAGATCACGAGCGTCGATCTCCTGCGCGACGGCGCCCCGGCAGATGTGCTGCGCACCCGCGACCCCTTGACGATCCGGCTCCACTACCGGTGCGAGGCGCCGGTCGATCGACCCGTGTTCGGCGTCGCCATCCACCGCGACGACGGCACCCACGTCACCGGCCCGAACACCCGGACGAGCGGCTTCCCGGTCGATCGCCTCGAAGGCTCAGGCGCCGTCGAGTACGCGATCGATCACCTGCCGCTGCTGCCCGGCCGCTACCTGGTGTCGGCCGCGGTCTACGACGAGGACCTGATCACCGCGCTCGATCACCGCGAGCGGCTGATGCCGTTCGTGGTGGTGGAGGGCGGCACGGCCGAGCGGCTCGGCGTCATCGAGCTCGAAGCCGCGTGGCGCCGCGCCGACGGCGGCCGGGGGGCGTCGTGAAGAGTCAGGGGCAGGGGCCGGCCCATGCCCAGGCACAGACGCCCACGCCCGGGCCGCCGGCTCAGGAGCCGATCGACGCGCCCTTCGATCAATACCAGCGCTACGCGATCACGACCGCCATCGCACGGGCGATGGGACGGACGCCGGCGCCGCGCGTCCTCGACGTCGGCGGCCACCATCTCGATTTCTGGTTCCGGCCGCGCCGGCCGATCGCCGAGTTCCTGCCCGAGGCGCCCTCGATCACCGTCGACCTCGCCCGGAGCCGGCTGCCCGGGTATCTCTGTGCCCGCGGCGACGCGCTGCCCTTCCCGGCCGGGCAGTTCGACCTGGTCTGCAGCGTCGACGTGCTCGAGCACGTGCCGCCCGCGGCCCGCGCCACGGTCCTCGCCCAGGTCATGCGCGTCAGCCGCCGCGCCGCCGTCGTCGCCGCGCCGTTCCGCAGCCCGGTGGTCGAGCGCGCCGAGGCGCTCGTCAGCGACTTCATCCGCGACGTCTGCGGCTACGAGCAGGGGCAGCTGCAGGAGCATCGCGAGCACGGCTGGCCGGATCTCGACGAGAGCGCCGCCGCCTTCGAGACGGCCGGCTGGCACGTCCGGGTGTTCGGCTACGGCAGCGTGTGGACCTGGGTGCTCATGATGATCGACAAGCACGCGCTGCAGGCGATGGCGGGCAGCAAGCGCGCCCAGATCGCCCTCGACCGCGGCTTCAACGAGTCGCGGTTCGACGCCGACCGCGAGCCGCCGTGCTATCGCCAGTTCGTGGTGGCGGCGCGGTCGCCGGACGATCCGGTGCTGGCGTTCGTCGAGGCGACGTACGGCGCGGTGTCGCGTGCCGCCCATCGCGCCCGGCCGCCGCTCGATCCGGCGGTGGTCGCGCCGGCGTTCGCGCTGCTCGAGGCGCACGGCGCCAACCAGCGGATCCAAGCGCGGCTCGAGCCGGAGCGGCAGCACCGGCAGCTGGCCGATGTCGAGGCGCAGCGTGCGCGCGTGAGCGCCGCGCTCGACGCCATGACCGCCGAGGCGACGCGCCTCGAAGGCATGCTGCGGGAGATCGAGCGCTCACCCGCATACCGCGTCTCGAAGTGGGTGCGCCGTCTCGTGGGTCGAGCGTGACCGTCTCCTTCATCCTCGCCGGCGCGGACTGGCCGGACGCGCCGGTCCGGGACGCGCTCGCCGCGCGAATCGCCGACGCCTGCCCCGGCGCCGAGGTGATCGAGGCGCGTGAAGCGCGCGACGCGCCGCGCGGCGCCGCGGCCGTGATCGGCGACGCGATCCGCGGCGCACGCGGCGACGTCGTCGTCGTCCTCGAGCCGTGGGCGCCGCTCAGCATCGAGGCGCTTCGGGGCCTCGCCGCCGCGGGCGGCACGGGCCTGGCGATCGAGACGGGCCCGGATGTCGCCGCCGTGGCCTGGCCGCCGTCCCCGCCCGGCTCCGATCTGGTCGCCGAGCTGGCGGCATCGCTCGCGTCGGGCAGCCCGGCGTCGATCGATCGCCGGCCGATGCCCGCGTGGGCGATCCGCAAGTCGGCCTTCGACGAGGCCGGCGGGCTCGACGCCGCGTGGTGGAGCGTCGGCCTCCTGGAGGATCTGGCGGCCCGGCTGCCCGGCGCCGTCGTCCCGGTGGACACCGGCGCCGCCGGCGGCCGCGCCTCCGCCTGGCCGCTCGATCCCGCCCTCCACGCGTTCCTCGCCCGCCGGAACCAGATCCTCACCGCCTTTCGCAGCCTGCCCGCGGATCGCCTCGGCGTCGAGCTCGCGCGGGTCACCGTCGAGGCGCTGCGCGCCGCGACGGAGGCGTCCGGCCTGGCCGGCGATCAGTTCCGCTTCGGCGGGGGCTGGGGCGCCGCCGAGGGCGCGCTGGCGCGCCTCCTGCGTCCCGGTGCCGACGGGGCCTCGTATCTCGCCGACCACTTCGGCACGCTCGCGCCCCTCCTCGCGCTCGACAGCGCGCTCGACGAACTGCCCCGCCTGCTCGAGAATCCGCAAGCCCACGGCCGGGCCCGCGGCCGGGCCCGCGGCCGGTCCGAGCCGGGTCCGCGGCCGAGCCAGGGGCGCAGCCCGCGGCTGCGTTGCCGACCCTGCCACGGACCTCGGTCGTCATCGTCACCTGGAACGGCATGGAGCACCTCGGCCCGTGCCTGTCGTCGCTCGCCGCCAGCGACTATCCCGCCGATCGGCTGGAGGTCGTCGTCGTCGACAACGGCTCGACCGACGGGACCGTCGAGTGGATCGCGCGCGAGCACCCCCGGGTGCGCGTCGTCCCGCTCGCCTCGAACCAGGGCTTCACCGGCGGCAACGCGGCCGGCGTCGCCGCCGCGACCGGCGACGTGCTCGTGTTCTTCAACAACGACATGCGGGTCGAGCCGGACACCGTGCGCCGTCTCGTGACCGCCGCCGCCGACGGCACGGCCTGCGCCGCCGCCCGCGTCCTCAGCTGGGACGGCCGCGCGATCGACTTCCTGCGCGGCACGATCAGCTTCGAGGCGCGCGGCTTCCAGGATTACTACGGCGAGCCGGTCACGCTCGACCGCACCCGCGCCACCGACACGTTCTTCCCGAACGGCGGCGCCTTCGCGGTGACGCGCGCCGCCTACGATCGCGCCGGCGGCTTCGACGACGCGTTCTTCGCCTACTACGACGACGTCGACCTCGGCTGGCGGCTGCGCCTCGCCGGCCTCGACATACGCGTCGAGGACGCCGCCGTCGTCTACCACCGCCACGGCGCGACCAGCCGCACACAGCCGGCCGGACAGAAGCGTTTCCTCATGGAGCGGAACGCGCTGTGGACGGTGGTCAAGAACTACGGCGAGGACACGCTGCGGCGGACGCTTCGGCCCGGTGCTGCTGCTGGCGACGCGGCGCCTGCTCGACGAGGCGCGGATCGACGAGCGCGCCGCCGTGCTCGCCCGCTTCGCGCCGTTTTCACGCCGCATCGGCGCGAGCGCGCGCGTCGACGCGATCTATCGAGCCCAGGGCACCAGCGCGCCGGCACCGCCCTCCCCCGGTGAGCGCCTGATCCTCGGTCTCCCGGCCGAGTCGCTCGCGGCCATCGGCGCGGTGATCGACACGCTCGGCGACACCGCGCAGGCGCGGCAGCGGATCCAGTCGGCGCGGCGCGTCGGCGAGCGCGACGTGCTGCCGCACTTCGGGCGCGCCTTCGAGTGCATCTCGAGCTTCGCGTCGTATCGCCCGATCCAGGAGGCGCTGATCGAGGCGCTCGATCTCCAGCGCGTGTTCACGCCGCGGTCGCGGCTGCTGATCGTCAGCCACGAAGCCATCGCCACCAACATGTCGGGGCCGGCGGTGCGCTTCCTCGAGATCGGGCGGGCGCTGTCTGGCGTGGCGCGCGTGACGCTGGCGATGCCGGGCGAGCCCGGCGTCCGCGATGCCCAGGTCACGATCGCCGGCTTCGATCCGGCCAATCCGTCGAGCCTGCGCCGGCTCGCCGAGGACGCCGACGTGATCTTCGTCCAGGGCTTCGCGCTGGCACTGTATCCGTTCCTCGCCGCGCTGATGGTGCCCATCGTCGTCGATCTGTATTGCCCGTTCACGATCGAGCACCTCGAACAGACCCGCGGCCGTACCGCGGCCGGCGACGCCGCGGTCAACGATGAAGCGGCCGGCTTCCTCGGCGTCCTCAACGCCCAGATCGATCAGGGCGACTTCTTCATCTGCGCGAGCGAGGTACAGCGCGACTTCTGGATCGGCGCCCTGCACAGCCGCGGCCGCATCAACCCGCGCACCTATGCCGCCGATCCGACGCTCCGGCGCCTGATCGACGTGGTCCCGTTCGGCCTGCCCGACGACGACTTCGACCGCACCGCCGCGGCGCTGCCGCCGGTGCTGAAGGGCGTGCGGCCCGGCATCGCCGCGACCGATACGGTGCTGCTGTGGGGCGGCTCGCTCCTCGACTGGCAGGATCCGGTGACGCTGATCGAGGCGGTCGCCGCGCTGGCGCCGCGCCGGCCCGAGCTGAAGCTGGTCTTCATGGGCACGAAGCACCCCAACCCGCTGGTCAAGCCGATGCGCGCGGTCGCGGCCAGCCGCGAGCGGGCCGAGGCGCTCGGGGTGCTCGATCGGCACGTCTTCTTCAACGACTGGGTGCCGTACGCGGAGCGCGCCCGCTATCTCGCCGAAGCCGACCTTGGCGTCAGCACGCATCGCGAACACCTCGAGACGCACTTCGCCTTCCGCACGCGGATGCTCGACTACGTCTGGGCGCGACTGCCGATCGTGTGCACCGACGGCGACGTCTTCGCGCGCCTGGTGCGAAGCGAGGGGCTGGGCGCGGTGGTGCCCCCCGGCGACGCGGCGGCCCTGGCGCACGCGATCGATCGACTGCTCGGCGACGATGCCGCTCGCGCCTCGGCCCGCGCCGCGCTTGGACGCCTCGGCCGCGAGCTGCACTGGAGCCGCGTGGTAGCGCCGCTCGCGCGCTTCCTCGAGGCGCCGGCGAGCGCCGCCGATCACGCCGCCGGCCTGGCCCGCGTCCGCGCCGATCTGCAGGGTGGCTATCGCGTGTCGAAATGGCTGAAGCGCACCGCGCTTCGCCTGGGCGTGACCGAACGGCGCGTCGAGCAGCTCAAGCGGCTCGGCCTCGTCCGTGCGCTCGTGGTGGTGCGCAACCGCGTCGCGCTCGCGCGCGCGATGCGACGCGCGCGCTGAGCGTTCTTACACGCGCCACGGCAGAGTTACACACGATCACACGCGCGCACGGTGTGTTCCGCCAGCGCACATGAACCGTGCACGTGCTTGCCACGTGTGTCACGCCGCCTGCGCACCACTTCGGGCCGCGGTCGAAAATAATCGTCGTTGCACTGGTATGCAGCTTGCCTATCGCACGTGCAGACGCGCGCTGTTGCGGGTGCCCGGAGCCCGCAGCCGAGGTTCATCCAGTGTGTCGGGCGTTCCGATTGACGGGCCAGCAGTGTGCGGCATCGAGCCGGCCTGCCGGACATCGGCTGCACCGCGCGCCCCGCAGCGGCCACAGGGAACGCGGGCGGCCGCGCCCGGGGATACAGATCGTAAATGGTGAGGCAGACGACAATCCTGCGGTTGGGCCGGTGGGCGGCCTCCCTGCTCTTCGTGATCGGGCTCGCCGCCGAGGGCGCGGCACAGTCGTTCACGATCGGCGGCCTCTCCGCGCAGACGAGCCAGCCCGGCGCGGACTTCGCCACCACGGTCCTTGGCGATCCGTGGGACTTCACCGAGCGCACCGACTGGGTGCACATGTACTCCGACAACGAGGCCGGCGCCTCCGCCTGGTCGGGCACGCCGACCCAGACCGGCGGCGTCTTCCGCGGGGTGTCGACCGGCGTCGCGCCCTCCGTGCAGGTGCTCTACCAGGGAATCGACGGCGCGCTCAACACGACCGGCCGGAGCGGCGTTACGACGCCGATCGACGCCGGCCGCTATCGCCGGCTCTCGTTCCGCGCGCGCCGCAACGTCGGCACGCCGGATGTCCAGGATCGCGTGGCCGCGTTCTGGTTCCCGAACACGTCGCAGGCCGGCAGCGGCTTCGCCCTCTGGCAGGCGCGCGGCACGCTGCCCGGGTCGCAGCACGCCAACATGATGCCGCAGGACGCGCAGCGCGGCGCGGCCTACCAGATCTATCGCGTCGACCTCGACGTCCCGCTGCAGGGTTCGGGTGCCGCGTGGTCGGGCCTGATCAGGGGCCTCAAGGTGCGCCTCGGCTGGTCGGCGACCGTACAGAACGCGACCTTCGACCTCGACTGGATCCGCCTGACCGAGCGCGGGAACCTCGCCGCGATCCACCGCCTGCAGTGGAGTGGCATGGGCGGCCGTGTCGTGCTGCTCGCCACCCACGCGCAATCGGGCGACGTCATCCAGATCTACCCCGAGGGCATCACGCAGGCGCTCGACTTCGCCGACAACAGCTTCCTCGACTGGGACTACGGCTACCTGCCGCCCGGCACGTGGACCATCACGGCGCAGGGCCCCGGCGCCTCGCGGACGGTGACGCTGAACATCGACGCGGCGCCGGTGGTGAGCGTGCTCGACCCCGACATCGAGGGCGGCCGCGACTTCGCGACCACCGTGATCGGGGACGCCTGGGATCTCACCAACGTCCAGGACGTGCAGCGCAACCACGCCGCCCTGCACCACCTGACCAGCGCGACGTTCGACGAGAACGGGCTGCTCGGCACCACCCGCGGCGGCAGCTATGCCAGCGGCTGCGCCGCCGACACCTGCCCGGATCCGTTCGTGCAGTTCCTCGACGACGGCTTCGGCTTCGGCCCGGCCGTGATCGACGCGAACATCTACCACCGGCTGTCGTTCACGCTCGACTACGATCACCACGAGCTGATGATCGGCCAGGCGATCAGCAACACCTGGGGCGGCGTCGCGCGTGTCGCGTGGGCGGCCGCCGACGGCACCGGCTTCACGCCGTTCACCATCACGCAGGACATCGTCGTCATCGACGGCGGCCCGACCCGCTTTCAGATGGACCTGGCGACGTTCGTGAACACGACGACACTGGAGGCGCCGATCGCCACGCTGTGGCAGGGCGCGATCGGCACGTTCCGCATCGACATCAACGAGAGCGAGGCCCCGCGCGCCTTCCGCCTGTCCAACGTCAAGCTCACCGCCGACGACGCGCCGAACGGCAGCGGCTTCTTCCCGATCCGCTGGCGGATCGCCGACGCCACCTACACGGCCAACGTCGTCAACACCGGCGGCGGCGACGCGACGATGGCGCTCTACTACGACACCGACGTCAACCCGGCGTCCGGCCGCGTCCTCATCGCCTCGGGCGTCAACGCCGCCAGCGGCCTCCACTACTGGAACATGGCCGGCCTCGCGCCCGGCGTCTATTACATCTACGCGGTGGTCACCGACGGCTCCGGCGCGTCGCAGGGCCGCTACTCGACCGGTCCGGTGCGCGTCAGCGCGACGATTCCTGCCGTCACGGACGGCAACAACAATGGCCTCGGGGATGCCTGGGAGAGCAAGTACGGCGTGTCGAACCCGAGCGGGGACGACGACGGCGACGGCGCCACCAACCTGGCCGAGTACCGGGCCGGGACGCACCCGCGCCTGTCGAACACCTGGACGCTGCCGGAAGGCGCGACCGGCTTCTTCGCCGAGCGCATCGCGCTCGCCAACCCGGATTCGACGCCCGCCGACGTCACACTGACCTTCCTGCGGCCGGCGCCGGGCGCGCCGATCACCCGCACGTACTCGCTGCTGCCATTCGGACGCACGACCGTGGACGTCAATGCGGTGGCCGGCCTGGCCCAGGCGGACGTGTCGACGGTGATCACCGCCAACACCGGCGGCGTGGTCGCCGAGCGCACGATGTTCTGGGGCGATCAGTTCTACGGCGGCCACACCGGCAAGGCGATCGAGCGCACCGGCAGGACGTGGTACCTGGCCGAGGGCGCCGCCAACGGCTTCTTCACGACCTTCGTGCTGCTGGCCAACCCGGGCACCACGCCGGCGACCGCGACGGTGACGTTCCTGCTCGAGCCGTCCGGCACGGTCACCAGGAGCTACAGCGTGCCGGCGAACTCGCGCGTGACCATCTACACGAACGAGGTCCAGGACGCCGGCGGCGGCCGGCCATTGAACGGCCGGTCGTTCTCGACGCAGGTGACGAGCACCGCACCGATCGCGGTCGAGCGGTCGATGTACTTCACCAACGCCCGCGTGTGGAACGGCGGCCACGAAGCGGCGGCGGTGCCCGCGCCGCGGACGAGCTGGTACGTCGCCGAGGGCGCGACCGGCGGCTTCTTCAGCACGTTCCTGCTGCTCGCGAACCCCAACGACTCGCCGGCCACCGCGACCATCCGCTACCTGCTGCCGGGCGGCCGGGTGGTGACCCGAACGCAGAACCTGGCGGCGCAGAGCCGGACGACGATCAGCGTCAACGACGTCGTGCCCAACACCGACGTATCGATGGAAGTGTCGGCGACGCTGCCGATCATCGTCGAGCGCGCCATGTACTGGCCCGGCAGCAACTGGAGCGAAGCGCACGCCAGCGCCGGCATCGCCTCGACCGGCACGACGTGGGGCCTGGCCGAAGGCGAGCTGGGCGGCTCGCGCGGCTTCCAGACCTACGTGCTGATCGCCAACCCGACGGCCAATGCCGCCTCGGTGCGGCTGCGCTTCCTGGTCGAGAACGGCACCTCGTTCGTGACCCCGGCCTTCACCGTCCCGGCCAACTCGCGGGTGACGCGGTCGGCCGCGGAGTTCATGGCCGCGGGTCAGCTCACCGACGGCGCCCGCTTCGGCGTCGTGGTCGAGTCGACGAACGGCGTCCCGATCGCGGTCGAGCACGCGATTTACTGGAACGGCGGCGGCGAGTTCTGGGGCGGCGGCTCCAACGAAACCGGTGTCAGAATCCGTTGAGATCAGCGCCGTCAGAAACACACCGCCGCCGGCCGCCCACGTGCGGGCGCCGCGGCGCGCTCAGCGCCGCGAACAGCAGCCCGTACGTCATGGGGCGGCCCCGACCGCGCGTGAGGCGCGCGGGCGGCAAACAAATTCAGCGGGCGGCGAGTTCTGGGGCGGCGGCTCCAACGAAACCGGCATCAGGATCCGCTGAGGCGCGCGGCCGCCAGCCGCACTACAATCAGGCGGTTTGGCCCTCGTCACGATCGGTCTCGTCACCTGGAACTCCGCCCCGGACGTCGCGCGCTGCCTCGACGGCATCCGCGCCCAGCAGCACCAGCCGATCGAGCTGCTGGTCGGTGACAACGCCTCCGCCGACGGCACCCGCGCGCTGCTCGAGGCCCGCACCACCGCCGCCGAGCGGCGCTACTTCCCGGCCAATCTCGGCTTCTCCGCCGCGCACAACGCGCTGATCCGCGAGAGCCGCGGCGCCTACTACGTGACGCTGAACCCCGACGTGGTGCTCGACGCCGGGTTCGTGCGCGCGCTGGTCGCCGCCCTGGAGGCGGCGCCACGTGCCGGCAGCGCCACCGGCAAGCTGCGCCGCGCCGACCCGCCGCGCGTCCTCGATTCGACCGGGATCGTGATGCACCGCTCGCAGCGGCACGTCGATCGCGGCGCCGGCGAGGTCGATCGCGCCCAGTACGACACGCCCGGCGTCGTCTTCGGGGTATCGGGGGCGGCAGGCTGCTACCGCCGCGCGATGCTCGACGACGTGGCGATCGCCGGCGAAGTGTTCGACGAGGACTTCTTCGCCTACCGCGAGGACGCCGATCTGGCCTGGCGGGCGCAGCTCCTCGGCTGGGATGCGCTCTACGTCCCCGAGGCCACCGCCACGCACGTCCGGCGCGTCACACCCGAGCGGCGGTCCGCGCTGCCCGCGGCGATCAACCGGTACAGCGTCCGCAACCGGTTCCTGCTGCGGCTGAAGAACCAGACCGCCGGTCAGGCGGCGCGCTTCGCCGCGCCCGGCCTGGCCCGTGACCTTCGAGTGGTCGGCTACGTGCTGGCGAAGGAGTGGAGCTCGATTCCGGGGCTCGTCGACGTCGTGCGCCTGCTGCCACGCACGCTCGCCAAGCGGCGCGCCATCATGGCGCGGCGGGATCGCCGGCGCTCGCTGGACGCATGGTTCGTATGAGGGTCGCCATCCTCGGCACGCGCGGCATCCCCGCCAACTATGGCGGCTTCGAGACCTTCGCGCAGGAACTGGCGCCGCGGCTCGTCGCGCGGGGCCACGACGTGACGGTCTACTGTCGCGCCCAGTACGTGGACCCGGCGCGCCGGGAGTTCAAGGGCGTGCACCTGCAGCAGGCGCCGACCATCCGCCACAAGTACCTCGACACGGTCGTCCACACCGCCGCCTCGACGCTGCACGCCCTGGGCCGCCGCTACGACGCGATCCTGGTCTGCAACGCCGCCAACGCCGTCTTCTGCGGCTGGCCGCGGCTGGTGGGCACCCGCGTCGTCCTCAACGTCGACGGGATCGAGCGGAAACGGAAGAAGTGGAACGCCCTCGGACGGGCCTGGTACCTGGGATCGGAATGGCTGGCGACGTGGATCCCGAACGCGATCGTGACCGACGCCGAGGTCATCGAGGCGTACTACCGGGAGCGCTACGGGGCGGCGTCGACGTTCATCCCATATGGGTGTCACGTGGGGCGTGACGCCGGTACGACGATTCTGGCCCGGTTCGGGCTCAAATCTCAGCAGGTACTTCCTCTATGTGAGCCGCCTCGAGCCGGAGAACAACGCCCTCGCGGTGGTCGAGGCCTACCAGCGGACCAGCAGCGACCTGAAACTCGTGGTTGTGGGTGACGCCCCCTATGCCCGAGAATACATCGCGACCCTGCACGCCACGGCCGACCCCCGGGTCGTGTTCACGGGCGGCGTCTACGGCGACGGATATCGCGAGCTGCAGTGCCACGCGCTGGCCTACGTCCAGGCCACCGAGGTCGGCGGCACGCATCCGGCGCTGGTCGAGGCGATGGGCTTCGGCAACTGCGTGCTGGCCCACGACACGGCCGAGCACCGCGAAGTGCTCGGCGACGCGGGGCTCTTCTTCGACGCCCATCGTCCCGAGACCCTGGCGGCGCTGTTCGATCGGATCGTCGCCGATCCGGCGCTGGTCGAGAACTACCGCGCTCGCGCCACGGCCCGTGCCGCGGCGCGCTACTCGTGGGATCGCGTCACCGAACAGTACGACGCGATCCTGACCGCCCGGCCGTAGCCGGGACAAGCGGCCGCGAGTTGCACGCCGTGTGATGGGATCGCTGACCTGACCGCGTTAACCGTATCGTGATTTCTGAGCGCGCCAAGCTCGTCTCGTGGGCCTACCTGGTCACCGACCTCGCCGCCACCACCGCGGCGTTCGTCGGCGCGCACGCCATCCGCAGCTGGGGCCTGGCCGACTGGGTCGGCCCCGTCTATCCCCTCTCCGACTACGCGCCGCTCCTGACGGCGTTCGTGCTGCCGGTCTGGGCGCTCATCTTCTACGTCAGCGGACTCTACGGCCGCCGCGCCGCGCGGACGCTCCACACCGAGATGTCGCGGCTCTTCCGCGCCCTGGTGATGTGCGCGCTGTCGCTGGCCGTGGCGGTGGTGGTCTTCCGCCTCGCCTTCGTCAGCCGGCCGCTGCTCGGGCTGTTCCTGCTGCTCAACGCGGTCGGCGTCGTCGTTGGCCGGGGTCTGGTCCGGGCGGCGATCCTCGACAGCGCGGTGCGCCGCCGGGTGCTGGTCGCGGGCGGGCTCGACGAGGTGCGCGCGGCCGCGGCGAGCGTCGAGACTCACGCCGACTGGGGCCTCGAGCTGGTGGGCGTGGTGAGCGACGGCACCTGGTCGGCCGCCCAGCTCGCGGCGGACGACGGGCCGCCATGGCGCGTCTTCGGCACCTACCAGGACATCCCGGCCTTGACTGCCCGTGATCACCACGTCATCGACGAGGTGCTGCTCGCCCCGTCCGGCCGCCGCCTGCACGATCTCCAGGACCTCGAGCCGGTGTTCCTGGCGCTCGAGGAACAGGGCATCGTGACGCGCCTGGTGGTCAACTTCCTGCCCCGGTCGCTGTCCGGGCTGTCGTTCGACGAGCTCGGCGGGCTCCCGCTCCTGACCTTCAGCACCGCCCCGCACGACGAGGTGGTGCTGTTCGTCCGCCGGGTGGTGGAGCTGGTGCTGGCCAGCCTGCTCCTGGCGGTCCTCAGCCCGGTGCTTCTGGCGATCGCCATCGCCATCAAGCTCGACTCGCCGGGCCCGGTCCTGTTCCGGCAGCTGCGCTGCGGCCTGCACGGCCGGCCGTTCACCTTCCTCAAGTTCCGCTCGATGCGGGTCGATGCCGAGGCGCTCAAGAAGCAGCTCGCGCCCTACAACGAGATGGACGGGCCGGCGTTCAAGATGACCAACGACCCGCGGGTCACGCCGCTCGGCCGCTTCCTGCGCCGGACCAGCCTCGACGAGCTGCCGCAGCTCTGGAACATCATCCGCGGCGACATGAGCGTCGTCGGCCCGCGGCCGGCGGTGCTCGAGGAAGTGCGTCAGTACAAACCGTGGCAGCGCCGCCGGCTGTCGATGAAGCCTGGCCTCACCTGCCTCTGGCAGGTCAAGGGCCGCAACGAGCTGACCTTCGAGGAATGGATGCGCCTCGACCTCGAGTACATCGACAACTGGTCGCTGTGGCTCGACGTCAAGATCGCGCTCAAGACCATCCCCGCCGTCCTGCTCGGGCGGGGCGCCCGCTAGCCACCGCGCGGCGAGGACTTCGTCGACCAGGCAGGATGTACTCGCAGCCCGCGTGCGGCGCCGCGGCGCGCCTAGCGCCGCGAAGAGCAGCCGCACGCCCACCGGGCTGCCCGCGGCGGTCCTGAGGGGACCGCCGCCAACAAACACGGCATCGACAACTGGTCGCTGTGGCTCGACGTCAAGATCGCGCTCAAGACCATCCCCGCCGTCCTGCTCGGGCGGGGCGCCCGCTAGCCACCGCGCGGCGAGACTTCGTCGACCAGTCAGGATGTACTCGCAGCCCGCGTGCGGCGCCGCGGCGCGCCTAGCGCCGCGACGAGCAGCCGCATGTCCACCGGGCTGCTCGCGGCGGTCCTGAGGGGACCGCCGGCAACAAACGCGGCATCGACAACTGGTCGCTGTGGCTCGACGTCAAGATCGCGCTCAAGACCATCCCCGCCGTCCTGCTCGGGCGGGGCGCCCGCTAGCCACCGCGCGGCGAGACTTCGTCGATCAGTCAGGATGTACTCGCAGCCCGCGTGCGGCGCCGCGGCGCGCCTAGCGCCGCGAAGAGCAGCCGCACGCCCAACGGGCTGCTCGCGGCGGTCCTGAGGGGACCGCCGCCTCGACGTCGCCCTCAGCGCTGGCGTTCCTTGACGGCGGCGCGCGTCTCGCGATCCGCCTCGCGCTTCTTGAGCGTCTCGCGCTTGTCGTGCGACTTCTTGCCGCGGGCCAGGCCGACCGCCATCTTCACCTTGCCGCTCTTGAAGTACATCTTCAGCGGCACCAGGGTGAGGCCCTTCTCCACGGTGCGGCCGATCAGCTTGCGGATCTCCTGCTTGTGCAGCAGCAGCTTGCGCTTCCGCATCGGCTCGTGGTCGGCGTAGCCGCGGTGCGAGTAGGGGCTGATGTGGATGTTGAGCGCGAACACCTCGCCCTTCTCCACCACCGCGTAGCTGTCGCGCAGGTTGACCCGGCCTTCGCGGATCGCCTTGACCTCGGTGCCGAGCAGCACCATGCCGGCCTCGAACGACTCCAGGACCTCGTAGTCGAAGCGCGCCTTGCGGTTGTCGGCGAGGAGCGCGTCGTTGCCGGCCGGTTCCGGCTTGGTGGCGGGCGGCTTGGCGCGCTGCGGGCGCGGCGGCGGAACGGGGACGCCGGCCATCGTCAGCTCCTCCGCCCGTGGACCAGGCGCGCCGCCAGCACGACGGCCTCGACCAGGCTCGAGGCATCGGCGCGGTCCTGCCCGGCGATGTCGAAGGCGGTGCCGTGATCGACGGAGGTGCGGATGATCGGCAGGCCGAGCGTGACGTTGACGGCGGATCCGAAGGCGAGCAGCTTCACCGGAATGAGTCCCTGGTCATGGTAGCAGGCCACGACCGCGTCGAACTCGCCGCGGCTGGCGCGGACGAAGACGGTGTCGCCCGGGATCGGCCCGGCCACGTCGAGCCCCTCGCCCCGCAGCGCGGCGACGACCGGCGCAATCACGGTGTCGTCCTCGGTCCCCATCAGGCCGTGCTCGCCGCAGTGCGGGTTGAGGCCGGCGACGGCGAGGCGCGGCCGGGCGCAGCCGAAGGCCGGCAGCGCCGCGGCGGTGATGCGGATGGTCGAGACCAGCAGCTCCGGGGTCAGCGCGCGCGCCACGTCGGCGATGGCGATGTGGACGGTCGCCAGCGCGACCCTGAGCCGCTCGGCGTGGAAGAACATCACCGCGCGCGGCGCGCCGGTCAGGTGGCCGAGCAGGTCGGTGTGGCCCTTCCACGGCAGGCCGGCGAGGGCGAACGCCTCCTTGTTCACCGGCGCCGTCGCGATGGCGTCGATGCGCCCGGCCTGCGCGTCGGCGACGGCCGCGACGATCGCGTCGTAGGCGGCCTGCCCGGCGGCGCCGGAGAGCTGACCCGGCGCGAAGCGCGCCCGCGCCTCCGCCGCGGACGGCCCGTAAAGGCGGGGCGTGCACACGCCTGTGACGCGCGGATCCGCCGCGGCCTTGCCCGCGATCTCGGGGCCGATGCCGGCGGGATCGCCGACCGTGATGCCGACGACAGGGGGCTCCACGTCAGAGCTCGAGCGCGACCCAGTCGGCGACTGCCTTGAAGCTGACGTTGCGATCGAGCGCCTCGCGCGCCTCTTCGACCGCGGCGTAGGCCTTCGCAAGGCGCGCCGGACCGAGCCGCCGCGCCAGGTCGGCCAGGCGCGGATCCGGCGTCCGCGACTGCCAGCGACGATCGCCGCCCACGGCTTCGATCCCGAGGTCGCGCACGACGACGCCGAGCGCATCCAGCCGCTCGCGCAGCATGTCGCGCTCCCCGGCGGCCTTCGTCCCCGGCACGCGCCTGGCCTTCTTGTCGGCCTCGGCCAGCGCGGCGCCGGCGCGCAGGCGCTCGGCCGGCGAGCCCTCGGCCGCGCCGATGACACGCTCGGCCAGCGCCCGCACCGACTCGCCCAGGGCGGACGCGTCGGCGAACGCGCGGCCCGGGCTGCCGTCCGCCGCGAAGGCGATCTCGCGCGCCGCGATGGCCGACATGTCCTGCCGGGCCATCAGCAGCGCGGCGACGTCGTCCACGTCGAGGCGGCCGAAGCGGAGCTGGGGACAGCGCGAGCGGACCGTCGGGAGCAGGCCGTCCGGCCGCGACGTGACCAGGATGAACTGCGACGAGCGCGTCGGCTCCTCGAGCGTCTTCAGGAGCGCGTTCTGCACGACGGGCTGCAGGACATCCGCATCGTCGATGATGAACACGCGGCGGCGCCCCTCGAACGGCCGATAGGCGGCGTCCGAGATCTTCTCCCGGACGGCATCGACCTTCTTCTCGCCCGGGATGGACGTCCCGGGAATCGTCACGACGTCGGGATGCGTGCCGCTGGCGATCCGCCGGCACGCCGAGCACGTGCCGCACGCGTCGCCTTCGTCGGGCGCGGCGGTCAGGCAGTTCAGGCGCTGCGCCACGGCGAGCGCGACGAGGCGCTTGCCGACGCCGTCCGGCCCCGCGAACACGAGGCTCTGCGGCAGCGCGTCGCGCATCAGCGCGCGTGCGAGCAGGGTCTGCTGGGCGCCATGGCCCTTGAGGTCGCGGAAGGGCACGGCGTCAGCGGGGCTGGTTGCGATCGGGGCGCTCGTCCTCGGGGCGATCGTCGGGGCGGTCGGCGGCGGGCGCCTTCTTTTTCGATCCGAAGATGCGGCCCCAGAAGCCGCGCTTCTTCTTCGGCTCGTCCTCCTCGTCGGCTTTGCGCGTCTCGGCAGCCTTCGCGGCCACGGCCTCCGAGGCCGGAGGCGCCTCCACGCCACGTTCGGGGAGCGGCGAGGCCGCTTCGGACACGGCCTGCGGCGAGCCGCCGCCGCCGAACAGGCCGCCGAGACGCGTCAGCAGGCCGGGGCCGGAATGGAGCGGACATTCGTCGAACGGCTCGGTGCCGCGCACGAAGTGCTCGTACATGATCATCGACCGGACCCGCGTCTCGCCGGTCTTGGACACGACCTCCACTTCGCCGCAGTTCGAGGCCGGGCGGCGCCCCGACATCCGGCAGATCTGCACGGACACGACGTCCGGCGGCGGCTTCAGCCACACCGGCTTCTGGCCCTTCGTCGCCGCCTTCATGAAGTCGGCCCACACCGGCACCGCCAGGTCGCCGCCGTAGCCGCCCGAGACGATGGTCTGCGGCTGATCGAAGCCGACCCACACGCCGGCGACGAGGCTCGGCGTGAAGCCGACGAACCAGGCGTCGACGTAGTCGTTGGTGGTGCCGGTCTTGCCGGCGGCCGGCAGCGTGAAGCCGTCCGCCCGCGCCTTGTAGGCGGTGCCGGCGTTGATCACGTCGGTCAGCATGCTCGCCATCAGGAACGACGTCGTCGGCGAGAAGGCCGGCGTGAGCTGCGGCGTCGCCTCGTAGAGCAGCTCACCCTCGCGATCCTCGACGCGGCGGACCAGGAACGGCTTCGGGAGCTGCCCGCCGTTGGCGAACGGCGCATAGGCCGCGGTCAGCTGCTGCAGCGTGACCTCGCCGGAGCCGAGCGCGATCGACGGCACCCGCGGGATCTCCCCGAACTGCAGCCGATCGATGGCTTCCATTTCCTTCTCGAGACCGACCGTCTGGAAGGCACGCACCGCGGCGCGGTTGCTCGACGTGCGCAGCGCGGTGCGAATGGTCATCGCGCTCGACTCGAGGTGTTCGTCCTCGGGGACCCAGCCGCCCTGCGGCGTCTCGACCGGTTCGTCGAGGCCGGAGATCAGGCTCGCCGGGGTGAGGCCCGCTTCCAGCGCCGCGGCGTAGACGAACGGCTTGAACGCGGAGCCCGGCTGGCGGCGGGCCTGGACGGCGCGGTTGAAGCGGCTCTCGGTGAAGGTGCGGCCGCCGACCATGACGCGGACTTCGCCCGAACGCGGATCCATCGCGACCACGCCGCCCTGCAGGTACGGCGGCCGGACGCCGTCCTTGACGACGCCCCCGACCTCGGCCAGGAACTGGGCCCGCGTCTGGTGCTTGTAGCGCGAGCGCTTCTCGATCGCCACCAGCCCGACCTCGAGCGCCCGCTCGGCGGCCTGCTGCATCGCGGGATCGATCGTCGTGTAGACCCGCAGCCCGCCGCTGGCGACGCGGCCCCAGCCGAAGCGGTCGACCAGCTCGCGCCGCACCTGCTCCTTGAAGTACTGGCCGAACGACTCGTCGCGCTGCAGGCCGTTCTGCAGGTGCACCGGCGCGCGGCGGGCGCGATCGTACTCGGCGCGGTCGATCTTCTGGTTCTCGAGCATCGTCGCCAGGACGATGTTGCGGCGGGCCACCGCCTTGTCCATGTTGACGGTGGGCGCCCACGTCGACGGCGACTTGATGACGCCGGCGATCAGCGCCGCCTCCTCGACCGTCAGCGCCGAGGCCGACTTGGCGAAGTAGCCGCGCGCCGCCGCTTCGACGCCGTGGAAGCCGTCGCCGAAGTAGACCTTGTTCAGGTAGAGCTCGAGGATCTCCTGCTTGGAATAGGTCCGCTCGATCAGGGCGGCGAGGATGGCTTCCTTGATCTTGCGGGTCAGGCTCCGCTCGAGGGTCAGGAAGCTCTGCCGCGCCAGCTGCTGCGTCACCGTCGATCCGCCCTGGGCGAAGCGGCCGCTCTGCAGGTTGACGAGGACCGCGCCCATGATGCGGATCATGTCGACGCCGCGATGCGTAGTAGAAGCGCTGATCCTCGACCGACAGCACCGCGTTGACGACGTTCGGCGACATCTGCGCCAGCGGCACCTCGATGCGCTGTTCCTTGAAGATCGTGAAGACCGGGCGATCGGCGACGTCGTAGAGCACGGTCGCCTGGGCCATGTTGCCCATGCTGCGGACTTCGCGGCGGCCCGGCAGGGTGTGGGTGACGTCGTAGGTGAACCAGGCGACGGCCACGATCAGGAGCCACGCCACCGGCACGACCACTATCAACGCCGCCCGGGTCAGGCGCGGACGGGCCAGGGCGCCCAGCCGCACGCGATCGGCCGCACGTCGGCCCAGCTCGCGCGTGCGTTGCGACGTGCGTTTCACGAACGGTGGCAGGGGAAGGCGGAGGCCCATCGGCGCGTCATCACGATCATACGCGGCGAGGGCCACCGATGGCCGAAAACGTGCGCCCGCTCAGCCATGGCCGGGCCGCGCGTGAGAGCGCGGCCGCACCTACAGCCGGCCGGTGAGGCCGGAGCGCGTCGCGAGAGTCGACGGCCGGCCACGCGGCCGCCGAAGCGCAAACCTACAGCGTTCCGACCTGGCGGCCGGCAACCGGCGGATCGGGGAGATCCGGCTCTTCCGTCACGGCAGGTGGCGCCTCCAGCCGCGGCAGGAAGACGCGGAACGTGGTGCCCTGCCCCGGCACGCTCTCGACCGTCACGGCGCCGGAGGACTGGCGGACGATGCCGTTCACGATCGCCAGGCCGAGCCCGGTACCCTGCCCCGCTCCCTTGGTCGTGAAGAACGGCTCGAAGACGCGGGCACGCGTGTCGGCATCCATGCCGATGCCCGTGTCGCTTACGGTGAGCCGGACATAGGAGCCGGCTTCGCAGCCGGCGACCTCACCGGGGCCGAGCGTGGTGACCGCGGTCTCGATGGTGAGGATGCCGCCGTCGGGCATCGCGTCACGCGCGTTGAGCGAGAGGTTCAGCAGGACTTGTTCCATTTGTGTTGCGTCGGCGCGGATCAGGCCGACCCCTGGCGTGAGGCGCAGCATGCATTCGACGCGCGGCCCGAGCAGGCGCCGGAACAGCGGCGCGGCGCGGATGACGACGTCGTTGAGGTTCAGCGGGCCCGCCTGCGGCCGCTCGTCGCGCCGGATCGCCAGCAGGTGCGTGGCGAGATCGGCGGCGTGCTGGCTCGCTTCGCGGATCTCGCGGGCATAGCTCAGGGCTGGGGCCGAATGCGGCAGCGCCTGGATCAAGGCGTCGCTCCAGCCCACGATCGCCGTCAGCACGTTGTTGAAGTCGTGCGCGATGCCGGCGGCGAGGTTGCCGATCGCCTCCGATTTCTGCGCCTGCTGCAGCTGCCGTTCGAGCTGGCGCCGCTCGGTGACGTCGCGGGCGAAG
Organism: Vicinamibacterales bacterium; assembly: GCA_963844435.1. Classification (GTDB taxonomy): domain Bacteria; phylum Acidobacteriota; class Vicinamibacteria; order Vicinamibacterales; family Vicinamibacteraceae; genus JBDSLU01. The sequence goes on along the minus strand of CAWJOG010000006.1, from coordinate 35,176 downwards.
AGCAGCTCGCGACGGACGCCGCTCGCGTCGACGAAGCTGGTGGCCGTCGGCTCCACCATCCGCCACCGGCCGTCGCGGCGGCGGACGCGGAACTCCATCGGCGCATACGACCTGGTCCTGGCCGGCGTGGCGCCCACGGCGTCGAGCCAGCGCTCGGCGTCGGCGCGGTCGTCGGGATGGACGAACTCGAGGGCCGACAGGCCGAGGCATTCGCTCGGCGGATAGCCGAGCGTCCGCTCGGCGGCCGACGAGACCGCAGTGATGGCGTGCGCGGCATCGAGTACCGCGACGACGTCGGGGATTTGTTCGATGACGTTCTGCAGCGACGCTGGGTCATCGATACCCCACGTCGGTCTCGCTCGCCCAGGTGGAGGAGGTCCGGCGGAGGTCAAGGTTAGGTGGCGCTCATTCGTGCGATGCGGGCTGGGTTATGACGTGGGCACACGTGCCGCAGCAGACCGAGCAAATCGCGGACCAACCGTTCACGGGCGCAGACTCGCGAGCGGTGGACCCTGTAACGGCCACCATCCCGCTCGCGTCGTCCGGACGCCATCACGGGCAGTGTCGTAAATCGCAGTGCAAAAAAGGATTGGGGGCTGTGGATGCGCTCCGGCCGGAGGACTGACCGACGTAGGCCGGAATCGCCCAGCCTGGATGAGTTGGAGCCGCCCACACATCGACCCGGCAGGGGTCGTGGCGGGAGTTCAGCGAGGAGTCGCGCCGATTGGCCCGAGCAAGCCGATCGTCGTCGCGTGGAGCGCGTCGAGAGGGAGGAGGTGGCGGGGTCGACGGGACTCGAACCCGCGGCCTCCGGCGTGACAGGCCGGCGTTCTAACCAACTGAACTACGACCCCGCAAAACCTTTCGAGTGTAACTCCATTCGCGCCACCTGTTCAAGTGGCAGCCGGCGTCCGCACGCGGCGGGCGCTGCGAGGCTGGTGGGCGGTACAGGACTCGAACCTGTGACAACCGGTGTGTAAAACCGGGGCTCTACCAACTGAGCTAACCGCCCCAGGGTCAAGCCTAACACCCTGCCCGGCGGGCCGGCACTGTTCGCCGTGTCGCGATCTGCCTGACGCAGGACGGCATCCGCGACCTCATCGCCGGGTCTCAGAAGATCGGGTTCGCCTTGTAGAGCAGCAGCGCGGCGCCGAGGATCAGGCCGGCGAGGGCGCGATACTCGCGGTTGCGGACGGCGCGCTCGAGGCTGAAGCGCCGCTCGACGGCCGGCACCGCGCCGGCCTGCCACGCCGCGTAGTCGGCCCCGAAGGTCTGCCGCAGGAACGCGTTCTCGGTGAGAATCGCCGCGGTGACTGTGGCGGTCATGTAGATCGCGACGATCGCCGCGACGATGACGCTGCCGGCGGCAATCGCAAGCCCCGCGGCCATCAGACTCGAGCCGACGTAGAGCGGATGCCGCAGCCAGCGATACGGGCCCGAGCGCGTCACTTCGCGGCTCTTCTCGAGATGCCCGGCCGCCCAGATCCGCAGCGCCTCGCCGAGCGCGGCGATCGGGAGCCCCCACGCCAGTGACGTCCAGCAGGGCGTGGCGAGCCAGATCACCACGATCCCGAACGCGAAGCCGAGCGGGACGCGCAGCCGCGCCAACCGGCGAGTGACGCTCACCTGTCGTTCTCCTTGATCGTTCGGAAATCGGGCGCCGTTCGTGAATCGGGCATCGTTCGTGAATCGGGCGATGTCCCGAGCCGGCGATCCACGGCGGCGCTCACCTCGTCGACGGCAAGCCCCTCCAGGCACCACCCAGCGGCGGTGCACCGGCGTTGATGGTGGCATGCGCAGGCGCCGTAGCGCGACAGCGTGACGTCAGCCGGCGACCACGGTCCGTTGCGGACCGGATCGGTCGGGCCGTAGATCCCGACGATCGGCGTGCCCAGCGCCGCGGCCAGGTGCAGCGGACCGGTGTCCCCGGACACGACGAGGCCGGCCGCACCGACGATGGCCAGGAGCTCCCCGAGCGCCGTCATGGGCGCGAGCGCCGCCGCTCCGCCAGCCGCGGCGACGACCGCGCGCGCGAGATCCTCCTCGCCGGGGCCCCAGGCCACGATCGACGGCCACCCGTGGCGCGCCCGCAGATGGCGGGCGACGGCGCCGAAGCGTTCGGGCGGCCAGCGCTTGTTCGGCCACGCCGCGCCGGGGTTGATCACCGCGAACGGCTGACCCGCGCCCAGCCCGAGCTCGCCGCGGACGCGCGCGACGACGTCCGACGCAGGCGACTGCAGGGTGAATCGCGGCGGCCCCGCAGCCGCACCAGCCGCCTCCGCCAGCGCCAGCGCGTGATCGACGACGTGCGGCCCGGCGGGCTCGACGGCGTCGTGGTAGGCCCAGCCCGCGAGGGGCTCGCGCAGGTGCCCGCGGGCCAGTCCGACGACCCGTCCGGCGCCGGCCAGACGCGCCAGCAGCGCCGACTTCAGCAGCCCCTGCGCATCGATCGCCACGTCGTAGCGCGCGGCACGCAGCCGCCGCACCACCGGCACGACGCCGGTGTCGCCGCCCAGGCGCCGCGTGTCGACGGGCACGATCGTCGAGAGGCCGCCGACGTGGTCGAGGACGGCGCGGTGCTTCACGTCCACGAGCCAGTCGATGCGGGCGTCGGGCCAGGTGGCGCGGAGCGCGGCGGCGAGCGGCAGGGCGTGGACGATGTCGCCGAGCGCGCCGAGCCGGACGATCAGGAAGGCTCGTCGCCCCGCGTCCCGCTGCGGGTCACGCTGCGGCGACGCCTCGGTCACGGCGTCAGCCCGCGGACCGCGGCGACGAGGTCCTTCGTCGAGTGATCCTTGGGATCGCCGACGATCGCGGTGCGGCCGCCGTAGGCCTGGACGATGGCCCGCTCGGGCACGGTCTCGACCGTGTAGTCGGTGCCCTTGCAGTGGACGTCGGGCTGGAGAGCCGTGAGCAGCGGCGCGACGTCGCGGCCCGAGAACACCACCACGCGATCGACGCCGCGCAGCGCGGCGACCAATGCGGCCCGCGCCTCGATCGGCAGGATCGGCCGGTGCGCGCCCTTGAGCAGTTGCACCGAGGCGTCGTCGTTGATCGCGACGACCAGCCGATCGGCCTCCGCCGCGGACGCCTGCAGGTAGCGGACGTGGCCGACGTGCAGCACGTCGAAGCAGCCATTGGCGAAGGCGATTGTCCCGCCGCCGGCGCGCACGTCGCGGGCCCAGGCGAGGAGACCATCCTGGTCGACGATGGCGCCGCTCATCGCTGGCCTCCCAACGCCGCGCGCAGTTCGTCCGCGGACGCCGTGGCGGTGCCGCGCTTCATCACCACGATCCCGCCGGCGACGTTGGCGAGCTGCGCCGCCTCGAACGGCGACGCGCCGGCGGCGAGCGCCAGCGTCATCGTGGCGATCACCGTGTCTCCCGCCCCGGTGACGTCGGCGATCTCGTCCGAGCCGGAGATCGGGATGTGGCGCGTCGGTGCGTCCGGCTCGAACAGCGCCATGCCTCGGCTGCCGCGGGTGATCAGCACCGCGGCCATCTTCGTGTCCTCGAGCAGCCGGCGGCCGGCCCGCTCCAGCGCGCGGACGTCGTCGCCGATCGGCTCGCCGACCAGCGCCTCGGCCTCGGCTTCGTTCGGCGTCGACGCGGTCAGGCCGCGATAGCGGGCCAGGTCGTAACGCGAGTCGACCAGAATGGGCGGCCGCCCGCCCTTCGGCGTCCGCGCCGATCGCTTGATCGCGGCCACCAGCCGCGGCGTCACCAGGCCGCCGCCGTAGTCCGAGACGAGCACGCCGTCGATCGAGGCGGTCGCGGCGATCGCGGCCTGCTCGAAGCGGCGCCGCTCGTCGGCGGAGGCACGGCGGTGCGTGCCGCGATCCATGCGGACGATCTGCTGCTTGGCGGAGTGGATCCCGCCGGCGAGGATCCGCGTCTTGGTCGGCGTCTCGCGGCCGCGGACGCGGGCCAGCGCCCGGGCATCGACGCCGGTGAGCAGCGCGGCGCGGAGCCGGTCGCCGGTGGCGTCGTCGCCGAGCAGGCCGACCGCCCGCGTCTTCGCGCCGAGCGCGGCGACGTTGTTGGCGGCGTTGCCGGCGCCGCCGGGCACCGTGTCGGTCTTGTCGTACTCGAGGATCAGGACGGGCGCCTCGCGCGAGATCCGCGCCACGCGGCCGTAGACGAACTCGTCGGCGACGAAGTCGCCGATCACCGCGACGCGGCAGCGGGCGAAGCGATCGATCACGGCGTGCAGGCGATCGCGATCCCGATTCCGGTCGAGGGGGGCGGAAGTGGCGCGCGTGGTCATCGACGCTCCCGGAGGATCCAGCTCGCCGCCTCGGCGAGACTGGGAAGGACGGCATCGGCGCGCAGGCCGTCGACCGGGCGACGCGCCTGGCGGACGCCGGCGCCGGTCTCGACCAGGATGGCGGCCGCGCCGACCGCGCGGGCGAGGCCGATGTCGCTCCAGCGATCGCCGACGACGACCGATCGTGACAGGTCGAGATCGAGGGCGGCCGCCGCGCGATGGACCAGGCCCGGCTTCGGCTTGCGGCACTCGCAGGCCAGCCGGTACCGAGGGTCGTTCGAGGCCTGGTGGTGCGGACAGTGAAACCAGCCGTCGATCGACGCGCCGCCGCGGGCCAGCTCGGCGTCGAGCCGCGCGTGCACCTCACCGACGAACGCCTCCGTGTACAGGCCGCGGCCCACGCCCGACTGGTTGGTGATCACGACCAGCGCGAAGCCGGCGCGGCGCAGGAGCCGGAGCGCGTCGGCGGTCCACGGGTAGATCGCGATCTGATCGAGATGATCGAGATAGTCGGGGTCGTCGATGAGCGTCCCGTCCCGATCGAGAAAGACTGCTGGTGTCACAGGTGCCTGGCGACCGCTTCGACCACGTCCGCGGCGTCGATCCGGCGCAGGCACCGGTGATCGATCGGACACGCCCGCAACAGGCACGGGCGGCAGAACACGTCGTGGCGGACGAGCGTGTGCGGTCCCATCGGCGCCGTCGCCCGCTCGTCGGTCGGCCCGAAGATGGCGACCACCGGCCGGCCCACCACCGAGGCCACGTGCATCGCCCCGGAATCGTTGGCGACGACCACCGCGCAGCGCGCGAGCATCGCCATCAGCGTGGCCACGTCGGTGCGCCCGACGAGATCCACCACCGACGCCCGCACCGCCGGATCGAGCGCCGATTGTATCGCACGGGCGATCTCGCGGTCCGCGGCCGCCCCGAAGAGGACGGCACGGGCGCCGAGCCGGGTCACGCCGGCGATGGCGCCGGCGACGCGTTCCGGCGGCCAGCGCTTGGCTGAGCCATAGGCCGCACCCGGCGCGAAACCGACCAGACGAGCCCCGGCATCGACGCCGGCGTCCGCGAGCAGTGCCGCGGCCTGCTCGACCGCGGGCGCGGATGGCGACAGCGCCGTGAAGGGCCCGGCCGGCGCCTCGACCGGCATCATGCCCAGCGCCGCGACCAGCCGCAGGTAGTAGGCGCTGTGGTGCGGGCCAGCCGGGCCCGGCGAGGCGGCGGCACCACGGCGCCGCGGTCGCGGCGGAATCGCGCGCGTCAGCAGCCGGCCGCGCCAGTCGCGGCGGTAGCCCCAGCGTTCGGCGATGCCGGCGCGCGAGGCAGCCAGGGCGCTGGCGAACGAGTTGGTGAACAGGATGGCGAGGTCGAACCGGCCGCTTGCGAGCGCTTCGGCGTGCGCGCCAATCGCCCGGATACCGGATCCGCGCAGCGGCACGACGGCGTCGACGCCCGGCACCGCCGCGCAGACGTCGGCGAACGGCGCCGGCGCCGCCACCGCCAATTGCGCGCCGGGATGCGCCGCGCGCACCGCCGCGATGGCCGGAAACGCCATCACGATGTCGCCGAGCCAGTTCGGCGCCCGCACCACGATCCGCGTCATTCCTCGCGGGCCCCCGCCGGGAACATGCCGGGGATGTCCTCGCCGGACGGCAGGTCGCGCCAGCGCCGGTGCATCCACAGCCAGTTGTTCGGATAGCGGCGCACGTACATCTCGAGGACGTCGGTGCAGCGCTGCGTCAGCTCGCGGACGGCATCGGGATGATCCTCGGGCGGCGGCACCACCGGGTGCTCGTAGATCATCCGGTAGCGGCCGCCGGGCAGCCGCACCGCGAACACCGGCACGATGGGCGCGCCGGTGCGCAGCGCCAGCGCCGCCACCGCGGACGTCGTGGCCGCCGGGCGGTTGAAGAAGTCGACGACGACCGCCTCGCTGGTCTGGATGTGCTGATCGATCAGGATGGCGACGCCCTGGTTCGCGCCGAGCGCCCGCAGGATCTGGCGCAGCGCGCCGCGGCGATGGATCACGCTGTTGCCGGTCGACGTCCGCAGCGCCTCGATCCAGGCGTTCAGGCGCGGGTTGTCGAGCGCGCGCACGACGACGCCGATCGGCGGGAAGCGCAGCGGGTGGGCCATCGCGTGCAGCTCCCAGTAGCCGAAATGCCCCGTGATGAAGAGCGCGCCCTTGCCGCCGCCGAGCGCCTGCGTGACGCGCTCCTCGCCTTCGAACTCGACGGCGGCCAGCATCCGGGCCGGCGGCAGGCCACTGAACCGCAGCAACTCGGTCAGGAGCGAGCCGAAGTGCACGAAGACGCCGCGGGCGATGGCGCGGATCTCGGCGGGCCGCTTGTGCGGAAAGGCGGCAGTCAGGTTGGCGACCGTGAGGCGGCGGTGCGGCGCGTCGACGATGTAGAAGACCCAGCCGATCGCCGAGCCGAGGGCCAGGCTGGCCCATTGCGGCAAGGCACGCACCGCGGCGGCGATCGCGGCGACCGCGCGGTACTCGAGCGCATAGCGCCAGGACAACGCCATTTCAAGGCACCGCGGCCGCCAGCCGGGCCAGCAGCCACTTCGTGAACACGTCTTCGGGCTCGATGGTGACGGTGAGCGGCACGAAGGCGGCGGCGAACGGCAGCGGCCGCAGCGGCAGCAGCCGCACGGCGTCCTTCTCGGTGGTCAGCACCGCCGCGGCGCCGTGCTCGCGGACGCGGCGGGCCAGGCCGGCAAGGTCGGCGGCCGTGAAGGCATGGTGATCGGGGAACGCCACGCGGTCGACCAGGTGCCAGCCGGCCGCCTCGAGATCGGCGAAGAAGCCATCCGGGCGGGCGATGCCGGCCACCGCGACCACCGGCCGATCGCGCGGCAGGCGGACGGCGCCGCCCCACGGAACGACGGCGCGCGGCACCGCCGGTCGCGGAACGGCGGTGAAGGCGTGGGCCACGCCCCACCGCGCCGCCAGCGCCGCGGCGGCGGCCGGCGTCTCACCGGTGACGATCAGCGCGTCGGCGTGCCGGACGGCGCCGAACGCCTCGCGCAGCCCGCCGCGCGGCAGCGGCCGATCGTGTTCGTCGGCCGCGGCCACGACCGCGAGATCGACGTCGCGGGCCAGGCTCAAGTGCTGGAAGCCGTCGTCGAGCAGGTGGACGGTGGCGCCGAAGCGGCGCTCGGCGAGGGTGCCGGCCCAGAAGCGATCCGGGCAGACGAAGACGCTGGCACCCGGGATGCCGCGCGCGAGCATCAGCGGCTCGTCGCCGGCCCTGGCGAGATCCGCGAGCGCGCGTACGCCGTCGCTGACGACGGTCACGCCGTCGACGGGATCGGTGCGGCGGTAGCCGCGCGAGAGGATCGCCGGCCGCTCGCCGGCCTCGACGAGGAGTCGCGCCAGCCGCGCCACGATCGGCGTCTTGCCGCGGCCGCCGCTGGCGACGTTGCCGACCGAGATCACCGGCCGCGCCAGCCGGCGGGCCTTGCCCGGCTGCGCGTAGCGGCGCCGGCGCCAGGCCGCGACCCTGGCGTAGAACCCCCGCGCCCCCAGGTCCAATACCTCGTCCGGCGGCACGGTGGCGTCGAGGGCGGGATCCGGCGGGGCGCCGCTCGGAACGGGAGTCACGCCCGTCACCGCTGGCGCGTCGGGAACGGCATCACGACGCCGCGGCGTCCGGCGTCACGCGGCGGCAGCAGGGCCGTGATCACGGCCATCGTGCGGGCCTTGGCGCCGCGGTTGCCCTCGACGATGGCCCGGGCCGCCGCGCCGAGGCTGGCGCGCCGCACGCCGTCGCCGACCAGGTCGACGAGGCATTCGCCCAGCTCGCGCGTCGACGACACCTGCACGGCGGCACTGCCGCGCAGGAACTCGGCCGAAATCTCGGCGAAGTTGTGCATGTGCGGGCCGAACACGATGGCCTTGCCGAACATCGCCGGCTCGAGGATGTTGTGGCCGCCGGCGTCGACCAGGCTGCCGCCGACGAAGACCACGCTGGCGATCTGGTAGAGGCGCGCCAGCTCGCCGATGGTGTCGAGCACGACGACGTCGGCGTCGGGCGACTGATCGACCGGCAGGCTGGTTTTGCGGACGACGCGGAAGCCCTCCTCGGCGGCCAGCCGCGTCACTTCCTCGAAGCGCTCCGGATGGCGCGGCGCGACGATCAGCAGCGCGTCCGGCCAGCGCGCCTGGACGCGGCGGAAGGCCTCGAGGGCCGCCTGGTCCTCGCCCCGCAGCGTGCTGGCGGCAATCACGACCGGGCGGCCCGGCGACAGGCGGAAGTAGCGCAGCACGCGATCCCGGCTCTGGCCGTGCGGACCGACGCCGGGCCAGTCCAGCGAATCGAACTTGAGGCTGCCGGTGACGACGACGCGGGCGGGGTCGGCGCCGAGCGCGACGATCCGCCGGGCCGCCTCCTCGCTCTGCATGCAGAAGCGCTCGACGTCGTCGAGGACGCGGCGGAAGAAGCGGCGCACGAGGGCGTAGCGGGCGAACGAGCGCTTCGAGACGCGGCCGTTGACGAGCATCGTGGCCACCCCGCGCTCGCGGCACTCGCGCAGCAGCATCGGCCAGATCTCGGTCTCCATCATGACGAACAGCCGCGGCCGGACGACGTCCAGGGTGCGGCGGACGGTGAAGCCCCAGTCGAGCGGGAAGTAGAAGACGCCGTCGATGTCGGTCAGCGCCCGGGCCACCTCGTGCCCGGTCATCGTCGTCGTCGACAGGAACAGCTTCAAGCCCGGGTATCGGGTCTTGAGCTCACCGATGAGGGCGCGCGCGGTCAGCGTCTCCCCCACCGACACGGCGTGGATCCAGATCGACTCGTCGCCGTCGATGTTGAACGAGAGCGGCAGGAAGCCCAGGCGCTGGCGCAGGCTGCGGACGTACTTGCGGTGGCGCACCGCCTGGTAGGCCAGGAACGGCGAGGCGATGACCAGCGCCACCACGCTCAGCACGCTGTAGAGCAGGTACATGCCCCCGAAGAATAGCCCAGAACATGAATCCTCATGCGCCGAGGGGGCGCCTGGCGTGCGACGATCCGGCCACAGGCGCAGGATCGGCCGCCCGCTCCGGTAGACGGGGGCGGCGCGCCTCGATAAGATCCCCTGGTTTACGGGCCTACGATCCGGCCCGGATTGGAGCATACGTGGCAATCAAGGTCGGCATCAACGGGTTCGGGCGCATCGGGCGCAACATCATGCGGGCGGCCCTCGAGAAGAAAGCGGACATCGATTTCGTCGCGGTCAACGACCTGACGGACGCCAAGACGCTGGCGCACCTTTTCAAGTACGACTCGATCCTCGGCAACCTGGATCAGGCGATCGAGGCGCGGGACGGCGGCATCGCCGTCGGCAAGGACTTCTTCAAGGTGGTCTCGCAACGCGACCCCGCGCAGCTCCCGTGGAAGGAGCTGGGTGTCGACGTCGTGTTCGAAGGGACCGGCCTCTTCACCAAGAAGGAAGACGCCGCCAAGCACATCGCCGCGGGCGCCAAGCGCGTGATCATCACCGCGCCGGCCACCGGCCCGGACGCCAGCTTCGTGATGGGCGTCAACCACGAGACCTACGATCCGGCGAAGCACGTCGTGATCTCGAACGCGTCGTGCACGACCAACTGTCTCGCCCCGTTCGCCAAGGTGCTGCACGAGAGCTTCGGCATCACCAAGGGCTGGATGACGACCATCCACTCCTACACCAACGACCAGCAGCTCCTCGACCTCCCGCACAAGGACATCCGCCGCGCCCGCGCCGCCGCGCTGTCGCTGATCCCGACGACGACCGGCGCCGCCAAGGCCGTCGGTGAAGTGCTGCCGCAGCTCAAGGGCAAGCTCGATGGCTTCTCCATGCGCGTGCCGACGGCCAACGTCTCGGTCGTCGACCTGGCGGCGCTCCTCGACAAGACGGCGACCGCCGACGAGATCAACGCCGCGTTCCGCCAGGCCGCCGCGGGCCCGCTCAAGGGCATCCTCGCCGTCGAGGACGCACCGCTGGTGTCGGTGGACTTCAGGAAAAACCCGAACTCGTCGATCATCGACTCGGCTTACACCAAGGTCATGGACGGCAACTTCGTGAAGGTCCTGTCCTGGTACGACAACGAGTGGGGCTACTCGAGCCGCTGCGTCGACCTGCTCACCTACATGGCCACCAAGGGGCTGTAACGAAAGGCGCTGCCATGGCCACGCAATCGATCAAGGACGTCGATCTCAAGGGCAAGCGCGTCTTCATCCGCGTCGACTTCAACGTGCCGCTGAAGGGCGGCGTGATCAAGGACGACACGCGGATCAGGGCGTCGCTGCCGACGATCAAGTACGCCATCCAGCAGGGCGCGGGCCTCATCCGGCTCGCGTCCCACCTGGGACGTCCGAAGGGCGGCCCCAACCCCGAGATGAGCCTGCAGCCGGTCGCGACGCGGCTGGCGGAGCTGCTCGGGTCGCCGGTCGCCTTTGCCGGGGACTGCGTGGGCCCGGCGGTCGCCGCGGCCGGCACGTCCGGCGTGGTGCTCCTCGAGAACCTCCGCTTCCACCCGGAGGAAGAGAAGAACGACGCCGGCTTCGCCAAGCAGCTGGCCGAGGGCGTCGACGTCTACGTCAACGACGCGTTCGGGTCGGCGCACCGCGCCCATGCGTCGACCGAAGGCATCGTCGCCCACGTCCCGGTGGCCGCGGCCGGCCTGCTGATGGCCGATGAAGTGGCATATCTGGGCAAGGCGCTCGACAACCCGGATCGCCCGTTCGTCGCCATCATCGGCGGCGCCAAGGTGTCGGACAAGCTCGAGGTGATCGAGAACCTGCTCGGCAAGGTCGACGCGCTCTGCATCGGCGGGGCGATGGCTTACACGTTCCTGAAGTCGCGCGGCGTCGCGGTCGGCAAGTCGCTGGTCGAGGACGACCTGCTCGACAAGGCCAGGGACCTCGAAGCGCGCGCGAAGGCGGCGAAGGTCACCCTGGCGCTGCCGACCGATCACGTCGTCGCGCCGAAGCTCGAAGCCGGCGCGCCGTCAGAGACGCTGGCGGCGACGGATCCGGCGATCGGCGATCGCATGGGCCTGGACATCGGCCCCGACACGGCGAAGGCCTACGCGGCGCTCGTGTCGACGGCGAAGACGGTGGTCTGGAACGGCCCGATGGGCGTGTTCGAGATCGACGAGTTCGCCAAGGGCACGAACGCGGTCGCGCAGGCGGTCGCCAATGTGAAGGGCACGACGATCATCGGCGGCGGCGATTCGATTTCGGCCGTGGTGAAGGCCGGCGTCGCCGATCGCATCAGCCACATCTCGACGGGCGGCGGCGCGTCGCTCGAGTTCCTCGGCGGCCAGACCCTGCCCGGCGTCGCCGCCCTGCCGCAGAAGAAGTAGAGGCTGATGCCATGACGCGCACGCCGTTTCTCGCCGCCAACTTCAAGATGTTCAAGACGGTGCACGAGGCCGTCGCCTACGCCAAGGAGTTCCGGGCGCTGGTGAAGAACCTCGACGACGTCGAGATCGTCGTGGCGCCGCCCTTCACCGCGCTCCACGCGGTGGCCGAGGCCTCCCGCAACAGCGTCGTCTTCGTCGCCGGCCAGGACGTCTACTGGGAGAAGGAAGGCGCCTTCACCGGCGAGGTGAGCGCGGCGATGCTCAAGGAGGCCGGGGCCGAGTTCGCGATCATCGGCCACTCGGAGCGCCGCCGGATGTTCGGCGACACCGACGAAGTCGTCAACCGCAAGACGCTGGCCGCCATCCAGGGCGGGCTGTGCCCGATCGTCTGCGTCGGCGAGACGCTCGAGGAGCGCGAAGCCAACCGCACGCTCGAGGTCCTCGATCGGCAGGTGAAGGCCGGCCTCGACGGCCTCTCGGCCGAGCAGGTGGCCGACCTGGTGCTGGCCTACGAGCCGGTCTGGGCCATCGGCACCGGCCGCAACGCCACGCCCGAACAGGCCGGCGAGGCGCACGCCCACATCCGCGAGCGGCTCAAGCAATGGTTCGGAGCGGACGCCGCCGAAAAGTGCCACATCCTCTATGGCGGCAGCGTCAAGCCGGACAACGTGGCGGCCCTGGCGGCGCTGCGCGACATCGACGGCGCGCTGGTCGGCGGCGCCAGCCTGGATCCGCACGGTTTCGCCAAGATCGTGACCAACTTCCGGGCCGCCCGGCGCTGACCGAGCCGACCGGGCCAGCCCCGACGGGCCGGCCGCGGTATACTAGGGCGTTATGCTCTACTACTTCGTCGCCACCATCTACGTCCTGGTCTGCTTCCTGCTCCTGATCGTCGTCCTGCTGCAGCAGGGCAAGGGCGGGGACATGGCGAGCGCGTTCGGTGGCGGTGGCAGCCAGACGGCCTTCGGCGCCCGCCAGGGGGCGACGGTCCTGTCCAAGGCGACCGCGGTCCTCGGCGCCCTCTTCATGGCCGGCGCGATCGGGCTCGCCTACCTCGGCAACAGGGGCAGCTCGCTGCTGGGCGGCATCGATGCGCCGGCGCGGCCCGCCGCGACGCCGGTCGTCCCGACGCCGGCCCCGGGGACGCCCGCCGGCGCTCCGCCGGCCTCGGGCGCGGCCCAGCCGGCCCAGACGCCCGCCGCTCCCGCCACGCCATCGGCCACGCCGACGCCGGTCGAAGCGCCCAAGCCGAAGCCGTAGCCGTCACCGCAAGGCGGGGCTGAACCTGCGGGCCGTTCCTCCGGCCCGCCGCGCCCGCTCGCGCTACTTCTCGCGCTTGGCCACGATGTCGAAATCGAAGGCCTGGCCGCCCATATCCGCCGACACCTTGAGCGGCATCTCGTCGCCCTTCACGGTGCCGGTGTAGCTCAGCTTGATGTCGGTCACCGCCCATGTTGCGGGTGACCTTGAACGCAGATCGCATCGCCCTTCAGCGTGCCTTCCTCGAGTCTTGGCCGGCTCGGGCGCCGTCGAGCTGGTCACCGTGCCCGTCACCGTCTCGCCCTTCACCTCGAACGTGAAGACGTTGGTGCGGCTGTTGCCGTCCGGCCCCTGGAACTCCGCCTTCCACTTGCCCGTGATGTCCGCCGCGAACGCGGGCACGGCCGTCGCCAGGCTCAGCGCCAGGGCACACGCGAAGGCCGCTGCTCCGCTCATCAGTCGTCGTCTGGTGATCATCGTCGTCTCCTGTAGCGCCCCTGCCATCGACGGAGCGGCCCAGCATAGCAGTCCGCGCTACTTCGCGAGAGCCTTGGCCGCGGCCTGCTGGAAGGCGAGGCGGACGTCGCTGCCGTCGCTGTTCGGCAGGCCCGAGCGCTGGATCATGAGGATGTAGGCGACGCCCTTCACGGGATCGATCCAGGCCTGCGTGCCCCAGGCGCCGCCGTGGCCGTAGGTGCCGGGCGAGAGCATCGACGCCACGCCATCGTGCGGGGTCTTCAGGATGGACGTGGCGATGCCCCAGCCGTAGTTGCTGCCGCGGTTGCCCCACGCGTCGGTCTGGAAGAATCCGGTGTGCAGGTCGCCGGTCTGGGGAGACATGAGCAACGTCATGGCCTCGGCGCTGAGGTAGCGGCGGCCGTCGAAGGTACCGCCGTTGAGGAGCATCCCGCAGAAGCGCGCGTAGTCGGGCCCCGTCGAATAGAGGCCGCCGTTGCCCTGCGGCGGGCGGCTGCGCGGCCCGAAGTCCTGCGCGCGGCGGCACCACGTCGAGCGCGCCGGTGGTCGCGTTCTTCGCGTACGCGGTGACGAGCCGCGCGCGTTGCGCGTCCGTCGGATAGAACGTCGTGTCCTTCATCCCCAGGGGATCGAAGATCCGCTCCTGCACGAACACGTCGAAGGTCTTCCCGCTGATCACCTCGACGATGCGGGAGGCGGCGTTGATCCCGCTCTGCGTGTACTTCCACTTCTCGCCGGGCTCGTACTGCATCGGCGTGGCGAGCCAGATCTTCTCCAGGTCGGCGAGCGTCTTCGCCGCCTGCGCCGCCGGGCCGGTCGCCTCGCCGAGGCCGGAGGTGTGCGTGAGGATCTGGGTGATGGTGAGGTTCGCCGGCTTGCCCGACGGTGTCTTCAGATCGGTGAAGCCGGGCAGGTACTTCGCGACCGGGTCGGAGACCTTCAGCTTGCCTTCGTCCTGCAGCATGAGGATGGCCACGCCGGTGACCGGCTTGGTCATCGAGGCGATCCAGAACAGCGTGTCGGCCGTCATCGGGCGTTTCGTCGCCACATCCGCCCACCCGGTCGTCTCGAGGTGGAGGATGCGCTCCTTCGAGACGACGATGGTGACGGCACCGGCGATCTCGTTCTTCGACACCATCTCCTGCATGGCCGCGCCCACACCGGGGAGCTTCGACTCCTGGGCGATGGCGGTCAGCGAAGTGGCGAACACCAGGACGGCGACGCGGATCAGGCTCATGGCGACGACATGTAGCCGTTCGCTCGTCCGCTCGTCAAGGGTATTCGCCGCGTGCTGCGCCTGACGTTAACCACGTGACTGCCAGCGCGTAGCACCCTGATGTGGCCGAGGTCGTCGTGACACCGGGCGATGCACGAACCGGCTGACGACGGCCATCGTCTAACAGCACGCATCGAATCCGTTCACGGGACACACGCGTGCGTGTCGCGCGAGTCATCGCGATCACGCCCCGATTTGGCGGAGCCATGCCGGCTCGACGATGGACACGTCGCGAGCGGCAGGAGGGCAATATGGTGATTCCAGCCCTGGCAAGTGCGCTCGTGTTCGCTGTCGCCGGCGGACCGGAGGCCGGCAGCGCCGATAACTGGCGGTCACCCGCCACCCGCTGCGAGGTCATGGCCGGCAGCCTCCGCATCGCGCCCGCACTGCGCGGCGTCGTCGTGGATCTGTGCCGGCGCTCGCCGACGTTCCGGCGGCAGGTGGCACGCCTGACCCTCGCGAACGACCTGACGGTCACGGTGCACCGGCTCGTGTTGCCGCCCACGTCGACGGCGTTGTGGCGGGCGCAGACGCTGATCACGCGGGTCGGCGGCGTGGTGCGAACCGCGGACGTGCAGGTGCCGGCCGGCGACGCACGCCTGGTGGCGGAGCTGATCGCGCACGAGTTCGAGCACATCCTCGAGCAGCTCGACGGGGTCGACCTGGACCGGTGGGTCGGCCACAGCGGCGTCCGTCGCGTCGGGGGGCACCGCGAGGGCAGCCCGATCGAAACGGAACGGGCGTGTCAGGTCGGACGCCTCGTCGCCGGCGAGTACACGGCAGCCCCGGCGGAGCTCACGGCGTTCAAGGTGCGGTGATGGCCTGGCTCGTCCTGGCGCTCTGGGCGATGTGGCCGCACGGGCCCGAGACCCGATGCGCCGACATCGAGCACCACCTCGCGCAGCAGCAGCTCAGCGGGTCCGCGGGCGTGGCCACCGTCGACGTCAGCACCGACGGCCGTGTCGTGGCCTTCGTCTCGCTGGCGCGGCTCACGACCGTGGACGACAACACGGCGGAGGACATCTACGTCCTCGAACGAGCCACCGGCGCGATCAGCCTGGAGAGCGCCCGCTCCAGCGGCCGGGCGTCCGACGGATCGAGCCAGCATCCGCGATTGAGCGGCGACGGCCGCTTCCTCGTGTTCTCGACCGTCGCGACGAGCCTGGTGGGCGCGAAGGGCGAGGGCGTCGACGCGCAGGTGCTGCGGCGCGATCGCACCACCGGCATCACGACGCTCGTGTCCCGCACGCCGGCCGGCGCTCCGGGCAACGGGTGGAGCGGCGTCCCGGACATCAGCGACGACGGGCGCTTCGTGGTCTTCGAGTCCCACGCCACCGACCTCGTCGCCGGCCCCGACAGCAATGGCGGCGGCAGCGACATCTACCTGTTCGACGCCGCCGACGGCGGGGTTCGGCGAGTCAGCGTCACCACCGCCGGCGAGCAGCCCGCGACCGGCCAGAGCGCGACGCCCGCGATCAGCGGCACCGGACGCGTCGTCGCCTTCTCGTCCACGGCGCCGCTCGATGCGCCGCCCGGTCGCCCCGCGCGCCAGGTGGACCGCCGGTCCGTCTTCGTGCGCGACCTCACGGACAGCGTCACGCGACGCATCAGCGCCAGCCGCGACCGGGACGGCCCGAACGGCGAGAGCTACTACCCCGCGATCAGCGGCGACGGGCACCGCGTCGCGTTCGTGTCCACCGCGACCAACCTCGATGACGACGCTCGCGCCAGGCGGCAGGAGAACATCTACCTCCACGACGATCGGATGCCCCGGCTGACGCTGCTCAGCCGGAGCGCGTCGGGCGGCGCGGCCGACGGCGTGAGCCGCTATCCCGCGGTGAGCGCGGACGGCCGCTACGTGCTCTTCAGCTCGGACGCATCGAACCTCCACTGCACCGATCGCTGTGGCCCCTCGACGGACCTCAACCTGGTGATGGACGTCTATCGGCTGGACACCGTCACGGGCATCGCGGAGCGCGTCAGCGGCGGCCCGCTCGCGCGGGATCCCTGGTGGAACGCCAGCTGGGGGGTGGCGTCCGACGGGACCGGACGGGTCGTGGCGTTCTCCTCCCGTGAGCCGATCGACGACGCCGATCTCGACCACGACGACGATCTCGTCGTCCAGGTGCTGCCCGGAATCGCCGGCGGGTCCACCGCAACCGAGGGAGCGCCGTGCGCGCCGCCCTAGCGAGGGCTGCTTCCGGATCAGCCCCGATCGGCGGTTGCATGTGAAGCAACACGCGCGCCGCCGCTGCGGCACAGCCGCTACGCTACGCGCTCTTCAGCTTCGCGGGATCGAAACGCCGGCCGGGGCGCAGCCGTGCTGCACGAAGAGATCGAAGTCGTTGCCCCGATCGCGAGCGTCTATTGGATGGCGGGACGCGAAGGCGACGGTCGCGCCGGCACCGTCGACGATCGGCAGGCGGCTGGGCTCGGACCAGCCGGCGCCGGCATCGGCACTGACCCGCCGGACGTCGCCGCGATCGCGATCGTAGACGAAGACGTCCGCGACCAGATTGGTATCCATGTGTGGCCCCGCGCAGCGCCTGGCACAGACGAGGTCCGAGGCGTCCGACTGAAACGCCACCACGCGACCGTCGTGCGAGACGACCGGTCGCTTGCTGGGCCCATTGGCGCTGCGCCCGCGCACCGCCCGGCTCACGAGGATGGTTGTCGACGCGATCACATCGTGGAGGTAGACGTCGGTCGCGCCGTTCCTGTCGCCGCGAACGAGGTTCGTTGCCTCCGACACGAACGCGACGACGCGGCCGTCGCCGCTGATCGCGGGAGCGTAGCTCGCGCCGTTGGGGGCACGGCCATCCTCGCGCCGGCTGATTCGACGCGTGAGGCCGCGCTCGAGGTCGCGAACGAACACGTTGGCGTGAGCGCGCTCGGACTCGAACCGTCGCTGCCGTGTCCGATCGGCGGAACGGGCACTGTCGTCGACGTCGAGGTCCGCGTGAGACGTGAACGCAACGTAGCGGCCGTCGTCGCTGATGGTGGGCGAATGGCTGGCCCCCTGCGGCGGCTGGCGACCGGCGGCGTCGAGACTCACGCGCGTGATCCCTCCCGTCGCGATCACGAGCACATAGACGTCCTGCGTGGGCCCGTTCCCATCCTCGCCGGGCACGAGATTGGTGGCAGCCGACGTGAAGGCGACGACGCGACCGTCTGCACTGATCGCGGCGCCGCTGCTGGCGCGATTACCGAGCTCGCCGGCCGCATTGACGATCAGAGGTCTTGTGACAGCGAGCTGCCGATCCCGGAGCAGCGTCTGGGGCCTCAGCTCGTCCGGCGACTCGGAGACCAGACGACCGACGGCATCGAACAACAGGTAACGGCCATCGGCGCTGATGCGCGGACGGAGGCTGTCACCGTTGGCCGGCGCCCCGCTGGCGAGCAGCGATTCGATCGTGAGGCGGCCCGCCTGGAAGTCGAAGACGTAAATGTCGCTCCTGTCGTTGCCGTCCTCAGGCAGCAGCCGCGCGTACGACACGAACGCCAGGAATCGACCGTCGGCACTCAGGCTGGCCGAGGGATTGTCCGGAGCCGTGTTCCGATCGGCCTGCGGGACGGCCAGTGTCCCGCACGTGGGAGACGGCGGTTCCGGCTGCGCGGAGATGAGGGCCGCAGGCACGGGACCGATCGCGAATCGAGCTGCCACCAGGAGCGCGGCCCCAATCACTTCCAGGCTCCCGCGACCTCACCGGCGACGGCCCTTCCGGCGTCGATGGCGCGACGTGTCTCGAAGGTGCCATCGCCCGAGACCGTCACCAGTGACGGCGCGCGGGCCGCGGCTTCGGCAAGCCTCACGCCATCCAACTGTTCGATGATGTGCTCGAGCTCGTGTGCCACGAGCTCGACGACCCTGGCCATGCACCCGAGCTCAATGTCGGCCTCGAGACCCGCGCCACCGCGGTGAAGCCTGGTCTTCGCGCACGCGAGCCCCACCGCGCCGGGTCCCGCAATGGTTACGCGAACGCGCAGGTCAGGGACGCCCGCGATCCTGGCGCACTGCCGGCGAAACGTCGGCGACCGCTGCCACATCCGCCGCAGCAGATCGCGGAGGCCGGAAGGTAGGGTGATGTTGGCGGGCGGGGCTCCGGCATCGGGTGACGGCGCCGGCACGGGCGGCGTGCCGGTGCCAGGGAGCGGCGATCCCCGCGCGGTGTCGACCAGCCGGGGATATGAAGACACGGCGGCTTGGCCGGCCCAGGTGTCCCCCGTCACATGTTCCTGCCCCGCCGCGGCCATCGAAGGCGTCACGAGCATCGCCACCAAAGCCGCCAACGTCCCTACCTGAGCGCGCCAGCGTCTCGCCATTGCCGACCTCCTTGGAGGGACGACGATGGCGCTCCGGGGCGGGCGCTTCAATGACGCCGCCCTCACACGCGCCTCGTATCGAGGTAACGCCGGAACCTGTTGGTAAATAGCGTGTTGGCCGGTAGCTTCCGGGTGGTAATCTTGGCCCGGCTCCGATCAGCCCCCATGCACCATCCCGCCCGCGAGGGGTCGCGGATTCGATTCGGCTCCTACGAGCTCGACGTGTCGTCGGGTGAGCTGCGCAAAGGGCCGACGCGCCTGAAAGTCCCGTATCAGTCGATTCAGATCCTGGCGGCGCTGCTCGAGCGGCCTGGCGAACTCGTCACCCGTGAGCAGCTGCGGGAACGGCTCTGGGCCCGCGACACGTTCGTCGACTCCGAGCATGGGCTGAACGCCGCGATGCGTCGACTCCGCGACGTGCTGAGCGACTCGGCCGACGCGCCGACGTTCATCGAGACGCTGCCCCGTCGCGGCTATCGGTTCATCGGCGTCGTCGAAGGCCGTGCGCCATCGGCGACCACGGCTGTAGAACCGCCGGTACAATCGCCGCCCGGAGTCGCCGATCCCGCCGCCGTCGCAGCGGACCGCGTGACAGAGGCGACTGCCGCAAGAGCGCCGTCGGCCGGGTCATGGTCTACGCGGTGGCAGCTCGCGGCGATGGCCTTGGCCCTCTGCGCCATGCTGGCAGCCGGCCTGTGGCTGCGCCGGGGCGAGCGCGGGGAGCCCAATCCGGCGTCACCGCTCCAGAGTGTTCCGGTCACGAGCTTCCCCGGCCTGGAAGTCGATCCCGCCGTGTCGCCGGACGGCAACCACGTGGCGTTCGCCTCGGACCGCAACCGTGGTGAGAACCTCGACATCTACGTGATGTTGATCGGCGGCGGGGCGCCGATTCAGCTGACCACCGACGCCGCATCCGAACGGGCGCCGGCGTGGTCCCCCGACGGGCGCCGACTCGCCTTCCTGCGAAGCGTCGGCAGCAACCGCAGCGCCATCATCGTCATGCCGGCGCTGGGCGGTGGCGCCGAGCGGCGCCTGACCGAAAACGCCAACATTCCCGTGTTCGATCCGGCATTGGCCTACAACTGGCTGTCGTGGACGCCGGACGGACGGGCGGTCGCGTTCGTCGATCGCGCACCGGAGACGGGCACACTGGCGATCTTCCTGTGCTCGGTCGAGACCGGCGAACGGCGCGCCTTGACGCCCGCGTCGCGCGACTACGACGACGTATCGCCGGCCATCTCTCCGGACGGCCGCCACCTGGCCTTCGTGCGCAGAAGCCCGGGGTCCATCGTCGGACGCCTCGTGCTCCAGGAACTCGCCGGCCGCGGCGTCAGCGCCGAGCCCCGGCTGATGACCTCGGATGGCGCCGTCTCGAACGTGATGTGGGGTCACGATGGACGCCATCTTTTTTACGACAGCGGCGGCCGCTACGAATCCCGCATGTGGCGGGTCGCTCTGACTGGCGGCCCTCCGCAGCCCATTTTGGCCAACGCGCGCGGGGCCAGGCCGTCCATTTCGCGTGACGGGAAGCGGCTCCTCTATCAGCTCACCACCACCGACATGAACATTTGGAGGGTGCCAGCGGCGCGAAACGGACGCGCGCACGACGAGGTACCCGATTCAGGTCGCCGCGTCCACGTCGATCGACTCATCACCCCAGTTTTCGCCGGATGGCAGCCGCATCGCCTTCGTGTCCTTTCGCTCCGGTCACGCTGAGATCTGGCTGGCCAGGAGCGACGGCGCCGAGGCCGTGCAAGTCACCACGTTCGGGGGACCGCCGCTCGGCAGCCCGCGGTGGAGCCCGCAAGGCGACGCCATCGCGTTCGACTCGACGAAACCCGGCACCTTCAACGTCTATGTCATGCGACTTGCCGACGGGCGTGTGCACGCCGTGACGAACGATCGCTGGGCCAACGTCCGTCCGAGCTGGTCCGGTGATGGCCGCTGGATCTATTTCGGGTCGACCCGATCGGGTGTCAACCAGGTCTGGAAGGTCGCATCGGCGGGCGGCGATCCCGTTCAGGTGACGAAGAACGGCGGCTTCGAGGCGTTCGAGTCTCCTGACGGCAGGCACGTCTACTACGCCCTGGCGAACGGCGTCGCGGGAATCTGGCAGGTGCCCGTCACCGGCGGTGAAGAGCGACAGCTCCTGCCGATTGGCACGTTGTCGACCTTCGCCGTCAGCGCGCGGGGGATCTTCGTGCTGCAGCGGTCAGCGAAATCGCCGACCATCGCACTTCTTCGACGTGGCGACCCAGCAGCTCGCCCCCGTCGCGTACCTGCCCGCCGGCACGCGCCTGGCACCGTCGAGTCCCGGCGTGGCGGTCAGCCGCGATGGCGCATCGGTGCTCTACGTGACCTACGACCAGTGGAACAGCGACATCCACATGCTCGAAGGGACCTGGTGAAGCAACTCCTGGCCGGTGCCCACCGTCCAACACCGCGGCGGCCTCAAGACCGCCTCAGGAGTACAAGGTGGGACACTTCATCGGCGACATCCGCCACGCGCTGCGGCAGTTCTGGACCGCCCGCGTCTTCACCGTCACCGCGGTGCTGACGCTGGCCATCGGCATCGGCGGCACGACCGCGATCTTCACGCTGATCCACGCGGTGATGCTGCGGTCGCTGCCGGTCAGCGACCCGGCCCGGCTCTACCGCATCGGCGACGGCGACAACTGCTGCGTGCAGGGCGGCACCCAGGATCGCTGGGGCATGTTCTCGTATCCCCTGTTCGAGCGGCTGAAGGCCGACCTGCCGGAGTTCGAGGAGCTGACGGCCTTCCAGGCCGGCCAGGGCCGCGTCAGCGCACGGCGGCCGGGCGTCGAAGAGGCGGCCCGGGCCTTGCGATCGAGCTACATCGGCGGCAACTACTTCGCGACCCTCGGCGTGCCCGCCTTCGGCGGCCGCGTCATCACGCCGGCCGACGACACCGCGGCGGCCCCGCCCGTGGTCGTCATGAGCCATCACGCCTGGACGGGCACCTACGGCGCCGATCCGAAGATCATCGGCGCCACCCTCGTCCTCGAGGGGCAGCCGTTCACGGTCGTCGGTGTGACCGGCCCCGGTTTCTTCGGCGAGACGCTGCGCGGCGATCCGCCGGACCTGTGGATCCCGTTGCACCAGGAGCCGCTGATCGCCGGCGAGACGGCGCTGCTGCGCCAGCCGGTGTCGGCGTGGCTGCGCGTGATCGGCCGGCTGAAGCCGGACGCGACGACGGACGGCATGAGCGCGCGGCTGACCGGCATCCTGCGCCAGTGGCTGCAGCACGATTCCGGCTATCCGGCCAACTGGATGCCGGGCGTGATCAAGGATCTGCCGCAGCAGTCGATCGCGGTCGTGCCGGCCGGCGCCGGCGTCGGCATCATGCGCGAGCAGTACAGCCGCAGCCTGCGGATCCTGTTGGGCGTCTGCGCGCTGGTGCTGCTGATCGCCTGCGCCAACGTCGCCAACCTGCTGCTGGCGCGCGCCGTCGCGCGGCGCGGTCAGACCGCGGTCCGGCTGGCGCTGGGTGCCTCGCGCCGGCAGATCGTCACGCAGGCGCTGCTCGAGAGCGTGCTGCTGGCCGTGCTCGGCGGCATCGTCGGCCTGGCCGTCGCGGTGGGCACCGCCCGGCTGCTGCTGGCGCTGGCTTTTGCCGGCACGACCTTCCTGCCGATCGACACCCTGCCTTCGCCGCTGGTGCTCGCCTTCGCGTTCACGCTGGCGCTCACCACCGGCATGCTCTTCGGGGCGGCGCCGGCCTGGTTCGCGACGCGCACCAACCCGATCGACGCGCTGCGCGGCGCCGGCCGCAGCAGCGGCGATCATTCGTCGTTCACGCGCAAGGCGCTGGTCGTGCTGCAGGCCGCGGTGTCGGTGGTGCTGGTCGTCGGGTCGCTGCTGCTGGCCCGCAGCCTGGCCAACCTCGAGAACCAGGACTTCGGCTTCCCGACCGCGGGCCGCGTCCTCGTGCAGTTGAACCGGCCACCGGCGAACTATGGGCCCGAGAAGCTCGATGCGCTCTATCGCGACGTCGAGGACCGCGTGAAGCGGCTGCCCGGCGTGCGCGGCGGCGGGCTGGCCCTCTACAACCCGTTCACCGACAACTGGGGCGAGGGCGTGCTGATCTCGGGACAGCCGCCGCCGCAGCCCGGCCAGGCGACCGGCGCCTCATGGGATCGCGTCAGCGCCACCTATCTCCAGGACCTCGGCGTGAAGCTGGTGCGCGGCCGGCACCTGGACGTGCGCGATTCGAGCGGGTCGGAGCACGTCGCGGTCGTCAACGAGGCCTTCGTCCGCCGCTTCTTCAGCAACGGCGCCGATCCGATCGGCCAGCACTTCGGCCTCAACATGCCGGAGCACGTCAACACGTATCGGATCGTCGGCGTCGTGCGCGACGCACGCTTCGCCGGCTTCAATTTCTCTCAGCCGCCGCGCCCGATGTTCTACGTGTCGCTGGCGCAGAGCGTCGACTACGCCAACCCGATGATGAAGCGCGTCGAGACCGCGTCGCACTTCATCCGCGGCATCCTGCTGGTGACCGACCAGCCGACGTCGACGCTCGAGCCGCTGCTGATGCGGACGCTCGCCGCCGCCGATGCGAACCTCACGGTCACCAGCGTGCGCACCCTGCAGCAGCAGGTCGATCGCGCCTTCGATCAGCAGCGCGCCGTCGCCAGCCTGGCAGGTCTGTTCGGCGTGGTGGCGCTGATGCTCGCCGCCATCGGGCTCTACGGCGTCACCGCGTACGGGGTGGCCCAGCGGACCCGGGAGATCGGCGTGCGCATGGCCCTGGGCGCCGGCCGTCGCCGCGTCGTCGGCATGGTGCTGGCCAGTGCCTTCCGTCGCGTCGGCTTCGGGCTCGTGCTCGGGCTGCCGCTGGCGGTCGGCGCCGGCTACCTGCTCTCGGCGCAGCTGTACGGCGTGTCGTTCTGGGATCCGCTGGCGCTGGGGGCAGGCGTGCTCGCGCTCGCCGCGTCGGCCTTCGTCGCGGCCATCCTGCCGGCGCGCCGGGCCGCCTCGATCTCGCCGATCCGGGCGCTCCGGACCGACTGAAGGGAGGTCGCCGCGGCGTCGCGCGCGAGCGTCCTCCCTGTCCTCGTCTTACTTTTTGGGCCGCCTGGGTTGACTGGGCCACCGGCCTGGCGCGTGCTAGAATGCCGGTTCGGCTTCAGGATCCCCGCCCCGATGGGGCGAGCCCTGATGCCCGCCCTCCTCGCGAAAGTGGCGGAATTGGCAGACGCACCAGCTTGAGGGGCTGGCGGTAGCAATACCGTGGGGGTTCGAGTCCCCCCTTTCGCACCAATCCTCAAGAGCCCCGCTTTTTGCGGGGCTTTTTTGTTTTCGACCCAGCTTTTGCTAACGGCTGCGTTTTTCCCGCCGCCCCTTCCTCTGCGCCACCGTGACATCCGCTGAGCCATAACCGTTCGGCTCACGCCGGGATTCTCGAGCCACACCTGCTTGAGTGGCTCCGGGTGCGGCTCGTCTTCGAGTGCCTTAAGCCGGCGAACATCAACTCGATGACCTGCTTCTGTCGCGCTGCTGGGCGAGGCCGAGTTCGGCGAATCGATCGGACTGTGGGCCGAAGTGGCGGGTGTGCCGATCAACGTGATCCAGTGGCGCTTAGCTGCGCCTGCCTCCCTGTCTGCGTCGGCTGTCGCCTACGTGTCGTCTATCTCAGGATCCGGTCTGTGAGCCGCTACCGACGTCGTCGGTCCCGGGCACAAGGACTCGAATCACGACGCCGCGGTGCGCGAACTGCGGCAGGGTGGAGCGAGCGTGCTCGAGACGCACGGGCTCGGCAACGGTGCTCCGGATCTGATCGTGGGCTATCGGGCGTCACGGCGCTGGTGGAGGTCGAGAACGGCGCCCGGTATCACCAGACGACGCGGTAGAAACGCCCGCGGCTCGAGCGTCAGCAGGCATTTCTACGGGCGTGGCGTGGCGGCCTGGCGTTCGTGGCGGAAACGACAGAGCAGGTTCTGGCAAGGTTCGCCGCGCCAATCTCTGGGCCGCCAGACGCTGGCGCCAACACACGAAAACTGTTGTGCTAGACTCGCCGACCTCATCAACTACAGCCGGACCATCGTCTGCGCAGCATCCGTGACAGATCACGATCGCGGCCCACACCGGGGAGCCCAGTGATGTCCCACTTCAAGGTTCGTAGGGAAAGTGTCGTCGTCATTGCCGTCACGCTAATCGTTTGCGGGATCGGTGTGGCGAGCGCCAGCATGGCGGCGCAGGTGGTTGGAGGGTGTGAAACACCCATCGCCGAGCGAAAGAGCGACGTGGGGTGCTATGTCGTCGCAACACACGCGCTGGGGAAGCTTCCGGTCGGCGATGTCTTCTGGCACATCTATACGTTTTCGACGGTCGCGGAAGCCGAGGCACACCGAACGGCTCGAAGCACGGTCGTGCAATCGCATGGGAGGGTTTGGCTTTATACGATCGCCGAAAAGGAGTGGCACCCGCGGTCTGGTCAACGAACGGCGGTCATTGGTCCTTTTCCACACGATAGCCAGAGTGCGTACACCGCCCGATACATGCAAGCGACGGTTCCGCCGGGCATTAAGACGCCGGTGCACACTCATTCGGGGCCCGAGGGGTGGTACGTCCTCGAAGGCGCACAATGTCTCGAGACGCCCGAGGGGATCACGGTTGTACGCGCTGGTGAGAGTGCGCTGGTCCGCCAGGGACCAGAGATGATGCTCTCGAGCGTTGGTTCGGAAGTCCGTCGCACCATCCTTCTTGTACTTCACGATACTTCGAAGCCGTGGTGGAGCGTCGAGAACACGACCTGGAAGCCAAAGGGACTCTGTCCACAATAGCCGCTGCGACGTGACTGCGGCGCGCCCGATTGTCGCTGAACTACACCGTGCGTCTGTATCGGCCGCGAGAGGAGAGCCTCGACGGAACGTGGAAGTTCCCCGAGGCGCAGCCCGGGGAAGGCGAACGGCGAAGCCCTCAGCCCGCTTCAGCACGCCCACCGCTCCGCCTCTGCGCAGGTCGAACTCGCCAGCGTCGAGCTCGAGGCGCGCAACCTCCGCGCCTGGCTGTCGGGTGTCGCTGCCGATCAGGCGCTCTCCGATGTCGAGGCGCGGCTGGTGACGCTGGCTAAACGCCTAGACGATCTCGAAGATTCGTTCCATCCGCGCTGACGGCGCTTCCGTCACAGTCGGAAGCGGCGTAGAATGCGCGGCCGTGGCCCAGACGACGCGAGAGTTGCTGCAGCGCCGATTCGACATCATCGAGCGGCGCGTTGAGTTGCTTGCGCGAACGTTCAGCGACGCTGACATGCAGCGTCTCCTCGCCGGCGTCCGCGCACGCATGGCCGCCGCGGATGTCGCGCTTCAGAGGTCGACTCCCGAAAGTATGGCGAGGGCTGCGGCGGCCCTTGAGGAGGCTGAGAACAGCCTCAACACGCTTCAGGGCGGACGCACGAGACACGCTGGCGGGCGGAATCACTGAGCGTCGCCGGGTTCATCGGACCCGGGTTCTTAAATGCAGTTCCCAGCATGGGACGCCGTCGTCCAGCAACCCGATGCGCTCCATGAGCTGAGCGGCTTCGTCAATCTTCAGGCCGAGGGCCGCTCGTACATGATCGTCGGGGCCGAGCGACCGCAGCCGCTCAATTTCTGTGGTCAGCAAGTGCAAACGCGCTTGCGACGCCAGCCGTGCCCCTGGGTCGTTCCCGCAGGACATTCACGGACTGTAATGGGGGAACATCCCGAGCGAATCAGTGAACACCCCTAGGCGCTGTGGGTCGGCGTAGTAGGACGAAGGGGCCAGGGGGCCATGAATCGCAGCCCCGCCACACCTTCCTGACACCGCCCGAGCGTGCGTCAGCGCTTCGCGCACGCCATCGCTTCGCTCGGTGGGTCAGCGCGGCGCGGCAAGGGGCTCGCAGACGGCCGTTGGGCGTATGCTGGCGCACACCCTGCTGGCGGACGCCCATCCACCGACTGGAGCGAGCAATGACGATCCAAGTACGAACCACCCTGACGGCGCTCGCCGTCGCGGGCATGATGGCCGTCCCGTTACGTGGCGACGATGGCCCGCGCGCGTTCCGGGCCGAGTTGTCGGCCGTGAACGAAGTCCCCGTCGTGGCGAGTGCGGCCACGGGCGCCTTCCGCGCGCGCTTGAGCGACGACGGGACGTCGTTCGAATACACGCTCGACTATGGAGGCTTCGAGGGCACGGTCACGCAGGCGCACATCCACATCGCGCAGCCGTTTGCGTCGGGCGGCATCTCGGTGTGGCTGTGCAAGACGGCGGCGCCGGCGCCGCCTGCGGGGGTGCCTGCCGACGTCCCGACGTGCGGGACGCCTGGCGGCGACGGTCCCGAGGCGGAAGGCGTCATTTCGGCGGAGGACGTGATCGGCCCGACGGGGCAGGCGGTTCCGGCAGCCGCGTTCGAGGATCTGCTTCAGCTGATGCGCTCGGGCCACGCCTACGCGAACGTGCACTCCACCTCCGCTCCGGGCGGCGAGGTGCGCGGCCAGATCCAGCCGGGCGAAGGCAACCGCTAGCCGCGACGAGTGCCGCGTGCCGCTGGCAGCCGGTTCGCTCGAGGCGCATGTCGCCTCTGTGAGCCGCGCCCGCCAGCGCACGCGGCATCCCGCCCCCACCGCGTCCGGCGTCCCTCGCGCCATTGATCGGGGCTCGCGCCTGATCGCGAATCCCGTCTCGACAGCTCGTCCTCTCCACATCCCCGACTTCCTGAGCGCCGCGCAAGTCGTGTCCAGTTCCGCGCGCGGACGACGCGATCACCGGAAATGCGCGCCTGCTGGCGGACATGCAGGCGCGCGGGTTCCGCCACGCCCGCAAGCTGCTCCGCTACAGTCCCGCGCAGGTCGTGCAGTACCTCTTGCCCCTTCCCGAGGACTATTCGGCGAACGACGTCGCGCGCGCCTGGATGCCCACCGCGCTGCTGAATCTGGACGGCATGGACCTGTTCACGGCCAGGCACCTGTGCGACGCCGAGGGCATCACGACGCTCGAAGAACTGGCGGATCAGAGCCAGGCCACGCTCGATCGCATCCTGGACACACTTGTCGCGCCCCCGCACTCCCGGCCTGACGCGCTCGCGAAGCAGGGGCATGGCAACCGGTGGCGCCTAGCGGCCAGGATCTCGAGCGACCGCCACCGGGAATTGATCCAAAGGACCATTTCGCCGGCGCCAGCGGTTTCCCCAGATGGCGTAGGGCGCGGCCGGCAGCGGGATGCGCTTCGACGAGTCAGCATCGCTCAGTCGACGAAATCCCGGACCAGCACGGTGGCGCCTCGGTGCGGCACGGAGACATCGACTCGGTGCCGGCCTCTGCGCACTGGTGGGCGCTCGACCATGAGGACGTAGTGTCCGGCCAGGATGCCAGCGAGTCGGTTGAGGGCGCGCGTGGGGAACAGGTGCGTCCGCTCGAAGAACCCGCCCGTGTCTTCGGCGACCTGCCGCAGACCCGCTTCGAGCGAGTGGTAGTCGGCCTGGGTCACGTCGAGACAGAAGACGGACGCGCGCGCGGCGCGAAGGGAGCGTCGCGCCTCGTCGTAGTCCGGCGCCAGCGTGACGCCGCTCGATCCGAGGCGGCCGAAGCCGTGGCCGAAGACGATGACGCTCTTCGCGCCGGGCAGGCGCTCGAGGGCGCGGCCGACGAGCGCCAGGGCCTCCTCCATCGTTGCCGCGTCTTGCGCTTGGCGTGCACCAAGGCTCGCGACGAGCGATGGGGCGTCGCTCTCGATCATCGCGGCGGGTTCGCCCATCAGGATGTCGTGCTGGAGGAGGGCGCGCACCCGCTCGAGGTCGTTGCTGAAGTCGCTCCAGATCCGCAGCCGCGAATCGAACGACAGCAGGGCCAGGCGATCGCGCGGCGTGAACGCGGCGAAGAACGGGCGGGCGTCGATGAGGAGCCGCATGAGGCCGACGATCCGGCCCGGCTCCAGGTCCCTCTGGATCAAGAACACGACGAGGCGTCCCTCGATCCTCGGCATCGTCGGTTCCCACCGGCGATCCGGCCGGCGCCGTGCGGTCTCCCTGCTGCGCAAGGCGCCGGACACCCAGGCGGCCGATTCCACTGGCACCGGCTTGCCGTCGATGCGCACGATGAAGTCGGTCTTCGAAAGATCCTCGAGCGGCTGACCCAGGCCGTCGGTGACCCGCACGTCGAGGAGCACGCGGTGGACGTCCACGCGCTCGGTGTAGGGCTTCGGCTCCTGGGCGCGGCCGGATACGGATACGGCCGCCCCCGCCGCGAGCGCGGCCACCAGCGCCGTGTAGCCGCTCGGGATCCGCACGCCCGCATGGTCTCGACCCGATCGGCCGGGATCGGCGGCGGGCTTCACTCGGCCGCGCGTCAGACCATCCACAGGCGGACTCGAGGGATGCCTCGCTCGACGACCCACTCCAGCTCGGTTTTCGAGACTCACCCGTTGAAGAACATGCTCTTCATCTCCAGCGTCGGCGGAGCGAAGCTACCGGCGAATCGATCCACACGACCATTTCGCCGGCGCCGCGGTTGCCCCAGATCGCGTAGGGCACGGCCGTCAGCGGCACGCGCTTCGGGGTGGATGCGCGGGACGGGCTGGTAGAGGCGTCCGTCCCAGTTGGCGGCTGGGTGCACGAAGCCTTCGGTCGTCAGCCTGACGACACCGCCGGCGAGGCTGGGATCGACACGGGACTGGAACGTCGCGCCGGCCGGGAGGGCGACGTCGCGCAGAGGCACGGCGTTGTCGGCCTGCTCGAAGGCGTAGATCAGCGGACCGCGGCGGACCGCGATCTTGCCCTGGGCCTGCAGCACGTTCGGGTGCGCGGCCAGGCGCTGCACGTCCATCGGCAGCGACAGCTGGACGGTGTCGCCGCTCTTCCACGAGCGGCGGATCGCGGCGTAGCCTCGCACGACCTGCGGCGAGACGGCGGCGCCGTTGACGCGCAGCGTCGGGTTGGCCGCCCAGGCCGGCAGGCGGACGTGCAGCGTGAACTCGCGCGGCGCGTCGGGCTGGACGGCGATCGTCACGTCGCCTTCCCACGGGTACTTCGTGGTCTGCCGCAGCGTGACCTTGCCCGAGTCGAGCGCGGTCGTCGCCTCGCTGGCGATGAACAGGTTCACCCAGAGCCCATCCGAGGAGCGGCTGTAGATGTACTGGCCGAGCGATGGCAGGAAGCGGGCGATCGTCGTCGGACAGCAGGGCACGCCGAACCACGGTGAGCGCGTGAAGTCGCCGCGGCTGGCGAGCGGCGTCGCGTAGCAGAAGAGATCGCCGGTGAGCGACACGCCGGCGGCGACGGCGTTGTACAGCGACAGCTCCATGACGTCGGTGTACTTCGCGTCGCCGGTGACGTTGAACAGCCGGTGGTTCCAGAGCACCATCGCCGCCGAGGCGCAGGTCTCCTGGTAGGCGTTCTCGTTCGGCAGGTCGTAGTCGGCGGTGAAGCCCTCGTTCTGCTCCGACGGGCCGATGCCGCCGGTGACGTACATCCGGTGCAGCGTCACGCTGTCGTGCAGCGCCTTCGAGGCGGCCCACAGGCCCGGGTCGCTCGTCTCGTGCGACCACGTCGGCCATCGCGCAATAGAGGAACATCGCGCGCACGGCGTGGCCGACCGCTTCCTTCTGCTCGCGCACCGGCACGTGGTCCTGCGCGTAGCGGGTGTCGAAGTGCTTCGGGTCCTTCAGGTAGAAGCGCTCGTACCACTCGCCGATGCGGAGCGGCTTGCCGAGGAAGTCGACCGTGCGGTTGGCGTCGAGCTGCTTGAACTGGCCCTCGAAGATCGACGGCTTCTGGCCGCGGCGGTCCAGCATCGCCTTCGCCAGCTCGAAGTAGCGCTTCTCGCCGGTGGCGCGCGACAGCTTGACGAGCGCCAGCTCGATGCCTTCGTGGCCGGGGATGTAGTCCTTCTTGCCGGGCCCGAACTCGCGGTCGAAGACGTCGGCCATCCGCGTCGCGACCGTGAGCAGCGTCTTCTTGCCCGTCGCCTGGTAGTGCGCCACCGCGGCCTCGAAGAGGTGGCCGGACGAGAAGTCCTCGTGGAAGAACGCGAAGTTCTTGAACCGCAGGTCGGGCACGTTGATCTGGACGAAGGTGTCCAGATACCCGTCCGGCTGCTGGGCGGCGGCGATGCGGGCGATCAGGCCGTCCACCTTCGCGTCGAGCGCCGGATCCGGGTGCTTCGCCAGCGTCCACGACGCGCCTTCGATCCACTTGTAGACGTCCGAATCGGCCCAGAACGGGCCGCCGAACTTGCCGGTCGCCTTGCCCGCGGCGATGTCGAAGTTGCGGAGCCCGCCCGTCGACTCGATCTCCTTCAGCACGTGGTCGAGCGTGCGGGTGCGATTGACCTCAAGGCGCGGCGCCCAGAACGTATCTGCGAGGGTGACCTCCTTCACCGCCAGCGGCGCGAGACGGTCCGCCGCCGGACGCAGATCGTTCCCCTCGTCGGCCGTCGACGCCGGCGAGCCGACGAGAGCGGCGACCGCCACGAGGGCGATCGCCGAGGGCGCCGCGAGTCGTGAGAGAACCATCAGGGCCTCAGAAAGTCAGGCGCGCGCCGAACTGCCACCACCGCGGCAGCTGCTGGCTGATCGCCTTGCCGAACCCGGGCGACGACAGATCGTTCGACAGATACAGGTTCTTGCGGTTGAAAATATTGTAGAACTCAAAGCGCACCTGGACGTCCACGCCCTTGCCGAGCCGGGCGTCGTTCGGCGCCCGCGCCAGTGCCGCCTGACTCCGCTCGACCGCCTGCGCGAAGTTCCCGGCGCGCAGCGCCGCCGTCACCGCGTCGACGGCCTCGGTCGTCTGGGCCGAGGCTGCCGGGCCAATCGCGATGAGCAGCGCGAGCGCGGGCCAGAGACGTCGCACGGGGGACATCGGGCACCGCATGTTAGAGCCAACTCGTGATCGAAGCCACTCCGGCTCCAAGCACGACCGTGCGTCGACACGACGCGCCTGTCCACTCCACGCCATCGCATCGCCCGGCGAGTATGATGACCGTAGCCTGGGAGTTGGGCTGAACGCATCGGCTCCGTCGCTCGTCCGTCGCCCGCCGGCTCTGCCGGATCGCGCGGCACTTCTGCTCCCAAGCAACAGCGAGTCGGTCCGCTGACGCTCACTCGGTACGGCGTCGGCTTTCCCGCCCGGGCAGGCGCGGGCTCGACTCGCGTTCGGCGCAGCTACCTCGATCGTTCTCCATCATCGGAAGGAATTCTCATGTCCACGGCTCGTGCGTTTGCAGCAAGCAGCTCCACCTCTCCGTTGGCCGGCATCAGCATTCCCCGGCGCGATCCCGGGCCTGACGACGTGGACCTCGAAATCCTGTATTGCGGGGTCTGCCACTCCGACTTGCACATGGTGAAGAACGAGTGGGCGGGGTGGCCCACCATCTATCCGATCGTGCCGGGGCACGAGATCGTCGGCCGGGTCCGCAAGGTCGGCGCCAACGTCACCAAGGTCAAGGCGGGCGACATGGCGGCGGTCGGTTGCATGGTCGGATCCTGCCGGACCTGCGGCAGCTGTAAGGACGGCCTCGAGCAGTACTGCGACACGGGCGGGACGGTGTTCACTTACAACTCGGCCGATCCCGAAGGCACCGCGCCCGCGACCTATGGGGGCTATTCGGACGGCATCGTCGTCAACTCGCATTTCGTGCTGCGCGTGTCCCCGAAGCTGGACCCGGCCGCGGCCTCGCCGCTGCTGTGCGCCGGCATCACGCTCTACTCGCCGCTCAAGCACTGGGGCGCGGGCCCGGGCAAGAAGGTCGGGATCGTCGGCCTCGGCGGGCTCGGCCACATGGGCGTGAAGTTCGCGCACGCGTTCGGCGCGCACACGGTCCTGTTCACGACGTCGCCGTCGAAGATCGAGGACGGCAAGCGCCTGGGTGCCGATGACGTCGTGATCTCGAAGAACGCCGACGAGATGGCGAAGCACACGCGCAGCTTCGACCTGATCGTCAACACGGTCGCGGCGTCGCACAACCTGGACCCGTTCATTGGCCTGCTCAAGCGCGACGGCACGCTGGTGCTGGTCGGCGCGCCCGAGCACCCGCACCCGTCGCCGTCCGTGTTCAACCTGCTGTTCGGCCGCCGCTCGCTGGCCGGCTCGGGCATCGGCGGCATCAAGGAGACGCAGGAGATGCTCGACTTCTGCGCCGAGAAGCACATCGTCTCGGACATCGAGCTGATTCCGGTGCAGGAGGTCAACACCGCCTACGAGCGCATGCTCAAGGGCGACGTCAAGTACCGGTTCGTCCTCGACATGAAGACGCTGTAGAGCAGACTCAGCGCGGCGCGGTCCGGCGCTCGATGGTCATCTGCATGCCGAACCGCGGGCGGAGAGTGATGAGCGGCCAGGGTTCGACCGGGTGCCCTGGGGCGAGGGTGAGCCGATAGGCCTGCGCCACCGTGGCCACGGTCAGGTGTGCTTCGAGCAGGGCGAACTGGTTCCCGATGCACTGCCGCGGTCCGGCCCCGAATGGCAGATAGGCGAACTTCGGACGCTCGGCGCTGCGTTCAGGAAGGAAGCGATCGGGATCGAAACGTTCCGGGTCCGGCCAATGCCCAGGATGGCGATGCAGGACGTACGGCATCAGGAAGGCCAGCCAGCCGCGAGGCAGCCGGTAGCCGCCCAGCTCGTCGTCATCGAGCGCCTGCCGCGAGAAGCCCCAAGCCGGCGGATAGAGCCGCATCGCTTCATCGATGACCCGCCGTGTGAACGGCAGGTTCGGAAGATCCTCGATACGCCGGCGGCCGGCCGCCCAGCACGGCGTCGAGCTCCGCTTCCAAGCGCTCACGCACCATGGCGTGCTGTGCGAGCAGATAGAACGTCCAGGTCAGGGCGAGCGACGTCGTCTCCTGCCCCGCGAGGAGGAACGTCGTGACCTCGACGCGAAGCTGCTCGTCGGTCATCGACTCGCCGGTGTCCTCGTCGCGCGCATGCATGAGCATCGACAGCAGGTCATCGCCGTCGGACGCTCGTTCGCGGCGCTGGCGGATCGCATACTCGACCGCTCCCCGCAGCACCGCGCGCGCGGCCTGGAAGCGACGGTTCCGCGGGGTGGGCCAGCCGTCGGTAAGGCCGAGCGACCAGAAACTGTCGCCGATGTGCTCATTCATCACCTTCCAGGCGCCGTCAATCTGGCCGGTGAACGGACCGAGGTCGGCTCCGAGCAGCGTACGCAGGACGACGGTGCGTGTCAGGCGCATCATCTGGTCGCCGATGTCGACCGGCTGTCTCGTCGACGCGATCGCCTCCCAGTCGATGGCCATCTCGCGCACGGCCTCGGCCATGACCCCGGCGAGCGCGGCGATGCGCTGGCGATGGAATGCGGGCTGCGCGATGCGTCGCTGGCGGAGCCAGAACGCACCCTCGCTCGTGAGCAGCCCGTTGCCGAGCGATTGCCGCAGCTTGTCGTAGAGCGGGCTCTTTCGATAGTTGGCGGCGTTGTCCTGGAGGACGTGGCGGACGTCCGCTGGATTGGTGAGGAGGTAGCCGCGCCGCGGCCCGATCTTGAGATACGCGACGTCGCCGAATCGCCGTGCCGCGTCCATGAACACCGCCGTGGGGTCGCGGCGGATCGCCAGCAGCATGCCGAGGACGGGCAAGCCGCGCGGCCCCGGCGGACGCCCCGCGGCCACGCCTGCGGTGCTCATGCCACGACTATAGCGCCCGCAGCACGTTCGTAAGTCACGCTCGACCAGTAGCCGCTGGGCACGAAGCGCGGCCCGTGCCAGCCCTGGCGGCGCAACTCACGGGCGACGAAGCGGTTGAACCGGCCGTGGCCGATCGCGACGACGCTCCGATGATCGGCGGCAAGCTGCGCCAGCGTGTCGGCCACCGCCGCCGCGCGCGCTCGGATGGCGGCACGGCCGCCTTCGTCGTCATCGCAATCGAGCATCTGCGCGGCGCGGGCGATGAACACCCACAGGTTCGGCGAGAGTCGAAGCGAGGAGTCGACCGACTCGGGGAAGCCGACCTCGCGCAACGAGGCCTCGACGCGGATGGTGTCGGCGTCAATCAGGCGTGACGCGGACTCGATGGCGCGACGCGTGTCGCTCGCCATGACGCAGCCGGCCGCGCGGGCGGCTTCCAGCAAGGCCGCCGGGGCGTCGACACCGGCGACGATGCCGCTGGCGTCATAGCTCCGATACCAGCGGCCGATCTCGCGTCCGTAGATTGGCTGACGGGCCTCGGCCGGCAGGTCGGGTCGTCCATGGCGCGCGAGCACGATCTGGAGACGCGGTGCGGCCACGGTTCAGCGATACAGCAGGAA
>CAWJOG010000005.1:0-65636 GCA_963844435.1 Vicinamibacterales bacterium | reverse complement strand
TCTGTCGCTCGCGCATATCGCGAGGCTATCACCGCCGTGACCCTCGAGTCTCAGCGTCGCGCTGACGCCTCCAGCGATCGCCGCGCGGCATCCACCGTCCCGACGAAGTAGCTGACGTTGTGGAACGCCTCGCGCGCGAGGGCCTGCGCCACGAACCGCGCGCCGGCGGCGTCCGCGCCGAGCACGATGATCCGCGTGTTGTGGTCCAGCATCGGCAGCCGGCCATCGTCCTTCGCGCGCTTGACCTCGCCGGTGTCCTTGGCCTCGAGGACCAGGCTCCTGGGAATGTTGCGGGCGCCAGGGATCGACCCGCCTGGAAATCGGCGGCCTCGCGCGCGTCGATTACGACGGCGGTGCGATCGCCGGCGAGGACGTGACCGATGCCCTCGAGCTCGATCTGGCAGACACCGCCCGCCGCGCGCCAGAACGGGATGCCCAGCTGGTAGCGCCGCACGTTCAGGTAGCCGGCCGCGCGCAGTTCCTCGGTCAGCCGCCGGCTCTTGCCGCAATGTGGGCCATTGCAATACAGAACCAGCGGAGCCTGCTTGTCGCCCTGCAGCAGGCGATCGATCTCGGCCACGTCCGAGACGTACACCGACAGGGGCACCCCGGCTTTCGGCGCGACATTGACCGCACTCGGGATGTGGCTGATCGCGTACTCGAGCGACGGCCGCGCGTCGAGCACGGTCGCACCGCCAGCGGCGAGGATCGCCGCCAGCTGCTCGGTGGAGACCTCGGCTGCTGCGTCGTCGGGCGGCCGTGGCTGCCGGCGTTCGTCGTCCAGCCGGCGTACGTCAGGTCATGCCGAGCACGGCGTCGACGCGCCGTGCCGCGATCAGTTGTCGCCAGAAATCCTGCTCGGCCTGGATCGCGCCGCGCTCGTCGAGCCCGCGCACGTGCGACATCTCGTGGTGGACCGCCGACGCGAGCACGGCTCGGTCGAAGGCGTCGCCGGTCTCCGCCTGCCGCAGGGTCATGCCCTGCCGGAGGACGAACACCGTCGCGTTCCCCGCCACCACGAAAGCATCGAACCCACGCACCTTCTGTCGGGCCTCCGCCGACAGAGTGCCGGCATCGAGCACGACGATACGCGGTGGTCGAACCGGCAGGATGTCGAGCACGCTCCGCCAGACCGTGGGATCGATGTCGCCCACGACTTCCGTCCCGGCGATGACCCGTGCGCTCCGGCGATCGGCCAGACTGGGCATCGGCGGCGGCATCGACGCAACGGTGGACGTCGACAGCATCAGCGCAGCGGCAACAGCGAGGCATGTCATGCGGCCGAGGGTGCGGGCCGCAGGTCGCTATGGCAATGATGCGGCGCGCACGCCCTGGACACGAGATCGTCACGCTCGCATCACCTGCCGCAAGACGCTCGCCTTCAGCATGTTGCGTCCAGCCGGCGCGCTCACCGCGTGCGCCGCGCGTGAGGCCGTTTTCGGGTCCCGGCGCGCTAGAATCGGACGCCATCGGCTCATGACCCCTCCCGTTCCCTCACACCGTGTGCGACTCGGCGAGTTTCAGCTCGACGTCGATACCGGCGAACTGTCCGGCAGAGGGACGCGGGTCCTGCTGCAGGTGCAGTCCTTCGAGCTGCTCAAGGCCCTTCTCGAGCGTCCGGGGCAGATGGTGAGCCGGGAGGAGTTGCGACAGCGTCTCTGGCCGGGCGACACCTTCGTCGACTTCGAGCACGGCTTGAACGCCGCGGTCCGACGGCTGCGCGAAGTGCTCGGCGACACCGCGGACGATCCCCGGTTCGTCGAGACCATTCCGCGCCGCGGCTATCGTCTGGTGGCGCCGAGCGACGTCCCGGAGCCGATGCCCACGCCGGTTCCGGAGCCGGAGCCGGTCGTACCGGTCGGCGGCCGTGCCGGATGGCGCGCCGCATGCTCCGGTCCTCGACCCCGCACCGCGGCGCCACCGGGCGCAGGCAATCGCGGCCGTCGTCGCGGCGACGGTCGTGGTCCTGGCGCCGGCGCCGCACTGTGGGATGCCCGGTCGACGCCGTCCGCGCGCCCGCCTGTCGCGACGTTCACCATCGACATGCCGGCCGGGTGGGCGATGCGCGTGCTCGATCTGGTGGCGGTGTCGCCAGACAGCCGCTACATCGCGTTCACGGCTGTCGGACCCGAGGCGCGTCGGGCGTTGTGGGTGCGCCCGCTCGCCGGCGGCGCGCCGCGCCGGCTGGTGGCGGACGGCAATCCGCTGTCGCCGTTCTGGTCACCGGACAGCAGCCGCATCGGCTTCTACCAGCTGGGCCAGCTCTCCGCGGTCTCGGTGGCGGACGGCTCGACCCAGGTCCTGACCGTCCTGGCGCAACCGCTGTCGCCGAGCAGCCTCTCGGAGCTCGACGTCTCCGACCCGCTGCTGGGCGGTGCCGCGACCTGGATGGACAACGGAGACATCCTCTTCACGCCGGTCGATTGGCGCGGCCTCCGGCGGCTCACGCGCGGCGCGGCCGCGGCGGTCGTCGTCGCGTCCGTGGCCGACGTGCCGGCGCTGCCACAAGCCATTCCCGGGACCGACCGCTTCACGCTCATCGAGGTCCGGCGCGGTCCGGCGGAACGGGCTGCACGGATCGGCGCCTCGATTCTGCGAGCGCAGTCGACGTCAGGCCGGTGGAATCCCGGCTCGTCCCGACCGCATCGGGACAGGCAGTGTTCGTACACGACGGCATGCTCGTCGCCCAGCGGCTCGACCATCGCCGCGGCTTCGTCGGCGCGGCCACGGTGCTCGCCGATGACGTGGCCCTGCGCCCGCCGCTGCTGGGGCACTTCTCGGCCACATCCGATGTCCTCGCCTACCTCACCCGCGAGGCGCTCCGGCTGGACATGCGGCTCCTCATCGTCGACCGCAAGGGGGTCGAGCAGGCGCGTGTCGGTGGTTTGGGGTTCTACAGCAACATGCGTCTGTCGCCGGACGGCACGCGCGCCGCGGTCGCGCTCGAGGATCCGGGCTCGGCACGCGGGACATCTGGGTCTTCGACCTCACGGGCAAGCCGCCGCTCCGGCTGACGTTGATCCCGCAGACGACATGACCCCGGCCTGGTCGCGGGATGGCCGCACGATCCTGTTCAGCTCCGATCGAAAGGGCGAGCGGGACATCTATCGGAAGGACTCCGCGGCGGGCCAGCCCGAGACCCTCGTCTTCGGTTCGGCCGAGAGCAAGAGCATCAACACTGGTCGCCGGACGGGCGGTTCGTCGTCTACGACACCGGCGCGAAGGGCTCGCGTGACGCGGCGGGCCGTCCCAATCGGGCCGACATCTATACCGTGGCGATCGACGGCCAGCCGCGCACGCGCCCGCTGGCGACGACGCCGGCACACGAGGCGATCGCCGACATCTCGCCCGATGGGACGCTCGTCGCGTATCACTCGTCGGAAGCCGGCGACACCGAGGTCTTCGTCGAGACGTTCCCCGACAAGCGGGGACGCTGGCAGGTGACCACGACCGGCGCCATCGAGCCGGCGTGGAGCGCGAACGGCAAGGAGCTGTTCTTCCTCACCAACCGCAACGAGGTCGCGTCAGTCGAGGTCCTCCGGTCCGCGGACGGCATCCGCTTCGGGCCGCTGCGCGTGCTGTTCCCGCGGCCGATGGGGCCGGTCGACCAGGTCCGGAGCTACGCGCCGTTCCCGGATGGCCAGCGATTCCTGCTCCTGACGGCCGCCACGGCGCCGTCGACGCACAGCTCACCGTCCGCGTGAACTGGCGATCCGCGCTTCCCGGAAGACTAGCCTGTCTTTGCTACGTGCGTTGTTTCATCCGGAGCTCTCTGAAAAGAATGGTGGTGCGACCCAACCGTTCAGACCAGAGGAGACCCGGATGAAGCCGCTTGCCTGGCCTGTGAACAACGCGTTGCACCAGCAAACTAGCGGGGGGACAACTACCGCTCGGTCGACGCGATCAGCTCGAGGCGATCGCCGGCGCGTGTCTCAGCGTGAGCCGCGGTGTGCGCGGGACAGCTCGATGACGCAGAACGCCCTGAGCGCGATGGCGAGTCGCCACGGCTTCACGTCGGCGCACACCTTGACGACGCGGCCGTCGCGGGCCACGAAAACCACGTCGATGGGAAACCGCATGAAGCACGTGTGAATGCCGCCGCACGGTGCAATCACCAGCCCCGCGCCCGGCTCGAGCCGGTCACGCCCGAGAAGCCCTTTCTTCCGGGTCGCGGAGTCGAACGCGGCTTCCAGTCGAGACACCAGGGCGCGTCCGGAGGTGAGATTGCGGACGCTCCACGTCTGGTCAGGGTTGGCGACGAGCGGAGACAGGAAGTGGCTCACGATGCGCCGCCGATTCTACATGCAGGCCGGCGACCGGCTGCCGTTATGATCGGCGTCGTGCCGTCGACGACCGCGCTGGTCCCGGCGCAGTCGGGAACGGTCTTGGGAGGACTCGTGGTGATGTGGTGCCGCCGGTGTGTGCTCGCCGCGTTCGTCTGGATCGCCGCCGCCGGATCGGCGGCGGGACAGCACTACCAGACCGACTTCCCGCCCGAGGAGTTCAAGGCGCGCTGGGGCCGGGTGTTCGACGCGATCGGGCCGGAGGCGGCCGCCGCGCTGCAGGGCGTGTCGCTGACCAACGGCTACACGATGCCGCGCCAGCACAACACCTTCTACTACCTGTGCGGCATCGAGACGCCGGGCGCCTACCTGCTGCTCGACGGCCGCACCCGCAAGGTGACGCTCTATCTGCCGCCGCAGAACGCGCAGCTCGAACGCGCCGAGGGCAAGGTCCTGTCGGCCGCGGACGCGGCGCTGGTGCAGAAGCTGACCGGCGTCGATCAGGTGCTCGATTCGGGGCAGATGAAAGAGGACTGGCCGGGCGGCACGTCCGACGCCTCCGGCACGCCGCGCCTGGCGGCCATCTACGCGGAGTTCGAGCCGGCCGAGGCCCAGGGGCAGAGCCGCGGCGAGCTGCGGATGGGCAACGCGGCGATCACCAACGATCCGTGGGATGGCCGGCTGCCGCGCGAGAGCCGGTTCGTCGAGCTGCTGCGGCTCCGCAACCCGAGGGCCGAGATCCGCAACCTCTCGCCGATCCTCGACGACCTGCGCGCCATCAAGAGCGCGCGCGAGATCGCGCTGATCCGCCGCGCCTCGCAGCTCGCCGGCCTCGGCCTGATGGAAGCGATGCGCAGCACGGAAGCGGGCGTCTACGAGTACCAGCTCGACGCCGCCGCGCGCTACGTCTTCCTGGTCAACGGCGCGAAGCTGGAGGCGTATCGCTCGATCACCGCCGCCGGCACCGAGAACATCAACAACATGCACTACTACCGCAACACGCGGCGGCTCGAGGACGGCGATCTCGTGCTGATGGACTACGCGCCCGACTACCGCTACTACGTCAGCGACATCGGGCGGGTGTGGCCGGTGAACGGAACCTACGCGCCCTGGCAGCGCGAGCTGCTGCAGTTCACGCTCGACTACCACAAGGCCGTCCTGTCACGCCTGAAGCCCGGTGTCACGCCGCAGCAGATCCTCGCCGACGCGCGCGCGGCGATGGAGCCGATCGTCGCCAAGACGAAGTGGTCGAAGCCGGCCTACGAAGCGGCGGCGCGACGGCTCATCGAGACCAGCGGCGGCGCGCTGTCGCACATGGTGGGCATGGCGGTCCACGACGTCGGCAGCTACCGCAACGGACTCAAGCCGGGCCACGTGTTCTCGATCGATCCGCAGCTGCGGGTGCCCGAGGAGAACCTCTATCTGCGCTTCGAGGACACCATCGTCATCACCGAGACCGGGTTCGAGAACTTCACCCACTTCATCCCGATGGAGCTCGATGCCATGGAGGCGATGGTGAAGGAGAAAGGCCTGGTGCAGAAGGTGCCGGCCGGACCGTCCGACGAGGCCCTGCGGCAGGGCCCGTTAGCCTCAGAAGACGAGGACCAGGCCGGCGGTGAACTCGGCCTGCCACACGACGTTCACGTTCAGGCCGACGATGCAGCCGCCAGCGCACGCGGCGCCGGCGTCGACGTCCACGAACGTCGTGAACACCCGGCCGTCGAGCCGCAGACCCAGGTGCCGCGCGAGAGAGAACTTCGCGCCGCCACCGCCGCCGAGCGTGAACCGGACCTCGTCGTCGCCGTCGGCCCCGTAGTGGGTGAGCCCGAGGAACCCTGTAACGAACGGCCGCGCTCGGCCCGTACCCAGGTCCTGGCGGCCGCCGGCCAGGAAATGATTGACCACGGCCCGGGTTCGAACCGGCGGACTGAACGGCCCGCTGTGGAGGTCGACGT
The DNA here is from genome assembly GCA_963844435.1 of Vicinamibacterales bacterium. Classification (GTDB taxonomy): domain Bacteria; phylum Acidobacteriota; class Vicinamibacteria; order Vicinamibacterales; family Vicinamibacteraceae; genus JBDSLU01. Next base: position 59,398 of record CAWJOG010000005.1, on the reverse strand, counting down.
CCGCCTGCTGATGCGTGAACAGCGCTTCGAACCAGTGTCCGTTCGACATCTCGACGCTGACGGCGCCGCCGAAGACCGGGGCCCCGTCGCGATCCAGCGCGTGGTTGGTGGCCAGCTCGAACAGGTCGCCGCCGAAGCGGTAGCCGGCGAAAGGGGCAACCTCGACCGTCTGTGCCGACAGGGGCCCGGCGAGGCCCAGGACCACCAGGAGGGTGAGGGCGGCGGTGCTGGTGCGACCGGCCGCCGTCATGCCCCATCGTAACCATCTCGTGACGGCGCGGCGCGGCCCGAAGGTCCAATACCGGCCGGAGGGCGAGCTTGTAAGGATTGGCGCCATGTGCTGCGTGTCCCGGCTGGCGAGCGTGCCGGTGGTCGTAGTCTGCCTGCTCGCCTTCGATGGCGGCGCTCCCCTCGGGGCGCAGGAGCCACCCGCGCCGCAGAGTCAGCCCCCGGCTCCCTCCGAGGTGCGCCCGCGGATGCGCGAGCACTTCTCGAAGGGCGCGGCGATTCGGGACGCCGTCATCCGAGCCGACCTTGCGGGGGTTCGCGAGCCGGCCAAATGGCTCGCCGATCATCCCCAGGACGACCTGCCCGAGTCGGCACAGCCGAACATCCTGGAGATGCGGCGGCTGGCAGCGGAACTGGCTACGGCGAAGGACTTGCCGCAGGCCGCGCGCGGCGTGGCGCGGCTGGCGGCGGCGTGCGGCGCGTGCCACACGGCCATCGAGGTGACGCCGACACTCATGGCCGCAATGCCGCGCCGTGAGGACGAGACCCTGGCCGGTCACATGCGGAAGCACTATCGCGCCGCCGATCTCCTCTATCGCGGGTTGGTCGTCCCGTCCGAGCACTCGTGGAACTCCGGCGCGGCCGCGTTGGCGGGTGACCCGACGGAGCTCGAGTTGCGCCGCGGACCGACGGCGCAGGCCGACGTCGAGGCCCTCGCCAAGCGACTGCATGGACTGGCGCTGGAGGCCGGCAAGGCCGGCAATCCGAAGGCCCGATCCGAGGTCTACGGGCGGATGCTCGAGACCTGCTCCGACTGCCACAAGCTGCAGAAGATCGTGATTCCTCAGGGCGCGGGCCGCGGCTGACGGGACGTGGATTCCCGTAGCGCGCGCCGCCCGACCATTCGAGTCCGCTGTTCGAAGACTGACGACGCACAAGGAGCGATGCGATGGGAAAGGTAGTCGCTGCTGAATTGATCGGCACGTTCTGGCTGGTGTTCGGCGGTTGCGGCAGCGCCGTGCTCGCCGCGGCGTTTCCTGACGTCGGCATCGGCCTGCTCGGCGTGTCGCTGGCTTTCGGCCTGACGGTCCTCACGATGGCGTACACCATCGGGCACATATCCGGGTGTCACCTCAACCCGGCCGTGTCGATCGGATTGGCCGTCGCCGGGCGGTTCAAGGCGGCGCACCTGCTGCCGTACATCGCGGCGCAGGTGGCCGGCGCGGTGCTCGCGGCCGGCGTGCTCTACGTGATCGCCAGCGGACAGCCGGGGTTCTCGCTCGCGGGCGGGCTGGCCTCGAACGGCTACGGCGCGGAGCATTCCCCTGGCCACTATTCGCTGGCGGCGGGCATCACGGCCGAGGTCGTCCTCACGATGATGTTCCTCTTCATCATCCTCGGGTCGACGGACGATCGGGCGCCGCGAGGGTTCGCGCCGCTCGCCATCGGCCTGGGTCTGACGCTGATTCACCTGATCGGCATCCCGGTGACCAACCTGTCCGTCAACCCCGCGCGCAGCACGGGGCCGGCGGTGTTCGTCGGCGGCTGGGCCCTGGCCCAGCTCTGGATGTTCTGGGTCGCGCCCATCGCCGGCGCCGTGCTCGGAGCGCTCGCCTACAGCGCGGTCGGGGCCCCGGCGGTGGAAGTGGAGCCGGGCCTGCGACCAGCGCCGGTGGACGCCGTCAAGAGCTGACGGGTCCGTTGCCTCTAGACGGCGGGGATGTTCGTATCGCCCTGGAACGCTTTCTGGATGATCCGATCCAGTTCGTCCGCGATGCGATGCTTCAGGACGAACGCGGAAGCGCCCAGCTCGAACGCCCTCTCCCTGACGGCCTCGTCGTCGGCCGCGGTGATGAGCACGACTTTGCTGAGGGGTAGTGCCGCCTTGATGCGGCGGCACGCCTCGAGGCCGTTGATCGTCGGCAGGTTCAGGTCGAGCACGATGACGTCAGGCCGCAGACGCACCGCTGCGTCCACGACCGCAAGGCCATCGGCCACGCTGCCGACCACATCGCAGGAGGGGGAGAGCAGCCGGCGCAACGCGACGAGAAGCGCCTCGTAGTCTTCGGCCAGCAGGACGCGGGGGCGTGGCTGGTGCGCCAGCGACGCGCCGTCGGGTTCGCGGTTACGGGTCAAAGAGCCGCCAGACTATATGTGTGTCCGCCGCCGGCGCCAGATCCGCCGCCGACCAGAGAGGTGCGGATTCTACGCCGGGCGGACAGCCTCGGCAAGCCGCTCCCAAGGCGAGTTCGTCCCTGAAAACCCTTAGTTAACGCTAAGTTTTCGTATGACCGGCTCAGCTTCCGGTGTGTTGCCGTGCGCCGGCGCATCGGTCAGGGCTACCTGGCCCGGCAACTCCGCGGGACGTCGGACAATGCCCCCTGCTGGCAAGTGCGTGTTGTCCGCGGTGCGCGAAGCTCGCGCCGGACGGCCCTGCTACTCCCGCTGATCCAGCCGACAGCCTCAGCCGCCTGCGGCCAGCAGACTAGTTCTGGGGATTTGAAGCGCCGAGTTCCGCCGCGCGTGCTTCCGGGAAGCGCGGCAGGGACCCCTTCGCCACGGCATCCGGCCACACCTTGCCGTACACGCTGTCGAGGCTCTCGCGGGAGACCACCCGCATCGCGATCTGGTTGGCCAGCTGCTCGGTGTGCAGATACGGGTGGTGGGTGTAGATCCACACGTGGCCGAGCTCGTGGGCGATCACCGCCCTCAGCTCGACCTCGCGTCAGCTGCTCGAGAAAGGACCGCTCGAGCGAGAGTCGGAAAGTGCCGGCAGCGCCCTTCACCGGCTCAACCGAGGCCTTGAGCGGGTTGGCCGTCACCAGCTCAACGCTTACCGTGTGGCTCACGGCCAGTTCCAGCCGCATCGCATCGACGAGCTCCTGCACGCGACGGGACTCCGCGCCGCCAGGGCCGCCGCCTCTTCGTTCGCATCCGCACTTCGGGCTGCGCCGACCGTCAAGGCCAGGCACAGCGCTGCGATCCAGAGTCGCCAGGAAGAAGAAGGAGTTGTCGGGTTCAATCGTGGGGAGCCGGGCGCGGAATGAGGCATGAGTGTCAGCTGAAGCGTCGTCGCCGAGTAAATCGACACTACTGAGCGGAACCTGCAGCTCGACCATACACCGTCGCCAAGCGCTCATCAATAGCGTCTCTGACCGACCGCGCGAGAGTGCGGATGACCTTGCTGTCGTCGTGTACGCCTTCGGAACTCGGCCGCTCCCTGGATGAGTAAAGAATACCCTGCCCGTGCAAGCAGAGCCATAGCACGGACTCCCTTTGTCTACGCGGTTTACCCCCAGGATGGTTGTGATCGGCCCGTCCTCGGGAGGCGGCCCGAGACTTGCTCTTGATGCCGACGTCCGAATCGTCGGAATGAGAACCCGGGAGGTTTACAGATGAAGAAAATGACTTTCCTCGCCGCCGCCCTCTTCGTTGCCCCGGCGCTGGCCGGTGCTCAGTCGCCGTCGCCGTCGCCCGCTCCGCTCCGACTCAGGCGCCGGCACCGAGCGCTGCCGAACCGCGGGCCGACAAGGCCGAGAAGGCCAAGGGCGAGCTGGTGAAGGTCGACGCCACGGCGAAGACCATCACCATCAAGGGCGCCGATGGCGTCGAGACCGAATTCGCCTACACCGCCACGACGGAAGTCCCGGGCGCCAGCGACGGCGTTGCCGGGCTCGCCACCAAGTCGGGCTCGAAGGTGACGGTCCACTTCACGAGCGACATGGGGAAGAAGACCGCGACGAAGATCGAGGTCGGGAGACAAGAAGACGTCGTAGTTACGACCGTGCCACGGGCACGGATTGTGTGGGCCGGGCCGAGGCCCGGTCCCACAGCGTCGTCCGCGCGCAGTTCCCACGCGCGGACGACGTCAGCGTCGCGCCTCGCTTGCTGGCGCGCCGGCGGCGATCGCCTCGGTCAGCAGCGAGCCGACGTCCCCTTCCACTTTGAGATCCGCGAGATCGTCGCCGCGCGTCCGGCCGCGGTTCACGATCGCGATCGGCAGGCCGGCCTCGTGCGCCTGGCGCACGAAACGGAAGCCCGAATAGACCATCAACGACGAGCCTGCGACGAGGAGCGCGTCGGCGTCTGCCAGCGCCGCCTTCGCGGCCTCGTAGCGCTCGACCGGGACGTTCTCGCCGAAGAAGACGACGTCCGGCTTGATCAGGCCGCCGCAGACGTCACAGCGTGGCGCCACGAATGCCTCGACCGCCGCGGCGTCGATGTCGGCGTCGCCGTCCGGCGCTGGCGCCGCCACCGACTGCCATCCCGGATTCGCCTCGGTCATGACCGCCTGAAGGGCCGTGCGGGACGTGCGTCCGCCGCAGCCCAGGCAGACCACGTCGTCGAGGCGGCCATGGAGATCGATCACCGCCCGGCTGCCGGCGCGCTGGTGCAGGCCGTCGACGTTCTGGGTGACGAGTCGAAGCAGCGTGCCGGCGGCCTCCCAGGCCGCGAAAGCGCGATGCGCGGCGCCCGGCGACGCGGTGGAGAAGCGCCGCCAGCCGGCGCAGGCCCGCGCCCAATACCGCCGATAGACGGCCTCCTCGGCGCGGAACGCCTGGATCATCACGGGCGGCCGCCGCTTCCATTCGCCCTGGTCGTTGCGGTAGTCGGGGATGCCCGACGCGGTGCTGCAGCCGGCGCCGGTGAGCGCGAAGACGCGGCGGTGTCTGGCGACCCACCGGTGCAGTCGATCGTCGCCCGGCTCGGACGTGCCCATCGTCGTGATCGTACCGCAGGTGGCCGCATGCAGGACCGTGGCGGGCTGCTAGGATGTGCGTCGCGAGGAGAGACCCGATGATCGATTGCGGAAGACGGCTCGTGGTGGCGGCGGTGAGCGTACTGGTGTTCGCGGCGGCCGCGGCGGCAGGACCGCTGCAGGACGACCTGACGGCCCGGCGGGCCCGTCTGATCGAACGGCTGGGGCCGAACGCGCTCGCCATCTTCTGGAGCGCGGAGCCGAAGGTCTACTCGCTCGACACGGACTACGAGTTCCGCCAGGACAGCGACCTGCTGTACCTCACCGGCATCGCGCAGGAGGGCGCCATCCTCGTGCTGATGCCCGGCAACAGGACGCAGAAGGAGATCCTGTTCGTGCGCGAGCCGAACCCGCGGCGCGAGCACTGGAACGGCCACAGCCTCACGAAGGAGGAAGCCACCGCCGAGAGCGGCATCAAGAAGGTCTACTACGCGGGCGAGTTCGAGAGCTTCCTGACCGCGATGTTCAACCGGCGGCCGCACGGAGTCCGCCGCGGCGAGGTGACCGACGAGTTCGACGCGTTCTTCGAGGCCGTCGGCGCGAACCGCGCGACGCTGGCGCTTCCTCTCGGTCCCCGTCCGGCGCCGTCGGCGCCGCTGACGCCGGTCTACGAGTTCGCCGCCAAGGCGCGCGACCGCTTCGTGAACGTCACGTTCGTGGACACGCTGCCGCTGGTCGCCGAGCTGCGGCAGATCAAGACGCCGTACGAGCAGACGCTGATGGAGAAGAGCGCCATCATCTCCAGCCAGGCGCACATGGCGGGGATGTCCACGGCCGGGCCCGGCCGGTTCGAGTACGAGGTCGAAGCCGCGATCGAGCAGGTCTACATGGCCAACGGCGCCATGAGCTGGGGCTATCCCTCGATCGTCGGCAGCGGCCCCAACGCGACGATCCTGCACTACAACGAATCGAGCCGGCAGATGCAGGCCGGCGAGCTCCTCCTCGTCGACGCCGCGGCCAACTACAAGGGCTACACCGTCGACATCACCCGCACCTACCCGGTGAGCGGCACGTTCACCGAGGCGCAGAAGGACATCTACCGGCTCGTGCTGGCGGCGCAGGAAGCCGGCATGCAGGCGGCGAAGATCGGCGGCAAGACGGCGGACGTCGAGAAGGCGTCGGAGGCCGTCGTCAAGACCGGCCTGCTGAAGCTCGGGCTGATCACGGACGCGACCGGCGACCAGTTCCGCACCTGGTACACGCACGGCATCTGCCACTGGATTGGCATGGACGTGCACGACGTGGGCGACTATCAGAAGCCGCTCGCGGCGGGGATGACGTTCGTCGTCGAGCCGGGGATCTACATCCGCCCGCAGGCGCTCGACAACCTCGAGGACACGCCGGCGAACCGCGCGTTCAAGACCGCGGTGGCCGGCGCCGTGGAGAAGTACAAGGGGATGGGCGTGCGGGTCGAGGACTCGTTCCTGCTGACGCCGACTGGTCTCAAGCGCCTGTCGGCCACGACCCCGCGGACGATCGAGGAGATCGAACGCCACGTGAAGACGACCCGTGGCGTCGCGGCGACCGCGCGCTGAGCCCCACAGCGTCACGGGGCGCCGCCGTCACTTCTTCCAGGCGCGATCGGCGAAGTCGGCGAAGCGGTCCCAGTCGTACGGAGTCAAATCGTGGCCGCCGGTGCGCACGTGATAGCCGCGGCGGCCGGCGACGAGCGGCGTGTCGATCGCCGGCATCGCGTCGGGGCCGATCGGCGGCTCGCTCCACAGCGCGAACACCGGTGACGACGCGGCGAGCGACAGGAACTCGCCCCGCGGATCCGCCCACAGGTCCTGGTCCGCGCTCGCCACGTACAGCGCCCGCGGCGCGACGAGCGCCAGGAGCATGTGCTGATCGACAGGCAGCGCCGCCTCGCGTCCATTGAACGTCTTGTAGGCGGCGGTGAACCAGTGCGGGAACGCCGTGTTGATGCGCGCCACGGTCTCGCCATACGCGCGGCGGCTCAAGGCGGCGCCGCCTTCCCCGGACTCGTTCGACACGACCATCGCGAAGCGCTGATCCTCGGCGCCGGCCCAGAGCGCCGCCTTGCCGCCTCGCGAGTGCCCGACGATCGCGACACGCGCGGCATCGACCCGCGTGTCGGTCACGAAGTAGTCCATCGCGCGGCTCGCGCCCCACGCCCAGGCCGCGACGGCGCCCCACGTGTAGGCCGGAGGCTTGCCGGTGCCCGCCGTGTCGAACAGCGCCATCGCGCCCTCGCGGAACGTGTCCTTGTCGTCCGGCGCGAGCTGCCCGTAGTGGAACGCGGCGATGCCGTACCCGCGCGCGACGAGCTGCTCGGCCGGCCAGAACCCCGATTTCTCCGCCCGTGACGGGTCGGTGAGCGAGGCCGGTCGATTGTTGATGAACAGGAACACCGGCGCGCGGCCCGGCGTGTTCGGCAGGAAGAGCGTCAGCTCGAACTGGTGCGATCGCTGTGCCTGGCGGCTGACGATCCTGATGCGCCGCAGCGTGGCCGCGCCGTCCATCGCGCGCGGGTTCTCCTCGAGCACCGTGAAGGCGAGATGCTCCGGCCGTCCGGGCGATCGGCCGTACACGGTGTCGCGGAAGAGGCCGAGGATTTCCTCGCGGCGCGATGTCCATTGCGCCGGCGTCGAGATCGGACGGCTCCCGGCGGCCAGGAGATCGGGCAGCGTGTACGGCGGCACGCGTGACTCCTCGTAGTTCGTGTCGGGCCGACGGGCTGCTTCCCGGGCGACGAGGTCGGGGTTGGCGCGCCAGCCGCCGCCCTGCGCGAGGAGGAGGAGGGGCAGGCAGAGAAGGAAGGCGATGATCGCAGCTCTCGAGCGCACGACCTATGGTCGTCTACCGGGCGTCCTTCGCGGTAGAGTCGTTTCATGCGCGTCCGCCTGCTGACTGCTGTTGCGCTTCTGCTGGCCTCAACCGCCTCCTGGCCCGTCGGCGCCGCCAGGCAGGCCGCCTCCCCGGCCATCGTGAGCACGAGCTTCATCTACGATCGCGGGCCGTATCCGCAGGTCCACGCCTCGACGCTGGTCGAGACGACGTCGGGGCAGCTCGTCGCCGCCTGGTTCGGCGGCACGGAAGAGGGCGATCCCGACGTGAGCATCTGGGTTGCGCGGCACGAGAACGGCGGCTTGAACGGACGCTGGTCGCCTGGCGTGAAGGTGGCGGACGGCGTGCAGGACGCGGCGAAACGCCACCCGACGTGGAACCCCGTGCTCTTCCAGCCGCGCGGCGGCCCGCTCATGCTGTTCTACAAGGTCGGGCCCAGCCCGCGTGAGTGGTGGGGCATGGTGATCACGTCGGGCGACGACGGCCGCACGTGGAGCGCGCCGCGCCGCCTGCCGGAAGGCATCCTCGGGCCCATCAAGAACAAGCCGGTGCAGCTCGCCGACGGCACCATCGTCGCGGGGTCGAGCACGGAGGCCGTGGACACCGATGCGTGGCGGGTGCACGTGGAGCTCACCCGCGATCTCGGACGCACGTGGCAGCGGGTCGGGCCGCTCGGCGACGGCGGGTTCAACGCCATTCAGCCCGGCATCCTGCGGCACGCGGACGGACGCCTCCAGCTGCTCTGCCGGAGCAAGGAAATGCACGTGCCGACCAGCTGGTCGTCCGATGGCGGGCGAACCTGGACGCCGCTGGCGGCGTCGGGGCTCTACGCCGTCAACTCGGGCGGCGACGCGCTGACGCTGCAGGACGGCCGTCACGTGCTGGTCTACAACCCTCGCGACCAGCCGGGCGGAGCGCCGGCGAACTATCGGCCCGACATGCTCACCGGCATCAAAGATGCGCCGAGCGGGCCGAGAGCACGCTGGCCGCTGGTCGTGTCGGTGTCACGGGATGGCGTCGCCTGGAAGCAGGCCCTCACGCTGGAGGACGCGCCGCTCCGTCACGGCTACGCCTATCCCGCGGTGATCCAGACCCGCGACGGGCGGATCCACGTCACGTACACGTTCGATCGCCAGAAGATCAAGCACGTGGTGATCGATCCGGCCCGCCTCTGAGCCACGCTTGGCGATTAGGAGCGGTTATTCAGTGATGCATTGACTTTATATGGTGTTTGCGCGGAGGATGGCCGCTCGCCTGCGACGGCGTTCCGGCATCGATAGCCCAGCTCTCCCTCAGCTTCGATCCCCATGCCGGACCTGCCGCAGTCATGGAGGATTCGAAAATGACCGTGTTCCCCCGGGCTTGGACCGTTCGTGTATTCCCCCTCGCCCTCGCCGCGCTCGTCGCCGGCGGGTCGGCGACATGGGCTCAGCAGGCTCCCCCCGTCGACCCGCTCGAAGCTGCCGCGATGAGCGTGGCGCCCGGCCGCGACGCTGGCAGCCGCCACGACGATCGAGCCCACCCCAAGGGTGACGTCCAGCGGGCGCTCAAGCAGCGCGCGCTCCAGGCGCGCCTCGCCGGCAAGACGACCGGCAAGGTGCATCGCGTCGCCAACGGCCAGTACGTCGAGCTCGCCCGCGAAGGTGAAGACTCGATCTGGACGGTGCTCGGCGAGTTCGGCACGCAGATCAACCCGATCTACGGTGGCTCGGCGGGGCCGCTCCACAACCAGATTCCGGAGCCCGACCGGGCCGTCAACAACTCGACGATCTGGAGCCCGGACTTCTCGCGTCCCTATTACGAAACCCTGCTCTTCAACGATGAGCCTGGCGCGGTTTCGATGCGCAACTTCTACATCGAGAATTCGTCCAACCGCTACGCGGTGAACGGTGCGGTGACCGACTGGGTGCGGGTGCCGTCCAACGAGGCCAACTACGGCGCCAACTACTGCGGCAGCATCGTCTGCGCGCGCACGTGGCTGTTCGTGCGCGACTCGCTGACCGCCTGGTACAACGCCCAGATCGCGGACGGGCGCACGGCGCAGCAGATCGACGAATACCTGTCGCAGTTCGACGTGTGGGATCGCTACGACTACGACGGCGACGGGAACTTCGACGAGCCGGACGGCTACATCGACCACTTCCAGTCGGTCCATGCCGGCGAGGGCGAGGAAACGGGCGGCGGCGCGCAGGGCTCGAACGCCATCTGGAGCCACCGCTGGTATGCGTTCTACACCAACATCGGCGTCACGGGTCCCGCCTACAACCGCGGCGGAGGTCTCCAGGTCGGCGGCAGCAGCTACTGGGTGGGCGACTACACCATCGAGCCGGAGAACGGCGGCGTCGGCGTGTTCGCGCACGAGTTCGGTCACGACCTCAACCTGCCCGATCTGTACGATTCGGTCGGCGACAACTCGACCGGCTTCTGGACGATCATGTCGTCCGGGTCCTACGGCAACGACGGTACGGTCGACATCGGATCGAAGCCCACGCACATGGGCGCGTGGGAGAAGTTCCAGCTCGGCTGGCTGAACTACGAGGTCGCGTCGGCCGGACGCCTCTCGAGCCACAAGCTCGGGCCCGCCGCGACCAGCACGAAGCAGGCGCAGGGACTCTTCGTGCTCCTGCCCGACAAGGAAGTGCGCACGAACATCGGCGCACCGGCCAGCGGCTCGGCCTACTACTTCAGCGGCGCGGACAACAACCTCGACGTGCGGATGTCGCGTGCGTTCACGCTGCCGGCCGCCGCCACGCTGTCGGCACAGGTCCGCTACGACATCGAGCTCGATTGGGACTACGCCTATCTCGTCGTGTCGACCGACGGCGGCGCGACGTGGGCGAACGTGCCCACCAACCGGTCGACGGCGACGAACCCCAACGGTCAGAACTTCGGCAACGGCATCACCGGCGGCACCGCCGGTGCCTGGGTCACGCTGTCGGCCGATCTGTCCGCCTACACCGGCAACGTCCTCCTCGGCTTCCGCTACTGGACCGATGGCTTCGTCATCGGTGGCGGGTTCATGGTGGACGACATCACGATCACGGGGCAGCCGGTCGATGGCGCCGAGGCCCCGGCCGGCTGGGCGTTCGTGCCGGCGACGGGCGGCTTCCGCGTGACCAACGGCGTCGAGACCGCCCGCTTCTTCAACACCTACCTGGCGGAGTTCCGGCAGTATCGCGACATCTTCGACTCGAGCCTGCAGACCGGGCCGTACAACTTCGGGTTCGGCAACAACCCGGTGCTGTTCAACTACGTCGAGCGGTATCCCTACCAGGACGGCCTGCTCGTGAGCTACTGGGACTCGTCGCAGGCCGACAACGACGCGTCGGTCCACCCGGGAGCCGGGCTGATCCTGCCGATCGACTCGCACCCCGAGCCGCTCCTCCGGCCCGACAACAACCAGCCGTGGAGCGCCCGGCGCCAGTCCTACGACTCGACATTCGGGTTCGACACCACCGACGTGATCACGCTGCACGCCAACAGCATTCCCGGTGTCTACGGCGGGCTGCCGGCGGTGTCGACGTTCGACGACCGGCTGCAGGTACTGGCGGGCCGCGACGCCCTCGGCCGGCGTCCGCAATCCGCACACCAACACGGTGATCGAGGTCCGCTCGATCAGCGCGCTGGGCGGCTTCATGCAGGTTCAGGTACGTCCCGCGAAGTAAGCACACATGTCGGCGAAGGGCCTCCTCGGCTGGAGGCCCTTCGTCAGCGGAACGTGCGGCCGACGGCGAGGTAGGTGCGCCAGCGGCCGTCCCAGCTCCACGAGCCGGCGAGCACGACCGGGCCGATGAGCGTGTCCATGACCACGCCGGTGCCGCCGTTCGACTTGAAGCCGGCGTCCCCCCACTCCTCGAACGCATCGCCGTTCTCGAGCCAGCCCCCGAAGTAGACGTGCCCTCCCATGAAGTCGGGCAGTCGGCCGACGCGCCTCAGGTATCCAGCGGTGAGGACGTAATAGTGCGGTCCGCTGACTTCGCCGATGTCGTAGGCGCCGAGCCGGAACGGCGTCCCGAGCGTGAACTCGTGGGTCGGCAGCGGCGTCGAATCGAAGGACGTCCCAAGCCCTCCGTACAGGAACGCCCGACCGCGCGGACCGACGCTCCAGAAATTGGTGGCGGTCGCGGACAGCTGCGTCAGCTCCGAGTCGAACGTGAACGTCTGGTCGGCGACCTTCAGGTCCGGCGTGTTGAAGATGTGCGAGAGCCGCACCTCGGACCGCAGGCCGCCGGACGGCACCACCGGGCTGTCCTGCCTGTCGACGCGCCACACGAGCTCGGCGCCGGTTTCCTTGCCGCTCAGTTCGGGAAAGCCCGGGTCTCCAACCTCGATCGAGGCTGACGTGTGCCCGACGTATGCGCCCAGGCGCACGTCGCTTCGCGCCCCGAGATTGACGCCGAGATTGAGACCGAGCCGGTTGACGGTCTGCTTGTACCGCGCGATCACCGCGTCATCCTGAATCAGGTTGAACGTCTCGGTGCCGACGCCGGCGTAGGGCGCGATGAAGAGCGGGGTCGAACCGATCGGCCGGTACAGCTCCATCGCGACGGCCGGGTCGGACCCTAGCGTGCCGTCTATCCGGAGCTCCGAGCCCGACCCAATCAGGCCGTAGCGGAGGTAGCGCGCCGTCAGCGCGATGCGGAAGTCGTCCGACGTCGTGTTCTCCAGGTTGAAGCCGAGCATCATGAACGGCGGCGCGTTGGGCTTGACGCGTCCGTGCACCCCGAGGCCGATGCCGTTGACGCCGCGGGCCGCGCCGTCGAGCAGCCGCCAGGTCACCGTCTGGTACCGATCCAGGCCGGCGATCGTCTCGATGTCCTTCTCGACCGCCGTCACGTCGAGGGGTTTCCCGACGTGATGCGCCAGCAGCGTGTTCAGGCGCTTCTTGTCGCTGTCGGCGAACCCTTCGAGATCGAGGAAGGCCGGCGCGGGCAGCTCGGTCTTGCGCCGCGCCAGGCGTCCGCGGCGCCACGCCTCGAAGTCGGCTTCGCTGACGGCCAGGGGCAGCAACTTCTCGCGCATGCTCTCGGCGGCCTTGTAGCCCTCGTCCATGAGATCGGCGGCGCGCCGCCAGTCGAGCGAGCCGTACTCGTCGAGCGGGACGTGGACGAGGACGTCCGCCGAGGCTAGCGCGCGCCGGGTCGACGCGCGCATCATGGCGTCGATCGTGTTCCCGGCCACGCCGAACATCGTGTAGCTGAGGCCTTCGCGGTCGGCGAGATCGCCGACGCTGATCGCGACGACCTTGTCGGCGCCCATCGCCTTGACGACGTCCGCGGGCACGTTGTTCATCGTGGCGCCGTCGATCAGGATCTGGCCGTCCACTTCGATCGGCGGAAAGATGAGCGGCAGCGACATGGTGGCGCGCATGGCGTCCGCCAGCGAGCCGGACCGCATCACCACGGGCTGCGCCGACAGCAGGTCGACCGCCACCGTCCTGAACGGCGTCGGCAGTTCGTCGAAATCCTTGATGCCCCAGTAGGGCGCGGCGATGCGGCCGAGCAGGAGCTCGACCGACTCGCCGTTGTTCAGCGCGGCCGGCGGCACGATGCCGCCCTTCAGCCCGAACTCGAGGCGCGACGGATAGGCGCGGGCGTCGGCCTTGCGTCGAATGTTCTTGTAGGCGAACGACGAGGCGCCGAACAGCTGGTCCCAGTCCAGCCCCATGATGAACGCCTTCAGCTCGGCGGCCTCCATGCCGCTGGCGTAGGCGCCGCCGATCAGGCCGCCCATGCTCGTCCCGGCGGCCGCGTCGATCGGGATGCGGTGCTCTTCGAGCCAGCGGATCACGCCGACGTGGGCGATGCCGCGCGCGCTGCCGCCGCCGAACGCCACGCCCACAGTGGGGCGCCCCGCCGGATGCGCCACCAGGGGTGGCACGGGTGCCGCGGCCGGGGGCGCCGGCCGGGTGGTGGTGGGCTTGTGGATGGGCTTGGCGCAGCCTGCGCAGGCTGCCGCCAGCAGCACGAGGGCGAGGCGGCCCGCCCCCGTCCATCCGAGTGGCGAGAAGGGGCGGTGGCGCATGTTACCCGCATCTTTACAGCTCATCCGTGGCGCCTGCATAGTTGCCTCTTCTGCCTACTCAACGGCAGCCGGGAGCGGCGTTGACCGCTCCGGCGGGGCGCGGTAGGCTCCGGCCCTCCCATGATGGACGATCCCCTCGCTCTTGCGGTCACCGAGCAGGAGAACCCGCGATCGCGTGACATCGCCTCGATGTCGATCGCGGACGCCGTCGCCCTCATCAACGACGAGGACGCCCGCGTCGCCGAGGCGGTCCGCGGGACGCTGCCGGACGTCGTGCGCGCGATCGAGGGCATCGTCGCGCGGCTCGAAAAGGGCGGCCGCCTGATTCACGTCGGCACCGGGACGTCGGGGCGCCTCGGCGTGCTCGACGCCTCCGAGTGTCCGCCGACGTTCGGCGTGACGCCGGAGCTGGTGCAGGGACTGATCGCCGGAGGCTACGACGCGTGCCACCAGGCGGTGGAGGCCTCGGAAGACGATCGCGAGGCCGGCGGCCGCGATCTCGATCGCCGCGGCGTCGGCGCGCTCGACGCCGTCGTGGGCATCGCGGCGTCCGGACGGACGCCGTACACGATCGGCGCGGTCGAGCATGCCCGCGCGCTCGGTGCGTTCACGGTCGCCGTCACCTGCGCGCCCGGGTCCGAGATCACGCGGGCGGTGGACGTCGCGATCGTGCCGGTGGTCGGCCCGGAGGTGCTCGCCGGCTCGAGCCGCATGAAGGCCGGCACCGCGCAGAAGATGGTGCTCAACATGCTGTCGACCGTGACGATGATCCGGCTCGGCTACGTCACCGGCAACCGCATGACCAACATGCGGGCGCGCAACAGCAAGCTGCACGCGCGCTCGATCCGGATCATCCGCGCCGAAACCGGCGTCGACGAGGCAGCCGCCCAGGCGGCGCTGGAGCGAACCGCCGGCGACCTGCCTTCGGCGATCGTCATGCTGAAGACGGGACGCACGCCGGACGAGGCGAAGGCGGCGCTCGCGTCGGCGAAGGGGATCATCGCCAAGGCGATCGCGGCGCTGTCGCGGGCGCCCGATCCGCCCGTCAGGAGGCGTCGTGATGCGAGTGTGTCGCCGTTGCTGCCTGCTCGCTGGCCGTCGCCGCGGCGCATGCCATCCGCGCCGACCGCACAGGCGCCTGGCAGCGGCCCCGCCGCGTCCGCTGCGGGTCATCGCCTTCGGCGCCCACCCGGACGACGCCGAGCTGAAGGCGAGCGGTGTGGCCGCGCTGTGGGCCGCGGCCGGTCACAAGGTCAAGTTCGTCGCCATGACCAACGGCGACGTCGGCCACTTCGAGAGCGCCGGCGGCCCGCTTGCGAAACGGCGGCAGGCGGAAGTCGCGGAGTGCGCGAAGATCCTCGGCATCGAGACCGAGGTGCTCGACATCCACGACGGCGAGCTGATGCCGTCGCTCGAGAACCGCCGCACGGTGGCCAGGCTCATTCGCGACTGGCAGGCCGACATCGTGATGGGCCACCGGCCCTACGACTACCACCCGGATCACCGCTACACCGGCGTCCTGATCGACGACGCCGCGGTCGTCGTGGTGGCGCCGTTCTTCGTGCCCGACACGAAGCCGACTCCGCGCAACCCCGTCTTCATGTACTACTCGGACAACTTCCAGGATCCCAAGCCGTTCACGCCGAGCGTGGTGGTCGGGATCGATGCGGTTGCGGAGCAGAAGTGGAAGTGCATCGGCGCGATGCCGTCGCAGTTCGGCGACAAGGATTCCTGGCAGGCGCGGACGCTGCCCAACGTGCCGCAGGCCGACGGCGAGCGGGCAGCCTACCTGCTCGA
The DNA here is from genome assembly GCA_963844435.1 of Vicinamibacterales bacterium. GTDB lineage: Bacteria > Acidobacteriota > Vicinamibacteria > Vicinamibacterales > Vicinamibacteraceae > JBDSLU01. The sequence continues at coordinate 43,782 of CAWJOG010000005.1, read as the reverse complement.
CATCGTGAAGAAGCGCAACCTCGCGGTGGCCGACCAGTATCGCGATCGATTGATCGCGCTGTACGGCGAGGAACGTGGCAGGAAGATCCGGTACGCCGAGGCATTTCAGCTCGGGCAGTACGGACGGCAGGCGCCGCCGGACGAATTGAAGGCGATGTTCCCGCTGCAGTAGCCAGTCGCCGTCTCCGGCGACCGGCTTCGCTACCAGTACGCTACCAGTTCAAGGGCTCGGGGAAGAACTCCTTCACCAAATCCTCGTAATACGGCATCACCTCGTCGACCTTGGGCCGCGGCGCACCCTTCGAGTACAGGTCGTAGCGGTTGAACGCACGTACCCACTTGACCATCTCGCGGTCGGTCTCGTTCGTCAGGTGGAGGTACTCGTTCTCCTTGTGCCACGGGTAGAACGAGTGGTACCGCAGCATGTAGATCGCTTCCTGCGGCAGGCGGTCCTTCACCGCGTGAGCGACGTACTCGTCGTGACCCCACGACATATGGATGTTGTCGAGGCCGCATCCCGGCTCGTAGATGCCGTTCTCGGTCTGGTAGGCGGGGACGTCCTTGTCGGGGTTGTGGACGAAGAACTGGCTGTGCACGATCTTCGGTGACCAGCGGCAGCCGACCGGGAAGGTGTCGCCGACGACGGCCCACTGCGGCTCGCCGAACAGGCACAGGATCTTGCCGAGGTCATGGACGAGGCCGGTGACGATGAACCAGCGCGGCCCGTTGGCGGCGCGGATCGCCTCGGCCGTCTGCAGCGCATGCTCGATCTGCGTGAAGTCGACGTCGGGATCGCTGTCGTCCACCAGCGTGTTCAGGTACTCCAGCGCTTCGAACACCGTCATCGTCCGGCGGTTCAGCGCCAGATAGTCGCGCTTCTTCTCCAGGACGAAGTCCAACGTCTGGTGCGTGTGATTCTGGAGGTAGAACTCCGCGACGCGCTTGTCGGCGTGCTCGTAATCCCGGAACTGATCGACCGGTTTCGGCAGCAGGGGGCTGCCCGTTTCGCGTGCCTGCATTGATGCACCTCAGCCCACCATTCTAGCCCGGCCGCCTGGTCCGCGAGCACGGAAGCGAGCCGGGAGATGGTTCGAGACGCGAGCATGCGCCGCTCAATGGCGCCAAGGTCCAATTGCCGAGCAGGAGCGGGGTTTTCTATAGTGGGATGGCCAGCGCCCGCATGGGGAAATCCGCACATGTTGAGACGTATCGCGTTCGTGACCATCTGCTCGACGCTGGTGGCGGTGTCGGCGTGGGCCCAGCGGACCGAGGGGAGCGTCAACATCGGCTATGGCGCCAATGACGGCATCTCCTCGGAGTCGCGCTTTCTGTTCGGACAGGTCTACGACACCGCCGGGGTCGACAACGGCACCTCGTACAACGTCACCCTCGGCGTCTTCGCGACGCGAGGGATCGAATTCGAGTTCCTCTTCGCGCGCCAGGACACCGACCTGTCGGCGGACGGGCCTGGCGGCACGCTGCCCATCACCAGGACCGCGGTCTACAACTACATGGGCAACGTGGTCTACAACTGGGGCGACGAGGACTCCGTGCTGCGGCCGTTCGTGTTCGGCGGCCTGGGCGCCACGCACTACTCGTTCGGAGAGTTCCTGCTTCCGCAGCCGCTGCAGTCCCGACGGTTTCGCATCGACGATTCCGAGACGCGCTTCTCGTCCACGATCGGCGGCGGCCTGAAGTTCTATTTCACGCGATACGTCGGCGCCAAGGTGGCCGTGCGCCTGACGCCGACCTACGTCACCAGTACGCCGGGCGGCGTCTGGTGCGACCCGTTCTACGGCTGCTGGCCGATCACCGACGATCACTATTCGACGCAGTTCGACACGAGCGTCGGCGTCACGTTCCGCTTTTAGTTCCTGGAGGCGTCAGGCTTCCCGGCGCCGGGCGAGCATGTCGCCGGCGTCGGCCGCGTAGCGCTCGCCGAGAGACTGCAACGACTGGACGACAACTGCGGCGACCGCCAGACGGGTGAACCACTTCTCGTCGACGGGCACGTCGGACCCCGGCTCCGTGTCGCCCGCCGTCTGGTGGATGGCGTCCTCGTAGGCGCGCATGTAGTCGCCCCAGCGACCCCGCGTCCGCAGGTCGGCGAGGTCGAGCGGCCAGAGTCTGTCCGGCACGTTGAGGCGCCTCATGAACCGGTGCTGCTCGCCGGTCGAGACCTGGCGGAAGAACCTGCGGACGGCCGTGCCGTTGCGGGCGAGGTGGTGCTCCACGGCGCGGATGTCCTCGTAGCGCTCGTCCCACACGTGCTTGCCGACCAGCGAGCCCGGGACCTTCGCCGCGTCGAGGATCCTCGGGCACACCTTCACGACCAGCACGTCCTCGTAGCAGGAGCGCGTGATGAAGCCGGTGCGGCAGTGCGGCGGCAGTGCGCGAAGCGAGCGCCACAGGAAGTCGTGATCGAGCTCCTCGGCGGACGGCGCCTTGAACGAGACGACCTGGCACCGTCGCGGCGGCACACCGTACATGGCGTGCTGCACGGCGCCGTCCTGGCCGGGGGCGCTCAGCGCCTGGTGAACCAGCAGCACCGCCCAGCGATCGTGACCGTGCTGCCGATCCTGCAGATGGAAGAGCCGATCGACGCCGCGCGGCAGCAGCGAACCGGTGTCGGGCTCGCCGACGGGCGTCAGCCTTCCCGCCGATGCCCGCGCCGCCGCCCCGAAGCCGTAGCGCGTGCCATGGTCGATCTGCCGGGGGAGCTTCACGAGGGCCCGCCGAAGCGGTCGCGGCCGACGCCGCGGTCCCCCGAAGGCGGTGACAGCGGCGCAAAGCTCGCCCTGCCGAGTAGCAGGCGGCGGCCGGCGGACGCCAGCGTGACAATCACCGCGATTCGGGTCTGCATCCAGGGGACTGGCTGGGCGCCAGCGTCGAACGGTACAGGCGATCCGCCTAGCTCGGCTATCGGACCAAGGGGCTAGGTCGGCGCAGGTACGGAGGCAGGCAAATCGGGCCATAATGCGCCGTCACGTCTCAGCTGGAGTTCTCACCCGTGGTCACGGGAGACGCGCGTCGTTCGACAGCCAGCCGCCCCGACGATGCCTGGACCCGCTCCAGGGTCATCGTCGCGGCGATTGTCGTCTGCGTCGCCTATTTCCTCGGCGCGCAGCTCGGCCTGCACCTGCGCCTGCCGGGGGCGACGCCGTCGGTCCTCTGGCCGCCGAATGCGCTGCTGACCTCGGCGCTGCTCCTCGTGCCGCCGCGCTACTGGGGCGCCATGCTGCTGGCGGCGTTCCCGGCCCACCTGTCACTCAGCATGGGCACCGAGTGGCCGCCCGCGATGATCGGGCTGCTGTTCCTGACCAACTGCAGCGAGGCGCTCGTCGGGGCCGCGCTTCTGCGGCGCATCAGCAATGTCCCCCATCGGTTCGACTCGCTCGAGCGCCTGTTCGCGTTCGTCGTCTCGGTTGTGCTCTTCGCGCCGGTCGCCTCGAGCTTCCTCGACGCCGCCGTCGTCTCGTCGTTCAGCACGGAGTCCTATTGGGAGGTGTGGCGCGCCCGCACGTTCGCGAACGTGCTCACGGCCGTCACGGTGGTGCCGGCCGTCACGTCGGTGGTCGGCTTTCTCGTCTCGAGCGAGCCGTGGCCACCGGTGCGGCGCATGCTCGAGTGGACCGCGCTCGGGGTCGGATTGCTGATCACCTGGTTCGCCATTCCGTACGCCGAAGTCAGATACACGTTCATCCCAGGCGCCGTCCGTGTGCCCCTGGCCTTCCTCCTGCCGTTCATCGCCTGGGCGGCGGTGCGGTTCGGGACGATCGGCGCCAGCGTGACCCTCCTGATGACGACGCTCCTCGTCATCCTCTCGGCCGCGCAGGGCAACAGCCCGTTCTTCTCACTCTCGCCCGGCGAGACCCTGATCGGCGTCCAGTTCGTCATCCTGGCGGCGGCGCTGCCTCACCTCGCGCTGGCGGCGGCGATTGACGAACGGCGCCACGCCCTGGACGCCGTGGCCGCGCGGCTGGACTTCGAGCGATTGCTCGGGCAGCTGGCCCACGCCTTTCTCGACTTCCGCACGGAGCCGGCCGGCCAGGCCTACCAGAACGCCCTCCGGGAGGTGGGCGAGCGGCTGCACTTCGACTGCATCCTGCTGCTCCGGCGCGAGGGGCAGACGCTCGTCGTCACGAGCTCGTGGTTCCGGCACGACGTCGCCCCCGGCCCGGCGACCGAGCCGTCGCCCGGCTTTCCGTGGAGCACGAGCGAGGTCCTGGCCAACCGCGAAGTGCTGATCGGGGGCATCGAGGACTATCCGGCCGACGCCCACGAGGATCGCCAGTCGTTCACGAGCCTCGGCTACGAGTCCGGCTATGCGCTCCCGCTCGGTTCCTCGAAGGAGGTGCTCGGCTGCCTCGGCTACGTCTCCACGGTCGCGCCGATGCGGTGGGACCGCGACCTGGCCGCGCGGCTCCGCCTCATCGCCGAAATCTTCGGCAGCGCGATGGCGCGCCAGCACGCTGAAGACGCGCTGGTCGGGAACGAGATGCTCAAGACGGCCATCCTGAGCTCGCTCGCCAGCGGTGTCGCCGTGCTCGATCGTCACGGCTGTGTGATCGCCATGAACGAGCGGTGGGCCGGCCTGGCCCACGACAGCGGCCTGGAATGGGCGGACGTCCCGATCGGCGAGGACCTGCTGGCGCGTGCCCGCACGGCGGAGACCCGGGAGGCTGGGCGCGTGGTCGAGGGCGCACTCGGCGTGCTGTCGGGAGGGCTGTTGCACTGCGTCGTGCCGCACCAGATCGCCAGCTCGCAAGGACCGCGTTTCTGGGTGGTGTCGATTCACCCGCTCGACCGGCCCGAGGGCGGCGTGGTCATGACCTCCACCGAGATCACGGAGCGCAAGCGGGCCGAGCTCGATGCCCAGGCGGCGCGCTCCGAGCTGGCGCACATGGCGAGAGTCGCGACGCTCGGCGAGCTGGCGTCCTCGTTCGCGCATCAGCTGAACCAGCCGCTGACCGCGATCGTCGCCAACGCCCAGGCCGGGCGGCGGCTGATGGCCTCGGGCGACCGCGGCGGCGAGGTCCCGTCCGTGCTCGAGGACATCGCCGCCGACGGCCTCCGCGCGGGGACGGTCATCCTGCGGCTGCGCGAGATGCTGCGGAAGGACGACCCGCGGCCCGTGCCGATCGACGTCGCGACCCTCGTCCAGGATGTCGCGGCGCTCGTCGCGAACGACGCGCTGATCCGCGAAGTGAGCCTCAGGCTGTCGCTGCCGCCGAGCCCCTTGACCGTGCATGGCGATCGCATCCAGCTGCAGCAGGCGATGCTCAACGTCCTGATGAACGCGTTCGAGGCGGTCGGCGACGGCAAGGCGGGTCGGCTGGTCGAAGTGGACGCGCGCGCCATGGACGGACACGGCGTGGTGATCGACGTGACGGACACGGGTCCGGGACTCCCGATGCCCGCCACGCGCGTCTTCGAGGCCTTCTATACGACCAAGCCGTACGGCATGGGGATGGGCCTGCCAATCGTACGAACGATCGTGGAGGCGCACGGCGGATCGGTCGGCGCCGCCAACAGCCCGCGGGGAGGCGCCGTCTTCAGCGTCCGGCTCCCGTTGGCAACGGGCGAGCCGGCGTGACCGAGCCCCGGACGGTTTTCGTCATCGACGACGACCCTTCCGTCCGCCGAAGCTTTGCCCGCCTGCTCAGGGCCGCGGGCTACCGGGCGGAGAGCTTCGCGTCAGCCGCTGAGTTCGTGGCCAACGTCCGGTGCGACGGTGCCGGCGTGCGCCCTGATCGACGTCCGCATGCCGGACGTCTCGGGGTTCGACCTGTTCCAGCAGCTTCAGGAGAGGTGTCCCGGCTTGCCGGTCGTCTTCATCACCGGCCATGGCGACGTGGCGATGGCGGAGAAGGCGATCAAGGCGGGCGCGAGCGACTTCCTCGTCAAGCCGGTCGACGAAGACGTGCTGCTGGCGGCGGTGGAACAGGCGCTGGCGGCGTCACGGGCGCGCGTGATACTCGGCGGCGGCGGCTGAGATCGCGCTGACGAGCAGGTCGTCGTCAATCGGCTTGAGGAGGCAGGCGCGGCCCGTCAGCCGCATTTCGGCGCTCTCGGCGAGCTCCTGATCCGCGGTGATGAAGACGATCGGCACGTGCACGTTGAGCCGGGCGAGCAGGCCGGACAGCTCGAGGCCGCTCAATCGTGGCAGGTGCACGTCCAGCAGCACGCAGGACACCTCGTCGGCGCTGCTGCGCACGAGGAAGTCCTCAGCCGAACTGCACGTGGACACGCGAAAGCCGACTGCCGACAGCAGCCTCGCCAACGCCCGTCGGACAGGCGCATCGTCGTCCACGATGACGACGTGGACGGGAACGGAACTCATGGACGCTCACGACCGGCCCCGCTTCGCAGACGCGGTCGCCGCATGCAAAGGAGAGCGATTGGCAGGGTACACACCCGGGGTACCCTTCGCCAGTGGGCCATTGGTCGCATCGCCGAGCCTCGCCGGTCGCACCCGTCGCGGTCCCGTTCGCCGGCCGCTCGACGTGCAGCGTCCGCGTCCGCTCGGCCAGACGGGCGAGCTCGGCGACCGATCCGACCTTCAGCTTCTCCATGACCCGGGCGCGATGGACCTTCACGGTCTTCTCGGCGGTGCCCAGCTCGCCGGCGATCTGCTTGTTCAGCAGGCCCTGGATGACCAGGGCGCCGACCTGGCGCTCGCGGGGCGTCAGGCGCGCGAGGCGGGCCAGGAAGCCGACGCGCTCGCGGTCGCCGGCCTGCGCCGCCGTGCTGCGCTCCACGGCGCGGCTGACCGCGGACAGCAGGAGCTCCTCCTCGACTGGTTTCTGCAGGAAGTCGACCGCGCCGGCCTTCATGGCGGCCACCGACGTCTGGACGTCGGCGTGCCCGGTGAGGAACACCACGGTCAGCGCCTGGGCGTCGGTCAGGGTCTTCTGCAGCTCGAGGCCGTTCACGTCCGGCATCCGCACGTCGAGCAGCACGCACGCGGGCCGATCGTCGGTGCGGTGATTGAGGAACGCCGACGCCGAGTTGAAGTGCTGCGCGTCGAACCCCGACGCCCGCAGCACCCGGGCCATCGCGGTCCCGACCGCGTCGTCGTCGTCGACGATGAACACCAGGCCACGGTCGCCGCTCATGTCGATGTTCCTTCCGCGGGCAGCGTGACGACGAATTCCGCCCCGCCCGACGCCTGGTTGCCGGCCGAGAGCTCGCCCCCATGCACTTCGATGATGGAGCGGCTGATCGACAGGCCGACACCCAGGCCATCTGGCTTGGTCGTGAAGAACGGATCGAATATGCGGGTCATGCTATCGGATGGTATGCCTGGCCCCGAGTCGGCCACGACCAGCCGGACCGCGGTCCCGGATCGGTCGGTGACCATCGACACGGTGGGCGAGCCTGAATGCTGACTCGAGGCTGCCTGGATGGCGTTCAGCAGCAGATTGAGCACGACCTGCTGCAGCTGCACGCGATCACCCCGCACGCACGGGAGCCGGGGATCGAGTGACGCGTCGAGCTTCACGCCGCCGAGCGCCGCCTGATTGCCCAGCAGGCTGGCGACGTCACGAACGAGCACGTTGAGATCGACGGGGGCCCAGTCGAACCGATCCTTCTTGAGGATCCGCCTGATCCGCTGGATGACCTCGCCGGCCCGCTTGTCCTGCTCGATGATGTCGTCGAGAATCTCCCGCACGTCGGCGATGCACGGCGAGGGCCCCGTCAGGATGCGGCGGGCCGCCTGGGCGTTGCTGAGGACCGCCGTCAGGGGCTGATTCAGCTCGTGGGCGACGGCGGCAGCCAGCTCACCGACGCCGGACACCGTGTTCACGTGGGCGACCTCGTGGAGGTGTCGCTGCGCGTCCACCTCTGCGCGCTTCCCCGCCGTCACGTCCTGGTGCGTGAGCACCGCGCCGCGCGCCGGCCGGCCCAGTGGCTGCACGCGTACCTCGCACCAGTGGCGCCCGGCCGGGTCGTCCCACGAGAACTCCAGCATCGGCTGTGGCAGCTGATCGCGCAGCACGGCGCCGATGGCGGTCGCGAAGCGTACGCGCGGTTCGCCGGTGAGCGTGGTCGCCTCGAGGATGCACGTGCCGCACATGCCCTTGACGACGGGGTTGAGCGAGGCTGCGGCGGCTTCCCACGACTCGTTCGTCGCGACCAGCCGGCCCGTCGCATCGAGGACCGCCACGTCGCCGGACACCGAGGCGAGCACGGCGCGGCTGAAATCGGAGTTCTCGAGCGCCTGCCGCCGGGCCTCGAACCGGGCGCGCGCGTCGGCGAGCAGCTGCGCGAGCTCGAGGCCGCCCTGAATCTGTTCTTCCGACCAGCCGTGGCGCTCGCTGCGCGCGATCAGCGTGAGCACGCCGAAGACGACCTGCGGCCCGCGAAGCGGCAGAGCCAGAATGCCGGCGCGGCAATAGATGCGGCGGGAGCCCGCGCTGGGTGGCGCATCGGTCGGAAGGGGACGCATGGCCCTGGAGGAAACCGGGCCGCACCACACATCGAGCGGCGTGTCGCCATCCTCGGTCGAGACGAGAAGGCGCGCCACCCCGAGGCTTCGTCCGACCGCCTGCAGTCGCTCGAGACTGCTCGGACCGAGCTCGCCTGCGCGGCTCCAGGGGTCGGGCCCTCCGCTCAGCAGGGCCAGAGACTGCCGGACGCGCACCATCCCGTCCGAGCCGCCTAGGCGGCGTCGTGGGCGGTTACCGCGAGCGAGCGTAGTCCCCATAGAAGGCCGTGGAGCGCGCGGCCGACGCGCGGGGGCGCGTCAGAGCCGGTTGCTCGCCGGCGAAGATGTTGCGGCAGAGGTGCAACATCCCCGAAACAAATCCAATCCCGAGCGCCGTGTCAGCACAAAGTCGCTGGCAGCGACGACTGTTTTCGCCTGGGGGCAGTAGCAGGATACGCCCGAGGACCTCCATCGTCCATGGGGCACACCGGCCTGAGTCCCTGCACCCATTTCTTCTGTACCGGCCTTCGACGAGGCGACCCGTCCACGCAACGCCCAGCCGAGTCCAGGGCGAGGGGGCGACCCTGGAACACTATCTGTCCAGGGCGGCGATTTTACGCCTCCTTTGGGAGTGTTGATGTAGGCCTAAGGTCCTACTCTGAAACTACCAGGCTTCTACCCGAAGCGCCAAACTAACCCTTCCAACCTCCGGCCCTCCGTGCCCCCCGGTGGGCCACGGCATACAGTGCGCGGCGGCCGGCTGAGCCTACCCAAGGCATCGCGTTCGCCGCAGTTGGACTTTGGGCCCACACGATGTTCGTGTGACGTCGCGTTTTCCCTCGCGATCGCGCGCGGCGCGCGGCCGGATGCGACCAAAGTCGGATTGTTCGCCGTCACGACCGGGAACTACGCTCGCGGCGCGCTCGGACCATGCCGGTCCGGAGTGCGCCGGGAGGTATCGCCATGGCGCGCCTGTGTCCACGTGAGATCGTCGCCGCGCTCGCCATCGCGACGTTCGCGGCGGCGTGCGGCGCGCGCGAGCCGCAGACCGAGGCCGAGCGGCTGGCCCGCGGTCGCGAGATCGTCGAGCGCATGAGCGCGGCGCTGGCGGGTGCCAAGGCGTTCAAGGTCACCACCGTCGAGACACGACAGGAGGCCGGCCGCGCCGGCACCGTCCGCAAGGTGACGCTGACGCGGGAGACGAGCGTGCGCCGGCCGGATCGCCTGTATTCCAAGGCGACCGGCGATCGGAGCAACGAAACCTGGTACGACGGCGTCGGCATCACGCTGGTGCTGCACGAGGCCAAGGTGTTCGGGCAGGGGCAGAGCGCCCGAAACGCTCGACAAGGCGCTCGACGCCCTCGATGAGCGGTACGGCATCTCGGCGCCGTTCTCCGACTATGCCTACAGCTCTCCCGCCAAGGCGCTCCTGACCGACGCGACGACGGGCGGATGGGTCAAGCGCGAAGACGACGAGGGTGTCGAGACCGACCACCTGTCGTTCAAGGACACCGGCGTGCAGTTCGACCTCTGGATCCCGACCAAAGGCGATCCGCTGCCGCGGCGGGCGTCGACCACCTTCGACTCGGACAAGCGCCTCAAGCGCGTCGACACGACGTTCCGGGGATGGGACCTGGCGCCGGCGCTGTCGGACGAGCAGTTCAAGCCCACCGTGCCCGCCGACTACGAGGGCGTCGCCCTCCTGCAGCGCGCGGCGGTCCTGCGAAACGCGGTCGCGGAGCGTGGAGCACAGCCATGACACAAGCCATGAGTTCCCGCGTGTCGCTCGTGCTCGTGGTCGGGCTCGGCGTGCTGACGGCGACCTGCCTGTCGACTTCCATGGAGGCGCAGGTGCGCAGCGCGAGGCGTGCCGCGACGCCGGCCCCGGCCGCGCGAGCCGCGGCCCCGGCGGCGCGAGCCGCCACTCCGGCGACGCGAGGCGCGGCCGTCCAGACCGAAGACGGCTACGCCGCGGCGGGCCGTCGAGGCGCCGTCGTCGCCGGCGATGAAGGCTATGCCGCCGTCGGGCGTCACGGCGCTGTCGTGGCTGGGGAGGACGGCTATGCCAGGGCCGGTCACCACGGGGCCGTCGTCGCCGGCGAAGAAGGCGTCGCGGTCGCCGGGCGCGGCGGCGTCGTGGTCGGCAATCGCTACGAGAGCTACGAAGCCTGGCGCGCCGTCGCCGGCGTGGGGACGGCCATCGCCGTCGGCACGATGCTGGCGCGGCCGCCGGCCGCGGCCACGGTCGTCGCCTACGGCGGATCGAGCTACTACTACGACAGCGGCACGTACTACACGACCGCCATTTCCAACGGCGCCCCGGCCTACCAGGTCGTGTCGCCGCCGGCCGGCATCGTCATCGCCACGCTGCCCGGGGGCTGCAGCGCCATCAACCGCGGTGGCGTCGCCTACTCGCAGTGCGGCTCGACCTACTACCAACGCGTGTCGAACGGCTATCGCGTCGTCGTGCTCTGAATCGTCGCATCCATCCGGGAGGTACCGATGAAGGAAACTGTGGCGTCGAATCTCAAGCGGCTTCGAGGGAGCTCCGGCTGGAGCCAGGAGCGACTCGCGGAGGCCGCCGGCCTCTCCGGCCGCACCGTGCAGCGGGCCGAGCGGAGCGGCGAGTTGACCGAACGCGTACGGCGCGCGCTCGCCGAGGCGCTCAACGTCACGGCCGCCGATCTGGCGCCACCGAATCACGGCACGTCGCATTGAAGGCCCGGGTCGCGCGATGAAGATGCTCGCGCCGGCGCTGCTGATCGTGGTGGCGTCGACGCAGATTGCCTTGTCGCGGACCCTCGACCTCACGCCCTGGAAGGGCGGCGGCTTCGGCATGTTCTCCACGCTCGACCACGCCGGCTACCGCGGCGTGGACATCGTCGTCGACGCGCCGGATCGGTCGGAGGCGTTGCAGGTACCCGCCTCGATCGAGCTGGCGGTGGCGCGCGCGGCGGCGTGTCCGGCCGATTGGACGCTGCGCGCGGTCGCCGAGGCCGTCGTGGCGCGCGAGCGGCGCTACCAGCGCCCCGTCTCGCGCGTCACGCTCACGTTCTGGCGGGCCGACTTCGATCGGGCGACGCTTCGCCCGTCGGAGCGACCCGTCCGCAGCTTCGTCTACGACGTTCCGTGAGGGCCGATGCGAACCATCGCGCTGCGCGAGCTCGCGTCCCCCGGCCGCGGCTGGACGACCGCCCCGGCGGCGACCGTCGACGTGGATGCCGCCGAGCGGGATCCGCGGCCGGCACGATTGCCGGTCCGGCCACGCGATATCGCGCTGTGTCTGACCGCGATTGCGCTCCTGCTGCGGCCGATGGGGCCGTGGTTCGTGCGTCCGGCGATTCTCGCCGTGGCGGTGCTGATGATCCTCTCGCCGGCGATGCTGCGGAGCGCGTGGGCGTGGAGTGCGATCGCCGCCATGGTCGCCGTCCGGATCGCCGACGACTGGCCGCTCGCCGACAACCACGTCTATCTGCTCGGCTATTGGGCGTTCGCGATCGCGTTGTCGCTCCGGACGCCGGGCAGCGAGGCCGCGCTGGCGTTCTCCAGCCGGTGGCTGATCGGCCTGGCCTTCGTGTTCGCGGTGCTGTGGAAGGTGATGCTGTCCCCTGATTTCCTCGACGGACGATTCTTCCGCGTCACGCTGCTCACCGACCCGCGGTTCGGCGATGCCGCGCAGCTGATCGGCGGCCTGTCGTCCGAACAGCTCGCAGCCAATCGCAAGGCCTTGCAGCTGCTGCCGGCGGGCGCCGAGCTGCTGGAGCCGCCGTCCATTGATGAGCCGGCGCGGCTCCGCCTGCTCGCGACGGCGGCGACTTGGGGTATCGTCGCGCTGGAGAGCGCGGTCGCCCTCGCGATGCTGCTGCCCGCGTCGATTGTCGGGTCCAGTTTCCGGCACGTCGCGCTGCTCCTGTTCTGCGGAACCACCTATCTGTTCGCGCCGGTCGCCGGGTTCGGCTGGCTCCTGCTGGCGATGGGCGTCGGGCAGCTCGACGAGACACACGTCGGCTTGAGGCGCGCCTACGTGGCGGCGTTCCTCATCGTCATCTTCTACGGCGAGATTCCCTGGGCCGAACTGGCGCTGGGCACGGGGCGAGGCTGAATGGTGACTGGACGAAGCTTCCGCACGGCGTTGCGCATGGTGGAGCGCTCGGCGCTGGCGCTCGGCATGGCGGCGGCGCTGGTCGTGGTGGCGGCCGTCGGCTCGAGATGGGTGGCACAAGGCGAGGCGCGGTCGTACGCCTCCGAAGCCACCGTCGTCCAGGCCGACGTGCGCGAATGGTCTCCCAATCGCGTCCAGGCGTGGCGCGACGCGCTGAAGCGCCTGGGCCCGACTCCGCTGGGCACGCTGCGGATCAAGCGGCTCGGCGTGGACGTCGTGGTGCTGGCCGGGACCGACGACTGGACCCTGAACGCCGCCGTCGGACACATCGAGGGCACGCCGAAACCAGGAGACGCCGGCAACATCGGCCTGGCCGGACATCGCGACGGGTTCTTCCGCCCCCTCAAGGACATCGCCGTCGGCGACGTCATCGAGCTCGCGGCCGGAGAACGAGTCGATCGGTATCGGGTGACGCAGACCTTGATCGTCGCGCCCGCCGACGTGTGGGTGCTCAGTCCCACCGAGTCGCCGACGCTGACGCTCGTGACCTGCTACCCGTTCTACTTCATCGGTTCGGCGCCGAAGCGATTCATCGTCCGTGCGGCGCGTGAAGACATCACCACGACTCGGCTATCAACCCGCTAGGTGAAGGAGGCAGCGATGCGTGTCTTTAAGAGGCTGGCGTTGATCGCCGGCGCGATCCTGGGGCTGGCCGCGGGCACCGTGTCGGCACAGGCACCGACCACGTCCACGAGCACCCAGACCCGTCAATTCGAGATCGTCAGCGTCGACGGCAACAAGGTCGTCGTCAAGGGCGAACAGGGATACCGGGAGATCACGGTGGCGGACGACTTCCGGCTGTCCGTGGACGGCCGGGCTGTGGGCGTGCGCGAGTTGAAGGCCGGCATGAAGGGCACGGCGACGATCACGACGACGACGACCTCGACCCCCGTCACGGTCACGCAGGTCCGCGACGGTGTCGTGATGCAGAAGACCGGCAACTCAATCGTCGTGCGCACCGCCGACGGGATCAGGATGTTCTCGGAGGGAGACGCCGCGACAGCGTGGCGTCCGGATTCTGCGCGACGGTCAGCCGCTCGCATTCACCGACTTGAACACCGGCGATCACCTGACGGCGACGATCGTGACGACGCATCCGCCCAAGGTCATGACCCAGCAGCAGGTGGCGGCGAGTATGTCGTCGGTTCCCGGGGCCGGCCTCCCGAAGCGCCGCGGCGGATGGCGGCGGCAACGCCGGTCGCGGCACCGGGGCTCCGCCCGCTCCGTCCGCCGCGCCCGAGGCGCCTTCCGAGCTGCCCAAGACGGCCAGCCCGTTGCCGTTGATCGCGCTGGTGGGGGCCGGTTCCACGCTGCTCGGGCTCACGCTCACCATGTTGAGGCGACGGCGCTCGGCGTGAGCGGCTCGTCGATGTGAGCAATGCCTGCGCTCGCACCGGGACGGCTGGCGAGGCCAGTATGTCCCGGTCCACCGCAGGTCTCAGTGTAGTAGGGCCCGGCCTTCCCAGGCCGGATAAGACGGGGCCGCTCAGGCCGGCGGCGCGCTCGCGCGCACGAGCGCGCTCAGCAGGCGTTCTTCCTCGAACGGCTTCATCAGACACGTGGCGCCGGTGCGCAGCATGGCATCGCTGTGCGCCACGCTGTCATCGGCCGTGATGAAGACGAAGGGAAGCTGCCGGTTCAGCTCGCGGAGGACCGCGGCCAGGTCGAGGCCGCTCAAGCGCGGCAGGTGCACGTCGGCCAGCACGCAGGTCGGGTGCGACTGGTCCACCCGGACGAGGAACTCCTCGGCCGAGGCGAACACGCTGACGTCGAATCCGACCGAGGACAGCAGCCGCGCCACCGCCTTGCGGACGAGCAGGTCGTCTTCGACCACCGCGACGCGAACACTGTCTTGGCTCAACGCCATCTCCCTGCCGCTCGACGGCGGCGATGCAGGGGACCGGTGGGACGGGGGGGCCGAACGGGGATGGAAACTACCCTACAGCTTCCGGTCGGATCGCTCCAATCGGACCTAGGTCGCATCTCGAACAAGTGCCCGCCGTTCCTGGTGTCAATCCGGCACGCTTATGCGCTGCCCGTCACCGCTGGACTGGCGGAGCTGATCCGTCGCCATACCGTCTTCGCAGTCGTCTTTCCGGCGGCATCCTTGATCGTCAAGGTCAGCAGATCGCCGTCGAACGAGTAGTAGCGGACGTTGGCCGCCGCCATCGCATCGGGAACCTCCGCGCCCGACTCGGTCCGCTTCTGCATGTCCTGCAGCACGAGGCGTGATGCCGCCACGTCGATGACGGCGCGTCCCTTGTACGAGAGCAGCTTGGCGATGGAGCCGTCCGCCTGTTCCTGTCCTTCATCGAATCGCGCGTCGACGGTCAGGTTGCCGTAGGCGTCGTAGGTCAGCCGGCCCTTGCCCTTGAGGACGACGGGCTGTCCGGTTGCGCCGTACGTCTCCGCCGACACCAGATCCCACGAGCCTTCGAATACCCGGCGCACCGATCTCGAGCGAGTTGGGCCCCGATTCGACTGGTCCGAGCGGGATGGGACGTCCGCGCTCCGGCGACCCCGCGCAACCCGAGGCCATCATCAGCGCGACCGCGATCGCGACGAGCCCTGAACTGGACGACATAGGCGTTCTCCGGAGGGGGCGTACCTGTACCGCAACCCCTTGGGGGCTGGCGCAAACATATCCTGTCCTGCGAGTGCACGCCTGCACAGGGGACTTTGGTCCACTGTCACCGATGATGCAGCGGTCCACTGTCAGGGATGATGCAGTGCGCTTGGGCGAAAGTCCCATTGCGTCGGCCCCGCCAGCGGCATAGCGTGGCACCATGACCTTTCTATCCTCGGCGGGCGGGCGCCGTCCCTCCCGTGCCGGCGCCGGCCGGCTCACCCGTGTCGTCGCAGCGAGCTTCCTCGCGCTGGGCTTGGGCGTCGCGACAGCGGCAGCCGAGACCCCCGAGTACGGGGTTTCCCTCAAGGTGGCCAAGAAGGCCGAGCTCGCCAAGCTCAAGACGTACTCGTGGGGCGCCAGCCATGCGGCGATGGATAAGGCCGTTGATAGCCAGATCGTCACGGCGATCGAGCGCGAGCTCACCGGCCTCGGGCTCACGAAGGTGACACAGGGATCGGGCGACGCTCTCGTCGCCTACAACACCGTGGTCCGGCGGGACGTCGACACCAAGAAAAAGACGGCGGCAGATGAAGTGCCCGGCTACCTCGTCGGCGTGATCGGCATCGAGGTGCGCGCCGCATCGTCGAAGGACTTGGTGTTCCACGTTCGCATCGACAAGCCGATCGACGTCGAACGCTCCCAGCTCGCGCCGGTCATCGACGAGGCCGTCAAGGCGATGTTCCAGCGTTACCCGCGCCCGTAGGCGCGCTGACCGTCCTACTTCACCACCCAGCGGGCCGACTCGGTTCGCGCCGACCGCAGGTACTGCTCGATCTTCGCGACCACGCCGGGATTGCCGGCGGCCACGTCGCGTTCCTCGTGCGGGTCGCTCTCGAGGTCGTAGAGCTCGAGCGGCGCAGCCTTGGCCAGCCGGACGGCCTTCCACCGTCCCGCGCGCACCGCTTGCTGGAATCCGCGCTCGTGGAATTCCCAGTACAGGAAATCGTGCGTCGGCTGCGGCTGGCCCCGGAGCGCGCGCGTCATCGACAGCCCGTCGATCGCGGGTGGCGTCTTCGCGCCCGCCAGCTCGGACAGCGTCGGCAGCATGTCCCAATGCGTCCAGACGTGCTCGCTGACACGGCCGGCGGGGATCGTCCCGCGCCAGCGCGCGATCATCGGCACGCGGATGCCGCCCTCGTAGAGATCGCGCTTGATCCCGCGCAGCCCGCCGGCGCTCTTGAAGAAGGCCGGATCGGCGCCTCCTTCCCGGTGCGGGCCGTTGTCGCTGACGAACATGATGAGCGTGCGATCGTCGAGGCCGAGCTCGCCAAGGCGCGTGGTGAGGCGGGCGATGTCCCGATCCATGCGCGTGATCATCGCCGCGAACGCCGTGCGCGGCGCGGGTTGCGACCGGTATCCGAGCGAGCGGCCCTCGATCGTCGCTCCGGCGGGACGCGCGTCGGCCTCGGCGTTGGCGTAGGGTTCATCGGCAAACCGCCCGCGGTGCGGCGCCATCGCGTCCTCGGGAGCGCGCAGCTCGGCGTGGGGGACGGTGTAGTTGAGATACAGGAAGAAGGGTTTCGGATCTGCGTCGCGTGATGAAGGCCTCGGCCTCCTGCGTGAACAGATCGTTCACGTAGTCGCGTGCGGGGTCGGTCGGCACCCGTTCCGCGTTGCGATACAGGTGGTCGGTGAACTGCCGGTGCGCGTGCCGGTGATCGAGGAAGCCGAAGGCGTAGTCGAATCCCTTCTTGTCCGGCTGCCCGGTCGTCCCGGGTGTCCCGAGGCCCCATTTGCCGATGACAGCCGTGCGGTAGCCCGCATCGCGCAGCAGCATCGCCACCGTGACGTCCTCCTCGCGCAGCGGGATCTCGCCATTTCCGCGAATCCACCCGTGGCCGGTGTGCAGGCCGGTCATCAGCGCCGCCCGGGAAGGCGCGCAGACGGTGCTGCCGGCGTAGTAGTTCGTGAAACGGATGCCCTCACGCGCGAGACGATCGAGGCCTGGCGTCGCGAACTGTGCCTGGCCGTAGGCGCTCAGGTCGCCGTAGCCGAGATCGTCGGCCTGGATCAGGATGATGTTGGGCCGGGCCTGGGCCTGCACAGGCGACTGGTCGCTCGAGACTGGCGACCGTGAGGGCGACCAGCAGCGCCAGCGCGCCGGCCGTGACGCGTGCCGGAACCGTCATGCCGGTGATGATACTGCCGCTCGTCAGCGGCCGGTCCGCCAGGCGTCCAGATACGTCGCGCAGCCCGCGTGCGACGTGTGACGGGGCGTGCTCGGAGCATCGCGTCGACGGTCGCCTCGAAGCCGGCGGGATCGCGTGCGCGCAGCAGGCTGGCGGCCTGCATCGCGACCGCGGCATCGTATCGGGCGAGCCTCGCCGCCAGCGATCGCGGGTCGGTGGTGCCCGCCACTTCACGCCTTGCGTAGGCCAGCGCGCTGTCGAACGTGCCGCTGCCGTCCCCGTCCACGAAGACGGCTCCGCTCATCCCGAGGACATACGGCCTGAAGGTCGTCGACGTCGGTTGATAGGGCTTGGCGGTCGGCCAATACGGGGCTGACACACCGGGGCCTGTCGCCACCGCGACGACGTGCACGTCGTGCGCCGGTGCGGCCAGTCGCCATGTCGCCTCCCACTTGAGACCGGCGTCCGTTCCGCCGGGGATCACGTCCTCCCGGACCACAGTGCCGTTGACGTAGAGCGCGACCTGCTCCGCGCGCGTCCAACCGGGGCCTTGCACGCGAATTCGAACCGCGAGCTCGCCGCGTGGCCGGACGAGCTCCCCCGGGCCTCTCCCGGCGACGTCGATCTCCGTCAGCAGCCCGTAGCTGACCATCACCCGGCCGCGGCGGACGCTCTCCATCGCGCGCGGCAGATCGATGGCGCCGGGACGGCGGTCGTCGCAGCGGACGTACGTCCGGCCCTGTCCGACGATGTAGCGGGCGACATCGTGCGAGTCGCTCGATCCGACGGGCGTCAGCATCAGCCCGCGGTTCAGCATGCCCATCCAGTCGCGGGGAAGCGCCAGGCCGTCGCTCAGGACGGCTCCCGAGTTGACGACCTCCATGGCGTTGGCCGGCAGCGCCCAGCCCTCGCGATCCTCTCCGGCGACGCCGATGTGCCGGTCGGCGCCGAGCGGCCTGAAGCCGCCGTGCACGTCGCGCCCGTGGTTCAGCACGATCGCCGGGCGTTCGGCCGCGGCCTCGATCGACGTGCGAAGCGCCGACCAGTCGGTCGATCGCTGCTCGATGGGCCGGCCCTGCGGCGGGATCGGGAACACGTTGAAGTGGCCGAGCGCCGGCGTGGTCACCTCGGTGCCCAGGACCGGCGTGAAGTGCTGTCGCACGCCCGCCGCGCGCGCGCCCGCGTCCAAGTCGACGCGCGTGTTGTGCTCGGATGAGACAGGAAGCTCGATGCCCTCGCCCGCGAGGGTCAGCATCCGCTCGTCGATGGTCGCATCGCCATGGCGCGCGAACGTGGCGGTGTGCACGTGCGTGTCCATCGCGGCCCAGCCGCTCGTGTCCACTTCGCGGCGGATGGTCAGGCGGTGCGACGCGGTTGCCCCCTTCGCCAGATCCACCGCGATGCGATCCACGCCGTACTCGAAGCCGCGGCCGGCGGAGATCAGGTATCGGCCCGCGGGCAGCCGCAGCCGCGCGGCACCGGTGGCGGTGTAGACGACCCCCGGCCTCACCGCGTGCGTCGCGTCGGTCACGTTGCCGAGCGAGACCAGCGCGCCGTGCTCGTCGGCGACCGTGATGCGGCTCGGCACCGCACGCCCGCCAGGCTGCTCGTGCACCGAGACGTCCACCGTGGCTTCCGCCATCACCTCGGCCCTGGGCCGGTCGATGACGGTGACTTCGCCGATCAGCACGTCGTCCGGCGCGGTTCCGCGGCTGGAGATTCGCAGCTCGTTTCGGCCGTCCGTCAGCGTGCCGGGTGGAATCGCCAGATAGCTGATCGTGTCCGCCTCGTCGGGCGGCAGGCAGGCGACATCCCGGCCGTTCACCAGCACGCACCACGACTGCTTCAGGTCGCGATGGCGCAGGCGCACGGTCCGCTCGTTTCCGCTGGCGGACGCGTCGAAGGCGAGTACGAGGGCGGCCGCCTCGGCCTGCTCGGGGAACTCGTCCCACTCGCGTGCGACGCCGAGCCGCAGGTGGTGCATCCGTCCGGTCAGGACCAGATCGGCCGTCGGGGCGCCGGCGAGCGCGGCGGCGAGTGAGAGCGCGGCCGCCAGCAAGACGAGGCCAGGCAGCAGGGCACGGCGCACGTGCGGCATCGCAACTACGATAGCGCGGGAGTAGGATGTCGGACGGAGGCGTCCATGAGCGAGGATCGCAAGTACCGGCAGCGCGGCTATCGCGAGGACGATCGCGACCGCCCGAAAACGCCCGCGCCGCGGCCTCCGCGCGAGGAGCGGGACGGCCCGCGGACCCCCAACCTCATGGGATCACACGAGGTGTTCCGGTGCGGGCGCTGCGCCAAGATCCAGACGGCGGCCGTGGGGCTGGAGGATCGCTGTCCTCAGTGCGGTGCCGACCTGCACGCCTGCGTGCAGTGCGTCTCGTTCGACCCGGGATCGACGTTCGAGTGCATGCAGGCGATCCCGGCCCGCGTCAGCCCCAAGGACGCGCGCAACACGTGCGCCCTCTTCGCGCCCCGCACCACGTTCGAGCGACAGACGGGCTCGACGCCGGCGGCCGGCCCGGTCAGCGCGCAACAAGCCTTCGACGATCTGTTCAAGTTCTAGTTTTGGCGGCGGGGCCCCTCAGGCCCCGCCGCGGCCGCCCCCTCGGCGTGCGTCCTGCTATTCGCGGCGCTGAGCGCGCCGCGGCGTCCGCACGCGGGCGGCATGGCTACGGCGCGACCTGCAGGCACTTCATCTGCTTCTGGCCGCGGACGAGCAGCTTGCCGTCGGCCAGCGCCAGCGGCGCCCAGTTGTCGCCCTTTTCGAGGATCTCGGCGCTGGCGAGCGCCTTGAACCCGGTCGGGTTGGGCTCGACGAGATACAACTTCGTGTCGCCGTCGGTGGTGAGCAGCAGGCCTTCGGCCAGGATCGCTCCGCCGCGGGTGAACGGCGGCTGCGTGTCGGTCTTCCACTTCACCTGGCCGTCCATGCCCATCGCGAGGAGCCCGTCGTTCCGCTCGTTGACCGTGTTGTGCGAGTAGAAAAGGTCCTTGACGAGGATCGGCGGCTGCGTGTGCGACCCGACCTCGGCGTTCCTGAACACCTCGGTCACATCGAAGCTGCCGTCCGCCTTCTTCGCGACCTTGATCATCACCGTTCCGGCGCCGTATCCGCCCGTGATGAGCAGGCGGCCGTCCCCGGCGTCCACCGGCTGCGGCACGGGGATGGGATTCTGCCAGCCCTTGTAGGTCCAGAGCACGCGCCCGGTGCGCGGGTCGAGGCCGGTGACGCTGCCGTCCTTGGCGTTGCGACCGCGTCCCACGCTGGCGGTGATCATCGCCAGCTGATCTTCGCCGCCAATCTTCACGATGGACGGGCTGACGTAACTGGGCAGGCCGGACAGCGCCTCCGACTTCCACTTGAGGTCACCCGTGAGCTTGTCGTAGGCGACGACGCCGGCCTGCGGCGTCTGCGGCGCGACGATCAGCAGGTTGCCGTAGATCAACGGATGCTGGACGACCGCCCATCGCGGCAGCTCGCCGCCTCCGAACTCCTTCCAGATGTTCTTGCGCCAGACCGGCTTCTGCGACGCCGTGTCGATGGCGTGCAGATCGCCGAGCGGACCGCTGGTATAGACGCGGTTGCCGTCCACGGTCGGCGTCGTGCGCGAGCCCGGGAACATGAACGTCCCCGGGGCGTCGTAGGCGAAGCTCCACAGCTCCTTGCCGGTGGCGAAGTCGAAGACGCGCAGCGTGTCGCCGACTTTTTCGTCGCGGTCGAGCAGGTAGACCTTGCCGCCGCTGATCGCCGGCCCGCCGAAGCCCGCGCCAACGGGCGCGCTCCAGAGCACCTTCGGCCCCTCGGCGGGCCAGGTGCGCAGCAATCCCTTCTGTTCGGACGTGCCGTCGCGTCTGGGACCGTACAACCAGGGCCACTCCGCGGCGAACGTGCCGGTCACCGAAAGGGCGACCAGAAGCGTCACGAGCATCGCTGTCTGTCTCATTACTGGGAAACCTCGTCGCGGTCAGCGTCCGCCGGCAGCGGCGGACGCACCGCTGACTCGAATACTCGCCGCCGCTGAACGGCGCTTACCGGCCCCGCGCGCGCACGGACGCGCTGGCCGATCGGTCAGGCCGGTCGATACGCCTCTGCGAGCGCGGCCGTGTCGAAGAAGTCGAGCAGCCGCGACACCTTACCGTCCGTCACCGTGAACATGTGCACGATGTCGGAGTCGAAGCGGCGCCCGGTCGCGCGGACGACCGCCGTGGCGTGGAGGCGGGCGACCACGTGCGGTCCTTCGGCGACGCGCTCCAGGAAGTCGAGCCGCTCGGTCAGTTGCCCCTCGCCGAGGCGGCGGAAGCACTCGCGCGCACCCGTGTGGCCATGCCAGTCGCCGGCCGCGCCCAGGCCGGGAGGCCCGGGCACGATGATCAGCACGCTCTCGCTGAGCCACGCGAGGACGCCCTCGATGTCCCTGGCCTGCATCGCCGCATAGAGCCGTTCGATCACCTCGGTCGGTGTCATGCTCGTCTCCGATACCATCGTATGCCCGTGCGAACCCTGACCGCGCTGCTCGCTGCGTCCCTCGTGGCGCTCGTCGCGTCGGCCGATCGGCGTGTGGCCGCCCAGGCCGTGCCGGCTGCTCACGACTGGCCAACCTACGGCGGCGGCCCGGCGGCGATCCGCTACTCGCCGCTGGCCCGGATCACCCGCGACAACGTGAAGAGCCTTCGCGTCGCGTGGACCTATGACTCCGGCGAGGAAGGCGGCCTGCAGACGAACCCGATCGTCGTCGGCCGCACGCTTTACACGACGACGCCGCTGCATAAGACCGTCGCGCTCGATGCCGCCACCGGCGCAGTCCGCTGGACGTTCGATTCAGGGCTGACCAGCCGCGGCCCGAACCGCGGCGTGACGTATTGGACCGACGGACGATCGGCGCGCATCTTCGCGGCCGCGGACCACTACCTCTACGCGCTCGATGCCGACACCGGCAAGCCGATCGAGAGCTTCGGCCGCGCCGGCCGGATCGATCTGCACGAAGGCCTCGGGCGGCCGCCAGAGCTGCAGTCGGTTCGGCTCACCACGCCGGGCGTGATCTACCGCGATCTACTGATCATCGGTGGCCGCGTCAACGAAGGCCTGCCGGCATCCCCCGGCGACATCCGGGCGATCGACGTCCGGACCGGCGCGACGCGCTGGACCTTCAGGACGATCCCCGCTGCCGGTGAGGCCGGCGCCGAGACGTGGCCCGCCGGTGCGCGCGATGCGGGCGGCGGCGCCAACAACTGGGCCGGCATGGCGGTCGATACGGCGCGCGGCATCGTCTTCGTGCCGACCGGGTCGGCGGCCGCCGACTTCTACGGCGCCGACCGTCCCGGCGACAACCTGTACGCCAACACCCTGCTCGCGCTCGACGCCGCCACGGGCAAGCGGCTGTGGCATTTCCAGACCATCCATCACGACATCTGGGATCGCGATCTGCCGGCGCCGCCGGCACTGGTGACGGTGACGCACGACGGACGCCGCGTCGACGCCGTCGCGCAGACGAGCAAGCAAGGGATCGTGTGGCTCTTCGAGCGCACCACGGGGAAGTCGCTGTTTCCGATCGAAGAGCGTCCCTACCCGGCCAGCGCCGTGGCCGGCGAGCGTGCGTCCAGGACGCAGCCGCAGCCGCTGAAGCCGGCGCCCTTCGCCCGTCAGCGGCTGACCGAGGACATGCTCACCCGGCGGACGCCCGCCGCCCACGCCGCCGTGCTCGAAGCGTTCCGGCGCTTCCGCAGCGACGGGCAGTTCGTGCCGCTCGACGTCGGCGTCGAGACCGTCGTCTTCCCGGGCTTCGACGGTGGCGGCGGCTGGGGCGGACCGGCGTTCGATCCGGCGACGGGTCTGCTCTACGTGAGCGCGACGGAGATGGCGTGCACGGGCATGCTGGCGCCGGCGGTCACCGGTTCGAGCGGACGGCAGCTCTACGTGAAGGAATGCGCCGCCTGCCATCGCGACGACATGAGCGGCTCCCCGCCGCAGATCCCGTCGCTCGTCGACGTCGGCCGCCGCAAGCCCAGGGCGGAGCTCACGCGGATCGTGCGCCAGGGCGTCGGGCGGATGGCGGGCCTGCCGGCGCTGTCGCCCGAGGCGGTCGACGCGATCGTCGCCTTCATCGGCACCGGCGAGAATCGCGACGTCGATCATGCCGGCGCGACGAGCGGCGAGCAGCCGTACCGCTTCACCGGCTACACGCGCTTCCTCGACCCGGATGGCTATCCGGCGATCGAGCCGCCGTGGGGCACGCTGACCGCCATCGACCTGAACACTGGCGAGCACGCCTGGCAGATCCCGCTCGGCGAGTACCCCGAGCTGGCCGCGCAGGGCTTGAAGAACACCGGGACCGAGCTCTACGGCGGCCCGATCGTGACCGCCGGCGGTCTGGTGTTCATCGGCGCGACCAGCTACGACAAGAAAGTGCGGGCCTTCGACAAGACGACGGGCGCGCTGTTGTGGGAGGCGACGTTGCCCTTCTCGGCCGCAGGCACGCCCGCAACCTACGAAGTCGACGGCCGCCAGTTCCTGGTCGTGCCCGCGGGAGGCGGCAAAGCGCGGCGTCCGGAGCCGTCGGGTGGGGTCTACGTCGCGTTCGCCCTGCCAGCGGCTCAGTGAACCAATCCGTCCCTGGCTCGTAGTGTTCCGGTCAGGAAGGATTCCCTTATGTTCGACCTGATTCGCGACGTGCGGCACGCCGCCCGCCGGCTGCTCCGGACCCCCGCCTTCACGCTGGCGACGCTGGTCACCCTGGCGCTCGGGATCGGCGCCAACACGGCGATCTTCAGCGTCGTCGACAGCGTCCTCCTGAAGCCGCTGCCGTTCCCGGAGCCGGACCGGCTGGTCGGGCTCTGGCAGACCGCGCCAGGCGTCGACATCAAGGACCTCAACGCGTCGATCGCGGACTACGTCACGTACCGCGAAGAGTCCCGCACGCTGGCCGATGTCGCGATCTGGAACGGCACCGCGCTCAATGTGACGGGCGTGGCCGAGCCCGAGCGTGTCGATGGTCTCAACGCCACCTTCCGCCTGCTGCCGATGCTGGGCGTGAAACCGATCTTCGGCCGCTCCTTCGTCGAAGCGGATAACGACCGCGGCAGCCCCGAAGTCGTGATGCTCGGCTACGGCTACTGGCAGCGGCGGTTCGGCGGGAATCCCGCCGCCGTCGGGCGCCGCATCATGGTCGACGGCACCGCCCGCGAGATCATCGGCGTGCTGCCGCAGGGCTTCTGGTTCATGGACATGACCCACGACCTCGTGGTGCCGCTCCGCTTCGAGCGCGCCAAGGTGCGTCTCGCCGGCTACAACTTCCAGGCGATCGGCCGGCTCCGCCCCGGCGTCACCCTCGCCCAGGTCGACGCCGACGTCGCGCGGATGATCGGCGTCGCGCTGGCCAAGTTCCCGCCGCCCGAAGGGATGAGCATCAAGATGATGGAGGACGCGCGGCTCGGGCCGAACGTCCGCCCGCTGCTCGACGACCTCGTCGGCGACATCGGCAAGAGCCTGTGGGTGGTGATGGCGACGATCGGCATGGTCCTGCTCATCGCCTGCGCCAACGTCGCGAACCTGCTGCTCGTCAGGACGGAAGGCCGCGCCCAGGAACTTGCCGTCCGCGCCGCCATCGGCGCCGGCCGCGGCCGCCTCGCCCGCGAGATGCTCGTCGAGAGCCTTCTGCTCGGCCTGCTCGGCGGCGCCGCGGGCATCGCCTTCGCCATCGCCGCGCTGAAGCTGGTCCTCACGATGAACCCGGCGAAGCTGCCGCGGCTGGAGCTGATCGCCGTCGACGCGACGTCGCTGGTGTTCACGCTCGTCGTATCGGTCGCGGCCGGTCTCGCCTTCGGCGCGATCCCGGTGCTGAAGCACGCCCGCGTCCGCCTCGCCGAGGCGCTCCGGGGCGGCGGACGCAATGCCAGCGCCAGCCGCGACCGCAACATCACCCGCAACACGCTGACGATCGTCCAGGTGGCGCTGGCGCTGGTGCTGCTGATCGGCTCCGGCCTGATGATCCGCACCTTCCAGTCGATGCGTCGCGTGCAGCCGGGATTCACGGAACCGGCGACGCTGCAGACGCTTCGGATCGCCATCCCCGGCGACGTCGCCAAGGACGACGCCCGCGTGCTCCTCACGCAGCAGAGCCTCGTCGACGCGCTGGCGGCCCTGCCCGGTGTCACGTCGGTCAGCGTCATCAGCGCGCTGCCGATGACCGGCATGAGCTCGCAGGATCCGGTCGCCGCCAGCGATCACACCTACCGGGAGAACCAGATTCCGCCGCTGCGTCGCTTCATCCGGACGGTGCCGAAGACCTTCCAGGTGCTGGGCACGCCGCTCACCGCGGGCCGTGACTACGACTGGACGGACATCCACCAGAGGCGCGACGTCGTGCTGATCTCCGACAACTTCGCCCGCGAGTACTGGGGCTCGGCGGCCGGCCGCGATCGGCAAGCGCATCCGCTCGAATCCGAACGACCAGTGGAGCGAGGTCATCGGCGTGGTGGCCGACATGCGTCACGACGGCGTCGACCGGCCGGCGCCTTCGACCGTGTACTGGCCGCAGCGGGGCAACAGATCGGTGGCCTTCATCCTCCGCGGTCCGCGAGCTGGCACCGAGAGCTACGCGACCGAAATCCGCCGCGCGGTGTCCACGGTGAGCGCGAGCCTGCCGGTCACGCAGGTGCAGACGATGCAGCAGGTCTACGACAAGTCGATGGCGCGGACCGCCTTCACGTTGACGCTGCTGGCGATCAGCGGCGGGATGGCCCTGCTCCTCGCCGCCATCGGCATCTACGCCGTGATCTCCTATACCGTGTCGCAGCGGACGCGCGAGATCGGGATCCGCATGGCGCTCGGCGCGCAGCAGGATCGCCTGAAGATGATGTTCGTCCGCAACGGGCTGCTGTGGGGCGGCATCGGCGCCGCGGCCGGCCTCGTCGCCGCCGCGATGCTCTCGCAGCTGATGTCGGCGCTGCTCTTCGAGATCAACCCGATCGATCCGCTGACCTACGGCGTCGTCGTCGTGGCCTTGCTCGGCGCCGCCGCCGTGGCCAGCTATGTGCCGGCCCGCCGCGTCACCCGCATCAATCCAGTCGAGGCGCTCCGCGCCGAGTAGATCGCCCGGCGCGCATGTGCGCTTACTGACAGCGCGTCGTTACTGATCTCAGG
Organism: Vicinamibacterales bacterium; assembly: GCA_963844435.1. Classification (GTDB taxonomy): domain Bacteria; phylum Acidobacteriota; class Vicinamibacteria; order Vicinamibacterales; family Vicinamibacteraceae; genus JBDSLU01. Next base: position 17,286 of record CAWJOG010000005.1, on the reverse strand, counting down.
CGCGCACCCGCAGCCCCATCCCCTTGCAGCAGGCGGCACGGCCGCCTGCTGGCAGGCCTGCTGTGTCTCGTCGACACGATGCGCCTTCAAGGAGAGACCTATGGCAGCGAAGCGGCAGCGTGCGAAGAGAGCCCGGGCGGCGGCGATCGAGATCGAGAAAGCCCGCGTCGTCGTGCAGTTCCGGCCCGAGTTCCGCATCCCCTATGAAGACGGCGCCGAAACGTCGGTCGAACGCCTGAACGCCGGCCCGTGGAGACAGCTGGCCGAGCGGTTCCCCGGCATCAGGCTGCGACGGCTGATCCGCGCCACGAAGCCGGACGAGATCAATCGCCTCATCGAGCGCGCGCGCCAGGTCGATCCGAGCTACGAGCCGGGTCACTTCTTTGGCTACTTCATCGTCGAGACGGATCGCTCGCTCGATCTGCGTGGGCTCCTCAAGGAGCTGCTCTCGTGGCCGTCGGTGAAGGCCGCCTACCTCGACATCCCGGCTGCCCGATCCGCTGGTCAACGCTGCTGACGACCCGCGTTCGCCGAACCAGGGCTACCTCGATCCTCGCCCGACGGCATCGACGCGGAGTACGCCTGGGGCTTCACCGGCGGCGATGGCGCCGGCCAGCAGGTGATCGATCTCGAGCGCGGTTGGACCTTCAACCACGAAGACCTGAACGCGCACGGCGCGACCCTGCTCCACGGCACGCTGCTCGACAGCTCCCGGGCGCACGGCACGGCCGTGCTCGGCGAGCTGTGCGCCGTCGACAACACGGTCGGGTGCGTCGGCATCGTCCCCAACGTCGATGAGGTCGACGCGGTCTCGTACAACGGCAGCACCAGGGTGGACGCTATCTTCGCCGCGCTCGGGCAGATGGCCTTCGGCAGCGTGCTGCTCCTCGAGGCGCAAGTGACGGTCGACGGTGCCTCGCTGCTCGGGCCGATCGAAGCGTTCGACGCCGAGTTCGACGCGATCCGCCTGGCGACCGCCCTCGGCGTCATCGTGGTCGAGGCTGGCGGCAACGGGACGAACAACGGTTCGACGCCGCCCCTCGCGATGGACACCTTCGTCGACCCGATGGGCCGGCAGATCTTCAATCCCGGCAGCGCCGACTTCCGCGACTCGGGCGCGATCATCGTCACCGCCGCGACCTCGACCGCGCCGCACACGCGCTTGACGTGGGCGCCGCACGGCCAGCGCATCGACTGCTATGCCTGGGGCGAGAACGTCAACACGTGCACCTCCAGCAGCGCCGGCGCGACGACGCTCTATCAAACCGGCTTCAACGGCACGTCGAGCGCGTCGCCCATCGTGACCGGCGCGGTGCTCGCGATCCAGGGCATGGTCCAGGCGCAGCAGGGGTTCCGCTTCGGACCGCGCCAGATGCGCGACATCATCCGCGACCCGGCCAACGGCACGCCGGCGGCGGCAGGGGAGACCACGACCATCCGGCAGATGCCGAACCTGCGCGCCATCATCGACGGCAACGTGCTGGGTCTCGCGCCGGACCTGTACCTGCGCGACTTCGTCGGTGATACCGGCCTGCCGCACAACGGGCCGATCTCGGCGAGCCCCGACATCATCCTGATGCCGGTCCAGATCAACAACCCGCAGAACGCGTTCGGCGCCGGCAGCGGCACCGAGAACGATTCGACCCTGGGCTCGTCGGCGCTGACGGGCCAGGACAACTTCCTCTACGCGCGCGTGCTCAACCAGGGCGGCGGGGCCGCGACCAACGCGACGGCGACCGTGTTCTGGTCGGAGGTCGCGACGCTGGTGTCGCCCGACATGTGGAACCTGGTCGGGTCGGCCGTGCTTCCCAGCGTGCCGACTGGAGAAGTGCTGACCGTCTCGCCCGGCATCACCTGGGTGGAGGCGGACATTCCCGCGCCGGGGCATTACTGCTTCGTCGGGATCGTGGATCATCCGGGCGATCCCGCGCCGTCGCCCGGCCAGCTCCTGAACTGGACCAACTTCACCAACTTCATCAAGAACAACAACAACGTCACCTGGCGGAACTTCAACGTCATCAACAACGATCCAGCCGTCGACCCGACGACACCGCGCGGCTTCGTCGCGATGCCATTCCTCGCGCCGGGCGCATTCGACCAGGCGCGCCCGATGCAGCTCGAGCTCATCGCCCGGCTGCCGGACCAGGCGAAGCTGCTCTGGGAGCTGCCATTGGCGTTCCTCGATCTGCTGAAGGATCGCTTCCCGCATGCGGAGATCGACAAGAAGAACGGCGTGGCACGGCTGCCGGTGCGTCCGGCCGGGCGATTCGCGCTGCCGCCCATCCCGTTCCCGGCGAAATCGCGGGCGCGGATGCGGCTCCTGGCGGCGATCCCGAAGGAGCTGCGCGGCAACCGCTATCAGGTCGCCGTGCGTCAGGTGTGGGAAGAACAGGAAGTCGGCCGCGTCACCTGGCTGCTCGCGCCCGACGTGAAGCCGCCCGAGCCGAGGCCGCGGCGCCGGCCGCGCGGGTAGGCGGATCCGCACGGCCGGCCGCTGTGCGGTCGGCCCCGTCGCTCCGTTTAGATCCACAGCGGGTGCCTGCGTCGTCGCGCACGCCCGGCGTCGCCCATGCGGCTGACGTCCGCGGCGTGTCCACGCGACGACGCCCGCCCGCTGCCCCCTTCCTTTCACGTCGTCCGGGCCGCCACCGAGAAGGAGTCGGTAGAATCAGGGTGTGCATGCCTGGTCCGTCGGGGACCACCTGACCCACCGCTTCAACTCCGATCTCGGCACCGGCTGCGTCACCGCAATCGAGGGCCGGGTCCTGCTCGTCCACTTTCCACAGGGTGGCGCGACCCTGCGGCTGGCCGCGGCCAGCGATGCGCTCGTGCCCGAGACGGAGCGATCGCTCCGGCGCGACCGGACGATGTTCGAGCGGCTGGCCGCCGGCGAGATCGACGACACCCAGGACTTCCTGACGCGCCTGGATATCCTGCACCTGCTGGCCACGCGCGAGGCTGGCGGCCTCGGATCGTTCCTCGGCGGACGGGTGCGGCTGTTCCCGCATCAGCTCCACGTCGCGGAGCGCGCCACCGCCCGGATCCCGGTGCGGTGGCTCCTCGCCGACGAGGTCGGGCTGGGCAAGACGATCGAAGCGGCGCTGATCATGAACCGCCTGCTGCACACGCGGACGATCGACCGCTGCCTGGTCGTCGCCCCCGAGGCGCTCACCGTGCAGTGGCTGGGCGAGCTGTGGCGCAAGTACCACCAGGTGTTCACGCTGCTCGATGCGCCGCGTCTGGCCGATGTCGCGCGCGATTTCGGGGCCGGCTTCAACCCGTTCGACGTCCATCGCCGCGCGGTCGTCGCGCTCGAGACGCTGGTGGAGCGGCCCGAGCTGACCGGGCAGGCGGCGGCCGCCGGCATCGACCTGCTCGTCGTGGACGAGGCGCAGCGGCTGCGGCGCCGGCGCGGGCATCCCGGCGAGCCGGAGTATCGCGCCGTCGCGCCAATCGCCGCGCTCGACCGCCACGTGCTGCTGCTCAGCGCGACGCCGCTCGAGGACGACGCTCACGGGTTCTTCCGGCTGCTGCAGCTGCTGCGGCCGGATGAATTTCCCGAGCCGCTGGACGTCGAGGCGCGGCTGGCGTCCGGCGTGCCGCTGCCGCCGTGCACCAGCTCGACGCGTCGCGTGGACATCGGCGGGCTGCCGCCGCGCGTCCCGATCGCGATCGATCTCCCGCCTGACGGCGGCATCCACACGCTCGGCGCCGGCCGCGCGTTCCAGGCGCGCCTCGCGACCGCGAGCAACGCCCGACCCGATCCCGTGGCGGCCCGGCGCGCCGTCGATCGCGTCCGGCGGGCGCTGGCGTCCGGTGCCGCGCTGAAGGCCGTCCTCGGGCCGGACGAGACCGAGCTGCGGGAGCACGCGGACGCCATGGATCGCACCGATCCGCGCGTCGCCTGGCTGGCGGCGGAGGCCGTGCGCTGGCGGCGGGCGAACGAGAAGACGCTGGTGTTCGTCGCCCACCGCGAGACGCTCGAGATGCTGCGGGAGGCGCTCAGCGCGCGGGCGCAGCTCGCCACCGGCGTGTTCCACGAAGCCCTCTCGTCCGCGCGGCGCGACACCGAGGTGGCCCGGTTCCGGGCCTACGACGGGCCGAGCCTCCTCGTGTCGACCGAAGCGGGCGGCGAGGGGCGCAACTTCGAGTTCTGCCATCGGCTCGTGCTCTACGACCTGCCGTGGAAGCCCTCGGCGGTGGAGCAGCGCATCGGCCGGCTGGATCGCATCGGCCGCCGCATGCCGGTCGACGTCGTCTATTTCCGTCCGGCGTCCGGCATCGGCGCCGACGTCGTCCGGCTGTTCGAGCGGCTCGGGCTGTTCCGCGAGCCGGTCGCCAGCGTCGAGGCGCAGCTGTCCCACGTCGAGCGCGCGCTCGAGGAGATCGCGCTCGATCCGGACGCGGAGCTGTCCGACGCGCACATCGAGCGGCTCACCGCCGCGGCACAGGCGGCGCGCACGCGCGTCCACGAGGCGGCCTACCAACAGCTTCATCGCGAGCCGTATCGCGCCGGGCTCGGCCCCGCGATCCTCGCCCGCGTTCCACCCGGCCTGGATGCGCTGATGGAGCAGGTCGTCGTCAACGCCGCCTCGCGGCTCGGCTTTCGCGTCGAGCAGGTGCGCGGCGAGAACGCTTACGCGATCGAGTTCGGCAACGAGGCGCTCGTCGACAGCCTGCCCGGCGTCCAGGGCGGCACGTCGTTCGTCGGCGCGTTCGACCGCGAGTACGCGGTGGCGAACGAGACGATCGATTTCTTCGCCTCGGGGCACGCGCTCGTCGAAGGCGTGCTGGCGCACTTCGAGGAGGATCCCAAGGGCCGCGTCGCCCGGCTCGAGATGCGCATCCCCGGCCCACCAGGCGTCGGGCTCGTCGCCGTCTACAAGGAGGGGCCCGAGTTCGAGGTTGCCGCCTTCGACACGGCCGGGCAGGCGCGGCCGGACTGGGCCGCCGCCTTCCGCCAGCGTCCGCTCGTGGCGTCGAGGATGAAGGCGGACGATGCCGCCGCGCACGACTGGCCCGCCGTCGTCGCCCGCCTCGCTCCGCACCTCGGGAGCCGGCGTCCGCACGCGATTGCGGCCGTGGTGGTTCGGAGCTGAATAGTTCGCGCCCGCTGCGGACTTTCCCGCTGTCGTCGGCATCTCTCGACCGGCGAACGCCGTCCTACGCTGGCCGCTGGGCGACGCGGCGGAAGGGCCCGGCCCCGCCGCGCTCGCCGGCCCTGATGGCGGCATAGAGCGCATCGCGAAGGGCGACGTCCCGCGGGTCGCCGGTCAACGACGTGCCCATGCGGCTCGTGACGTAGCCGTAGCCGACCCCGGCGTCCGGATCGGCGAACCCGAGCGAGCCACCGGCCCCGGGCGCGCCGAACGAACGGGGGCCGCCGAACGGGATTGCCGGGCTCGACTTCATGAACCCGAGGGAGAACGGCGCGTCGCCGTGCATGCACTCGTCATGGAATCCGTGCGTCGGCGGGATGGCGGGCGCGGCGAGCGCGTCGAGCGTATCGCGTCGCAGTCCGAGGTCGCGGCCATCGGTCGCGAACACGCTGTAGGCCCTGGCGATGGCGCTCGCCGTCGCGACGCCGCCGCCCGATGGCACCTCCAGGTTTCTCGCGTACACCGTCTTCGCGTCATGTGGCAGCCCGCTGCCCGGATTCGTGGCGAGGGCCCGATAGATGTTCGATCGGCGGTTCATCGAGTCGAGCGTGAGGCGCAGCGGGAAGCCGAGCAGCATCTCCAGGCGGCCCGGCGGCGAGAGCGTCGCCAGGCGTGCGTTCGGCACCGACTCAGGGAGTCGGATATAGGCATCGATGCCCAGCGGCCTGGCGATCTCGTCCTCGAAGAACTGCCCGAGGCTGCGGTGTTGCGGGTCGACGCGGCGCAACAGCTCGCTCTCGTAGAACCCGAGCGTGATCGCGTGGTAGGCCTGGCGCGTTCCGGGTTCCCACGCGGGCGTCTGCCGCGCCATGACCGCTGCCAGGCGATCGAGGTCGGCCACCGTGTCCCGATCGACCGGCTCGTCGAACGCGAACAGGCCCGCCTGGTGGGCCAGCAGCTGCCGGACGGTGATCCGGTCCTTGCCGTGCTGCGCGAACTCCGGCCAGTACGACGCGATCCGCTCGTCGTAGTCGAGCCACCGTCGCGAGTGGGCGAGTGCCAGCGTCATCGCCGCAAGGCCCTTCGTCGCCGAGTACACGAGCACCATCGTGTCGCGCTGCCAGGGCGCGCCGGTGGCCCGGTCTCGTATACCGCCCCAGAGGTCGACGACCGGTTCGCCCTGGTAGTAGGCGCAGCACGCGCCGCCCAGCTCCCGCCGGCGGGCGAGATTCTCGGCGAACGCGGCGCGGACGCCTTCGAAGTCGCGGCGGGTGTATCCCTCGACGGTGTGCGGGATGCCTGACATGGTCACTCCTCCAGTCGCGCGTCGTGCGCGCGTCGATGCCGTCGATTCACCAGACAGCAATCGCCGTACCCGTCACCCGCCGCGATTCACGTGCCCTGGCGCGCGCGTTGCACTGTCGGCGATGGACAGCGCATTGGACGGAGTGGCCATGGGCAGAACAACCATCGTGTATGCGGCTCTCGGCATCGGCAGCGTGTGCGCTGTCGTCCTGGGCGTGCGAGTCGTCCAAGTCACCCGTCGAGCCGTCGAGGGTGTGCTCCTTCGCCATTGCGCCAGCGTCGCAGGGGTTCACCGAGGCGGGCGGAAGCGGCAGCGTGGCCGTCGCGACGACGGCAGGCTGTTCGTGGAGTGCGGCGTCGAGCGTCGACTGGGTCGCCGTCACTGCGGGAAGCACTGGAGCCGGGCCTGGGGCCGGTCCCTACACCGTCCAGGCGAACGAAGCGCCGGAGGCGCGGACCGGCACCGTGACCATCGAAGGCCAGCGGCACACGGTCACGCAGAGTGGCCGCCCGCCGATCGTCTGTTCGTTCGAGGTCGATCCGCAAAGCGTCGCGGTCGGCAAGGACGCCGCCGACGGCGCCTTCTCGGTGATCACGACAGCGGGCTGCGCGTGGACCGCGACGAGCACCGCATCGTGGCTGGTCGTGGCCGGTGGGACGCCCGCGTCAGGCCCGGGCCAGGTGTCGTACGCGATCGCGCGCAACACGAGCTTCGATGCCGCGCGATGCCGGCATCACCGTCGGCGACAAGACCTTCGCCGTGCACCAGGCCGGTGACGCCGGTGCGCCCGCGGTGCTCGGCGGCGTCTGGAACGGCCGGCTGATCGACTTTCCGGGCGGCCGGACGTTCCAGATGACCCTCACGATGAACGGCGACCTCGTCTTCGGCCGGATCACCGGCGAGGGCACCGGCGGGTCCGGGCACGTGATGGGCGTCTACCCGGGCACCGGGCCGGTCCATCTCGTCGCCGACTTCGGCGACGGCAAGCAGTACTTCGACGGCGAGTTCGAGGGACGCGATCGCGTCGTCGGCGCCAGCACCTACAACCAGCGTCCGCCGGTCTACCGGTTCGAGATGAGCCGCTAGGCTGCCAGGTCGCTCGGGGGCGGCCTCTGTAGAACTAAAGTCTCATAGATCCGATGAGGTGGCCGGACGGAGCATCCCCGGGAGGAGACTCCCCATGACGACCATCGCCGTCGCAGTACCTGCTGTCCTTGCTGACGTCGCCACAGGCGCCGCCGGCTCCTCCCGCTTGACCGATTCGCAGGTCAAGGATCTGCTCACGCGCGTCGACGACGATCGCGATCGGTTCGAGGATCAGCTCGATGGCAAGGTGAAGCACAACGTCCTGCGCGGGCCGGCCGGCGAGGTCGACGTCTCGAAATTCCTCGACGATCTGCAGGAGAACGTCGACAAGATGAAGGGGCGCTTCGAGAACGACTACAGCGCCGGCAGCGAAGTGGCGACGGTGCTCCGCCAGGGCAGCGCGGTCCAGCGCTTCATGTCCACGCAGGCGCCCAACATGAAGGGCGCGAGCGAGTGGAACCGCCTCGCCAGCAGCCTCAGCGAGCTGGCCATCGTCTACGGCACCACGTTCCCGACTGCCCGAGGGTGCCTCGGCCCGGCGGATCGGCGACCACGAAATCGCCGACGCCGCCAGCAAGATGGCCGATGCCGCGGATCAGTTCCGCAAGCGGCTCGACGACGCCTTGAAGCTGGAAACGCACATCCCCCAGGCATCCCGCGAGGCCGCCGTGGCCGAAGCCAATGGCCTGAAGAAGGATGCCGACGCGCTCGCGGATCGCCTCAAGGACCACAAGCCGGCGTCCGGCGAAGCCACCGCGCTGCTCCAGCGGGCGGCGCAGATCCAGAGGACCGCCGCGAAGCTGTCGCTCCCGTCCAGCGCGACGGACGCATGGAAAGGCGTCCTCGGTCCGCTGGCCACGATTGCTCAGGGCTTCAACCTGCAGCTGCCGCGGTGACCTGCCGCCGACCGGCTGGGGCAGAATGACGCATGCGTCTTCTGCCCCTGCTGCTCGCGGTGTGTGTCGGCACGGTCACCACCGTCACGACCGTCTACAGCCAGGTCCGCTACCGGCCGACCGAAACCGGCCCGTGGCGCCCCTGGTCCTTCAGCGCCGTCACGGCCACACGGCAGCAGCGCGGCGCGACCGCCGCGGAAGTGCAGGCGTTCCAGGCGCGGCTGCAGGAGCTCAGTGCCATCGTGAAGCGCGCCCCGGCGGTGTCGACGCCGATCGGGTTCGCCGGTGAGTTGTGGGGTCACCTGGACAGCTACGGGCCCGTGGCGCCCGGACAGCCGCATGGCCGCGCGGTGCCGCTGGCCGGCGCGCTTTCGTTCGGCGCCTTTCCACTGATCGAGTTCCAGCGCAACGGCCGCCTGGCCAACGAGGACCTCAAGGGCGGCGAGACCGAACTGCTGCAGTTCGCCGTCAATCAGCTGGAAGGCCACATGTACGGCACGTCGCAGCCGCAAGGCTGGGGCGCCACGCTGCTGGACGCGTTCGTCGAGCCGGAGAGCGGCGCGGCGGTGGCGGGGCTGCCGCGCATCGGCGACGTGTTCGTCGTCAGGAAGAACACCAAGCCGCTGTGGGTGCCGTTCCCGCTCGCGGACGCGCTGCAGCCGGTGGCCGTCGACCGGCGCACACTTTACGAGAACCGGCGTGACGCGTACGCCAAGCAGGTGGCCGAGTTCGCCGAGTGGCGGACCCCAGCCAGCCGCGCTGCGCGTCGGGCGGACTGGAAGCAGACCGCCGCGCTGATGGGGGCGAAGGGCGCCGAGTTCCTGGCGAACATGGAGAAAAGCGAGCCGCAGATCGAAGCCGCCAACGAAAAGCAGTTGGGGGCCGGCGGCCCGGAAGACAAGGCGGTGCGCGAGGCCGAGCGCGAGCTCGAGGAAGTCGACGGGATCCTCGCGGCGCTCTCGCCGGACGACCGGCGTGCGCCGTCCTGCTACGACGATCGGGCCAGCGCCCTGTCCGCGCGCTTCCGCCTGAAGGAGGGGGCGCCGGCATCGTGCCGTGCCCTGGTCCGCCCCAATTGGGCCTACTTCGACGCCACACTGCCGCGATCGGCACCGCAGGTCGTGATGATCGGCGCCTTCACGCGCTGCCTGCGGCCCGACTCGAGAAGCACGGTCCGGGGCGGGTGCGTGATCAACCGCGCGCTCGTCGATTCGATGGACTGGGACGCCGTCCGCGCCTGGCTGGACCGCTGAGCACTCCGATCTCGGACGGGCCGCGAAGGCGGCCATTCATGCTAGGGTGACCATCTTTCGGTCCGGTTCGCGCGATCAGCCATAGCAACTCATGGCCCCGACCCGGGATGCGGACTGGTGGCCTCGCCTCGACGCAGCGTTCCAGGGAGCGCTCGAGCTGCCGGAGGGTGAGCGCGCTGGCTATCTCGACCGCGTGTGCGGCGCAGACAGCGGTCTGCGTACCGAGGTCGACGAGATGCTCGCCGCCGACGGGCCGGAGCACGCGCTCGAGATCGAGCGGCTGGTCCACGACGCCGAGGGGCCGTGGCCCGACCCGGATCCGTTCATCGGTATCCGCCTCGGCCCGTGGCGGGTGGTGGACGTCCTCGGCCACGGTGGCATGGGCACGGTCTACCTGGCCGAGCGCGACGACGGCCAGTACGAGCAGCGTGTCGCGCTGAAGCTGGTGAGAGGCCCGGCGCGCCCGGACGGCTCCCTCCGCTTCACGGCCGAGAGCCACATCCTCGCCCGCCTCTCGCATCCCAACATCGCCCGACTGATCGATGCCGGCCACACACCGGAGGGCTCGGCGTACCTGGTGATGGAGTACGTCGACGGCTCGCCGGTCACGGCGTACGCCGACGCGCACCGGTTGACCGTCGACGATCGCCTGCGTCTCTTCCGCGGCGTCTGCGAGGCCACGCAGCACGCGCACCAGGCGCTCGTCGTCCACCGGGACCTGAAGCCCTCGAACATCCTGGTGTCGCGCGCCGGCGAGGTGAAGCTGCTCGACTTCGGCATCGCCAAGCTGCTGGAGCCGGATCATCCGCTCGCCGATCCGACCAGGCCCGGGCTGCGCGCGCTGACGCCCGCCTACGCCGCCCCGGAACAGCTCCGCGGCGAGCCGGTCAGCGCGGCCGCCGACGTCTACGTGCTCGGCGCGGTGCTGTACGAGCTGCTGACCGGGGAGCGAGCGGGTGGGCAGGCTGCGGCCACGAGCACTCCGCGTGACGCGCCGATCATGGTTCCACCGAGCGTCGTCGTCCGCCGGCAGATGGCAGCAGACGAGGCCGGGGCGCGAACGGCGTCGGCACTCGCCGCCGCGCGGCAGACCTCGCCCGCGCGGCTGATCCGGCGACTGTCGGGTGACGTCGACTGTGTGGTGCTCAAGGCACTGCAGGCCGAGCCGGAACGGCGCTACGGGTCGGCGGGACAGCTGGCCGACGATCTGCGGCGGCTGCTGGATGGCCGCCCGGTGCTGGCGCAGCCCGACACCCGCGGCTATCGGCTGCGACGCTTCGTCGGCCGGCACCGTGTGGGCGTCGCCATGGTGGCGGCGGTGGCAACCCTCGTGGTGGCGTTCGCGATCGTGGCGGCGCTGCAGGCGAGAGCGGTGGCGATCGAGCGCGACCGGGCGCGCGTCGAAGCTGCCCGCGCCGAGCGCGTGGTGCTGCTCGTCACCGACCTCTTCAAGCTGGCCGAGCCGGCCGCGGGGCGCGGCAGCACGATCGCCGCGCGCGAGCTGCTCGATCGGGGTTCTCAACGCATCGCGGTCGAGCTCGGAGACGATCCGGAGACGCAGGCCGCGCTGTTCAACGCGCTGGCGCGCGTCTACGGCAATCTCGGTCTGCACGACGCCGCGATCGAGGTCCTCGGGCGCGCGCTCGGCCGCGAGCGTGCGGCGAACGGCGACGGCACGCTGGCGCGGGCCGAGACCCTGCACCTGCTCGGCGAGCGTCACGCGTCGAAGAACGACCATGCCACCGCCGAGCGGCGCTTTCGTGAGGCACTGGCGCTGCGGCGCCAGTTGCAGGCGCCGGTGACCGACGTGGCGGCGACGCTCGCGGGGCTGGGGCGGACCCTGAACGGCGCCGGCCGGTACGTCGAGGCACGCGCGATGCTCGAGGACGCCGTGGCGATCCGGCGGAGCGAGCCCGGCGCGCCGCCCGCGGAGCTGATGTCCGGGCTGCACGAGCTCGGATTGCTCGTCCACTTCGCCGGCGACACGGCCCGGGCGGAGCGCCTGTTTCGCGAGTCGGTTGCCGTGGGGCAGCGGATCCCAGGCCCGTCGCGGGCGAAGGTCACCAGCCTGCGGCACCATGCGCAGCTCGTCGCCCAGTTCGATCGCGCGCCCGCGCGGGCCGAGCCCCTGTTGCGAGAGGCGCTCGCCATGGCACGCGCGATCCATCCGGGCGATCACGAGGACACCGCGATCTGCCTGGCCGCGCTGTCCCAGAACCTGAGGGGCCGTCGGAAGCTGCCGGAGGCCGAGACGTCGGCCCGCGATGCCGCCGCGATGATGCTGCGGCTGTACGGTCCCGGCCACGTAGAGACGCTTGAGCGCGCGCCTGGATCTGGCCCGTGTGCTGAACGCCGCCGACAAGCACGAGGAAGGGGAGCGGATCCTGAAGGACTCGCTGGGCGACGCGCGCTCCTTCCTGGGCGACGGACACCCCACGACCATCGTGACCGCCCGGGGGCTGGCCACCGTCACCGAGCAGCAAGGGCGCTTTGACGACGCGCTCGCGGTGCGCCGCGACGAGCTGGCGCGGACCGCGAAGGCCCTCGGCGACGCCGACGTGTTCGTCGCGACCGGCCTGACGGGCCTTGGCCAGCACGGCCTGACGAGCGGCCGGCTGGCGCTGGCGGAGGCGTACTTCGTGAAGGCGCTGGAATTGCGGCAGAAGATCCACCCGCCTGGGCACTGGCGCATCGACGAAGCACGCGGCATGGTGGGTGTCGCGCGGCTGCGCGCGCGCCGCTACGACGCCGCGGAGGCCGATCTCCTTGCCGCGTACGAGGGACTGCGCGCCCATCGCGGACCGGATGCCGCCGAGACCCAGACCGCCAAGGCCCACCTCGTCGATCTCTACGAACGGTGGGATCGACCCGAGCGAGCTCGACAGTATCGCTCCGTCCCTCGCTGAAAGGCCGCCGCGCCCGCCGCCGCCGTTCGCTCGCCGTCCCGCCGCCCGTTGATCCAGGTGCGAAAGAGAGAACGATGCACCACCTGATATCTGCAGAGAGCACCATCCGCACGCACTTGCCGGCGCACGCCGGTCCGGACACAGGGACATTTACGCACTGGCTGGCGCGGTGGCGCGCCGGGGATCGGTCGGCGCTCGAGTCGCTCGTGCCCGTCGTCTACAACGAGCTGCGGCAGGTAGCCCGCCGACAGCTCAGCCGGGAATCACCGGATCACACGCTGTCGCCGACAGCGCTGGTGCACGAAGCCTATCTGCGGCTGCTGCGGCAGCATCACGTGCAGATCATGGATCGCGACGGCCTGCTGGCCGTGGCCGGCATCACGATGCGCCGCGTCCTGGTCGACCACGCGCGATCGCGCACCCGCCACAAGCGCGGAGGCGACGCGCGTCCGGTGCCGCTCGAGTGGGGCGACGAACCGCCGTTGCTGAACGATGTGCAGGCCGAAGAGGTGCTGGCCATCGACGTCGCGCTCGATCGGCTGGCCGCGCTGGACGATCGCGCCCGCCGCGTCGTCGAGTGCCGCGTGTTCGCGGGCCTGACCCTGCAGGAGACCGCCGACGCGCTCGGCATCTCGTCCAAGTCGGTCCAGCGGACATGGACGGCGGCGCGGGCGTGGCTGCGCAAGGAAATCCGCCCGTCGCACGTGTCCACTTCGGCCGGCGCCCGTCGCGATCACCAATAGAGCCGGCACACACGATCGTCAACTCGTGCCCGTCGACATGGAGACGTGGCGCTCGAGCCGCGAGACGATGGCGGCCTTGGGCTGCACGCCGACGATGCGGTCGACCTCACGCCCGTCCTTGAAGTACGAGCAGCGTGGGGATGCTGCGCACGCCGAAGCGGGAAGACGTGGCCGGATTGTCGTCCACGTTCATCTTCGCCACCTTCACGCGGCCGGCCATATCCGCGGCGATCTGATCGACGATGGGCGCGACGGTCCGGCACGGCCCGCACCACGGCGCCCACATGTCGACGAGCACGGGCAGCGGCGAGCGCTCGACCTCGGCGGCGAATGTGGCGTCGCTCACGGTGACAGGCCCGGCGGCAGCTGGAAGCGGTGTCTTGCAGCGTCCGCAGACGGCCTTCTTGCCGCGCGCGATCTCGTCGACCGGCAGGCGGTTGGTGGCGCCGCACGACGGGCATCGCATCAGGCTGACAGCAGCCATCGGACCTCCCAGGTTCGCGTTCCGTCGACGTCACCACCACTCGGCGGGCGAGGACAGGACCCTCGGCCGTCGGGCCGGCTCGGCGGCGCGGGCCTGGATCAGCTCGGTGCGCGCAATCTGCCGCTGCCACGTCGACGACGGATCCGGATCGAAGACGGCGTCGGGGTCCCCGGCGAGCACGTGCCAGACGCCTTCGGCCGTCTCGGCTTCGAGCTGACCCGGGCCCCACCCCGAGTAGCCAAGGTAGACGCGGAGGTGTCCCGGCTTCGTGCTGGACGTGACGGCGGACTCGATCGCCTCGCGCCCCGTCAGCAGGTAGACGCCGTCGAGGACGCGGCGCGCCTCCGCCGGGGAGGCAGACGCGCGCAGCAGCACCATCGGCCGCGTCTTCTCGACCGGCCCGCCGAGGAACGCCTGGCCGGCGCTCGCGAGCGTCGGCGTCAGGTGCGGGAACACCCGCGCCACCGTGACGTCGCTCGTGCGATTGACGACCAGGCCCACCGCGCCATCGCTGTTGAAGTCGGCGAGCAGGATGACGGCGTTGCCGAAGTTCGGATCGGGGAGCCGGCGCGCCGCCACCAGCAGCTTGCCGCCGGCAAGCGCCTTGACCGCGGCCTGCTGAAGGCGGTCGCCCGGCCGAAGCCCCTGCGGCGCGGCTCCGAGCATCGGCAGCGTGCCGGCGATGCTCAGCACGGCGAGGAACGCGACGGCCGGTGAGGACAGCGCCGCCATTCCGCGATTCTCGGTCCGGCGGTCAGCCCCCGTCAACGCGCCTTGACTTGAAGTCAACTTGAACTTCTAGGCTGGGACTGGCGTCGCGCGTAGACGCCAGGAGGCCTCATGACCCGTTCACTGCTCTACGGACGTCGAGTCGCCGTCACCGGCGGCACGTCCGGACTCGGGCTCGCGCTGGTTCGCGAGCTCACTCGTCGCGGCGCTGCCGTTGCCTTCGTGGCGCGGACGGCGGACCGCGTCCACGCCGTCGCCGCAGACGTCGACGGCACCTGCGGCATCGTCGGCGACGTCTCGCGCAAGGAGGACATCTACCCGATCGCGATGCAGGTCACGGCCGCGCTCGGCGGGCTCGACGTCCTCGTCAACAATGCCTCGTCGCTGGGCCCGGTGCCGCTGGTGCCGCTCGCCGACACCGACTGCGAGGACGTCGAGGCGGCGCTCGCCACGAACGTCGTCGGGCCGTTCCGGCTGACGAAGGCGCTGCTCGGCGCGCTGGCCGCGTCCGCGCGCGAGGCGCGGGCGCCGCTGATCCTCAACATCTCGAGCGATGCCGCCGAGACGCCGTACCCGAACTGGGGCGCCTACGGCGTGAGCAAGGCGGCGCTCCGTCACCTCACGCGCATCTGGCGCGAGGAGCTGGTCGGCCTCGGCATCGACGCCGTCGCGGTCGATCCCGGCGACATGGACACGCCGATGCACGCGCTCGCGGTGCCCGACGCCGATCGCGACGCGCTGAAGCGGCCCGTCGATGCCGCGGTCGAGATCGCCGAGTTGATCGAGGCGCATGTGCGCGCGACCGCTGGCGCGCGTGACCATGCCGCCGGACTGGTGGCGCCGTGACCGCGGCCAGCGGCCCGCGCGGCGCGGCTGCGCGCCTCCTCGTCGTCGGCGACGTTGGCCGGATCGCCCATCGCCGCGCGCACGATCTGCCGAGCCTGGTGCGGGCGGGTGACGTCGTCGTCGCCAACGACGCCGCGACGCTGCCGGCCAGCCTGGCGGGCGAGCACGAGCCGACGGCGGCCGCCATCGAGGTGAGGCTGGCCGGGCGCCGCTCGCTGGCGTGGCAGCGGGTGCGGCGCTTCGTCGCGGTGGTCTTCGGGGCGGGGGACCATCGCACGCCGACCGAGCAGCGGCCCCTGCCGCCGGCGCTGCACGCCGGCGATCGACTTCGGCTCGGCCCGCTCGACGCCGTCGTCGAGCGCGTGCTCGGGCATCCGCGGCTGATCGAGCTGGCGTTCGAGGGATCGCTCGAGCACGTCTGGAGCGGCATCGCCAGGCACGGGCGTCCGATCCAGTACGCGCACGTGCCGCAGCCCTTGGCCATGTGGTCTACATGGACGCGGATCGCCAGCCTGCCGGTGGCGTTCGAGCCGCCATCGGCCGGCTTCGTGCTCGACTGGGCCACGGTGCAGCGGCTGCGCGATCGCGGTGCGACGCTGGCCACGCTGACCCACGCCGCCGGGATCTCGTCGACGGGCGACGAGTCCCTGGATGCCCTGCTGCCGCTCGACGAGCCCTACCGGATTCCCGCGGCCACCGCCGCGGCGATCGACGCGGCCAGGATCGCATGGCGGCCGCGTGATCGCGATCGGGACGACGGTGGTGCGGGCGCTCGAGCACGCGGCGCTGCCGCACGGACGCGTGCGGGCCGGCGACGGCATCGCGACCGGGCGTATCGGCCCCGGGACGCGGCTGCGGGTCGCCGACGCGATCGTGTCCGGCACGCACGAGCCCGGCACCAGCCACTACGAGCTGCTGCGCGCGTTCCAGGACGACACCACGTTGTCGGCGATGGCGCGCGAACTGGAGGCGCACGGCTACCAGACGCACGAGTTCGGCGACTTCGTCTGGCTGACGCGAACCGACCCCGCCTACAGGCGGAGCGTCCCGATCAGCGCCGAGAGCGGGGCCGGCTGCTGCCGCCGGCTCGGGTAGTACAGGAAGTAGCCGGAGAACGGCGGGCACCAGTCCTCGAGGACGCGCACGAGCACGCCGCTCGTCAGGTGCTTCGCTATGTGCGCCTCCGCGGTGAACGCGAGGCCCACGCCGTCGATCGCCGCGCCGACCGCGATTTCGGTGTCGTCGATGATCAGCGGGCCCGTCACCGCGACGACGAGCGACTGCTTCCCTTTGTCGAACTCCCAACGGTAGATGCCGTCGCTGCCGTGCCGGAAGTTGATGCAGCGATGGCGGGTCAGATCGCGCGGCGACTTCGGCTTCGCGTTCGACTCGAAGTAGCCCGGCGAGCCGACGATGGCGGCACGGTGATCCGGTGAGACGCGGACGGCGACCATGTCCCGCGCGATGAACTCACCGAGCTGGATGCCGGCGTCGAAGCCCGCGGCGACCAGATCGAGGCGGCTGTTGTCGGTCGTCACGTCGAGCACGACGTCGGGGTAGTCGCGCGCGAAGCGCGCCAGCTTCGGCGCGAGGACGGTCAGCGCCGCCGTGCGCGGCATCAGCAGGCGGACGCGCCCGGCCGGCTGGTCGCGCATCCCGGAGATCTGGTCCAGGGCGCCGCGGACGTCGGCGAGGGCCGGGCGCAGCCGGGCGATGAACTGCTCGCCGGCGTCGGTCGGCGCCACGCTGCGCGTCGTTCTGGCGAGCAGGCGGACGCCCAGGTGCTCTTCGAGGTCCCGGACCGCGTGGCTCAACGCCGATGGCGACACGTCCAGCCGCTTCGCCGCCCGCGTGAAGCTGCGCTCCTCGGCCACCGTGAGGAACGCCGCCAGGACGCTGAGCTCGTCGCGCACCATTTGTCAGGGCCCTAGTGTCCCT
>CAWJOG010000004.1:0-477760 GCA_963844435.1 Vicinamibacterales bacterium | reverse complement strand
GGGTGTACGTGGCGAATCTCGGCAGCAACTCTCAGGGATCGGTTTCAGCCATCGACGTCGAGACTGGAACGCTCGCGGGCACCGTGCCCATCGGCGCTCAGACCAGCCACATCGCGGCATTGCCGGACGGCTCGCGCGTGTACGTGTCGAAGCCGTTCACGAACCAGATTGCGGTGATCGACAGCGCCACGCTCACCGTGATCGGCCAGGTCTCACCGGGCAACTTCCCGTTGGCGGTGGCGGTGTCGCCGGACGGCACGCGGCTCTACGCCGAGGCGGGGGGCGGCATTCAGATCATCGACACCACATCACATGCCAACGTGGGCACGATTGCCGTGGGCGGTTCGAATCGCGCCATCAGACTGTCGGCCGATGGCAGCCGCCTCTATGTCACAGGCTGCAACAGCGACAACATGCTGCGCGTCGTCGATACGACGACGCGGGCCGTCATCAACACCGTGCCCGTCGGCCTTCGCCCATGCGGCGTCACCTTGAACCCGTCGGGCACGACCATCTACGTGTCGAACTCCTACGCCGACACCGTGACCGTGCTCGACGCGGCCACGCTGGCGGTCGTGACGACCATTGCCGTCGGCGATCAGCCATCCGGGATGGCCGTGACGGCCGACGGTGCGACGCTGTACGTCGCGAATTTCGGCAACGCGATCAGTGTGGTATCGACCGCCACGAACACGGTCGTCACAACCCGACTCGTACGGGAACCCCAACTGACGTCGTCGTGGCACCCGCCGCCGGCCGCGCGCTGGTGGCCGCATACAACGGGTCGCGCGTCGATCTGCTCAACACGTCGAGCCACACCATCGTCGGTAGCGTGGCGGTCGGCGCCTTTCCATATCGGATTGCCATCGCGCCTGGGCCGGCGGCGCCCCCTCCACCACCTCCGCCTCCTCCAGACTCGACGCCGGGCGGTTCGGGCGTGCTGCCCGGGTTCGACGCCAACACGGTGCCCCCAAACGACGACGGCTCGACGGCGGAGATCGATCTCGGCTTCGCCATCAGCTTCTTCGGCATCGCCGCCGACAGCGTGTTCGTCAACAACAACGGCAACGTGACCATCGGTGCCCCGCTGCCGAACTACACGCCCTTCTCTCTCAACTCGACCAGCGTGCGGATTCTGGCGCCGTTCTTCGCCGACGTGGACACCCGCACCAACGGCGGATCGGTGACGTATGGTCCGGGCACCGTGAACGGCCGGCCCGCCTTCGGCGTCACCTGGCGCGACGTGGACTTCTTCAACAGCGCCACGGTGGACCATCCAGCGCGAAACACGTTTCAGCTCGTCATCATCGAGCGATCCGACACCGGTGCCGGCAATTTCGATTTCTGGTTCAACTACGACCGGATCGTCTGGGAGACCGGCCAAGCGAGCGGCGGCAACGCCAACGGCCTCGGCGGCTCCTCCGCCCGTGTCGGCTACGCCAACGGATCGGGCATCTTCTACGAGCAGATCGGGTCGGCGGTGAACGGCGCGCTGCTCGACGCGAATCTGGCGACAGGCCTGACGCACAATCGTCTCAATAGTGATCGAGACGCCCGCTATGTCTTCGAGGTCCGCAACGGCACCGTGCTGCCCCCGACGGCGGCGTTCCGACGTTACCTGGCGGAGGGCGCCACCGGCACGTTCTTCGACACGCGCATTGCGCTCTTCAACGCCAACGCCCAGGCCGTGACCGCCACGTTGCGCTTCCTTCGGAGCGACGGGCAGGTCTTCCCGGTCCAGGTCGCGATGCCGGCGCGCTCGCGGCGAACCGTCGACCCCGAAACGGTCGCCGGGCTCGAGGCCCGCGATTTCTCGATCGTCGTCGAGTCGAACGCGCCGCTGATCGTCGATCGCACGATGACCTGGGGTGCCGGCGGTTACGGATCGCACGCCGAGACCAGCGTCGATGCGCCCGTGCCGGTCTGGTATCTCGCCGAAGGCTCGACGTCCGCGGACTTCTCACTGTTCTATCTGCTGCAGAACCCGAATCCCACGGCCGTGACGGCGACCATCGATTTCCTGCTCCCGCCGGGCCAGGCCCCGCTGCAGCGGACGTATACGCTTCGGCCCAACAGCCGGCTGACCATCGCCGTGGACGAGATCCCCGAAGTCGCGAGCACCGATCTGTCGGGGGTCATCACCGCCAGCGCGCCCATCATCGTGGAGCGGGCCATGTACATGTCGCATCCGGGTCAGCCTTTCTCGGCGGGCCACGAGAGCGCCGGCGTGGTGGCCCCGGCGCGTGCGTGGTTCCTCGCCGAAGGCGCGACCGGGCCGTTCTTCGACATGTTCATCCTGATGGCCAATCCCAGCACGTCGGCGGCCGACGTGGAGGCGCGGTATCTGACCAGCACCGGGACCGTGCTGCAGAAGCGCTACACGCTGGCGCCACGGAGCCGCACGACGATCTGGGTGGACGCCGAGCAGTTCGGCCCCCAGGGCCTGGCCCTGGCGAATGCCGCGGTCTCCACGACGCTGACCGTCCTGCAGGGCCCGCCGATTATCGTCGAGCGGACGATGTGGTGGCCCGGTCCGGAAACGAGCACGAGCTTCTGGACCGAAGCGCACAACTCACCGGGAGCGATTGCGACCGGCACGTCGTGGGGGCTCGCGGAGGGGGAAACGGGAGGCGCGAGAGGACTCGCGACCTTCATCCTCGTCGCCAATACGTCGGCGACGCCGGCGTCCGTCCGCGCGACGCTGTATTTCGAGGACGGAACCACGGCGGTGGCCGATTTCAACGTTGCCGGTAACACGCGGCTGACGATCGACGTCGATCGATACTTCCCGACGGCGGCCGGACGCCGTTTCGGTGCGATCGTGGACAGCTTGAACGGCGCGCAGATCGTCGTCGAGCGGGCGATGTACTCGAACGCTGCCGGGGTCGTGTGGGCGGCCGGCACCAACGCGCTTGGCACCCGCCTCCGGCAGTAAGGCGCGGACAGCCACGGAGAGCCACGGGCGTCGTTGCGCCTGGTTCTATTAACGCTTCGGTGTAAGCCTGCGTGACGTTTCCGAGCTGATGCGGGCTCGAGGGATGGCGATTTGCTTTCAGGGGTATCGATCTAACTGACGTCTCCCCCGAAAACGACGACGACAGCTGACACTAGAGCAAGATACCGGCTTCGACGGCTCACCAAGAAGAGGGAGGGCCATGAAGAAGTCGAAGTTCAGCGAAGAGCAAATCGCCTATGCCCTGCGCGAGGTAATGGCGAACATGCCGTTAAAGCGGGGCACGGCGTCCGCGACGCCCCAGGCGTCGAACGCCGCGAGCATCACCTCGGTGCCGGAGTGCCCTCGAAAGGCCGGCGCGCGTCCCGCTCGCTGGAGCGTCCGGCGCACCTCCTCGAAGTTGTAGATTTCGCCGTTGAGTGTGGCGACGTAGCGGCCCGAGGCCGACCGCATCGCCTGGCGGCCGGCCGGCGACAGGTCGAGGATCGCCAGGCGGCGAAACCTATGGCCACGCCGTTCGGCGCGTCAATCCATTCGCCGGTATTATCGGGACCGCGGTGGCCGATGGCGCCGCACATGCGGCACACCGACTGGCGCAGCGCTTCGGCTGTCGCAGCGCCGCCCGACACGAACCCGGCCAGCCCGCACATTAACGCGGCACTTTCACCACGGACTCCTCGGCATCCCCGCGACGCCTCATGTTAGCCTGCCGAGTCGATTCGCGGTGTCCGCTCGCATTCATGACTGACCCACCCTTCTCCGATACGACGCCAGAGCGTGGACGCATCGAGCGCCCTGCCGCACTCACGGCCGGAGCCGGATGGACGCGCTGGCTTCCCGGGCTGAAGACACTGCGACAGTACGAGCCCTCCTGGCTGCGGCACGACATCGTCGCCGGCCTCGTCATGACGACCATGCTCGTGCCGGTCGGCATCGCGTACGCGGAGGCATCGGGGGTCCCGGGCATCAATGGCCTCTACGCGACCATCGTGCCGTTGCTCGCGTACGCCTTGTTCGGTCCCAGCCGCATCATCGTGCTGGGCCCGGATTCGGCGCTCGCGGCCGTGATCCTCGCCGTCGTGCTGCCGCTGTCGGCGGGCGATTCGCAACACGCAGTCGCGGTGGCCGGCATGATGGCCATCGTGTCCGGCATCGTCTGCGTGGCGGCGGGCCTGGCTCGACTCGGCTTCATCACGGAGCTGCTCTCGAAGCCGATCCGCTACGGCTACATGAACGGCATCGCGCTAACGGTCGTGCTGAGCCAGATCCCGAAGCTTCTGGGCTTCTCAGTCAAGGCGGACGGGCCGTTCCAGCAGGTGTCGGGAATCGTCGAGAAGGTGGTGGCGGGAAGCACGAACCTCGTGGCACTTGCGGTCGGCGCCAGCGCCCTCGCCCTGATCCTGGTCCTGAAGCGCCGGCCGCGCGTCCCGGGCATGTTGCTCGCCGTGACCGCCGCCACGGTTGCGGTCGCAGTCTTCGATCTCGCGGCACGATTCGGCATCTCGGTGCTCGGTCCCTTGCCTCAAGGGTTGCCGATGCCAAGCCTCCCGATCGGCCACGTCGACAACCTCGTGCCGGTCCTGATGGGCGGCGTCGCGGTCGCCCTCGTCTCGTTCGCGGACACCAGTGTGCTGTCCCGAACCTACGCGGCACGTCTGCGTACGCCGGTCGACCCGAACCAGGAGATGGTCGGCCTCGGCGTGGCCAACCTCGCGGCAGGCTTCTTCCAGGGTTTTCCGATCAGCAGCAGCTCGTCGCGCACACCGGTGGCCGAAGCGGCGGGCGCCAGGACCCAGCTGACGGGCGTCGTGGGTGCGCTCGCCATCGCCGTGTTGCTGATGGTGGCGCCCGACCTGCTCAAGGATCTGCCGAACACGGCCCTGGCGGCCGTCGTCATCGCGTCGGCCATCGGCCTGTTCGAAGTCGCCGACCTGCGCCGCATCTATCGCATCCAGCGCTGGGAGTTCTGGCTCTCGATGGTCTGCTTCGCCGGTGTGGCCACACTGGGCGCCATCCCGGGGATTGCGCTCGCGATCGTGATTGCCGTGATTGAGTTCCTCTGGGACGGTTGGCGACCACACTCGGCCGTGCTCGGCCGCGTCGACCGCATCAAGGGCTACCACGACATCAGCCGGTATCCCGAGGCACGTCTGATCCCTGGCCTCGTGCTGTTCCGCTGGGACGCCCCGCTGTTCTTCGCGAACGCCGAGTCCTTCCACGAGCGCGTCCTGGACGCCGTGGCGAGCTCACCGACACCCGTCCGCTGGCTCGTCGTCGCGGCAGAGCCGGTCACGAGCATCGACGTCACCGCAGCCGATGCGCTCTGCGAGCTCGACGACACGCTCCACGCCGCCGGGATCGAGTTGTGCTTCGCCGAGATGAAGAGTCCGGTCCAGGAAAAGCTCAAACGCTTCGAGGTGTTCGCGCGCCTCGGTGAGAACACCTTCTTCGCGACCGTCGGTGAAGCCGTGAAGGCCTATCTCGCCAGCCGTACCGTCGAGTGGGTCGACTGGGAGGATCGCACGCCGTAGGCGGTTCGTCCGGGTAGCGTGATGGCTCGGCCATGCCACCCAGTTCCTCCGCTCGCCCGCGTTGACCCGCTGGCGCTACTTGTCGCTCGTCTGAGCTGCCGCCGAACTCGTTCCCGCGATCGGCGGTGCGACACCACCTATACGAACCTGGTTGCTATACTCATTCGCCCACGGGACTCGCACCAAGCGCACTCTCGCGCAGATCTCGTCCTCTTGATTGGCTGATCCCGCGTCCTCATCGAGCGTGCTCAACGGCAGAACCTCAGTCCACGTCCGGTCTTCCGCTTCGGAATGAGAAAACGCGATGCCTTCTTTGGCGAGCGTGTGGAGGAGCTGGTCATTGACGTCGTTGGGCGTCGCCCTATCCCGCCCGACCAACTCACAAATCTCACGATAGCGCTGCTGCGTCGCGACATCGAGATCGGTGCCTTGAATCTGGTACTGGACCTCAACCGTCACCATGCTGGCGGGCAGCGGCGTAATCGACAACCTGACATTCGCGACCGATGCCATTGTTCCTCCCCTTCCGCGTCGTGCGTGTGTGTCTCAGGGCTAACGGCCGAACGTCTATCACAGGCGCGGCAGGCTTACCAGCTTATCCGGAATTGGTCGTGGTGCCGAGGTAGCATCGTGCCGCCTCGAATCGGCCGGGTCGGGAGGGGCGGTTGAAGGCGATGGCGAGCGGCGCGGCTGTCGCTGCGGCGGCGCGCTCGACCGGCGCGCGCCTGATGCCGGTGCCAGGTCGAGGATCTCGGTCTACCGCTGGAGCGGATCACGCGCCGGGCGCGAACAACGCGCGGACGGTGCGCAGGCCTTCGCGATGCGCTGTGACCGCGTCCGTCGTCCGCGGCGACTTCTCCTCGACGGCCTGCTCGAGCGTGAGCAGTGGTCGAATGCCGTGACGACGCAGCCAGTCGGCCAGGCGCTGGTAGTCGATGTCGCCGGCCGCAGCGAAGGTCTCAGTCCACGGGCCGCCGTTCGACTGGCGCAAGTGCAGCTCGACGATGCGGTCGCCGTAGTGCTCGAGCACGTCGAAGAGCGCGACCTGCGAGTCCCCGCACCCGCGGAAGACCCAGTGCACGTCGAGGCAGAACTTGACGTGGGCCGGATCGGTGGCCGTCAGCATGTGATGGAACTCACGGCCACCGAGCCGCAGTTCGCTGTCGTGATTGTGGTAGGCGAGCGTCAGGCCGAGGGCGCGCACCTCGCGCCCAAGCCGATCCAGGGCTGCCGCCTGCGAGCGAATCTGGGCGTCGGTCTTGTTCTCCGGTCCGCCCCAGCGGATCGGCGTCGGGTTGGTGACGATGATCCGGGTGCCCATCGTTGCCGCGCGGCGCGCGATGCGCAGGACGTTCTCGACACTGGCCGGCGCCAGCGCCTCGTCGTGCAGCGTACTGCTCGCGTAGAGCGACGGCATCCGCAGGCCCCGTGCCTGCAACCTCGGACCGAGGCCGTCGAGTTCGGCGACATCGGTGAGCGCCGGCTCGTAGCCGGTCAGCCCGGCCGCGGCGATCGCGTCCAGCGTCTCGTCGGAGCGCGGCTGGAAGGCGCGGCCGTTACGAGTGGCGAAGGTGCCCCACGGGTAGGTGTTGGTGGAGACCTCGAGCGGAGGATCGGCAGCGAGGCTGCGGACCGCCGGAACCGCCAGGGGCACGGCGCCGGCCGCACCGAGGAACGTACGTCTGTCGATCGGGGGCATGGCGTTCCTCGGCTGCGCCATCCGATGGCGCGAGCGCGGACATCATATCCGGCGCAGCCGCCGGGCCTTCAGTCGCGAAGAATTCCCCGGCCGGACGATAGGTGATCGCAAACCGGGCGCCGTCCTTTCCGGATAACGGGATGCACCGGGGCAGGCTGCCAGGCTGGGATCGTCGCGACACTAACTACTCGACCAGAGAACTTTTACGCCCCAGGTGGTACTACCAAAGTAGCATTGGTAGCTCCATAGCTCATCGCTAGACTGGTCGCATCGAGGAGGAGCTGCAGGTGATCGAAGCCCACGGCCTGACCGACATCGGGCCCGTCCGCAAGACCAATGAAGACAGCTTCTACAGCGACCCAGCCCTGCAGTTGTTGGTTGTCGCAGACGGGATGGGCGGGCACGCCGCGGGTGAAGTGGCCTCCAGTCTCGCGGTGGAGACGATCGCCGGCTTCATCCGCCGCACCGAAGGGGACGAAGAGCTTTCCTGGCCCTACGGCATCGAACCGAATCTCTCGTTGTCGGGCAATCGCCTCCGGACGGCGGCCAATCTCGCGAATCGGCGCGTGTTCCGCGAAGCGGAGCGCCACGATGAATATACCGGGATGGGGACGACGATGGTTGGCGCGTTCATCTCGGGGAGGCGCCTTGCGGTGGCGAACGCGGGCGACAGCCGCCTCTACGTGTTGGCCGATGGCCAGCTCACCCAACTCACACGCGACGACACCTGGGCTGCAACGGTGCTTGCCGCGCAGGGGAAGTCGGATCCTGGCGCGCCTCCGCCGCCCTCGGTCCGCCACGTGCTGACGAACGTGTTGGGCGCGCGGGAGCAGGCCGACGTGAAGGTCAGCGAGCACGATCTCCGCGGCGGCGAGATGATCCTGCTGTGTTCGGATGGATTGCACGGCGTGCTCGATGACCGCACGCTGCTGATGATACTGAGCGCGGGTGGAACGCCGGTGGATATCGTGCCGCACCTGATCGAGACGGCGCTGGCGCGAGGCGCCAGGGACAACGTCACCGCCGTCTTGGCGCGCTACAACAGAGAGTAGTCTCGTGGACGAAGAACGGCCCGCGCCGCGCCGCAGCCCTCCGCCCAAAATCGGTCGGTACCGCATCGTGGGCCGTCTCGGCAAAGGTGCGATGGGCGTCGTCTACAGCGGCTACGACGACATGATGCAGCGCGCCGTTGCCATCAAGGTCATGATGGCCGACCTCGAGGAGGATCCGGAGACGAGCGAGCGATTCTATCGGGAGGCGCGTTCAGCTGGACAACTGGCCCACCCGAACATCATCACGATCTACGACATGGGCGAGGACAGCGGGCGGCTCTTTCATCGTGATGGAGCTACTCGAAGGCGAGACGCTGGACAAGTATTTGGAGCGCCCTGAGGCGGCCGACGTCGAAAGCAAGCTCGACCTGATGATCCAAATCTGCGACGGGCTGGCCGCGGCCCACTCGCGCGCGATTTTTCATCGCGACGTGAAGCCAGGCAACCTGCTGGTCCGGCCCAACGGCGAGCTGAAAATCGTCGACTTCGGCATCGCGCGGCTCGCTTCCTCCAGCTTGACTCTCAGCGGTCTCATCGTCGGCACGCCCGACTACATGTCGCCGGAGCAGGCACGCGGGGACGAGATCGATCAGCGATCGGACATCTTCTCGGCCGGCGCGGTGTTCTACCTGATCCTGACCGGGCGTAAGCCGTTCGCCGGCCCCGAGATGACCGCGGTGCTGATCAAGGTCCAAAACGAAGATCCGCTGCCGATTCGCGAGACCGAAGCCCCCGCGTCGCTCGCGCGGCTGGTCACGAAAGCGCTCTCGAAGGCTCCACACGATCGGTATCAGTCCTGCAAACAGATGGCCGGCGAACTCAAGCGGCTCAGGGGCGATCTGGCGGTCGAGGCGAGACAGTGGATCGAAGACTGCGACCAGCGGCTGCAGATGCTCGGATCCCTGGCGAATCAGCGCCGCACGTTGATTGAGGCGCTGAGCATCATTCCCGAGCCGCCCAGTCTCGAAGGGCGTCGCAGCGATCTGGTTCATTGCCGCGCATTGCTGACTGAGCCCTACCGGCGGACCGCGGTGGCGGACCTGCTCGCCAGCATCGAAAGCGTCCAGAAGGTTGCGGTCGAAGACGTCGACAAGTGGCAGGGCGTGCTGAAGGCCGTCGAAGACGGAACTCGTGCCGCTGCGGCCGGACGACCGCGCGAGGCGATCGCGCGCCTGGAGTTCGCGCTCCGCGTGGAACCCGCGTCGAAGCGAGCGTCGGCGGAAGAAGAGCGCTGCCGTCGTACCATCGCCGAGCAGCGCGCGAGCGACGACCGCGTAAAGGCTCTGCTCGATGAGGCCCGCAAGGCCGCGGTCGCGAAACAATGGCGGGCTGTCATCGCCCTGTGCGCCGACGCCCTCGCGCTCGACGGTCCTGGCGGAGACGCAGCGGCGCTGAAGCGCAAGGCCGAAGAGGCGATCGAAGCGGAGGAACGGAAGCGCGTCGTCGAGGGCGAGCGCGCGCTCGGCCGCGCCGAAGCACACTGGCGCAAGCAGCGCTTTCAGGAGGCGATGCTCGAGCTCGAACGGGCGCGCGGATTCAGTCCGAACGCGACGGCCCTGCACGCGTTCGAGGAGCGTCTGAGGGAGTCGATAGCGCGGACGGAGCGTAACAACCAGTTGGCCAGGGAGGCCGATGAGGCGATCGCGGCCGCCCGCCGGGCGTTTTCGAGCGGGCAACGGGATCAGGCGCTTTCGGACCTCCAATCGTTTCAGGCGCGTGCGCCCGAACCGGCGATCGCAGCCGAAATCAGCAGGCTCGAAGCCAAGGCGAAGCGCATTGCTACCGCGGAACACCGTGCCGCAGAGGCCGCGCAGCAAGCCCACGCGGCCGAAGCTGCGTTGATGGCGGGCAATCCGGAGCAGGCACTGAAGCTCGCCAAGGTGGCGCTGGCGATTGACCCAAGTCACCTGCTCGCGCGCGAGGTCTCGGGGTTCGCGAGCGCGGAGCTCAAACAGCAGGCTGAGAAAGAGGCTCGCGTGGCGACAGCGGCGCGGCACCTCGAAGAGGCTAAGCAGCATGTGGGCCGCGGCAAGTTCCAGAAGGCGCGAGCGCTCGTGTCGGCGGCGACACACCTCGACCCTGCGAACAACCAGTACGGGGTCGTTCTCGCCTGGATCCACGAGGAGGAGGCGCGAGCCGCGGCCGAGGCGGAACGTCGAATCCTGGCAAGACGGCTCGCGATAGCCGTGGCCCCCATTCTGGAACGCGCGCGCGAGGCAGAGGCGCGGCGCGATTGTCTGCGTGCCGCGTGGACTGCCGAGAACGCGCTTGCCATTGATCCCGAGTGCGCCGAAGCGAAGGAGATCCGGCAGCGCGCCAGAGAGCAGCTGGAGGCGCAGCCACAACTTGCAGACAGTACCGTCGATTTCTCGACGGGCAACGGCCAGTCCGTCGACCCCGACGCTACTGTGTCGTTCAGACGACCGACCAGCCTCTGGGGCCGCCTCACGGACGTGTTCAGGCGGTGGACACGGCGAGAACCCACCGTGGCACGGCAACCCGACGACTCGCCGCGTGCGAAGACGCTACCCGGGTAGAGAAGGTAAAGACGTGGCCAAGCTACGGATCTTGCGCGGCGAAACGACACACGCGGAGTTCGAGCTGAAGGGCCAGACCGCCAGGATCGGCCGCGGCCCAGAGAACGAGATCGTCCTCGACGATCCCGGTAAGGGCGTTTCGCGGACGCATGCCGTGATCCGCTTCGACGCAGGCCGGTACATCCTGGTGGACAACAAGAGTCAGAACGGCATCTGGGTTTCCGGATCGCGCGTGCCTTCCGTCGTGCTAGCGCCCCGCGTCGTCGCGAGTGTCGGTCCATTTCGTCTGATGATTGAGACCTCGGCCGACGAGGAAGCGGAGTTCGCCAGGGACCCGCGCATTGAGGAGGTCCGGCCATCCGGCGGACCAACCAGTCCGCCGCTCGACGAAGGCCGTCAGTTCTCGGAGCCCCCATCACCGTCGCCGCGTGCCACTGACCTGATGAATGTACGTCGATGGTACGAAGAGCCGCGCACGTGGGCCATCACGGGTGGCGCTGCCGCGCTCGTCGCGGCGTCGGGGCTCGCGGTGTACATGTTCTGGCCGAAGCAGGCCCCGCCCTTCGATCTCGGCGTGGCGAAAGCGATGGTCAGCAGCGGACGATGCCAGGACGCCATGGTCAAACACATCGACCCGGCGTTGCGCGCGAACCCGAACGACGCGATGGCGCTGCACCTGAAGGGCCTTTGCACGTCGCCGGTTCTGCCGCCGCCGAACGACCCGCCGACAACGTCTTCCCCGACCGCGACGCAGCTGCTGGACGAAGCCGAGGCCTTGATCGCGGCAAATGCATGCCAACCTGGGCTGGACAAGATCACACAAGCCTTGGCCATCGAGTCGACCAGCGAGCGAGCGAGCGAGCTGGCCGAACGAGCAAAGAGCTGCATCAACCAGCCTCAGACGCCTGCGCCGATTACCAACTTGGCGGTCAAGCGGCCACCGTCAGAAGGGGGACTCGACCTCCTGCCGAAGGAGCTGGAGAAGGACTACAGGGCTCGAATGCTCGCCATGCGGGCGCGGTACGACGCGGCGGTTTCCGCGCTCCAGAAAGGCGAGCACCTGCAGGCAGCCAGGGAGTTTGAGCAGATCGGCCGCGACGTGCCGAACGGGTACTTGGAGTTGACGCAGCAACTTGACGCTGCGCTTCAAGGCATCAAGGGTGAGGCCCAGATTCGCCTCGCCGCCGCGCAGGCCGCTGAAAGGCAGGGCGACTTCGACGCCGCAACCGACGCGTACCGCCGCGCGCACGAGCTGGACCCTGGAATCCAAATAGACGGGGAAATGCAGCGGATTGCCGAGAGCAAGACCAAGCTCGGCAGGAAAAGGTGTGAAGCGGGGAAGCTGGAGTTCTCTTTCGCGACCAATCGTCCGGCAGCCATCGCGGCGTTCCAAGATGTCTTGAAACTGCTGCCCCCGTCAGACCCCTGCTACACGCTAGCCCAGGAGCGACTGAGGCAGTTGGGTCAGTAGCGTCCTTCGCCGGAGCAAAGCATGAATCGCAAGAGCGCACGATTGTGCCTACTGATATTTGCCTGCCTGATTCGCTTCGAGTACGCGAGTGCACAAGAAACGCCGGATCCGTGGTACGGCCGTCAGGTGAAGCCAGCGAACTTCGACAAGCCGAAGTTTTTCACGGACGTCTTTTCCATCGAGCTGCCCAAGGGCTGGCAGGTTGTGCCTGGCTACACGGGAACGCTCTTCTCGGTCGTGGAGAAGACAAGACAATCGGAGGGCGGGGCGCTCATTGCGCTTCAATACCAACGGCTTCAGGCCCCCCTGGACCAGGAACTCATGGCAGGAGCAATGGAGAAGGAGCTGCAAGCCGTGCAGGCTCGGGAGCTGAGCGGCAAGGGGTTCACGAGCCAGCTAAAGAAGGGACCGATCGGGCCGTTCATCGTCATCCACTATGACCGGCCAGGACTGTCCGGGAAGGATGACCACGTGGTTCAGTATTCAATGCCAGCAGGCACGACGCTGTACCGGCTGATTTGTATCGCTCCTGCGGTGGCGCCGACATCGCCGGAGCATGAGGAGCATGCCGCGAAATATCGGTCTGTATTCGCACACGTGGCCGCATCGTTTGCACCCGTCAGCTCCGGCGGGAGCTGAAGAACCTGTCCGGCTGGATCGTCTAAGCGAGCCGGCTGACGAGTTGCGTTCGTGAGCTCACACCGATCTTGTCGAAGATGCGCGTGAGGTGCCGTTTGATCGTCGTCGGCGCGATGCCGAGCATCGACGCGATCACGGGGTTCGGGTAGCCGCGCAGCACGAGCTCCGCCACCTCCGCTTCTCGCGGCGACAGCCCGTACCGGCTTGCGAACGCGTCTCGCTCGATGCCGAGCTCGCGGACGCTGACCGCGACCTGTGGATCGCCGGTCCCGGCGCAGATCGGCAGGGCATACACGTATAGCGGCTCGCCACGAGCGTCGGTCAGCAGCGTCACGGCCGCCGATCGGAGCCCGATCGGGTCGAGTTCCCCGACCCGAAGCAGATGGTCCCGGAGCATCACGACCAGATCGACCTGGTACTCCTTCTGAAGCCGCGCCCGAAGGCTGACCGCCGCCGGATTCTCGTAGACGATCCGCGTGCGATCGACCACGAACACGAACACGGCCAGGCGCAGCCCATGCACGAGTGCGGCGAAGTCGACCGCTGGCGCGTCCACCATGAGTGCATCATCGCCCAGACGCGAATTGATGGGCCGAGAAGAAGGTGCGCCGGGCAGGGCTGTCAGCGGACGTTGAACACTGGCCGCCACCGAACGTCTGAAATGCGGCCACGTCAGGCGGGATCAATCCAGCATCCTGAGCGTCTGCTCAGCCAGGGTGCCGACCCAAACGTTCCCCAGCTCTGAGGCCGGCCCCCAGGCAGGGTGGCCGGATATCACACGTTCCTCAGGGCCGCATCGACAGGGAGGGGCCAGCCCGCACGCTCGCCCCTTGGCGCTGTTCCAGGGACTTGAGCGGGCTGGCGAATTGAAAGCCGAACAGCCTCGGATTCTCTCCGATGACCGCGGCGGAGACGATGCGGAAAACGTAATTGTAGGATTCGTCCGGGACGCGATTCCGGTGCTTCGCGAGCAGCTGCCAGAAGTTGCGCTCCCTCGGGTTCTTCGGGCATCGTCTTCAACAAATCGATCACGCGATGCTCGCCCCAGTTGTACGAGGCCATCACGAGCAGGCCTGACGCTTGCGCGTCGGTGGCGTAGATGTACTTGACGTACCTCGCGGCGGCATCGGTCGACTTCCGCCACTGGAATCGCTCGTCCTCCGGGTCAGCCCGTGGCATCGACGCGAGCGGGCCGATCTTCAAGCCATACCTCTGCCCCGTCTCCGGAATGAACTGCCACATGCCCTTGGCATGGCCCCATCTGGTCTTTGTCCCGACGGCGAAGGCATCGAAGTCGCTTTCGCCATGGCCAGATAGAAGTACTGCGGCGGAAGGCCGCGTGCCATGAAGGCCTGGCGGCGATGCGCTCCGTGTAGCCCAGCTCCCGCGCGAGCTTCACGGCGCGCTCGAATCGGCCCGTGCGCTTCCACTGCTCGATGTAGCGCTTGACCTCGCGGACGTATTCCGGCGGCGCCGCCACGTCGCATTCGCCGAACACGCGGGTGACGCGCAGGATGAGCTGGTCCTGCTCGCTCAGCTGTTCGATCGTACAGTCTTGCGACGTAGCCTTCGTAGTTTACGCTCGATCTCGCGGCGCTGGGCCATGTATCGGCGCGACGCCTGTCCCTCGGGCGCGTCGCCGGACTTCGCCAGCTGCTGTTCGAGCTCGGCGAATCTGCACGTCGAGCAGCTTCATCGAGTAGAAGAAGCGCTCCGCGTCCTTCTCCTGCGCGGCGTATCACCGAGAACTGGTACACGGCGTACCGCCCGCGATCGGCCAGCGCCACCATGCCGATCGCGGCAATCGTGACTCTGTGTCTGCGCCGCTGCTGCCTGCTGAATGTTCTGAAAGGCCCTGCGGATCATCATCGTTCGCTCACCGGCGGATTCGTCTCCGTCGTCGGATCCGAAGTAGCGCTGAGCGTCGCATCGAGTGGCGTTCCCGTCGGCGGAACCCCCGTTCGGTGTGCCGCTCATCAGCCGTCGCTGCTGGCACCGCCGCGTCGATACGCAATACCGGACCGTCCGTCGCCCAGGCTGACGGCGATGCCCCTGGCCGATCGGGGCCGTCTCGACGCGCTCGCCGTCGACGAACAGCCCGTTGCTGCTCTGCAGATCGCGTATCATCCACTGCCCGCGCAGGCGAGTCACCTCGGCGTGCCGGCGGCTGACCTGGATGTCGGTCGATCTGCACCTCGCAGCCCGCCTCGCGACCGATGAGAAAGGCGCTGGAGAACCTGAGACGCGGCCGTCCTGGCAGACGCACGAGGAGTGCGGCATCGTCCGCGGGCGCGCGGCTCAGTTCCCTGCACTGCGCTTCTCCGGCGGCAATCTGAAAGACCTTCTCCGGATAGCCCTGGTATAACAGTCGCCAGGTCGCCGGCGGGTGGGCCAGGCAGGGTAGACGGCGCACGGTCTCCACGATGATCGGCGCCTGCCCATCCAGCCGGGGTTGGAGTGCGTGAGTACAACGCCGCCGGCATCTGGTCGCACCTCTGATAGGCGGCAAACGGCACCATCCGCACCGGCTCGGATCCGAGCGGGTTCATCCAGAAGTCGAAGAAGCACAGGTCCCCGGGGTCGGCCGACGATGGTGTGCGTCCCCTCGGGCAGACCGCTCGAGAATCCTGACGTAGGTCTCCTTCATCCGGTGGAACGCCTCGAACGCCATCTGCTCGCCCTTGCCATTGAACCAGGTGTGGACCGCCAGTGCCGCGGCAGCCATCGGTGCCGCGAACCGTCGGACACTGGCGCCGGTCGCCGTTCGGACAACTTCGGTTGTGAGGAAACACCCGGCCACGATGGCAAACATCGCTCCGGGCGCGTACACCACCAGATGCCTGGACAGACGATGCATCGGCACCAGGTGGGTCAGGCTCTGCGATCCGAACTGATGGTAGAACAGCGGCCAGAGCAGCCAGACGACGGCGACCGCGAACCCGGCCGTGCGCGCCGATCCGCTCGTCCCCGCAGAAGCCCGAGCGCGAGGCCCCCGGTCGCCAGAAACGCCACCGCCCAGCAGAACAGGAGGCCGTGATAGGCCTGATCCTGGTTCAACTGCCCCCACCCCCGTGCAGCCACCATTGACCGGGGCAAGAGATGCTGAACGGGATCGTCCTGGGATCGGTGTTCAGCCCGGCCCGGGCGATCGAGTCCGACGGTCCCGTAGTGCTGATTGACGACGTGGAAACGATGCAGGAAGTCCCCTGACGTCCACAGGTACACGAGCCCTTCGGCCGCGACATGAGCGCCCAGCCCGCGAGATACACCGCGCCGTCGTCACTGCAGCGCCGACAGCGCCTGCCCCGCTTCCAGCAGACCGAACAGACGAGGACCGCGACCGACTCCGACGGGCAGGAGCAGAACGTCATTCGCGCGCTGATGAGATGGCAGACGCCTATCGCGATGCCGGCGCCTGCCAGGACTACCGCCGCTGGCGATTCGGGACGAACGTGGGCTGCCGCGACCAGGAAGAGCGAGAAGCTCACCCAGCCTGCCTGCAGCGCATCCGGCATCACGACCGTCGAGAAGAACACGTCCCCCGGATAGGTCGCATAGAGGAACGCCGCCAGCAGGCTGGAAGCCGGGCCGAAGAAGATCCGGCGTCGACCCGCCATCGACAGCAGCCCGAGAGCGAACACGCGAGCGGCCACAGTGCAAGCGCAACCTCGGCTTGCCCAACATCCGCAATCGGCAGGGCGACGGGAAGGTAGGTCCCGACGTTCAGCCCGTTGACGTGGTCCCGGGCGTGGTAGTTCTCCGAGCGCCATCCAGATCGCGTCGGTGACATAGCCGGGTGCGTCTTCGGTGTAGTAGCCGTTCCAGTAGACGATCCGCACCGCCAGCCAGAGCGCGACGATGACGGCAGCAGGCCGAGCCTGAATCTTGCCGAGGACTCAGCAGGAGCTACCGTCTGGCCGAGCGCTCGGAGGCCGATGCGTGGCCGTTCAGGGCGTCGGAGAGATCGGTCTGACGGTGACCGGCTTCGGAGTTCTCGGTCTTCTGCCCCGATCGTCGATGACCGTGAGCGTGACCAGGTACACGCCCGACACCGTGTAGTCGTGCGTGGCTCGTGATGCCGGTCTTGATCACGCCGTCGCCGAAGTCCCAGGCGTAGCTCACGATGCGTGCGCCCGGTGCCCGGGCTTCGACGTCGACGCGTTGAAGTTCACGACCTGCAGCACCTCAGGGTGTTATGCGGCGAGAACGTCGAAATCGCCGCGTCTCGTCGGGAATCGTCGACGTCGTCGAGGTCGCGTCGTCGTCGAGGTCGTCGTGGTCGAGGTGGTGGTCTCGGTGATCTTGACCACGCCGGGGCCGGCGGGTGCCTCGCTCTCACAGCCCACGCGACCGCGACGAGCAACGGTGCGGCGAGCAACAGCTTACGCATGGCTACATGGTCAGGTTGAGGCCGACAACGGGCGTGACCTTGGAGTGCAGACCGTTGTTCTGCAACGTGATGATCGCGCTGAGCGACAGCAGCATCTTGCCTTTGAGGTTCACCTTCATGCCCGGAACGAGGAGCGCCTTGCTGATGCCTTGTGCGAGCGCGACCAGCGACTGTCGCCGAAGTGATGCCGGGCGCGCCTGGCAATGGCGATCTCGGGTACCACGCCGACCTGGCCGCCGCCCAGGATGTGCTGGCCCAGGAAATCCGACCAGCAGTGTCACCTTGGGCGCCGCCTCGATCTCGATGCCCGCCCGCGTACTGGAACTGATGGCGCACCGAGACGGTCTCGCCGGGATGCGCCGCGCGGCGTCGACGCCTTTGCTCCAGAATTCGAAGCCGGCGCTGGCCGTGCGGGCGGCAGCCGGCCGCGTCCGCCGGACACGACGCCCGACGACCAGCGTGCGGGTGACGCCGAGACCGCGAAGATTGTCGCGATCGACCCGGTCGGCAGACGCATGTCGACGAGCAGCGCGATCGCCGCCCGGGATCGGGAGATTCCGGCCCCTTGAACTTGACGAAGCGGTACTTGGCGATGCCGCGACATCGCCGACGCCGGAAGAAGCCGTTGTCGCTCTCCGCCAGGCGGGCGACGACGCCGTGCCGTTCGACGAACGAGGACGTCCCGGCGAGCTTGACGCTGACCAGCGGGACGACGACGCCGACGTCGAAGTTGTCGGTGACACCGACGTCGCCGACATCGCCAGCGTCTGGGACGTGAGGGTCAGATTCGCGGCCGTCGCGTGCGCGCCACGCTCGGAGTTACGGTGGCCGTTGACGGACGACGGCAGAGACGGGAGCGAGAAATCAGTCATCTTGTCGTACGACGTCGACCTGAACGTCGCGCCGACGCTCACCTGTCCCTCGCCAGAGGTCAGCGCCCGCTCGCCGAACGACGGGCCCGAACGTGGTGGTGGTGCGGGCAAGCAGACCGGTGGCTCGGATCCAGCTTGAATACGAAGCCGCCGGACGAGCGTGCCCAACGGCGCGGTCGCGATTTCGACCGCGGTGGCCAGGGCGATCGCCTCGCCGACTGGCGCGAGCCGCCGGGTTGGCCAGCTGCAGCGAGCACCTGTTGGCGCGTCAGGTCCGGCACGCGTGGTGACCTTCTGCGCCAGCTGGCGCACGGCGCACGCGAGCGCCAGCAACACGACCAGCGCGATAGCAGACGTGACGCATCATAGTCATACTTCGATCGTCATTCAAGGCGGCCTCGCATGCAGAGGGAGAGATCCGCGCGGATTATTAATGCGCCGTAACTCGGGGCAAGTCAAGCGTTAGTTATCGATTTTCTAGTTGCCTATTCGTCAAGCGATAGAACGCGTATCGCTGATCGCGCTCGCGATATTCCCGTCGACGGTCTCGGCGGGCGCCAGTCGCCATGGCGCTTGCGGCAAATCTCCGGCTGAACCGGATCCTGGACGTTGCACCAGAAGTTCCAGTGCAGTAGATCCCGCCAGTGTAACGGCGGTCGAGGACGCGCGTGTATGCGCCGGGCCGGCGACGACCTGCGACATCTGCCCGGCGTTGACGCCCCAGAGATGGAACATGCCGGGATTGTGGGTCAGCACGTACGAGTTGGGCGGCAGCTCCGCGGCCAGCTGCCTGCGCGAACCGCACGTCGGCGCGGGCGGCCCACGCTTCCTCGGTCGTCGCGCGCACCACCGGGGCGTACCAGAGGAACTGGAACGCGAGCAGCGCCGCCGTCAGGGCGGCGCCCGGCAGCGCCCGCGCCGAGTCGCTGAGACGCTGCGAGCCACGCTGGGCGGCGCCCAGTCCGCCGAGGACCGCGATCGGCGGATAGGTCATCAGCGAATAGCGCACGTCGGCGCCGTAGTTGTAGCTGCCCGCATAGAACACCAGCCCGATCGCGAAGAACACCAGGAAGTAGATGGCCATCGCCACGCGTTCCCGGCGGAACGGCGGCCGGCCGACAGTCCCGGCAATCGCGAGCAGGGTGAAGGCGACGGGGAAGCGCTCGTCGTACAGATAGAACCAGCCGTTCACCGCGAAGGTTCGCGGCGATGTAGTCGAGGGAGAAGCGCGCCGCGCCCGTGCCCCAGTCGCTGTGCCTGACCGCGAACAGGTGGGCGACGTGCACGGCCACGAGCCCCACGAACAGCAAGGCCGGCCCACCAGCTGCGCGGCGCCTCCAGCTCCCGCGAAGTCGCGGCCACGCCAGGAACCGCGACGACCGGCAGGATCAGGAGCGATTCCGGGCGGAACTGGACCGCGTAGGCCGCGGCCACGACGCGGCGGCGCCGAGCGCGGCCCGTCCCCGCGCGCGCACATAGTGCGCCGCGCACAACAGCGCGGCCACCGCACGCCAGCGACGCGGACGGCTCGACGGCGGCCGTGGCCGACCACATCATCTGCTGCGGCGTCAGCGCGATCAGCAGCGCCGGCAAAGAGCGCCGCCTCACGATCGCTGAAACAGCACGCAGCACCAGCAGGTACACGGCGCACGACCGTGAGCGCCATGGCGGCGGCGTTCACCGCGAAGGCCGTCCCGGCATCGCACGCCGGCGAGGCGGTAGGCCAGGCTGAGCACGTGCGGGTAGGCGTACGGCTGCTTGTTGTACTCGCCGCTCGCGCACCGCAGCCGGCCGTACCCGACGCTGCCGTCGTTGCAGACCTGGGCCAGCCTCGAGATCGGCCAGGTTCTGGCCGATGCTCTGGTAGATCTGCTCGTCGTAGAAGATGCGGTTCGTCCGTGGCGCGACGAACAGCGTCAGCACGACGCCGAGAGCGCGGCGAGCCGGCCATCCGGAGCGACGTCGCGCCGTGTCGAAGTCGCGCGTGCACCGTCCTCGCACGATCGACGATCGCCGACGAGCACGGCCAGCAAGCACGCAGAGCTCCAGCGACCAGAACTGCCACGACCTTCAACTGCTCGCGGAGGTGTGCCGGTGGAGGTGCCGCAGCAGCCAGCTGCAACAGCATGGCAAGGCCGGCGAGCGCAGGCGAGACCGACCGCCAGCCAGGCGCGCGCCGCGGCGCGGCGGCCGCGGATCCGCACGGCGTCATGCGGGGCGCTGCGACGAGGAACGGGCCGATCGCGAGCGCATCCGCGCCGGAGCGAAGGAACACGTCCACCGCTTCCGCAGGCGAACACACCAGCGGCTCGCCGTGAATGTTGAAGCTCGTGTTGAGCACGGCGCCGGCGTGCCCAGCGCCGGCGCGCCTCGCGCAGCAGTTCGGCGAACGGTCCGGATCGTCGTCGCGCGACGACCTGCGGGCGGCACGTGCCGTCGACGCTGGTCACGCCGGCCAATGCTGCACCGGTACTCCTCCGCCACCTTGTACGCCATGGTCATGGCGCGGTTGCGGCCGCCGGTCCAGTCCGCGAGCAGCCGCGAGCGCCTCGCTTTCGAGCATGCTGGGACAGAACGGCTGATACCAGACGCGCCGCTTGAGCACCAGATTGAGGCGATCGCGCACGTCGAGCCGATCGGGCCGGGCCAGCACGCTGCGGTGCCCGAGCGCGCGCGGGCCGTACTCCATGGCGCCCTGGAACCACATCACGACCGTCCTGTCCGCCAGCAGCTCGGCGACGCGGCCGGCAGGTTGCCGGAGGCGATCGCCGGCGAGGCCGGCCGCCGCGCAGGCTCGCGTCGATGACCTGGCCGATCGTAGGCCGGGCCGAGATCGAGACCGACCGAGATCGACGCCGAAGCGGCTCGCCGCACGGCCGCCGCCGCAGCGACGGCCGCACCGAGCGCCAGGCCGCCATCGCCCATGTGCGGAAACACGAAGACGTCTTCCACCTCCGGCAGCAGACGCACCCGCCGCGTCGCCTTCACGTTCGACGACGACGCCGCCGGCCAGCGCGAGCCGCGACAGCCGGTCAGACGCACGGCGTCGCGGGCCAGCGCCACCGCCGCATGCTCGACCGTCCGCTGCGCCAGATAGGCGAACTGCTCGTTCGGAAACCGCCAGTGCACGCGCGCCAGCGGCCGGCGCGCAGCGCATGCCCGGCCAGTTGCGTGTCGATCACGCCGTCCCGCACGCGCACCCACGGGCAGCAGCGGGTTGTCGGCGTCGGCGATCGGCGCGGCGTAGTCCGCGAGCGCCATGACCTTGCCCTCGTCCTCGAGCTCGCGCATGTTGAGCAGGCTCGTGACGTGCTCGAAGAAGACGCCGAGCGAGTGCCGCGCCGGCGACGCCGCGACGCGCTCGAGCCGGCCGTCACGGAACGTCGAGATCGTCGCCGACAGGCCGTCGCCGAGGCCGTCGATGGTCAGCACCGCGCACGAGGCGAAGCCCGACGCCCAGGCGGCCGCCGCCGCGTGCGCCTCGTGATGATCGACGAGCCGGAGCGTCGGCGCGCGACAGACCGCATGCGCGGCGAGCTGCCGTCGCAACGCCGCCGTGCTGAGCGCTCTGCGACAGCGGGCCCGGCGACCACTCGGTCATGCCGGTACTTCAACCGCGCGCGTCAGACCGGCCAGCGGACCCGGAGGCGTCTTGCGCCGGCGGACGGCGTAGTAGCGCTCCTTGCTGCCCGGGCCAGAGCCGTCCCAGCGTCTTCGCCGGATCGGACGTCGACGCGGCCACCACGTGCAATCTGCTCCGGGCTCAGTCGGCCGCGTGTGCGAGGCGAGGCGGCGATGCGACCGTGCCGGAAACGCGATCTCCGAGCTTCCGCCGGCTCAGACGCTCTTCGTTGACGGCGAACCGGAGCTCGCCGTCCTGCAGCAGCGCGGCGCCGGAATCGTGCCCGTCCCAGATGCCGAGAATGTTCACCGCGGACTTGGCGCGAACCGGACTACGGTCGTCAGAAGAACAGTCCCTTGACGAGCGAATAGCCGTAGCGCGGGGCGTCGCGCCAGCACGCGGATGTGGGAGGCTGCCGTGCGAGCCGGCGGTGCTCGTGGCTCGGCACTTCGGCCATCCGCCACCCGCGGCGCAGCGTCTTGATCGTCATCTCCTGCTCGATCGTCGTCGTGTTCTCGCGCAGGTCGAGCTGCCGCAGCACGGACGTCCTGACCGCGCGGAAGCCGTTCTGGCTGTCGCTCAGCTGGCAGTCGAACCGCCAGTTGATGCAGGCGGTGATGAACGAGCTGCCGGCGAGCCGCATGAACTCGTCGAAGCCGCCGTGCAGCTCGCTCGATCCGCCGCGCAGGCGTGACGCGACGACGTGATCCGCGTCGCCGGCGAGGATCGGCTCGACGAGCAGCGGGATGTCCTCGGGATCGTGCGATCCGTCGGCGTCCAGGAAGACCGTGACCGGCGTAGTGGATCTGCGGGATCGCTCGACGGATCGCCTCCCCTTTGCCGCGGCCGCCGTCGCGCGAGCACGCTGGCGCCGCTCTGCGCGGCAACGTCGTCCGTGCCGTCGGTGGACTGCCCGACGACGACGACGATCTCGCTGGCGTAGCGGCGGGTCCGCTCGATGACGCCGCCGATGCTCGGCGCTTCCTGCTTGGCGGCAATCACCACCGAGACGTCGGCGGCCACATGATGCGTCGCCGCCCGGTCCAGGCGCGATCGCGTGACGGCGTCGGCGAAGCAGGCCACGTTCATCGCGCGCATCTCCGGTCGTGCGCCGGACGTCGCCTCGCTGGCGAGCCGACGACGCGGCGATCCGGCGAAGCGGCCAGCGTGTTGCCGAGGATGCTCTGATACGCCTCGCAGGCGGTCCAGCACTGCGGGCACTGCCCTTTCCAGATCTCGCCCTGCACCTGCGCGGTCCCGGCGTCGTTCCAGATCGGATCGAGCCGCATGCCGGTCTCGCGCAGGCGGCCCATCGGCTTCGAGTAGGTGATGCACGGATACACCACGCCCCAGGGATCGATGAAGCAGCTCGCGCGCAGCGCGTGGCACGGCATCGGGCGTCCGGCCGGTCAGCAGGAACTGGTCGAGGTGCTTCAGATACGCGTTCTCGAGCAACTGGCGCGGCGACCGCGCCGTGCGCCGGAGCGCGCGGTACACCTGCATCTCGGCGCGCGCCGGCAGCCGGATCCGGCAGCGATCGCTCCGTTCCGGCTCCGCGTTGGCGTAGTAGTGCCCCGACCTCTGCGCCACGTTCAGATGGATGTCGTCCACGGTGAGGCCCGGACACTCACGCGCGCACGCCGCGAACGTCTCGTCGAACTGTCCGAGGTTGTAGGTCGACAGCGTCATGCCGAGCGCCGTCACGATGCCCGGGAATGCGGCGGAGCGCCTTGAACGTCTCCATCTGCCGCCGGAAGCCGCCCTTGATGCCGCGAATCTCGTCGTTCAGCGCCTCGTCGCCGTCCAGGCTGACGGTGACGACCGTGCGCGCCGGGCCGCGCCGCGGCGATGCGCTCGACGCTGCGGACGATGCGATCGGTCAGGAAGCCGTTGGTGGGAAAGTGGAGGAGTCGCCAGCCGCGACCACCCCGTCGACGATGGCCTCGAAGATGTCGTCGATGTCGCGGCGGAGGAAGATCTCGCCGCCGGTCAGGTCGACCCAGGTGACGTGCGGATTCTCGCGCACGAGCGCGACGATTTCCTCGGTCGTCAGCTCGTCGGACGGCTTGCGCCGCCAGATGTTGCACGTCTTGCACTTGTACTGGCACCAGTAGGTGAGGCAGAGATTGAGCTTGAGCGGGGCAGACGGGCGATGCGCGGTCGACCGCAGCAGCGCCATGCCGAGGTGAGCCGAGCGGGTCAGGTCTCGAGCCAGGCGTGTGAGGGGCAGCATAGTCGGCCCAGTCCTGCGACGCGGCGTGTGGCGGCGACGTTATCACGGATCCGGCCGTCGACGGCCCCGCCTTGAAACGAGCGCAATCAGGGTTTCGGCTTCTCTTCAGCCCTCATTCGATCGATGAACCACGGACTTTGGAACTTCAGGCGGGAGACGGTCATCCTGACGATCGTCTCGTACTTCTGGGGCGCCCCCCCACTCTTCATCTGGATGACCTGTTTCATCTCGTACTTGACCTGGGCGACACCTGCCGGCCCTGCGTCCAGCCGATCGTACTCGAGCGGGACGGGCAGGGTGCACTTCAGCGTTTTGTACTGTCTGAACAGCTCGCGGAGCTCGTCCTGAGGTGCCAGTGGAAACCACTCCCTCACCTTCTCGGGTCTCAGCGTCTCCAACGCGGCACAGTAGTTCTTGACGAGCTGATCGATTTCCTTCTTTGCGTGCTCCTCGGCGGTAATCGGCGCGGCCGCGGGCTTGTCCGGGGTCGTAGCCGTGGGCGCTTGTGTGGAATCCCCGCCTGGCGCTACCCCCGACGGTGGCTGTGGTACCGTGGGCTCCTTGATTGGTGGAGGTGGCGGAGGCGGCGCCGTTGGCTGTTTGAGACGAACAGTGTCCTGGTCCTGCTCCCCCTGAGGTCTCGGTCGCGAAGGGCTCAGGCGACCCGGAAGACTCACGCGACCCGGAAGGCTGGACGTTCGCCCTACGCTCCGTGGTCGGCGTGAACGTGGCACTGCACGTCCGTGCGGCTGTCATCGTGATCTCGCCGTTCGCCGCGCACTCACCAGTGAACTGCGAAAACGTGTGGCCGTCGTCGGCTTCGTAGCGCAGGTTGACCGGGACCCCGCTCGGGAATGCGGCTGTACACGTCGACCCCAAGTGGCCGCACAGAATGTCCATCGGTCCGACGACGGTGCCGCCCGTGGGCTTGGTGATCGTAAGCGTGAAGTTGGGGGTCGACGGGGGCGCGGTCACCGCATCGAACGTGGCGCCGCACGTCCGCGGCTCGCTCATGAGCGAGACCCCGGTCGGGCTGCAATCGCCATTGAAGCCGCTGTAGACGTAGTCGGCATCGGCCGTCGCCTCGAGCTGCACCCTGTCGCCGGTGGGCAGGGTGGTCGAACAGTCCGAGCCGAGTGTGCCGCACCGCAGCCCGGGGCCGGTGATGGTTCCACCCACGGGCTTGTTGATCGTCAGCCGTTCGCCGTCCGGCCACAGCCATCCCCAGCCGAGGATCGCTCCCCAGACCACCAGCGACGCGACGGCAACCGCC
The DNA here is from genome assembly GCA_963844435.1 of Vicinamibacterales bacterium. Classification (GTDB taxonomy): domain Bacteria; phylum Acidobacteriota; class Vicinamibacteria; order Vicinamibacterales; family Vicinamibacteraceae; genus JBDSLU01. The sequence continues at coordinate 452,488 of CAWJOG010000004.1, read as the reverse complement.
GCCACCGCGATCAGCGCGCCGCGCAGCTCGGGCCCGCCAATTCCCGGGCGGCGGTCCGGGCGGCGGTCCAGGTCGTTCCGACACGTCCCGTCGGAGAAGGCGGCCGGGGTAATTGAGAGCGGTTGCCGCCCGGTCGGAGACGCTGCCACAGCGACTGCGCCTCGGAACCGACGCCAACGGAGGATCGTGCGCTGGAAGAGGCCGCTCGTGGCCTCGGTTGGTTGATGACCGTGGGTTCGGCAACAGGCGGTTCAGGGGTGTACGCCAGCGGCGGCGGAGCGGGCGCCCGGCCGCGTGACCCTGCCAGGCGGAGACGAGGGTCGTCCCGCTGGATGATCATGGTCGGTTCGATCGGCTCCGACGCTTCCGATCCGCTCGCTCGGCTGATCAGGACGTTCGGGTCGACGGAGATCGGCTCCGGACCCTTCCGGGGGCTCCCTCCGTAGGAGCCTCCGCCCGCGCGCGTCGTGGTGGACGTCTGGGGCTCGAAAGGACTGGCCGACGGACGTGCCGCGTCGACGCGAGTCAGCAGTGCCCGGGCGCCGGCATGGTGCGGGTCTTCGTTCAGCGCCTGGAGCGCCCAGCTCCTGGCGACGTCGTACGCGCGCTGCTCGAACGCTTGGAGCGCCCGATCGTATGCCGCATTCGCCCGCTCGCCCGATGAACTAGCCACGGCGCCTGCCAGTGTCGAAGCGTGATGCGCGGACGTCGCGGTGTTCGACGAGATCCGCCCAAGTCGGCATCGCTCGAGTCCCTTCCAGAGCCACAGCCAAGGTCGCGAATGTCAGAAATTCATGGTAGCGCGATCGGATCGGCTCGTTCAAACGCTAAACGTCGGTCCGTGTCGCCTCGAACAGGGGCCTCGGCGGGCGCGTCCGGCCACCGTTACTGCGGCTATCCGCCGTTTGACACGGCCGGGATCCGCCGCTAATCTGGGCCGGTCTTTCGACCCGGCTCCCTGCTCGCCCTGAGCCGACGCCCAGAAACGGAGCCTTCTCACATGGACGGACGCAACGGCACGAAGTCGCTGCTGGTGCTCAGAAAGCTCACGCGCGCCATCGCCGACGTCGCTCGTGCGCAGATGACGGAGTACTTCGTGGCCTTCGCGCCGCTCCTGCGGCCGAAGATCGTGTTGGGCGACTACGTCGAGGACGGCTCGAAGGAATCGACGCGGCGATCCGAAAAGGCGTTCAAGGAGCTGCAGGCGCTCTACGAGACCGTGGCCGGCACCAAGCCCTTCAACGTTCCCAGGGAGCTGGCACTTCCGCTCCGACTCGCCGGGACGGGCGTCGAGATCACACCGGTAGACACCGCCCATGTCGTCCAGGCGGGGGCCCAGACCCGGACCATCATGGTCCGCTCTCCCCTCACGTGGACGCTGACGTACGCTGGCTACGCGCCGACCCGCTTGCCGGAGCTGCTCAGGGACAAGCTGCGGACGGGCGAAGATCTGGGGCAGCTCGTGGTCAGTTACCTGATGATGCGCGTCGTCACCGCCAATTCGCCGGCGCTGATGAGCGCGTTCGACGCGCTGCATTTCCCGATCACGACGACGACCGTGCCGGACTTCGGTCCGTTGCCGATTACGCGCATCGGGTTCGCCCTCTCCACTCGGCGCCCTGCCGACGACGTGATCCTGCAGAGCGCGGAGCTCACGGGGATGGACGCGTTCGAGGAGGTCGTCAACCTCGAGGACCTGTCTCGGCTGCGGGATCCCCTGAAGGAGCGGTTGATGGCAGTGGTGCGCGAGCAGGCCCCCGAGCTCGTCTAGCGCTGCGGCCGATGCTCCTCGACGAGACGCTTCGATTCGAGGCCGCGGCCCCGACCGTCAAGCGGGCGTTCCTTGGCACGCCGGAGAAGATCCAGCTTCACGCGCGGACACAGTTGTACAAGTGGACGAATCGCCCGCTGCTTGGCAACAGGGGGATCACTCCATGGTGGTCGTTCGTCGAGTCGACCCGGCTCCCGAGCGGCGCCCTGGCCGAGGGATTCCGCGTGGCCGAGGAGCGCGCCGCGCGGCTGGGTAAGCCGCATCGCGAGTTCGCGCGCGCCCGCGCCGCCATTTCCGACCAGTTCGACAACTCGATGTCCGACCTGCTCGTGGTCACCCTCAACGAGCCGGTGTGGGGCTTTGCCGGCCAGGCGAGCGGCCAGCCCGAGTTCAGGGACGACCAGGTCGAACTGCAGCACGTGATCCTGATCGGCGGCGCGTGGCAAGTCTGGATCCCGAACCTGACGTCCCGCCACGTCACTGCGCTGCCGGTTCGCGCCTAGGTCTGCGGCTGGGGATTGCCGCGGATGATGAAGTGGCGGGCGAAGCCGAAGCGCCTGTAGACGCCCGGCGCGTCACGCACGAACGGGATGCGCAGAACGCGCCGGGGCAGAAGTTCCACGCTCCAGGTGGTGTCGCCGATGAACCGGAAGCTCACAGTCTTCGGCCCCGTCACCTCGAGGTCGGAAAACGAGCCGGTCGAGTAGGGCGCGCCCAACAACGCAGAATCCAGGAGGTCCAGCCCCGCATCGAGGAGATGGATGCTCAGCATCTCCTCGAACGGAACGTATCGTCGGTCATGAACACCAGGTGGCGGCCGTCGCTTTCCAGCGCGGCCTCCAGGACCGCTCCCGAGACGAACTTCCCGCGCGGCACTCCGTCGATCAGCAGTTCGCTCCGCGGTATGTCCTGCTCCCCGCCCGCGTCGACCCGCCTGATCGTCAGTCCGGTCGCTCGTCGAATGCTCATCGGCCGCGCTCTCGCGGCTACCAGAAGTAGTCCACGCCGAGGGCGGCGAGTGCGCCGCCCACGAAGGCACCGACGGTGACGCAGACCGGCGCACCTGGACCGCACGCCAGGCCCGCCGACGCGCCTCCGGCGATCCCGCCGCCGATGCCGGCGCCAGTGACCGCCACCTCGCGGCCGGCGGCCTCGGCCGGGTCGTCGGCCGTGGCCACCGTGTAGACGGAGAGGCCGATCGACAGGACGATCAGGCCGCGCCCCGCGGGTGCCAGCTTGCGCATCAAGGGGGTCAAGCGCGCGTTCGATCGGGCCGCTCCCTCGACGATCTCGGCGTAGACGGCGTTCTGCTGGCCCGGCGACAGCCGACCGAAGTCCGCCCCGGGGCCGTGCAGTTGCAGTGTCTTTTCCGCGATCAGCTGGTTCAGCGTCTTCCCGGCGCGCTTCATCCGCTCGGCCACCGCTCGACCGACCGGCGTGCTGCGGCCGCGAAAGAGATCCATGATCGCGTTGCGCGCTTCCTGCGCCTGCGCCGCCGCGCGCGACCAGGTGATGGTTCCGCTGGAGGCCTGCGAGCGCAGCTCGTCGGCCATCGCCCTGATCTGGCGGGCATAGGCCTGTCGTGCCGCACCGTCAATGGCGAGGTGCACCCCGCCGTTCGCGATCTCGGCCTCGAGGGCTTGGATCGCGCTCTCGAAACGCTCACGGTCCGACCGGCCGACCGCTGCCGCCGGCGCCGGCATGCAGACTCGGGCCGACGTTCCGGCGTCGATCTCTTCGACCCACGTGTAGCCAACGGTCCCTGGTGATCGTGTGCCGCACATAGTCGTGCCGTTCCCTTCAGCCAGCGCCGACGCAGGTGAACGAGTTGGTCAGGACCAGGCCGTCGCTCGAGCGCACGTGGAACCGCACGCCCCACCCCCAGCGGTCGTCGCCGTCCATGTGCCTCAGGGTCATCGTGCAGATAGACACGGGCTCGCCAGCGGCAGAACGCCCTGGTTCGACCCTGGTCTCAATCCAGTTCTTCTTCTCCGGAGAGGACAGCTCCGCGAGGAACCCGGCGAGGTAGCGGCCGATGGTCTGGTCCGACGGCTCGGTGCCGACGTTCGTGCAGGTCGGCGACGTGCTCAGCGGAAGGTGGCCGCTCGCGATCACCGCGTCGAGCACGTCCTTAGCGGACGGCGGTTGGCCCGCCACGTGGATGGGGGAGGGCTCGTGCGCGGCGGGCCGAGCGTCGGCAACCGCAGCCGTCGCGCCCGCGGGGGCAGGCTTCGGTCCGGCAGGCGAGCCGCACGCCGCGGCCGCGAGGATCAGCGCCGGCAGCCAGATGCGGTTCATGGCAGCGAGCCGTAGAACATGCCGTTGTCGGGCGGCGGGTAGTGGCGCGCGAACTGGGACGGGGTCTGGGTCACCACCTTGCCGAGGCTGTTCGAGTAGTGCCAGATGAGCCCTCCCATGAAGATGCCCAGGTGTTTCCGGGGCATGTTCGCCATGACCTTCGACGAGAGGTTCACGTTGGCCGGGCGGGTGATGAACACCAGACACGTCTTCAGCGACGCGGGGCGAAGCGACCAGACGCCGACCGACGGGCATTTCGGGAAGATCTCCTGCACGCGGAGCGTGGCGCCGGCGAGCCTTGCCGTGGCTCATCATCCGGCAAGTGACGCCGAACTGGTAGTCCAGGACGTGCGCGACGAAATGGGCGCAGTGGTTGTCGGCGGCGCTCGTGTAGCCGTTCTGGCAGATCTCGCCGATCGTCTTGCCCACGTACCCGTCGAGCTGCTGTCGCGTGATCATGCCGTCACTTGAACCCCCGACCAATCCTCTCGTATACGCAAGCCAGGGCCGGATGGTGCCGCCGGATCATGCGCCCTGCGGTTATTAACGCATGGATCAGTCGGACTGGAACAGGTCGTCGCCCCACCGTCGCCGCGCCTCATCCCCGGTAGAACAGCCACGCGCTGACGAGGCCGAAGATCGCACCGATGAGCATCCAGGTTCGCGCCTGCGGGTGGGAGGCGCCCAGGCGAGTCGCGCGGAGCAAGCCCATCGCCAGGAAAGCGACGCCGACGACTGCCAGAATGTACTTCGCCGCCACGGTTGCCCTCGCTCACGGCTTTCGCCACACCCGACCGTCCTTCATCACGAAGTCGATGCGCTTCAGTCCGTTCACATCGCGGAGAGGGTTCACGGGCGTGGCCACCAGGTCGGCAGACATCCCGACCCGTATCGACCCGCGGTCCTTTTCAACACCCAATAGCACCGCTGCCCGGCTCGTCATGGCGCGAAGGATCTCCAGGGCGCCGATCCCAGCTTCTTGAAAGCTATCGATGTATTCGATCGCCAATTGACCGCGTGTCCTGCCCTTGACGTCGGCCATGACGTCGCTGCCGAAGACGACGTCGACTCCCGCTTCTGAAGCCCGTTTCAGTCGTGCCACGTATCGTTGATGAGTTCGCCGCGCCGCTTCGGGTTCCATTCCGCCCGCGAGGAGCGAAGTGACGGTGAAGTCCGTGCCGACCAACACCACCCGTTCTTCTTCGCAAGGGCAAGGTCTTCATCCGTCAACACCCACCCGTGCTCGATGGAGGCCACCCTCGCCTCGATCGCGGCGCGTGCGCCCTTTTCGGTCTGGACGTGGGCGGCCACCTTCACTCCGGCGCGTGCGGCTTCCTCGACCATGAATCGAATGTCGTCGGCCGAGTAGGTGTATTTCTGGCCGTCGACCACGATCTTGATCACCCGGGCGCCCCAATAGACGTTCTCCCTGACGGCCTTGCGCATCTCATCGCGCGAATCCGCAAAGCGATACTCCGGGTTGTCGAGGAGCCTCCCATCCGTTGGCGTATCCCAGAACTGACCGCCAAACGGTGTGATGATCCGCCCGGCGAACACCATGGTCGGGCCGGGCACGACTCCGAACCGGATGGCCTTCTCGAGGTCGGCATCCAGGTAGTCGCCGGCGTTCCCCACGTCCCGAACCGTGGTGAACCCGCTGTCCAACATTTCACGGGCGTGTTGGGCTCCCTGAATGGCTCTCCATCCGGCCCTGCGCTGGAGGGCCATGATCCAGAAGTCGCCGAGATCCCATTTCGCGTCGACGGTCGCCAACAGATGCGTGTGTGCATCGATCAGTCCGGGGAGAACCACCTCATTCGACAGGTCGACCCGAACGGCGTCTCGTGGGATCTCGAGGTTGGACCCGATCGCCGTGATCTTACCCGCTTCGACCAGGATGGTCTGGTTGGCTTCCTCAGTGCCGGTCGCGGGATCGATGACGGCTCCCGCGATGACAGCGGTCACCTGGGCTTCGCCCGTTGCCAGCCCCAAGGAGCACGAGGAAAGCCAACAGCACACAGGCACGAACGCGACTAGGTCTCGCGCGGACGATTGGACGGTGCCCGATTTGATCCAGGCTCTCGACGGCGTCTACCCCCTGGTCGCAGAGGATCAGCATTCGGCAAGGCTTACTGTCGACTCGTCGGTTGAGCGGAATGTGGCGAGGTCGAGTCGGAGCGATGGCCTCACGTCATCTTCGCCAGCAGTCGCTGTTGCCGCCAGGCGGGCGCGCTGGTATTGAACAGCGGCGTGCCGGGTGCGAGGAGGCACAAGTAGTGCGCGGCGAGAACCCGCTGCCGCTGGTAGCCATTCTTCAGCACGGCAAGGCAGTGCTCGCGCGTAACCGGTGCGCCCATGAAATAGCGCCCACCCGGTTGGAAGCGGTGCCCGTTGGAGGCCCACCATCGTGCGACCTTCGGCGGGTCTGGCCACATCAGGCCCTCGTCCGAGTCCAGTTCCACGTTCTCATCGTCAGGCTCGTCAGTTGGCCCAGACTCGAAGTCTTCTGGTCGTGACCGCCACAGCTGCACCGCATCGAGGTCCGCGCCGGTGATCAGTGTGAACGCTTCACCGGCTACGCGCGCGGTCTCCGGCTTTGCCATGTGCCCGATGAGCCAGGGTACAGTATGTCGCATCGCCGACGATCCCGCTTCCCTGTATCAGCCAGTGGAGTTGCCCAGCGTCTTTCGCGACGTCTTGCAGCAAGGCATGCGCCGAGGACGTGTCCAGCGCCTGGAGCACAAGGTTGAACGCCCGGGCGCGATGGGGACGGCCCGCCTCGACGGCAGTCTGACGCAAGGCATTCACCGCCACACCGCGGTTCCCCAACAGCACGGCGGACCATGCGGACCAGAACCGGCAGTCGGCGTCGACCTCCACCGCATCTCCCAGGCGATCAGTCTGACCTGCGAGCCCAAGCTCTCCGACTGCGCGCACCGCGCGTGAGCGATTTGCCGGGACGGGATTGTCGAGCCAGGGGCCCTTGTCGAGCCCCGGGTCCGTGCGATGCATCGCGCAGGCCGCCAATCCGGCCTCACGGCGTCGCGAGGCCCCGCTCCGTAACAAGTCGCGGACCACGCCTTGCAAGAAATGCCGTTCGACCCAGCCAAATGCGGCCAACAGCCCATCGGCCAGGGACGGTGTGTCGTCGGCGAGCGTCCACAGTCGTTCGAGCGACTCCGATTGGCCGCCCTCGATTGCGCGCACCGCAAGCGCGAACGCCGAGCCTTTAGACGGCGTCTCGAACTCGAGGTCGATGGGGCGCTGGGCGTGCTCGCCGGCCGTGGCCAGCCCCTCGAGATGCGCCCGCAGGCGACCGTCGAGGCGCGCGAGACTCATCAGGTTGACGTGTGGCAGCCGGAGCTGCGCCATGCGCGTCTCGCACAAACCGATCGCTTCCTGCGCATGAACTCCCACTACACCATCGAGCGCGACGTGCGGCATCGGAACCCTGCTTTCACGGCTCGGCGAGCAACTCATTCCGTCGGGAAACGTGCGAACCCCTTGGAGTCCGCGCCGAGGCGACAGAGCTTCTTCACGATGCCAGCCGATGGCCGAAGAAGTAGCGCTCGCCAGCCTCGAATCGTGTTGCGCCGCCGCTCCGCTCGAACTGCGAAACCATAGCCCTGATTCGCGCGCAGTTAGGCGTCAACTCGTCGTCGAACGTGTCGACGGCAGACAACCCGGTCATGCCCTCGAGCATTTCGACATACCTCGAAAGAGACCCGCCGGATTCCGAAGCATCTGGCCCATCGCACAGTGCTTCGATTCGCTCCGTGACGTAGGCGATGCTCCGAATGCCGCCTTCGAAAATCGCCGCCTCGACGCCGTGTGCCGTGCTGAGTGCCTCGACGCGCTGTCGCGCGAGCGCCTCATAGGCGCTGTCGGCGAGCTCGCCCATGTCATCGGTACAAGGCTGCAGGCTCACGTTCCAGGAGGTGCGAGATCGCGCTCATGACGTGAAGACGCTCTTGTGGTCTCGCTGCTCGACGAGCCAGCAACAAAGGCTCGATCAGTCGTAGATCGCAGGCGAAAGCCACCGCATCGAACACGGCGCTTCGCGTGTCCGGATCAGGATGTGAGACGAAGGTGCCCATCGCGAGCCTGGACTCGCGGCCTCCCGCGTGGCCGAGAATCCTCAGCGCGCACTGGCGTATCTCGGAGTGTGGTGACTGCTGAAGCAGCACGAGCAGCGAGGCGTCGTGCCGCGCCCCGTGTCTCAGCTCCTCGAACATCGCCAGCAGCCGCGTCCACTCATCATCAGCCGCGCTCGCTGTTGACAGATTCACGGGAGGCGTTCCGACATATGCGAACCCGCGTCCGGGAAGCAACCAATCGCGGGCGACAAAAGCGGGACGAACAGGAGCGTGCATTTAGGTTCTTCGTTGCAGCGCGTCCAGCCCGCGCCGGGGTCGTGGCCGGCGCGCACTCATTCGCGCAGTTAGCCGTTCCGTTTGATTGCGTCGCCGACCTTGTTATTGATGATCTTGTCGAACAGGTCGGCTCGCCGCCGGTCTTTGGGATCGGTGGGCTTCCGCAACAATTCCTGGTGAATCGGACATCCCCCGACCTTGATCGGATGAGGATGATGATCGTCGTCGCCCGAACCGGTTTCCCCCGCCTTCTTCTTCGCCTTCCTGAAGCGGTCGACCGCGTTGTCTCGCGCCGGCTTCGACGCGACCTTGTAGCGGCCGCCAGCTGGCGGCAGCATGGGAGCGATGTCCGGATGTCGGGTGCGAATCCGGTCGAACATCTTTCTCTCATCGTCTGAGAAGAATTCCTCATACGACTTGGTCTGCGCCGTGTGTACTTCTCCACGCGCCGCCTTGCACGTCGGACAGGTGTCAGACCCGGTGGTCACGAGGACGACCGTCACGAAGACGATGCCAGCGAGATCGACGGTGTTCTCGTGGTTCTGGAACTTCTTGTCGGTCAGGCGACACGCATTGCTTGCCGTCGATCTTGACGTCGAAGGAGTACAGGATCCAGGTCGACTCCTTCATGAACGTGCTGGACTTCACGCCTCCGGCAACACCTGCGTTGTCCCCATTGGAAAGTGAGAACTCGGAGCCTTTGATGGCGATCATCATGCCGTCGGCCTTGACCGTCGTCGTGCCGTTGGCGAGCGTCGCCGACTGCGAGATGTTCGGATACGGCATCGGAACGGGCCCTCCCGGCGTCGGCGTCTTGCAGACGTCCGGGATGGTTGCCGACGGAGATACCGCTGCTCCCCTTGTGGACGAGCGAGTTGCAGCCGTGCCGTTGACCTTGACAGTGACGGGCATCGCTATCCCCGCTCGATGAACGGCAGGGCCAGGAGCGCCGCGCCGCGCTGCCGCTCTCGGAGCTGGCCCACAGGAAGGCCAACGGCACCGTTGGAGTACGCCTTCTGTGACGCCGCGAGCCAGAGAGCACGATGCGAGCGGCGCGGAGGCGGCCGAACGTCGCCCCAGCAATCGGCTGGCGCGACGAAATCGGAGGCCGACACGAACGCCTCGTTCGTCCGCAGGCACGCGAAGCCGAACTCGTCCGCCCGGTACGGCTCGCCGTTCATGTCGCAGTAGACGTCGGTGACCTTCGCGCCAGACGGCAGGCCTGACAGGCCCTCTCGGAACGCCGTGGTCGAGCCCTTCGCCGATGCACACGGTCTCGGTCTTGATCCGGTTGGGCTCGAACCCACAGCCGACGCTCAGCACCCGGCCCGAGCGACGCGGCCATGCAGCCGCGCCAGCGTGCGTTCGGTCACCAGCAGCACCGCCCCCGCGCCCTCGCCCGGAATGAATCCCCACGCGTTGTTGAGCGGCCCGGCGCCGTGCAGTTGATCGTTCTCCTCGAGCCACTGCGAGCGTCTCCGGCGCGAGGTACGACTCGACGCCGGCCAGCACACAGGCATCGAAGGCGCCTTCGCCCATTTTGCGGATCGAGGCCTGCAATCCCAGCAACCCGGCCGCATGGCCGTTCTCCAACACCGCCTGCGCGACGAAGCGCCCAGGATACGCTTCGCGATGCTGGTCCCCAGTGCGGCGCCGAGATCCGCCGGCAGGCCGGGCCGCGCGGACGGGAGACCGAGCGCCAGTGCGACGCGAAGCGTCGGGTCGGAATGCCTGGGCCAACGAGCTCGAGTGCCTGATCGATGGCCGGAAGGAGCAGCGCCTCGAACCGCTCCTGGCCCTGGCACGCGATGTCGATCCACGGCGCGATCGCCGCTCGCATGGGTTCCCCCGCCGTGTCGATCATGTAGGGGTGCTGGGCGAAGCCGCTGATGCCGGCGCGTACCGCCGCGGCGCTCGACCACGCGTCCCGACCCACCGGGGTCGACGCGCCCAACGGCGACGACGTGCACGGGCTCCGCCATTCCGCTCATGCCGGCTCGAGCTCCAACTCCCTGGTCGGACGACGACGGACCGCCTCCACGCTCGCGTCTTGAGCGTGACAATCGTCCGCTCCAGCTTCTGCACCTTGGAATGGCACGGCAGTGCGGTGTGCCAGACGAGCGACACTCTCGGGACAGTCGGGCTCCAGGATCACGGTGTGCAGTTTGCGCTCCTTGTGCAGCGCCCGGCTGCCGTCGTAGAACCGCGTGTCGAACCCGAGGAATACCTTGCGGTAGCGTGAAGCGGAGCTCACCGCCTGGCGTCAGGCGGTACAGCGCCACAGGCTCTCCGCCGCGGAGGAACGTCGGCGCCTGCTGATCGGCCGGCGCGCACTGAAAATACCGGTCGTCGAAGTCGTCTGGAAGCAGCGGCTGCCGCGTCTTCATCCAGTCGTCGTCGTAGGTGCCGGCCAGGCCAGCCCGCGGCTGCCAATGAGCCGGCGATCGCCCCGAACCCCGCAGGCCGGGGGCGGTCGCTCCACGACCGCATCGGATCGTCCGGATACTCGACGTTCGGCAGGGCGACGCCCGTCGCGTTGTCGCGCGACACGGCGAAGCCCGTCCCGACGGGGTTACGCCACTCCCAATCGCGCTCGGGATGAGCGGACCTCAGGTCCACACCGCCGAAGGCCCGCTCGTAGGTCAGCGGCATCTTCATGAACGGGCGCCGGACCGGTGCGTCCGAGCGACGCCCCAGTTGCGGTCGCCGGTGACTTGCAGGACCTTCTGGACCGGGCCGACCCGGAAGCCGACTTCCATCTGTTCAATCGGACGTCCGCCCGGTGCATACGCATGGCCGACGACGATGATGTCGGTCGTCGTCTTGGTCAGGACGAGATCGTTCTCGTACTTGATGCTGCTCTTGCCGGGCTCGCCGAAGTGCTCGGGCACCCGCAATACGGGCGGCTGCTCCTCGGACACCTCGGTCGTGCCATCGGGCCCGATGTCGAAGGTGCACTTGACAGCCACCAGCCACACCTCCGCGCCGTTGCGGTCGCGCACCCACCCGCGTTCGGCGGCGAACGGCGTTCGGTTGTCAACCTGCCACATGTGGGTCAGCCCGCGCTCTGCCTGAACTCAGTTGATGTCGACCGCCGCGCCCTTGATCTTGTTGTAGCCCGACGAGCGGCTGAGATGTACGTGCCCTTGATGAGCACTTTGCCGGCGCGCGTCAGGGTGATGCTCGCGTCGCCGCAGCGCAGGACGATCTCCCGCTCAGCCGACACCACGAGCCGGTCGTCATCAGCCTGAACGGACACGAACTGACGTGCGTCCGGCCGGCTCCCGGCCGACCGTTGCCTCGTGGAGCACGCCCATGACAATGGGACGACGCACGTCGCCGCCTTCGAACAGCAGGACCACTGACGCTCCGACGTCCGCGCGAAGCACGGACCGTCGTCCGCGCCGGCACGATTTCGTGAGGCAGGCCAGGCAGGCCGACGACCAGCGGACGGTCGTCGAGATCGAACCCATGGAACGTGGCCGTGGCGGGCGCGCGTGCAGCGCGGTGGCCGGCTCTGCAGGCCTGACCGGCTGCGGCTCAGCGCATCGAACTCGTCGGCCGTCCTCGACGACGAGCACTGCGAAGGGATCGTCCAGCTCGTTCATCATGCGTGCGTCCGTCAGTTGATGCCGATCTTGCTGCCCTTGATCACGATGTCGCTGTCGGCCTTGACGTTGATCTTGCCGCTGCCCTCGATCGTGATGTCCTTGCCCTTGATCATGATCGTGCCGTCCTTCTTCATCGTGATGCTGGCGTCGCCGGTCTTGATGCGTGATCGAGTCGCCGGCATCGATCACGCAGTTCTTGCCGACCTTCAGCGCGTCGTCCTTGCCGACGTCGGTGGTGCGGCCGCCGGTGACCTTGCGCGACTCGTCGCTCGCCCACGGTCATCGACGCGTTCTTGCCGACGCTCGTGGTCGCTCCGATCTGTCGCCGATCTGCTGTGTCGACTGGTTCGCCGCCGACGCTCGTCGACTGGTTCGCGCCGACGCTGATCGTCTGAATCGCGCCGACTGTAACGGTCTGCGCTGCGCCGACCGTGATCTCCTGCGCCGCGCCGACGGTGATCGTCTCGTTGATGCCGACCGTGTGCGTCCGCTGCAGCGCGACGGTCGCGGTCTCGCTCTTGCTCACCGTGATGGTCGCGGTTGCCGCCGATCGTGATCGTCTCGTTCGGCGTCGACGGTCTCCGTCCGGTTCAGGTGAATCGTGATCGTCTCGTTCTTGTCGACCGTCTCCGTCCGCTGCGCCGTGAACCGTGATCGTCTCGTTGTTGTCGACCGTCTCGGTCCGATCGTGCTTGACGTGCGTCGTCTCGTCGTGGTCGATCGTCTTCTTCCGATCGTGCCCGACCCAGTGCGTCTCGTCGTTCTCGACCTCGATGTCCTGGTTCTTCTCGGCGTGGATGAAGACCTGCTCGGAGCCCTTCTTGTCCTCGAACCGGATCTCGTTGAAGTTCGCCGCCGCCGCCGCCCAGCGAGCTGCGGCTCTTGATGCCCGACTGCGTCTTGTTGGCCGGCAGCTCGTACGGCGGCATCTGCTCGGCGTTGTAGACGCGGCCGGTGATGATCGGCTGGTCGGGATCGCCTTCGAGGAAGTCGACGATCACTTCCTGGCCGATGCGCGGCGTCGCGATCGCGCCCCAGCTCTTGCCGGCCCAGGGATGCGACACGCGGATCCAGCACGAGCTGTTCTCGTCCTTCTTGCCGCGCCGATCCCAGTGGAACTGCACCTTCACCCGGCCGTACTTGTCGGTGTAGATCTCCTCGCCGCCCGGGCCCGACGACCACCGCGGTCTGCGGACCCTGCACGAACGGCTTCGGCGTCATGCCGCTTCGGCCGGAACTGCTGCGCGCGTCGGCATCGCCGTGAACGCGCACTGGTAGCTCGGTGCCGCCGCCCTCGGGCAGCGACTCGTAGTCGCTGAACGTCAGGTCGTAGCTCGCCGCCGACGATCAGGTACTCGCGGTTCTGATCCTCGCGCGGGTGATCCTCGAGCGTCAGCAGCGATCCGACGGCCAGCCCGCGCGCGTTGGTCGACGCCGTGCGCGATCTCGAACTGCGTGCCCGAGCTCGTCGATCCGCACCGACGCGTACTGCTCGCCGTCCGGCTTCTGCATGTAGATGCCCGGGATAGTCGTAGACCTCGTAGTCGCTCGGCGTGTAGCCGCGCGGCAGCGCCTTGTTGGTCTTGAGCTCGACGCTCGGCCGCTCGAAGTCGTAGTCGTCGTGCACGTAGACGCCGGGCTGGATCTCGCGCGCGAAGTCCCAGCGCGTGCACGTGCTCGAGGTCCGGCTTGCACCTGCTCGGTCGGGCGCAATGAACGGCAGCTTCTCGTAGCCGGCGACCGGCGTGTGCTTGCTGGTCGAGTCGGTCAGCACCATCGTGTTCGTGCCCGTCGGTGTGCCGGAAGTAGTAGCCGATGCCCTCCTGCTCCATCAGCCGGCTGACGAAGTTGAAGTCGGTCTCCCGGTACTGCACGCAGTAGGTCCACTTCCGGTAGGTGCCGGTCAGCTCCAGCTTGAAGTCGGCCGACGCGATGATCGGCGAACACCTCCTTGATGATGTCGGGAACGTTCATCTCCTGGAAGATCCGGCAGTCGGCGGTGCGCGTCAGGAACCACAGCCACGGGCGGACGGTCGCGACGTAGCGGTGGTAGCGGCCGTACATGCCGCCCTGCGCGAAGCGCGTGACGTAGCCGTTGAAGTAGCGCGTCTTGTCGTCGGGCAGCGCGAGCTTGACGGTGACGTTCTTGCCGAGGATGTCGTCGAGGTTGATGTCGTCCTTCGCGCTCAGCAGCTCGAGCTGATACTCGAACAGCCGGCCCATCTCCTCGCGCGCGTTCATGCCGTGGAACAGCAGGACGTCCTCGCCGAGCGGCGTGACGATTTCCATCACTCTAGGCATGACGAGTCCCTCAGCGTCGAGACGCGCCGAGCCGGGGACGCCACATGTAACTCCGACCCGCCGACTGCCGCCACGGACTATCGACGCATCGCCGACGGCCTTGCGGCGCGCGAACCACCAGGCCGGCGACCGGCACGCCGGATTCCATCCGCAGCTCGGCGTGGGCGATCTCCGGCGTCCAGCCCGCTGCCCGCCAGCAGCCGCTCGACGTAGCGCCGCGCGTGCGTGTAGCGGCCGTGCATCTCCAGGCGGAAGTCCGGCGCGGCATCGCCGTGCCGTGCTCGAGCGTGAAGACGAGCAGCCCGCCGGGCCGCAGCGCACCCGCCGCGGCGGCGACGACCTCGTCGAGCGCGCCGAAGTACACCAGCGTGTCGGCCGACACGATCGATGTCGAACGCGTCGGGCTGCCCGCAGGTACGCGGTCAGCTCGACCTGCAGCAGCTCGTCGTAGACCTTCTTCTCCTTCGCCTGCGCCAGCATGCCGGCCGACAGATCGACGCCGGTCAGCCGGCGCGCATACGGCGCCACGAGCGGCCCGCACAGGCCGGTGCCGCAGCCGGCGTCGAGCACGTCGAGGCTCTTCGACGGCCTCGAGGCCCGCATCCTCCAGCATCGCCGCCACCAGCGCCGGCGCCCGGTAGGCGAGCTTCGCCAGCTTCGACTCGAAGCTCGCGGCGAAGCTGTCGAAGGTCTGCTCGACGAAGCCGTTCGGAGGCGCGGGCCGGGACGTCGCGGCCGGTGCACGCCGCCAGCATGTGGCGGGCGATCGGATCGTCGGGCTCCTCCGCGAGCCACTCCTCGAAGATCCGAATCGCCTTGTCGACCTCGCCGAGCGTGCAGTGCGCCAGCGCCAGCAGCCGGCGCGCCTCCGGGTGCTTCGGCCGCAGCGTGATCGCCTTGCAGAAGCAGGCGACCGCCTCGTCGGTCCGCTTCAGCCCGTTCAGCAGGACGCCGAGGTTCGTGTACGCATCGATGTGCTCGGGATTCGAGCCGGATCGCGGTCCGATACGCGGCTTCGGCCTCGACCGGCTTGCCGGTCGCCCGCAACAGCACGCCGAGGTTGCTGTGGGCATTGGCGTGCCCGGGATCGAGCGCGATCGCGCGGTGATAGGCCGCGATCGCCTCGTCCAGCCGGCCGCACTCCTGGAGGACGATGCCGAGATTGCTGTGCCAGTCGGCCCGGTCCGGGAGCGAGCGCCAGGCTCTTCTCGATCAGCGCGATCGCCGTCGCTCGCTGCGCCCGCGCTGGTGCGCGAGCACGCCGGCATAGTGCAGCGCCCGCGGGTGGTCGGGCTGCCACGGCGAGAATCTGGCGGTAGACGGCGTCGGCCTCGGCGAGGCGGTCCTGCTGCTGGAGCTGGATCGCGATCTCGAGCGCCTCGTCCACGGTCAGCTCGCGCGTCGGCTCGTCTGGATCCTCCTCGAGCTTCTGGCCGAGCAGGTCCTGCATGTGCTCACCAAGCATACCGTCGTCCGATCCGGCCAGACGCGGCGCCCTGGCCGTCAGGCGTCACTCGAATCGATAGTCGAAGTCGCCGTTCGCCGCCGCCAGCCGCACCCCCTTCAGCGTCTCCCCTGCCATCGTCCGCCTCAGGAACTCGTGGCTGATCGCCGGCAGGACGGTGTTGGTCAGGATCGCGTCGATCATGCGCCCGCCGCTCTCGACCTCGGTGCAGCGGCTGACGATCAGCTTCACCGCCTCGTCGTCGTAGGTGAACGGAATCTTGTGGTGGTCCGCGACCCGCCTCGCGATGCGTCCGAGCTGCAGCCGGACGATGCTGGCCAGCATCGCGTCGCTCAGCGGATAGTACGGAATCACGACCAGCCGCCCGAGCAGCGCCGCCGGGAACTTCTTCAGCAGCGGCTCGCGCAGCGCCTTCGCGATGCCCTCCGGCTCGGGCATCAGCTCGGGGTCCTTGCACATGCTGACGATCAGCTCGGTGCCGACGTTCGACGTCAGCAGGATGATCGTGTTCTTGAAGTCGATGTAGCGGCCCTCGGCGTCCTCCATCCAGCCCTTGTCGAACACCTGGAAGAACAGCTCGTGCACGTCGGAGTGCGCCTTCTCGATCTCGTCGAGCAGGACGACGCTGTACGGCCGCCGCCGGACCGCCTCGGTCAGGATGCCGCCCTCGCCGTAGCCGACGTAGCCGGGCGGCGATCCCTTGAGCGTCGAGACGGTGTGCTTCTCCTGGAACTCGCTCATGTTGATGGTGATGACGTTCTGCTCGCCGCCGTACAGCGCCTCGGCCAGCGTCAGCGCCGTCTCGGTCTTGCCGACGCCCGACGGCCCGCACAGCATGAACACGCCGATCGGCTTGTTCGGGTTGTCGAGCTTCGCGCGCGAGGTGTGGATGCGCCGCGCGATCATCTCGAGCGCGTGGCGCTGGCCGATGACGCGCTGGTTGAGCGTGTCGGCCAGGTTGCAGCAGCGTCTCGACCTCGTTCTTCACCATCCGGCCGACCGGCACGCCGGTCCAGTCCTGCGACGACGGAGGCGACGGCCTGCTCGTCGACGCTCGGCAGGATCAGCGGCGACTCGCCCTGCAGTGCCGCGAGCTGCGCCTGCAGGCTCGGCGAGCTCGGCGAGCAGTCGCGTCGCCGCTGCTCCGTCCGGCAGGTGCCTCTCGGCTGGCGTCGGCGGCCGGCGGATGGCCGCCGCTTGGCGCGCCGCCGGCCTGCCGTCGGCCGCCTGCCGGAGCGTCGCGCGAATCTCGAGCAGGCGATCGACGAGCTTGCTGCTCCGCCTTCCCAGCGCTGCTCGAGCTCGGCGCGCCGCGCCTCTGCGGCGGCGAGCTTCTCTTCGCAGGCGCGCCGGCGCTCGGCGGCGTCGACGCCGACGGCCTCTTCGCGGCCGATGATCCCGAGCTCGGTCTGCAGCGCCTTCGATCGTCCGGCGGCAGTCTTCGAGCTGCGGCGGCACCGCGTGCTGGCTGATGGCCACGCGCGCGCACACCGTGTCGAGCAGGCTGACCGCCTTGTCCGGCAGCTGGCGCGCCGGAATGTAGCGATGCGACAGCCGGACCGCGGCCTCGAGCGCCTCGTCGAGCAGCTGGACGCGGTGATGCTTCTCGAGCGTCGACGCCACGCCGCGCACCATCAGCGTGGCCTTCTCCTCGCTCGGCTCCAGGACCTGCACGACCTGGAAGCGCCGGGTGAGCGCGGGGTCCTTCTCGATGTACTTCTTGTATTCGGCCCAGGTCGTGGCGGCGATCGTGCGCAGCGTGCCGCGCGCGAGCGCCGGCTTCAGCAGGTTCGCCGCGTCGCCGGTGCCCGCCGCACCGCCCGCGCCGATCAGCGTGTGCGCTTCGTCCACGAACAGGATGATCGGCTCGGGCGAGGCCTGCACCTCGTCGATCACCTGGCGCAGGCGGTTCTCGAACTCCCCCTTCATGCTGGCGCCGGCCTGCAGCAGCCCGATGTCGAGCGTGTAGACCTGCACGTTCTTCAGCGGCGGCGGCACGTCGCCGCGCGCGATGCGCGCGGCGAAGCCTTCGACCACCGCGGTCTTGCCGACGCCGGCCTCGCCCGTGAGGATCGGGTTGTTCTGCCGCCGCCGCATCAGGATGTCGACGATCTGCCGGATCTCCTCGTCGCGGCCGCTGACCGGATCGAGCTGGCCCTTGCGCGCGCGCTCGGTCAGGTTCGTGGCGAAGCGCTTCAGCGCCTCCTGCTTGCCCATCTGCGCCGGCGCCATCGCGCCGCTCGCCTCGCCCGGGCGCCGCGAGCGTCGACCCGTCGGTCGCGCCGAGTCGGTCCTCCGGCGATCCGCTGACGATCGCGGCGAACTCGTCGGTCAGCGTGTCGGCCTTCACGGCCTCGAAGTGCCGCGAGATCGCCAGCAGGGCGTTGCGCAGCGACGGCGTCTTCAGCATGCCGACCATCAGGTGCCCGGTGCGCACCCGGGCGTCGCCGAACATCAGCGTCGCGTAGACCCAGCCCCGCTCGACGGCGTTCTCGACGTGCGTCGAGAAGTCCGAGATCGACGTCGCCCCGCGCGGCAGCCGATCCAGCGCCTCGGTGAGGTCCTTCGCCAGCCGGGACGCGTCCACCTCGAAGTGCCGGACGATGCGGTGCATGTCCGAGTCGGGCGTCTGCAGGATCTGCTGAATCCAGTGCACCAGCTCGACGTACGGGTTGCCCCGCAGCTTGCAGAAGACGGTGGCGCCCTTCGATGGCCTTGTACGCCAGGCTGTTGAGCTTGCCGAACAACTGCGACCGACTGATCTCGGTCATGCGACTCGATCTCTCTCAACGAACATTTCGCCATCCAGGCACAGGTCGTCGGCGTCGGCCCGCGACGCTCGCGTGCCCAGCCACGTCGTCCAGCCAAGTTGGCCGCGCATGCCCAGCTTCAGCGCGCGGCACCTCGTCGCGCTTGAGGCGCAGGCGGACGTCCCAATCGAGCTCGAAACAGAGATAGAAGCGCACCCAGTCCACCAGCTTCCGGAGCAGCGCCCCGCCGCCCTTGGCGCCGCTGCCGGCCCGTGCCGCGGGCAGGAAGGCCTCGTACTGCGCCAGCGTCAGCGGGCCCGAGGTGAATGCGGAACTTGCCCTGATGGTCCCAGACGCGGGCGCCCGACGACCGCATCGCGCGCCGAGCGCTCGTGCCGTCGCGGCGCAGGTACGTGCGCTCGCGCCGGCGCCAGGACCAGCCAATGGCCGACGAACTCCTCGATCGCCGACCGGCACGCGGAAGAACTGCCGGATGATGGCGGCCAGTCCTTCGGCGTTGCGCACCTGGCGCACCAGGGTGCCGGCGTGAAAGAGCTTGGCGAGGTCGGGCACCGCGTCGCGGTCGCGCAGCGGCGGCGGCGCGACGCCGACGAACGCGCCGACGTAGACCCGGAAGCGGTCCTGCCCGGGCCGATCGCGATTGACGTGCGGCTGCGCCTGCGCCCAGGCGCGGTAGAACAGCGCCAGGAACCGATGATGGAAGAGATCCAGGAAGCGGCTGAGCGTCGGATCGCCGGCGTGGCGCAGCCGATGGCGCACGTACTCGGTGATGTGCATCGGCAGCGGGCCGTTCGGCCCGAGCAGGCCGAACAGCCTCACCTGCAGCCGCGGCGGCGCGCCGTCCTGCCCGAGCTCGAGCGATGCCAGCGGACGCCGGCGCGAACGCCAGGTCCGGGTCCTGTCCCAAGTCGCACCGGCTCGTCGACCGGACGGAGCGCGGCGCCCCAGCGCGGCTTGTCCGGGTACAGGCACTCCAGCCGTCGCAACGTCTGGTAGAAGTCGTAGCGATACGGCTCCCTGGCGACGGCCGCCAGGAAGCTCAGAGCGTCGGTCTCGTGCCCCAGTTTGGCGTCCATCGGTTGATCTCGCCTCGGGTCTGCGCATCGCAGCACCGTTTCGGTGACCGAGTTGATCGACACGTAGCGCGCGAAGTAGCGGTCCAGCACCGCGCCGAGCAGAAAGGCGCTGCCGCCCTCGAACGCCATCTCGTCGACGTCCACCGTGATTTCGACCCCGCGCCCGAAGGCGATCGGGCCGCGCGCCGGCAGCCGGCGGACGACGCGGCGCGACGCTCACCGACTCGAATGCCGTCGATCTGGCGCCTGGCGCTCGATATCGGTGGTGGTCGCGTAGAGCTCGAGCAGTCGCGCAGCGCCGTCGCCCCCTGCTGCTCGTTCGCGTCGACGAGCGACAGGTAATTGAGCGACAGATGGCTGATCGCGCGCCAGGCGATCGCGCCGTCGGCCACCGCCGAATACGGCCGGCTCGGCCCGCTGACCACCCGCACGCTCGTCACCGGCGCGGCGATGTTCAGCGAGAAGTCGCTGTCTCGCCGAGCCCCATCGGCATCTGCAGCGCGCAGGTCGCGATTGGTGCACAGCGCCTGCATCGAGAGCTGCCGCAGGTCTGGCGGAATAGGGCGCCTGCCTCGGAATCGACCAGCGAGAGGAACACCTCGCTGCCGATGTAGCTCGATCGCGAGGCCCGACCGCCGCTGGTCCGGCGGAATCAGGCGCGGCTCCCGGCGCGTCGTGAAGTAGGCCGACTGCGGATCGCTCGACGTCGGTGCTCGACTGCCGAGTAGAAGGGCAGGAACTGCTGCTCGCTGTCGTCGCCGGCGCCATGCCCGACGACGTTGGTCACCTGGTAGATCTCGAAATCCAGCGGCCGGGTGCGGTCGGCGACCACGTGGAACTCGTAGGTCGAGTCGTTCACGTGAATCCGATCGATGCGCGGCTTCTCGAACAGGTTGATCGCCGGCGTGCAGAACAGCTGCAGGTTCGACCCGTCGACGACGCTCTCGAGCGTGGCATCGCCGCGCCCGACCAGCAGCACCAGCTCGAGCTCGTTTCCCTGCACGCGGCGGATGCTCGATGCCAGCCCGGTCAGCTCGATGAAGCGATAGCGCTGCGGGAAACGCGAAGTACTCCTGCAGCAGCCGATAGCCCTGAAACGACCGCACGCTGACGCGGCAGCAGCGCTTCCTGGTCCGTGAACCCGACCGGCCGGATCGCGGACGCCGGCAGCAGCGATGACGTCGGTGGACCGGTCGCCGATCGGCCGCACCAGCACGCCGAGTCCGGCCCCGAGGCACAGCTCGAGCAGCTTGTTGGCGACGTCGTCGCGCCCGGCCAGGTAGAAACACAGGCGATCGATCGTCGTCTGCGTCGAACTTCAGACCGGCGGTCGTCTTCAGCCGGATGCGAAGGCCGCCCTTGATCCGCTGCGCGATCGGCAGCGTGTTGAGCGGCAGGTCGGGCGCAAACGAGAAGTAGCTCGCCGACGCGACTTCGACCGGCAGCAGCGTCACGTCGTGCGCCGTGCGGAACTCACACGCGGTCGCGTCGTCGGGACCGACCAGCGAGTGCAGCGTCGTGCCGCGCGGCACGATCCGCGTGCCGCCGGCCAGGGTCGGCTCGTTCTTGTCGGGATGCAGCTGCGCCACGAGCATCGACGGCGTCGGCGCGAGGTAGTGCGGATAGACGATCTCGAGCAGCGCCTGGGTGAAGCGCGGGAACTCGGCGTCCAGCTTCAGCTGCACCCGCGCCGCGAGGAACGCCGACCCCTTCGAGCAGCCGTTCCACGTACGGGATCGGCGACCTCGAGGCCGCTCATGCCGAGCCGCGCGGCGATCTTGGGGAACTGCTGCGGCGAACTCGGCGCCCATCTCGCGGAGGTGCTGCAGCTCGAGGTTGTAGTACTGCAGCAGCCGGGGATCCATCAGGCAACCCGCGACCGGCGCGAGATCGGCGACCTCCACCTGCCCGGTCTCGAGATCGATCTCGGTCCGGACCAGCAGTTCGATCGGCACGGGCTGCGCCCAGAGCTGCCCGGAGATTTCGACGCCGATGACGTTGTGGTGCTCGAAGCTGACCGGACTCGAGCGCCCGCACGCGCAGCGACGCGGCGAGGATGCGCGGCTCGAAGTCCAGTATGGCCTGCCGGACGGCGCGTTCCAGGTCGGTCAGCTCGATCGACGATGCCGTCTTGCCGGAGAGCGCCGGCAGGCCGTAGTTGATCACCGAGCGCCGCGCGTACGGAAGCGTCACGCGGATCCATGTCCGGGTCGAGGCGCGTGGTGTTGAACAGCCAGGCCAGATCGCGCAGCACCGCCTCGCGCATGCGCCGCTTCGAGATCACCCGCTCGCTGGCGCGGTTCGAGCTTCTTGTCCGGCTCCTCGTCGGTCAGGCGGTCGAGCAGCGCTGGCTGCAGCTGCGTCCTCCGGGGGGCGCTGCTCAGGCATGGTCCGGCGCCCGGGCCTTCCGGCGCCGGACCGCCGTCGCTGCGTGATCGAGATGGCGCGGATGTCGAGAATCGGGGTCTCGCCGGCGTCGGTCGCGATGAGGCGCTGGCCGAGGCCGCAGTAGGCGTCCTCGGCGATCGGCTCCCACGTGGTCTTGCGCGCCAGCGCGATGCGCGCCGTCGTCAGACGCTTCCGAGCCCGGGATAGCGCGTCGGGATCAGCGCCAGCGACTCGCCGCCGTTGTCGAACTCGCAGTTGCGCCGGCATCCACACGAGATCGCGCAGATCCTCCGGGGCTTCGATGCGTGATCGGCGCTGAGGCGCGAGAACGGGCACCCAGTAGTAGCGGCCGTTGATGATGGCCTCCATCACCGGGCCGAGCCGTGAATCGGCGTCGGCGATCCATTCGAACGGCCGGCCGTCGATCGTCGCCGCTCGAGGCCGGCGCCTCCTCGAAGGCGCGCTGGCCGCAGTTCCTCCGCGTGGGCGGCCTCGCCGCGTCCGCCGAGCAGCCGGGACTCGATCAGCAGCGCCAGCCATTGCTCCGGCTCGCCGAGCACCATCGGGGACTTCTGCCCCTCGAACACCTCGGTGCGGATGGCCTCGCACCGCACCGCGTCGCCGTAGATCTGCGCCATCGGCAGCGCGAGCGGCATCGAGCTCGGACGCGACCTTCAGCTGGTTGAGGGCGCGCTCCCACTGGCCGAGGACGCAGAGCAGCTGGAAGAGGAAGACGCGAAGCTTGGCGTCGGCCGGCCGCGCGCGAACCTCTTCCTGCAGGCGCGCCAGCGCGGCGCGCGGGATCGCCGCCCTTGCAGGTCCGTTCGGCCGCCTCGACAAGCGTCATGGCCTCAGCCCGCCGTCCATTCGTCCTCGAAGCTCGTGGCGCCCAGCGCGTTGCCGTCGGGGCCCTGCGGCGTGTACTCGACGGTGATCTTGTTGAACGAAAAGGCGAGCGCTCGAAGATCGCCGGAGCGTTCGCCGCGTCGCCGGCCTCGATGTCGAGCGACATCACGCGGCCGTCCTCGATCTTGATGATCAGGTACTCGAGCGGCGTCTTGCCGGCCTTGCGGATGGTCAGCACGGCCTTCTTGATCGGCTCGTTGGTGCGCAGCGCCGACATCAACGCGGTGGACGCCTTGTCGACGCGCTTCGTGATGCGCAGCTCGCGAATCGTCGCCTTGCCGGTCGCGCCGCCGCCGCCCAGCGACGGCTTGCCCTGCATGCCCCAGGACCAGGCCGAGCACCTCGATCTCGTTCTTGTGCTTGCTCGTCCTGCGCCTCGCCGTTGATTTGACCCGTGCCTTGGCGCCGCTGACGCTGAGGAACATGTCCCCAGCGCCAGGCCACGAGCGACGGCATCGGAATCGGGACGCTCACGTGTAGTCCTCCGGCGCCTAGCCTTCCTTCTGCGCCTTGAATGTCGTACTTGAAGAAGACGCCGGCGTCGAGCGAGCCGTCCGGCTTCTGCGGCTTGTACTCGAGCGCTGACCTTCGCGAACGCCAGGCTGACGTTCTCGGAATGCGCCGTCACCGCTGCCGCCGTGCGTCACGCCAGTGACGATGACGTCGTTCATCTTGACGATCAGGTACTCGTGCTGCCCCTTGCCGGCCTTGCGATGGGTGATCGTGGCTTCCTTCAGATGGGCGCCGGTCGCGCACGCCTGCATCAGCACCGGCGACGCCTTGTCGACGTTGTGGACGAACGACAGGTCGTGGAACGTCGCCTTGCCTTCGCCGCCGCCGCTGCCGTGGCCCATCGAGCCCGCGTTGGTCACGCCCCAGGAGTACGACAGCACTTCGATCTCGTCCTTGTGCTTGGCGTCGAGCGATTCCCCCTTGATGTCCCCGAGCTTCGCGAAAATGTCTGAGGCCATGAATCACGCTCCCTGATCGTGAAGAACGCTCCCGAGGGCAAAATCGAACAGCCGGTGCTTCGGCCTACCCGGCCTTCGCCGACGGCAGCTTCGACACCAGCCGCAGCGACACCGTCAGCCCTTCCAGCTGGTAGTGCGGGCGCAGGAAGAACTTCGCCGTGTAATAGCCGGGATTGCCTTCGACTTCCGCCACCTGCACTTCGGCGGCGGCCAGCGGCTTCTGCGGCCTTGGTCGACTCCGACGAGTGGGCCGGATCGCCGTCCACGTAGTTCATGATCCACTTCTGCAGCCAGACCTGCATGTCCTCGCGCTCCTTGAAGGAGCCGATCTTGTCGCGGACGATGCACTTCAGGTAGTGCGCGAACCGGCAGCAGGCGAACAGATACGGCAGGCGTGCCGCCAGGTTGGCGTTCGCGGTCGCGTCGGGATCGTCGTATTCGAACGGCTTCTGCAGCGACTGCGCGCCGATGAACGCGGCGAAGTCCGAGTTCTTGCGGTGCAGCAGCGGCATGAAGCCGTTCTTCGCCAGTTCGGCCTCGCGCCGGTCGCTGATCGCGATCTCGGTCGGGCACTTCATGTCCACGCCGCCGTCGTCGGTCGGGAAGGTGTGGACCGGCAGGCCCTCGACCGCGCCGCCGGACTCGACGCCGCGGATGCGCGAGCACCAGCCGTACAGCTTGAACGAGCGGTTGATGTTCGTCGCCATCGCGTAGGCGGCGTTGGCCCACGTGTAGCGGCTGTGATCGGCCGCCGCCGGTGTCCTCCTCGAACGCGAAGTCCTCGACCGGGTTGGTCTTCGCGCCGTACGGCAGCCGCGACAGGAAGCGCGGCATCGCCAGGCCGAGTAGCGGGAGTCCTCGGACTCGCGCAGCGACCGCCACGCCGCGTATTCCGGCGTGCGTGAAGATCTTGGTCAGATCCCGCGGGTTGGCCAGCTCCTGCCACGACGACATCTGCATGACCGTCGGCGACGCGCCGGCGATGAACGGCGTGTGCGCGGCGGCCGCGATCTGCGCCATCTCGCCCAGCAGCTCCACGTCCGGCGGCGTCTGGTCGAAGTAGTAGTCGCCGACCAGGCAGCCGAAGGGCTCGCCGCCGAACTGGCCGTACTCCGCCTCGTAGATCTTCTTGAACAGCGGGCTCTGATCCCAGGCGGTCCCCTTGTAGCGTTTCAGGGTCTTGCCGAGGTCGTCCTTGCTGATGTTCAGGAAACGGATCTTCAGCATCTCGTCCGTTTCGGTGTTGTTGACGAGGTAGTGCAGGCCGCGCCAGGCGCCTTCGAGCTTCTGGAAGTCCTCGTGGTGCAGGATCAGGTTGATCTGCTCGGTGAGCTTCTTGTCGAGCTGGGCGATGATCGCCTCGATCGACTTGACGACGTCGGCGCTGATCAACTCGCGTCTGCGAAAGCGCCTGCTCCGCCAGCGTGCGGACCGCCCGCTCGACCGCTTCCTTCGCCTCGTCGGTCTTGGGCTTGAACTCTTTCTTGAGAAGCGATGTCGAAGTCGCTGACTTCGACGCCCCGATCGCCGATGGCCGCTTCCTGCTGCGGTCTTCGGGTCTGGCCATGGCTGTTCTCCGCTCGGGTCTACGTCGGGATCAGGAGGATCTCGCCCTGGGGGTTCTTCGTCGTGGCAAGCGTCTGCAGCAGCGCCGGGTCCTGCAGCAGCTTGCTCACGAGCTCCTCCGCCCCGCTCTTGCCATCCATGTAGGTGATCAGGTTCGCCAGCTGCTTCCGGGCCTCGAGCAGCTTGCTGAGCGCGTCGACCTTGCCGGCGACGGCGGCCGGCGAGAAGTCGTCCATGCTCTCGAACGTCAGCTCGACGTTGAGGTTGCCTTCGCCGGTCAGGGTGTTCGGGACCTGGAACGCGACGCGCGGCTTCATCGCTTTCATCCGGCTGTCGAAGTTGTCGACGTCGATCTCGAGGAACTTGCGGTCCGCGACCGGCGCCAGCGGCTCCGCCGGCTTGCCGGACAGGTCGGCCAGCACGCCCATCACGAACGGCAGCTGAATCTTCTTCTCGGCGCCGTAGAGCTCCACGTCGTACTCGATCTGGACGCGCGGCGCGCGGTTGCGCGCGATGAACTTCTGACTGCTTGCCTTCGCCACGACATACCTCCCGGATAGGAATGCGACGCGTTACTGATCTCTTCAGCCCGCCGGCCGACCGCGCCACCGGAACGGCGTCGGGCGCGATGTCGGCCAGCACTTCGAGAAAATCCTTCGCCACCAGCCGCTTCGCCCGATCGACGAACAACGGAATCGGGCTCGACGGCTCGTTCCGACGGAAGTAGTCCGCGACGGCGTCCAGCGCGCGAATCGCGTCCTGGCGCGACGTGATCGCGCCGCCGGTGAACCGTGACGTCGCCTGCCGTCGCCCTCCGCCGCCCGCCGCGCCGGCGGCGGCGCTGTCGCCCGATCGCCCCGCCAGCTCGTCGCGGCACACCGTCGCCAGCTTGGCGAACTGCGTCGAGAGCGGCCGCGAAATCCGGCGCGACCTCGGGGCCGCCCTCGCCGCGCATCCGCGCGTCGATGCTGTTCAGCGCGGCCATCGCCGTCGGCCACGCTCAGATCGAGCGCGGTCAGCTCCTCGAGCGGGATCGCCGCGAACGCCTCGCGAGATCGCCGCCTCGTCCGGCCTGTCTCTTCGGTCGGCCCCGGCGACGCCTGGCCGCGGGCGATGTCGATGTCGCGCAGGCTGAAGCGCCCGTGCTGCCGGCTGGCGACCAGCGGCAGCCGCCACACGCGGTCGACGACCGCCATCGGATCCGCGAAGCAGTTCAGCGCGTTACGTCTGGCGATGGCGTCCTCGTCGAGCAGAGGATACACCTGCGGCCAATAGGTCTCGAGCCACTGCGAGGCCGTCGTGAGCACGTGCGCGAAGGCGGGCAGGCCGTCGGTGCGAAGCACGCGCCGTCCCGAGGTAGGCCAGCAGCCGAAGGTCCTTGCTCCTGGTAAGGCCGTCGAGGGCGTCCGCCCGGATCCGATCCCATTCGAGCGCCGGCCTCGCCTTCGCCAGCTCCTTGTCCCGCCTCGTCGGCATCGGGCGGCGCCTCGGGGACCTGGTCTGGCCGAACAGGCGGAGCGCGTCGAAGGCGCGACAGGACGTCCGTGTCGTCCAGGTTCTGGCCGCACGGCTGCTCGGCTGAAATCGGCTCGCAGCAGCGCCTGACCGTCCCAACGAGCAGCTCATCACCAGGAGCCTCGTCGTCCCGCGGGTGCGGAGCACGCCGAGTTGCTTCGGCAGCCGGACTGATTTGCTCGTCAGGCGGCGGCATTCTATACCCGAAACCCACGCCAGAGATGAGATCCGCGGTTATCGATGCACTTCGGCGATGAGGACCGTCACGTTGTCCGGCGCGCCGGCGTCCAGCGTCGCCTTGATCAGCCCGTCGACGGCGGCGCGGATGTCCGGCGCCTCCATCCAGCCGCAGATCTCGCTCTCGGAAATGACACGCGTCAGCCCGTCGGAGCAGAGCAGGAAGCGGTCGTCCGCGACGGACGCCGTCGCGGTGGACGTCCAGCGTCAGATCCGGCTCGACCCCGACGGCGCGGGTGATGACACTCGATTCCGCGGCAGCCGCGCCCGCCAGCTCCGCGAGGCTGTGGTCCCGGGTCAGTTGCTCGAGCTTGCCAGCCCGCCAGCGGTAGACGCGGCTGTCACCGGCCCACAGCACCGCCGAGCGACGCGCCGCGCAGCAGCAGGACGACCACGGTGCTGCCGCTGCGATCGGCCGGATCGCCGCTCGTTGCGGCCCGGACGAGATGATCGTTGACCTCCTGCACGCGCCTGGCGGCGGCCTCGATCGCCTCCTCGAACGTCCCGTCCAGCGGAAAGTCCGCCAGCGCGTCGCACACCATCCGGCTGGCGACCTCGCCGTGGCTATGGCCGCCCATGCCGTCGGCGACCGCCCAGAGCCCGACCTCCGGCCGCTCGACGAACCCGTCCTCGTTGTTGCTGCCGCGCCCGCCCCACGTCGGTGGCCGCCGCCGAGCGGAACGTACAGCGGTTCGGCAGCGTCTTGATCGGCGTCGGCGGGCAGCGTCGGCTCGTCCGACACGCGCGCCGGGACGGAGCGCCAGCGATGCGCCGCCCACGAGCCCTCGAGGAGCGCCGCGATAGACGTCCGGGTCCGGCAAGCCCTTGAGCGACCAGGCAGCTCGGCTCGACGACCGCGGACCCATCGGTCCACCAGCATGCACCAGCGGCCGGTACTTCGACTTCGAGGTGCAGCGACAGCAGCTGCTCGAACGCGCTCCCGAGCTCCGACGACGCGCCGAGCGGCAGCTGCCACGGCTGCGGCGCCTCGGTGAGCACCGCGGACGCGGCGGGGTCGAGCACGAGCCCGGCCGCCGCGACCGTCGCTGCAAGCGCCTGCGTCGAGGGCCAGGACCCCGCGATCGAACCGGTCGAAGTCGACCCGCTCGGCTCGCCAGCGTCTCGATGACCAGGCGCTCGGCGCCGTCGAAGAACTGCGGTCGAGCGCGGCTGCCGGGATGAGGCTGACGTCGCACGGGCAGCTCGGCGACGAGCGTCAGCGGGAAAGTAGCGCCCGACCTGATCGACGCTGGGCGCGAACAGCCCGATCACCGGCGCCGGCCCGCAGGCGCCCGCGCGCACAGGCGAAACGCCACGCCGGGCTGGTCAGGTAGACGTCGAGCCAGCGCGGCGCCGAGCGCCGTCGCGGCTGGCCGCCAGGCACTCCCGCAGCCAGGCGTCCCACGCGTCCACGAACGCGTCCGAGACGCGCCGCCGCAGGAAATCGCCGTGGCTGGGCAGCTTGCCGTAGAACCCTACCTGCATGCGCGGTTCACGATTCGCAGCTGAATTGCCGCCAGGCCCCGGTGGCGAACGGGTTGTCGCCCGCGCGTCCGGGCTCGACCGTCGCGGTCGACCTGATGGTAGCGGTCCTGAATCTTCAGCCGGATCCGCTGCTGCGCATCCGGGGCGCCCTGCCTGTTCTCGTCGATCATCCGGAACCAGGCCCACGGCCCACCGTAGTGTCTGGGCGGGTCGTAGTACCGGGCTTCGAACGCGCTCATCGCCTTGCCGGGCGCGGGCCCCGGCCAGGCGACCGGCTCATCTCGCCGCGCTTGTCGTCGAATGTCTGGCCGTCGATCTCCAGCACGAAGCGCGTCGCGCCGCGATCGAGATCGCTGAAGCGTCACGAAGAACCTCACTTCAGGCGTCTTCGAGCCCGGCGTCGGAAGAACATGTCGCGGATCCGCCGCGCGGCCTGGAACTGCTCCAGCAATCGCGCTCGGCAGGTCCACGGATCCTGCCCGCCACGTCCAATCCGGGCCGCGACGTGTCGACCTGTTTCTCCAGGTGCGTCGACGAAGAACTTGTCGAAGAGCCCGCCATACCCGAACACGTGGCGAAATCCGCCAGCTGCACGTCGGTCGCGGAGTTGGCGAACGGATACCGGTTCGCGATCAGCCGGCTGCAGGTCGGGACGACCTCCTGCGCGTACAGCGGCTGCGATCTGCTTCGTCGCGCTCGTCGATGATCACGTCTCCCGGACGTGTCGGCTGATCTGTGACATCAGCGTCCGCAGGCCAGGCGGCAAGACCTCGGCCTGCTGCCGCAGCGTCTGCATCAGCGACGCGGAACGACGGGCTCGACAAGATCTGCACCGGACTCTCGCCGGCTACGTCGGGGCCCAGCGTGTCGAGCTGCTGCTGGATCTCGCGAGCGATCTGCAGGATGCCGTCGAGCTGCGTCTTGCCGGCTTCGCCGGCCGAGAGCTGTCGCACCCACTGGAAATGCGCGGTCACCATCCGGCCGGGTACGCCCGGCGAGACGCCGGCGGCGTCCTGGACCGGTTTGAGGATGCCTGCGACACTGTCGGTCACCTTCTGCCGCGTCTTGGCGATCACACCCTTCGGGGCCGGTGCGGCCGGTGCGTTCTCGACGAGCGTGGTGTGGTCGGCGACGACCCTCAGGAGACCGCGCAGCGGCGAGGTCGGCGCGGTCAGGATGCGCAGCGCGTCGTTGGCCTGCTGGACGGTCTGGAACGACACGAACTGCAGGTCGTCGAGCAGCGCGTCCCAGGCGCGGATGTAATCCTGCTCGTACTCGATGGTCACTGCCGAGACGAGCGTTCCCGCATTCGCGAGGGCTCCGGTCGTGCTGTCGCCCCACACCCAGGCATCCTTCGCGAGCTGCTTCGACGAGCTCCGCGCGACCCTCCTGCGTGATGCTGCCTGAAGACGTCCCGGGTGTACAGGCGCGGCAGCGGCGTGGACAGCGCGACGCCGCTCCTCCGCCTGAACACCCTGCTCGACGTCCAGGCCGGCGAGCTGATCGACCCGCAGCCCTGGCTGCTGTCGGCGGCGTAGGTGTCGCTTGATGCCGGCGTACAGGATTTTCGCCATCGGCAGCAGGCGCACGCTGCTGCGGGCCTGCGCCACCAGCGTGCCGTCGAGCGCGAGCGGTCGCAGGGAGGCGCCATTGTCCAGCAGGACCTTGAAGTGCTGTGACAGCGACGCCGCGGCCACGGAGCGCACGCGCCGCCTGGTTGCCATTCGCGGTCGGCGAGCATCTGCGAGATGCTCCTTGTCGAGGCGGCTACGGGGATCCCCGAGCATCAGGTATCCCTTGAGATAGTCGAACAGCTTCTGCGGATCCGTGGCGTACTGCGTCAGACGGGCCTTGATGCTGCGACGCAACTCGCGGGAGCAGGGTGCTGTCGAGCTCGCGCACGTACGCGTCGCTGCGCCGCATTGCCGATCGATCGCGCCCTGGTACAGGCCCCAGCGCATCGGCCACGAGCGTCGCCGCGCGATATCGCTCCGACGACTCGACGACAGCGCGGATCGCGTCGAGGCGCGGGCGACGCTGGTCGAGCGGCGACGCGGCGTGCACCGCGGCGGCTTCGCTCGAGCCCGGCGACGTTCGCCGCCGCCTGGTCGAGAAATTCGCGGTTGCGGCTGTAGCTGACCGACAGCGCGGCCACGCCGAGCGGCGGCGATCACGCCCGTCGCCGACGTAGGCGCCGAGCTAGCGCCGCGGCTTCCGCAGTCTCGAGCCGGCGATTGACGCCGGCCAGGCCCGACTCGCCGATCATCACCTCCTTCAGCAGGCGTCTCGACGAAGTACGCCTTGCCGGGGCCCGCCGGCGCGCATGACCGCGTCCGACGCGCCGAAGCGGCGGCCGATGCTGCCGAGCAGCCGATCGATCGGCGTGCCCTCCTGCGTGCCGCTGGTGAAGTACACGCCGCGCAGCAGAACTCTGCCCGTCGAAGTCGCGCGGCGTCGAACACGTTCGTCACGAACCGGTGAGCGCGTCCCGCAGCGCCGCCATCTGCTGCGGGAAAGGCGAACACCTTGGTGCGGCGGCGGGCTGTCGCGCTTCCTCGACGCGTTCGAACACCCGCTCGTTCAGGCGCGTCATCAGCGCGTCGAACTCGGCCGGGAACACCTCGGCGGCCCTCGTTGGCGAGCGTCTGCTTCGTACGGGAACGTCACGCCCCAGACCTGGGCGCGCCCTTCCGCCGTCAGATCGTCGAAGTACTCGGCGAACCCGGCGACCAGGTCGCACTTGGTGACCATCAGGTAGACGGGCAGCTGGATGCGCAGCTCGCGATTCAGCTCGTCGAGCCGGCTGCGCGCCGCCTCGACGTGCGCCTCGCGCCGCGGCCGCGCTCGAGCAGCAGCAGATCCGTGCGCGTTGACAGTGAGGATGACGCCGTTCACCGGCCGGCGCGCGCGGTACTTGCGCAGCAGCGCCAGGAACTCGCCCCAGCCGACGCTGTCCGACGCCGGCATCGGAGTCCTGCGTCGTGTAGCGGCCCGCCGTGTCGAGGAAGACGGCTTCGTCGGTGAACCACCAGTCGCAGTTGCGCGTGCCGCCGACGCCGCGCAGCGCGCCCTTGCCGACGCGCTGCTCGAGCGGGAACTTCAAGCCCGGAATTGAGCAGCGCCGTCGTCTTGCCCGAGCCCGGGCGCGCCGATGATGACGTACCACGGCAGGTCGTAGAGGCTGTGGCCGCCGCGCCGCTGCTGCTTGAGCGCGCGCCGACCGCCTCCTCGAACCGCTCGCGCAGCTTCACGACTTCGGCCGGGGGCAGCGCCTGCTCGGCTTGCGGTTGCGGCTGCGCGACGACGGCCGCCAGCAGCGGTCGCTCGCGCGGAAGGCCCGCAGCCGCTTCAGGAGCCGCGGCGATGCAGCCAGCAGCCGACGATGACGGCGAATGGCAATCAGCCGGGCTGACTCGGGTCTCGAGCGGCCGATAGTCGGCGAACGCGAAGTAGCGGCCCGCGAACCAGATGAAGACGCAATCAGCAGGAAGCCCGAGCGAGGACGACGAACGTGCGCTTGAGAAAGGCGAACATGTCCAGCCTCGTCTGACGTCACCTGTCCGGCTGATGGATGATTTCCACGCGGCGGTTCCGCGCGCGGTTCTCCGGATCCGACGCCGGACGATACCGCGGCTGCGACGAGCCGGCGCCTCGCCACGTCAGCCGCTGCGGCTCGGTCGAGCGTCCGCTGCAGGATCGTCGCCGACGCTGACGGCGCGCTCGCGCGACAGCTCGTAGTTGTCGCGGAACGTGCAGCGATCGGATCGGCTGATCGTCGGTGTGCCCCATCGACCATCACGCGGCCCGGCACCTTGTTCAGCGCCGCGGCGACGTGCTCCAGCGTGTCCTCGTGCGCAGGGTTCACGGTCGGCGCTGCCGGACGCGAACAGGTCGCCGGCGAGCAGCGTGACGCGCGGTTCGGCCGCCGTCTTCGTCGACGCGTCAGCGCGCCGGCGGCTTCCTCGGGCGCGAGCAGCTGCTTGAGCGTCGGGCCGGCACGGGCGGCGGCGGCGGCGGCGGCGCGAAAGTCTTCGAGGCCGACCTGCGCCAGCTTGGCGTGCAGCGGGCTCCGCCGGTCGCGAGCCAGCGAGTAGTAGACGGTGAACGTCACGGCGAGCAGCGCCAGCGCCGCGGCGCGCGACGACCCACCACGGCACGTAGCGAATCGAGCCGGTTCCGCCGATCCTCGAGCCCGCGCCAGCGCAGCGACAGCTCCGTGGGCGCTGGGCCGCGCTGCTGCGGATCGTGCGATAGAGGTTCCGCTGCAGATCGGCGAGCTGCTCGTGGCCGCGGTCGAGCACCTGGTACTTGCCGGTGAAGCCGAGCGCGAGGACGAGGTACTGCAGCTCCATCAGATCGATGTGGCGCGCCGGATCGCCGCAGATCCGGTCGAGCATCTCGAAGAACTTCTCGCCGCCCCACGCCTCGCGGTGCAGCGCCACCAGCAGCGGGATGCTGCGCCCACTCGCTCTGGGCGCCCCACGGCGTCGACAGCACCGCTTCGTCGAGACCGGCGCACAGCGCGTAGCGGGCGGCCAGGACGATCTCGTTCCGCACGCCGGCCGCGCGCGCCTGCTCCTCGAACCGACGAATCTCTTCGAGCGCGTGCCGCCGGAGACCGGCGACGTCCATCGCCGACGGCGGTCGCGCAGCTGGCCGGTCAAGAGCAGCAGCGGGCTGGCCGCCTGCACCAGCGGATTGAGGCCGATGCCGAGAGCGGCGCGCGCCGCGTCCGGAATCGGCTCGAATCGCCGTGACCGCCGCTCGTGGCGCGGGCGCGGCGGCGGCTCCGGCATGCCGCGTCGGCCGCCGCCGGGACGCGGCCGCAGCGTCGCGGTCCGACGGCGAGAAAGGGATCGTCGTTGTCCGGCATGCAAGGCAGCCCGCTCTCAGCCGCGAATCGCCCAGAACTCCATCGCCAGGCCCGGGAAACTCCCCGGGAACGTAGATCGCCACCCCGCCCGAGTCCTTGAGCTGCTCCCACAGCTCGTGGGTCTGATCGAGCTCGAAGTACGCGTAGCCCGGCGTGAAACGGGATCTGCCGCGGCGCGACCGGCATCGGCACGCACCGGCACGCCCGGCAGGCCCTTGTCGCACCAGATCGCCGATCTTCTCCGCCGGGCGCGATCTTGACCTGCGCCGGGAAACGCTGCCGCAGTTCTCCGCCGGACCATCGGCGCGCGCGGCCAGGATGAAGACCGCGGAGCTGAAGAGCGAGCGATCGGCCACGATCGCCACGCTGATCCCGAACTTCCGCGGCTCGAGCGGGATGGGGATCGCGTTCTGCGTCATCACCTTGCTCATCGATTCGCGCAGCGACGCGATCGACCGGCTCGAACGATCTCCTTCAGGCGATCGTGCCGGTACGCCGGGAATCTCGGCGGGCGCTTCGAGGCGGTCGTGAACGTGGCGAGCTCGCCGGCCGCGGCGACGCAGAACTGGAAGAACGCCTCGGGGTGGACGACGCCGCGCCTCGGCGAAGTGCGCCAGCAAGCGGCTCGTAGCGGTTGATGGCCTGCAGCATCAGGAAGTCGGCGAGCTCCGACGCGGCGCCCCTGGCCGGTCGCCGCCACGCGACCGCCCAGGGCCTCGCCGCGCTGGTGGAACAGGCCGAGCAGCTCCGTCGTGACGGTCGCCAGGCGGTTCGCGGCCCGCATCTGCAGCACGGTCGGGATGAAGGTGTCGTCGAGCACGACCTGCTTGATCGGCGCGGCACTCGACCACGTGCGCCAGCGGAACGCAGGCATAGGCCTGCGTCGCCTCGCGCTCGAGCAGCAGACGCGTGCGCAGCGCCCCCACTTCGAGCGTCGCCGGATCGCCGCCGCTTGCCGCGGCGTTGGCGCGCCTGGAACTCGCGCACGTCCTGTCGCACCAGTTCGTCCGTGCGCGGACCTCGTGCCGACTTCGAGCTCGCCCGGCCGGCGCAGCGGCACGGCCAGGATAGAGGCGCTGATCGCGCACGTCCGCAGCCGATGTCGATCGGCGGCGGCAGCGGGTCGTCGTCCGGCATCCGGAACGGGGTGCCGTCCGGGAACACGCCTGCCAGGCGCCGCAGCCCGATCTTGCCGATCTTCAGGAAGTCGCGTTCGAACTCGATCTCGGTGAAGCCCCAGCTGTGCGGCACGAGCGCCTGGCACCGCGTCTCGACGTACCGCTCGAAGTAGCGGTCCTGCTGCTGGAAGTGCTGCGGCTGCAGGAACAGCCCCTCGGACCAGACGACGCGGTTATGGGCAGACATGGGCGTGTGCCACACAATCTACATGGATAAGGTTCAGACGCGATCGCCGATTCCAGGCGTGGGGCGACCGAATCACTTCAGCGGCGGGGGGGAGTCGGGCGGGTTCGGCGCGCGGCCGCGCCGCTGCGCCTTCAGCTTCCGGAACTGCTCCTCGTAGGCCTGCGCTGAACTCCTCGCCGAACAGGCGGACGAATGCTGGCTTCGGGATCCTTGGCCATCTCCCGTGCTCGTTCGCGATACAGGTCCCAGTAGCGCAGCTTGGCAGGCACGAGGGGCAGGGAGCTCTTGCTCTGCTGGCGGTCGAATTCCTCCTGCAGCCGATCCGGATCGAACTCGGCCAGCATCGCTCTCGAAGGCCACCCGCATGCCGGCCAGCATCGCCAGCTGATGGTCGCGCAGATCGTCGAAGGCATCGGCGAACGCGTCGACCGGGCCGAGATAGGCGGCATTCCGCTTCACGAGCAGGTTGTGCAGCGCGTCCTCGACGTTGGCGGAGAACTTGAGCGGGTTGTTGTCGGCCGGCCGGAAGTAGCGTCGGATCGCATCCGGAATTCCTCCTTGATGCTCTGGCGAGCCCTGAGCACGTCCATGAGACCGGAGACCACGATCCGCAGGATCTGACCGAGGCTTCGCGACAACTCCGGCGTCAGGACGGCGCCAGGCAGCCCGGCCCCGGCCAGGAACTCGGCAAGATCCCCAGTCTGCCCAACGTCGCGCAGCGCCGAACTGTCTCGTGGCGGCGTAGAGGACGCGCGAGCGTTTACCGGCCGAGCGGTCTGCGCAGGATCCAATGCCGGCGGTGCTGGCTGACGAATGGTCGGTGGATCGGTCGAGGAGGCACCCTTGGCGTTCTCACGACCCGGCGGCGAGTCGACCCCCGGTCGTGGGCGAACCGCCGGGGACGCGATCGAGGGGATGTCGGGGGCCAGCGGATCGTACCCCGGAGGAATGGCCGCCGGTTCCCACATCGCCGGCTCGGGGCTGGGTACGGCGACCGGCGGCTCGTAGTGAGCGCCCAACAGGTCATCGCCCGGCGCGCTCGGCGGCAGTTGTCGCGCCGCGGGACGACCTCCCACAGAATCGAAGAACTTCAACGGATCCACTTCGCCGCCGAGTGAGGCGTCGGCGAAGGGCCCTACGATCGCAACCGGCGGCTGCTGCCGAGCTGCGAAGGGATCGGCGTCCGCGGACGGGCCGAAGAGACCGGAGAGCGGCTCATGAGCGGCCGGCCCGGCGTCGATCCGGACGTCGATCTCGTAAGGGTCAACGAGAAGGCGGTCGCCAGTCTTGAGCGCATAGGGACGGTTGCGTTCCAGCCAGTTCCCCGGTGAGTTGACGGCCACGCGGTTCCGGCTCGTGTCCTCGATGTAGAAGACGCCGTTCCTGAAGCTGATGTGGATGTGTTGCCCGGAGACCCTTTTGTCTGACAGCACCCAGGAGCTGTTGGGGGCGCGCCCGATCGTACCGCCCTCCTCGCCGAAGACGTGCCGTGTGACGCCTCGCGGCATTGCTTCGGATGATGCGGTAATTTCCAGCGTGATGGTCAACCGCCGGTTCCTCTTGGGCCGCAGTGTACTCCAAGCGCGGTTTGGGGGACGACCACGTCGTTCAGCGCGTCCAGTCGTTCTGACGTCTTCAAACGCCGCCCCTCGCCTCGGTGGGCTTGAACCGATCTCGTGGACACCTTCGCAAAGGTGGATCCGATGCGCCTGGAGCAGGTGCGCGCGCGTCGGTCCGCGCAGTGCAGGCACACCTCGCGGCTAGGTCAAGCGCCGGTGACGTCGGTCCCGAATGCAGTACGCGCCGCCGCGCTGCGAAGAACACTCGCGGGATTCGAACCCGCGTCGCTAAGCCTTTAGATTCGAATTGTTTGGCAGGAAATGGGCGTCCCCAGACGGACGCGACGGAGTGTACCAGGTGCCGGCGATCGTCTGGTTCGCCGCGTGACCTCAGGGCTGCGATTCCGGAGGCTGCGACATTGAGGCCGGCGTCGTAGCCGTAGAAAAGTTCAACCGCAGCATCGCGGGCGCGCTTCAGGACGCTCGACGGGATCTCTCTGAACGGCCGCCCGTCACGACGCCAAACCGCGAGAAACCCAGGCCCGACGGTGAATCGGTCGACGAAGTCGATCAGAGTTGGCGCCCGGTGGCCAAACGCCAACCGAGGTGGCCAGACCACAGGCACGAAGTCATCCCGAATCCGGATCGACGCGGCCTCCCACGGTCCTGGTGTTTCCCGCAGCTTCAGAAAACCGCCCCCGGCTGGGGCGTCCGGGCCGAGCCTCCGCGTCAGACCTGCATCACCAGATGACCGACCAGCAAAGTGGAAGCAGCCGTCGTGTAATTCCTGTTCCACCTGCTCCAGCCTCGACATCCAACCGTGATTGCATTCTCGACAGACACAACGAACTCGGATCTCTCCGTCCGGGTAGGATGACGACCCTTCGCTGGCCGGTTGATCCAGCCATGCGGGTGGCGGCCCATGCCAGGGACTTCACACGGCGAATCTGGCGTCCCCAGCGGGACCCGACGCGATGTTGGATGTTGGGCGGATCGACATTGAAGGGTGGCTCGATGCCGCCTAGCAGAGGGAGTTTCCGGCGCCCGTCCGCGGCTGGTTCGAATCCCGTTGGCCCAGCCAAGCTCTTCCGTAGCGCACACCAGTCCCTGCTCTTTCTGAACGCGAACTTCGGGACGAAACCTGACCGGCCGATTCGCATCAGCCCCGCCGCTCCACTTCGGTACAAAACTGCGAACGCCCGCAGCTGCGACAAGTCTCTTAGCCGCCGCTTCCCCGTGGGACAGGTGTTGTGAACTGTGCGGTGCAGCTGTGGACTAGCACGGTGCAAGCCCCACGGGTTCGCGCCGTGCCTGGCGATCTCGCATTCCGGCTAGCCCAATCGCGCCCAATCCACCGATTCGACCGCATAGGGAGCGAACAGGAAATCGCGGATCGCCGAGATTTGGTCATTGCGCCAATCGATCAGGACGAAATACGCCGGCTTCTCCATCGCGCCACTTGCGAAGACCAGCATGGCCGGGCGGCCTTCGACCGCACCGAAGGCGTACCGCCATTTCGTCTCTTCGGCATAGCGCGTGAAATACGGTGCGACCTTGTCGCGCCCCACCCACTTAAGCCGGTTCACCAGTTCAAGCTTCACGTCGTCGGCGAGCATGGCGCGGATTGCATCGAAGTCGCCCGTGCGGAACAGATCGACAAACGCTGCCATCTTCTGCCGGGCCGCATCGGGCATTAACGGCAGCCGGGTGTCCGTCGGCATCCGCGCGAGTTGGCGCAGCGCCGTGCGCCCACGTTGAAGCGCTGATTTGGCGGCCGCCGGCGTTGAACCGGTGACGCTCGCGATCTCGTCAACCGAATGGCCCAGCACATCCTTGAGGATCACCGCACAGCGCTGAAGCTCGGGCAGCCGCAGAAATGTCTGAAAGCTGACCGCAACGATATCCGCCTCGGGCATTGGCGCCGCTTCGAAGTCCTCGATGAGCGGAACCACCGTGTTCCGGGACCTGCGGCGAAGGAGGTCGAGGCTCGTATTGTGGGCGATGCGAAACAACCAGCCCTCGAGATTTTCCACGTCGGCGCCTTCGGCTTGGGCGCTTAGCGCTTTGACCAGGGTATCTTGCACGACATCCTCGCCGTCGACCGTCGATCCCGTCATGCGCGCGCAGTAACGATGAAGGCGTGGCCTGAGCGCGGTCAGACGGTCCTCGAATTCATCCGCGTTCATGTGTCGAGGCCTACTGCGTTCCCGCGCTGGTCCGCCAGGGACTGGAGGGATATGTCGAGGAGAATCTTCGACAAGGCGGCCGGTTGCGACAGGAAGGGCGAGTGGCTGCTCTCCAATGTGTGCGAGATCGTCCCCCCGCCGATCGTGGCGTCAACCGCTGCGATCATGTGATCCTGACCGGCCAATGGAACCGCGCAATCCTGCGTGGTGCGGATGTAATGGCGCGGCACCGTGCCAAACCTACCAGGCGTGATTTCGGATGGGGCTAAGGCCCCGCCGTTCGGTTCGTCGCAGTGTAGCCGTGACGCCGCCTGGGCGAATTCGGCGTCCGTCACGTCGGCATAAAACGACGCTTTGAGTAACGACCTGTACGCGTCGTCGGCTGGTCCGGGGTTGATCCTGGTTGCGCCGATCGCGACGGGGTCCCCTATGAACAGTCCAGGCGACAGTGCCGAGGCCATGGATTCGTGCGGAAGCATCGCGAGCAACGACAACCCGTTCGGCACCATGAACCCGGCAAGATAGACGACCGCGCCAAGCAGCTCGGGAACGTGCTCGGCAACCCCCGAGATCGTCATCCCGCCGGCGGAGTGGCCGACCAGGATGACTTTGCCGTCGCGCAGCGACGCAGCTTCCTTCACGAGTGCGACAACCGCTTGCGTTCGCTCGAGCTGCGTCACGCCGGCAACAGGCGACGGCTCGGCGGCGAATGCGGCGGGGTCGAACGGGCGCACACTGAACGACTTCGGCGCGATCGTCTTTGCCCCGGCGCCGGGAAGATCGAGCGTCAGCACTGCATTGCCCCGGGCTTCAAGCATCGGCGTAACCTTGTCCCAGGTTGAGTGGTTGTGCCAACCGCCGTGGACCAGTACGAAAGCTGCTTTGGGTGGCATCGGTTCAGACCTCCCGAGTGTCGAAAGTGAAAATCTGAACGCCGGTGTCATCAGGGGCGTAAAGTTGGCGGTCCGCTGCCGTCGCTCGACCTTCCGGACTGGCGAACGCGTTGTTCATCGCCGCAAGATCATCGAAGTACACCGACCCGATCAGGTAAACATCGGTCGGCCCGGCCAACACTGAAACAGGGCCCCGGCTGACCTCGTATTTCCTGAAACCCGGCATCGTCTTGGCAAGCGGTATGTGCGTTCCGAAATAGTGCTTTTCGAACGCTTCGACGTGAGCCGGCTTTTTGTAGATAGCGACCAATCGTGCCATTGCTGCTCTCCTTTTGTTACGGACACAACAAGGACGAAACGGCGGCAGGAAACGGACCGCGGCTCGAGAACTATTCTGAAATGCTCAATGGGATGCGGATGATGACGGTCGGCAGTCGCACGCCGACGAGCGTTACACCGCCTCCCGGGACGAGGACGAGCGCGCTCCACCCCAACCCACCAGCATCGACAACGGCTGATTGTTCTGGATGAGTCCGTCAATGCGCCCACGAGTCGCCCATGCCGCCTCCCGCTCGGTTCTCGATGAACGTGCCGCTGAGCGTCAGCTGAGTGCAGCGCCAACTGGCTGTGGTTGACCTCTCAGGCGGCGGTCACCAGCCAGTTGCGAATTCCGTCCCTAACACCCAACCACTAAATTCCGGCTTTGGTTTCAACAACTTGCAGCACAGGGTGATTTCACTCTAGAACTCGCGAGCGCGGTCGCTCGCAACTGAGCTGTGCTTTTGCATGGTCATTCTGAGCGCATCAGAACAGCGACACGCCGGTGATCTCGGCGAGCCTGGCGGAGAGCTGGTCTTGAAAGACTGGGTCTTCCACTTCCTTGGTCGGCGACTGCGGTCGGCGGTGATGCCAGTATCGGCCGCTGACAGTTGCCGCGGGATCGTCGCTAACGGCAAGCCATGTTTGCGTGAGATACCCTTCTTCGAAATCGTCCGGCGCACTCGCCCCGCCCATCTTCGTCGCAACCCACCCGGGATCGACGGCATTGCTCAGCACGTCGGGCCAGCGTCGTGCGACGGCGAACGCGAGTGTCGTCAGATAGAGCTTGCTGTCTGAATACGCCTGACTGGAGTTCCAGCGCCGCTCGCTCCAATCGATGTCTCGCAGGGAGCCGGAGCCGCTGCGGTGCATCCCGCTACTGAGGTACACCAATCGGCGGGGCCGTTCCATTAGCGCCGTGAGCACATAGGGCGCGAGGGCGTTGACGGCAATGATGGTCGGGTGGCCCTCTGGCGTCGGCGATCGACCGTTCGTCGAATAGGCGCCGGCGTTGTGAATGACGGCATCCATCCGTCCGAGCGCGTTGACCTGCTTCGCGACATGTCGCGTGTCAGTCGCGCTACTCAGGTCGCCTACCACTACGCCAGCGGACCGGGGCGCGAGGTCGTCGAGCGCGGCCGCGCGCTCAGGAGATCGTGCGTGCAAAACGACCTGGTGACTCTCTTGGATCAGAGCCTGTGCTGCTGCTCGGCCCAGGCCGTCTGTGCTACCGGTGATGAAGACCTTCGCCATGCTGCGATCACGGGCTAGCGTCCGCCGGACCGTCCTTCGTACTGCTCCGCCGTGACGTGCTCCAGCCAGTCCACCGGTTTCCCATCGAGCTTCTCCTGGATTGCGCTGTGGGTCATCGCCGTCGTCGGTGATGCGCCATGCCAGTGCTTCTCGCCTGGCGGAATCCAGACCACGTCGCCCGGCCGAATCTCCTCAACAGGCCCACCCCATCGCTGGGTGCGGCCAACGCCGGATGTCACGATCAGCGTCTGGCCGAGCGGGTGGGTGTGCCACGCCGTCCGCGCCCCGGGCTCGAACGTCACGCTCGCTCCGGCAGCGCGAGCCGGAAGAGGCGCGTCAAACAACGGATCGATGCGGACGGTTCCGGTGAACCACTCGGCGGGTCCCTTCGCCGACGGTTGTGAACCACTGCGCTTGATTTCC
The DNA here is from genome assembly GCA_963844435.1 of Vicinamibacterales bacterium. Taxonomy (GTDB): domain Bacteria; phylum Acidobacteriota; class Vicinamibacteria; order Vicinamibacterales; family Vicinamibacteraceae; genus JBDSLU01. The sequence goes on along the minus strand of CAWJOG010000004.1, from coordinate 410,883 downwards.
ATGACACCTCCTGGCGTTGTGGCCGAAACGCGAACGAACGAGGACGTCAGCATCGCAAGTGCCGTCCCCAAGACGGAGCGCCGCGAGCACCCAGCTCGCCGATTCGTTTTTGTGTCCCTCGTCATGACGGAGCCCTTGTTAACCTACTGCTTCCGTTGGCCGACCACGTTCTTCGATGGAACAACCGACACTTCCCGCGTCATTCAGAAATCTAGTCCTTGGAGAATACGACTCGAACACCGCGCGGCCCGAGCGCCTGTGGCAGGTCCGAAGGGTCGTCCACCCGACCGAGGCGGGTGTACGAGTACGAGGACTGAAACGTAAGGTAGAAGACCACCAGGGTGTCCGTGCCATACAGCATGAGATCGCCATTCCGGATCGTTCCGGGTCGGCTCGCATTCGCGGGTAGCGATTTCGGCAAGTCGGCGTGCTTCTCATTGCCATTGAGCTCGCTCATGTCCAGCGTCAGCGGCAGTTGCGCTGCGAACGCACGGGCGGCGGCGTTGTCGGTCAGGGTGATGGCGAAGCGACGTTCGCCGACGGTCATCCACATGCGCGATGCCTTCTGTCTCATGGATGCCGGAGAGGCATCCGCGGCGGTAGCGGCGGGCGAGCCTGACGGCGGATCCTGACCGGCTTCGCACCCGCTGCCGACCACCATCAAGCCGAGCAGCAGACTCACTCCGCGCAGGACCCGCGGGCCGGTGGCTCGGCGATGGGAGATGTCGTACATGGTGTCTGGTCAGTCTCCGTCCTGGCCAATCTGGGCCATCTGCCTCGCATCCATGCGGCCGCCATAGATCTCGATCCGGGAGAAAGCCGTCTCGATTTCGCGAAGATCCGCTGGCGTGAGTTGGACCTTCACAGCGTCCAGGTTCTCACGCAGGTGATCCCTGTTCGTCGTGCCAGGGATTGGAACAATCCAGCGCTTCTGAGCCATCAGCCACGCCAACGCAATCTGGGCGGGCGTCGCGCCTTTCTTGGCACCGAACGTCTTCAGCAGCTCGATGATCGGCTGGTTGTTCGTCATGACCATCGGGGAGAAGCGCGGGAACGTCGCTCGCAGATCGTTCTTCGGGTCAAAGGTGGACTGGGCGTTCACGTCCATTGTTCCGGGCAGGAAACCTTGTCCCAGCGGTCCCCATGGGACGAAGCCGATGCCAAGCTCCTCGCACGCTTGCAGCACCCCGTTGTGTTCCACGCTTCGTTCGGTGAGCGAGTATTCGGTCTGGATGGCGGCCACCGGCTGAACCGCGTGCGCGCGACGAATGGTCTTCGCGCTCGGCTCCGAAAGGCCGAAGTGCAGCACCTTCCCGGCCTTGATCAGATCCTTGACGGTGCCGGCCACGTCTTCGATTGGCACGGTGAGATCGACGCGGTGTTGATAGTAAAGATCGATGTGATCGGTCCTGAGGCGCTTCAGCGATTCCTCGACGACGCGCCGGATGCGCTCCGGTCGGCTGTCCAATCCGTTCGTGCCATCGATCTTGAAGCCGAACTTGGTCGCGATGGCCACCTTGTCGCGGACCGGTGCGAGGGCCTCGCCGACCAGTTCCTCGTTGACATAGGGACCGTAGACTTCCGCCGTGTCGAAGAACGTGACGCCGCGTTCGTGGGCCTCGCGAATCTGACGGATGCCCTGGGCCCGGTCAACGCCCGGCCCGTAGTGGCCGCCGCTGAGCGTCATGTTGCCGAAGCCAATCTCCGACACCTCCAAGCTTCCCAGTTTCCGCGTGTTCATCACGGATGCCTCCCCCTTGATGCGTTGCGTTGATTGCGCTGCTGCCGGGCCCGCCCACGGTGCGGCACTGATAGGCAGCGCTGCGACGAGACCCGCGCCCGTCAGTTTCAAGAAACTGCGGCGGTCGACGACGCCGCCGACTGGCGAGTCCGCGATGTGTCGAGTGCGAGTGTCTTGTTCATGTCGTCCCGTCGTCAATAGGTTGCAGCAGCGTCTTGATCGCTAGACGCTCCTCATCGCCGATCCCGGAGCTCGACAGCCTCAACAATGAGCGGGCTGCCAGACCGACCGAATTCAAGCGATTTCATTCTGAGAATCAGCGTAGCGCGGCTCCACGCGCGTGAGTAGCCAGTACAATCTGCAAGGGCTGTTGACTGGGAGTAAATAGTCGTGCGCGATGAACTCAGCGTTTTGTCAGCGTTCTTGGCGGTCGCCGATGAGCGCAGCTTCACCCGGGCGGCGAAGCGCCTGAACATCTCCACCTCCGGGCTGAGTCATGCGATCCGGCGGCTGGAGGAACAGATCGGCGTGCGCTTGCTCACGCGCACAACGCGCAGCGTGTCACCGACCGATGCGGGCGAGCAGTTGTTGGCACAACTTCGTCCAGCGCTCTCCGATATTCGCGGCGTGCTGACGACGTTGTCCGGGCTTCAGTCCACGCCCGTCGGACGGGTACGGCTCTTGTGTCCCCGCGTCGCCACGAAGACCGTCATTGGGCCGAAGCTGGGGCAGTTTGTGCGCGACTACCCGGGGGTTGAGCTTGAGATTACCTCCGACGATACCCGGGTCGATCTCGTGTCGGCCGGCTACGATGCGGGGATTCAGTTCGGGGAATACATCGCGCAGGACATGGTGGCCGTTCGGGTGTCGCCGGACCTCCGGCCAGCCGTCGTTGGCGCACCCGCCTACTTCGAATCACACCCGAAGCCGGCGTCGCCTCGAGACGTGCTGAACCATCGGTGCATCCGCTTCCGGCACCGCGGCGAAAGTGTCTACAAATGGGAGCTCGACAAGGGCGACGAGTCGCTCACGATCGCCGTCAATGGCTCGCTCCTGCTCGATGATGTTGATCTCGTGATTCAAGCTGCGCTTGACGGAGCGGGCCTCGCGTGGGTCACGGAGGATCGCATCGCCGAACACCTCGAGAGTGGAGCGCTGATCCGCGTGCTCGAGGATTGGTGTCCACCGTTCCCCGGCTTCTTCTTGTACTACCCGACTCGCAAGCAACAGCCCGCCGCTCTCACGGCCCTCATCACTACACTGCGGCTCGTCGGATGACTTTTGATGGGTCAAATGGTGCTGTCCGAAATCTGTCTACATATTTCGGACAGGGCTGCCGAGGGCCATCCCGGTATCCGCAGTCGTATCAGTGTTTATAGCGATTTTCTGTCACGCTGCCGTGACCAGCCAGTTGCGAATTCCGTCCCTGACACCCAGCCAGCACTACCGTAAGGAGACACCACTCCTTACTTCTGTAGAACGCAAGTTCGCCGCGAAACCTTACAGTCAGGCCTCGCCTTCCCTTTGCCGAACCGTCACGCCGGGTTCACGGTCGGGTGGCGCGTGTGCCACGCCGTCACCTGTTCGTAGGCGTACGCGACCCGGCACAAAGTGGCTTCAGCGAGACGTCGTCCAGTGAACTGAATGCTGTACGGCAGACCGTCAGACGAGAAGCCACACGGCACGCAGATCGCCGGCACGCCTGCGAGATCCATTGGCATCGTGAACTCGGCGCTGCGGGGATGCGCCGCGGACCACGCCTTGTGGTACTCCGGAAGCGACCCGACTTGGAGTGCGTGTGTGATGGGCCACGCCGGATCGCCACCTGCGGGACCGGCGACCGCATCGACCGACTCGAGCACGGCGGTCAACTGCGTCGTCAGCGCTGCACGTTGCTCACGCGCGGCCGCGAGTTGTTGCGGGGTGACACGCGCGCCCGAGGCCAAGAACTCCTGCATATACGGACCGTACTCGCTCGCGCGCGCCGGATAGGTCGCTGCATGCGCCGCCACAATCTCCGCGCCGCAGATGGCGATCCACGTCTCCACCACGCCAGCAAGATCCGGCAGGCGGATGTCGACGACCTGCGCGCCCAGTCCCTTCAAAACCTCCAGCGCTGCTTCGATGGCTGCGGCCTGACCGGCATCGATGCCCTTCAAGGCGTACTCGCGATCGAGGCCAATACGCATGCCTCGAATGCCCTGAGCAATATCCTTGAACACGTTGGGAGGGGTTGCGTCGAGCGACGTCGGATCCTTCGGGTCACGTCCCGCGATCGCATCGAACATGATGGCCGCGTCAGCGACGCTGCGGGCCATCGGACCGACGTGATCGAGCGACTCGGACATCGCCAGCACGCCGTATCGACTGACACGGCCGTACGTCGGCTTGAGACCAACCACGCCATTGGCAGACGAGGGATTTCTAATCGAGCCTCCCGTGTCCGTGCCGATCGCGGCGTAACACAAACCCGCAGCCGTCGCGACACCCGAGCCGCTCGACGACATGCCCGGCCATCGATCCGGATTCCACGGATTGAGGGGCACGTCGAGTGCCGGGTTGTAGCCGGCCGCTGCGCCCTCGGACAGATTCAGCTTGCCAAGCAGCACCGCACCGGCAGCTCGCAGCTTCGACACCACTGTGGCATCAACATCCGGTACGAAATCCTTGCGGACGGCGGTGCCGCCCATCGTGCGGATACCCTTCGTGTAGCAGAGGTCCTTCACGGCAATCGGCACGCCATGCAACGGCCCGCGGTACTTGCCCGCTGCGATCTCGCGCTCGGCAGCGCGCGCCGTTTCCCGCGCATCCTCACTCATGACCGTCGCGTAGCTCTTGAGGGCAGGATCGATCCGTCCGATTCGATCCAGCATGCGCTCGGTCAGGTCCACGGGTGACACTTCACGTGAGGCGATGCGCCGGCCGATGTCCACAAGCGTGAGAAAGTGAACGGCGTCCGAGGCCGCGATCGATGCGGGTGGTGTGGACGAAGCGCTGCCACAGCCCGCGACCTGCGCGACGGCAGTGGCCCCGAGCAGGCCCAGTGCGGTGCGTCTGGAGACTAGCCGCTCGATGAAGGCCGACGATTGGCTATCGCGAAGTCGTCGAGTGGACGGTTTGCTCATCAGTCTTGACTCGCTCCCAGAATTGATTTGCGCGCCCAGCGGCAGCGTAGGGCAGTTGATCTGGTGAATGGCGGGATTGTACTGCTGAGGTTCGCCGAGGCTTCAATGAAATGGTCGCTTCGTCGACGCGTGGGTGCTGGTCCACGCAATGGCGCTGACCGGTGGATGGTGCCGTTCCTCGTGCCGGCCGCTCGTAATGCGCGAGCTTGCAGTCGCGTCGCAGCACTTCGTCGCGCCCAATCCGTCGCGGACTCAGCAAATCCTTGCTATTGCCCACACTCAGCCGCAGACTAGGACGCCCTGCCGGCTCGACCGAAGGCCTCGGCCCAGCCTCGAGGGAACCCTTACCAAGGAGGAAGTACTGTGACGATCACACGTGTCCTGCGCATTGCGGCGGCTCTCACCACCATCGCCGTCGGCACCGCCGTGGCGCAGGGGCCCGACCCATTGCTCGGCACTTGGAAGCTGAACGCGGCAAAATCGAAGGCACCTTTCACGAGCGGAACGACCGTGTTCGAGGGGACCGCAGATACCTTGAAGGGTACCGTCGACCTGGTCGGCACTGACGGCACCAAGTTCCACTGGACCTTCGCCGCCAAGTACGACGGCAAGGACCACCCGGCCACGGGGTCCTCTCCATTTGGCGATACCCTCGCCATCACGCGCATCGACAAGAACACAATCCGGATCGTCTCCAAGCTCGCCGGCAAGCAGACCATCGTGCAGACCATTGTCGTTGCCCCCGACGGCAAGACACGCACCACGACCGCGAAGGGTACGGACGGCAAGGGACAGCCGGTCGACAGCATGTCCTTCTACGAGAAGCAGTAGTCTCCGCGGCGCGGCGAAGGCGGATGGCAACGTCTTCCGCCTTCGCGGTCGCCCGGCCGGCGCTCCGCCCTTCCCCTTCACTAAGTTTCTGCTCGATGTAACACCGTAAAGGTGGGTGTTGTCGGCGGATTGAGCCGCCACTGTTCGAGGCCGTATCGCGCCCAGACCAAGGGCAAGGTCGGGCGGCCCGTGCGCTACCTTCGGGGCAATCTGGTCTACGGTCGCGACTTCCTCAGTGACGCCAATCTCGTCCACCAGACGCGGACTGGCTCGATCGCGTCGCTAATGTGCGCGTGCACGCGACGACCCGCGAGGCCCACGCGTCCGGTTCGACCGCGACGAGCGCCGATCAACGACCGCCCCGGTCGATCCGAATGGTGCGCCGCGCATCCCTGATCGATCCATAATCCGCGACGTCTTACGCTTCGCGAGGTCAAGACCATGGGCATTGCGTTACGTCGGCCCCTCCGCCTGACGATCACCGTTCTTCTCGCCCTCGCCCTCCATCCGACGATCGGCGCCCAGGAGCCGCGCGAGGCTCGCGAGCCGCTACCGACGGGCGCTCCTGCTTCTGTCGGCTTCAAGGAAGAGCGCTTGGCGCGGCTCGATGCCCGCATGAAGCGCTTCGTGGACGAGGGGCAGCACGCCGGCATCGTCATGCTTCTGGCACGCAAGGGTCGCATCGTCGACTGGCGGACGTGGGGGCAGCGCGACGTCGCGCGCCAGCTCCCGATGGAGAAGGACACGATCTTTCGCATCTACTCGATGTCCAAGGTGATCACCAGCGTTGCGGTGATGACGCTGCACGAGGAGGGGCGCATCAAGCTCGACGATCCGGTGGCGAAGTACCTACCAGCGCTGAAAGCGGTTAAGGTCTTCAAGGGTGGAACCGCAGCCGCTCCGGTTCTGGCGCCCGCGCGCACGCCGATCACCATCAAGCACCTGCTCACCCACACCTCTGGCTTCATCTACGGCTTCGCCAACGAACCGCTCGACAAGATCTACAACAGCTCGAAGATCTTCGATGCCAGATCGATGGACGAGTTCGTGACGCAGGCGGCGAAGCTGCCTCTGGCTCACGAGCCAGGCACCCGCTTCAGCTACGGCATCAACACCGACATCCTCGGCGCAGTCGTCGAAAAGGTCTCCGGCAAGAAGCTCGAGGACTTCGTCGAGGAGCGGATCTGCGGTCCGCTCGGCATGCGGGACACCGGCTTCGACGTGGCGCCGGACAAGATCAGCCGGCTCGCGACTGTATACGAACATGCGAAGCCCGCCGCGGGCGCGACGTCGACGAACGGAAATGGCGGCGCCATCCAATCGGGACGGTTCGTGGAGTCCAACCCGATCGCCTCCTCCTATGCCGAGAAAGGCCGGGGCTTCGCGGCCGGCGGATCCGGCATGTTCTCCACGATCGGGGACTATGCGCGCTTCGCGCAGATGCTGCTGAACGGCGGCGAGCTCGATGGCGTGCGGATCCTCGGGCGGAAGACGGTCGAGCTGATGACGGCCAACCATCTCAACCATCTTCCGCGCGTGACGCACGCGTCGAGCGACTCCGACGGGTTTGGCCTGGGTGTGGCGGTCCGGCTCGACGTGGCCAAGAGCAATCAGCTCGGTTCGGTGGGTCAGTTCGGCTGGAACGGCGCCGCCACGACCACGGTCATCATCGACCCGCAGGAGCGGCTGATCGGGATGGTGTTTGCTCAGCACATGCCGTACAACGAGCACGACCTCTTCTGGAACTTCAACACTCTCGTCTACCAGGCGCTGGTCGACTGATCGCGGCGTCAGGCCGCGGTAATCAGCCAGTTGCGAATTCCGTCCCTAACACCCAGCCAATCAGAATCAATCTCTGCATTCCTTCAGAAGTCTCTGCTTGCCAATGAGTTGCAGGTTCTAGTTCGTGAGAGCGCCGATGAGCTCGAAGCGTGGCTCAAGCTTGAGCCTGGCCAGGGGCGATGCCTTCCGGTTGCGCATGCGTGGACGAAACTCGTCGAGGCCCCAGCTGCATGGAGTTGCCTTGCACAATTGGAAGAACGCGAGATCCGACCGAAGCCTTACACGGCCACACGATTGTGGGAACAATCCGCGAACAGTGGCACCAGTGGCGCGAGGCGGACACGTTCGGCAACCGCTGCGATAGGCTGGTGCGCCTGCAATTCGTTAGGCAGACCACATGCATCTACACAACGTCTCGCCGACGAGCCGTGACGCTCCGTCGGATTGTCTTCGGCGTCCCGCTCGATTCTGCTTTATGAGGCCTGAACCGGTCACCGCATCCGCCAGTCCGTTCTACTCCCGAACCGATCGAGTTCGGACATCGTACCGCCATGCTATCGGCCTGCTCCTCCTGGCGGTGTCGGGCTGTTCGCCGTTGGCGACGCCCAGGGAATCCAGTGGGAGCACCCATGTGTTTGCCTGGGCCTGGGACGTCGACAAGGCCGCTGACGATTTTCTGGCGGTCATCGACGTGGATCGCCGTTCGGCAACCTACGGGCAGGTCGTCCGCACGTTGCCGGCGCCGGGCGGGCGCGGCGCGCACCACGTCGAATACGAGATGTCCACGAGCCAGCTTTTCGCCAACTCGTTCGAAACGGGGCACACGTTCGTCTTCGACCTCAGCGACCCAGTGCACCCGCGTCTGTTCAGTGACTTCGGCGATGCGGGACCATATTCCCATCCACACAGTTTCGCCCGCACGCCGAGCGGCACTGTGCTCGCCACCTATCAAGGTCTCGCGGCCGATCACCGCGCAACTGGCGGGTTGGTTGAACTGGACGACCGTGGGCGAATGCTCCGAGCCGCGAGCGCAGCAAATCCTGTCGATCGGGATCTGCGCCCATACAGTCTGGCCGTGGTCCCCCAACTCGACCGCGTTGTCACAACGTCGGCCGACATGCACGGAGTGACAGTCGGGCGGTCGGTTCAAGTGTGGCGCCTTTCCGACCTGACCCTGCTGCACACCGTGCTGCTGCCGCCAGGACCGCGCGGCAACGAGCACCTTCATCCCGCCGAAGTGAGAGTCCTTGGCGATGGAACATCTGTGATGGTCGCAACGTTTCGCTGCGGGCTGTACGTGCTCTCCGAGCTCGACGGAATGCCCGTCGCCAAACTTGCGCGTTCCTTCCCGTGGTCGGCGGTGGAGGGCGAGGACACGGATTGCAACGTGCCCGTGCGGTCTGGTCGTTTCTGGGTTCAGCCCGTCGGCACCACCGGATCGCTCGTGGTGCTGGATGTGTCCACACCGGAGAAGCCAGTGATCGCAGACGAACTCGCTTTCGGCGTTGATGCCCGCCCACACTGGCTCGCGCTCGAACCCGGAGGAAAGCGCATCGTGATGACCGGCGGAGGAACACTGGCCGGTGGCGTTTACCTGATCGACATGGATCCAGAGACCGGAAAGCTCCAGCTCGCTCGCGATCTTCCAGCCGCTGGATCCGGAATTCCCGGAATCCGGTATGACCGTGATGAGTGGCCCCACGGCAAGACCGGTCCGGCTTTCGCGCATGGAGCGGTGTTTGGTTCCGTGAAATGAACTCGATCATCACTAGAGATCTCTGCGTGGAAGTGACTGGTTTTGCGAAAGGTCGTGAGAATTCCGGCGGGCATCGTCGACTACGTCCGAACGTTCACCACTCTGTTCTGCCGATCGGCTGAAGTGCGGCGCCGGTAACGGCGGCTCTACCTGTTAGTAGGCGAAATCGACCCGCACTGGCATTGTGGTAACCTCATCGACCATCAGGCGTCTGAACACCCCTGTACGGAACACCACGGCGTCGTATCGCTCTCCAGGCCTGACTGTGACGACAAGATGAGCACCCTGAACGACAAGCAGGTCGAGGAGCTGTTCGGGCTGATGAAGCATTCCGACAGCATCGAGCTGAAACTGACCGTCGCCGATTCGGCTATCCGCTCCTCGGCCGACGCGCTGGGCATGGACCCGCTCGAGGCGGAGATCCGCCAGGTCGTGTTCTTCGACACGCCGGACCTGGCGCTGAGCAAGGCCGGCGTGGTGGTGCGGGCGCGGCGCATGCAGGGCGGCGGAGGCGACACGGTGATCAAGCTGCGCCCCGTCAATCCGGCAACGCTGTCGTCCGAAGTCCGGCAGTCGGCCTCGGTGAAGGTCGAGGTGGACGCCATGCCAAAGGGTTTCGTCTGCTCCGCGTCTATGAAGGGCAAGACCAAGGCCGACGACGTGCGTGCCGTGATTCTCGGGAAGATGAAGATCCGCGACCTGTTCACGAAGGAGCAGCGCGACTTCTACAACGCCAACGCGCCCGACGGACTCAAGTTATCGGCGTTGTCGGTGCTGGGCCCCATCAACCTGATGAAGCTCGAGTTCCAGCCTGACGGTCTGAAGCGCAACTTCGTTGCCGAGCTGTGGATGTATCCCGACGGCTCGCGTATCCTCGAGCTCTCGACCAAAGCCCCGCCCGAAGGGGCGTTCGACCTGGTAGCCCGAACGCGCGCCTTCATGAAGAAGAAGGGTCTCGACCTGACTGCCGACCAGCAGCCCAAGACCAACCGGGCGCTCAAGCACTTCAGCGACCAGCTGAAACAGATTCGGGCCAGGAATTAGCACGTGGAAATCAAGCCACGCTGGGAGTGGCGCACCTTCGGCACGCGCTTCGCGCGCGCTGAAGCGATGTTTGCCGAATTGGCAACGAACGGCGTGCAGGAGACCGACGAGGTCTACCTGCTCACCGAGAAGGGCAGCAACGTCAAGATTCGCGCCGGCCTGCTCGATGTCAAGGTGCTTCAGAAGGTGAACGAGTCGGGCCTGGAGCAGTGGATGCCGGTCATGAAGGAAGGCTTTCCCGCCGGCGCCGCCACGCTGCGTGACGTCTTCAACGCCATGCAGGTCGCACCGCCGGATCTGAAGCGCGACCAGTACCACGTTCGAGCAGTTCCTGGCCGAGCTCATCGAGCCGACCGAAGCCGTGCGCGCCGCCAGGGTTCACAAGCGACGGGTGCGTTACGTAGTGGGGGGATGTACGTCCGAGTTGTCCGACGTCACGGTGGACGGCATCAAGACGCGAACCATCGCGGTCGAAACGGAGGACGCGGCGGCCGTCGTGGCCGCCGTCGAATCACTCGGTCTCTCCGGCTACGTCAACACGAACTACTCGCGCGGCCTGGCGGCGACGCTGTCGGGCAAGCCGCCGCGCTATGCGGTGCTCGACGTCGGCACCAACTCGGTGAAGTTTCACATCGCCGAGGCGGGCGCGGACGGTAAGTGGAAAGCGGTGACCGACTGCGCCGAGCTGACGCGGCTGGGCGAAGGTCTGAAGGAAGGCGGCGCCATCACCACGGAAGCGGCGGAGCGGACGGCCCTGGCCATCAAAGGCATGGTGGACGAGGCACACGAGGCCGGCTGCATCGCCATCGCTGCGGCCGGCACGGCCGGCCTGCGGATGGCCAGGAACTCGGCCGACGTTCTGGAGATCATCCGCGCAAAGACCGGGGTGAAGGTAGAGGTCGTCTCAGGCGATGAAGAGGGGCGCCTCGCCTACCTGGCGGTGCTTGCCGGACTTCCGCTCGCTACGGACAGTCTGGTGGTGTTCGACACAGGCGGCGGCAGCTCGCAGTTCACTTTTGGCCAGGGCGGCCAGGTCTCTGAGCGTTTCAGCGTCAATGTGGGCGCGGTACACTACACCGAGCGCTACCGACTGGACGGCGCGGTGTCTGGGGAAGTGCTGCGCGAAGCTCTGAAGGCTATCGCCGCGGACCTGTCGTCCATCGCGGACCGCCCGCGGCCCGAGACGCTTGTCGCCATGGGCGGCGCCGTGACCAACCTGACGGCGGTGAGCTACTCAATGGCCAGGTACGATCCCGACAAGATCCAGGGCGCCGTGCTCGCGCGCGACGAGATTGACCGACAGCTCGAGCTGTACCGCACGACGCCGCTGGACAAGCGCGCCGCAATCGTCGGCATCCAGACAAAGCGGGCCGACGTGATCCTGGCCGGCGCCTGCATCGTCCGCACGGTGATGGAACTGCTGGGCAAGCATGAACTGACGGTCAGCGACCGCGGCCTCCGTCATGGCCTGCTGGTGGAGCGCTTCGGTTAGGCGGTGTGATTCCTCCGCGGACGGCCGCCTTTGGCTCCATTGGCCCGCGCGGCGCTCGCCTTCGCCGTAGACGTCTGCCGACCCGTCTCGAAGGAACAAGCGATCGCAGCGCTCGAGCAGGCGAAGGAGGCGCTCCTCGCTCGTGCGCGTCCTGCTTGACGAATGCCTGCGGCGATACCACGCGGCTCGACTGAACTGCGCCAAGGCACAGGCCCGCACGACGCTGGCGCCATACTGAGTCTGAAACCAGCGGGCCAACTCGCGCCGTGGTGTGGGCCTCAGGCTTTTTTTCGGAGGGCCTCCGAGAGCATGTGCTTATCGAGGGTCAGGCCCGCGACCAGCGCCTTCAGCCGCCGGTTTTCGTCTTCGAGCTGCCGCCGGCGCCGAAGCTCGCCGACGCCGAGATGGGCGAACTTCTTCCACAGGTAGAACGTCGCTTCGCTCACGCCCACCTGGCGGCACACGTCGGCGACCGGGCGGCCGCTCTCGACCTCGCGCAGGACCGCCGACGCCGTCATTCTGCTCTACTTTCGCCTGCCGTCGTTTTCGGGGGAGACGTCATACCAGATGAGTCAGGTGCTGGAGACTGTACCCAATGATGGGAAGCAAGCAACCGGTTCATCCGAGTGGAGTCGAGGTTGGGCATGGCGCTGAGTTGGAGTCGCAGCAGTGGGACTCGCTGCTCGCAACCGTCAACGCCGCGCACGTCTCGCTCTCCGGCCTCGATATCCACATAAAGGCATCCGGCGAGATCTTGAGGGCGCTAATCGCGCTCCGGAAGCGCCGATTCCTATCGGCCCTTGCCGCCGACCTTCCGTTGTATAGGCAGGCGCAGGCGATCGTGCAATCGCTTGAGACGAATGGCGCTCTCGACCCAATGGCGCTAGAGAGAGCACGGGCTAATAGAGACGAACTCAGATCCATGGTGGATTCCCATTGGATTCCACCCGAGGCGCTCCCGATGGCGCTCGAGCAGGCGACTCGGGAATGCCAAGAGCGTGTGACGGCTGTCACCGGAGATCTGTGGGCAGCGTTGGCTGTTGGCGTCACGTTCGTTGAACTGCCTTCAGCCAAGCCCAGATTGCGAACCTCGCCTACACCCAGCGGTTGCGGTGGCATGTTGCGGCCGCGCTCGAGCAGCGGGGCGTAGCCGATGGGTTCGGCGAGCTGAGGGTGACGTGGCTGCCGAGGTAAACGCGCTGACGACGCAGTGCAAGGGCCGGAGCCAACTGCTCGGTATGCGGCGCGAAGCCCGAGACGTGACGCCGATATTGCCAGACACGTCGTGGCCAGGGCCAATGGCCGCGGACGGATGCAACAGAGTTGTTGGCTGGAGGCGCGGCCTTGGACTTCTGGTGCGCCATCGCTGGCTTAGCAGCGGGGACGTACTCGTCCAGATCTGCGTCTCTGTAACTGGGAGCCTAAGAGCCTGTAACAAAGCCTAGCCTGGCACACCTCGTGATTGAACACACCGACTGCTTCACGGTACGGGCGCGTCGGCGTCCTGAACAAGTCTTGCCCCATTCGAACAGCGCGATCCGGCACGTGCCTCTCGCGGATAGGTGAACACTGGGCGACCAGCGAGAAGTGAGAGCCAACGCCAGCAGCGGGGGCCAGTCGTCGCTGCCCTCCACTACTGAAGAGCCGGACGAACCCCTACGGTATTCAAGTATCGTTTGCCTCAGCGCGGCGCGCAGTTCAGCCGCCAGTTCAGTGGCGAGTTCAGCCACGAATGGCCGCCGATTGTCGGTGACGAGGTGTAGCATGTCCTCCTTCCAGGCGCCTGTCCGATCACGTCGCAGGTCGCAGTCGCACACCACTAATGGAGGACACCACCATGCGCACCAAGATGCTGGGCACGTTGATCGTCGTCGCGTTTCTAGCTGCAATCGCGCCAGTCCTGTCAATCACGAATGGCCAGCCGGATGGCAACCGTCATCCCTATGTCGGCCTGATCATTCAATTCATTCCCAACACGAATCTCATCAGCGTCTGCTCGGGATCCGCGTTATCGCCGACGCGATTTCTGACGGCGGCCCACTGCGCCGATCCCGCGCTGCCGGTGTACGTCACGTACAAATCAGCGCCGCCGTTTAACCTGGCCACGAATTTCACGGAGGGGACGTTCCATCCACATCCGGAGTGGTGCATCGGATGTGCGCCAGGGCTCGTCGGCTTCGACACGAACGACGTCGCCGTGGTCGCGTTGAATGTCCCCCGCGATCCAGGAGCGTTCGCCGCGCTACCCGAGCCGAACCTAGTGGACACGCTCGCGATGCGTACGCCGGTGGATGTCGTGGGCTATGGGGTCCAGGGATTCATCCGCGGTGGCGGGCCGCCGCAGGACATCTTAACGTTCACGCGCTATTTCGCGCCGAGCCTGCTGATTCAGAGTGACCACCGCAGAAGCGATGAATTCATCCAGCTGACCGCGAATCCGGCGCAAGTCAAGGGCGGCATCTGCTTCGGCGATTCCGGCGGACCCGACATCTTGAGCGGGACGAACACCGTGCTGGCCGTGAACTCGTACGTCACCAACGGCAATTGTGCCGGCGTCACTTACTCTCAGCGCGTGGATCTGCCGGAGATCCTGGCATTCATCAACAGCATTTAGAGATGCCAGGATCTCGAACGCACCAAGTTCCCTCCCGGTTCACATGGACCAGGGGCGCGCCCGAGAGGCCCCGAGGTGCCGGGAATGACAGCTCGTAGCCCGGGGGCTGCGACGGCAAGTGGTAAAGCTCGCGTCGGGTTACGACGGTGCCCGCGAACCCTCGAAGGACAAATGCCAACCGTTCAGCATCGACCGCGTACGGGTAGCCGGCTGCCGACACGCGTGTGAAGATGTCCAGCTCGCCAACCATCATCGGAAGCCCGGGAAGCTTCGCGAAATACGGACATTCGAGCAGGGCCAGATCGATGCCGGCGTGAACGTCGGTGCGAACGACGGGGCCGGATTCAATGTCTTCCGGTCCGCGCCGACAGAGGGCCACCACGCCTTCCTTTCCGGCGTCGGCCATCGCGTTCCGAAGAACGTGTGCAGCGGTCGCGAACACCCCCGGGCGAATCGGGAAAGCAGTGCCGTAGATGAACGGGCTGACTACTTCCAAAGCCTCACCGACCTTGCCGTGTCCGGCGACGACACCCAAGTGCAGATCGTGGATGGTAACGGCCAGGAGATCTATCCTGCTATTGGTCATTGCGGCGGCAGTCTACGTCGAGTCGACCCAACTCGCAGCTTGAGGGCGGCGCGCGCCCGCTAGCACTTTCTGCTGCGCGACGCGCGCAGGACGCTGATTTCTGGACCTGTCCCGCCGCACTACTCTGGCGTCCCCAGGGGTGCGGGGCCCGTTTGCTGGGCGCCAGTGGGGTGGGCAAAAACCGGCGGTTAGGTTCGAGGGCCCCGGGCGTGCAATCCCTCACAACTGGACTGAGGGCTCGCTAGGCATGAGAGTGTCAAGCTAGGAGCGAGAGTGGGGATGACATCTACGGTAGCCGCGAGGAGGTGTGTGATGAGGTCAGTGGCCCACCATGTACGAAACGCGGGAGCCGCAGCGCTTCTGATAACCGCTTGTGCTTCACTGAGAGCCGGCGGGCAGGAAGTCGTCACCGCGCTGGACCGTACCCTTCAGAAAACTCACATGCGCCAAGAGGCAACACGCGTGACGCTCTCGACCACACCCGTTTCCGCATTTGCTCCAACGACCATTCAATGCGGAAATCAGACCTGCTCTGTGCGGGTGGAGGTGTCGAGCCAGTTCTTTAACGTCACATCGGGAAATATCGTGAGGATCCATGTCAAGTCCGACGGCAATCCATTCCCGTCAACGGGGTTCGATGTTGACGGGGGTATCAACCGACCCGTCGCGACTCTGACCACGGCTGCACACCTCAAGACCGGTCTCAGCCCTGGCTCCCATTCGGTGACCGTCGAGTTCGATATGCGATCACCGGGCGGCACAGCCGAGGCCGGGATACGCACCGTGATGATCCAGGTATTTACTCCGTAGTAATGACTTTGGGCTCCCGGGTGAAACCCCTCGGCGACTCCAGAGCTGTGGGGACGAGCGAGGAGTTACTGTTGATCCCGAATGCCGGACGCGCCGCCGTGATGAGGGGAACGCGCCCGGGACTCCGAACCCGCGTCGCTAAGTCTTTAGAGTGGAATTCTTTGCGAGGAGGCGCGGGCGTCCCCAGCGGGATTCGAACCCGCGTCGCCGCCGTGAAAGGGCGGTGTCCTAGGCCTCTAGACGATAGGGACGTCGAAGGCGAACGGTCGATTTTACCGCACCTTGCGCTCGGCGCGACTCGGATTGCCTGGGACCCTGGGCGTGCCGCGTTTTCCGGTGGGAATTCGTCATGACCGCCGGCCCTGGGCCGTCCTCAGGGGGGCGAGGCGGCCGCCGGCTCGGGCTCGGTTCCGGCGGCCTCGCGCGCCAGGATCCGTCCGTGCCACATGAGGGCGGCGACGTTGGCGGCCGAGAGCAGCACGCTGAGATCGATCACCAGGAGCCCGCGCGGGATCCTCCACCCGAAGCCGTAGCCGAGACCGTAGAACAGGTTCAAGTTGAGGGCGACGATGGCGCTGACGACGTAGAACAGCGGTCGCAGCCCGGGCCGCAGCGCCGCCGCCAGCGCGAGCAGCGGCACGGCGAGCATCATGTGATGTTCGTGAATGCCGACGCCGAGCACGAAGAAGGCGTGGACGACGAACGCGGCGCCGAGCGCGTGGCGCGCCAGGTCGCGGGCGTCGCGCAGGCGCCACAGGCCCCAGGCGCTGGCGCCCAGGACCAGCACCGTGCCGAACGGCCGCGGGTTGGGCAGGCCGATCTCCTCGAGTGTGGAGATCGCCAGGATGCGGCGCACGGGCGCGAGATACGCGCCGAGCACGCCCATCCGCGGGATCTGGTACCACGCGCGCAGCAGGTAGGTGACGATCCACCACAGGTTGGCGGCGTTGCCCGAGAGGATGTCGCGGCGCGCGTAGAACGAGCCGAAGGCGAGCCACATGTTCGGCAGCGCGCCGACCAGCGCGAAGGGCAGCACGACCAGCGCGGTCGCCAGCGCGCCGCCAGCCGCGGCGAGTCCCACTCCGCGAGACGAGCCGAGGCGCCAGGCAGCGAGCGCCAGGATCGGCGCCAGCAGGATCGCCTGCGGCTTCGTCAGCAGGGCGATGGCGAACGCGGCGCCGGCGAGCGCCGGCCACCCTTCGTGCAGCAGCACCAGCATCCCGATCGCCGGCAGCATCATCAGCGGATCGAGGTAGCCGAGGACTTCGCCGTTCAGGATGGTGGCCGGGTTGGCCCAGTAGGCGAGCGCCGCCCAGTGCGCGGCGGCGGGCGATCCCGAATGCCGTCGCACCGCCCACCACAGTAACGCCGTCAGACCGATGCCGCAGGCGAGGCCAGGCAGCTTGGTGGCGACGGTCAGTGCGACGCCGTCAGAAAAGGCCGGGTCGAACCAGCGATACACGCGTCCCGCCAGCGCCGAGCTCGTAGAGCGCGACGGGCGGGTAGTCGACGGTGGTCTTGAGGTCCTGCCACTCGAGGATGCCGCGGGTCGGCGGATCGCCGCCGACGCCGTAGACGCTGGTCACCGCGGACGACGCCGCGAACATCCAGATCTTCCAGGTCCCCGTGTCCTCGGTGCCCGGCAGCGGCAGCGCGGCGAGGCGGACGACGGCGATCAGCAGGCAGGCGATCGCGACGCGGGACCCGCTTCGGGTCAGCCAGCTCACTGGATCTCGCGCGCGTCGCGATTCGGGCGCATGGGGGCTCCAGGTTCCGGGCTCGAGAGTCTACCGGGGCCGCCGGCCGAACGTCGAGGATCGTCGGTCGGGAGTGGACTCCCGACGAGCGTCGCAGGATCAGGGCTACCGGCGTCGCGAGCAGGTTGGTGCCAGCCGCCCAGATCTCGCCGCCGGCGTTCCAGTACATCGCCCGTTCGACGACGAGCTGCGCCAGCGGCGCCGTGTCGATGCTCTCGACGAGGATGCCGAACCGGGTCTCGCCGAGGCCGGGTTCGGCGTGCATCGGCACGGTCGTGCGGCTGTTCGGTGGCACGTCGACGATCTTCACGACCGGCGTGGGCCGCGCTTCCGGTGGCGCCAGCGTGCTCCGGCAGCGCCGTCAGCCGGACGCGTCCGGGCGTGGGCGACGTGTTGGCGATGAGCACGAACGTCTGCGCGCCGCGCGATGCCGCCGCCCTCGCCGTCGGCGAGCACCCAGCGCGTCGCGGTGGACGTGGCCCCGGCCGAGTTGTGCGCCTCGGTCCAGAAGGCGGGCGTCACCGCCGGCCCGGGGAACCACATCGAGCGCTCGACGACGATCGGCACCGTCGACGTGATCGCGCACGACAGCGTGGTTCTGACGAGCGCCAGACCGAGGCCGGGAAGGTCTCGTCGTCGACGTAGATCGTCCGGCGGCTCTCGGGCGCCACCGTGTACACCTTGGTCAGCACCGTGCCGTCGGTCAGCAGGTAGCGGATCTCGACGTCGGCCGGTGTCGTGTTCGGGTTGGCGAGCAGGACGAACAGGTCGAAGAAGTCGCCGGTCGCGCCTTCGGCCAGGAACCAGCTGGTCGCCGCGGCGGTGACGCCGGCGCTGGCGTGGCCGGCCGCGAACACCTGGCCGCCGACCGTGCGATACATGGCGCGCTCGACCAGGATCGGCTGGTCGCGGCGATCGCCGCCGACACGTCGGTGTCCGCGAGCTCCGGGCGCCTGCATGTTGACCGGCAGCGTCATGCGGGAGTGCGGCGGCAGCGAGTAGGTCCGCTCGATCGGCGGCGAGCGGCGCCGGCCGCAGGTAGCGGATCGTCACGGTCGCCGCCGTGTCGCCGGGATTCTGCAGCAGGTAGAAGAGCGAGAACGCTCCGGTGGCGCCTTCGGCGAGGAACCACGACGTCGACGGCGCCGCGCTGGCGCGCTCGGCGTGCGCGCCATATTCGGTCGCGTCCCAGCTCATGGTCCGCTCGGTCACCGATCGGCACGTTCGACTCGACGACCATCGCGAACGAGGCCGACGCCGGCGTCGACCTCGTCGACGAACACGGTGCGTCGCGCGCCGGCCGGGACGTGGACGTTGATCGTCGTCGACGATGCCGTCGTCGCCGTCGAGGCGAATCGACGGCGGTCGCAGCGGTCGCGCCCGGGTTGGCCAGCGCGAACCGCGTGCTTGAAGAAGGCGTTCTCGGCGCCCTCGGCGAGGAACCGCCGCTGCGACCCGCGCGGGTGGGATGCCGGCGGCGAGCTCCTGCGGGTTGGTGCAGGCCGTCGCCGTCCGGGTCGCCGGCGGCGCCGTCGGCGCCCGCTCGCGCTGGTGTAGTCGAGGCCCATCGCCACTTCCCAGCGATCGTCCAGCCCGTCGCTGTCACGGTCGAGGCGCGAGAGCAGGTCCACCGCGAAGACGTCCTCGACGCCGTTGGTGTCGGCGCCGCCCGGCAGGATGCTCGCGTCGGCGCTGGTGAAGAACACGGTCGTGCCGGTGGCGTCGAGGCGGCCGGTCTGCACCGGCGCCGGCATCGGCAGGGGCACGCCGTAGCGCTCGTCGAGCAAAGTGGGCGGGATGCCGATGCCCCGGTACAGCGTCCGGCGATCAGCGGTGGCGGCGGCGTTGAGCGCCACGTTAGGTACGAGCTTGGTCACCCGTCCGGTGACGGCGTCGTAACGAGACAGTTCGCTCAGCACGTACGAAGGCGAGAAGCCCTCCCGCGTGACCAGTGGCAATGACCGGCCGTCGACGAAGGCGCTCGCCGGTGGGCTGTCTGAAGCCCGGCAACCGCTGGATGATGCGGTTGCCGGCGATGTCGTATTCGACTGTCGCTCCGGACCTGAAGCCCAGGAGGCCTAGGACCAGCGAGGATATCGGACAAGTAGACGCGTTGCCCGTCTGGCGAGAACCCGGCCACTCCGGCGGCCGGCACGAAGTTGGTCGGGCCCGGCGCCTGGGGGCGCGGGCACCGGCGTGAAGGTGTTGGTCTCGAGATCGCGCATGCACCCAGGGATACGTGACGACACCCGCGGTCAGCGGCCAGAGCGCCTGGAAGCCACCGCCGAGCGCGACGATGCGACCGTCGTCCCGCATCACGGCGGAAATGGCCGGCAACTCGACGTCAGCCGGCGTGCCGTCCGGGGTGCTGGAAACCAGCGTGGTCACCGTCGTCAGACCGGTCCTTGCGGTAGATCTGCGTCACCGTGGTCGCGACCGGTTGAAGGTTCGTCGCCGTCGAGCTGAACAGCACGTAGCGGCCATCCGTGCTGACCTGGAGCACCGTGCTGTGGCCGCCCGTCGCGAGCGCGTTGCCGGAGCCGGTGGTCACCAGCGAGACGGCGGCGGCGCCGGGCTCGTCGAAGATGCCGTCGGCATCGGTGTCGCGGTCGTACAGGTAGCCGTCCGCCAGACCGTTCGTGTCGTGACCGAGGAGCTGCCACTGGGTCGAGAACAGCACGAACCGTCCGTCACGAGAAAGGGTGCCCCCGGTGAACACCCCGATGTCGGGCGGCAGTCGGCCCAACTGCTCGCCGCGCGGGCCCGACCGAGACGCAGAATCGTGCGCACGGCGCCCGGCTCGTCGAACACGCCGTCCCCGTCCGTGTCGCGATCGCGCACGTAAAGATCGAGCACGCCGTTGATGTCGTTGGCGACGAGCGGCGGCGCTCGTGCTGAAGAGCACGTGCCGGCCGTCGGCGCTGAAGTCCTTCAACGCGCTGGGATAGTCCGACTGTGTGCCGTCGGTGGCGACGCTCAGGCGCACCGGCGGGACCGGTTGCGCCTGAAGCGCGGACGACGCGCAGAAGAACAGACAGGCCGCGGCGGACGCGCGGATCATGCGGGCAGCGATCATGCACGAGACTCCCGGGATCGGCGAGGGGGGCGCCGGCCTGCCTACTGTATCGATCCCGCGCCCTGCGGGCTACAGTCAGCGGGCCGGCCAGGTGCCGCCGGCCGGGAATCCGCGCTAGTTCGAGGCCGCCGGAGCCTTCGCCGCGGCTGGCGTCCGTCCGAAGCGAGAGGCGGTCAGCTTCACGTCGGCACGTGCCCAGGCCTTGTCGAGCCGCGCCTTCACGATTGCCGCCTGGTCGGCCTTCTTCTGCGCGACCAGCGCCTGGTGCAGCCCGAAGAGTGCCCAGCCTGACTCGCGATTGCGCTTCAGATCCTCCCAGTACACGGTCTCGGCTTCGTCGGGCCGGCCCGCCTGGAGCAGGATCGCGCCGAGCGCGAGGCGTGACGGGAACATGAACTCGCTCGGCTCGGTGTAGACCAGCGCGTCCTCGAGACGGACGGCGCGCTCGAGCGCGGCGATCGCCGTGCCGTAGGCGCCGCGCGCGGCAGCGATCTCGCCGGCCAGCACGTGCGGCCCGATGCCCAAAATGGCGCGGCCGGTGTTGGGCGAGAACATCGGCCCGTCGAGCGACGCGTGCTTCATCTGTCCGCGCAGCGCCACCAGTTCCTTGTCGGCAGCCGCCAGCTGGCCTTTGGCCACGAACGCCAGGCCGCGGACGAAGTGCCACGCGCCGACCAGGAACGCGCTGGCGGCGGGCGGCTTCGGCTCCTTCAGGATCTCGTCCCACTTGCCGAAGCGGGCCATCGCCCAGTACGGCACGACGCGGAAGCCGGCGGTGATCGGGATCTCGGCGAGCGCCTTGTCGTCGATCTTCGCCGCCACCTTGCGGGCCGACGCGAGCGCCACTGCGCCCTGCCCGTCGGCCGACGCGGCGAACCAGTGGAAGTGGATGTTGTGCGGGTAGTAGGCCATCGGATACATGCCCTGGGCCCGGCACTGGGTGATGTAGCTCTCGTCGGCCTTGATCGCCAGCTCGTTGCTCTTCATCGCGTCGGCGTAGCGGCCGACCCGCTGGTAGATGTGCGACGGCATGTGGACCATGTGCCCGGCGTCGGGCAGCAGCGGCAGCAGCGCGTCGGCGGCGGCTTCGGCCTTCTCCGGCGCCACCGACTCCACCAGGTGGATGTACATGTGCAGCGCGCCCGGATGCTTCGGATGACGCCGCATCACGTCCTCGGTGAGGGCGACGATCTCGGTGGTGCCGGCGTGCGGCTGGCCGTCGCGCATCCAGTAGCCCCAGGGCCGCAGGTCCATCATCGACTCGACGTAGAACATCGCGATGTCGGCGTCGTCGGGGAACTGCGTGTGCACGGCCCGCATGGCGTCCGCGTAGGCCTGGTTGTTGGCGTCGCGGTGTTCGGCCTTGCCCGAGTAGCGGGCGTCGAGCGCCTTGATCAGCGCCTGCTCGCGCGGGGTCGCCGAGGCGGCGAGCGACTGCGCTTTCTTCACGAGCTCGTCGGCGTGCGGCTCGTCGTTCGGTTCCATCATCGCGTTGATGTTGGGCCCGAGCACGAGCGCCTGGCCCCAGTAGGCCATCGCGAGCGTGGGATCGAGACGCGCCGCTTCGCGGAAGGCGCGCCGGGCCTCGGCGTGGTTGAAGGCGTAGGCGAGGTTCAGGCCCTGGTTCATGAACGCCTGGGCATCGGCGTTCTTCGTCGACACCGGAAACGTGTGCGAGCCGAGGGACTGGAGCCGGGGCGCCAGCTCGCCACCCGGGCCCGGCTGCGCGGCCTGCTCGGAGGCCTCGTAGTGCTTGTGGGTGGGCGCGGCAGCAGCCGGACCTGCCGAGGTCTGTGCGCTGGCGACCGTGGCGATCGAGCAGAACGCGGTGGCGAACAACAGGGTGCGTGACATCGAAGGCTCCTCCGGGAACGCGGGGGCCCGGGAGCCTACCCGCGCTCACCGCCCGGCGGCGACAGCCATAAGATGCCGCGCTCACCCCCCGGGTGTCGAGGGGCTAACCGGCGCACCCCCCCGAGGACCCCGCGAGCCATAAGATGCCGCGCTCAGCCCGCGTGTCGAGGGGCACACCGTCATGCAGGCTCCGGTCTGGGGACGAGCGATCAGTCGCGCAGGATGGTCCGCGCGGCTTCCCGCGAGGACGTTTCGGCCAGCTCGGTCCAGCGTGCGGCGCCGCGCCGGGCCATCGTCTTGTCGTGGTACATGCGGCGATCGGCGACGGCGAGCAGCGCGTCGAAGGCGCGCCCGTCGGCGGGGTAGACCGCGGCGCCGACGCTGATCCGCAGCGGCATCGCCTCGCCGGGCGCCGCCTCGAAGCGCAGCGCCGCCACCTGCCGCTTCAGCTCGGCGGCGCGGCGATCGGCCTGGTGCACGTCGCAGTTGGCGAGCAGCACCACGAACTCGTCGCCGCCGTAGCGGGCGCAGACGTCGTTCGGCCTGACCGCCTGCGACAGCACGCGCGCCACCACCTTCAGCGCGCGATCGCCGGCTTCGTGGCCGTGCGTGTCGTTGACGTCCTTGAAGCGATCGATGTCCAGCATCAGCACGGCGAGCGGCTCCTGCTCGTGCACGGCGCGGGCGAGCGCGTGATCCGCGCCGGCGACCAGGCCCCAGGAGTTGGCGAGCGACGTCAACCGATCGGTGAGCGCGGCCTCGTGCGTGCGCTCGTAGCGCAGCGCGTTCTGGATCGCCGACGAGACGATCTCGGCGACGCGCTCGAAGATGCGGCGCTGATCCTCGGCGTAGGTGTCGCGCCGATCGTGGTAGGCGGCGAGCGCGCCATAGGTGAGGTCGTCCACCCGCAGCGGGCAGATCAGCACCTCGACGACGCCCGGCGCCCGCGGCGGCAGGCCGTCGCCGCGCCTCGCCGGCACGCCCGCCGGCAACGCCGTGACGAGCGAGCGGCCGTGCTCGAGCACCCACGCGACCGGGCCCTGCACGAACTCGCTGGCGATCGTCGTCGCGGGGTCGGCCGCGTCACGCCCGCCCATCCAGCGGCAGGTCGTCCGCGCCGACTCGATGTCGTGCAGGAACAGCGCGCAGGTCGAGAACGGCACCAGCCCGCCGAGCCGCTCGCGCAGCTGCTGCATGGCGTCGGTGACGGTCAGCGTGGCGCCGAGCGCCTGCGACAGGTCGTAGAGGCCATAGACCTCGCGCTGCGCGTGCGCGATGTGGGCGACGGGGTTGGGCGAGGGCGTCAGGTCGGCGGACGTGCCGCGCATGTCGAGATCGGCGGCGGGAACCGGCGGCACGAGCTCGGCCTCGATCGAGAGGACGGACGCCGCCATGTCCTGGAAGCGCGCGACGAGATTGGGGTCGAGGACGCGCCCGGCGTCCTCGCTGAGTCGATCCAGTGCCGCCTGTGCCGTCGCCCCCGGCTCGCGCAGCAGCGTGTCGAAGCGATCGACGAGGGCGATGATCCGCGAGCCGAGCGGAATCGCCTCGCCGAGGAGGCCGGCCGGATAGCCGCCGCCGTCCCATTGCTCGTGGTGGCTGAGGATGAGCGGCGCCACCGGCGACGGGAACGGCACCGCGTGGATGATGTCGGCCCCGACCTGCGGGTGCAGCCACAGCTTGCGGCGCTCGTCGTCGGTCAGGCCGGCGCGCTTGGCCAGGATGTGCTGCGGCACGGCGAGCATGCCGATGTCGTGCAGCATCGCCCCGGTGGCCACCGCCTGGACTTCATCATCGGCCAGGCCGCTGGCGCGGGCCAGGAGCGAGGCGTGGCGCTGCAGGCGCCGCAGGTGCAGCCGCGATCCCTGATCGGCGGCGTCGATCGCCAGTGCCAGGGCCTCGACGGTGGCGAGGTGCAGGTCGGACAGCCGCTGCACGGCGTGCTGCTGCTGATCCATCCGCTCGATGTAGGCGCGATAGGCGCGATAGCCCAGGCCGAGCGAGAGGGCGCCGAGCGGCACCAGCCAGTAGGCCGATCGGTCGACCGTGGCGACCGCGAGCGCCGCGGCGGCCGCGCCGAACACGTGCGCGATCCAGCCGCTCAGCAGGTGCCGCATCCAGAGGCGGATGAACGGCTGCTTGCCGGCCGCGGCCAGGGCTCCGGCGACGACGCCGGAGTTGACGACGTAGTAGGTCGCCGCGGCGGCGCCGAGCGCAACCGCGTCGGCGCGCAGGTTCCACGGCCCGGCATGGCCGGCGACGATCTGGAGGGCGACGTCGGTGGCCGTCATGGTGACCGCCAGGGCCGCCATGTTGAAGACCGTCCGGTGCCAGGGATTCCGGGCGCGGAAGGTGTTGAAGGTGGTCTGGCTCCACGCCGCGACCATGGCGATCAGCGTCGAGCTCGGACCGTCGAGGATCACCAGCGAGGCGAAGTTCGCCGCGAAGGCGAGCGACATCGTCAGCGGCTGAGTGTTGAGCGGCGCCGGCATCGGCACCGACACCTTGAAGACCGAAGTGAGGACGGCGAGCACCAGCAGCGCCCCGAACGTGGCCGGGTGCGGGAGGTGCAGCCCGGCCAGGGCGGAGGCGGCCAAGCAGCCACCAGCGGCCATGACGACCAGCACGTAGACTCGAGCGACCAGGGGGAGCAACTGCATCAAGCAAGGGAGTCCGCGCGGCGCGACGCGAAGGTCCTGGTTTAGGGAATCGGCACTCGCCGCGAAGGGGAGAAATGGCCTGTCGGGCGCCGTTGCACACCGCGTCCAGACTGTTCGCACAGCTGCCGTCCGGCGTTGCTATAGTGGGTGAAGCTTTGTGAGAGACACGGATGGTGGCGCCATGACGCGGCGGAGTCGAATTGCGCGCGGCGCGCTGGCCGTGCTGGCCGGTGCGTGGATTCTCGCGTTGCCAGCGTCGATGATGCCGGCCCGCGCGCAGACGGCCTGGCCGTTCCAGCTCGAGTGGACTCAGGCCGGGGCGCAGGCCTCCTACTATCGGCTGTGCGTCAACGGCGCCTGCACGGTGCTGCACGATGCCCGCACGACGGACGGCGCGGTCTGGCGGGCTTCGCTGCCCATGCTGCCGCCGGGTGAGTATCGGCTGGTGGTCGAAGCCTGTGGCGCCACGGAGTGCCTGGCGGGACAGCCAGACCTGATGATCCGGGTCCTGCAGGCGTCGCCCCGTCGCCCCCCGATCGACGTCATCGAAGGCCCGCGGATCCCCGTGTCCCGCTGAAGCGCACACCGTGTGCGGGTGTGCGTGCGGCTCGCGATCCAAGCGCGCGAAGCGCAGCCAAGTTGAAGAAAGGTACCCGTCGGGCAGAATATCTGCGGCAACGCCGCGGGCCGGACTCGCATTTCCCCGCGAAACTCGCGGCTCCCTCCACATCGCCTGGAGCTGGCACACCCTTCGCTAATGAGGTCGGTCAGCTGTCGCGATGTTCCTCGCCAACCACTTCTTCGAACCGGCCGCGCGGCGGCCGATCCCGCCCCCCGGGACGTTGTGGACCCTGATCCACGAAACCGAGGGTTCGGTGTCGGTCAACGTCGGGGCGCACCCCCATGGCTACGAGCTGCGCCTCGTCCTGAACCAGCGGTTCCTCCGGTCCCGGGTGCACGAGTCGCTGTCCGGTGTGCTCGCCGACGCGACGGACACGCGGACCCGTTTCGAGCTGCTGGGATTCTGCGAACTCGAAAACGCGATCACCCACTAAGTTGGCGACGGCCTGCCGCTCGCCGGGCGGGTTGCCGCGCCGCAGCCTCGGCGACGGCGGGGCTATTCGACCAGCGCGGGCGGCTTCGTGTAGGAGTCGAGCAGGAGCTGCTGGCTGTTGACGCCGGCCGATCCTGACGGAGCTCCCGCGGCGGCCGACACGTAGCTCCCGTCGCTCTGCAGCAGATAGGCCCGGTCCGTGTCGCGCAGCAGGGAATCGAGGACCACGGCGCGCAGGTGCCGGCGCAGCTCGGTGTCGCGGACGGGACACAGCACTTCGACCCGCCGATCGAGGTTGCGCTCCATCAGGTCGGCGCTGCCGATGAACACCTCCGGCTCGCCGCCGTTCTCGAAGTAGTAGATGCGCGAGTGCTCGAGGAAGCGGCCGACCACCGACCGCACGCGGATGTGCTCGCTGATGCCGGGGACGCCGGAGCGCAGGCAGCAGACGCCGCGCACGATCAGGTCGATCGGCAGGCCGGCCTGCGACGCGCGGTAGAGCGACTTGATCATCGCGGGATCGGCGACGGCGTTGTTCTTGATGATGATGTGCGCCGGCCGCCCCGCCCGGGCATGCTCGGCCTCGCGCTCGATCAGGGCGCGCATCGCCGCGCGCAGGCCGATCGGCGCCACCAGCAGCTCGCTGTAGGTCCGCTTGTGCGAGTAGCCGGTCAGATAGTTGAAGACCTGTGACACGTCGTCGACGATCTGCGGGTCGGCGGTGAACAGGCCGAGGTCGGTGTAGATCTCCGAGGTCACCGGGTTGTAGTTGCCCGGTGCCGACGTGCGCGTAGCGGCGGATGCCGTCGTGCTCCTTGCGCACCACCAGGCACAGCTTGCAGTGCGTCTTCAGGTTGACGAGGCCGTAGACGACGTGGATGCCCGCCGACTCGAGCCGGTTGGCCCAGGCGATGTTGTTGCGTTCGTCGAAGCGCGCCTTCAGCTCGACGAGGACCGCCACCTGCTTGCCCTGCTCGGCGGCGTCGATCAGCAGATCGACCAGCGGCGAGTTCTGGCCGATCCGGTAGAGCGTCATCTTGATCGCGACGACCAGCGGATCGTCAATCGCGGCGCGCAGGAACGACTCGACGACGACGAACGAATCGAACGGGTGGTGCACCAGGTGGTCCTGGTAGCGGATCTGATCGAAGATCGTCTCGAGGTCGTTGGCGTCCCACAGCTGTGCGCGGCGAGAACGGCGGATCCTTCAGCTGCGGCCGGTGCAGCTTCTGGATCGCGCGCCAGTCGCCGAGGCCCATGCGATCCGCCGTGCGGACCACGACGTCCTCCTCGACGTCGAAGTTCTCGACCAGGATGTTGAGGACGCGGCGCGGCATCGTCGCGTCGACCTCGAGCAGCGACAGCGCGCCGTAGCGCAGCTGCTTCAGCCCGCTTGTCGACGGTCTCGAGCAGGTCGTCGGCCTCGTCCTCCTGGATCACCATGTCGGTGTCGCGGATGATGCGGAACAGGTGCGCGCCGCGCACCTCCGTGCCGGGGAACAGCTCGTGGATGTTGTGCTCGATGACGTCCTCGAGGAACGCGAACGTCAGGCCGCCCTTCGGCGCGATGTTCTCGGGCACCGGCACGAAGCGCGGCAGCATGTCCGGCACCTTGACGCGCGCGAACTTGGTCCGGCCGCCGTGCTTCACGACCACCGCGAGGTTCTTGCTCAGGTTCGAGATGTACGGGAACGGATGGCCGGGGTCGAACGCCAGCGGCGTCAGGACCGGGAAGATGTCGGTCCGGAAGAAGCTCGCCAGGTACTCGTTGATCGCCGGCGTGAAGTCGGCGACGTCGAGGAAGTGGACGCCCTCGGCCGCCAGCTGCGGACGCAGCGACTCGTTCCAGCAGCGCGACAGACTCGCCCATCATCGTCAGCGCGCGGCCGCGGATGGCCATCAGCTGCTGCTCGGTGTTCAGGCCGTCGGGCGACAGGTCCTCGATGCCGGCGCGGTACTTCTTCAGCAGCGTCGCCAGCCGCACCATGAAGAACTCGTCCAGGTTGGTGCCGCTGATGCCCAGGAACTTGACCCGCTCGAGCAGCGGGTGCGCGGTGTCCCACGCCTGGGCGAGCACGCGCTGGTTGAACTCGAGCCAGGAGAGCTCGCGATTGATGTAGAGCGCCGGGTTCGACAGGTCGGCCGGGTCGACGCCGCGCCAGTCGGGCGGCTGGACGACCGGCGAGGTCTTCTTGCGCCGTCGGCGCGGACGGCCCTTCCCGGTCATGCCTTCGGGTGGGCCGGAGACGTCGGCGACGCGCGGGTCGTCGGCGGGGAGCGGTGTCGAGTCTGTATCGTGCACGAGCGGGCCAACCTAGCAGGGCCGTATGACGATTTGGTTTCCTACCGCAGGATCGCGCCGGTGACTTCGAGCTGATAGCTGGTCTTCGCCGCGTCGGCCCCTGCGCCGGCGGCCTGATCAGCGGCGTGATGGTCGTCGCCGCCGACGCGCGACACGACGCCTTGGGCGACGGCGGTCCGGCCGCGTGCCGACACCGGGAAGACGATCACGCCGTCCTCGACCTTCAGGCGCAGCGTCGCCGGACGCTCGCCGGCCGCGCCGGCCGGCGCGAGCGTCATCCAGCAGCCCATGTGCTCGCAGACGGCGGTGACCACGCCTTCGACGCGGACCGTCTGTCCGGCGAAGCTGGCCGGCTTGGCAATCACGTCGGCGATCGGCGTGGCCGTCTCCAGCGTCACGCCGGAGCCCAGGGTGGTGTCCGCAGTGGCGGCGAGCGAGGCGGACGTGAGGCAGGCGAGCAGGAGGGCGGCAGGAAGGCGCATCTCACGCATTGTAGATAAGATCGAGCCATGGAAGTGCCCCGTGTATCGCCCATCTCGCCGGCGGACGGCGGCCTGCCGGCGGGCGGCGACCGGCCCTCCGACGGGGGCGGAGACCTGCCGTTCGGGCCTGGGCAGAAGCTGTTCGCCCAGGTCCTGCCGGTGCCTGGGGGAGGGCCGTCGCTGATCGCGTTCACCCTGCCGGTGCGGAACGGCGAGGTGCTGGCGGTCGTGGTGCGTGGTGTGGCCATGGTCGAGCTGGATCTCGAGGCTCTGCCGATCGCTTCTGGTGCGAGGGCGTGCGGCAAGTGCCGCGAAGATGGGCCGGACGAGCCGTCGCCCGGCGGATCCATCGTGTCCGCGCTCGCCTGATCATGAGCGAACCACGACTCCGCGTCGCCGCGCTGCGCTACGACCATCCCAAGGATCGGCGCGCCGAAGCTCGTCGCGCGCGGCGAAGGGCACGTGGCCGAGCGCATCCTCGCGCTGGCGCGCGAGCACGGCATCCCGGTGCACGAAGATCGCGAGCTCGTCGACGTGCGGACCCGCCTCGATCTGGGGAGGACATCCCCGGCGAGGTCTACCAGGTGGTCGCCGAAATCCTGGCGTTCCTCTACCGGGCCCCCTCGCCGCCCGACCAGCCACGCCCCGCGCGCTATAATCCGCGCGTTCCCCGCGGGATGCCCAGGGAGGGTGTGGTGCTGGCAGTCGTCTGGCAGTTCGACGTGCAGGTTGGATCCGAAGAGGAGTTCGAGAAGCTGCACGGCGCCGACGGCGCGTGGACGGCGCTCTCGCGGCGGAGCCGCTCGTTCCTCGGCAGCTCGTTCCTGAAGGACCTGGCGACGCCGGGCCGCTACCTGCTGCTCGAATACTGGAGCGAGATGATGGTCTACGAGAAGCATCTCGCCGACTTCTCGGACACCGTCGACGAACTGAAGGCGCAGCGGACGGCGATGGTCAAGGAGACCGTCGCGCTCGGCGTCTTCGACGCGCTGGACGTCCCCGAGCGCTACGGCCCGACCTGGTCGGTCCGCGACGGCCGCTAGCACGCCGCGCGCTTGCGGGCGCGCGCCGCCTCAGCGAACGCCGAGGCCGGAGGCCGGAGGCGTCGTGAGGTTGACGGCGCGGCTACGCGCCGTCAACAAACAATCAATGCACCATGAACGGCGAGGTGGCGCTCGTGGTGCCCCAGTCGATGTTGAGCGTCGGGCTGCCGTTGGCTTCGACGATGCCGATGGTGAACTGGTCGGCCGGCTTCGGCAGCGTCTCGACCTTGAGGTCGGCGCGGCCGAGATCCTTGTCCTCGCTGTACTCGGTACCCCACTGGCCGGTCTGCTTGCTGACCACGAGCTTCCAGCGTCGTCGGGCCCGGCACCGTGTACAGCGTGTAGGTCCCGGCCGGGATCATCAGGCTGCCGAACATCAGCGCCTTGTCGGTCGTCAGCGTCGTCGCCTCGTCGGCGCCGGTGCGCCAGATCTTGCCGGCGGGCGCGAGCGTGTCGACAGCGACCTGCGCGCCTTCAGGAACGGCCGGCCGTAGCTGATGGTGATCTTGGCGCCGCCGCACCGTCCACTCGACGGTCTCGTGCGGGCTGCCGCCGCCGCCCATCTTGGTCGCGACGACCTTCTGCGCGGCCGCCGTGGTGGCGGCCAGCGCGAGCACGGCCCCGGCAATCTTCATCGATCGAACGAACATGTCTGTGTCCTCCCCGGATGCAATACGACGCTTAGAGAATCCCCATTCCGAACGCGGACGCGGCGAGCTCCGCGGCCAGGATGGCGGTGGCGTTCTGGACGTCGAGGACCGGATTGACCTCGACCAGATCGAGCGCGAGGAGCCGGCCGGAATCGGCGACCATCTCCATCAGCATGTGCGCCTCGCGATAGTCGAGGCCGCCCTTGACCGGCGTGCCGACGCCGGGCGCGATGCCCGGATCGCACACGTCGAGATCGAACGAGACGTGGACGCCGACCGTGCCGCTCGCGGCATGCGCGAGGGCGCGTTCGGTGACCACCGCGATGCCCAGCCGATCGATGTCCTTGATCGTGAACACGAGGACGCCGGACGTGCGCACCGCGGCCTTCTCGCGCTCGTCGAGGTTGCGGACGCCGATGAGCACGGTGTGGGCCGGCAGCACCTTGGGAGCGAATCCGCCGACGTCGGCGAGTGCCGCGGGCGCCGAGCCGAGCAGCGCGGCCAGCGGCATGCCGTGGACGTTGCCCGACAGCGTCGTCTCCGGCGTGTTCATGTCGCCGTGGGCGTCGACCCAGATCAGGCCGAGCGGACGCCCGTCCCGTCGCGCGAAGCTTGCCGAGGCCGCCACCGATCCGGCGCCGAGACTGTGATCGCCGCCGAGCACGATCGGGGTGCCGCCCTCGAGCAGCACGTCGCGCGATTGGTCGTGGAGCGCCTGGCAGACGCGCGCAATCTCGCCGAGATAGCGCTGCCGCGGATCGCCCGGCGGCGTCGTCTCCTGGGTCGGCGTGTCGACGTCGCCGTAGTCGTGGACCTCGTGGCCGAGCGCGGCCAGCCGCTCGCCGATGCCGGCGATCCGCACCGCGGACGGTCCCATGTCGACGCCGCGGCGGCCGCCGCCGAGGTCGAGCGGAACGCCGACGATGCCGAGCCGGCTCATGAGCTCATCTCACGATCGCGGGCGGCGCTTGTAGGAGATCGACACGCCTTCGCCGCCCGGGGCGACGATCGACGTGAAGAGATCGGGGTGCGTGGCGATGCGATCGAGGAAGTCGCTCATCTCGCTCTTCTTGTTGATCACGTTGTGACCGAGGAAGAGCCCGCCCTCGTCGAGGCGCGGGTAGGTGAGGTCGAAGAACTTGATGTAGTCCCGCTTCCAGGCATCGACGAAGACGCAGTCGAACGTGCCGGTCAGCTTGGGAATCTCGGCGAAGGCGTCGCCCGACGATGACCGTGACGACGTCGTCGAGGCCGGCCCGCTTGACGTTCGCCGCGGCCTCCTTGGCGCGGACGGGGTCGTACTCGATGGTCACGAGGCGTGCCGCCGGTGTCGCGCATCGCCAGGCCGATCCAGATCGCGCTGTAGCCCTGCGCGGCGCCGATCTCGAGCGCGCGCTTGCGTCCGGTCGAGGCGACCAGCATGCGCAGGAACTGGCCGTCCTCCGGGGAGATCGCCAGCTGCGCCGTGTCGCCGCGCTTGATCTCGTCGAGGATCGCGGCGATGGGCGCCGGCACCTGGCCGGCCGCGACCGTAGCGGCGGGAACCGCGGGTGAGTTGCCCGGGGCCCCCGGGGCAGATGGCGAGCTCGAGGCGGCGGCCGGCGCGGAGGCTTCCGGCCCTGCGGGCGCGGCTTCAGGTTGCCGGCAGGCGGAGGCGAGAGCGGCCACCGCGAGCGCCGCGACCATCAGCTGAGCCGGGGAGGGGAGAGTCGACAGGCACGAATCGTCATAGACGATCGCGCATGTTACCTCGTCGCGTCCGCTCCTACGCGCCGTCCGACCTCAACCGCCTTGCTCGAGCCATTGGCAGACGCGATCGGCCGTGGCGCGGGCATCCGCGATGACGTCGGGCATGCCGACGCCGCGATAGGCGCTGCCGGTCAGGAAGAGGCCGGCCGTCATCGCCTGCCGCTGCGCGATGCGTGCGATGCGCGCCAGGTGGCCAACCTCGTACTGCGGGCTGGCGTCGTTCCACCGATGCAGGCGGGCGAACATCGGCAGCCCGCTGATCCCCAGGATCGGAGCCAGGTCGGCGTGGGTCTGCGCGACCAGCGTGTCGTCGCTGGCCGCGAGGACGTCGGCGTCGAAGGCGCCGCCAGCGAAGGCGCGCAGCACGACCCAGTCGCGCGGCGCGCGCCCGGCCCACTTCGAGGACACCCACGACACCGCGAGCAGGCGAGTCGACTCGCCGCGCGGGACGATGAAGCCCATCCCGCTGCAGGGATGCGCGACGCAATCGCGCGGATAGCCGAGCGTGACGGTCGCGCTCGACACGGCGCGCAGCTCGTCGCACGCGCCGGCGAGCGTCGGGTCGAACGGCGCGACGAGCCGCGCCGCCACCGCCGCCGGCACGGCCAGCACCACGGCCCGCGCCGCGACCTCGAGGCCGCTGGCCGCGACCACGCGATACGGATGGCCGGGTGTGATCCATGCGACCGGTTCGCGGGTGCGAATCGCCGCCGCCGGCAGGGTTCGGGTCAGCGCCGCGGGCAGCTGGCCCATGCCGCCGCGCAGGCCGCGGAACGCGCCCTCGCCGTCGGGGGCGCCGGCCCGCGCCGCCAGCAGCGCCAGGATGCTGCCGCCGGCGGCATCGGCATCCGCCAGCGGCGGGAAGAGCGCGCGCAGCGACAGGCGGTCGACGTCGCCGGCGTGGATGCCGCCGAGCAGCGGCTGGGCGATCCGCCGCGTGAACGCCTCGCCGAATCGCCTGGTGGTGAAGGCGCCGACCGATTCGTCGTCGGTGGTCGCCGGCGGCAGCCGGCGCGTCGAAGTCACGGGCGACGCGGGCGCGCTCCTCGACGGAGAGCATCGTCAGGCCCTCGGCCGCGGCGCGCGTCAGCGGCAGCCCGAGCCGCGTGTCCGGGGGGAAGGCGTGCAGCCGGCCGTTCGCCAGCACGAACGCGGTGCGCGGCGATTCGGTCGAGACGATCTCGTCGGCCAGTCCGAGCTCGCGGCAGAGCGCCAGCGCCGCCGGCTTCTGGACGAGCATGGCGTCCGGCCCGCCTTCCACCAGCACGCCATCGACGCGCTCGGAACGGATGACGCCGCCGAGCCGCGGGCCGCCCTCGAGCACCAGCGTCGTCCGCCCGCGGCGGTGGACGTCGCGCGCCAGCGTCAGGCCGGCGAGCCCGCCGCCCACCACGGCGACGTCGACGGCGATGGGCGCGGCGTCGGAGGCCACGAGACCCTCGTCAGTTGGCGCGGAACCCGTGCACGAACCGCGCGAGCACCTGGACGTGTTCGAGCGGCGACGCAGGCAGGATGCCGTGCCCGAGGTTGAAGATGTGGCCGGGCCGCCCGGCCGCCCGCTGCAGGACGTCCTCGGCGGCGCGGAGCATGCGATGGCGGGGGCCGAGCAGGAGCGTCGGGTCGAGGTTGCCCTGGACGGCGTAGGTGGCGCCGAGCTGGTCCCAGGCGACGTCGATCGGCAGACGCCAGTCGACACCGATGACGTCCCCGCCGGCCGCGGCGAGGTCGGGCAGGATCGTGGACGTGCCCGTGCCGAAATGAATCGTGGGGACGTCGGTCGCCTTCAGGGCGGCGAAGACCTTGGCGGTGTGCGGGCTGGCGAACTCGCGGTAGTCCTCGGCCGACAGCGCTCCGACCCATGAGTCGAAAATCTGGATCGCCTGGGCCCCCGCTTCGACCTGCGCGACGACGAACGCGCTGACCACCTGGGCCAGCCGGTCGCACAGCCGGTGCCATGCCTCGGGATGGCCGTACATCAGCGCCTTGGTGCGGGCGAAGTCGCGCGATGGCCCGCCCTCGATGGCATATGACGCCAGCGTGAACGGCGCGCCGGCGAACCCGATGAGCGGGACGCGGCCGTCGAGATCGCGGCGCGCCATGGCGATCGCTTCCAGCACGTAGCCGAGGCCTTCGCGAGGCTCGAACAGCTTGAGTCGTTCGATGTCAGCTTCGGTCCGGAGCGGCTGCTCGACGCGCGGCCCTTCGCCCTTGACGAAGTCGAACGCCAGGCCCATCGGCTCGAAGGGCAGCAGCAGGTCCGAGAAGATGATGGCGGCGTCGACGTCGATGGCGTCCACCGGCTGCAGCGTGATGCGGGCGGCCAGCTCTGGCGTCCGGCAAAGCTCGAGGAGGGTGTACCGTTCGCGTAACGCCCGGTAGTCGGCCATGTAGCGGCCGGCCTGGCGCATGAACCAGACGGGAGTGCGGTCGACGGGTTGGCGGCGGCAGGCGCGAAGGAAGCGATCGGTCATGGGGACAGCAGGATGCGGCTGCCCGCAGTGGCACCAGGCAAGCGGTCCATGCTAGCATTTCGCGTTCTTTTTGCAGGGGATACGCCAGACCGTTCGGTCCGCTCCCCGCAAACGGACCTTTGGAGGCCTTGGTGCCCATTCTTGTCCGGCCGGTCCGGGAGCAGCTCGAGCACGACCGCATCATCCGGTTGCTCGAGGCGAAGTGGCGGCGAAAATTCAAGGTCGACGCGAACCCTGGCGACGAACGTAACGCTGGGGTCAAGGTCCCAGCGGGCACGTTGTATCCGGATTTGGTCCTGACGGAGGAGGGCGGCCGCAAGCCGAAAGCCCTCATCGAGGTCGAGACCAACGAGTCGGTCAACCACCTCGAAGCCATGGCCCAATGGGCCAATCTGGCGAAGGCGCGTACGTCGCTGGTCCTCTTCGTCCCGGTCGGGGCGGTCGAGGCAGCGCGCCGGCTGTCCAGCGAGAATTCGATCAAGCTGGCCGAGCTCTGGACTTACCACGTGCTGGGCGACCAGGTGCGCTTCACGTCGGTATTCCGTGAGCACGGGGCCGAGCCGGCCGACCTGATCGAGAAGGTCGAAGTCTTCACGACGGAGCGCGCCGCCCCGGCTCCGCGCCCGATCCCGGTCGAGCCGGTCGAACCGGTGGCCCCGCCGGCAGCCGAGCCGGACCGCCCACGCAAGCTGGCGGTGAAGGCCGGTTTCCGGCCCGCCGCCGATGGTGCCGTCGTCAAGGGTGCCGCCGCGCTCGGCAAGGTGGTCGCCCAGGTCGCGACGAAGGTCGTTCCCAAGGCGGGAGTCAAGAGCGCCGCCCCGGAGCCGGCGGCAGCCCCGGTGAAAGTCGCCGCTGGCAAGCCGGCAGCGCCGAAGCTGGAAACGGCCAAAGCGCCCTCGAAGCCCGTGGTGGCTGCGCCGCCCGTGAAGGCCGCGGCCCCGGTAAAGGCCACGCCCCCGGTAAAGGCCACGGCGCCCGTAAGGACCCCGGCCCCGGTGAAGCCGGCGGCGCCGGTGAAAGCCGCCGCGCCGGCGAAGGCCGCCGCACCGGCAAGGGCCGCCGCGGCCAAGCCGCCTGAAAAGCCCGAGAAAAAGGCGGCTGAGAAGGCCGTCGAGAAGTCGATCGCCAGGAAGGCCCCGGCCAAGCCCGAGGTCAGGAAGGCGGCCAAGGCGGCTCCTGCCCGGCCCGTCGTCGCCGCGAAGAAGGTGGTCCCCAAGGTCGCGCCCCGTCCGCTCGCCCGGAAGGCCGCGGCGCCGGTGCGTCCGCCCGCCCGGGCCACGAGCGCCAAGAAGGCGCCCGCGCCGGTGGCCAAGTCCCGCCCGTCGAAGCGGAAATAGGACCGTGCTGTCGCTGCGCGTCACCCGCGACAAGCGCGGCTACGAACACATCTACCTGATTGCGGACGGCCGCCGGCGAGGCCGCGCCGAAAGCCGGCTCGTCTACTGGTGCCGGATGCCCGGCGGCCTGCGCGTCGGCCGCGAACCGTTCGACGCCGAGACGCGCGAGACGCTGGAACGCGGCAACCCCGACCTGGCGTTCGACTGGCCGTCGTTGACCAAGTCGTTGAGCCAATCGCTGGCGGCGGCGCGCTGGGCTGCGCGGCAGGAGCGCCCCGGCGCCGGGGCGCCGGCCGGGAAGGGCCCCCGGCGCGGTCCGGGCCGTGGTGACGGACGGTCGGGCGACGGGCGCGGACCGCGGCAGGGACCGCCGGGCGGCCGCGATCGTGGCCGCGGGGACGCTGGACGTGGCCGCGAGCCCTCTGACGAATGACCCGCCGGCGCTGTGACGAACGGCCGGCAGTCCCGGCACGGCGTCCTATAATCCACAGATGGCTTTTGTAATTCGTCGTGCGCGGTGGTCTGCCGTCCGCCCGGCGCTCGTTCTCTTCACGCTCGCGCTGGCCGTGGTCGGCCTCGCGGCCCAGACTCCGCCTCCCGCCGCGCCGCCCGCGGCACCAGCCGGGGCGCCCGCCGCGGCTCCCGAACCCGGCCAGGAGCGCCCGGCGGATTTCAGCGCCCGCGTCGATCTGGTGACGACCGACGTGATCGCCCGCGACAACCAGGGACTGTTCGTCGCCGACCTCAAGAAGGACGAGTTCGAGGTCCTCGAGGACGGCGTGCAGCAGACCCTCGTCTCGTTCACGCTGGTCCACGGCGGCCGCGTCTTCAACGTCGCGGCGCCACCGCCGCCGGCGCCGCAGGAGGGCATCATCCTGCCGCCGTCGCGGCCGGCCGCTGACGCCGCCGGCCGCATCCTGCTGTTCGTGGTCGACGATCTGCACCTCGACTTCCGCAACACCGGCCGGCTGCGCGAGCTGTTCAAGAAGATCCGGACGACGCTGCTGCACGACGGCGACATGTGGGGCATGGTCTCGACCGGGCCGTCGTCGATCGCCATCGACGTCAACTACGACATGAAGCGGTTCGACGAGGCGATGAAGAAGATCACCGGCAGCGCCCTCAAGCCGAACGAGATCATCGAGGCGCCGCAGTCGGCGCAGGGGCCGAGCGAAGTCCGCTACCGGGCCCACGTCGCGTTCTCGCACCGCCTACGACCTCGTGTCGAAGATGGAGAAGATCAACAACCGCCGCAAGGCGCGTGATCTACGTCTCGAACGGCTACGATTTCAACCCGTTTCCCGACGCCCGCGCGGGCGGCGGCATCATGGGCAGCAACCAGTTCAACAACTCGAGCTATCAGGAAGGCGACATGTTCAACATGGATCGCTCGAGTCAGCAGTTCGCCGATGCCGACCTGGCCCGCGAGCTCGTCCGACCTGACCCGCGCCGCCAACCGCGCCAATACCAGCTTCTACACGATCGACCCGCGTGGACTGATCGGCGGGCCCGATCTCGACGAGAAGGTCGACCCGGTGGAGTGGGGCAACTACGTCCGCAAGAGCCAGGACAGCCTGCGCGTCATCGCCGACGAAACCGGCGGCTACGCCGTCGTCAACCAGAACGACTTCGACAAGGCGCTGAAGCGGATCGACGCCGAGACCAGCGACTACTACGTCATCGGCTATTACTCGACCAACCCGGACCCGACCAAGAAGAACCGGAAGGTCGAGGTGAAATCGAAGCGCGGGAACGTCAGCGTCTGGGCGCGCAACTCCTACTCGCTGAAGCCCCCGCCCGGGTGAAGAACGAAGTAGACGTGAGCTGGTCAGGCGACCGCGCTCTCACGCGCGGCCGCGGGCCGTTCTGTGGGTCAGGCGACTGAAGTCGCCGTGAATCAGGCCCGGGCGGCGCGCTTCTTCGTGGCGGCCTTCTTCGCGGTCCGCCGGCGCGGCCCGCCCTCGTCGCTCTCCGACGTCACCGCCTGGCCGAAGAACTCGGCGTGGATCGCCCGCGCGGCGTCGTCGAGCGCCTTCTCGGCGATGATGCAGCTCACCTTCATCTCCGACGTGCTGATGCAGTCGATGTTGATGCTGCGATCGGCGAGCGCCGTGAACATCCGGGCGCCCAGGCCGGGCGTCGAGGCGATGCGCGAGCCGACGATGGCGATCTTGGCGACGTCCGTGTCGATCTCGACGCGGCCCGCGGTCCTGGTCTTCTTCCACCCGGGAATCAGCGTCTTGACCGCGTCGATGTCGTCGCTCTCGATGATGAACGTGATCCGGTTGCGCTCGTGCGCCGGCGCCGCCTGGATGATCAGCCGGACGTTGATCTCGGCGTCGGCCAGATCGCGGAAGACGTGGGCGGCGATGCCGGGCTGATCCTTGACGTCGAGCAGCGTGACCTTGGCGACCTTGCGGTCGGTCGTCACGCCCACGACCGAGGGGCGTTCCATCATGGTGGCTCCTTCACGCACCCACGTGCCGGGCTTCCCGGAGAAGCTGTGACGGACGTGGATGGGCACTTTGTATTGCATGCAGATCTCGACGGCTCGCGGATGCAGGACCTTGGCACCGGCGGCGGCCAGCTCGATGCATTCTTCGTAGCTCAGGTGCGGAATGCGCCGCGCGTCGCTGACGACGCGTGGATCCGCGGTGTAGACGCCGTCGACGTCGGTGCAGTTCTCGTAGGACGTGGCGCCGAGCGCCGCGGCGAGGACGGCGCCGGTGATGTCGCCGCCGCCGCGTCCCAGCGTGGTGATGTCGTCGTTGACCGTCACGCCCTGGAAGCCGGCGACGATGACGACGCGGCCGGCGCCCAGTTCCTGGACCAGGCGGGCGGTCTCGACCGCCCGCACGCGCGCCTTGTTGAACGAGCCGTCGGTGTGGATGCCGCACTGCGTGGCGGTCAGCGACACGGCGGCGATGCCGCGGGCCTGCAGCGCCAGGCCGACCATCGAGACCGCGATCTGCTCGCCCGAGGCGAGCAGCAGATCCATCTCGCGGCCGCGCGCCGACGGCGAGACTTCGCGCGCCATCGCGATCAGCTGGTCGGTGGTCTTGCCCATCGCCGACACCGCGACGACGACGTGCGCCGAGCGCTTCAGGGCGTCGCCGATGCGGCCGGCGACGGCGAGCACCTTCTCCGGCGTCGCCACCGAGCTGCCGCCGTACTTCTGGACCAGGACGTCGTCGAACAGCGCTTCGACGCGCTTCATGCGGTGACCTCGGTCGAGGCGCCGGCGTACCAGGTCTCGAACTCCTTGAACGCGCGTCCGAGCGCCACCGGCCGCGCCACGCCGTCGGCCACCACCTCGGACGTCTTGTAGCCGTTGCCGGTGATGCACACGACGATCGACTCGTCGCGCGGAATGCGGCCCTGATCGATCAGCTTCTTCGTGACCGCCATCGTGGTGCCGCCGGCGGGCTCGGTGAAGATGCCCTCGGTCTCGGCCAGCAGGTGGATGCCGGCGCGGATCTCGTCGTCGGTGACCATCTCGGCCCAGCCGCCGGTCTCCTTCAGCACTTCGATCACCTGGAAGCCGTCGGCCGGGTTGCCGATGGCGATCGACTTGGCGATGGTGTCGGGCCGCACCGGATCCGGGTGATCGACGCCCGCGTGCAGCGCCTTGACCACTGGCGCGCAGCCCGCGGCCTGGGCCGCGTACATCTTCGGCATCGGACCCTCGACGAGGCCGACCGTGCGTGCCTCGCGGAAGGCGCGCGCGATGCGCGGCAGCAGCGTGCCGCCGGCGACGGGGGAGACGACGTGCTTCGGGCAGCCGCCATCCGAGCTGCTCGACGATCTCGAAGCCGAACGTCTTGGCGCCCTCGGCGTAGTAGGTGCGCAGGTTGATGTTGGCGAAGCCCCAGCGGTACTTGTCGGCGATCTGCGTGCAGAGCCGGTTGACGTCGTCGTAGTTGCCGCGGATCGCCATCAGCTTCGGCTGATAGATGCCCGAGCCGACGACCTTCCCCGGCTCGAGATTGTCCGGAATGAAGACGTAGCAGGTGAGGCCGAGGCGCGCGGCATGCGCCGCGACGCTGTTGCCGAGGTTGCCGGTCGAGGCGCAGCCGAACACGGTGAAGCCGAGCTCGACGGCGCGCGTGGCGGCGACCGACACGACGCGATCCTTGTAGGACAGCGTCGGGTGGTTGACGCCGTCGTCCTTGACGTAGAGCTCCTTGACGCCGAGCCGCGCCGCGAGGCGATCGGCGCGAACCAGCGGCGTGAAGCCCGAGGTGAAGCCGGTGCGGGGCTCGCCGGTGATCGGCAGCAGCTCGCGGTAGCGCCACAGGTTGCGCGGCCGCGCCTCGATCGCCGCGCGCGTCATCGTGCGCCTGGCGACGTCGTAGTCGTAGACGGCCTCGAGCGGACCGAAGCACTTGTCGCAGACGAACAGCGCCTCGGCGGGGAACGGCGCGCGGCACACGTGGCACTGCAGGCCGGTCAACGCGGTCATGCGGGAACTCCTGACGGAAGGACAGGCGGCGCGACGCGTGCGCGCACGGCG
Organism: Vicinamibacterales bacterium; assembly: GCA_963844435.1. Taxonomy (GTDB): domain Bacteria; phylum Acidobacteriota; class Vicinamibacteria; order Vicinamibacterales; family Vicinamibacteraceae; genus JBDSLU01. Next base: position 370,154 of record CAWJOG010000004.1, on the reverse strand, counting down.
TCGGGCTGATGCACGTCGAGCGTGCGCACCGCGCACGGCAGGCCCAGGCGGGCGTAGAGCTCGGTGAAGAAGCGTTCCGCCGCCCCGGCGTCGTCGAGCACGAAGGCGCCGATCGACGGGCCGGCGCCGCTCAGGAAGGCGCCGAGGACGGTGGGGTGGCGGAAGGCGAGGGCGTCGGCGAGGCCGGGCACGAGCGGCGCGCGATACGGCTGATGCAGGCGATCGTCGAGCGCGGCGGCGATCGCGTCGAGGCTGCCGGTGTGGACCGCCTGCAGCAGCAGCGCGGTGCGCTGCACGTTGAAGACCGCGTCCGCGCGCGACAGCGTCGCCGGCAGCACGCCGCGCGCCTTCACGGTGGCCAGCCCGACGCGCGGCGTCGCGATCACGACGCGGACGCGCGCCGGCCAGGCGCTGGCGACGCTGGTGACGCCGTTCGGCCCCTGGCTGCTCGCGGTGAGCCCGCCGAGGATCGAGGCGCTGACGTTGTCGGGATGCCCTTCGAGCGCGGTGGCGGCGTCGAGCAGCCGGCCCACGTCGCCGTCGTCGCCCCGCTCCTGATCGGAACAGAGGGCGTGCACGAGCCGCAGGCCGGCGACGATCGCGGCGGCGCTGCTGCCGAGGCCGGCCTGCACCGGAATCGTGCTGCGGACGGCGAGCGTCGAGCGAGGGCAGGCTGACCCGGCGCCGGCGCACCTCGTCGGCAATCGCGGTGGCGATCGCGTTCTCGCCGGCCGGCGCGCCGCCCTCGAACGTGAAGTGGAGGTGACCGGCCCCGTCGTCCTCCGCGCCCAGCACGTCGACTTCGAGGTAGACCTGCAGCGCCAGGCCCAGCGCGTCGAAGCCGGGGCCCAGGTTCGAGGTCGAGCCCGGCACCCGCAGCCGCAGCCCGCGCGCGCGATCGATCGAGGGGCTGGCCACGGACATCAATCCACGATCGGCAGGCACACTGGACGCTCGACGTGGAAGTCGAGCGGCACGATTTCGTCGATCGCCCGGTCGACCACCTCGCGACGGGCCGGTTCGAGCGTGACCACGAATGGCAGCGCGTCCTTCGGCCAGCCGCCTTCCTGCAGCACCGCGTCGATGTTGAGTTCGTGGCGCGCCAGCGCGTTGGCGAGCGCGGCGATGATGCCCGGCTTGTCGCGCACGACGAGGCGGAGGTAGTGCGGCGAGGCGCGCTGCGACTCGACGGTGGCCGGCCGATCGTCGGCCACCTCGCCGAACCAGCCGGGAGGCGACGCGTGCCGGGCGATCGACAGGACGTCGGAGAGGACCGCGACCGCCGTCGGATCGCCGCCGGCGCCGCGGCCGAAGAACCCGGTCTCGGAGCCGAGCTCGCCCACGGTGAGCACGAGGTTCTCGGAGCCGCGCACGCGCGCCAGCGCCGAGTCGTTCTTGACCAGCGCGGGTTCGACGGCGGCATCCACCGAGCTGACGCCGTTGCCGTCGTCGTTGTGCTCGACCCGCGACACCTGGCGGATCGTGTAGCCGAGGCGGCGCGCGTAGACGAAGTCGACGTCCTTCAGCGGCCGGATCGATCGGCAGGGGACGTCGTCCGGCCGCAGGGCGACGTGCAGGCCGATGCGCGCCAGCACGCACAGCTTGGCGCGCGCGTCGTAGCCGTCCAGGTCGTCGGTCGGATCGGCTTCGGCGAAGCCCTTGGCCTGGGCGTCGGCGAGGACCGCGTCGAACGAGATCCGCTCGGCCTCCATCCGCGTGAGCATGTAGTTGCAGGTGCCGTTCAGGATCCCGGAGATGCGCTTGAGCGAGTCGCCGGCGAGGCCCTCGCGGATGGCGCGGATCACCGGGATGCCGCCGGCGACGGCGGCCTCGAAGCCGAAGTGGACGCCCTGCTGGCTGGCCAGGCGGAGCAGCTCACCGCCCTCGTGCGCGATCAGCTGCTTGTTCGCGGTGACGATCGACTTCTTCGCGGCGATGGCGGCGCGATGGTGGCGGCCGGCCGGATCGAGCCCGCCGATGACCTCGACGATCAGGTCGACGTCCGGGCCGAGCAGGTCCTCGAAGCGTTCCGTCCACGCGACCGAAGACGGCACCCAGTCGACGCGCTTGCGCGCGACCTGGCGGTTGCAGATGTGGGTCAGCGTGAGCGGGGCCGACGACGCGAGGATCAACCGGGCGACGGCCTGGCCGACCGTGCCGAAACCGAGGAGCGCGACGTTCACGCGGCCATTATACGGGCGCGTCCAGACGCAGGCCGGCCTTATGACAGGCTTGCGGCGGGTGCCGGATCAGCGCTTGCGCGCGGGCGCCGGCGGCCTTCACGACGGGACGTTCGGGCCCCGCGTCGGCACGTGAAAGGGGGGCGCTCTGATCGATGGCGTCGCGGATCGTCCGCTTCAACCAGTCGACGGGCTCGGGCTGCACGGCGCGGAGGGCCTTCCAATCCGCGTCGCTGATGGCAAGCGTGATGACGCGCTCGGGCATACGGCATTCTAGCCGCGGCCCGGCGCCGGCGCTCATAGAAACGGGATATCCGAAGGATGCGTCCGGCGGATGCCGGGCGGGCCCGGGCCCCTACTCATCGGCTGACGGGGCCGGCCCGGGCGCGGCGGGCCCGGGGACCGACTTTCGAGACCGGCCGCCGGACGGGGTCAGCTTGAGGCGCGGCCGGATCCGCTCGAAGCAGGCCAGCACCTCCTGCACGGCGCGCGGCACCCGGTTCGCCTTGGCGTAGACCCACCCCGTGCGCCGCATCAGGCTGGCGCCGGCGATGCGGGCGCAGAACAGCTGGCGGCCGGCGAACTCGCGCGCCACCGACTGGAACGAGACGATGGTGATCCCGACGTTGGTCCGCACCAGCGCCTTGATGATCTCGACGTTCTCCGTCTCCATCACGATGTTCGGATCGAGGTTCTCGCGGACGAAGAACTCGTCGAGGGCGCGGCGCGTGTTCGAGCCGCTCTCGAACAGGACGAAGTGCTGGCCGCGCAGATCGTCGGGCACGATGCGCCGCTTGCGCGCCAGCGGGTGGGTCGGCGAGGTGACGAGCAGGAGCTCCTCCTCCATGGCCGGGACGGTGACGAGGTCCGGCGACTCGATGGGGAGGGTGAGGAGGCCGCAGTCGGCCGTGCCGGCGCGGATGGCGGCGAGACAGCGGTCGGTCGCGCCAGCCCAGATCTTGATCTCCGATTGCGGGTGGGCCCGTTGGAACTCGCGGAGCAGGGTGGGGAAGACGTAGAGGCTGACCGTCATCCCGCCGACCAGCCGCACCGGGCCGCGCAGGGCCTGGCGCGAGTCGCTGATCAGCGCGACCGTGTCCTTCAGGTCCTGGAAGACGCGGTGACTGAGCTGCAGCAGCGCTTCACCCGCCGGCGTGATGCGGATGCGCCGGCCGACGCGCAGGAAGACGGCCTCGTTCAGCTCCTCTTCGAGCAGGAGGATCTGCCGGCTGATCGCCGACTGCGACACGTGCAGCCGTTCGCCGGCTCCGGTGAAGGAGCCGGCTTCGGCGATGGCGCGAATGATTTCGAGTTGACGAAGGTCCACGCTCACTGGGTTTCGAGCGTCTTGCACATCCCGACGACGCCTGACGGGTCGAGCGCCTCACGGCCGACGTCGACCTTGCGCACGACACCGGCCTTGTCGACGACGAAGGTGGCGCGGCGGGCGACGCCGGAGTTGGTGTCGAGCAGGCCGTACGCCGCGGCGGCCTCGCGCTTCCAGTCGCTCAGGATCGGGAACTCGACCCCGAGCTGCTCGCGGAAGGCGCGGTTCGACCAGGTGCTGTCGACGCTGACGCCCAGGACCTTGGTGTTGGCCGAGGTGAACGTCCCGTGCGACGTCTGGTACTGCTTCATCTCGTTGGTGCAGCCCGGCGAGAACGCGGCGGGGAAGAACGCGACGACGACGTTCTGCTTGCCCTTGAAGTCGGACAGCTTGATCCGCTTCGGCTCGTACTTGAGTTCCTTCGGGTCACCGACCGGCGCGAACCAGGCCAGATCGAAGTCCGGGGCGGGATCGCCGACCTTGACCGACGGCGGTGGCGGGGCAGGAGCGGCTGCCGGCGCCTGGCCGGCCGGCGCCGCGGGGGCTTGCGCCGACACGAGCGCGGGCAGGGCGACGAGGGCAGCCGTCCCGAGGACGTGGGCAATCGAAGCACGCATAAGTGGTCTCACCTCCGCCGGCAGTCTATCAGCAGGGGCGCGTCGCGCCGGAGGCGCCGTGCTCACGCGCCGGCGGTGGCCGGCGTGATCGACGTGCGTCGGACCGCCTCGGCCAGATACACCTCGTCCAGGTCGAAGCCGGCGAAGTCGACGTCGAGGCGCGCGCAGGCGACCGCCGTGCTTCCCAGGCCGGCGAACGGATCCACCACGAGGCGGACGCGATCGCGGCCGTGCAGCCGGATGCACTGTTCCGGCAGCCGCGGCGGGAAGGTCGCCGGATGCGGGCGGTCCTTGTCGCGGCTCTTGATCGTGTCGTAGGGCAGGAACCACGTGTTGCCGCGGCAGCGCAGATCGGCGCCAGCGGCCGCCCAGCGCGTCACGTTCGACTTGTCCTGGTACGGCACCCCGATGGCGGTCCGGTCGAGTGCGGTCGCGCCGTCGCGCGTGAAATGGAACACGTACTCGTGACAGTCGTTGACGAACCGCGCGCTGTTGATGGGCTTGTAATGGCCCACGGCGAGGTCGCGGTCCAGCGCCGCGCCGCCGGCGGCGTCGCGATCGATGGCGATCGACTTGATCCAGTGGATCGTGTTCTGGAGGGTGAAGATCCGCCGGGCCACGCGGGCGACATCCAAACCCGCCCAGGGATCGGTTGGCTTCGCGCCGACGTTAAGGAAGAGAGAGCCGTCCGGCGCCAGGACGCGCGCCACGGCCGCCAGCCAGCGACGCGTCCAGCGCAGGTAGGCCTGGCGGGGCAGCGTGTCGTCGTACGAGCGGTAGCGGATGCCGAGGTTGTAGGGCGGAGACGTGACGATCACGTCGACCGAATCCGGCTCGAGGCAGGCCAGCAGATCGAGGCAGTCGCCGTGGAAGAACGCACGGGTCGTGGCGCCGGCAGGGACGGCACCAAATGGGGCAGGCAGCGACGCGAGGCACCGCATGCGCGCAAGGATAGCGCGCCGCGGCAGCCGGGCCGCGCTGGTGTGCGCGCTAGGAGGCGCGCGCTTCGAGCGCCGACGGGAATCGGCGGGGCGCCGGGGCAATCGCGATCGTGTGGTTGCGGCGATGGAGGTGGGCCGCGCAAACCGGACCTTTCTCCTCCACGTAGGCGACCTCGCGGTTGGCGTGGACGTCCTGGTAGCGGCCGACCACGCAGCCGCAATCGAGTGTGGCGAATCCGAGGAGACGAACGACGCTCATACCACTACCCTCGCAGTCGGTTCTCCGACAGGCGGCGCGATGGTGCAGCGGATCGCTGCAAGGCGCCGTGGCGTTCAACCGATGTCCGCGCACAATGCAAGCTTCGAGCCATTTGTCGCTGACTCGAATGGCCGCCAGTCTCGCGTTTCATCAGAGGCCGCACCTCCGAAATCACAGACACTTAGGACGCATTTACGCCCTCGAGTGTGGCTACGTGCCAAGAAACGTCACATGAGCCGATCCATGGCGCCGGATCTCGAGACCATCAGTATGAATCGACGCGTCAGTCGAAGGGGTCGGAACAGCGACAGCCGCTGTCCATCTCCGGTGACGCCAGGTGGACGGGCCCGTCGGGCGCATCGATCGCGCCGTCAGGCCGTCGGCGCGCCGAGGACGTCGGTCTCCTCGAGAAAGTGGAACGGTCTGTGCACTACACCGGCGCGTTCGCAGACGGGTCGCGGCGCACTCCGTGACGCGACGCGAAATCCCTCGGGAAATCGACAATCGCCGGCGTACGCGGAAACGCCGGCAGGATCGGGTCTCTGGCGTGGCATGTCGGGCTGCCGTCACGCGCAGCCGGGCGAAGGGACGGCCAGCCCTGCCACGGGTGTCCTTGTCGTAAGTGCTTGCGCCCTAAGGTTTGTCTGTTAGAATGCCGATAATTGTCTCACTGAGCGGGGTATTCGCTGTGCCGATGTTCCGATCCTGTTGCCGGCTAGGGCTGGCTGCGTCGCTGGCGCTGTTCACCTCGGGGATTCTGCCTGCCGAGGTTGAGGCAGCCACGGCGACCCGCGCCGGTACCTGGTGCCGCGGCTGTCTCTGCCGCCCGCCAGACGACGGTCGGTACGCGGCGTGCCCAGCGCACGCGCCGCCGCGTCAGCACCACCCCGCGGGTCTCGTCGTCGCGTGCCCGCCGCGCCCGCCTGGCCCGTGCCCGCGCCACGCAGCGGGCGCGCGAATATCGCGAAGCGTCGACGCCGCTGTTCCGCACCGCCGCCGACGGTTCGACGGTCCCGAGCATCCGCGCCGAAGCCGCCATCATCTACAACCCGGTCACCCAGCAGGTGCTGTGGGAGGAGAACGCGCAGAACTCGCGCTCCATCGCCAGCATCACCAAGGTGATGACCGCGGTCGTGTTCCTCGAGCACGCGCTCGACCTCACGACGCCCGTCAAGATCGAGCGCAGCGACGTGCGCGCCGCGTCGACGACCTATCTGCGCGCCAACGACGTCCTCACGCCGAACGACCTGCTGAACCTGCTGCTCATCGGCTCGGACAACGCCGCGGCCCGCGCGCTGGCGCGCGTCTCGCCGTTCGGCACCGAGGGCTTCATCGCGAAGATGAACGCGAAGGCGCAGGAACTCGGCCTCGAGCACACGCACTACGTCGATCCGTCCGGCCTGTTCGCGCTGAACGTCTCGTCGGCCTACGACATGGCGCGCCTGATCTCGTTCGCGGCCGGCGACGAGCGCATCGCCAGCATCATGCGCAAGAGCAGCGAGCAGATCGTCACGAACCGCCGCACGGTGAACGTGCACAGCACCAACAAGCTGCTGCTCGGCGGCGACATCGACGTCCGCGGCGGCAAGACCGGCTTCATCAGCAAGTCCGGCTACTGCCTGGCGACGCTGCTGCAGGTCCCGAATGGCGATCCCGTCGCGGTGGTCGTGCTCGGCGCGCGCTCGAGCGCTGGCCGTTTCCTCGAAGCCAAGCACCTCTTCAACTGGATGACCGAGCGGACGCGCACTCTCCTGTCCGCCGATGGTGCCGCGGCGACGCAGGCCGCGCCGCAGCCACAGCCCGAGTGACACACGCCCGGTCGCGAAGGATGATCAGCGCGCGGGGAGGCCGCCTCTCCGCGTGATGGTGCCGTCGCCTCCTGCCGGCTCGGCCTCCGCCGAGCCGCGTGACATCGCCGCCCTTCGCCGGCTGCGCGCGTCGAACCCCGATCTCGCTCCCGCCATCGATTTCCAGCTCGCCTGGCTGGAGACCGAGCGCCGCATCGACTCGCGTGTGCCGCTGCCGCGGACGGTCGGCGCCGACGCCGTCTGCGCCGCGCGACTCGCCGCCGGCGCGCGCGTTCTCGAGTTCGACGATCTCGTGCTCGACTGGAGCGACGTCCGACGGCTGTGCGGCCAGGCGGCCGATCTGCTGCGCCGCGCCGACTTCCTCGAACCGGGCGTCGAAGCGAGCGCGCTCGCGTGCCTGCGTGATGCCCAGTCGCTGCCGACGGAACTGCGCCGCTGGTTCGATCGCGACGCGACTGCGGATGCTGGCGCGTCGCAGGTGTGGACCTTCGGCCTGCGGCCGTACCTGACCCGCGCCGCGGCGGCGTTGCTGCCGCGACTGGCGGCGGGCGAGTGGCAGCGGGCGACCTGCCTCGTGTGTGGCGGTGATGCGGAGTTCGCCGCGTGGAGCGGCGGCGATCGCCGGCTCGTCTGCGGCCGATGCGCCGCGCAGTGGCCGTTCGATCCGGCGCGGTGTCCCCACTGCCTGGACGCGAACGAGGCGTCGCGACAGAGCTTTTCGGATCCGAGCCGCGTGTATCGCGTCGAAGCGTGCACGCGGTGCCGCCGCTACGTGAAGGGGCTCGACGAAGAGCGCGCCGGCCGCAGCGTCCTCGTCGCCTACGATCCGATCGCGACGATTCCCCTCGACGCCGCCGCGGCCCAGCTCGGGTTCGAATGACCGCACGTCACGAGGGCGCGCCCGGCGCTCTGCAGAACGTCTCCTAAAACCTCAACCGGCCACCCAACACGACGCGGAACGGGCGCTGGACGTCGATCGGCGTCTCGAAGACGAGCGGAACGCCGCTCGACGTGCCGATCGGCGAACCGGTCTCGACCGCGGTGACCGTCTCGCCGCCCAGCACGTTGTAGATGTCCGCGTAGATTTCGAGCGGCCGCGTTCGGCCGAATGGCAGCGTCGACGCGAGGCGGAGGCTCAGTTCGTCGACTCTCCATTGGCCGCCACGATCGTCCGCGGTGCCGGAGAGCCGGCGCCGTCGGTGACGAACCCGGTCAGCACGCCCGAGCTGGATTGCGCCGCCAGCCCGGAGCCGGCCGCCAGCAGCACGGCCACGAGGAGTTGCGAGCGGTCGCGCGTGGAAGCGGGAAGACTGGTGGCGGGGCATGACGAGAAGCGCCGCCGGACGCGGCCGAACGGGGCCGATTCTCCCCGGAATTGCCCGGGTTGTCACGTCCGGCTGCTACACTACCCGCGACCGCGAAGGAGGTCGCTAACCCGACAATGGCTCGAAGAAAGAACCCCATCCCGCCGTCCGCCGACGCGGTGCCGCCGAAGGCGCCCGCTGCGTCGACCCCCCGCCCTGACGCCCAGCCGGCCACGCCGGCGACGGCCGCACCGCGTCTCCGCCGCACGTCGGCGAAGGTCGCGGAGGTCCGGGCGCAAGCGGGAGCCGCGGGAACGTCCGAGCCGCCGGCGCCTCCCGCCCCGGCCGCGGGACCGAAGGGCGGTCGCGCCTCGAAGTCAGCCGCGAAGGCGGCCTCGGCCCGGACGCCCGTCGCGGCAAAGGCGCCGGCAAAGACGCCGGTCAAGGCGTCCGCAAAGGTACCGGCCAAGGCGGCTTCGACGCGGACTCCGCGCACGACCGTCCCGCGGACGCTGCCGTCCGCCGCGGCGCGGCGCCAGACCATCGAGCCGCTCGCCCTGGCGTCGGCTGATGCCGCCCGTCCGCCCGTCGAGTCAGTGCTGGTGGCGGAGCCGCCGCTGGCCATCCCGCCGGCGATCGTTCCCGGCGAGCCATCGGATCGACTGTCGATCCTGATGGTGGCGTCCGAGGTGCTGCCGTACGCGAAGACCGGCGGCCTCGCCGACGTCGCCGCGGCGCTGCCGACGGCCCTTGCCGCGCTCGGTCATCAGGTGGTGGTGGCGATGCCGCGCTACCGCGGTGTCCAGGTCTCGGGCGAGCTGCTGACTACCTTCGTCCTCGACATCGGCGCCGAGCACCTGCACGTGCAGATCTTCCGCGAGCGCATGGCGGGCGGGGCGGTGCTCTGGCTCGTCGACATCCCCGCGCTCTACGATCGCGAGGGCTTCTACGGCGTCGGCAGCCACGATCACCCGGACAACCCGCGCCGGTTCGCGGCGCTGGCGCGGGCCGCGTTCGAAGCGGCGATCGTCACCGGCTTCTCGCCCGACGTCGTGCACGCGCACGACTGGCAGGGCGGGCTGGCGCCGGTCTACCTGCGGACGCGCTATGCGACGCACCCCGTCCTGGGCGGCGTGCCGTCGGTGTTCACGATCCACAACATCGCCTATACGGGGGCGTGCGATGCCGGCTGGATCCCGGCGCTCGACCTCGACTGGGATCTCTACACGCCGCAGGCCCTCGAGTACTGGGGCCAGGTCAGCCTGCTGAAGGCGGGCATCAACTTCAGCGAGAAGGTGACGACGGTCAGCCGGCGCTACGCCGAGGAAATCCTCACGCCCGAGTTCGCCTACGGGCTCGAGGGCGTGCTCGCGTCGCGGCGCGCCGACCTGGTCGGGATCCTGAACGGCATCGACGCCGATACCTGGAACCCGGCCACTGACCGCTTCCTGCCCGCGCCGTACACTCCCGACACGCTCGAGGCGAAGCAGGTATCGAAGCGTGCCTTGCTGCAGGCGTACGGGCTGCCGTCGGACGACGCGGCGCTGGCCCGTCCCGTCATCGGCATGGTGTCGCGGATGGTCGCCCAGAAGGGCCACGATCTGATCAGCAGCGTCGCCAGCGAACTGCCGCACCTCGGCGCGCGGTTCGTGGTGCTCGGCACCGGCGAGCCGGCGTTCGAGGCGATGTGGCGGCGCCTGGCGGCGCAGTTCCCGGATCGGATCGGCGTCCGCGTCGGCTTCGACGAGGGCCTGTCGCACCTCATCGAGGCCGGCAGCGATCTGTTCCTGATGCCGTCGCGCTTCGAGCCGTGCGGGCTCAACCAGATGTACAGCCTGCGCTACGGCACGCTGCCGCTGGTGCGGGCCACCGGCGGCCTCGACGACACCGTCGAGAACTACGACCCGTACACCGGGCGCGGCACCGGGTTCAAGTTCTGGGAAGCCTCCGGTCCGGCCATGATCGACACCCTGCGCTGGGCGCTGCGGGTCTACGATCATCCCGAGGTGTGGCAGCGGCTGCAGCGTGCGGCGATGGCCGGTGACTTCTCGTGGGAGCGCTCGGCGGCTGCCTACGTCGAGGTCTACGAAGCCGCCATCGCCCGCACGGGCCGGCGGCGGGCGGCCAGCCGCTAGCACGGCCGGACAGGCTCGGCCGCGGCCAGGCCAGCCGGGCTTGACGACTGAAAGATATTTAGTAAACTGTCTAAGTATCGGCGCCGGCCACCGACGGGAGCGGGGGCTGGCGCCATCGAGACAGGGAGCAGAACCGAATGGCATCCGAACACGTGCAGACCTTCACCGACGGCAATTTCGATCAATCCGTGCTCAAGGCGGACGCGCCCGTCCTGGTCGATTTCTGGGCCGAGTGGTGCGGGCCGTGCCGCATGATTGCGCCGACGATCGATCAGGTGGCGACGGAGCTCGCCGGCAAGGCCGTCATCGGCAAGCTGAACGTCGACGAGAACCCGGCCGTGACGGGCCGCTACAGCATCCGCGGCATTCCGGCGCTGCTCGTGTTCAAGGGCGGTCAGCTGGTCGACAGCCTCGCCGGCGCCGGCCACTCCAAGCAGCACATCAAGGCGACGCTCGAGAAGCACCTCTGATGAGTTTGGCAGGTACTGGGGCCATGGGCACGGACGTTCGCGACGTCGTCATCATCGGATCCGGGCCGGCCGGACTGACCGCGGCGCTCTATGCGGCGCGGGCCAGCCTCCGTCCGCTCGTGATCGAGGGGCTCGAGGCCGGCGGCCAGCTCACGATGACGACGCTGGTCGAGAACTGGCCCGGCCGCCGCGACGGCGTCATGGGCCCCGAGCTCATGGTCGAGATGCGGGCGCAGGCCGAGAAGTTCGGCGCCGACATCATCGCCGGGCACGTCACCGCCGTGGAGCTGGGCGCGTCGCCGTTCGTGGTGCGCCTCGACGACACGGAGATTCGCACCCGCACCCTGATCATCGCGACCGGCGCCTCGGCGCGCCTGCTCGGGCTTCCCTCCGAGCGCGCCCTGATGGGGCACGGCGTGTCGACCTGCGCCACCTGCGACGGGTTCTTCTTCCGCGGCCGGCCGATCGCGGTCGTCGGCGGGGGAGACACCGCGATGGAGGAGGCGCTCTACCTGACGCGCTTCGCCTCGTCGGTCACCGTCGTCCATCGCCGCGATTCACTGCGCGCCTCGAAGGCGATGGCCGATCGCGCGCTGGCCCACCCGAAGATCCACTGGCGCTGGAACAGCGCCGTCGAGCGCGTCCTCGACGAGGGCAAGGGCGAGGTCACCGGCGTGGTGCTGCGCGACCTGGTGACCGGCGACGCCTCGGAGCTGGCCGTCGACGGCGTGTTCGTGGCCATCGGCCACACGCCGAACACGTCGCTGTTCGCCGGGCAGCTCGAGATGGACGTGAACGGCTACCTGATCACGCACGACGGTCCGAAGACGACGATCCCCGGCGTGTTCGCCTGCGGCGACGTGCAGGATCACGTCTATCGGCAGGCGATCACCGCGGCGGGCTCAGGCTGCATGGCCGCGATCGACGCGCAGCACTACCTGGAACACCACTTCCCGGCCACGCACCAGCCCGATGGCGCGGCTCAGGCGATCCACCCGCCGCCGATGACTTCGTCGCCGTCGTAGAAGACGGCGGCCTGTCCCGGCGCCACCGCCGGCTGCGGCGCGTCGAAGTCGAAGCGCGCCCGGCCGCCGGCGAGCGGCGTCAGCTGCCCCACGGCCGCCGCGTGCTGATAGCGGATCTGCGCCAGCGCCCGGCGCGGCTCAATCGGCGGCACGCCGGCAATCCACGACACCTCGCTGGCCTCGAGCGCCGTCCGCTCGAGCGCCGCCTTCGGTCCCACCGTGACGCGCTGGCCATCGGCATCGAGGGCGAGCACGTAGAGCGGCGCCGCCGCGGACAGGCCGAGGCCCTTACGCTGGCCGACCGTGAAGCGATGGACGCCGCCGTGGCGTCCGAGTTCGTGCCCGGCGGCATCGACGAACACGCCTTCCGCCTCCCGGGCGCCGGTGTCGCGCCGTTCGATGAACCCGGCGTAGTCGCCGTCCGGCACGAAGCAGATGTCGCGACTCTCGGGCTTCTCGGCGACGGGCAGCTGCCGGGCTCGCGCATACTCGCGGACCTCGGCCTTCTCCAGATCGCCCACCGGGAAGCGGGCCCGCGCCAGCTGCGCCTGCGTCAGCGCGAACAGGAAATACGACTGGTCCCGGCGGCGATCGACGCCCCGGCGAAGCACATACTGGCCGCGGTCCTCGTCGTAGCCGACGCGCGCGTAGTGCCCGGTGGCGAGGACGTCGGCCTCGAGGGCGGCGGCGCGCTCCAGCAGCGTCGAGAACTTGAGATCGCTGTTGCAGCGCGTGCAGGGGATCGGGGTACGGCCCTGCGTGTACTCGGCGACGAAGCGATCGACCACCAGCGCGTCGAACTGCCGCTCGAAGTTCATCACGTAGTGCGGCACGCCCAGGGCGGCGGCGGCGCGGCGGGCGTCGTGCAGATCGTCGAGCGAGCAGCACGATCCGAAGGCCGGGCTGCCGTCCTCGCGCGGGCGCTGATCGTAGAGCTGCATCGAGACGCCGACGACGTCGTGGCCCTGATCGGCCATCAGCGCGGCGGCGACCGCCGAATCCACGCCTCCCGACATCGCGACGACGACACGCATGGTATGGACTCAGGCGTCGCGCGACGCGAGCGCCGCGTCACGGCCGCGGCTGGTCGCGCCGGCGGTGACCGCGCGCAGGCGCTCGACGAGTCCAGGCGCGAGCGCGACGACGCGCGCGACGTCCTCGGCGGTGGTGGAGAAGCCGAGGCTGAAGCGGATCGCGTTCTGCGTGTCGTGCGGGTCGAGGCCCATCGCCTTGAGCACGTGTGACGGCTCGAGCGTGCCGGACGAGCACGCCGATCCGGTCGAGACCGCGATGCCCTCGAGATCGAACGCGATGACGAGCGATTCGGCCTCGATGCCCTCGAAGCCGATGTTGCAGGTGTTGGCGACGCGCGCGTCCGCGCGGCCGTTGACGTGCGTGCCGGGGACCGCGGCGAGGAGGCCGCGCTCGAGCGTGTCGCGCAGCGCCGCGACCCGGTCGACCTCGGTGAGGCGGGTGCGGGCGCGCGCGGCGGCGACGCCGAGGCCGACCAGCCCCGGGACGTTCTCGGTGCCGGCGCGGCGGTTGCGCTCCTGGCGTCCGCCGGTCATCTGCGCGATCAGCCGCGTGCCGCGACGGACCCACAGCGCGCCAGTGCCCTTCGGGCCGGAGAACTTGTGCCCCGAGATGGCCAGCAGGTCGACGCCGAGCGCCGCGACGTCGAGCGGCAGCTTGCCGGCCGCCTGCACGGCGTCGGTGTGGAACAGCGCCCCGCGGGCGTGGGCGATGGCGGCGAGCGCGGCGATCGGCTGGATGGTGCCGACCTCGTTGTTGGCGAGCATCACCGAGACCAGCGCGGTGCGATCGGTCACCAGGGCGGCCAGGGCATCGGGTGCGATGATGCCGGAGCGATCGACGCCGAGCCAGCTGACCTCCCAGCCGCGGCGGGCGAGGGCCCGCGCGGTCTGCAGCACCGCCTCGTGCTCGATGGTGCCGATCACGAGGTGCCGCCGGCCCGACGCCTCGAGCGCTTCGGCTGCGCCGCGCACTGCCAGGACGTCAGCCTCGGTACCGCTGCCGGTGAAGATGACCTCGGTCGGATCGCCGCCGACGAGGGCGGCCACCGCGGCCCGCGCCGCGTCGAGCCGCGCCTTTGCCCGCTGGCCCCAGCCGTGCACGCTGGACGCGTTGCCGAAGTCCTCCCGAAGGGCGCCGTCCATGGCGTCCGCGACCGCCGGATCGACCGGCGTCGTGGCGTTGTGGTCGAGGTAGATCGGCACGCATTTCGATCATAGCACCGCCCCTAAGTCTCAGCAGTAAAACGGGTAGACACACTTCGGCGAGGGTGCGTATACTCCCGGGGTTATTACTGCGTCGGTTCGAGCCGATAGACGGCACGACGCTGCAAAGACGGTCCGGCGCGCGCATGCGCCGGTCGCTGGCGGCCTTTACTGGAGACTCGTATGTGGAAACGGGATGAGGGAGTCCGCGCACCGCAGGGGCCAACAACCCCGGCGACGCCTCCCACCGCAGGGGTGCCCGCCGCGCAGGCGCCCATCGTCGATGCGCCTGCCAGCCAGTCGCGGTCGCTGGCCCAGCCAATGAGGGACGTCGTGAACATCGGTAAATCTGTAGTCATCAAGGGTGAGCTCAACGGCAGCGAGGACCTGACGATCGAAGGTCAGGTCGAAGGCAAGATCGAGCTCCGCCAGAACGTCCTCACGATTGGCCCGAACGGCAAGATCAAGGCGGCGGTGTTCGCCAAGTCGGTGATCGTCCTCGGCGAGGTCGTCGGCAACGTCTCCGCCTCCGAGAAGGTGGATATCCGCGACAACGGTTCGGTCGACGGCGACCTGATCTCGCCGCGCGTCGCGATCGCGGAAGGCGCGCACTTCCGCGGCAGCATCGACATGCAGCGCCAGGGTGGCGGGGCCAAGGGCGACGTGAAGGCGTCCGACGTCAAGCCGTCGCCGACGTCAAGCCGTCCGACATGAAGCCCGCGAGCCCGAGCCCGGCGCCCGCCCCACAGCCAGCGAAAGTCTAGGGTTCACCACGGCGGAATCCGGCCGTCTTGGTCGGTAAGCCCGGGCGCGCCACACGGTGCGCCTGGGTTCCGGTCCGCCGCCGGGTGCGACACGAGAGAGGTTCCACGTGCCTGCACAGGGTTCTGGACGCCCGTTGACGGATCGTCTCTTCGGCTGGGGACGGCGCGCCGAAAAGGAGGCGCCGGACGGGACGGAGTCTGCCGCGTCGGCCGAACGCACGGTCCCGACCAAGGCGTTCAGCCGTTTCCTGTACGCGTTGTCGCTGCGGGAATCGCCGATCGTGCTCGACCTGGGCCCGATCGTCGGCGGCAACGTCAATTTCCTCGGCGAGCGCCTCGGCTGCAAGTACCTGGTCGAGGATCTCTACCAGAACATCGAGGGGCACGTGACGTCGAAGACCCCGCCCGACCTGGCGGCGTTCTTCGAGAAGCGCTTCCCGCAGGCCGACGCCAGCATCGACGGCGTGCTGTGCTGGGACGTGCTCGACTATCTGGACAAGCCCTCTGCCCAGATCGTGGCGCGCGAGATGATGCGCATCCTGAAGCCGGGCGGAGCCGTGTTCGGGTTCTTCTCGAACGTGGCGTCGAGCGAGAAGGAATACACGCGCTATCTGATCGTCGACGAGAAGACGCTCAAGTACCGCGCCACGCAGGGCTCGCGGGCGCGCCAGCAGGTCTACGCCAACCGCGACATCACCCGGCTGTTCGAAGGCCTGACGGTGTCCGACTCGTTCCTGCTCCTGACCAAGACGCGCGAGATGGTCTTCCGCAAGCCCGAACAGAAGGCCGACGCCGCACAGGATGGCGAGCCGGCGGCGACGAGCGGCGCCAAGCCGGCCAAGTAGCCTCGATGCGTGAGCCGGCGGCGCGCCCCGTGATGGCGCTCCTCACGGACTTCGGCACGCGGGATCCCTACGTCGGGGCGATGAAGGGCGCGGCGCTCTCGGTGTGTGCCGACGCCACGCTCGTCGACCTTACCCACGACATCGCCGCCCACGACGTCGCCGAAGCGGCCCGCCACCTCGCCGCGGCGGCGCCGTACTTCCCGGCCGGCACCGCGTTCGTGGTGGTGGTCGATCCAGGCGTCGGCAGTGTCAGGCGGGCACTGGCAGCGTGGGCCTGCGGGCACTGGTTCGTCGGACCGGACAACGGCGTGCTGACGCCGATCCTCACGCCCGATGCCGCGATCGTCGAGATCACGTCCCTGCGCTACATGCGCGTTCCCGTCAGCCGGACGTTCGAAGGACGCGATCGGTTCGCGCCGGCTGCTGCCTGGCTGTTGCGCGGCGTGCCGCTCGACGCGCTCGGCCCGCCGGTGACGGATCCCGTCCGCCTCGACCTGCCGCGTCCGGCGATCGTCGACGGCATGCTGCGCGGTGTGCTGATTGCGGCTGATCGCTTCGGCAACGTCGCGACGTCGATCGACCGGGCCGCCTTCGAGGCGTTCGCCTGCGGTGCGCCGGTGCGGCTGACGCTCGCCGGCCGCCCGCTGCGGCTGGTCGGTACCTACGCCGAGATCGGCGATGGGGAAGTGGCGGCACTCTTCGGCAGCGCCGGTGTGCTCGAGGTCGCGGCGCGTTCGGCGCCCGCGCTCGGCCGGGATGGCGTCCAGCCCGGCGCGCCGATCGAGGTAGCCCGACAACCTGATAGCCTCTAACCCATGATCGACTTCGATCTCACCGAGGAGCACCGCCTGCTGGAGCAGACGGTGAAGGAGTGGGCCGGCCGCGAGGTCGCGCCGCGCATCAAGGCGCTCGATCGCGAGCACCGCTTCGACCTTGGGCTCCTGCCGCAGATGGCCGGCCTCGGACTGCTCGGCGTCTCGGTGCCGGTCGAGTACGGCGGCGCCGGCATGGACTACGTCAGCCTCGGCGTCGCCAGCGAAGAGCTCGAGTACGTCGACACGTCGTTGCGCGTGATCCTGTCCGTCCACGTCGGCCTGAACTGCCTGTCGCTCCTGACCTGGGGGACCGAGGCGCAGAAGCGCCAGTATCTGGTGCCGCAGGCCAAGGGCGAGAAGATCGCGACGTTCGCGCTCACGGAACCGTCGGCCGGCAGCGACGCCCGCGGCATCAAGGCCACCGCGGTCAAGCAGGGCGACCGCTACGTGCTGAACGGCGAGAAGATGTGGATCTCGCTGGCCGACGTCGCCGATCACGTGCTGGTCATCGCGTGGAGCGATCTCGAGAAGATGCGCCAGCGCGATACCGGCGGGCTGAGCGCCTTCATGGTCGAGCGCCGCTTCAAGGGGTTCTCGAGCGGCACGCTGACCGAGAAGTGGGGCATCCTCGCCGGCAACACCGGTTTCCTGACTTTCGACAACGTCGAGATCCCGGCCGAGAACCTCGTCGGCCGGGAAGGCGAGGGCTTCAAGATCGCGATGTTCGCGCTCGATCAAGGCCGCTACACCGTCGCTGCCGGCGCGACCGGCCTGATCCGCGCGTGCCGCGACGCGTCGGTGAAGTACGCGCTCGATCGCCACGCCTTCGGCGTCGAGATCGGTCAGCATCAGCTGGTCAAGGAGATGATCGCGCGCATGGAGGCGGACTACCAGTCGACGCGCCTCCTCTGGCTGCGATCCGGCTGGTTGAAGAACGAGGGGCGCCGGAACACGCGCGAGACAGGCCTCGCCAAGTGGATGGCGACGATCGCCTCGGAGCGGGCCGCCGGCGACGCCGTCCAGATCCACGGCGCCAACGGCTACTCCGACGAGTACCCCGTCGGCCGCTTCTATCGCAACTGCAAGGGCGCGGTGATCTACGAGGGCACGCGCGAGATCCACACGATCATGCAGGCCGACTACCTCCTCGGCTATCGCACCGATCGGCCGACGCGCTGCGAGCTGCCGCCCTACAAGGCGCAGGTGTGAACCAGCCGATTCCGCGTCGCGTGGGCGTCTCGCCGGGCGCCGAAGGCGCGGCGATGCCTTTCGCCAAGGCGGCGATCGCGCGCGGGCACATCATCGCGTTCCCGACCGAGACGTTCTACGGGCTCGGCGCCGATCCCGCGCGCGAGGACGCCGTCGCGGCGATCTTCGCGGCCAAGGGCCGCAGCCCGGGCGAGGCGCTGCCGCTCATCGCCGCGGACACGGCCGCGGCGCGTGGGGTCGCGGCGGTCTGGAGCGAAACGGCCGAGCGGCTGGCCGCGGCTTTCTGGCCAGGGCCGCTCACGCTCGTCGTCCCGGTGCGCGGCGGTGCTGTCGTGGCCGGCGTGACGGCAGGCCGGGACACGATCGCGGTGCGCGTGACGGGGCACCCGCTCGCGCGCGCGTTGGCGGCGTCCGCGCCAGCCGGCGTGCTCACCGCCACCAGCGCCAACCGATCCGGCTCACCCGCGCTGACCACGGCCGACGAGGTGGAGCACGCGCTCGGGCTGGGCGTGGCGCTGATCGTCGACGGCGGACCGTCGCCCGGCGGCCTGGCGTCGACGATCGTGGACCTCAGCGACGGGACGCCACGGCTGATCCGGCCCGGGCCGGTGCCCTACGACCGCGTGTTAGAATTCCTGCGATAAATGTCCCCGATGCGCCGAGTGGGCGCACCCACCTGCCCATGACTCAATCGATGGCCGGCCGCCAGGAACGCCGCGGGCGGCAGCGGGCGGCTCTCGTCGGTCTCGCGACCGGCGTCGTCACCCGAGCGGCCGCCGACCACAGCCTCGAAGAGCTCGACGGTCTGGCCCGCGCGGCCGGGGCGGATGTCGTGCTGCGCCTCGTCCAGGAACGTCCGGCTCCCGACCCCGCGCTTTACCTGGGCCGTGGCAAGGTCGGGATGTTGACGAAGGCGTGCGCCGAGCTGGATGTCGATCTCATCATCGTCGACAACGAGCTGAGCCCCGCGCAGCTGCGCAACCTGGAGAAGGAAACCACGCTCGCGGTCATCGATCGCACGCAGCTGATCCTCGACATCTTCGCGCGCCGGGCGCGCACGCGGGAAGGCCAGCTCCAGGTCGAGCTCGCGCAGCTCAAGTACCTGATGCCCCGGCTGGTCGGCTCCGGCGACTGGCTGTCGCGGCTCGGCGGCGGCATCGGCACCCGCGGCCCTGGTGAGACCAAGCTCGAAGTCGATCGCCGGCACATCCGCCACCGCCTCAGCGTCATCGGCAAGCAGATCGCCGACGTCAAGGCTCGCCGCGCCCAGCTGCGCGATCGCCGGCGCGAGGGCCTGCTGCCGACCGTCGCGCTCGTCGGCTATACCAACGCCGGCAAGACGACGCTTTTCAACCGCCTCGCGCGGCAGGACGCCCTCGTCTCGGACGCGCTGTTCGTCACGCTCGATCCGCTGCTGCGCCAGGTGCGCCTCAAGGACGGCCCGCAGATCCTGCTGTCGGATACGGTCGGCTTCATCGATCGCCTGCCGCACAGCCTGGTCGCCGCGTTCCGCGCCACGCTCGAGGAAGTGGTGCAGGCCGATCTGCTGCTGCACGTCGTCGACGCGTCCGATCCCGACCGCGAGCGGCACGTCGAAGCGGTCGAGCGCGTGCTCACCGAGATCGAGGCGCACGAGGTGCCGCGGCTCCGCGTCTACAACAAGGTCGATCGGATCTCCGACGACGACCGCGCCCGCCTCGAGGCGGATCCCGACGGCGCGGTCATCGTGTCGGCCGCCGCCGGCACCGGCATCGAGACGCTGGAGCGCGAGGTGAGCCGCCGGCTCGCCCTCGACACCGAGCGCGTCCGGCTCGAGTTCGACGCCGAGGACGAAGGGCACCAGGCCCGCATCGCCCGGGTTTACCGGCATGCCCGGGTGCTGAGCCACGAAGCGGCGGCGGGTCGCATCGCGATCGAGGCGGACGTGCCTCGGCGGTGGCTGTCGCGGCTCGCGGGCGACCACGCGGCGCGATGAGGCACCCGGCGCAACCGCGGATCGGGCTCGTCCTGCTGGCGCTGGCGTTGGCTGCCGGCGCGTGCGGACCGAAGAAGCTGCCGCCGCCCGCGGCGGCCGCGGCACCGGCGTATCCCACCTTCGAACGCCCCGAGTTGATCGAGCCGCTGCCCGTGTCGCTGCCGTCCACCGTAAGCCTTCGCTACGAACAAGGCTGGACGCGGCTGCAGGCGGGCTCGCCCGAAGAGGCCTCCGCCATTTTCAGCGAGGTGATCCGGAGCGCGCCGGCGTTCTACCCGGCGCGCGCCGCGCACGGCTATGCGCGCCTGGCGGCGCGCGACATGACCAGCGCCGTGACCAGCTTCGACGCCGCGCTGGCGGCGCGCCCCGCCTACGTGCCCGCCCTCGCCGGCCGTGCCGAAGCGCTCATCGCCGGCAACCGCGGCGTCGAGGCGATCGCCGCGCTGGAGGCGCTGATTGCCGCCGATCCGCAGCGGACCGCGGCGCGCACGCGCCTCGAGACGCTGCGCCTGCAGGTGATCGAGGGCCTGGTCGCCGAAGCCCGTGCCGCGCGCCAACGCAACGATCTCGACGCGGCGCGGACGGCGTGGACGCGCGTCGTCGAGGCGTCGCCGGACAGCGCCGACTTCCTGCGCGAGCTGGCCCAGGTCGAGCGCCAGGCCGGGCAGCTGGACGCCGCGCTCACCCACGCCCGGGCGGCGCTGCTGCTCGACGATGGCGATGCCGGCACGCACGCGCTCGTCGGCGAGCTGGAGAGCGCGCGCGGCAACCTGCGGCCGGCTCTCGAGGCCTACACGCGGGCGGCGTCTCGCGATCCCCGCCCCGAGTACGGCGCGCGCATCGAGGATCTCGAGCGCCGCATCGACCTGGCGGGCATGCCCGGGGCGTTCCGCAGCATCGGCGAGCGCGGCGCCATCTCGCGCGGCGATCTCGCGGCGCTCCTTGGCGCGCGCCTGGAGCCGGTGCTCGCCCGGGCGCGCAGCCAGCCGATCCCGCTCATGACCGACGTGCGCGGCCACTGGGCCCAGCGCTGGATCCTGGACGTGGCGCGGGCCGGCGTCATGGAGGTGTTCCCGAACCACACCTTCCAGCCCGGCGCCACGGTGCGCCGATCCGATCTGGCCCGCGTCGTCGGCATGATTCACGACCGGGTGCAGGCGGCCGACCCGGCGGCGGCGGCGCGCTGGCGCGGGCAGACCGTCGAGATCACCGACGTGGCCGCGGGCAACGCCGTCCGTGAAGCCGCCGGCCTCGCCGTCGAAGCCGGCGTCATCGGCCTCGATCCGGGCGGCGCGTTCTCCGCCGCGCGCGCGGTCTCCGGCCGGGAAGCGATCGCCGCCGTCGATCGGCTGGTCGTGCTCACCGGCGGCCGTCCGTAGGAGCCCGGCCAGTCCCATGACCGCGCTCACCGCCGCCAACCAGCTCACGCTCCTGCGGATGCTCCTGATCCCGGTGCTGGCGCTGCTGGTGCTCTACGACCGCATGGGGTGGGCGCTGATCGTGCTCATCCTGGCCGCCCTCACCGACGTCTTCGACGGCCTCCTGGCGCGGCGGGCGGGGCAGCACACCACGCTCGGCGCGTGGCTCGATCCGGTGGCCGACAAGCTGCTCATCGCCACGATGTTCGTGGTGCTGACGCTGCCGCTGCCGCAGCTGGTGCAGCGGGTGCCGCTGTGGCTGACGGTGCTGGTGATGAGTCGCGACATCGGCATCGTCGTCACGGTCGCGATCGTCAACCTTGCGGTCGGGCGGCGCACGTTCCCGCCATCGATCTTCGGCAAGGCCGCGACCGCGACGTTCATGCTGACGGCTGTGCTCACGCTGTGGGCGAACTACATCAACCAGCCGATGCTGCTGGTGGATCTGTTCGCCTACGTGTCGCTGGCGCTGACGGTGATCTCGGCGCTGCACTACGCGGCCTACATCACCGGCTTCGCCGGCTCGCGTGGGACCGCCGATTAGCTGCTAGGGCGTCCCGAGCTTCTGCCGGAAGTACGCGATCGTCGACGTCAGGCCCTGATCGAGGGGCACCGTCGGCTCCCATCCCAGCAGCGTGCGGGCGCGGGTGATGTCCGGCTTGCGCACCTTCGGGTCGTCGGTCGGGCAGCGGCCGGTGACGAGGCGGCTCTTCGAGCCGGTCATGCGGATGATCGTCTCGGCGATCTCCTTGATCGTCATCTCGTGCGGGTTGCCGATGTTGACCGGGTCGTTCTCGTCCGACTCCATCAGCTTGATGATGCCGTCGCACCAGATCGGTGACGTAGCAGAAGCTCCGCGTCTGGCTGCCGTCGCCGAAGATGGTGACGTCCTCGTTGCGCAGCGCCTGGCTCATGAAGGCCGGCACCGCGCGGCCGTCGTTGACGCGCATGCGCGGCCCGTAGGTGTTGAAGATCCGGACGATCTTGGTGTCCACCTTGTGGAAGCGGTGGTAGGCCATCGTCATGGCCTCGGCGAAGCGCTTGGCCTCGTCGTAGACGCCGCGCGGGCCGACCGGGTTGACGTTGCCCCAGTAGGTTTCCTTCTGCGGATGCTCGAGGGGATCGCCGTAGACCTCGGAGGTGGAGGCGATGACGAAGCGCGCCCCCTTGGCCTTGGCCAGGCCGAGCGCCTTGTGCGTGCCGAGCGCGCCGACCTTGAGCGTCTGGATCGGCAGCTCGAGGTAGTCGATCGGGCTGGCCGGGCTGGCCCAGTGCAGGACGTAGTCCACCGGGCCGTCGACGTAGATGTAGTTCGTGACGTCGTGCTTGATGAACTGGAAGTCGCGGCCGGCGAGGTGGGCGATGTTCGCGGTGTCGCCGGTCAGCAGGTTGTCGATGCCGACGACGCTGTCGCCGCGATCGAGCAGGGCCTCCGCCAGGTGCGAGCCGATGAATCCGGCGGCGCCGGTGATGACGACACGAGCCATGGGGAATCCGCTGCTGCTAGTAGGCGTGCTTGTGGAAGAAGCCCTTGACGACGCGTCAGCCACAGGATCTTGAGGTCGAGCATGACCGACCAGTTCTCGATGTAGTAGAGGTCGTACTCGATGCGCTTCTCGATCGAGGTGTTGCCGCGCCAGCCGTTGACCTGGGCCCAGCCGGTGAGCCCGGCCTTGACCTTGTGGCGGAGCATGTACTGCGGCATGCGCTGCTTGAACTGCTCGACGAAGAACGGCCGCTCCGGGCGCGGCCCGACCAGCGACATGTCGCCCTTGAAGCACGTTCCAGAGCTGCGGAATCTCGTCGAGGTTCGAGCGCCGCAGGAAACGGCCGACCGGGCGTGCAGCGCGGATCGTCCTCGCGGGCCCAGATCGGGCCGGTGTCGCGTTCGGCCTCGTCGTACATCGAGCGGAACTTCCACACGAAGAACGACTGGCCGTCCAGGCCCATGCGCTCCTGGCGGAAGAAGGCCGGACCCGGCGAGCTGAGCCGGACCAGCAGGGCGAGCACGCCGAGCATCGGGGACGAGCACGAGCAGGCCGGCTGCCGACAGCCCGGCGTCGATGGCCCGCTTCAGCACGCTGTTGAAGCCGCGCAGCGGGACGTCGTGGATGTTGATGATCGGGATGCCGTCGAGTTCCTCGAGGCGGGCGCGCAGCGCGATCACCTGGACGAGGTCCGGCACGACCTTGACCTCGACGATCTCGCGGTTGGCGCTCTCGACCAGCCCGACCATCTTCATGTGCTCGTCGAGCGGCAGGGCGACGTAGAGCTGATCGATCCGATCGCGCTGCAGGATGTCGCCGGCTTCGGCCAGCGTGCCGAGCAGCGGCAGGCCGCGATAGCCGATGTGGTCGCCGCCGGCCTTGTCGTCGACGAAGCCGATCACCTTGTAGCCGAGCTCGTGGTGCTCGAGCAGCTTGTCGACGACCACCCGGCCGAGCTCGCCGGCGCCGGCGACGAGGACGCGCTTGAGGCCGATGCCTGGCGCCAGCGCCGCTCCAGCGCTTCGCGGACCAGCTCGCGCGTGGCGTAGGTGAGCGAGACGTTGAGGACCAGGAACAGGCCCCAGACCAGCTGCGACACCTCGAACGCGCCGCGGTCCTTGAGGTGCGTCGGGGACGTAGTAGGCCTGGATGTAGAGGGTCGTGACGATGCCGAGGACGACGGCGAGGATGCTGCCGACGAACACGGCGAAGAAGTCGTCGACGCGGGTCCGGCCGCGGCGCAGCCGGTAGATGCCCTGCACCTGGAAGGCCAGCGGCACGAGCATGCCGATCAGGGGCAGCGACGTCGAAGTACTGGGCGAAGGGCGGGTAGCCCTTCGGCGCCTCGATGAGCCCGGTGTCGAAGCGCAGCACGTACGCCAGCACGAAGGCGATCATCCCGAACATCGAGTCGGTCAGGACGAAGAACGCGACGAGCAGGCGGTTCCACCGCTTCACCATCGCGCGACCTCCCCGGCGGGAGCCTCGACGAGCGCGTCGATCTGGGCAGCCATGGCGGTCAGGAAGCGGTCCTGGGAGAACTGCTCGGCGTGGGCGCGGATGCGGACGGGATCGAACGCGTGGCCGCTCGCCACGCCGCCGCGGACCCGGCGCATGGCGTCGGCCCAGGCGTCCGGCGCGGTGCTGTCGACCAGGACGCCCGTTTCGCCGTCGACGACCGTCTCGAGCGCCCCGCCGCGGGCCAGCGCGATGACCGGCCGGCCGCAGGCCTGCGCCTCGACGGGGACGATCCCGAAATCCTCCTCGCCCGGGAGGAGCACGGCAGTCGCGCCGCGATAGAGCTCACGCACGGTTTCATCGGTCGCTCGGCCGAGGAACTCCACTTCGGGGCCCGCCAGGGCCTCGAGGCGGTCCCGGTCGGTGCCTTCTCCGGCGATTTTCAGGGGGAATCCGGCACGGCGAGCCGCATGGATCGCGATGTCGAGACGCTTGTAGGGGACGAGGGCGGAGACCACGAGTAGGTAGGGCTCGGGTCCGCCAGCCGCCGGTGTGTAGAACACCGTATCGACGGGGGGCGCGACCACGGCAGCCGAACGATTATAGTAGCGCCCGATGCGACGCGCAACATATTGAGAATTCGCCACATAGCGGTCGGGCCGGCCGCTCGTCGCGGCGTCCCACCGGGCCAGCGGACGCAGCGCCGTCCGGGCCAGGCGGCTGGCCCGGCCCAGCCGATCCGGCCCGAAATAGGCGTCGAACTGGTCCCAGGCGTAGCGCATCGGCGAGTGACAATAGCAGAGGTGGCGGGCGCGGCCGGGCACCACCACCGACTTCACGGCGCAGTGGCTGCTGGAAATCACGAGGTCGAAGGCGTCGAGGTCGAACGCCTCGACCGCGGCCGGGAAGAGCGGCAGGTAGTGGCGATACCAGCGCGACGCCCGCGGCAGGTGCTGGACGAAGGATGTGTGCAGCGGCCGGGTCGCGATGCGGCCGGCCACCGCGCCCGGTACGTGCAGCAGCGTGAAAATCTGCGCATCGGGACAGAGCGCGCAGAGAGCGTCGAGCACCTTCTCGCCGCCCCGCATCCCGGTCAGCCAGTCGTGCACGAGGGCGACACGCCGGCCGGCGGCGCGCGTGGCCGGGATCGCCGGCGACGGGGACGGGCGCGCTCACCGGCGGCCCTCGAGGCACGCGCCGTAGATGCGGCGGACCGCGCTGGGCCGCCTCCGTCCACGAGAACGACCGGGCCCGGGCGACACCGCGCCGCTGGAGATCGGCGCGCAGGTTGCCATCGGCCAGCACGTGCGCCAGACCTTCGGCGATGGCCCGCGAGTCGGTCGGATCGACCAGCACGGCGGCGTCGCCGACCACTTCGGGCAGCGACGACGTGTTCGAGGTGACGACCGGCGCGCCGCACGCCATCGCCTCGAGCGGCGGCAGGCCGAAGCCCTCGTACAGCGACGGGAAGGCGAACACCGAGGTCAGGCGATAGAGGACGTGCAGGGTCCCGTCGGGCACGAAGCCGAGGAACCGCACGTAGCGGTGCAGGTTGTGCGTGTGGATGGCGCGCCGCAGCTCGGCGTACTTCGAGATGTCACTGCCGATGATCAGCAGCTTGAGCGAGTCGTAGCCGTTCTCGTGCAGGTGATGGACCGCCTCGATCAGCCGCTCGAGGTTCTTGTGCGGCTTGACGTTGCCGACGTAGAGCACGAACGGTTCGTGCAGCTGGAACCGCTCGCGGATGCGCTCGACCTCGTCGTCCGGCGGCGCCACCAGGAAGTGATCGTCGATGGCGTTGTAGATTACCGTCACCTTGTCGGACGGGATGCGGCAGAAGCGGAGGATGTCGCGCTTCGACGCCTCCGACACCGTCAGCACCCGCCGCGCCCGCCGCGTCGCCCACCACATGAACAGCCGGGCGTAGAAGATGGCCAGCCGGTTGGGGAGGTACTGCGGGAACATCAGGTGGATGCAGTCGTGGATGGTCACCACGGCCGGACAGGGCACGAGAATCGGCAGGACGTAGTGCGGGCTGTGGAACAGCGCCACGCCGGCGCGCCACAGCCGCCAGGGCACCTCGATCTGCTCGCGCAGCGAGTAGTTGCCGGCGTGCGTGACCACCGGCCGGATCCGCGGGCCCAGGTCGGAGAGCCAGGCCACGTCGGCGGCGCGGCAGAGCACGACGTACTCCGCATCGTCGTCGAGCCGCACCAGCTCCTTCAGCAGGTTCTGGAGGTACGTGCCGATGCCGAAGTCGTGCAGCTTGCGCGCATCGATGCCGATCCGCATGGGTCCGCCCGGCATGGTATCAGGCGCCTTTCAGCCGCAGGTACGCGTGCAGGAGCGGGGCCCAGCGCGGGTGGTGCTTGGCGTAGAAGGCCCGGTGGCTGTCGCGGTACGCCCGATTCGTCGCCGCCGGCGCGGCCTGACGCGAGCGCCCGCGCAGGTGGGTGACGGTGACGTCGGGCGTGAACAGGATGCGTCGGCCCCTGGCCCGCAGCGCGGCGCAGAAGTCGACGTCCTCGAGGTACATGAAATAGCGCTCGTCGAGCAGGCCGACCGCCTCCGCGTCGGCGCGCCGGACGAGCAGGCACGCGCCGCTGACCCAGTCGGGCTGGCGACGCGCTCGCGTCCGCTCGTCGATGGTCATGAGCGCGCGAGGTGTCCCGCGGGCCGCGGCCGTCAGCAGCCGCTTCTGCCGCCATTCCGCCAGCGGCGACACCATGTCGCCGAACGACAGCTCGGGTCGTCCCTCGCCGTCGACCAGGCGTGGCCCGGCCGCGGCGGCATCGGGCGCGGTGCGGAGCGCCGCGACCAGCCCGTCGATCGCCCCGGGCGGGACGATGGTGTCGCTGTTGAGCAGCAGGATCAGCTCGCCGCTGGTGGCGCGGATCCCCGCGTTGTTGGCGGCGGCGAATCCGGCGTTGGCCGGAAGCGCGATCAGGCGGACGCCGGGCCGCGCCGACGCGGCCTCGGCGCTGCCGTCCGTGGACGCGTTGTCGACCACCACGATGTCGTGGTCGATCGCCGGCGGCGCGTCGCGCAGGCTGTCGAGGCACCGCGCCAGATCGTCGCGGGCGTTGAAGCTGACGATGACGATGGTGAGCGCGCTCACACCGCCGCCTCGCGCAGGGCGGCCAGCGTCGCCTGCGCCGTCCGCGTCCAGTCGAAGCGCGCTGCCTGCAACCGCCCGGCCTCACGAGTGCATGTCGCGCCGCCCGGGATCCGTGGCGAAGGCGACGAGCGCGGCGGTGACGGCGTCGACGTGTCCGACCGGGACGAGCGCGGCAGCGGCGTCGTAGACCTCGCGCGCCACTGCGGTGTCGTAGGCAACGACGGGCACGCCGGCGGCCATTGCCTCGAGCGGCGGCAGCCCGAACCCCTCGTAGGTCGACAGCCACGCGAACGTAGTGGCGGCGCCGTACAACGCGGCCAGCTCGTCGTCCGACACCCACGGGCGGACCTCGACGGCCGCGCCGACGCCGAGGTCGCGGGCGACCGCGAGCGGATCCTGCCGCGGGAGCGTGCGGTTGTCCCCGACGATCACCAGGCGCGCTCGCGCGTCGGCCCGGGCCAGCGGCGCGAAGGCACGGACCAGGTCGGGGAGATGCCGGCGATTGAGCTGCGTGCCGACGTAGAGCACGAGCGGCGCCGCGTCGTCGTGCGGTCCCTGGACCGGCGGCCGGACGCGGGTGCTCACGCCGAGCGGCGTCACGCGCACGCGCGACGGCGGCACCCCGAGCCAGCGCACGATTTCGTCGCGTGAAAAGGCCGAATCGGTGAGGACCGTCGCGGCGTTGGCCGCCGCGAGCTGGCAAGTCCAGCGGCGGCGCAGGCCTTCGCGCGGCCCGAACCACTCCGGGTGCGCCGTGAACGACACGTCGTGGATCGTGACCACGGTGGGCGCCGGCGCGAAGAGCGGCGCCGAGTAGGCCGGCGCGAAGATCACGTCGGCGCCGTTCAGCAGGGCGAAGGGCAGCCGCAGCTGTTCCCAGACCGTGCCGCCGGAGCCGGCCAGCACTCGCGCGCGGACGCGGGCTCCGGTCGCCGTGCAGACGCGGCGACGCGAGATCGAGGCCGGCCGGCGCGTACAGCGTCACGTCGCAGTCCGACGCGGCGGGGTCGTGCGCCCACACCTGCAGGATCTCGAGCAGGTAGCGGCCGACCCCGGTCGGGTGCGGGGCCAGCTCGCGCGCGTCGACGGCGATCCTCATGCCGGGGTCCGGCCGCGGCGGCCGCGCGAGGCGGTCGTCAGCGCCTCGTAAATCTCGCGCAGCGTCGTCGCCGAGGCGGTCCAGTCGAAGATCAGCGATCGACGCGCGCCGCGGGCGCCCAGCGTCGCCGCCAGCCGCGCGTCCGTCACCACGCGCTGCATCGCCGCCGCCAGCTCCTCGGGATCGTCTGGCGACACGAGGAGGCCGGCGTCGCCCAGGACTTCGGGCAGCGCGCCGCGATCCGAGGCGATGACCGGCACGCCGACCGTCATCGCCTCGAGGACGGGCAGGCCGAAGCCTTCGAGGAACGACGGCAGGATCAGCGCCGTGGCGCCGGCGTAGAGCGCGGCCCGCTCCCCGTCGGGGATGTAGCCACGGTGCTGGACGCGCCCGGCGAAGGGATGCTGGTCGAGCTGCGCCAGCACCGGCGCCGATTCGGCGACCGTCCGCCCGACCAGTACGAGCGGCGGCGCCTGCGGGTTGCGCGCCACCAGCCGGCCGTACGCCTCGAGCAGGCCGCCGAGGTTCTTCCTCGGCTCGAGCGTACCAACGAACAGGAGATAGCCGAGCGACGCCGGCGGCGACACCGTCCGGACCGGCCAGGCTGGCCGCCCCGGCCGGCAGACGGTGATCCGGTTCCTGGGAACGCCGAGCCTGGCTTCGACTTCGCCTGCCGTGTAGGCCGAGATGGCGATGATGTGGTCGGTCTCGTGCGCATGGCGGCGGGCCAGCGTCGCGTAGCGCCCGGTGAACTCGGCCTGGGTCCGCTCCGGATGCTCCAGGAAGTCGAGGTCGTGGACCGTCGTCAGCCGCACGCCGGTCCGGGAGGGCACGAGCGTCGGCAGCGCCGACTGGACGATGTCCCATGGGCCGCCGGCCAGGCGCTCCACCGGCGGCCAGGTCCCGCGTTGCCAGAGCGACCTCAACAGCCGGCCTGGCAGCCTGACGTCGGCGGCGGCGGCGCCGGGAATCGCGTCGGCCCGCAGCCGGACCTTCCATGAGCTGGCGAAGAGGGTGATCGCGTCGCGTCCGGCCGATACCCGGACCAGCGCCTCGGCCAGCCGGTGGACGTACTCGCCGACGCCTGTCCGGGTCACCAGTGCCGGGCGGTAGTCGAGCAGGATGCGCACGATCGGCGCGAGGTTAGCACGGCCGGCGGGCCCGGCCCATGCCCCCGTGGAGGCCGACGCGGATTGTGCAAACCCTTGCTGGTCAGTGGATTGACCTCATCCGCTCGGCGATGGTACCGTGAACCGTTTGGACCGGGGCGCCGTCGGCCCCGGCTGGAGCACGCACCGAGATCATGAACATCGCAGTGGTGGGAACGGGCTACGTCGGCCTCGTCGTGGGGGCCTGCTTCGCGGAGAACGGCAACACGGTCGTCTGCGTCGACAAGGACGCGGCCAAGGTGCGTGCCCTGCAGAAGGGCAAGATCCCGATCTACGAGCCGGGGCTCGAGGAACTGGTCAAACGCAACCGCCAGGAAGGGCGCCTGACCTTCACGACCACGCTGCCACGCGCCGTCCGCGCCTCGCAGGTGATCTTCATCGCCGTCGGCACGCCGGAAGCCGAGGACGGCTCGGCCGACCTGCAGCATGTCCTCGGCGTCGCCCGTGACGTCGCCCGCGCGATGAACGGCTACAAGGTCGTCGTCGACAAGAGCACCGTGCCGGTCGGCACGGCGGAGAAGGTGCGCGAGACGATCCGCCGTGAGACCACTCATCCGTTCAGCGTGGTCAGCAACCCCGAGTTCCTCAAGCAGGGGGCGGCCGTCGACGACTTCCTCCGGCCCGATCGCGTGGTCATCGGCGCCGACGATCCGCGCGGCGCCGAGGTGATGCGCGAGCTCTACGCGCCGTTCACCCGCACCGGCGCGCCCATCATGGTGATGGACTGCCCGAGCGCCGAGCTCTGCAAGTACGCGGCGAACGCCATGCTGGCCACGCGCATCTCGTTCATGAACGAGGTCGCGCAGGTGTGCGACCAGTACGGCGCCAACGTCGACGAAGTCCGCCGCGCGGTGGCGTCGGACAAGCGCATCGGCGCCGCTTTCCTGTTCCCGGGCTGCGGCTACGGCGGCAGCTGCTTCCCCAAGGACGTCAAGGCCATCCTCAAGTTCTCGAAGGACAAGGGCTACACCTTCAAGATCCTGGAGGCCGTCGAGCAGGTCAACGCGGCGCAGAAGCAGCTGCTGGTGACCAAGATGCAGCGGCACTTCGGCTCGCTGAAGGGCAAGACCATCGCCGTGTGGGGCCTGGCGTTCAAGCCGCGCACCGACGACATGCGCGAGGCGCCGGCCATCACGATCATCAGCGCGCTGGTCCAGCAGGGCGCCAAGGTCCAGGCCTACGATCCGGAGGCGACGGACGTCGCGAAGAAGCACTTCGGATCGCAGATCACCTACGCCCGAAAGGGCTACGAGGCGCTGGTCGGCGCCGACGCCCTGGCCCTGGTCACCGAGTGGAACGAGTTCCGCGAGCCCGACTTCGCCCGCATGCGCAAGCTGATGAAGGCCCCGGTCGTCTTCGACGG
Organism: Vicinamibacterales bacterium; assembly: GCA_963844435.1. GTDB lineage: Bacteria > Acidobacteriota > Vicinamibacteria > Vicinamibacterales > Vicinamibacteraceae > JBDSLU01. The sequence continues at coordinate 339,131 of CAWJOG010000004.1, read as the reverse complement.
GCGCAACATCTACAATCCGCAGCAGATGAAAGCGCACGGCTTCACCTACTTCTCGATCGGCCGGTAACGATGAGCCGCATCCTGGTGACCGGCGGAGCCGGCTTCATCGGCAGTTTCGCCGTCCGGGCGCTGGCCAGGGCGGGACACGAAGTCGTCGTCTACGACAACCTGCGGCAGGGCCACGGCGAGGCCCTCGACAGGCTCAACGCCGCATCCCCCGGGCGCACGCCGATCCGGCTGATCACGGGCGACATCCGCGATCGGGCCGCGCTCGGCGAGGCGCTGACGACGCACCGGATCGAGGCGGTCATGCACTTCGCGGCATGGCTGCTGGTGGGTGAGTCGGTCAGCCGGCCCATCGAGTACTACGACAACAACGTCGGCGGGGCCCTGGCCGTGCTCGGGGCCATGGCCGACGCCAAGGTGCCGGCCTTCATCTTCTCGTCCACGGCCGCGACGTTCGGCGAGCCGGAGCGTGCGCCCATCGACGAGGACCACCCGCAGCGGCCGATCAACACCTACGGCGAGACCAAGCTGGCGATCGAGCGGGCCCTGCCGCACTTCGAGCGCGCGTATGGCATCCGCTCGGTGGTGCTGCGCTACTTCAACGCCGCGGGCGCCGATCCGGACGGGATCATCGGCGAGGATCACCGGCCCGAAATCCATCTGATCCCGCGCGCCATCGACGCGATCCTCGGCGCCGAGCCGCTCTCGATCTTCGGCGACGACTACCCGACGCCCGACGGCACCTGCCTGCGCGACTACGTCCACGTCGTCGATCTCGCCGACGCGCACCTGCTGGCGCTGGGGCACCTGCAGGGCGGCGGCTCGTCGCGCGCCTACAACCTCGGCATCGGCCGGCCCTTCTCGGTGCGCGAAGTGCTGCAGGCGGTGGAAGCGGTGGCCGGCGCGCCGGTGCCGCACACGATGGGCCCGCGGCGGCCCGGCGATCCGGCGGTGCTCTACGCGTCCGCCGATCGCATCCGGCGTGACCTCGGGTGGACGCCGGTCTACCTCGACCTCCGGACGATCGTCGACACGGCGTGGCAGTGGCGGCGCCGCCATCCCGGCGGCTACTCCGGCGGCGCGGCCGCCAGGTCGGGGGCGTGAACGAGTTCCGGCGTCTCCTGGGGTACACGCGGCCCTATCGAGGCCGGCTGGCGGCGGCGCTCGTCGCGATGGTCGCCTACGGCGCGGCCACCGGCTACATCGCCAAGCTGATCAAGGACATCGTCGACGACGTCCTCGTCCGCCAGAGCCGCGTCCTGGAAGTGACGGCGGTGCTGGTCGCTGTCTACCTGGTGAAGGGCGTCGGCGCCTACCTGTCCGCCTACTGGATGACCGACGTCGGCCAGCTCGTCGTCCGCGACGTGCGCAATGCGCTGTTCGCTCACATCCTCGGCCAGTCGGCCGGCTTCTTCGCCCGTCGCACCACGGGTCAGCTGCTGTCGCGCGTCACCAGTGACGTCACCCAGATCCAGCAGGCGGTCTCCGAGACGATCGGCGACCTGCTGCGCGAGACCATCGCGCTCATCGGCTACCTGTCGCTGCTGTTCTGGACCGACGCCCGGCTCGCCGTCGTCTGCCTCACGAGCGCGCCGATCATCGTCTATCCGCTGGTCCGCCTGGGCCAGAAGGTGCGGCGCTCGACCAAGCGCAGCCAGGAGCACCTCGAGACGTTGTCGCACGTCGCCACTGAAGCGTTCTCGGGCCACCGCATCGTCAAGGCGTTCGGCACCGAGGCCCAGGAGGCGTCGCGCTTCGCCCGCGCCTCGGACGCGCTCTATCGCACCAACATGAAGGTGACGAGCGCGCTCTCGTCGCTGCCGCCGGTGATGGAGTTCCTGGGCGGCATCGCGATGGCCGCGGCGCTGTGGTACGGCAGCCACGAGATCGCGCAGGGGCGGCTGACGACCGGCGCCTTCGCCTCGTTCATCGCGGCGCTGTTCCTGTCGTACGGGCCCGCGAAGAAGCTCAGCCGCGTCAACGCCAACCTGCAGCAGGCGATTGCCGCCGCCGGCCGCATCTTCGAGATGCTCGACACGCACTCCGAGGTGATCGAGCGCCCGGGCGCGGTGCCGATGGCGCCGCTCTCGAGCGGCGTGGCGTTCCGGCACGTCAGCTTCCATTACGAGGACCGCGACCGCCGGCGGATCCTGCGTGACGTGAGCTTCGAGGTGCCGGTCGGGCAGATGGTCGCCATCGTCGGCCTGAGCGGCGCCGGCAAGACCACGCTGGTCAACCTGATCCCGCGCTTCTACGACGTCACCGGCGGTGCGATCCTGGTCGATGGCGTGGACATCCGGGACGTGACGATCGCTTCGCTGCGCGCGCAGATCGGCATGGTCACGCAGGACACGGTGCTGTTCGACGACACCGTCGCCGCCAACATCGCCTACGGATCGCCCGGCGCGTCGAAGGAGCGGATCGAGGCGGCGGCTCGCGCCGCGCACGCGCACGAGTTCGTGGCAACGCTGCCGGAAGGCTACGAGACCCGGATCGGCGAGCGCGGGCAGCGCCTCTCCGGAGGCCAGCGTCAACGGCTGGCCATCGCCCGCGCCCTGCTCAAGGATCCGCCGATCCTCGTGCTCGACGAGGCCACCTCGTCGCTCGACGCCGAGTCGGAGCACCTGGTGCAGGATGCGCTGCTGCGCCTGATGGAGAACCGCACGTCGTTCGTCATCGCGCACCGCCTCTCGACGGTGCGCCGCGCCGATGCGATCATCGTGCTCGAGCGCGGCGTGGTGCGGGAGGTCGGCCGGCACGACGAACTGCTGGCCCGGCCCAACGGTATTTACGCCCGGCTCTACTCGCTGCAGATGTTCGAGAACGGGGCGGCGGCTCCCGGTGCAACCCCGGGCGCGGCGCCTGCCGGGGCCGCCACGCCCCACGCCTCCACGAGCCTTCCATGATCACGTCGATGACCGGGTTTGCCAGCGCCACGCACGAGGCGGAGAGCGCGACGACCAGCGTCACGGTCAAGAGCGTCAACCATCGCTTCCTCGACGTGCAGGTGCGCGTGCCCTCGACGCTCGCCGCCGCCGAGAACGCGCTGCGCACGCTGATCCAGCAGCGGCTGGCGCGCGGCCGCGTCGAAGTCACCGTCGCGGTGCAGACCCGGCGCGTGACGACGCCGACCGTCGAGCTCGACGAGGCGTTCGCGAGCCGGATCGGCGCCGCGATCGAGCGGGCCCGTGAGATCGGCGTGGTGAGCGGTGCGCTCCAGCCCGGCGATCTGCTGCGCTTTCCGCAGGCGCTGGCGGTGCGCGAGGCGCCGGTCGCGGCGCCCGAGGACGAAGCCGCCCAACTGAAACGCGGCGCCGAGACCGCGCTCGCCGCCGCACTCGAGGCGTTGGACGCGATGCGGCGCCGGGAAGGCGAGCTGCTGCGCGCCGACCTCGACGCCCGGCGCAGCACGCTGGCCGCCGCCATCGAGCGCGTCGCCGACGCCGCGGCGCAGGGGCAGGGCATCCTGCGGACGCGGCTGCACGAACGGATCGGCGATCTCGGCAGCGGCCTGACCCTCGATCCCGCCGCGGTGGCGCAGGAAGTGGTGCGCTTCGTGGCCCGCTCGGACATCAGCGAAGAGCTCGTCCGGTTCCGCGCCCACCTCGTACACTGGAGCGACCTCGCCGGCGGGGCCGAGCCGTGCGGCCGGAAGCTCGACTTCCTGCTCCAGGAGATGAACCGCGAGGTGAACACCATCGGGTCGAAGTCGGAAGGGCTCCAGGTGTCGCCGATTATCGTGGACATGAAGGCGGAGCTGGAGCGGATGCGCGAGCAGGTACAGAACGTTGAGTAGCGGACATCCCCACGGTCATCATCGCGGCCGGTTGTTCGTCGTGTCGGCGCCGTCGGGCACCGGCAAGACCACCGTCGCCGAACGCCTCATCGGGCGGCTGCCCGACATCGTCCTGTCCCGGTCGTACACCTCGCGGCAGGCGCGGCCCGGCGAGCAGGACGGCGTCGACTACCATTTCGTGACACGTGACCGCTTCGAGGCGATGATCGCGGCGGGCGAGTTCCTGGAATGGGCCGACGTCTTCGGCAATCTCTACGGCACGTGCGGACCGGAGACGGAGCGGCTGCTCTCGGCCGGCCGCGACGTCGTGCTGGTGATCGACGTGCAGGGCGCGCAGCAGGTCCGCGAGTGCGGCCTCGCCTTCGTCTCGATCTTCGTGCTGCCGCCGTCGTTCACGGTGCTCGAGCAGCGGCTGCGCGGCCGCAGCAAGGACAGTGACGCGGCGATCCAGCGGCGCCTCGACGTGGCGTCGTCAGAGGTGTCGGGCTATAACGACTACGATTACGTGATCGTCAACGACGAACTGGACGTGGCCGTCGACGCCCTGCGGGCGATCGTCATGGCCGAGCGGGCGCGCGTGAACCGGATGCGGCCGGCCGCCGACGCGATCATCAACACGTTCCCCAAGCGGGACCAGGACTGACGGACGGAGCAGAGGTCGGATGGCGCTGATCGCGGTCGGAGTGAGCGGGGGCGTCGGCGCCTACAAGGCCGCCGAGGTCGTGCGCGGGCTGCAGAAGCGCGGCCACGACGTGGTCGCGATCCTGACGCGCGGCGCGCAGCAGTTCGTCACGCCGCTGACGTTCGAGGCGCTGACCCGCCGGGCGGTGATCACCGATCAGTGGGCGCCGGGCACCAACACCGACGTCGGCCACATCTCGCTCACCACCGAGGTGGCGGCGCTGGTCGTGGCGCCGGCCACCGCCAACCTGATCGCCAAGCTCGCGCACGGGCTCGCCGACGACTTCCTGACCACGTTCGCGCTGGCGACGCGGTGCCCGATCCTGCTGGCGCCGGCGATGAACACGCAGATGCTGGCGCACCCGGCCGTCGAGGCCAACCTGGCGACCCTGCGCGGACGCGGCGTGCACCTGATCGAGCCGGGCAGCGGTTACCTGGCCTGCGGATGGGTCGGGCCGGGCCGTCTGGCCGAGCCCGAGGACATCGTCACCGCCACCTGCGACGTGCTCGGCCCGGCGCCGGTCGCCGCCGATCTGGCCGGGCGTCGTGTCCTGATCACCGCCGGGCCGACCTACGAGGACATCGATCCGGTGCGCTACGTCGGCAATCGATCGAGCGGGCGGATGGGCGTCGCGCTGGCCGACGCGGCGCGCCGGCGCGGTGCCGCGGTGACGCTGGTGCTGGGGCCGAGCGCGGTGGCCGTCCCGGCCGGATTCGAGGTGGTGCGCGTGCGCAGCGCGGCCGAGATGCACGCGGCGGTGATGCAGGCGCTGCCCGGACAGGACGTCGTCGTCATGGCGGCCGCGGTCGCCGACTACACGCCGGAGACGCCGGCGGCGCAGAAGATCACCAAGTCGGATGGGCCGTTGACGCTGACGCTCACCCGGACGCGCGACATCCTCGCCGACCTCGGCGCGTCGCGCGACGGCGCCGCGCATCCTGTCCTGGTCGGCTTCGCCGCCGAGACCGCCGACGCGGTCGCGCGGGGGCGGCGCAAGCTCGACGCCAAGCGCGTCGACCTGGTCGTCGCCAACGACGTGACGCAGCCCGGCGCCGGCTTCGAGCACGACACCAACGCCGTGACGATCATCACGCGCGACCGCGACGTGGCGGTGCCCCTGCAGGCGAAGGCCGCCGTCGCCGACCGCATCCTCGATCACGTCGTGCCGCTGCTCGGAGGGCGCGCGTGAGCGACGTCCGCGAGGCCATCCGCGCGCATCTCGAGTTCTACGGCGAGCTCGGCATCGACGGCGTCAGCCGCGATCCGGCATGGACGCGTCGTGCCGACGCCCGCGGCGCTGCCGGCGCCGCGCCGGCACCGGACGATCTGCCCGCCGGACTGCGCGACGACGCGCCGGACCCGGGGCCGGCCGATCCGGCGCCCGCCGCGGCCCTGGCGGCGATCCGCGAAGACCTCGGCGACTGCATCCGCTGCAAGCTGCACGCGCAAGGACGGAAGCAGATCGTCTACGGCGTCGGCAACCCGAGCGCGGACCTGATGTTCGTGGGCGAGGCGCCGGGCGCGGACGAAGACATCCAGGGCGAGCCGTTCGTCGGCCGCGCCGGTCAGCTGCTCACGAAGATCATCGAGGCGATGGGCTACACCCGCAAGGACGTCTACATCGCCAACGTCCTCAAGTGCCGGCCGCCCGGCAACCGCAACCCCGAGCCCGACGAAGTGGCCAGCTGCCAGCCGTTCCTGTTCCGGCAGATCGACGTGGTGCAGCCGAAGGTGATGGTCGCGCTCGGCACCTTCGCGGCGCAGGCGCTGCTGAACACGAAGGATCCGATCTCGCGGCTGCGCGGACGCGCCTGGCCGTGCCGCGACCGGCTGCTGGTGCCGACGTTCCATCCGGCCTTCTTGCTCCGCAGCCCCGATCGCAAGCGGGACACGTGGGACGACATGAAACTGGTCATGTCGATCCTGCGCGGCGAGCGCGACAGTTAGGGCCATGCGCGGCCTCTGGCTCGAGGATCGCCGCCTCCGGGTGCGCGACGACCTGCCCGTTCCCGAACCGCCACCCGGCGAGGCGCGGATCCGCGTCACCGTCGCCGGCGTGTGCCACACCGACCTGGAGCTGGTGCGCGGCTACTACCCGTATGCCGGCGTCCTCGGACATGAGTTCGTCGGCGTCGTCGATCACGCCGCCGCGGCGCCCGAGTGGGAGGGCCGGCGCGTGGTCGGCGAGATCAACGCGACGTGCGGCGCCTGCCCGACCTGTCTCGCTGGACGATCGAGCCATTGCGAGCGGCGCACCGTCCTCGGGATCGTGAACCGCAACGGCGCCTTCGCCGGTTACCTGACGCTGCCGATCGCGAACCTGCACGCCGTGCCGGATACGATGCCCGACGACGTCGCGGTGTTCACCGAACCGGTCGCGGCGGCGTTCCAGATCCTGGCGCAGGTGGCGATCGATCGCCCGGACCGTGTGGTCGTCGTTGGCGACGGCAAGCTCGGGCAGGTGATCGCGCAGGTGCTGGCGACGACGGGCTGCGCCCTGACGGTGGTCGGCCGGCACCCCCGCAAGCTCGCGCACCTGGCCGCCCGCGGCATCGCGACGCAGGTCGATCCGCCGGCCGCCAGGAGCGCCGACATCGTGGTGGACTGCACCGGCCGCCGCGACGGCCTGCAGGCGGCGCTCGCCGCGCTGCGCCCGCGCGGCACGCTGGTCCTCAAGAGCACGTTCGCCGGTGACACCGCGTTGAACCTGTCGGCGATCGTCGTCGACGAGATCACGATCGTCGGCTCGCGCTGCGGCCCGTTCGAGCCGGCGCTGGCGGCCCTCGCGTCGGGCGCCGTCGTCGTCTCACCGCTGATCGAAGCGCGGCTGCCGCTGGCCGACGCCGTGAACGCCCTGGCGCGCGCCGGCTCGCCCGGCACGCTGAAGGTCCTGCTCGTCCCATGAGCCGCACTGTCGCGGTGGCGCTGCCGGTCCCGCGCCTGGGCCTGCTCACGTATGCCGTGCCCGACGGTGCGACGCTCGCGCCCGGCGTCCGCGTCAGCGTGCCCCTGGGCAGGCGCACGGCGACGGGCTTCGTGGTCGCGCTCGATCCGCCGCTCGATGGCGGCGTCGACGCCGCGAACCTGAAGCCGATCCTGCGCGTCATCGACGAGACGCCGCTGGTGCCGCCGCCGTCCATCGCGCTGGCCCGGTGGGTCGCCGAGTACTACGCGGCCGGACCGGGCGAGACGCTGGCGCTGACGCTGCCGCCGGCCGCGCGCGGGCGGGACCACGCGTTCAAGACCACCCGCATCGCCGAGCTCACGCCGGCGGGACGCGCGGCCGCGGCGGCGACGCCTCGCCAGCAGGCGGCCCTCGCCGCGCTCGAGGCCCGCGGCGGACGCGCGCCCATCCCCGCGCTCGCCGCCGACGGCGTCTCCGCGGCCGTCGTCGCGACGCTGGCGAAGAAGGGGCTCGTGATTATCGCGACCGCGACGGTGAATCGCGACCCGTTGGCCAGCCCGCGCGCTCTCGCTGCGCCGGCCGGTACGCAGCCGCTCGCCGTCACGCTCACCGCCGAACAGCAGGCGGCGCTGGCGCGGCTCGACGCGCTGGCGGGGGAGCGGCGCTTCGCCGTGGCCGTCCTGCACGGCGTCACGGGCAGCGGCAAGACGCAGGTCTACCTGCGCCTCGCCGACGCGGTGCGCAAGGCCGGCCGCCGCGTGCTGATCCTGGTGCCGGAGATCGCGCTGACCCCGGCGATGGCCGCGCTGCTGCGGGCGGCGTTCGGCGATCAGGTCGCGATCCAGCACAGCGCGCTGTCGGCCGGCGAGCGCCACGATCAGTGGCACCGCATCCGCCGCGGCGACGTGTCGGTGGTGGTGGGCACGCGATCCGCGGTGTTCGCGCCGATCGAGGATCTCGGCCTCGTGGTGGTCGACGAGGAGCACGACACGTCCTACAAGCAGGACGAGAGCCCGCGCTATCACGGCCGCGACGTCGCGATCGTGCGCGCGCAGCAGGCCGGCGCGCTGGCGGTGCTCGGTTCGGCGACGCCGTCGCTCGAGACGTTCCAGCACGCGACGAGCGGCCACTACGCGCTGGTCACGCTCGAGCGCCGCATCCTCGATCGACCGCTGGCGTCGGTCCGCGTCGTCGACATGCGCGAGGTGTTCGCGGCCGAGGGGCCGGACGCGGTCCTCAGCCCGCCGCTGCGGGAGGCGCTGGTGGCGCGCCTTGCCGACGGCGAGCAGAGCGTCGTCCTGCTCAACCGTCGCGGCTACGCGGCGGCGTATTTCTGTCGCGCCTGCGCCGCCTCGCTCGAGTGCCCGCACTGCAGCATCACGCTGACGGTGCATCGCGCCGCGCGCCGCGCCGTCTGCCACTACTGCGACCACGCGCGACCGCTGCCGCCCGCGTGCCCGTCCTGCGGCGGCGAGTTCCTCGACTATCGCGGCGTCGGCACCGAGCGCATCGAAGCGGAAGTGCAGGCCGCGTTGCCGGGGGCACGCATCGCCCGCGTCGATCGCGACACGACGCGGCGGCGGGGGGCCATCGACGGCGTGCTGCGCCGGTTCGCGGCGCGCGAGCTCGACGTGCTGGTCGGCACGCAGATGATCGCCAAGGGCCACGACTTTCCGGAGGTGACGCTGGTCGGCGTCGTCTCGGCCGACATCGGCCTCGGCGTCGCCGATTTTCGCGCCGCCGAGCGGACGTTCCAGCTGCTCACGCAGGTCGTCGGCCGCGCCGGCCGCGGCACGCGGCCCGGCGAGGCGATCATCCAGACGCTGTATCCGCGGCACTACGGGGTCGCGCTCGCGGCCCGGCAGGACTACGCGGCGTTCTTCGAGGCGGAGCTGACCTACCGGCGGGCGATGCACTATCCGCCGACGCTGTCGCTGGTGAACATCGTGGTGCGGTCCGCGTCTCAGGACGGGGCGATGCGGGACGCCGCGACCATTGCCCGGGCGCTGCGCGCGGGCCGGCCGCCGTATGAGGTGCTCGGTCCGGCGGCGGCGCCGCTGCCGCGCCTGCGCGGCGACTTCCGCGTCCAGGTCATCCTGAAGGGCACGAAGCGGGCGGCGATGCGGCAGGCGGTGCAGCGTGCGCTGGCGCAGCATCCGTCGCTGGCGCGCCGCACGACGGTCGACGTCGATCCGCTGACGATGCTGTGATCGTGGCGGCGAGGGTCACGGCCCGCCGATCAGTTCGATCGGGGAGAGCGGTACTGGCATGAAGCAGACCGCGAAGATGGCGATCAGCAGCACGGCGACGGCAATGCGCGTCGGATCGAGCGGCAGGTCGTCGTCGAGGCTGGCCGGGTGCTCCCAGCCGACGAGACGGATGATCACGAGGAGCACGAGCACCCACGGGACCCAGTTGTAGGCTCGCCACCAGACGATGAGGAAGGCGATCGTCGCCAGGGCGGCCAGCGTCAGCCATCGGCTGTGCCGCCGAATCGCCGCGTAGGCGATGTGCCCTCCGTCGAGCTGGCTGATCGGCACCAGGTTCATCATCGTGAACAGCAGCCCGAGCCAGCCGGCGAGCGCGGTCGGGTGCAGGTTCAGCGACCAGCCGTCCCGGATCGGGCCGGCGACGGCGTGCGACACCCACTGGAAGAGGAGCGGCTCGCCCATCCAGTAGCCGACGAAGCGCTCCGGCAGCTTTTCGACCGGCGACCAGATCAAGCCGCACGTGAGCGCGACGGCGGCAACCACGAAGCCGGCGAGCGGCCCGCCGGCGGCGAAGTCGAACAGGACGCGCCGGTTCGGGAAGTGCCCGCGGAAGACGATGACCGCACCGAGCGAGCCAGTCAGCGGCAAGGGCGCCGGCAGGTAATAGGGAAGCGACGGGCGCAGGCCGTGCCAGCGCGCCGCGAAGTAATGGCCGAACTCGTGCGCGGTGAGGAAGCCGAGGAACGGGACGCTGAACCACAGGCCGCCGAGAGCGAGCTGCATCCAGCTCAGCGTGATGTGAACGCGGCCGAAGCTGTCCAGGAAGACGTTGTAGTGCTGGGCCCCGGCGACGGTGGTGGTCAGGGCCGTGAGCAGGAACAGGCCGAGGTGCCGGTTCATCCTCCGATATTCTGGAGTTCTTTGCCGGGCTTGAAGCGGATGGTCCGGCCGGGCGGGATACGAACTTCCTTGCCGGTCCGTGGGTTACGGCCGATGCCGCGCTTGCGGGGCTTGACCTGGAAGACGCCGAAGCCTCGAAGCTCGATCCGTTCACCGCGCTGCATGGAGAGCCGCATGGCGTCGAACACCGCGTCGACGGCCAGCTCGGCCTTCACTTTGGTAACCTGCGCGGCTCGGGACACCTCGTTGACGATGTCCACCTTGATCATGCTTAGGCGCTCCGGAACACTGATAACTATCATAAAATGATGAACTTACGCTGTCAACCGGCGGCGTAAGTCACCGCAACCAGCGCCCGCTCACGGTCATGGCCAGCCAGAAATCCCCAGGAAATCGCACTGTCGTGCTCGTCGGCCGACCGAATGTCGGCAAGTCGACCCTCTTCAACCGCATCACCGGGACGCGCCGCGCCATCGTCGCGCCGATCGCCGGCACCACCCGCGACATCATCGCCGCCGACGCCGAATGGCAGGGCGCCCAGGTCACCGTCGTCGACACGGGCGGCATGTTCGGTGCGAGCAAGGATCCGCTGCACGAACTCGTCCTGCAGCAGGGACATCGCGCGATCGCGTCGGCCGATCTCATCGTCTTCGTCCTCGACGGCAGGGACGGGCTCGTATCCGGCGACGAGGAAATCGCCGCGACCGTACGGCAGAGCGGCCGGCCGGTCGTGGTCGCGGTGAACAAGACGGACGATCGCAGGGCGCAGGCCCGCCTCGTCGAGTTCTACGCGCTGGGTTTCGATCCCGTGGTCCCGATCGCCTCCGAGCACGGGACGGGCGTCGGCGATCTGCTCGACGCGGTCGTCAGCCGCCTGGCGCTCGGCAAGTCCGAGGCGCCCGCCGAGCCGGTGGAGACGAAGGTGGCGATCATCGGCCGTCCCAACGTCGGCAAGTCGTCGCTGGTCAACCGGCTCCTCAAAGAGGAGCGCATGGTGGTGAGCGAGATGGCCGGCACCACGCGCGATCCGGTCGACTCGATCCTGAAGTGGCACAAGCAGCAGTTCCGTATCGTGGACACCGCCGGCATCAGGCGCGCCGGCAAGGTGGCGCGCTCGGGTGAAATCGAAGCAGTCAGCGTCATGCTGGCACGCCGTGCCATCGCCCGCGCCGACGTGGCCGTGCTGCTGATCGACGCCGTCGAAGGGCCGACCGACCAGGACGCGACCGTGGCCGGCGAGGCCGAGCGGACCGGCTGCGGCGTCATCATCGCGGTGAACAAGTGGGACCTCATCGAGGATCGCTCGAACGAGAAGATCAAGCACTTCGACGACTACATCAAGCAGACGCTGAAGTTCCTCGACTACGCCCCGGTGCTCCACATCTCGGCCATGACCGGCGATCGCACGCCCAAGCTGCTCGAGACGATCGACCGCGTCGCCAAGGCGCGCCTCCGCCGAGTCCCGACCGGCGAGCTGAACCGGTTCGTCGAAGCGGTCACCCAGACGCACGCGCCAGTGAGCCCGGGCAAGAAGCACGTGCGCGTGCTCTACGCCGCGCAGACGGGCGTGGCGCCGCCGACGTTCGTGTTCTTCACCAACGTCGCGACCACGTTCCACTTCTCGTACGAGCGCTACCTGGCCAACCGGCTGCGGGAATCGTTCGGATTCGACGGGACGCCGATCCGGCTGGAAGTCCGCGCCAGGCGGCGCGAGGAGAAGCGCGGCTAAGCGCTGGCCAGCTTCTTCTGCGCGGCTTCGTAGCGCGGCGAGGCGGCCGGCACCTTGGCGTAGGCCTCGCGGGCGCGGGCCGCGTCCTTGAGCTGCTTCTCGAACAGCTCGGCGGCCGAGAACCACGCGTCGTAGCGTGTCTCGGGGAACCGCGTGCCGAGGTCGGCGAACGTCGAGGCGGCGAGGTCGTAGAGGCGGCGGTCGCGGTACTCCTGCCCGAGACGCCACAGCGCGAACTCGGCGACCGGCGCGGTGCCGCCACCGCGGGCGACGCTCCGCAGGGTGATGAGAGATGCCGGAGCGACGCCGTTCAGCTCGGCGTCCTGCTCCTTCAGCTTCATCCGGTCCTCGATCGACATCTTCATCTGCAGCGCCCGCAGCGCGCGGACGCTGGCCGGGTAGCGATCGAGGATCTCGCCGAGCGCGCGGCGGGCGAGGACGTCGCCGTCGGCGGACCGCTGCCGCGCGGCGCCGTCGGCGGCCTGGATCAGGCCTTCGCTGATCTCCTCGGCGCCGGCGCCGTCGCGCGCCGCGTCGAGCCAGGCCGCGGCGGCGGCGTCGTAGCGCTTCGCCACGTGATGGGTGCGGGCGGCGAGGATCGCGCCTTCCCGCGCCGGCGCGGTGCCGCCGAACGAGGCGCGGAGGGCGGCGATCTTGGCGAGGCCCTCGGCCTCGGCGCCGGTCTGCAGCAGACCCTGCGCTTCCGAGAGCAGGGTGGACGCCTGCGCCAGCATCGCCTTCGACGGCGGACGCCCCGGCGCGGCGACGGGCGGGGCCGGAGCCGTGGCGCCCGGTGTTGCGGCGCCGGGCACGGCGGCCCGGGCCGTCGCGGTGGAGGCCGGCGCCCGCGAACCGGGCTTCGGGACCACCGCCGGTGTGGTCGGACGCCGCGGGCGGCGTGGCGGCGGCGACTGGCGGCGGCTCGGGCGCGAACGGATCGGCCGTGGGCGTCGGTGCGGGTGCGGGCTGCGGGCGTGCGGGTGCGGGTGCGGGTGCAGCCGGCGTTCCGGCGGTCGACCCGCTGACCGGGACCTCGCGGCCCTGCAGCATCCACCACACACCGCCCGCGCCGAGCGCCAGCGTCGCCGCGGCGGCGCCGGCCATGACGAGGCCGCGGCCGCCGAAGCCCCGGGCGCGGCTTCGGTGTCGGCGGCGGGGAACTGGTCCAGCTGGCCGGGACGGTCGGCGCGTCGTCCGTCTGGCTCGTCGCCGCGCCGGCACGCTCCGCCGTGGCTCGCCGCTCCGTCGCGAGCGCCGCATCGACGTCCGGCGCGTGCGGGACGTAGGCGAGCCCCGTCCCGACTTCCGCCGGCCAATCCGCGGAGATCGGACCGCTCTGCGGCGGCAGCGGCGGTGGTGCGATTGGCACGGGCGCCGATGCGTCCGGTCCGGGGACCGCGACGTGCTCCGACCCCGAGGCCGGCACCATCGACGTCATCGCCGACGCGACCTCGCGGGAAATGATCGCGGTCGCGGTCACCGCACGCCTCGGAACCGGCGCGGCGGCGGACGGGGAGCGCTCGACCTCCGGATGGCTCGGCGGCCGCGCGTGCTCCCAGTCGTGCGCCCACGCGGCCGGCACCGGCGCCGGCTCGGCCTCGACGCCGTAGGTTGGCAGGTTGACGGCCACCGTCGACGCGCTGCGCGTCTCCTCGAACGGCGCCCACGTCGCCGGAGCGGACGTGCGGGAGGAGTCGGCGGTGACGACGCGACGGGCGTCCAGGTCGCGCTTCAGCCGCTGCAGATCGGCCTGGACGTCACGCGACGACTGATACCGGCGCTCGCGATCCTTCTCGAGCAGCCGGCCGATGATGTGCTCGAGCGTCGGGATGACGTCGGGGTTGATCGCGCTCGGCGGCACCGGGACGCGATTCAGGATCTGGTCGAAGATGACCGCCGTCGTCTGGCCCTTGAAGGTCTGGACGCCGGTCGCCATCTCGTACATCACCACGCCGAGCGAGAAGAGGTCGCTGCGCTGGTCGATGGCCTCGCCGCGGGCGTGCTCGGGCGACATGTAGGCGACGGTGCCGACGGCCATCCCGGCCGATGTCAGGGCATGCTGCTCGGCGATCGTGACGTCGATCGGGGTCAGGCCGCTGCGGTGCGGCATCATCTTCGCGAGACCGAAGTCCACCACCTTCACCTGGCCGCGCTTGGTGATGAAGATGTTGCCGGGCTTGATGTCGCGGTGGAGGATGCCCTCGCTGTGCGCGGCGTCGAGCGCGTCCGCGACGTTGATCGAGATGTCGATGACCCGATCGACCGGCAGCGCGCCGGCGCCGAGGACCTTGTCCAGGGTGGCGCCGTCGATCAGCTCCATCACGATGAAGCGGCGGCCGTCATGCTCGCCGACGTCGTGGAGCGTGCAGATGTTGGGGTGGTTCAGCGCCGAGGTGGTGCGCGCCTCGCGCTGGAAGCGCTCCGTGGCCAGCGGGTCGGCGGTGGCCGACTCGGGCAGGAACTTCATTGCGACGTGGCGGCCGAGCCGGAGGTCCTCCCCCCGGTAGACGACACCCATGCCGCCAGCGCCCAGCCGATCGACAACGCGGTAGTGCGAGACTATGGAACCGATCATCTGGAGCCGAACCGTGCGATGCCGGGGAAGGCCTCTCGGATGGCATCGTAGTTGTACACTTCCACCCTGTCAAAGGAACGACACCGCGTCCCGAACCGAACGCGCCGGCTGCGCCAGGACTGCACGTTTTCGCGTGTTATACTCCCGCCCGATCTGCATGAACGGCCCCTCGATCGCCATGAGCGGCCAGGACATCGTGATCCCGGACAAGCCTGCCTTCAAGGCATCGGAAGTGTGCGAGCTCGCCAAGGTCCAGCCCTACGTCCTGCGCTCGTGGGAAAACGAGTTTCCCGAGCTCGGCGTGTCGCGGACGCCGGGCGGTCCGCGTGTCTATCGGAAGGCCGACGTCGAGCGCGTCCTGCAGATTCGCCACCTCGTCCTGGCCGAGGGCCTGACCCTCGCCGGCGTCCGCCGCAAGCTCGAGGGGGCCGGCGTCACGCCGCCGGCGCAGGCCGTGCCGCCGCCGAACGACGAGGATCGGGCGCTGCTCCGCGAGGTGATGACGCCGGAAATCAAGGTGCGCCTGTCGCGCGTCCGCGACGGCCTGCGCGCGGTGCTCGACCTGCTGTCGCGTGAGCAGCCGGCGCCAGTCGGCGACTTCCACCTCGAGGCGCTGGCCCGGCCCGCGGCGGCGATGCCCGAGGCGCCCAGACGGCCGCAGCGGCGCGCGAAAGCTTGAGCCGGCGCCGTGGCGTCGTAGTACAATCGCCCTTCTGTCCGCCAGGGCAGGTTCTCACAGCGTCGGGACGTGGCGCAGCCTGGTAGCGCACCTGACTGGGGGTCAGGGGGTCGCTGGTTCGAATCCAGTCGTCCCGACCACTTCAAAACCCCAATAAAATCAGGCACGTTTTCGACGTGCCGCCGGCCGTCGGCGCAGCCGTGCGCGGGCGAAGACCCACCGTGGACACCCCGTGGACACGCCGAGCAGGCGCTACTCGGCGCGGCGCCAGCCGGTTGCGCCGAACGCTTCGAGCCAGGGCTTCGCCATGATCGACCCCAGAAACATGAAGCCGATCGGTACCAGGTGCGCCAGCTGTCAGAAACAGGCGAATGTCCTGACCGACAAACGGACGCCCGACGGCCCGATGGAGGAATACTCGTGGACCTGCCCGCGCTGCGGTGCGGCAAACACGATCCTGGCTCCAAGCAAAGTCGTCGGGGTCGCGATCGAATCGGGGTTCGTGGTGTCGGGGAAGCAGGCGCCAAACTGACCCACGCGTCGACCGGCATCTCAACGCGCACCGCCAGAGCATAGTCGGCGCGAAGGTCGAGCCGAACCGCCTGCGGGATCTGGTCGACTGCCTGTAGTTCTTACGCTTCAAACCTCAGCCAGCGTTGACGTACGGCTTCCAGCAGTTGCTCGAACCGCGGATCGGCTCGCAGCGTCTCGAAGCAAGGATCGTATCGAGCCAGGAAGGGATAGTTGATGAAGCCACGATCGACGGCGATGGCCAGCCAATGAAGCGCGCGGGCGGGCACGCCGGCCGCCGCGTAGCCTTCCGCAAGAAACCGCGCAAAGACGTCGCTCGCGTTCGCGACCGCTTCGATGTCGGGCGTCACAGTCGCCAGCGCGTCGTCCGGCTGGCCGAGAATGGCATGCGCCAGGAACTGCGCGACACGCGCCGGGACCGTTTCGCGCTCGGTGGCTGAAAACCCTTCCAGGACGGTGGCGACGGCGCCCTGGCGTCGATTGAGAGCGAGAATCCACAGGTAGAAAAGCCGCGCCATGGGATTGCCCGGATCCATGTCGAACATCTCCCGATAGGGTTCGACAGCATCCAGATTCCCCTCCGACACGTCGGCGAACCCCGGCAGGCAGTGCGTGAGGGGCGTCAGCGGATCCAGCGTCAACAGAGGGCCGATTAGCGGACGCGCGGCTGACACCTTCCCGGAGATCAAGTAGCAGTTGCACAAGAGGAGCAGCGTGTCGGCATCATTCGGATCGATCTCCTTCGCCGCTTTCAGGCTTCGCACAGCGTCCTGAATCCCCCCGCGCGAGTATTGGATCCAGCCACGCAGCCGAAATCCCGCTGCGGACCGGGGGTCGAGCGCCAGGACTTTGTGGGCGCACGCTTCCGCCTCGTTGAGCGGACGCTCGCTGAAGTCGATACCGGCTTCGCGATACTGGAGATGCGCGTGACCAAGCGCGGCGTAGAGTCTGACGTTGTCTCCGACGATCGCGAGTCCATTGTGAAGCAGCTGAATGGCGTGATCGATCGCATCTCGCCGCCAGCGCCAGGCTTCGTGCCTGGCCCGGAGATAACATTCGTACGCGTGCAGGTCGCGGATGGAGTGTTCCGTGAGGCGGCGCTGTTCGTCATCGGTGAGTCGGAGCTCGAGGGCTGCGACGATCACTCGAGCGAGACGTTCCTGCATCGCGAAGACATCCTCGAAGGTGCCGTCGAAGTTCTCGGCCCATAGATGGGCGTCCCTGCTCGCATCGATGAGCTGAGCGCTGATGCGCAGCTGTCGCCCTGCCCGCCGCACGCTTCCCTGGAGAACGTAGCGAACGCCAAACTCACGGGCGATGGTCTTCGCGTCTTTCTTCGTGTCCTTGAGGATCATCGACGACGTGCGTGAAATGACGCGAAGAGATCGCACCTTTGACAGGTCGGCGATCACTTCCTCGGTGAGGCCATCTGCGAAGTAGGCGTTTTCCGGATCGATGCTCAGGTTCGTGAAGGGCAAGACCGCGATCGATGGCCCGGCTTCCGACGAGGCGCTGTCGCCATGGACGCCAGCAGCGACCCGCGGTGCGGGGTGCGCGGGACGAGTGAGCCGCCACATGTCGATCTCGGCCTTGTACGCGTAGACGCTTCCGAGCGTGCGATGCACGTGACGGTGTACCGGCAGACCTTCCTCAGTCTCCCATCGGCGTACGGTGCGCACACCCCGATTGAGATAGGCGGCGATCTCTTTCCACGACTCGAGACGGTTCCCAGGCGCGTCTCCCAAAGGTCCCTACCTCACGACGCGGGCAAAGTGGGCCAGAGTGGGCCACTGATGCACTGGCCGTCCATGACGCTTGCCGGTCCCCCACGGCCAACGTAGGGTGCGATGCACGCCCCTTCACCCCGTTCGGCGTTGTTCAGACCGCGCGTGCACCACCGAAAAGGAGCTTCACCATGCATCGATTCGTCACAGCCCCTCTCGCGGCGACCGTCCTCGCATGCGCCATGGCATCCGATGCGCGCGTTGCCCCGGACCAGCAATCCAGAGCGCGTGCCGTCTCCGGGAGGGCGGTGCACTACTTCACCACCGCGATCATCCACTCGCAGACGCCGACCGCCACGGGAATGATCCAGCGCAGCACAGACATCATCGAGCTCAGTGGCGATCTGAAAGGACGCGTCCTGTATCATCCCACCTCTGTCTTCGACTTCGTCAAGGGCACGCTGGTAAACACTGGGAACCAGGTGTTCTCCGGCACCGTCCTCGGATCGCCGCCGGTCCTCCTCCATGATGACGAGTTTCGTTTCGAGGTAAACCTCACCAGCGGAGGACTGGAATCTGGCGAGGTGCACCTGACGGACAGGATTGCCGGCCCGAAGATCCGATGCGATCTCGTGGCTGTGGGGGCCGGCGAGAAGACGCCGGCAGGCGATAGCATCGTCGACTACAGCGGCACCTGCACTTTCATGAAGTGACGGCCGGCCGGTCAACCGGCCAGGACGCTGGACTCAGTCGGCCGAGAGCGCGGCGACCGGATCGATCCTGGCGGCGCGCAGCGCCGGCGCGATTGACGCGAGCAGCGCGATTACCGCGAGCGCCAGGGTGACGCCCGCGAACGTGAGCGGATCGGTGGCGCTCACCTCGAACAACACGGTGTCGAGCAGGCGGGCCGCGAGCAGCGCGCCGACGAGGCCGGCGGCGACGCCAGCCGCGGCGATGGCCATGCCGTGTCCGGCGACGAGCCGCAGGACGTCGGCGGTGGTGGCGCCGAGCGCCATCCGGATCGCCAGCTCCCGCCGCCCCTGCGAGACGAGGTAGGCGAGGACGCCGTAGGTGCCGATCGCGGCCAGGCCGAGCGCCAGGCCCGCGAACAGCGCGAGCAGCACCATCAGGAAGCGCCGGCGGGCCAGCGATTCGCCGACGCGCGCCTCCATCGTGCGGACGCGGAACATCGGCAGCTCGGGATCCACGCCGCGCAGCGCCTGGCGCGCGGCCGCGGTCAGCGCCGCCGGATCGGCGCCGCTTCGGATGACGACGTTCATCGCCCGCACCGGGAACTGGGCGTGCGGCAGGTACATCGCGATGCGCGAGTCGCCATCGAGCGTGTACTGTTTCACGTCGCCGACGACGCCGACGATCGTGATCCAGGGCGCGTCCGGGTCGTCACCGGCGCCCAGCTGCACGCGCCGGCCGATGGGCGAGCCTCCCGGCCACAGCTGCGCCGCCATGCGCGCGTCGACGAGCGCGACCAGCGGCCCCGGCCGCCGATCGCCGTCGACGAACAGCCGGCCCTCGACGAGCGGGATCCGCATCGCCCGGAAGTACTCGCCGTCCGCGAAGCGCATGTCGGCGTTGATGAACGCCTCACCCGGCGCGCGCGTCCGGCCCTCGACCACGATCGGTCCCCACGCGAACATCTGGCTGAGCGGCAGCGCCGAGATCGCCCCGGCCGCCTCGACCCCGGGCAGTGCGGCGATCCGGCGCCACAGCTCGCGGTAGGCGAGATGGCCGTCGGCCCCCTTTGCATAGCGCTGGCCCTGCATCGTCAGCTCGAAGGTGAGCACGCCGGCCGGATCGAAGCCCGGCGGCACGGCGGCGAGTCGCGCGACGCTGCGCACCACCAGTGCCGCCCCCACGAGCAGCACCACCGCGAGCGCGATCTCGGCGACGACGAGCAGCCGGCGCAGGCCGTGTCCGCGCCGCCACAGCGCGCCGGTCCCGCTGGCGCCCCGGCCAGCGTCGTTGAGATCGCGGGTCAGGTCCAAGCGCGAGAGCCGCCAGGCGGGTGCCAGCCCGAACAGCAGCCCGGACGCGATCGACAGGATCGCCGTGAAGGCCAGCACGCGACCGTCGAGGCCGATCGCGTCGATGCGCGGCACGCTGCCGCGGCCGAGCGCGTGGAGGCCCTGCACGCCAGCCGCAGCGACCAGCAGACCGGCCAGGCCGCCCGCGCCGGCGAGCAGGAGCGACTCGGTGAGCAGCTGCCGCACCAGCCGGGCGGCGCCGGCGCCGATGGCGGCGCGGACCGCCATCTCGCGGCGCCGGCCGATCGCGCGGGCCAGCAGGAGGTGCGCGACGTTGGCGCAGGCCACGAGCAGCACGAGGCCGACGGCGCCGACGAGGATCCACAGCGGCCGGCGGACCTCGCCGACGACCTGCTCGCGCAGCGGCACGACGCCGAACGTCAGCTGCCCGTTGGCTGGATAGACGGCGGGGTGCTCGCGACGGAGGCGCGCCGTCAGCGCGTCCATCCGCGCCTGGGCCGCCGCGGCCGTGACGCCGGCGGGCAGGCGCGCCAGGATGTTGTAGTCCTCGCGCGTGCGGATCGTCGGCGCGTCGGGCCCGAGCGGCAGCGGCAGCAGTAGCTCCGCCTGCTCGGCGCCGCCGAGCGTCGGCAGCACGTCCCGCGGCAGCGTGAAGCCGGCCGGCAGCACGCCGACGATGCGATAGGAGACGCCGTTCACGATCAGCGACCGGCCGACGGCGGACGGATCCCCGCCGTAGCGCCGCAGCCAGGTGCCGTGCGCCAGCAGCGCCGTGCCCGCGGCGCCGGCGCGATCCTCGTCGGCGGTGAACAGGCGGCCGAGGGCGGGACGGACGCCGAGCATGGGCAGCAGGTTCGACGACACCCGGATCGTGCCGATGCGTTCCGGCTCGCCGCCGCCGGTCAGGTTGTCGTTGCCGCCGATGGCGAGCGCGACGTCGGCGAAGGCGCCGGTGCCGCGGATGTCGAAGTACTGCGCCGTCGAGAACCAGTCCTCGGCGATGCCCAGGCCCGGCGATCGGTTCCAGAGGATGACGAGCCGATCGGGGTCGGCGTAGGGCAGCGGGCTGAGGAGCAGCGGGCTGGCGACGCTGAAGATGGCGGTGTTGGCACCGATGCCGAGCGCCAGCGACAGGATGGCGGCGACGGCCACACCCGGCGCGGCCGCCAGCGCGCGCCAGGCGTATCGCAGATCCTCGCGAACCCCCATCGCGCCGATTCTATCCGCAGGGTGCGGCGCTCCTCGCCGGCGTGGGGCGGGCCGGGGACGGGCGGCGCATCAGCCTGGCAGCGCGCGGACCAGCGCATCGGCGAGGTCCGACGCGCGGGTCCGGTTCAGGGTCTCGTTGACACCGATCATGAACACGTCGCCCCGAGGCGGTGCCAGCATGATGTGCGCGGTCGCCAGTCGTTTCTGAAAGGCGGCCGGATCCGCGGCGGGCACCCGCAGCCGGAAGAGATTCGTCCCGGACGGCACGCGTTCGACCGCAAACGGCCCGCGCTGCGGAAGGATCCGCATCAGCTCTTCGGAGACCTGCACCGCGGTCTTGAAACGGTCGCCGAATCCCGTCGCGTAGTGCCGGGCGATCGCCGCGAACGGCCACACGCTGGAGAGGCCGCCCCCGAACATGCGGCGCGTGTGGTGCATGTCGTCGAGCAGCGCTCGCGGGCCGGCGAGGATCGCGCCGGACGCGGCATTGAAATACTTGTACAGCGAGACGTAGACCGTATCGAAGGGGCGGGCCGTCACGGCCACGTCTTCGCCGGTGTACGCCGCCTGCAGGAACAGGCGCGCCCCGTCCAGGTGCAGCTTGATGCCGCTGCGCGTCGCCAGCGCGACGATCTTCTCCAGTTCGGCGCCGTCGAAACGTTCTCCGAACCTGCGACGCACGGGTGTTTCGATCGAGATCACCGACACGCGGGGCGGCACGCGGCCGTGCGCGGATGCCTCGATCACGTGCTCGACGTCGGTGGCGGTGAACGTCGCGCTGCCAGGCGCCAGCGGCATCAACGTCAGGTTGCTCAGCGTCTGCGCACAGTCTCCAGTGTCCTGATAGAGATGGCTCTCGTGCTGGACGATCACGCGGCCCGGGCCGCCAGCGAGCGCGCGCACGGCGAGGTGATTGGCGAGCGTGCCCGTGGGCATGAAGATCGCCCGCTCCTTGCCGAGGAGCCGCGCGAATTCCGTCTCCAGGTCGTCGACGATCGCGCCCAGCGAGTAGGAGTCGGGCGCGATGCCCTTCTCCTCCGACAGGCGCGCGAGCACTCGTGCGTACCTGGGCCGGCGTCAGGCCAAGACCATCGCCACTGAGCCAGATCGTGCGGTCCTCGCCTCCGGATCGATGCGGTGCCGCCTCGCTCGGCGGTGTCACCGCCGCCTGCGCACGCAGACCGCAGCGACGAGACCATGGCGCCCGTGGTCAGGAACGCCCGACGATCGAGCGAGGTCACTGGCCTCGCCCGGTGACGGTCAGCGATGCGCGCAGCCGGATGTTGTCGGACGACGCACCGACGCCGATGTCGAAGACGCCGGGCTCGACCGCCGACCCGATCGTTCCGCCCTGGTACCAGGCGAGCTGCGACGCCGGCAGCGTGAACGTGACGCGCGTCGTCTCCTTCGGCTGCAGCGTGACGCGGCGGAAGGCCCGCAGCGTGCGAAGCGGTTGGTAGGCCTTGCTTCGCTGCTGACGTGTGTAGAGCTGCGCCACCTCGTCGCCGGCGCGGTCGCCGACGTTGGTGACGTCGACGGCGATCTGGACCTCGCCCGATGCGGTGATGCTCGGTGCCGAGAGCGTCAGGTTCGTGAAGCGGAAGCGCGTGTAGCTGAGGCCGTGGCCGAAGGGATAGAGCGGCACGCCCCTGAAGTACTGGTAGGTGTAGCCCTTCGAGACGTCGTACTCGTTCTGAGACGGCACCCCATCCAGGTTGGCGTAGACCGTGTAGGGCAGCTTGCCGCCCGGATTGTCGATGCCGAAGAGCGCGCGCGCAACCGCGATGCCGCCCGCTTCGCCCGGGAACCACGCCGCCAGGATCGCCGGCAGCTCATCGTGCGCCCACGTGACCGCGAGAGGACCGGCGTTGAAGAGCACGAGCGCGACCCGGGGGTTCGCCGCGAACACGGCTTCGAGCAGCGGCTGCTGCGCGCCAGGGAGGTTCAGATCGCGGCGGTCGCGTCCTTCGGCTTCGACCCGCAGGCCGGTGCCGAGGCAGAGAATCACGACGTCCGCCCGCTTCGCCAGCGCCACCGCGCGGGCCACGGCGCCGGCGTCGGCCGGACCGACGAAGTCCGCACCCTTCTCGTAGTCGATCGTGACGTCGGCGCCGAGCACCTCGCGCAGGCCCTGCACGACGCCGACCTTGCGGGCCGGCGTGCCGTAGTAGTTGCCGGTCGGGTAGTCCTGGTCGCCGGCAGGGCCGATCACGGCGATCGACCGCGTCTCCTCGCGCTTCAGCGGCAGGAACGCGACGGCGGGAATGGCGGGGGCCGTGCCGGGGCCGCTGCTGCGGTTGCTGAGGAGCGTCAGCGACTTCTGCGCCACCTGCAGTGACAGGGCGAGGTGGTCAGGCTTGCGCACCACGCTCATCGGGATCGCGTCGTGCGGCGTTGACGGATCGAAGGCCCCCAGCCGGAACCCGACGCGGAGCACGTTCGACAGCGCCCGGTCGACATCGGCGACCGTCAGCAGGCCCCGCTGCACGGCCTTGGGGATGTTGTCCTCGAACTCCTGATCGTCGCTGTCGTTGCCGGCTTTGATCGCGGCTGCTGTCGACACGACGGGATCGTCCGAGAAACGGTGGCCCGGCTCGTTCGGCCGCTCCGAGGTGAGGAGCTGCACGGCGCCCAGATCGTCGGTGACGAAGCCGTCGAAGCCCCACTGCTTTCGCAGCACGTCGGTGAGCAGCCAGCGGTTCACCGCCGACGGCACGCCGTTGATGGCGTTGTAGGACGACATCACCGACTGCGCCTTGCCCTCGACGAAAGCGGCCTTCCAATGCGGGAACCAGTAGTCGAACAGGTTGCGCTCGTCGACGATCGCCGACAGGTGCTGCCGGCCCGCCTCGACGTTGTTGACCGCGAAGTGCTTCACCGTGGCGGCGACCTTCAGGTGGGCGATGTCCTTGCCCTGCAGGCCGCGGACGTAGGCCACCGCCATGCGGCCGGTCAGGTACGGATCCTCGCTGAAGACCTCCTGGATGCGTCCCCAGCGCGGGTCGCGGCTGATGTTGATGACGGGCGACCGGTAGACCAGGCCGTGCGGCGAGCGGGGCCCGTCCTTGCCGGCGTTGTAGAGCGCCCGCGCCTCGTCGGACATCGCGTCGGCGACCTTCTGCACGAGGTCCGGGTCCCAGGTCGCGCCCATCGCCGTCGGCACCGGGAACAGCGTCGTCGCCTCCTTCGACCACACGCCGTGCAGCGTCTGGTTCCACCCGCCCCACGCCTTGATGCCGAGCCGAGGCAGGCCCTTGTTCAGGTGATTGAGCTGTTGCGCCTTCTCCTCGATCGTCAGGCGGCCGACGAGGTCGCGGATCCGCGCCTCGATCGGTTTCGCGGGGTCGCGGTAGAGCGGCGTGTCGCCGGCCTGGCCGAGGAGCAGCGCGGTGGCGCACACGATGGCCAGCGGGAGAGCGAGCGCGAGTCTTCGCATATATGGGATCACCCGAGCGGGCGGACATCGACGGGCCGATCGCCGGCCGGCTCGACGCGGACCGTGTTCCGGAGCGGCCGCCCGAAGCCGTCGAAGCGGATGCACATGACGTCGCCATCCTCGAGTGTAATGCCCTCGCCGAAGCTGAGGGAGTGCGCGCCGAAGAAGTGGACGTGGACGTCGCCGGGCCGGCGATGCGCGTCGAACTTGAAGTGATGGTGCTCGATGTTGCGCAGGCTATGGCTCATCTCGGTCTCGCCGCTGGCCACCGCGCGTGTCCAGATCCGCTCGCCGCGCCGCTCGATCCACACCTCGCCCGGGACGGCGTCGAAGGCCGGCGCCAGCGCCAGCTCCGGCCCGATCGCCGACGAGCGCAGCTTCGAGCCGGCCAGATTCAAGTAGTTGCGCCGCTCGAAGCGGTGGTCGGAGAACTCGTTGCCCGTGGCCAGCCCGATCCGGCAGGGCGTGCCGTCACCGCCGATCATATACACGCCGGCGATCTCGGCTTCCTCGCCGCCGCCCTCGGCGAAGCGCGGCACGATCAGCGCGTCATCGTGCCCGCGCAGCATGGTGCCGACGCCCTTGTAGAACCACTCGGGGGCGATGCCGACCTCGCCCGGCGCCGGGCGGCCGTGCTCGACACCCGCCTGGAACATCCGCAGGCTGTCGGTCGGCTCGGCGGGCTCGGTCCCGACGTGCATCGCATTGCGATCGCGGGCGCTGCCGAAGTGGGTGAGGCCGGTGCCCGAGACGATGCAGCGGGCCGGCTCGGCCGGGTGATCGATGGGCGGCATCAGCCGCCACGGCCCGCGTCCGGCGTAGACCTCGTCGTAGTCGAGGGCGTGCCCGTTGGCGCGGCCCTGCACCAGCCCCGACAGGGCGTCGCCGGTCTCGGTGGCCAGCGTGGCCAGCTCGTAGATCGACGAGACGCCGTCGACGAGGCGAAGCCTCGGCTCGTCAACGAGTGCGACCCGCCGCGTCGTGCCGTCGGTCAGTTGAACCACCCGTGCCATGTGCGTCTCTGTATTACCCGGCGGTTGCGCCGCCGTCACTCGGTGACCTGGAACTCGGCGAGCTTCCCCTCGTTGACGGTGAGGCCGAGCCCGGGCGTCGCGTCGTCCAGATCGACGTGGCCGTCGACCGCCTTCGGCTCGCCGTCGAAGATGTACCAGAAGAGCTCGTTGCCGACCTCGACGTCGACGATGGGGAAGTGCTCCGCGATCGGCGAGTTCAGGCTCGCCATGACCACGTGATAGTTGTGCATCTGCCCGGCGTGGGGGACGACTGGCACCTGGTAGGCCTCGGCCAGCGCCGCGATCTTGCGGGCCTGCGAGATGCCGCCGACGCGATTCGTGTCGAACTGGATGACGTCGAGCGCGCGCGCCTCGAGCAGGTCGCGGAACTCGTGCAGCGTGAAGGCGTGCTCGCCGCCGGCGATGGGGACGCGGCCGTAGCTCTTGAGGGCGGCGTAGCCCTGGAGGTCGTCCGGAATCACCGCCTCTTCGAGCCAGCGCAGGTTGAACGGCTCGAGCAGCGGCAGCATCCGCTTGGCGTAGTCGAGCGACCAGCCCATATAGGCGTCGGCCATGACGTCGACGTCGGAACCGACCGCCTCGCGCACGGTGCGCACCAGATCGAGGTTGCGCTGCATGCCTTCGGCGCCGTCCACCGGGCCCCAGCCGAAGCGCAGCTTCATGGCGCGATAGCCGGCGTCCTTGTAGCGGCGCGCCTCCGCCGCGAGCTCGTCGAGCGGCGTGCTGTACAGGCGGCTGGCGTAGACCGGAATCCGCCGCTTGGTCCGGCCGCCGAGCAGGCGGTAGACCGGCTGTCCGGCGGCCTTGCCGAGCACGTCCCAGAGCGCGATGTCGACCGCGCTGATCGCGACCATGCCGAGGCCCTTGCGGCCCCAGGCCATGGTCTTGCGGTACATGTGCTGCCAGAGGAACTCGATGTCCCACGGATCCTGGCCGACGAGCAGCGGCGTCAGGTGGCGATCGATGATCGCCTTGGTCACGTACGGCGACAGCGCGGCGTTGCCGATGCCGACATGACCGCTGTCCGTGAACACCTCGACGACCAGCCAGCCGTGGAACGTGAACGTGGCCATCGAGGCCTGCGCCCCGTGGATCAGGTCCTGGGCCAGCAGGTCCATCGGGTTGGTGCAGAAGTGCGGGGCCAGCGGGACGGTCTTGCCGCGCCACTCGACGACGCGCGTACGGACACTCGTGATCTTCATGCAGGACTCGGGACGGGGAGAGGGACCGTCACGGGCCGCACGACGGGCACGGCCAGGCAGATGACGGCGAAGGCGAGGACGTGGAGCGATCCGGCGATGGCGAAGACCACGCCGTAGCCGGCACCCGCGTCGAGCAGCCGGCCGACGACCTGGCCGAACACCACGCCGCCCATCGCCCCGCCGAAGCCGACCATGCCGGCGACGGCGCCCACGGTGTTGCGCGGGAACAGGTCAGCCGGGAGGATCATCACCAGCGTCGACCACGACTGCTGGCCGAAGTAGGCGAGGCTGAAGATGGCGAGGGCCCACGCGACCGGCGCGTTCGGCACGAACCACACGATCGGCATCACGGAGGCGCTGAGGCCGAGGGCGATCTTGCGGGCGCGATCGAGCGGCAGGCCGCGCACGAGCAGGTAGCTCGAGAGCCACCCGCCGAGGAGGCAGCCGACGCCGGCGGCGGCGAGCGGGATCCAGGCGAACGCGCCGACCGCCTTGATGTCGAAGCCGCGCGCGTCGTAGAGGTATTTCGGCAGCCAGAACAGGTAGAAATACCAGGCCGCGTCGCTCAGGAACTTGGCGACGACGAGGCCCCAGACCTGGCGGAACCGCAGCAGCGCCAGCCACGGCGGCGCCGCCTCCGCGGCGCGACCGCCCGCGATCACCGGCTCGAGCAGTTGCCGCTCGGCGGCGCCGAGCTTCGGATGCCGGTCGGGCGGGTAGTACCTCGTACCACCACCAGCCGGCCCAGACGAGGCCGATGACGCCGGTGACGTAGAAGACGGCCCGCCAATCGGCGCCGGTGATGATCAGCGCGAGCAGCGGCGGCGCGATGACGCCTCCGACCGCGGTGCCGGCGTTGATGATGCCCATCGCCGTCGAGCGCTCGGTGACCGGGAACCATTCGGCGACGGCGCGGGTCGCGGCCGGGAAGCCGCCGCCCTCGCCCATGCCGAGCAGGAGGCGGCTGACGACGAGCATGCTGAAGCTGGTCGCCAGGCCGTGGCTGGCGCAGGCGACCGACCAGAAGAGCATGATCGCCAGCATGCCGATGCGCGTGCCGACGACGTCCATGAGCTTGCCGCCGCCGGCGTACATCACCGCGTAGGGGATCAGAAACGCCGTCTGCAGCAGCGAGAACTGCTCGTTCGAGATCGGGATGTCGCGCTCGATTGCCTTGATCGCGACCGGCAGCGTCTGCCGATCGAGATAGCTGATGGCGATCGCCGCGCTCACCAGGATCGCGATGCGCCAGCGCATGTCACCACTCGAGCACGACGAGCGAGACGGCCTGCCGCGGCAGGGTGATCGGCAGCGTGGCGCGGCCGTCCTTCACGTCGAGCGTCGTCGGCGATCCCTTCAGTACCGTCAGCTCGCTCGCCGCCTCGAGCGCCTTGTACTGCGCCGGCGTCGGCGCCGCCGGCGAGCCCTGCGCCTTCCAGACGGTGTAGGCGTTGCTGTGTGTGGCGTCGATGCGGTAGTGCGTCAGCTTCGCCTGGCCCTGCTTCAGCCCGAGCCCCTCGAGCGCCAGGGTCACGTTGGCATCGGGCCCGGCGACGTCGTCGTCGTGGTAGTGCCAGGCCATCACGGTGACCTTGCGCGCGTCGCGGCTGGCCAGCGCGCCGACGTCGGGCTTCTCGCGCACGCCGGCCTGCGATCATCGCGTCGAGGGCGACCGCGCCGTCGCTCACCGCGGGCACCCGCTCCGCGCCCATCCGGCTGAACATGCGGAAGACGTTGAACACCGGCAGGCTGATGCCGTTCGAGGCCATGACGCGGAAGCCGGCGAACCAGGGCTGGTCCTCGAACTCGAACGCCCACGTCAGCGCGCCTTCGAGGTTGACGCCGTGCCGTTCGGCGAGGTCGTGCTTGCGCGCGAACGACGCCGCCGTGTAGCTCGAATACATCGTGGTGTTGCGGTAGCCGAGCTGCGGGCCCTGGCAGGCGGCGCAGCCATCGGGATCGGATTCGCCGATGACGATCGGCTTCGGCTTGAGCTCGGGGAACGAGGCGATGATCTTGAAGCCGTCGTCGATCGTCGCCAGCTGGTTCTGGATGCCGAGGCGGACGTGGCCGTCGACGAACGTCGGCCGTCCCTTGGCGTGGAACGACACGAAGTCGATCGGCGTGCCGACCTTGCCGGTCGCGAAGTTGGTGCCGCGCAGCTGGTGCTCGTAGAAGTCGCGCGCGAACTGGCCGCCGGAGCCGGCCGTGTCGGGACCGCCGACCTTCGCGGTCGGCAGCGCCCGCCGCACGCCGTCGATGGCGTAGTCGTGCAGCTTGCGGAACTCCTCGGGGGTGCCGCGCCAGTAGCCGATGTTGGCCTCGTTCCAGGTCTCCCAGTACCAGGTCTCGACCTCGGCCTTGCCGTACTTCTCGACGCAGTGCTTCGCCCACTCGTAGACCAGGTCGCCCCACTTCTTGTAGTCCTTCGGGGGGTAGGCCCAGCCGGTGTAGATCTCGTCGTACTTCGCGGCCGGCGTCCACGCGTGCTTGTACGGCTCGGGCTTCACTGACATCGCCTGCGGCATGAAGCCGATCTGGACGTACGGCTTGACGCCGCGCTCGAGATACGTGTCGAAGATGCGGTCGACGATGGTCCAGTCGTAGATCGGCTTGCCGTGCGGCATCTTCCGTGTAGGCGTTGGTCGATCCCCACTTGAGCGCCGGCGTGCCGTCGCCGGTGACCAGCAGGCTGTGGGCGCGGAAGAAGCTCCGCTTCGGTGCCAGCTTGCCGATCTCCGCCACCAGCTTCTTGCCGTCCTTCATGTACGCGTAGTTCGGCTCGTCGGCGCCGAAGAAGCGCCAGATCGGCTTCAGCGGGCCGGTCGGCTTCGTCGCATCGACGCGGATGCCGACGGCGAACGGCGCCGCGGTCGCGCCGGACGCGGGCGGCGTTTGCGCGTGAGTCGGCCAGGACGTGCCGGCGATCGCGATGGCGAAGGCGGCGAGCAGGGAAGCGCGGAACCGGTCGGCAGCGTGGCTCATGATGGTCTGGGGCGTCGGGAGCGGCGGGGAGCGGGGGCGGCGGCGCCGGCGGCCGGCATGACCGTCGACGGAACGAGAGAGAGCGGACGCGCTGGCGCGAACGCGCTGCGCGCCAGGATCTGGCGCATGCCGGTGCGGACGGCGTGGGCGACCTGTGTCGCGCTCACCGTCACCGCGTCGACGGACGTGCCCTGGAGCTGCGCCGCGAAGGCGTGCGCGAGCGCCGGTGGCCCGGTGACGAGGACGCGTGTGCCGGCGCGGAACGAGCGCCGCGCCAGCAGGGTGTCCATCACCGATCCGATCGCCACGCCGATCAGGTACGCCAGCCGTTCCTCCGGCGTCGACGTCACCCGCTGCTCGAGCAGGCGGACGCAGAACAGCGCGCGGGCATAGCCGGAGCGCTGCGCCTCGTGCACGCCTTCGTCGACCCAGGCGTCGTCGAACGTCGTCGGCCACTGGCGGGGCAGCGATCCGGCCAGGACGGTCTGCGAGGTGACCACGTCCAGCAGCTCGCCGCCGAGACTGGTGACGCTCGACACGATGCGGCCGTCGCGATCGACGTGGATCGCCTTCCAGTGCGAGCCCAGGCTGAGCACGATGCCGCCGGCCGGCAGCCAGCCGAGCAGGTGCAGGCCGATGGCCGCGGTCTCCTCGCCGCGGATCACGTCGGTCGAGCCGACCGCGTCGCGCTGCGCCTTGAGCGGCCCGGAGCGCACGCCGGGGATCAGCACGACCGGCAGATCCGTGACCGACGGGAACGAGTGGCGCTCCAGCCGCGCCGCCAGCTCGTCGACGCCGGCCGGGGCGGGCACGTGCTCGACGCCGCGCAGGCCGAGCGACGAGGTGAGCATGCCGGCGGCCACCACCACCGTTCGGCCGGCACGGCACCGGCAGCGCCTCGCCTTCGGCGAGGACGCCGGTCACCAGCTGCCGCAGCGCGGTCTCGAGCCGCTGCGGCGAGCCGTCGCGCGCCGTGTCGCGCGCGCCGACGGCGGTCTGCGCTTCGGCGACGACCTGTTCGCCCTGCACCAGCCAGACGCTGGTGTTGGTGGTCTCGCCTTCGAGGAGGACGACGCTGTCGCGATCGGTGCCCATCGCTCAGAAATCGTATTTCAAGGCGAACTGCATCTGACGCGGGCTGCTGGCGGTGCTGGTGACGCGGCCGCCGGCGGCGGTGTCGATGGCTCGTGTTCGGGGCGTTGAAGCTCGCGGTGTTGGTCAGGTTGAACACCTCGGCCCGGAACTGGAGGCGGTGCGTGCCAATCCGGAACTGCTTGAACAGCGAGAAGTCGAGCGTCTTGTAGCTGTCCTCGCGCAGGATGCCGCCGCCGGAGTCGCCGTAGGTGAACTGCGCCGGCAGCGCGAACGCCGTCTTGTCGAACCAGACCTCCACCGTCGGGTTCTCGACCTCGCCCGATCCGAGGCGGTCCGGACGCTGGCCGCCGACGCCGGTGTTGGCGCGATCGCTCGAGATCGTGGGCGTGAACGGACGGCCGCTGCGCCAGACGTAGATGCCCTGGACCTGCCAGCCGCCGAGGATGCCGTCGACGACGGCGTGCGCGTCGGACAGGAACCGCCGGTCGCGGCCGAAGGGCAGCTCGTAGCCGGTGCTGATCGCCAGGTTGTGCGGCACGTCGAAGCCGGAGAGCGCCTTCTCGCGGCCGGTGTTGCCGCCGACCGCCGTCACGTTCTGCGTGCTCAGGCTCTTCGACCACGTGTACGAGACGAGGTAGAAGAGGCCGGCGTGCGTGCGCTGCTCGACCGAGGCCTGCAGCGAGTGGTAGGTCGTCTCGAGCGAGTCGTCGAAGTAGCTGATGTTGCCGTAGGTCGGGAACGGCCGCCGCGCCTGGATGCCGCCGGTGGCCGGCTCGGGGATGTTGATGTTGGTCGTGCCGTTGAGGAAGCGGCCGATGTTGCCGACGTAGTTCAGCTCGACGACCGTGAACGGCGCCACCTGCTGCTGCAGGCCGAGGCTGAAGTGGTGGTCGCGGCCCATCTTCTGCTCGAGCGCCGCGGCGCCGATGGTCGGCGCGGCGGAGTTCACGAGGCTCGTGCCCAGGAAGAAGTCGGCCATCGTCCGCACCGGCGGCGTCTGGTCGTTGAACGCCGTCTGATCGAGGCGGAACGGCACCACGTTGTTGTTGACGCGATCGGCCGAGCTCTCCTGCTCGTAGAAGAGCCCGTAGCCGCCGCGGAACACGGTCTTCTCGCCGATCGGCTGCCACGCGAAGCCGACGCGCGGGCCGAACTGCGCCCGATCGGTCGCGGTGATCGATTCGGGCAGGCCGGCCTGGCTGCTGGTCTGGATCTGGTTGCCGAAGAGCGCGTAGGCCGACTCGCCGGCGAACTGCGCGTCGAGGTCCGGGGTGGTCCCTTCGCCGGCGACCACGATCGGGCGCGCCGTACCCGGCAGGAAGGTGCCGACCTGGCCGCGGTAGCCGGACAGCCACGGCGAGTACTCGTAGCGCAGGCCGACGTTGACGGTCAGGCGATTGGACACCTTGAAGTCGTCCTGCACGTAGCCGTGCCAGTAGTTGGCCTGGCCGCCGAAGACGTCGGCCGGGAAGGCGCGGGTGACCGAGCGCGGATAGCCGAGGAGGAAGTCGGCGAAGGCGTCGCCGGTGCCGGCCGTGCGCGCGGCGTTCTGGGTCAGCGAACCGTCGTAGTTCCACTGCCCGGCGTACTGCTTGCTGTCGGTGAAGAGCGGCTCCCACCGGCGGTACTTGCCGCCGAACTTGACGATGTGGCGGCCCTTCACCCAGGTCAGGTTGTCGCTGACCTCGTAGACCTTCAGGTCCTGCGTCTTCGGCCGCTGATCGAAGGCCGAGCCGTTCATCGCGGTGTAGCCGCTCCAGGCGAAGTCGGGGAACGAGCCGCCGACGCCGGGCCGCTCGGTCTCCTCGAAGCCGCGGATGCCGAGCGCGTCGTACGGGTTCTGTCCCTGGAGGAACGCCTCGAGATCCACGACCGAGGGGACGTAGCTGAAGCGGACGTCGTGCAGCAGGCTCGACTTCAGCGTGTTGCTCATGCTGAGGACGACGTTCTGGCCGCGCGTGCTCAGGGGAGCGTTGCCGAGCGCGGGGTAGGCGTTGGGGTCGCTCTGCCGCTGGTCGTGGAAGCTGTAGCGGCCGAAGATGCGCGTGCTGTTGCTCAGCGTCTGGTCGATGCGCACGGTCACCTGGTCGCTGTCCAGTTCGCGCACCGGCGCCCACGAGAACGTGCCGGCGGGGGTGTTCGGGTCGGGCACGAGGCGCGCGAAGGCCACCGCCTGCGGGTTCAGACGATTGGTCGGAATCACGTTGCCCGGGAACGGCTGCCGCGTGATCGGATCGTGGATGATGCGCGTCGAGGCGCTGTAGTCGCCGGCGCGCATCGCCGCGGTCGGCACGTTGTTGTTGAAGACCAGTCCCTGCTCCTCACGCATGCCCTCGTAGCTGGCGAAGAAGAAGGTCCGCTTGCGCAGGATCGGGCCGCCCAGGGTGGCGCCGAACTGCTGCCGCTTCAGTTTCTCCGTCTCGCGCGCGAAGAAGTTGCGCGCGTCGAAGGCGTCGTCGCGCATGAAGTCGAACAGCGTGCCGTGGAACTGGTCGGCGCCCGCCTTGGTGGTCGCGTTCAGCGCGCCGCCGGCCTGCGAGAACTCGGCGGTGTAGGCGCTCTGCTGGACCTTGAACTCCTGCAGCGCGTCGACGGACGTCTGGATCAGCGACCCGCCCTGGTGGTGGTCGGTGACGTCGGCGCCGTCGAGCATGAACGTGGTCTGGCTGCCGCGGACGCCGCTGACCGCGGTGCCCGAGATGTAGTTGGCGCGGATCCGGAGCAGGTTGCCGCCGCCGGGCAGCAGCACCGCCCCGGGGGTGAGGCGCGCCAGCTCGTAGAAGCTGCGGCCGTTCAGCGGCAGGTTGACGATCTGGGTGTTGGTGACGACGTGGCCGAGGGTGCCGGACTCGCTGTCGAGCAGCGGGGTAGCTGCTGTGGACGATGGTGCTTTCGGTCAGCGCGCCGATCGTGAGCTGGACATCGGCGCGGGTCGACTGGCCCACCTGCACCGCGACCGCCTCGACGACCGCCGTCTGGAACCCGTCCAGCGTCACCGTCACCCGGTAGACGCCGGGGTTGAGCGGGGTGACGACGTAGTCGCCGTGATCGCTCGTGACGACGGTCACCGCGACGTTGGTGGCGGTGTCGGTGGTGACGACGGTGGCGCGGGGGATGGCCGCCTTCGACGGGTCGGTGACGGTGCCGACGATGCGGCCGGCGCTCAACTGCGCGGCCGCGGGAGCGGGAACGAGCGCCGCCAGCAGGGCGAGCAGCGCGAAGAGGCACCCGCGGGTGCGCGGTTGGGCAGACATGGACATCCGTTCCTCCGGCAGCAGCCTGTCCGTATTCGGATAGGAACTATCCAAATGATGACGATTGCAAGAGGTATACGCTCGCCCGCGCGGCGAGTCAAATGCCTTTTGGGTATGTAATGTATCTGCGTTGCTTATTCATTGGCCGGGCGGCCGTCGTAGCCCATGGCCACGGAGAGATCGCGCGCCGCCGCCAGGACACGCTGCGCGAACTCCTGGTTCTGGCGCCGGCCGAACGTCGACGCGGAGGCGATGACGCCAATCGCGGCGCGCGTGCCGCCCGAGGCGTCCCAGACCGGCGCCGCCAGGCAGCGGACGCCCTCGTAGCACTCCTCGTCGTCGACGGCATAGCCGAGGCCGAGGATGCGGCCGATCTCGGCTTCGAGCTCGGGGAGCGTGGTCAAGGTGTGCGGGGTGCGGACGGGCAGCCCCTGGGCGACGAGGGTCGCCAGCTGCGGCCGCAGCGCGAACGTCAGGAGGATCTTGCCGGCGGCGCTGCAGTGCAGATCGAGCCGCGAACCGGCGATCTGCGCGATCCGCACGAGACGCGGCCCTTCGCACACTTCGAGCACGAGCGCTTCTGTGGCGGACAGCGTCACCAGCTGTGCCGTCTCCTGCAGCTCGTTCGACAGGCGCTGCAGCACCGGGATGGCGAAGCGGCGGAGCCGGTTCGTGCTGAGCGCCCGGATGCCCAGCCGGAACAGCGCGCCGCCCGGCTCGAAGTCGTTGCCGGACCGCGACAGCAGCCCCTGCTCGCAGAGCGTCATCAGGATGCGCAGCGCCGTCGTTCTCGGCATGCTGAGCCGCCGCGCGACCTCCGACGAGGAGAGCGGCGACTCGGCTTCGACGAAGAGCTCGAGCGCCTCGCAGGCGCGAGCGAGGCTCGGAATGCGGTAGCGGTCCATCGGCTGGAGGAATTCTACTGGCGGCGTCGAATCACGGTCGAGAGACCTCCGTCCAGCTGGTCACGCGAGCGGCCAGGTACGGAAAGAACGGGTTTGCCGACACCCGCATCAAAGTGTCCACGGGCACCGTCAGCACCGCGCGCTCGCCCCGCGGGCTGAGCGTCCCGAGCCGCACCATGTCGCCGGCCGCGCGCCGCGGGGTCCGGCCGTACACCTCGTCCTCGAGGGGAAACGGCAAGGCGACGTGTGACAGCGAGAACATCTCGGCGGGCCAGGACAGCTCGAGGGAGCGGGTGACGATCTCCGTGCGGTTCGGGGCGATCGAGCGCTCCACCACCTCGAGCGAGTCGCGCCCGGCGTTGGTCAGGAGCGCCCGTCCGTACTTGCGCGGCGACCGATCGGTCAGCCGCGACAGGACCCGCGCCGTGTCGGGCCGGATGAACGGCTCCATCCCCGACAGCCGGTTGATGTCGAAGAGCACCAGCTCCGAGCCGTTGTCGGCGAGCTGGTCGAACAGGGCGCGGACGACCGCGTCGGTGCTCACCGTGGCGTCAACGACCGACTGGAAGGCCAGCACCGGCGGCAGTGCCTTCAGGCGGCCGGCCTCGCCGACGCGAAGGATCTGCGCCTGCACGTCGCTCGACAGCCGCCACGACTGGAGCGCGGCGTTCGCGGGGAACGAGTTGTACTTGAACGGGTTGTACTCGGGGACCACGTCGAGCCAGCGGGCCTTCTCGAAGTACGGGATCGGGCCGAGCAGGCTGATCACGCGGGCCAGCCACGCGAACGGCGGGACGCCGATCATCGGCGAGATCAGCACCAGGCGCGTGGGCGGCGGGCCGTCGCCGCGCTCGACGACGTCCAGCGCGTACTTCACGGCCAGCGCGCCGCCGTTCGAGTAGCCCACGATCAGCAGGGGCTTGCCGGCGCCGACCCGCCCGCGCACGTGGCGCATGCCGAGGCGGACGGCGGCGATCCAGTCCTCCCAGACCGCCGTGGTGAGGCCGCCGGGCACGGTGCCGTGCCCCGGCATCCGCAGCGCCAGGCCATAGTAGCCGCTCGCCTTGAGCGTCTCGCCGACCGCGCGCATGCTGTACGGCGAGTCGGTGAGGCCGTGGAGCAGGAGGGCGCCGCCGGCGACCGCCCCGTCGGGGACGATTTCGTAGGTCCGGTTGGCGTCCCAGCCGAGGCGCGAGGGATGCGAGCGGCTGCGCGTGTCGTAGCGGTTGGCCTGCGCCGGCGCTGATCCGGCGGACACGCGCTCGACCCGATCGCGCAGGTCCCCGAAGATGCGCTCTTCCCGCTGCAGGTACCCGGCGAGCGTCTCCGTGTCGAGATCCGCCGCGGTGGCATCCGCCGGGACATGGCGATGCCAGATCTCGAGATCCGGCAGCCGTCGCCGCGCGCTCACGCCACCGCCGATGACCACGGTCGCGGCGATCAACGCCGCCGCCCAGGCCGCGCGCAGGAGCCAGCGTCGCACGTGCGGCAACGATTCGGGCGGCCCCGCGCGACGACGCGGGTGCGGCCGTGGGCGGACCGGGCATCAGCCCACGACCGCCGCGTCGCAGGCGGCGAGCCCGCGATCGATGATCGCAAAGCCCTCGCGCAGCTCGGCTTCGGTGATCGTGAGCGGCGGGTTGGTGAAGAACGTGTTCCAGCGGACGAACGTGTAGAGGCCTTCCTGGCGGAAGAACCGGCCGAGCGCCGCCATCTCCGGCGCGCTGCCGTTGAACGGCGCCATCGGCTCGCGGGTGGCGCGGTTGCGGACCAGCTCGACGATCCCGAACAACCCGATCGATCGCACCGCGCCGACCGACGGGTGCCGTGCCGCCAGATCGGCCAGGAGCTCCGCCATCAGCGCGCCCGTCTTCCGCGCGCGCTCGATCAGGCGATCCTCCTCGTACACGGCGATCGTCGCCAGCGCCGCGGCGCACGCGAGCGGGTGGCTGTTGTAGGTCAGGCCGCCGGCAAAGACCCGATCGGCGAAGAAGTCGGCGATCGGCCGGCGCAGCCCGACCGCGCCGAGCTGGACGTAGGCGCTCGTCAGCCCCTTGGCCATCGTCAGGATGTCGGGCACGACCTTCCAGTGATCGATGGCGAACCATTCGCCGGTACGGCCGAAGCCGGACATGACCTCGTCGGCGATCAGCAGGATGCCGTGCTTGTCGCAGAGCGCGCGGATGCCTTCGAGGTAGCCGTCGGGCGGCACCAGGATGCCGTTGGTGCCGGTGACCGGCTCGATGATGAACCCGGCGATCGTCTTCGGGCCCTCGAGCTCGATGACCTCTTCGAGCCGCGCCAGGGCCTCGGCCGCGGTGTCCGTCCCGCGCTGCACGCCGTGGTAGAAGTCGGGCACGTGGACGACGCCGCTGATGCCGGGCTCGGCGGCCCAGCGCCGCGGATCCCCGGTCAGCGTGATCGCCCCGGCGGTGCCGCCGTGATACGAGCGGTAGCGGGCCACGATCTTGTGGCGCCCGGTGTACCAGCGCGCCACCTTGATCGCGTTCTCGTTGGCGTCGGCGCCGCCGTTGGTGAAGAAGAAGCTGTCGATGTCGCCGGGCGTGATCGCCGCCAGCTTGGCGCCGAGCCGGCCCCTGGCCTCGGTCGCCATGAACGGGTTGGCGTAGGCGAGCGTGGCCGCCTGCTCCTGGATGGCGCGGATCACCCGCTCGTCGCCGTGGCCGATGTTCACGCACATCAGCTGGCTGTTGAAGTCGAGGAACCGCTTGCCCTCGGGCGTCCAGAAGTAGACGCCCTTCGCCCGCGCCACCGGGATGGGATCGACGGCGCCCTGCGCGGACCATTCGTAGATGGTGTGGCGCTTCGACAGCGCCACCATCTCTTCGCCGGTCATCGCGGTGGGGACGTTGGTGGAGACCGTCATGGCTCTGCCTTTGTACACCACCCACCAGCGCCGGCCAACCAGGAGCCCGTCAGCTGCCGCGGAGCACCCGCGCGGGGTCGATGCGGAGGGCGCGCCGGGCAGGGCCGGCGATGGCCAGCAGCCCGACGAGGAGCAGCAGGCCGCCGGTGATCGCGAACGTCCACGGATCGAGCGGATCGACGTCCACCAGCACCGCGCCGAGCGTCCGGCCCAAGGCGGCGGCGAGCAGCAGGCCGACGACGAGGCCGGCGGCGAACACCGGTGCGACGCCGTTGACCACGAGACGCACGACGTCGCCCGCGGAGGCGCCGAGCGCCCGCCGCACCGCGAAGTCGCGCAGCCGCTGCTGGACGGCGCAGCCGACGATCCCGAAGACGCCGACCATCGCGAGCGTGAGCGCCAGGCCGGCGAAGGTGACGACGAGCACGGCGCGGAACCGGTGGCGCTCGGTCGCGGTCCAGGCAACGTCCTCGAGCGTCCGGATGTCGCGCACGCCGACGAGCTGATCGCGATCGACGCGCGCGATCGCCGCGCGCACGGCGGCGGTGAGCGCCGCGGCCTCGCCAGTGGCGGCGCGCACCACCAGATAGATGTCGTCGTTCGGACGCTGCCCCATCGGGCGGTAGACCTGGACGAAGGCCTCCCGCTCGTCCGGGCGGCCTCGCACCTGCCGCACCACGCCGACGATCTCGCACACGGAGGCCTCCGCCCGCGGTGAGAACGCGGGCCGCATCGCGAGGCGCGCGCCCAGCGCCGGCCGGCCCTGCGCGTGGCCGCGGACGAGGGCTTCGTTGACGAGGCACACCGGCGGGCTGTCGACGGTGTCGCGGTCGGTGAAGCCGCGCCCGGCGACGATCGGCAGGTCGATGGCCTGGAAGTACTCGGGGCTCACGGTGTGGCTGTCGGCGGCCGGCCGCTGTCGCTCGTCCACCGCCGGATCCCCGACCACCTCGAACGTCACGTCGCGCGCGTCCTCGGCGGTGAGCGGCAGCTGGCTGGCCCAGGCGACCGTGGCGACGCCCGGGATCGCCGCGGTCTCGCGTCGCACCGCGTCGTAGAACTGCAGCAGCGACTGGGGGGTCGGGTACCGCGAGCCGAGCGGGTCCACGTACATCGTGAGCACCTGCGTGGCCCGATAGCCGCGATCGAACGTTTCGACCGCGATGAGCGTGCGCAGGAGCAGGCCGGCGCCGGCCAGCAGCATGACGGCGGTCGCGACCTCGGCGCCGACGAGCAGCTGGCGGACGCGTCCGTTACCGCCCGCGACGGAGCGGCTGTCTGTCGCGAGCACCGCCGTGGGCTCCACGCGGGTCGCCTGCCAGGCCGGCGCGACCCCGAAGAGCAGGCCGACGGCCAGCGTGGCCGCGGCGCAGAACGCCGCCACACGCAGATCGAAGACCACGGTCACCGCGGGCGGCAGCAGACCCGGCGGGATCAGGACGGGGGCCGTCGCGGCGATGGCCGCGCCGACGGCGAGACCGAGCAGGCCGCCGAGGAGTGCCAGCACGAGGCTCTCGGTGATCAGCTGGCGCACCACCCGGCCGCGTCCCGCCCCGAGCGCCGTCCGGATCGCCAGCTCGCGGGTCCGCACCGCCGCGCGCGCCATCAGCAGGTTCGCCACGTTCGCGCAGCAAATCAGCAGCACGAAGCCGACGACGCCGAGAAAGAGCATCGACGTCAGCCGGAGCTCGCTGCCGATCAGCGCGTCGTGCAGCGGCTCGACGACCGGCCGCCGGCCGGCGTTCGCGGCCGGGAACTCCCGCGCGAGGCCCGCGGCGACGCCCTCGATTTCGGCGCGGGCGGCGTCGAGCGAGACGCCGCTGCGGATCCGGCCGACCACCTGCAGGAAGTGGGCGCCGCGGGCGTCGGGGGCGCGCGCGATCTTGACCACGGCCCAGAGGCTGGTGCGCCCGGTGAGCTGGAAGCTGGACGGCACGACGCCGATGATCGGTGTACGGCTCGCCGTCCAGGCGGACGATGCGGCCGACGACCGTCGGATCGCCGCCGAAGCGCGTCCGCCAGTACGCCTCGCCGATCACCGCGGTGTCCGGTGCGCCTTCGGCGTTGTCGGCGTCCGAGAAAGTGCGGCCGACGAGCGGCGGGACGCCGAACACGTCGAAGAACCCGGTCGTCACCCACTGCCGCGACACTGTCTCCGGCGTGCCGTCGGACCTCGCCATGACCATCGCGCCGACCCGCGGCGCGAAGCCGGCGAGGCTCTCGAGCGCGCGGGTCCGGTCGCGCAGGTCGATCATGTTCGGCGGCGAGACCCGGCTGCGCGATCCCGTGCTGGTGCGTTCGGACACCAGCACGAGGCGATCGGGCTCGTGCACTGGCAGCGGCCGGAGCAGCGTGGCATCGACCAGGGCGAAGATGGCGCTGTTCGCGCCGATCCCGAGCGCCAGCGTGGTCGCCGCCAGCGCCGTGAAACCCGGGGCGCGGCGCATCTGCCGCAGCGCGCCGATCGCGTCGTCGCGCACCTCCTCGAGACGGGCGGCCAGGGACATGCGGGGCTCCTTCAGGCGTCCGCGTCCGCCGTCCGGCGCATCCGGACCGCGGACACAGGCGGCGATCGACAGCAGGGTCTGGCGCCAGTACCAGCGCCGCGCGGATCGCGGATCGAGGCGCGGGGCCACGTGCCGCGCGAACTCCTCCTCGATGTCACCGACGATGGCGGAGCGGGTCGGGCCGGTCAGGGCCCATTGCAGCAGCCAGCGGGCGAGGCGCGGCGGCGAAGTCATGCCGGGCATCACGACCGGCCCGGATCGCGTCCGAGCATCCGTCCGAGCGCGACGAACGCCGCTTCCGCGCGCTCGACCGCCTTCGCGCCAGCGGGCAGCACGCGGTAGAAGCGCTTGGCGCGCCCGCCGCGCTCCGCCGTCGGCTCGCCCAGGTGCGATCGGACGTAGCCGCGCGTCTCGAGGCGCGCGAGCGCCGTGTAGATGGCGCCGGCGGCGACCTCGCGGCCGGTGTGCTCGGCGAGCTCGCGCCGGATCGTCATGCCGTAGGCCGCGTCGCCAAGGCGCATGACCGCCAGCAGCAGGAGGTGATCGAATCGGCCCAGGTCGTGTCCGCCCATTTCAGTATGGTTTGTAGTAGAAATCGACCGGCGCGTCAAGAGGCGAGACGTCGAGCGGTCGAGCATTGTCAGCGCGGCGAGCGCTTGAGGAACGATCCGGCGCCGGCGCGGCCGACGAAGCGGCCCTGGTCGATGATCACCTTGCCGCGCGACAGCACCGTCTCGGTGACGCCGGTGACCTGGCGGCCTTCGTACGGGTTGTAGTCGACCTTCATGTGGAGCGTCTTCACCCCGAGCGTCGTGGTCCGGTTCGGATCGAAGACCACGATGTCGGCGTCCGAGCCGGGCGCGATCGTGCCCTTGCGCGGGAACAGGCCGAAGATCTTCGCCGGCGACGTCGACGTCAGGTCGACGAAGCGGTTGAGCGAGATCTTGCCGGTGCGCACGCCGCCGTCGTAGACCAGGCTCATGCGCGTCTCGATCCCCGGCGCGCCGTTCGGGATCTTCGAGAAGTCATCGTGGCCGAGCACCTTCTGTTCCTTCATGCAGAAGGGGCAGTGGTCGGTCGAGATCGCCTGCAGGTCGTTGAAGGCGAGGCCGCGCCACAACCGATCCTGCGTCTCGCGTCCGCGCAGCGGCGGGCTCATCACGTACTTGGCGCCCTCGAAGCCGGGCTCCTCGTAGTTGTCGTACGACAGGAACAGGTACTGCGGACACGTCTCCGCGTAGGCCGGCAGGCCGCGGTCGCGCGCCTCGGTCACCATCTCGAGCGCCTCGGCGGCGGAGAGGTGGACGATGTAGACGGGCACGTCCGCCATCTCGGCGAGCGCGATGGCCCGGTGGGTGGCTTCGCCCTCGGCCCGCGCCGGGCGCGTCAGCGCGTGGTACTTCGGCGCCGTCTTGCCCTCGGCGAGTGCCTTCTTGACCAGCACGTCGATGACGCCGCCGTTCTCGGCGTGCATGCAGATGGTGCCGCCGTTCTGTCCGGTCCGCAGCATCGCCTTGAAGATGCTGGCGTCGTCCAGCATGAAGACGCCGGGGTAGGCCATGAACAGCTTGAACGAGGTGATCCCCTGGCCGACCAGCGCGTCCATCTCGAGCTCGACCTGATCGGTCAGCTCGGTGATGATCATGTGGAAGCCGTAGTCGATGGCCGCCTTGCCCTCGGCCTTCTTCGCCCACGTCTCCATCGCGTGGTGCAGCGTCTGGCCGCGGTACTGGATGGCGAAGTCGACGATCGACGTGGTGCCGCCGAAGGCCGCCGCGATCGTGCCGGACTCGAAGTCGTCGGCCGACGTGGTGCCGCCGAACGGCATGTCGAGGTGGGTGTGCACGTCGATGCCGCCGGGCAGCACCAGCTTGCCGGTCGCGTCGATGACGCGATCGGCCGGGAGGTCGAGCGCCGTGCCGATCGTCGTGATCCGCTCGCCGTCGACGAAGACGTCGCCGGTATAGAGGTCGGTCGCGGTGACGATCGTCCCGCCCTTGATGAGGACGCTCATGTGAGAGCCCGTTTCCGGCCCGCGTGAGGCGACGCGCCCAGCGTCGCGAATAGCAGCCGCACGCGCCAACGGCCGGCCCGCGGCCGGGCGTGAGAGCCCGGCCGCCAGAATCAGAACCATCGGGTGATCGTCACTTTCTTGTCCGTGTAGAAGTCGAACGCGTCGCGGCCGTGCACCTTCAGGTCGCCGAAGAAGCTGTCGCGCGAGCCGCCGAACGGGAAATACGCCATCGGCGCCGCCACGCCGATGTTGACGCCGACCATCGAGGCCGTCGCCCTGTGGCTGAACTCGCGGGCCGCCTTGCCGCTCGACGTGAAGATCGAGGTGGCGTTGGCGTTGGGGTGCAGTTCCATCACGCGGATCGCCTCGTCGAGGCTGGCGACCGGGCAGACAGCCGCGACCGGCCCGAAGATCTCCTCGCGTCCGATGACCATCTCCGGCGAGACCGCGTCGAACACGCTGGGCCCGATGAAGTAGCCCTCGGGGCGATCGGCGACCGTGGTGGCGCGGCCGTCCAGGGCCAGGCTGGCGCCTTCCGAGACGCCGCGAT
Organism: Vicinamibacterales bacterium; assembly: GCA_963844435.1. Taxonomy (GTDB): domain Bacteria; phylum Acidobacteriota; class Vicinamibacteria; order Vicinamibacterales; family Vicinamibacteraceae; genus JBDSLU01. The sequence continues at coordinate 296,313 of CAWJOG010000004.1, read as the reverse complement.
CCACGTAGCCGCGGACCTTGTCGCGGTGCGGCGCGCTGATGACCGGGCCCATCGTCACGCCGGGCTCGAGGCCGTCGCCGACCTTCAGCGCCGCCGCCGCGTCGATCAGGAGGTCGCGAGCCGGCTTGTGCGCGGCGCCCACCGGCAGCAGCACGCTGCCGGCCAGGCAGCGCTCACCGGCGCAGCCATAGAACGACTCGGTGATGATCGGGATGCTGCGTTCGAGATCCGCGTCCGGCATCACGATGATGAAGTTCTTGGCGCCGCCGAGCGCCTGGCACCGCTTGCCGGCGTGGGTGGCGCGCTGGTAGACGAGCCGCGCCACCGGCGTCGAGCCGACGAACGACACGCCCTTGATCCCGGGATGGTCGCAGATCGCTTCGACGACCTCGCGGCCGCCGTTGACCAGGTTGACGACGCCGGGCGGCAGGTCGCACTGCTCGAGCAGCTGGAACATCCGCTGCTGCGACAGCGGCACCTGCTCGGACGGCTTGACGATGAAGGTGTTGCCGCAGGCCACCGCGAAGGGCAGGAACCACAGCGGCACCATGGCCGGGAAGTTGAAGGGCGCGATCGCCGCGGTGACGCCGATCGGCTGCCGCATCACGGTGCAGTCGATGCTCGTGGCGATGTTCTCGAGCCCGTAGCCCATGAGCAGGGACGGGCCGCCGCAGGCCACCTCGACGCACTCGATGCCGCGGCGGACGCTGCCGCGCGCCTCGTCGAGCGTCTTGCCGTGCTCGGTGGTGACGATGCGGGCGAGCTCCTCGAAGTGCTCCTCGAGCAGCGCCTTGAAGCGGAACATCGCGCGGGCGCGGACGACGGGCGGCGTCTCGCTCCAGCCCGGGAACGCCTGCCGCGCCGCGGTGACCGCGGCGTCGAGGTCGCGGCCGGTCGAGAGCGGCACTTTGGCGATCACGCTGCCGACGGCCGGGTTGTGGACGTCGAGCCAGTGGGACGCGGTCGACTGGACCCAGCGGCCACCGATGAAGTTCTGCAGTCGGGGCACGTCGGCGCCGGTCTGCGTCTGGAGCGGTCCGCGGGCGACGAGCGTCGGATCAGGCATGGGGCACCTCGTGACGCCGAAGGCGGGATTATAGTAGAGCCCGCATTGTCTGCGGCCGTTTCGTGGCTCGACTTGGCCCGCCGACGCTCCGGAGGAGCGAAGGCGATTTGCTGGAGAAGGACATGGGCAACCCCCTCGCCGTCAACTTCACGGGACTGCGGTTCGAGAACCCGTTCCTGCTGTCGTCGGCGCCGCCGACGGAGTCGGACAGCAACATCATGCGCGCGTTCGACGCCGGCTGGGGCGGGGTGGTCACCAAGACCATCGGCCTGCACCCGGTCGTCAACGTCCGCGGCCCCAAGACCAAGTTCCTCCGCGCGGCCGCGGACGGTCCGCACCTCTCGATGCAGAAGCGCCCCAACACGGCGCTCCACTCGTCGTGGAACTGGGAGCTGATCTCCGACAAGCCGCTCGACTGGTGGCTGCCGCGCATCGAGCGGATCAAGCAGGCCCACCCGGATCGCATCCTCGTGGCCTCGATCATGGCCGGCTCGGGCAGCGACCGCGAGCTCGAGCACTGGCAGACGCTGGCCCGAGGGCTGCCAGGACGCCGGCGCCGACGCCTTCGAGCTGAACCTGTCCTGCCCGCACATGGACCGCAAGGACATGGGATCGAACATCGGCAAGGACCAGGAGCTGATCTCGATCGTCACGCAGGTGGTGAAAGAAGTGGCGCGCGTTCCGGTCTGGGCCAAGCTGACGCCCTCCACCACCGACATCGTGGTCGAGGCGCGCGGGGCCTTCCTCGGCGGCGCCGATGCGATCGTCTCGTCGAACACCTTCCCGTCGCTCCCGCTCATCGATCCCGAGACGCTCGAGTTCGAGATGAATGTCGACGGCTACGTCTCGAGCGGCGGCCTCGGCGGACCGGCCATCCTGCCGCAGTCGATCGCCAAGATGGCGCAGCTCACCAAGGCGTTCCCCGACCAGGCGTTCTCCGGCATCGGTGGCGTGTCGACGTTCGATCAGGCGCTGAACTACTTCCTGCTCGGGTGCGGTACGGTGCAGGTCTGCACGGCGGCGATGCTCGATCACGCCATCGGACCGAACGTGATCCGCGAGCTGCTGGCGGGGATGACGGCCTTCTTCGAGCGCCACGCCGATCGCGGCTGGCAGACGCTCGAGGACATCCGCGGCAGCCGGCGCGATCGGGTCGTGACGCACTCGCAAATCAAGCGGCCCGACACCAAGGTGTACCACGGCGGCCACGACGCCCCCGAATCCCAGGAAGGCTACGCGGAGCAGGTCGCGACGGGCGGATGAGCGGCCCGGCGCCCGACTTCGTCGAACTGGCCGAGGACGTCTCGGCCAGCCCGCTCTGGAACCCCGATCTCGCGCCGACACGCCTCGATCAGCGGACCTGGTCGACGTACCACATCGCCGCCCTGTGGATCGGGATGGCGGTGGTCATCACCACCTACACGCTGGCCTCCGGCCTCATGCAGCAGGGCATGGCGTGGTGGCAGGCGCTCGCCACGATCCTCCTCGGCAACGTCGTGGTGCTGGTGCCGATGGTGCTGAACGCGCACGCCGGCACGAAGTACGGCGTCTCGTTCCCGGTGCTGTGCCGGGCCAGCTTCGGCGTCCGCGGCGCCAACGTCCCGGCGCTGCTGCGCGCCATCGTCGCCTGCGGCTGGTTCGGCATCCAGACCTGGATCGGCGGGCTGGCGCTGCACACGCTGCTCACCGCGGCATGGAGCGGCTGGTCGGGCGTGCCCGGCGGCCTCTGGATCGCGTTCGCGATCTTCTGGGCCATCCAGGTCGTCATCATCCTGCGTGGTCTCGAGGGCATCAAGATCCTCGAAGCGTGGTCGGCGCCGCTGCTTTTGCTGGCCGGCATCGCGCTGCTGGCGTGGGCGATCCGCCGCGGCGGCGGCCTCGGCCACATCCTGTCCGAGTCGAGCCGCCTGCAGCAGGGGAGCACGCCGTTCTGGCAACTGTTCCCGGCGGCGCTGACGGCCAACGTCGGCTACTGGGCCACGCTCAGCCTCAACATTCCGGACTTCACCCGCTACGCGCGGAGCCAGCGCTCGCAGGTGCTCGGCCAGGCAATGGGGCTGCCGACGACGATGACGCTGTTCGCGTTCATCGGCGTCGCCGTCACCAGCGCGACGATCGTCGTGTTCGGCGAGGCGATCTGGGATCCGGTCGTGCTGATCGCACGGATCGGCAGCCCGCCCGTGATCATCGTCGGCGCGCTCGTCGTCCTGGCGGCGCAGTTGACGACCAACATGGCGGCGAACGTCGTCTCGCCGGCCAACGACTTCTCGAGCCTGGCGCCGCGGCGCATCAGCTACGTCACGGGCGGCTTGATCACCGCGGTGATCGGGCTGCTGATGATGCCGTGGAAGCTCTACGCCGATGCCGGCGCCTACATCTTCACCTGGCTGATCGGCTACTCGAGTCTGATGGGCGCCATCGGCGGCATCCTCATCGCCGACTACTGGATCGTCCGGCGCCAGTCGCTGTCGCTGCGGGATCTCTTCGCCGTCGACGGGCGCTACGCCTACACGAACGGCGTCAACCGTACCGCCATGGTGGCGCTGGTGGTCGCCATCCTGCCGGTGATACCGGGATTCGTTCGCGCCGCGATGACGCCGGGCGGACAGGTCGCGGATCCGACGTTCTTCGACGCCCTCTACACCTACGCCTGGTTCGTCACCTTTGGCCTGAGCCTCGTCGTCTACCTGGGCCTCACGCGCCGATCGCAGCCGTAGCCGGGCCCCTCACCGCCACCGGGGACGGCTGGCCGTCGTGCGCCTCGCGGCCGACGCGCACGGCGATCGCCATCAGCGCCAGCACGGCAACCGTCTGGATCGTGGTGAACACCGAGATCACGCCGAGCGGAATCGGTGCGGGCCCGGCCGTGGTTGGCACCAGCGTCAGCCAGAGCCCGAAGATCCACCACCATCGGCGCGCGTCGTTCCAGCACACGGCCAGGAGGATCGCGGCAATCCACGCGCCCGGGAAGGCGCCGTAGCTCGGGATGAACGGGCTGCGCAACGCCGCGAGGCCCAGCACCACCAGCCAGGCGAGCGGCGCGACGCGCGGCGCCAGCGGACGCAGGGCCAGCCGCACCGTGGCCCAGAGGATCACGGCAGAGTAGATCCAGCCGGCGATCTTCAGGGACACGAACGGCACGTCCGGTCCGCCCAGGCTCGGCAGCTTCAGCACCAGCCCTGGAATCGACTGGCTGTTCGGCGGCGTGACCGGTGCGCGGAGCATCGGGAACGCCTCGCCGCTCAGGAGCCGGGGCAGGTGGTCGAGGAAGGCAGGAAAGGGCGCCCAGCCGATGTCGGCGATCGTCACGAGCGTCAGGATCACGGCCCACGCAGCCGTCCAGCCGACGGCACGCCATTCCCGCCGGATCGCCAGATAGACGAGCAGCAGAGCGGGGAACAGCTTGCCGACGATCGCGTAGGCGAGCAGCAGCCCGCCCAGGGCATGGCGGCCGCGCTCGAAGGCGAGGAGCGCCACCGCGGCCAGCACGACGAAGACGAGCTGCGCGTTGCCCATCTGCAGTGCGTACATCGTCGTCAGCGGGACGATCGCCAACGGCAGCAGCCACAGGCTGCGGCTGCCGGTCCCGGCGTCCACGCGGCGCGCGATGGCGACCATGCCGGCGATCACGAGCGCCGCGTTCAGCAGCAGCCACACATGGCGGAAGGTGACGAACTCTGGCGCCACGACCGCGAGCGCCCGCGGCACGAGCAGGAACGTCGGCGGGTACTCGTAGGGATCGACGGAGAACGGCCCGATCTGGCGGGGCAGCGGGCGTCCGGTCGCGGCGTCGCGCCCGGCGGAAGAGGCCGCGAGGTTGTAGACGTCGGGCGTCTGCTCGATCGTCGTGGCCGCCGACCAGTACGCGGTGGTGCATGCGTGACGGGTCATGAACGGGCTCCACGGAGCGACGCTCCACGCCGGGGGCGGTACCGGGTAGGCCGCGAAGATCACCAGCCGCCCGAGTTCGAGGACCGCGAGCAGCGCGGCGAGGCCGGCGAGGATGGTGAACGTGTGCGGCGCGCGGGCGGCGATGGGTGAGGGCATGGCGATCTCACGCGGGCATATGAGCGGCCAACGCGATCCGGCGGCTCGACCGATTCCTGCAGGGGCGTGGCCGGGCTGGACTCCCGCAGCTGCCAGAGCACGGATAGGCAGCAGGCTGAACGTGAGCGCGGTCTGGACTGTGGTCCAGACGGCGTTCCACTTCGGCGGGATGCCGGCGGCGGGGCCGAAGGTGATCGCCAATGCGCACCAGCAGGCGATCAGCGGCCAGGCCGGGCGGGACGCGCGCCACGCGAGCGCGGTGACCAGCGTTGCGAGCCACAGCGACGGGAACGCCGCGTAGGTGGCCATGAACGGGCTGCGCATCGTCGCCAGCACCAGGATGACCAGCCAGATCACTGGCTCACGCCCCGCGGGCCGGACGCGTCGCGCGAGCCACACGGTGCCCGCCACGACGACGAGCGTGTAGATCCAGCCGACGATGCGCATCGCGTCGAAGCCCATGTGCGGCACGCCCCAGAGCCCCAGCTTGAATACCAGGCCCGGCACGGAGCCGTTGTTGCCGATCGCGGCCGGGTTGCGGAAGGCCGAGAACGCCTCGCCGCTCATGAGCCCGGGCATCTCGTGCAGGAACGCGCGGTACGGCTCCCACCCGACGTCGGCGAATGACACGGCAATCAGGGCCACGCCGAAGACGGCGGTCCAGCCCACTGCCCGCCAGTCACGCTTCAGCAGCAGGTAGAGCACGAACACACCGGGATAGAGCTTGCCGGCGATCGCGAAGGCGAGGAGCGCCCCGCCGAGGACGTGGCGCCGTCGATCGAAGAAGTACATCGACACGGCGGACACGGCGATCATGAGCATCTGCGCGTTGCCGGTCTGGAACGTCGCGATGATCGCCGGCCCGGCGACGACATACGGCGTCAGCCACACCGCGTGCGTGCCGAGCCGCCCGTCGAGATGTCGCGCCACGAGCACGGTGATGGCGACGACCAGGCCGAAGTTGAGCGCGAACCACAGCCTGCGGAAGCCCCAGAAGTCCGGTGTCACGAGGCCGAGGATCCGCGGGACGAGCAGGAACGGCGGCGGGTACTCGTAGTTGTCGATGTTCAGGCGGCCCAGCTTGCGTGCGGTGCGCATCGCCTTCGGATCGGGCTGCGGCAGCGAGTACAGCGCTTCGGCGTAGATGTCGGGCACGTGCATGACCATCGTGCCGGCGACCCAGTAGGACGACACGCACGAGTGCGTCGACGGCATCGGCCCGAGCGGGCCCGGCCTCCACGTCGTACGGCTGGGATCGATGATGAACGGCGTCAGCCAGGCGAGCTGCGCGCCGACGGCCAGCGCGCCAGCGACGAACATCGCCCGCGGCCACGCCGGCGTCCTGGCGACGAGCGCGGTGAAGCTGGGACGTCGTGCCAACGTCACGGGCGTAAGAACGGCCGCGACGATGCCCACCAGCGACGCGATGGCCATGTCGTCGCGGACACCAGCGCTGGCGGTGAAGCCGACGATGCCGGCGGTCGCCGCGGCGGCGGCCAGCACGAAGATCGGGAACGGACGCAGGAGGGCGCCGGGCATCGTCGTGTCAGGCGGGCACGGGAATGTCTGGTTCGGCGCCGGCGGCGGTCGCGGACTTGCTGACGCGCGGCAGGATGGCGAAGACGAGCACGAGCGACGCGAGCGTGTGGCCAAAGGTCGAGCACGGCGTTGACCTGTGGCGTCGTCGCGCCTTGACCGAGCTGAAGGGCCAGCAGCAGCCAGAGGGCGGCCGAGACGGCGCCCAGCGTCGGGCGCTTGCAGGCGACCGCCATCACCAGCGTCGCCAGCCACAGCGCCGGGAAGGCACCGTAGCCGGGCAGGAACGGGCTGCGCAACGTCGCCAGGATCAGGATGACGATCCACGCCAGCGGGTCGACGTCGCCGATCGCGCTGGCGCAGCGCCAGCCACGCCGTCATGCCGACGACGACTACGGTGTAGATCCAGCCGACGATCTGGGCGTGCGGCGAATCCCGTGCCTGGCACGCCGAAGAGCCCGAGCTTGAACACAATGCCCGGGACCGACTCGTTGACTGCGATCGCCGGGCAGCGCGAAGCGCCGGGAAGGCCTCCCCGCTCAGCAGTCTTCGGCAGGTGATCGAGGAACGCGGCCATCGGCGTCCAGCCGACGTCGACGAGCGGTCACGAGCATCAGCGCAGTGCCGATCGCGGCGGTCCAGCCGAGCGCGCGCCAGTCGCGGCGGAGCAGCAGGTAGAGCACGAGCACGCCGGGATAGAGCTTGCTGACCGATGGCGTAGGCGAGCAGCAGGCCGCCGGCGGCCGGCCGGCGCCGCTCGAAGAGCAGCATCGCCGCGAGCCGCGACGACCAGGAACAGCAGCTGCACGTTGCCGGCCTGCAGCGTGCCGATGACCGACGGCGCCGCCAGGGCCAAGGGCGTCAGCCAGACGGCGTGCGTGCCCAGCGCCGCGTCGACGCCGCCGGGCGATCGCCACAAGGCCGAGCACCACGCCGGCCAGGTTGAGCGCGAACCACAGCCGCCGGAAGCGCAGAAGTCCGGGGCGCCGAGCCGCAGCAGGCGTGGCAGCGGCAGGAAGGTCGGCGGGTACTCGTACACGTCGACGCGAACGGCCCGAGGATTCGCGCAGTCCGCGGCGCGTTCGGGTCGGCTGCGGCCGCGTAGACCAGGTCTCGTCGTAGACGTCGGGGCCGTGTCACCATGGCGGGCCGCGACCCAGTAGGACGACACGCACGAGTGGCGCGACTGCACCAGGCGCGCCAGGGTGCGGCGTTCCAGACGCCGCAGGTTCGGGTCGATGATGAAGGCGGTCGACGGCGAGCAGCTGGACGACGCAGCAGCGAGGCGCCGGCGATGAACAGCGGTCCGGAAGCCGCGCGGGCCGCGGCGATCGCGGCGTGCAGGCCGGGGCGCCGCCGGAGCGACCAGGCGACGAGCCTCCGGCGGCGGCCGCGGCAGCGACTCAGCCGCGGCCAGCGGCATCGATCGACGACGCCGGCGATGGCGGTGAAGCGACGATGCCGGCCAGCACCGCCGACCGTCAGCTGGACGGCGAGCGCGAACAGAGCCCCGGGCCGTGGAAACGGCATCGGCCATCACACCTGCTAACGTCGCGAAGCCGCGCCGCGGCGCACAGGTTCCGCGTGGCGGCGAGGGGGACCGCCGGGCGGAGGATACACTACCCAGTCTGTGTCCACTGTTCCGACCATCACCATCGACGCGCTGCTCGACCGCTACGACGCCATCCTCTTCGACGCCTATGGCGTGCTGGTGCACGGCAGCGGGCCGCTGCCCGGCGCCGCCGAGCTGCTCACCCGCTTGAACCGGGAAGGCCGGCCCTACTTCGTCGTCACCAACGACGCGTCGAAGCTGCCGGCCACGGCCGCGAGCCGCTACCAGCGGTTCGGCCTGCCGATCGACGCGAGCCGCATCCTGACGTCCGGCATGCTGCTGGCGGGACACTTCGCCGCCGCCGGCCTGGGCGGCCGGCGCTGCGCGGTGCTCGGGCCGCCGGACAGCATGCGCTACGTCGCCGACGCCGGCGGGGACGTGGTCGGTCCCGACGAGGCCTTCGACGTCCTGGTCATCGGCGACGAGTCGGGCTTTCCGTTCCTGGATTGGGCCGACGCCGCGCTGTCGTCACTGTTCGTCTCGATCGACGCGGGCCGGCCGGTGCACCTGGTGGTGCCGAACCCGGATTTGATCTATCCGGGCGGCGGCGGCTTCGGGTTCGCGGCCGGGACGATCGCCAACATGTTCGAGGGCGCGCTGGCGCTGCGGTATCCGCACCGGACCGACCTGCGCTTCGTGCGGCTCGGCAAGCCGAACACCCCGATCTTCGAGGACGCGATCCGGCGCCTCGGCACGTCGCGCGTGGTCATGGTGGGGGACACGCTGGAGACCGACATCGCAGGGGCGCGTGCCGCGGGCCTCGATGCGGTGTGGATCGAGACCGGCGTGACGTCGACGATCCCCGAGAACGCACCGGCGCATCTGCGCCCGACTTGGCGTATGCCGGGCCTCGTGCCCGTCACGCAGGAGAGCGTGCGGTGAACGAGGGAGAGACGGGGCTCCCGATTGGTCCGGAGGTGCCGGCGCACGAAGCACTGCGGCCGGCACGGACGGGCATCGAAGGCCGTGACGTGCGCCTGGTGCCGATCGACGTCGCGGCGCACGGCCCGACGCTCTTCGCGTTGTCGCACGGGCCCGAGCGCGAGGCGCAGTGGATGTATCTGTGGGACGGCCCCTATCCGTCCGAAGCGGCGTTCCTCGAGAACCTCGCCCAGAAGGCGGTCAGCGAGGATCCGTTCTTCTACAGCATCGTCGAACGGGCCTCGGGACGCGCCGTCGGTGTCGCCTCGTACCTGCGCATCACGCCGAAGGATCGCGTGATCGAAGTGGGGAGCATCCTCTTCACGCCGGCGCTGCAGCGGACCCGCGGCGCCACCGAAGCGATGTTCCTGATGGCCCGCCACGCGTTCGACACGCTCGGCTATCGCCGCTACGAGTGGAAGTGCAACGCGCTGAACGCGCCGTCGCGCCGCGCCGCGCGCCGCCTCGGGTTCACCTTCGAGGGCATCTTCCGCCAGCACATGATCGTCAAGGGCCGATCGCGCGACACCGCCTGGTTCGCGATGATCGATCGCGACTGGCCGGCGATCCGCGCGGCCTACGACGCGTGGCTCGATCCCGCCAACTTCGACGCCGACCGGGCGGCAGCTCACGCCGCTGCGGATGCCGTCACTTGCGGCGGTCGTCGTCCCGGCGCCGTGAGCGGCCGGCCGCGGCGGTGCGCGACCGCCGGCGTCCCGAATCGGCTTCGGCCTCGATGCGCGGCCCTTCGCCGCCTTCCCACGTGAATCGCCAGGTGCCGGCCCGCCGCACGCGTCCCACGAGCGCGGGTCGGAAGCACGCCAGGCACGTGCCGCCGGCGTGGCGGACGCTGGGATAGACGACGCCGAGCGCGCCGGCCTCGAGCAGGCGCGCCGCCAGCGTCTGCGACGCGACGTAGCTGGTCGGCGACAGGCACGCGCTCCAGCCGGCGGTGTCGCGCAGGTCGTGGAACGGCCCGGCGAAGTCGGCCTGATAGTCGTCGTAGGTGATCGACTCGTCGGGCGTGCCGATCTCGGCGAGCTCGACCGACTTGTGGAAGGCCACTTCGGCGTGCGCGGTCTCGATCTCGAAGCCGGCGTACCACGCGCCGCGATCCGGCCCGGCGAAGCGCGAGCCGAGCGGATGGGCGTGGCAGAACGCGGCGTTGATCACCGACGCGAGCGGCACCGCGAAGACGAGCTCGTCGGGACCGATGCCCGGCAGCAGGCCGCGCTCGGCCAGCAGGCGGTCGTTGGTCGCGCTGTCCAGCTCGAAGATCGCCGCCAGGTGCGCGTCGTCGCCGGAATCGGCGATGCGCACCAGCACGCTCTCGCCGCGCGGCGAGTAGCGCGAGGGGACCAGCCGGTGGGTGTCGCGGCGCTCGATCGCCGTGACGGGCGGCAGCCGCATCAGCCGGCCCGCCGCGCGTCGAGCAGGCGGCGGACCGTCTGCAGCGCGGGCACGCCGCCGCGGATCATGTAGGCCAGCGGCGTCGCGCCGGCGAAGAGGCGGTTGCTGTTGGGGAGGTGGACCCAGCGATCGGCGAGGCTGTCCGAGTAGAGCACGCCGAGCGCCTTGAAGATGCCGATGACGAGCGAGACGCGCGTCAGCCGATCGACGTCGAGCAGCCGATCGGGCTGGCGCTTCATTTCGTAGTAAGGCCCGTTCGTGACGCCGCCGAGGAGCAGCCGGGCGTCGTCGTCCCGCACCTGCCAGCGGCCCATGACGTTGAAGAACGCGCGCAGCCCCGGGCCGCTCAGCCGCTCGCGGGTGGCGCGATCGCTGAGGTCGACGGCCGGGGTGGGCGCGACCGCGGACGCGGGGTAGGCGAGGGTGGTGCGGCGGGCCACGTCTGTCTCCTGATCAGGAGTGTAAGTGGTCCTGGTACGCGCGTCAAGACGTCAGCCGTTCAGGTAGCCCATCATCGCCGGCTGGTAGCGATCCCCGGCCGCGGCCGAGCCCGCCGGGGTCACGGCGTCGAGCGCGGCCAGGTCGTCCGGCGTCAGCTCGACGTCCAGCGCGGCGAGGTTCTGCTCGAGGTAGGTGATCCGCTTCGTGCCGGGGATCGGGACGATGTCCTCGCCCTGGGCGAGCGCCCAGGCGATGGCCAGTTGCGCCGAGCTGCAGCCCTTGGCCTTGGCCAAGGCCTCGACCTTCTCGACCAGCGCTACGTTGTGCGCCAGGTTGTCGCCCTGGTAGCGCGGCGACTGCAGGCGCCAGTCGTCCGGCGGTCAGGTCGCCCGCCTTGCGAATGGTCCCGCCGAGCAGGCCGCGGCCGAGCGGGCTGTAGCCGACGAAGCCGATGCCGAGGCGGCGGCACGCCGGCAGGATCTCGCGTTCGGGCTCGCGGTAGAAGAGCGAGTACTCGGTCTGCAGCGCGGCGATGGGGTGGACCGCCGAGGCTCGCTCGAGCGTCGCCGGCGACGCCTCGGAGAGCCCGAGGTACCGCACCTTGCCCTCCTCGACGAGCTTCGACAGTTCGCCGACGGTCTCCTCGATTGGCGTCGAGCGATCGATCCGGTGCTGGTAGTAGAGGTCGATGGTGTCGATGCCGAGGCGCTTCAGGCTGGCCTCGCAGCACGCGCGCACGTAGTCGGGCTTGCCGCTGATCCCGCGTCTGAGCGGGTCGTTGGGATCGCGGACGATGCCGAACTTGGTGGCGACGACGACGCCGTCGCGCCGGCCCTTGATCGCCTTGCCGACCAGGATCTCGTTCGTGTGCGGACCGTAGACGTCGGCCGTGTCGAGGAGCGTGACCCCGAGGTCGAGCGCACGATGGATCGTGGCGATGCCTTCGGCTTCGTCGGCCGGGCCGTAGAACTCGGACATGCCCATGCAGCCGAGGCCGAGGGCGGACACGGTGAGTGGGCCGAGATGACGCGTGTGCATGGGTAAGGCTCAGAGCATCCAGGTGAACGGCCCGCGGGGGATCCGCGCGGCGTCGAAGGCGGGGAGCGCGTCGTGCAGGATCGCCAGCCCCTCGGTCGCGGTCGTGGGCGGCGTCAGCCCGAGCCAGGGGAGCACGACCCGCCACACGTCGGCGGCCGACCAGCCGAGCTCCCGCAGATCGCCGACCGCCGCGGCGTGATGCGACTTCGATAGCTTCTTTCCATCGCCGCCCAAGATCAAGGGCGCGTGCAGCCACGCCGGCGGATCGGCGCCGAGCGCACGCCACAGCACAGCCTGGACCGCGCTCTGATCGGCGAGGTCGGCGCCGCGCGCCACCTCGGTGACGCCGTCGGCGACGTCGTCGGCGACGACGGCCAGCGTGTAGGTGTAGCAGCCGTCGCGGCGCCGCAGCACGGGATCGGCGAGCGCGGCGAGGTCGACGTCCGTGCGGCCGCGGGCGCGATCGACGATGGTCTCGATCCCGCGCGGCAGGGCGAAGCGGACCGCCCCGGCCGGCACGTTGCGCGTCCGGCATCCGCCGACACAGGCGCCGCCGGCGTCCCGGCTGACGGCGCGCGTGCACGCGCAATGGTAGGTGTGCGGCGCCAGCCGGGCCAGCGCCGGCGCGTAGTCGCGCTGCGACTGCGGCGGCGTCTCGTCGTCGCACACGAGGCCGAGCCACGCGAGGTCGGCGCGGATCGTATCGGCAACGTCGCGGCGCGCGCGCCCGACTGTCCACGTCCTCGATCCGAAGGCGCAGGCGTCCGCCACGCTGGCGCACCGAGAGCCACGCGGCGCCCGCGGCGCAGACGTTGCCCAGATGCAGACGCCCTGACGGCGTCGGCGCCAGCCGTCCGACCGTCACCGGCTCGGCCCCCGCAATTCCCTTAATCTCATCGCCTTAGGAGCGTAATATTGTCTCAATCGTGCCAACCGCCATGGATCAGGCGACTTCGCCCCGGGCCCGGGTCTCGCTGCCGCCGCGCGTCGCGTCGGCCGGTCCCGGCCTGCGCAGCGGCGTCGTCAACTGCGCCGCCTACGAGGCGGGGGTGCGCATCGCCGACGTCGAGGTGGGCGACGTCCGCCAGGTGCTGACGACACCGGGCCGCTTCGTCTGGATCGGCATGTACGAGCCGGGCGAGGAGCTCCTGCGCGAGGTCCAGCGCGAGTTCGACCTCCACGATCTCGCCGTCGAGGACGCCCACAACGCGCACCAGCGGCCCAAGTTCGAGGTCTACGACGACTCGCTGTTCGTGGTCCTGCGCACGGCGCAGATGAGCGGCGCGCCGCCGCACATCCAGTTCGGCGAGACGCACGTGTTCGTCGGCAAGAACTACGTCGTGTCGGTGCGCCACGGCTCGCTGTTGTCGCACGTCGGCCTGCGCACCCGCTGCGAGGCGACCCCCGGCCTGCTCTCGCAAGGCCCCGGATTCGTCCTCTACGCGCTGATGGATTTCATCGTCGATCAGTACTTCCCGATCGTCGAAGCGCTCGAGGACGAGCTCGAAGGCCTCGAGGACGAGATCTTCCGCGACAACGTCAGCCGCGACACGACGACGCGCATCTACCAGCTGAAACGCGAGCTGCTCGCCGTCAAGCGCGCCGTCTCGCCGCTCGTCGAGGTCTGCAACCGCCTCACCCGGTTCGACGTCGACCTGATCCCCGAGGACACCCGGCCCGTACTTCCGCGACGTCTACGATCACGTCATCCGCATCAACGACATGATCGACAACACGCGCGAGCTGCTGACCACCGCGCTCGAGGCGAACCTGTCGCTGATCACGATCTCGCAGAACGAGGACACCAAGCGCCTCGCCGGCTGGGCCGCGATCATCACCACGCCGACCCTGATCGCCTCCATCTACGGCATGAACTTCGACGCCATGCCCGAGCTGAGCTGGCGCTACGGCTACCCGGCGGTGCTGTGCCTGATGGTGGCCGCCTCGTCCGGCCTCTACATCGGGTTCAAGCGTTCCGGCTGGCTCTGAGCATTTTTATGTCGACGGCGCGGCCCGCCGTCGGACCGCCGCGGGCCGCCTCTCGGCCTGTCGGCCTCGCTTTCGCGGCGCTGGCCGCGCCTCGGCGCCGGCCCGCGCGAGCGCGGCGTATCATTGGAGTGCCGCCTGTCAGGAGAGTTCCGTTCATGTCCACGTCGCGCCTGGTCCGTTCACTCGTGGTTGCCGCAGGGATCTGCGTCCTGGCGGGCGCGGGGCCGGGCGGGCGGCTCCGGGGACAGCAGCAGCCGGCGCCCGCCGCCGCCTGAGACCCCCACTTTCCGGACCGACGCCAGCTTCGTCCTGACCGACGTCTTCGTGACCGCCGACGGCACAGCCGGTCACCGACCTGACCCAGGCCGACTTCGAGGTCAAGGAGGACGGCGTCGTCCAGGCCATCCGCTCCTTCGAGGCGATCCTCCACACCCCGCAGCCGGTCGGCCTGCCTCGGCGCAACCCGTCCACGGTCGCCGAGAGCAACGCGATGATCGCCGACCCGCGCCGGCGCGTGTTCGTGGTGTTCCTGGACACGTACCACGTCGACCGTGGCGACTCGATGGTGGTCCGCAAGGCGCTGCAGGACTTCCTGAAGACCGCGCTCGGGCCCGACGACCTGATCGCCTACATGACCCCGCACATGTCGGGGCGCGACATCAGCTTCTCGAGCTCGACCGAGCCGCTGATCCGCTATTTCGAAGACAACCCGGTCTGGGGCCTGGGCGACGAATCGCCCGGCACCGAAACCGACGAGGTCGAACGCAATCTCCAGACCTGCTTCATCGGCAACGACGCGGCCTGGATTCCGCTGCGCTCGCGGCTCCGCGAGCAGAAGGCGATCGAGTCGCTCGGCGGGCTGGTGTCGCACCTCGACGGCCTGCGCGAATCGCGCAAGGCGGTGATTGCGGTGACGCTGGGCTGGCGGCTGTTTCGTGAGAACGAGCAGCACATGACCGACAAGGGCACACAGGGACGCGTCGTCGGCGTGGAGCCGCTCGGCGTCGGCCCGGACGGCAAGCTGGGCTTTCCGGATCGCAGCCGCGTCGGCGGATCGAGCGACAAGACCTGCGACAACGTCCGCATGCAGGCCGCGTTCGCCCACAGCCACCAGATGTTCATGGATCTGATCGGCCAGGCGAACCGAGCGAGCACGAGCTTCTACACCGTCGATGCGGCGGGCCTGCGCACCGAGACGCGCCCGCACACCGCCACGCCGCTCGAAGCCATGGTCGAGGCCCGCAACCGCGAGCGCGTGCCGTACTCGACGCGGCTCGATTCGATCCGCACGCTCGGCGAGTCGACCAACGGCATGGCCGTCGTCGACACCAACAATTTCGGCGCGGGCCTGCGCCGCGCCGCCGCCGACTTCAACTCCTACTATCTGCTCGGCTACACGTCGACTCGAACGGCAAGCCGGACGGGAAGTACCGCAAGATCAGGGTCACGGTGAAGCGGCCCGGCGTACAGGTCCGCGCCCGCGAAGGCTACCTGGCGCGTCGCGCAGACGAACTTCCGGCGGCGGGCTCGACGTCGAACGCCGCGAGTCCTGGCGCGAGCGGCACGAACGCGAATCCCACCGACGCGCAGTTGACGGCGGCGCTCGGCAAGCTGACGCCGCCCCGACGCCGACATGCCGCTGGTGGTCTCCGCGGCGGCCGGCGCGGTGGCCGGCGGCACGGCGCGCTCAATCCGCGTCACCGCCGAGCTCGATGCCGCGGTCGCCGCGACGCCCGAGTGGGCCGAAGGCGGGGAAGCGCAGGCCTCCGTGCGCAACGCGAAGGGCGAGACCGTCACCTCGGGGAAGGCGGCGCTGGCCAAGGGGGCGCGGACGGTGGAGATCGAGGTGCCCGTCGTCGAGGGCATGGCCGGCGACGTGAAGGTGCAGGTGCGCCTGTCCGGCACCGGAGCCCTGGCGCGCTACACGGACACGACCAGCGTCGCGCTCGACGCGATGCCGGCGGGCTGGGGCGCGCCGCGCCTGAGCCGCCGCGGCCCGTCGACCGGCGTGGCGTGGGTGCCGACGGCGGATCCGCGCTTCCGCCGCCAGGAGCGGCTGCGGGTCAGCGTCGGCGTCGGCACGGAGGCCGGCGCGGTGACCGGGCACGCTGCTCGACCGCCAGGGCCGGCCGATCAACGTGCCGGTGAAGGTG
Organism: Vicinamibacterales bacterium; assembly: GCA_963844435.1. Classification (GTDB taxonomy): domain Bacteria; phylum Acidobacteriota; class Vicinamibacteria; order Vicinamibacterales; family Vicinamibacteraceae; genus JBDSLU01. The sequence goes on along the minus strand of CAWJOG010000004.1, from coordinate 280,100 downwards.
GATCAGTCGGCGCCCGAGGCGCTGGTCGCCGAGCTCGCCTTGGCGCCGCTCGCCGCTGGCGACTACGTGCTCGCGCTCGGCGGCGGTCCGCGCCGGTCTGCTCGTGCCGCTGCGCATCGTGCCGTAGGTGGACCCGTCCATGTCCACGTCGCGCGTGATCCGTCCGCTGGTGGTGGCCGCAGGGATCTGCCTCCTGGTGGGCGCAGGGCCTGACGGGCGGGTGCGGGGCCAGCAGCCTGAGACGCCCACCTTCCGGACCGACGCCAGCTTCGTGCTGACCGACGTCTTCGTGACCGCCGACGGCAAGCCGGTCACCGACCTGACCCAGGCCGACTTCGAGGTCAAGGAAGACGGCGTCGTCCAGACCATCCGCTCGTTCGAATCGGTCGTCCACAAGCTCCAGCCTGTCGGCTTGCCGCGCCGCAACCCGTCGACGGTGGCCGAGAGCAACGCGATGATCGGCGATCCGCGGCGGCGGGTCTACGTGGTGTTCCTCGACACCTACCACGTCGATCGCGGGTCGGCGATGTACGTGCGGAAGGCCCTGCAGGACTTCTTCGGGACCGCGTTCGGCCCCGACGACCTCGTCGCCTACATGACGCCGCACATGACCGGCCGCGACATCAGCTTCTCGACCTCGACCGAGCCCCTGATCCGCTTCCTCGACGACAACCCCGCCTGGGGTATCGCCGACGAGCTTGCCGGAAATGAGAGCGACCCGGTCGAGCGGGATCTCCAGACCTGCTTCGGTGACACCAAGGAGCAGCGGCAGACCTGGCTGGGGCTGCGCTCCCGGATGCGTGAGCAGAAATCGATCGAGGCGATGCGCGGCCTGGTCCAGCACCTCGACGGCCACCGCGAATCGCGCAAGGCGGTGATCGCCGTGACCCTCGGGTGGCGTCTGTTCACCGCGAACCAGACGCGCGCGACCGACGAGGGCACGGTGGGCCGGATCATGGGCGTGCAACCGCTCGGTGTCGGCCCGGACGGCCGCCTCGGGACGCCCGATCGCGGTTACAAAGCGGGCATGGAACGGCCGGTCTGCGACGTCCTCCGCGTGCAGGGCGCGATGGCGGACAGCCGGCAGATGTTCCAGGACCTGATCGGCGAGGCGAATCGCACCAGCACGAGCTTCTACACCGTCGATGCCGCCGGCCTGCGGGTGGAGGGGCTGGGGAGGCCGACCACGCCGGCCGAAGTGCAGCTCGAGGCGCGCAACCGTGAGCGCATGCCCTTCACGACGAACGTCGACTCGATTCGCACGCTGGGGGGCGCGACCAACGGCCTGGCGATCGTCGGCAGCAACGACTTCAAGACCGGCCTGCAGCGCATCGCCGACGACTTGAACGCCTACTACCTGCTCGGCTACACCTCGTCGAACGGCAAGGCCGACGGCAAGTACCGCAAGATCAAGGTCACGGTGAAGCGGCCCGGCGTGCATGTCCGCGCCCGCGAGGGCTACCTGGCGCGGCGGGTCGACTATCCGCCGGAGTCGAGCCCGTCGGCGACTCCCGGTGCCGCCGCGCCGAACCCGGAGGCGGCGCTCCTCACCGCGGCTCTGGGCCGGCTGACGCCGCCCCGGCCCGACATGCCGCTGGTCGTCTCGGCGGCGGCCGGCACGGTGGCCGGCAGCACGGCGCGCTCGATCCGCGTCACCGCCGAACTCGACGCGGCGGTGGCTGCGACACCCGAATGGGCCGAAGGCGGGGAAGCGCAGGCCTTCGTGCGCAACGCGAAGGGCGAGACCGTCACCTCGGGGAAGGCCGCGCTGGCCAAGGGGGCGCGGACGGTGGAGATCGAGGTGCCGGTCGTCGAGGGCATGGCCGGCGACGTGAAGGTGCAGGTGCGCCTGTCGGGCACTGGGGCGCTGGCGCGCTACACGGACACGACCAGCGTCGCGCTCGACGCGATGCCGGCGGGCTGGGGCGCGCCGCGCCTGAGCCGCCGCGGCCCGTCGACCGGCGTGGCGTGGGTGCCGACGGCGGATCCGCGCTTCCGCCGCCAGGAGCGGCTGCGGGTCAGCGTCGGCGTCGGCGCAGAGGCCGGCGCGGTGACCGGCACGCTGCTCGATCGTCAGGGCCGGCCGATGAACGTGCCGGTGAAGGTGGATCAGACGGCGCCCGAGGCGCTGGTCGCCGAGCTGACGCTGGCGCCGCTCGCGGCTGGCGACTACGTGCTGGCGCTCGGCGGCGGCCCGAAGCGCCTGCTGGTGCCGCTGCGCATCGTGCCGTAGCGCGGCGCGCGGCCGGCCCGGCGTCATCTCTGCTAGAATCCTGGTCGCGTCGAGGGCCGTGCGTGCGGTCGTCGGCGCAGCGTCCTGCACCCTCGGGCGGGCTTAGCATAGTGGTAATGTCCTGGCTTCCCAAGCCAGTCAGACGGGTTCGATTCCCGTAGCCCGCTCCAACTTCCGCCCTCCCGTGATCACGCGGAAGTTGTCGCGCCGTAGCGCTTTAGCGCGAAGGCGGACCTCATCGCTCTACCCACCCGCTCCCCCGTGTCCAAAATGTCTCCAGATTGGTGCGCGGCTTCGAGCCCGGATTGTCGTCCGTCCAGCGACCGGATCGCGTCTTCCGTTGCCGCCGGACTCAGGTGCATGTAGCGCTGCGTCGTCGACAGATCCGCGTGGCCGGCGAGCTCCTGGATGGCCCGCGCGGGCGCTCCCTTCATCGCCAGGTGCGAGCAGAAGGTGTGCCGCAGGATGTGGACACCCTGTTCGATTCCCGCGACGCGTTGAGCGCCACGCACGGCTTTGATGACCCGGTCACGGGTGATCGGCAATCCATCCGCCAGGCACAACACCCGCTCGCCTCGCAGATGACGCGCGGACTTCACTGCCGCCGTCAATCGCTGCGTCATCGGGAGTTGTCGTGACCACCTGCTGCCAAGTGTGTTCTCAACATTCTGGACAGGCTCCGGAAGGGGGGCGTGAGCAACCCCCGGACCGCCTCCGGAGATGACAGTCGGCCAAATCGGGGGGGTTGCTCACGCCACCGCTCCTGCAGTGTCGCCAGCTAAGTGCGTTTCGTGCGCGGCACAGAACGCCGCGCCCTTTGATGGAGTTCCAGCCGTAAGGCGTGGGCCTTGAGAGGCTTGCTAGAGGACGCTCTGAGGCGACTCCCCTTCGGCGGTCAGTTCCGCATGGCAACTTAGCCCTCACGGGCGTGGACAACCACCGCGCTTTGTCGCGGCTCCCCTCGCGGCGTCAGCCGTTTCCGAGACCCCCCTCCTCCAGGAAGCTCGATCCGCAGGTTCAAATTCGATCGCCAATCACGTTGAGGCGCTGGCGCTTTCCCGTGGTGTTTACGTAGTCAGGCAGTCGCTCGTGGCCGCAAACTCTCACGACCCGTCGACCACCTTACTGCGTCTTGGCCGGCGCCAACAGCACGCCCTGTTTGAATCGAAACGTGATGCGGCGTACGTTACCGAAGTCCTTGATGGGGTCGCCCTCGAGAGCCACAAAACTTGCCTCGAATCCCTCATCAAGGGCGCCGATCTGCCGGTCGGGAAAGATGCTGCGGGGAGTCGTGTAGCTCCACATCCTGAGCAGTCCCACATTGTCAATCACGTTGAGGCTGTGGAGGAATTCGACTTCCCTAACCGAGGTATCGTTCCCGTTGTCGCTGCCGATGGCCAGCGTCACGCCCGCCTTCAGCAGCAGTTTGAAATTGGCACTTGCCGTCTCTCGTACCTGGGTCTGGCTCACGACCTCCAACCCGATCAAGCTCGGAACCGAGTTCAACGCCGTGGTGTCGACAACGATCTTCTTTTGCGCGGCGAGTACCGCGTCTGCCGCCGCTATCGGACCGCCGACCGAGGGAAGGTGCGCGATCTCGTCGACGCCAGCTGAGACCGCATGGTGAAAATCGGTGGCGGTAGCGACATGTGTGGAGACGCGCAGACGGTTTTCATGGGCCCTGGCCACGATACTGGCCAGCAGGGCGGGATTGAGTCCCTTCTGGCCGTTGAACGCGGGATCCATTCGGCGAGTATCGAACTCCTCCGAGAACAGCAGAATCGTCTTCACGAAGTCGGGCCGCAGCTTCAGGATGGCCGGCCAACTCGCGTCCAGATCGGCAGCCGAGTCAACGGTGAAGTAGTACTGACCCTTGAGGCTCTCCTTCGTGTAGCCCGGAAACGCTCCCCGCGGCAGGAGCACGTTCTCAAGTAGCGGGATCGGGTGGCCACCTGAAGCCGTGATCGATCCTTGCGCAAACACCGCGTCGACACTGTCCGGCTCGCCAGCCGAAAGTCGTCGTCTCACGGCATCGCTTATCGGAGGACTACCCTGAATCTTGACGTAGAACACTCCATCGGCCAGATAACGACCGACCGCCGTCCTCTCCTTCTCCTCAGCAGCGCTCCCGAGATTGTGATTGTGCGCCTCACCGAACGGGGGCACAACGAACGAGTTCGCGAGGTCGACCGTTCGATCCACTTGGGAAGGTTTCTTGAAGGTGAACCTGCCCTTGACGCTAAAGCCTGTGCGCCTCTCGAAACCCTGGCCTGTAAACCACCACCCGTTGACGAGCGCAACAGTCGATCCCGCGGGGCTCTGAGTGAAGAGCGGGGTTCGCCCAGTGTTCCGGAGGCAGGCGAGTGACAACATGAGGGCGGCGAGTAAAGGAACAAGAATGCGGGGTTGGGCGCGGACGTTCCATGTGGCAGGTCCGTTCGGCATTCAGCTGGCTCCGTGATTTGATCTACGACGCGCTGAGCTTAGACCATTTTGGTTGCCAGATCGCGCGTGGTCGCCGACCCAACTGCCAAGCACATACGTGCTCGCCACGAAGATGCCCAGCGCCCTTCCTCCCAAAGAGAGCCGCTCCCCGTCAGGGGCCGGCTTCTTGACCGGAGCCCGGCATCGTGGGAGGGTGGTGGCATGACCCAGGGTGCGAGAAGACTGATCGCGGAATTCGACGCACTGCCAGAGCAAGAACGCTCCGAAGTGTTGGCGGAGCTTGCCCGCCGCGTGGGGTTCTCGCCGCATGACCTACCGCGGGACGAGGACCTCCTCGCAGCCGCCGGTCAGCTGTTTGTCGAGCTCGATCGGCGCGAGTCCACCGCATGACAGTTGCTCGTCGTGGCGAGGTTTGACTGGAGAGCGGAGGCTGGCTGATGACCGGCCGGGATGGTACATTGCGGGCGTGACTTTCACGGTCGAACTCGAACGCGAAGAAGACGGTCGCTGGATCGCCGAGGTTGCCGCTCTGCCCGGCGTGTTGTGCTACGGGCAGGATCGTGATGAAGCGGTAGCCGGCGTCCAGGCCCTGGCGCTCCGCGTGATCGCCGAACGTCTCGAAAACCGGGAAGAGCCCGCCGAGTTTCTCAACGTCACGTTCCAGGCGGCGTGACCGGCTGGCCCGCCACCAAGTCTTCACGACAGTTCCCGATCATTCGGAGATCAAAGCAGGTACTCTGTCCAGCATCATCCGGCAGTCCGGGCTCTCAAGAAACCTCTTTGAAAGCTAGAACGTCTCCAGAATGTCTCCAGAACTCGGGGAGAATCGCGGGGAATCGCGCGAACGCCAGTGAATATTCGCGCAGCTCTAAGGCATTGAGGATCGAGCGCTTGGCACCAGAAGTCGCGCGCCATACCCACTTAGAAATAATGATTAGTCGGTTTCGCTTCCCGTAGCCCGCTCCACCGCCGACATCGGCAAGCTGACCGTGCGTCCGGGACTCGGTCAGCGGTGACCACCGGGATATCCGGTCGGCCTTCCCGTACTTTCCACGTCTCGTCCCGTGGTTCCCCCCGGTGCGCTCCGTCGACGCCGCTGCTACCTTTGCCGTCAACACGAGGCCGCGTAGCGCCATTGCGTTGGCCAGGCCGCAGGCGGGCGCGGGCCACAGGGCGGTTGAGTTGGACCAATGGTGCTGGGGGCGAGCGATGAGCCCAAGAGGCAATGGCCGGTTGACGGAGACACTTGCTACGCTCCATCCCGTTCGGATTGCTCCACGTGTGTCTCCCCGCTGGAATCGATGGTCGAGACCTTCATGAGGACGAAGATCGGAGCGGCGGCGCTGCTGGCGGGCATCGCGATCACGGTCGCGGCGTGCGGCGGCAAGGACGACAGCTCAGCCGCGCCGCAAGAGAAGGCTGCCTCCGCGCCGCAGGAAAACCTGCATCCGCCCCGCAGGACACGCCTGCTCCCGCGCCGCAGGCTGCGGCGGCGGCAGCCGATGAGCCGGCTGATGCGCTACCGCCCTCGCAGCTCGAAACGCAGCTGCCGCCGGGCGTGCGCGACCTCGTCCTGAAGCCATTCACCGGCGACCTCGACGCGCATGGTCAAACGGCGGATCGTGCGGATTGGCGTGACGTTCAATCGCACGTTCTACTTCCTCGACAAGGGCGTCCAGCGCGGCATCGCGCACGAGTACGGGCAGCTCGTCGAAGAGCGGCTGAACACGCATTTCAAGACGGGCCTCGACCACAAGATCTTCGTCGCCTTCCTGCCGCTGCCGCGCGCCCAGTTGCTTCCGGCGCTCGTCGACGGCAAGGTCGATCTGGTGGCGGCGCAGCTCACGATACGGCCTGCGCTCCAGAAGTTCGTCGACTTCACCAATCCCACCCGGATGAACGTCAGCGAGATTGTCGTCACCGCCGCCGGCCAGCCGCCGCTCGCTTCGGTAGCGGACCTGTCGGGCCGGGAGGTGTTCGTCCGCGAGAAGGGCACGCTACCACGAGAGCCTCCTCGCGCTCAACGAGAAGTTCAAGGCAGAGGGCAAGCCGCCGGTGGAGATTCGCCTCGCGCCGGACAACCTCGAAGACGACGACCTGCTCGAGATGGTGAACGCCGGTCTCATCCCGGCGATCGTCGTCGACGACTATCTCGCGGGCTTCTGGAAGAAGGTCTTCACGAACCTCACGGTGCACGACGACGTGGCCGTCCGCACCGGGGGCACGCTGGCCGTCGCCATCCGGAAGAACAGCCCGCAGCTGTCGCAGGCCCTCAACACGTTCATGGGGAACTATGGGCTGGGAACGGCCTTCGGCAACGTCGTCGAGCGGAAATACCTCGTCAACACGACCTACGCGAAGCGCGCGGCATCCGAGGCCGAGCGCAAGAAGTTCCTGGCGCTCGTCCAGCTGTTCCGGAAATACAGCGACCAGTACAGCCTGGACTACCTGCTCATGGCCGCCCAGGGGTACCAGGAATCCCAGCTCGATCACAACGCCAAGAGCGCGGTCGGCGCGGTCGGGATCATGCAGGTCATGCCCGCGACCGGCAAGGAGCTGAAGGTCGGCGACATCAGGCAGATCGAGCCGAACATCCACGCCGGCGTCAAATACATGCGCGTGACGTCGGACACGTTCTTCAAGGACGAGCCGATGGACCACCTGAACAAGATGCTGTTCACGTTCGCGTCCTACAACGCGGGACCGGGCCGCGTTCGCCAGCTGCGGAGAGAGGCGGAGAAGGCCGGGCTCAATCCGAACCTCTGGTTCGGCAACGTGGAAGTGATCGCGGCCGAGCGGATCGGCCGCGAGACGGTGACCTACGTCGCGAACATCTACAAGTACTACGTGGCGTACCGGCTGGTCGTCGAGGCGGCCGACCGCCGGGCGGCCGCCAAGGCGGCGATGCCGGCCTCCAAGCCCAAGTAGCTCCGCGGCGCAGGCCGCTCCACCGTCTCCCGCCGCCTCCCAATGTCGTCGGACGCGCTGTCCTCGCCAGGGGGCACACCGATGCGTTGGGGCGGCTCGTCCCATCGCGGTACCACTCGTGGCGGGTGGACCCCATCCACACGCGTATCATCCGCATCATCCCTGTCAGACGATGAGCCCCCGCATCGTCGGTAGAGCACAGGTGCGCCTGCAGAGACCGAAATGGCCAGCCCGCCGGCCCGATTCATGATCACGCAGCGAGTCGCGTGGAGAGACGTCCACACCCCCAAGGGTGCGCAGAAGTGGCGATGGGGAACCGTCGCCGCGGTCGCCTTGTCGAAGACGGACGACGGCCAGCTCGCCTACGAGTACCTGATCGCCGGCGGCGACGGATCGATGTACCTGCGCTGGGATCACCAGCTGCTGCGGCCGTCCGACGGCGAAGTCGACCCGTTCCGCGAGGGCCGGACGATGGCCGTCGGCGGCGGACGAGTCGGGACGGGGACGAGCCCGGACGCGACAGCCGACCGTGCCAGCGTGCCCGGTGCGGACGAGTAGCCGGGGCTTCGGCTACTCCGCGCTGCCTCTCGGGGCACTGCGTGCCGGGCCGCCGACCACCGGATCGGGCAGCGGCAGTTCGTCGCCGCTGAATTCCGGCCTGGCTCGGGCCGCCGCAATCTGCGCGTCGGCGTCAGCGTCCGACACTCCGCGGCCGCGAAGCTGTCCGCGCGTTTCCGCTTCGGTCAGCAGGTCGGTAGCATCCGGCGTGTCCTTGCCGGGGGCGTTGCCGGTCGCGAAGGTGAACCATTCGCCGGTGGGGCGCTGGACGCACCGGAGCGCGGCGGGTGCTGGAGCGGCAGGAGTCGGCATCGACTCGGTCAAGCTGGGTGCGTCAGGCGTCAGGGGATCGACGGCAGGGCTTTGCTTCGGAGTCATGCCGGTCGAGTTGCAACAACCCTGCCCGGCCGCCTGAACGCCATCCGGGCGGCCGGCGTATCCTCAGCCATGCTCAAGCTCGTCAAACTCACGTTCCTCCTGCTGGGGCTGGGGATGATGTGTGGTCTCGGCTGGCTCGCCGGCCGGTCGGGGATTGGGTCCGTCATCGATCCTGCGACGCTGCCGCCGGCCGAGCGCGCCTTCGCCGCCCGCATGCGCAACGTGACGCTGGTGGGTTCGTTCACCGTGGACGGCCGCAACCCCCGGCCGCCGAGCGCCGATCGCTACGAGATCGCCAGCGTCGAGAAAGTGGGCGAGAACAGCTGGCGCTTCAACGCGAAGATGGACTGTTGCGGCGCGGCGGGGCAGAGCGGCCTGCCGATCGTCGTACCCCTGCACTTCGTCGGCGACACGCCGGTGATCATGATGACCGACACGAACCTGCCCGGCATCGGCACGTTCACGGTGCGGCTGCTTTTCTCCGGCGACCGCTACGCCGGCACGTGGCAGCACGGCGAGGTCGGTGGCCAGATGTCCGGCCGCATCGAGCCGACGCCGGTCGCACCCTGACGTCGAGCGCTCAGTCGCTGCGCAGGGCGAGGCCTTCGAGGTCCCAGCGATCGCCACCGAGCGGGCGCATCCTGCAGGTAATGCGGATTTCGACGAGGCGTCCGGCGGCGTTGGTGGCGTCTGCGTGCGACCGGACCAGGACGCGGCCGTCGGCGTATCGACGGACCGTCCGCCGCCCGATCGGTGCGAAGGTCACCGGACCCGGTGCTTTGATCTGTGTGCGGACGAAGCCCTGGCAGGCGTCATACGTGGCGTCGGCGTCGGCGAACGAGAGATCCACCGGCGGGCGGACGTAGGCGGACCCTGTCGCGACGACCAGTCCCACCCCCGCGACGCCGAGCACGAGTCCAACGACGCCGAGCGCGACCATGGTCTTCCAGGCGGCGGGCCGCGCGGCCGCGCGGGCGGATGAGCGCATGCCTGCGTACTACGCCGCGGCGGGTTCGGGGTTATCGCGGTCCGCCTGCGCAGCAGCCTGCGTCCGTGACGCCGAGCGGGAGCACGTCCGGGCCCAGCAGCAGGAAGGCGTCCCGCGACGGACTCGCCGACAGCATCTCCCAGTCCCGGGCGGCAATCGTCGCGATCGCCCCGCGGCGATAGATGTTACCGAAGTCGTCGGTCACCTGGGCCATTGGTCCGAGATAGATGGCGCGATGCAGCGCCGCCGGCGACGGCACCGTCGGCGTCCGGGCGGTCACCCGGATCTCGCGCCAGTTCCTCGGCGTTGCGCACGCGCAGGCCGGCGTGGTTCAGGTGCCCGCCGGCCACGGGACGGCCCGGGATCAATGACAGCACCAGCAGCGGCTCGGCCAGGTCGAACTTGGCGTAGTTGTCCCGCACCTTGGCCGGTTCCGTCCCGAGCAGCGCCCGATAGAAGGCAATCGACCTCCCGAGATCGGACGTTCGCGAAGCGTGAACTTGACCAGTGCGGCATCGATCGCGGTCGCCATGACCTCCCGGCGCAACATGTCTGCGCTGAAAAGCATACGTCAGCGAGGCCGCGGACGTGACACCGGTCGTGGCGCCGCCGGCGCGTTCAGCTTCGGATGTAGCCGATCACCTCGTCGCGCTTCGCCTGCATCTCGGCCTCGGTGGTGGCCTCGAGGTTCAGGCGGATCAGCGGCTCCGTGTTCGACGCGCGGACATTGAAGTGCCACGTCGGGTACTCGACCGACACGCCGTCCATCATGTAGACGCGGGCGTCCGTGTACTTCGCGGCGAGCCCGTCGATCTTGGCCTTGCACAGCGACATGTCGGCGACGCGCGTGTTGATCTCGCCCGAGATGAAGTACTTCTCCCGCAGCGGCTCGAGCAGCTGCGCCAGCGTCTGGTTCTTGCGCGACATCAGCTCGAGGATCAGCAGCGCCGGGATGAACCCGTTGTCGCAGTAGTAGAAGTCGCGGAAGTAGTAGTGCCCGGTCACCTCGCCGCCGAAGACGGCGTTGGTCTCACGCATCCGGCCCTTGAAGAAGGCGTGGCCGACGCGGTTCATGTGGGCGGAGCCGTTGTAGCGCGCGACCGTGTCCTTGACCGCGTAGCTGGCCCGGACGTCGTAGACGATCGCCTGGCCCGGCTGGCGGATCAGGAAGGCTTCGGCGAGCAGCGCCGTGATGAAATCGCCGGCGATGAACTCGCCGTTGCCGTCGATGAAGAACACGCGATCGGCGTCGCCGTCCCAGGCGATGCCGATGTCGGCCTTCTCGCGGAGCACCCGCTCGGTGACGACCCGGCGGTTCTCCTCGATCAGCGGGTTGGCCTCGTAGTTCGGGAACGTCCCGTCGGGCGTGAAGGCGAGCCGCGTCGTCTTGCAGGGGAGCTGATCGAACAGCTTGGGCGCCACCAGGCCGGCCATGCCATTGGCCGCGTCGAGCACGACGTTGAACGGCTTGATCAGGCTCTGGTCGATGAAGCCCATCACCGTCTTCGTGTAGTCGTCGAGGACGTTGGCCTGGGTCAGCGCGCCGGCTCGCGGCGCCTTTGGCGGCGTCGTCTTGGCCACCACCATGTCGCGGATCTCGCCGATCCCTTCGTCGCCCGACAGCGGCTGCGCCCCCTTCCGGACCATCTTGATGCCGTTGTACTGCTTGGGGTTGTGCGAGGCGGTGATCTGGACCCCGCCGTCGAGACCGTCGCGCACCACCGCGAAGTAGATCATGTCGGTCGCCTGCATGCCGTAGTCGACGACGTCGCAGCCCTGGCCGCGGGCGCCGGCCACGAAGGCGTCCATCAGCGCCGGCGACGAGACGCGCATGTCGCGCGACACGCCGATGCGCTTCGCGTTCAGGTAGGTGACGTAGGCGCCGCCGATCTCGTGCGCGACCATCTCGTGGATCTCGCCGGGGTAGAGACCGCGGATGTCGTAGGCCTTGAAGATGCCGGGGATGATTTCAGACATGTCGTTTGGGGGAAGGGCCGCGCGCGTCGCGACCGGGTCAGGCCTGCGTGAAGTCGGTGAGCACGGACTTGTCGCCGAGGATCCGCCCCGGGCTGACGGTGGCGTTGCGGCCGACGTGGGCGTTCCGCCCGACGATCGCGCGATCGACCAGCGCCTCACGGCCGATCCACGAGCCGCTCCAGACGATCGAGCCGCGCACGACCGCTGACTCCTCGATGTGGCACTCGCGGCCGATGACGGAGAAGGGTTCGACCCGCGCGCCAGGGCGGACCACCGTCCCCTCGTCGATGAAGCACGGGCCTTCGACGACCGCGCCTTCCTCGATCCTGGCGCCGTCGGCGATCACGGCATCCGTGGTCCCGGCGAACGGCGCCGCCGAGAACGCGCCGCTCATGATGTCGTTGTGGACCTGCGTGTACTTCTCCGGCGTTCCGATGTCGATCCAGTAGCCGTTGTAGACGTAGGCGACGAACGTTTCGCCGCGCTCGACGAGCGACGGGAAGTAGCTGCGCTCGATCGAGTAGGGCGTGTCCTTCGGGATGCGATCGAAGGTCTCGGGCTCGAGGATGTAGATGCCGGCGTTGATGTTGTGCGTGGTGATCTCGTCCGGCTTCGGCTTCTCCAGGAAGCGCTGCACGGCGCCGTCCGGCGCCGTCTCGACCAGGCCGTAGGCGGTCGGGTTCTCGACCGGCGTCAGCACGATGGTCGCCTTGGCCTTGCGCGAGCGATGCAGCGCCAGCACGGCGTTGAGGTCGATCTCGGTCAGGACGTCGCCGTTGAAGACGATGACCGGTCCGTCGAGGTGCGGCTCGGTGAACTTGATCGCGCCGCCGGTGCCGAGCGGCTGCGGCTCGACGAGGTAGCGGATCGGCAGCCCGACGCCGCGGCCGTCGCCGAAGACGTCCTCGATGCGGCGCGGCTGGTAGTTGAGGCTGAGGATCACCTCGTTGAGCCCGGGGACCTGCTTGAGCAGGTCGATCTGATAGTGCAGGAACGGGCGGTTGAAGATCGGGACGATGGGCTTGGGCGTGTGGAGCGTGAGCGGCCTGAGCCGCGTGCCCTTTCCGCCGGCGAGGAGGATGGCCTTCATGGCAACCCGGGATCATACCCGATCGGCTACAATCGCCCTCGTCCCGCGTCGTCTTTCTGGCGGCCAATGAACCTGCCGAACTCCCTCACCCTGGCGCGCATCGTCCTGGTCCCGCTGCTCGTCGTGGTGCTGCTGACCTCGTTCCAGGGCCACCTGGTCCTGGGCCTGCCCAAGGGGATGGCGGCGGCGCTGATCTTCGGCGTCGCCTCGCTGACCGACTGGCTGGACGGCTATCTGGCGCGGCGCCGCAAGCAGATCACGGTGCTCGGCCAGCTGCTCGATCCGATCGCCGACAAGCTGCTGACCACCGCCGCGTTCGTCTCGCTGGTACAGCTCGACATGGTGCAGGCATGGATCGTGGCCGTCGTGATCGGCCGCGAGCTGGCGGTCACGGGCCTGCGCGGCGTGGCCCACACCCGCGGGCTGGTGATGCCCGCCTCCGGCCTCGGCAAGCTCAAGATGGTCGCCCAGGTGGTCGCCATCCTGGCGTTGATGCTGGCGTCCGATCTGGCGGGGGAGCCGGGCCGCTGGCTGCGCCTGCTCGGCCTTGGCGCGATGTGGGTGGTCCTCGGCCTGGCGCTGTGGTCGGCGGTCGAGTACCTACCAGACGTTCGCCGCTGTGGTCTCGGGGCGCACAGTCCCGCCGAGCGATCCCGCCGACGAGCCCGACCCCGACCACCGCGCGATGCCGCTCACCGGATCGGCTACGACTGCGGCGGCGTCTGCTTCGGCGGCGTCTGCTTCGGCGGCGTCTCCTTCGGCGGCGTCTCCTTCGGCGGCGTCTCCTTCGGCGGCGCCTCCTTCGGCGACGCCTGCTTCGACGGCGTCTGTTTCACCGGCGCCGTTAACGCCGTCGCCGCGGCGTTCTTGACCTCTTCGAGCCGCTTCTTCGCCTTCTCGATGTAGTCGCTTTTCTCGAATTCCTGCGGGATCTTCTCGAACAGGGGCACGGCCTCGGCCGTGCGGTTCAACTCCACCAGGGCGTCGGCGAGGTGGAAGTACACGGCGTCGCGGTCGGTGAACTGCGGATCGCTCTTGAGCAGCGCCTGCAGCCGCGCGACCACGCCCGGATACCACTTGAGGCGGTAGTAGGTGAGCCCGACCAGGTACTCGGAGCGACCGTGCCGATCCTTCGCCTCGCGATGCTTCGCGCGCGCTTCCGTCAGGAGCGGGCTGTTCGGATATTTCTCGAACAGGACGTCGAACTCCTTGAGCGCCTCGAGCGTCTCGGTCTGGTCGCGCCCGGCCTTGGCCATCTGCGAGAAGTGGCACATCGCCAGCTTGAACTGGGCGTAGTCGGCGCGGGCGCTGGTCGGGAAGAACGACAGGAACTCCCGATACTCGTTGATCGCCAGGACCTGCGAGGCCGGCGAGCCGTCGCCCAGGTAGGCATCGCCGAGCCCGAGCTTGGCGTCGGCCCGGTGCGGGCTCTGCGGGTAGGTGTCGATCAGTGTCTGGAAGAACTCACGCGCCGTGAACCACTTCTTCTCCTCCAGCGACTTGTTGCCGCGCTCGAAGAGGAACTGATCCGGCTTGCTGGTGCCGGGAGGGATCTTGGTGCCCTTCTCGGCGCAGGCGCCGGCAAGGAGCAGCAGGGCGAACGCCGGGACAGCCAGCAGACGAGGCCGGGCGGCGGCGCGAAGGACGGACAGGAGCACAAGCATCATCGGGTGGTATCGGCGGGGCGTAGGGACCCGAGCTGCGGCTTCAGCCAGGCGTATTCGGCGGCGAGCCCCTCGGCCAGCGACGTCTTCGGCTCGAAGCCGAGCTCGGTGCGGGCGAGCGACGTGTCGGCGAAGGTGTCGCGCATGTCTCCGGGTTGCGGGGCGTGGCGGTCGATGGACACGGGGCAGCCGACGATCTCCTCGACTAGCCGGAGGACCTCGTTGACCGACACCCGGGATCCGCCGCCGATGTTATAGACGCGGCCGGGGACGCCCTGGACGGCCCCCAGGCGCGCCGCCTCGGCCACGTCACCGACATAGGTGAAGTCCCGGGTCTGCTCGCCGTCGCCGTAGAGGGTGATCGAGCCGCCCTCATGGGCGGCGGTCAGGAACCGGTGAAAGCCCATGTCGGGCCGCTGCCGGGGGCCGTAGACCGTGAAGAGCCGCAGGGCGACCGTCGGCACGCCGTAATTGACGTGGTAGAGGAAGCAGAGCTGCTCGCCGGCGAGCTTGGTCACCCCATAGGGCGACACCGGCTGGACCCGGACGTCCTCGCGCATCGGGATCGGCGCCAGGTCGCCGTAGACCGACGACGTCGACGCGTAGAGGAAGCGCGCGATGTTCCGGCTGGCCACGGCCTCGAGCAGGCGCTGGGTGACCTCGACGTTGTTGACCGTGTAGTGGCGGAAATCGCGGCCCCAGCTGCGGCGGACGCCGGCCTGGGCGGCGAAATGGAACACGTGGGTGACGCCGTCCAGCAGCGGGGCCAGGTCGGCGTCTTCGAGCCGTGCCTCGGTGAAGGTGAAGCCCGGGCGGCCCGTCAGGGTGGCCAGGTTGGCTTCCTTCAGCGGCCGCGGATAGTAGTCGGTGAACGCGTCGACGCCGTGCACCGTGGCGCCGTGATCGAGCAGCAGGTTCGAGACGTGAGAGGCGATGAACCCGGCGGTGCCGGTGACGAGTGCGTGCATGGATCTCAACTGGATGACCCGGGTGGGGCGGGCATGTCCGCGACCGACAGGGCCTCGCGCAGGAACGCCGGCAACCGGCGCGGCCGTCCGTCGCGGCCGATGGCGGCGTGCTCGGTACGCCCGCGCGCCGCGACCGACCCGTCCGGGCGTTCCACCGCGTAGCTGAACGCCACGCGGATGGGCGACAGCAGCCGGCCCCGGGTCACGACGACCAGCTCTTCATCATACAGGCACGGGGCCGCGTACTGACAGGAGGCGTCGATCACCGGCAGCGTCAGGCCTTCCGCCTCGAGCTCGCGGTAGGTGCCGCCCAGCGTCCGGAGCAGGTCGGTGCGGCCGATCTCGAACCAGACGAAGTAATTGGCGTAGTAGACGACGCCCATCTGGTCGGTTTCGGCGTAGCGGACGCGGACCGGCGATCGCGAGGTCGGACCACTCTCGGGGCCGGTCACGCAGGGGCCTCCGCCGCCGTCCGGAGCGCGCGCACCGCCGCCGCGGGATCGGGCGTCCCGAACACCGACGCGCCGGACACGAACGTGTCGGCGCCCGCCGCCACCAGGCGGGCGATGTTGCCGGCGTCGACGCCGCCGTCGACCTGCAGCCGGGCCCGGCTGCCGCGGGCGGTGAGCAGCGCCCGCACCGCGAGGATCTTCGCGTCGCTGCGGGGGATGAACGTCTGCCAGCTGAAGCCCGGGTTCACCGACATGACGAGCACCATGTCGACGTCGTCGACGATCTCCTCGATGGCCGACACCGGCGTGGCCGGGTTGAGCGCGACGCCGACGGTCTTCTTCAGTGCGCGGATCGCCTGCAGCGTGCGGTGCAGGTGCCGCGTGGCTTCGACGTGCACGGTGAGCCCCGCGGCGCCGGCCTTGGCGAACGTCTCGAGATACCGCTCCGGCGCGTCCACCATCAGGTGCACGTCGAGGGGCAGCGTCGTGGCCTTGCTCAACGCCTGCACGACGGCCGGGCCGAGCGTCAGGTTCGGCACGAACTGGCCGTCCATCACGTCGAGGTGCAGGGCATCGGCGCCGCCGGCTTCGATGGTCCGGACGGCCGCGCCCATCGCCAGCGGGTCGGCGGCGATGATCGACGGCGCGATGTGAATCGGGTTCATCGGCTGACCTCGAGGGAGATGGCGTCGCCGGGCGCGACCTGGAAGCCGGCGCGCGGGCTCTGCCGCAGCACGATGTCCGGGGCGATGCCGGGGTACGGGTAGGTGCCGACGACACTGGCGCGGAAGCCCCAGCCGCGCAGCAGGTCGGCGGCCTTGGTCCCGTCCAGGCCGATGACGTCGGGCATCACGTAGGTGGCGCCGCGCTCGCTGCGGTTGACCAGCAGCACGACGTCGGCGGCCTTCACCTTCGCCGGCGGCCATTGGGCGATGACGGTGTCGGCGGGATAGTCAGCCGATCGGATCTCGACGGTCCGGGTCAGGTTCAGGCCGTCGGCCTGCAGCCGGATCATCGCGGCGCGCTCCGACGAGCCGATGAGATCGGGGACCACGGGAGCGCGGGCGCCGGCGCTCAGCCAGACGCGGATCGCGCGCGGCCGGCGGGTGACGCTCCCGGGACGCGGCTCCTGCGCAACGATGCGCCCTTCCGGCACCTTTGGATCGGGCCGCCGATCCTCGGCGACGCGGAGCGTGAGGCCGAGCGGCGCCAGCGTCTGCGAGGCGCCGTTGACGGGCTGTCCCCCGAGCTCGGGGACCACGACATCGCGGGCGCGAATGGCGATGCGCGCCGCTGCCGCGAAGAACACGAAAAAGGTCACGACGAGCGCGCCGGCGAGTACCAGCATCCGCCCGACGCCCCACACGCGAGTTCCCAGCGCCATCCTTAAGTGCAGAGTCTATTACAGGTTAGCTACCGCACACGGAGCGCACACGTCTCATGTTGCACTGTGGATCACGTTCTGGCGGCCACCTCAAGTTCTGAGACAGCAGACCCGATTTAGGTAGCACGGTCCGACTCGTCCGTCGCCGACGGCTGGACTCCGTCGAGACGGGCACCCGCGCCGCGCCCATGCATGTCGTGAAACCATCCGGGCTCGGCGATCGCGGCAGCGACGATCCAGGCTTTCTCGTCGATCGCTCCGACCGCTTCACCGCCCTCATCCAATCGCCCCTGCGGGCGTCGCTGCTGCGCCATCTGCACCAGCGGCCCGAGGCGCGGTTCTCGCTCGACGCGCTGGCGCAGCACTTCGCGCGGTTGCCGCAGGATGTCCAGAACTGCCTGGACGATCTCGTCGAGGCCGGCCTGGTCCGCGCCAGCGACGGCTGGTTCGAGGCCGAGAACAGCGGCGGCTGGGGTCCGCTCATCGACGCGCTGCTCAAGCGCCCGGTGCGCACCAGCGTCGAGGAGACCTCGCCGGCGGCGCAGCACTTCCGCGATCTGATGGGACGCGACGAGAAGATGCTGGTCGTCTTCGAGTCGATCCGCGCCGCCGCGAAGTCCGAAATCGCCGTCCTGATCCTCGGCCCCACCGGATCGGGCAAGGAAGTCGCGGCGCGGATGATCCACGAGCTCGGGCCGCGGCGCGGGCGCGACATGCAGGCGCTCAACTGCGCCGCGCTGCCCGACACGCTGTTCGAGTCGGAGATGTTCGGCTACGAGAAGGGCGCCTTCACCGGCGCCGCCGGCAGCAAGCCCGGGCGCGTCGAGCTGGCCCATCGCAGCACGCTGTTCCTCGACGAAATCGCCGACATGTCGTCGATGGGGCAGGCCAAGCTGCTGCGCGTGCTCCAGGAGCGGCGCTTCGAGCGCCTCGGCGGATCGCGCTCGATCGAGGCCGACTTCCGCCTGATCTGCGCGACCAACCGGCCGCTCGAGCACCTGGTGCGCGAAGGCCGCTTCCGCGAAGACCTCTACTACCGCGTCAACGCGTTCCTGATCCGGCTGCCCTCGCTGCGGGAACGGGCCAGCGACATCCCGCTCCTCGCCGAGCGCTTCCTGCGGCACTACTGCACGTCGCACAGCCTCGCGCCGGACGACAAGACGCTGTCGCCCGACGCCGTCGAGCGGCTGGTGAAGCACGACTGGCCGGGCAACATCCGCGAGCTCGAGAACGCGGTCGCGCGCGCGGCGCTGTCGGCGCCCGGCCGGCTGGTCGGCGCTGCCGACGTCCAGTTCTCGGCCGTCGGCCGGCTGCCCGACGCGTCCGGCGAGCCGGCGGCGATCGTCAGCCTCGCCGCCGCCGAGAAGGCGCATATCCGGCGCGTCCTCGACGCCACCGGCTGGAACAAGAAGGCCGCGGCCACGGCCCTCGAGATCGGGCGGGCCACGCTGTATCGCAAGATCGCCGAGTACGGCCTGGAACGAGGTCACCCCGAGCGCCGCGATGGGTAACGACAGCGCGGCCTGGGCGGCGCTGCCCCCGCGGTTGCGGTGGCTGACGGCCGGCACGGTGGCCGCGGCCGCCGTCCGTCTGGCATTCGGCACGACACCGGCGGCGTCGGTCGCGACGATGGCCTGGTTCTTCGGCCTGCTGCTGGTGTCGTCGATCAGCGCCACCTTCAAGGTGCGGCTGCCGCTGACCGGCGGTGGCTCGACGATGAGCCTCTCCTACGCCGTCGACTTCGCGGCACTGCTCCTCGTCGGACCGGACCTCGCGTGCGTCGCCGCCGCGCTCAGCACGTGGAGCCAGACGACGTTCCGGGTCCGGCGCCGCAATCCGCCGCACCAGGTGCTCTTCAGCATGGCCGCGGTCGTGCTCGCGACGGCCGCCGCCGGCGCGGCCTACCAGGGCCTCGGCGGTGCGCTCGACGCGATGCCGCTTGCCTACGCGCTGGCCGTCGCCGGCGCGGCCGGCGCCTACTTCATCGTCACGACGTCGCTCATCGCCCTGGCCGTGGCCTGGTCGCGTCGCGGCGCCTCGCCGCTGGCGGTGTGGCACGCCGACTTCCTGTGGACGGCGCCGGGCTACGTCGTCGGCGCGGCGGCGGCTGCCGCCTTCGTGTCGGCGCTCGGCCACGTCAGCGCCATCGTGCTGCTGCTCGCCGTCGCGGTGCCGGCGCTGCTGACGTATCGCAGCTACCACGTCTACTTCGAGCGCCTGGCCGACGAGCAGCGGCAGGTCCGCGAGGTGTCGGATCTGCACCTGGCGACGGTCGAGGCCCTTGCCGCGGCCATCGACGCCAAGGACAACGCCTTCACGCAGCACGTGCGCCGCGTCGAGCGGCTTGCCGGGCGTCTGGCCCAGGCGCTCGGCATGAGCGAGAGCGAGGTGCGCGGCGTCAAGACCGCGGCGCTGCTGCACGACATCGGCAAGCTGGCCGTGCCGGAGTACATCCTCTCCAAGCCGGGCCCGCTCACCGCCGAGGAGTTCGTCCGCGTCCAGGCGCATCCGCGCGTCGGCGCCGAGATCATCTCGAACGTGCCCTTCCCGTATCCGGTCGTCCCGCTGGTCCGCTCGCACCACGAGCGCTGGGACGGCTCCGGCTATCCCGACGGCCTGGCTGGCGAGGACATTCCGCTCGGCGCGCGGGTCATCAGCGTCGTCGACTACTACGACGCCCTCACGTGCGATCGCCCGTATCGCCGCGCCGTGCCGGAAGCGGTCGCGCTCGCCACGCTCCAGGACGAGGCCGGCCGCGCGCTCGACCCGCGCGTCGTCGGCGCCTTCATCACGCTGATGCCGGAACTGATCGCGGAAGGCGTGCCCGAAGCGGAGCCGCGCGCCTCGGGCCCCGGCACCGGCGCGACCGCGATGGGCTCGGCCCACCGGACGCTGTCGCCGCCCCGGGCCGGTGAGCCGCGCCACGTCTTCGACGACATCGCCCGCGCCCACCGCGAGCTGTACGTGCTCTACGAGATCGCGCAGTCGATGGGCCGCAGCCTCGGCGTCGCCGACACCTTCACGCTCGTCGCCTCGCGTCTCGGCGCGCTGGTGCCGTACTCGGCCTGCGCGCTGTTCCTCAAGATCGAGGGGGCCAACTCGGTCCGCTGTGCCGAGGCGAGCGGCGTCGACGCGGCCATGCTGCGCGAGCTGCTGCTCCCGCTCGGCGCCGGCAACGTCGGCTGGGCGGTGCGTGAGCGCCAGGCGCTCCTCAACGGCGAGGCCGGTCTGGACTTCGTAGTTGGCGAAGTGGCGGGCGAGTCGCGCCTGCGCGCCGCGCTGGTCACGCCGCTGGCCTTCAACGACGAGTGCATCGGCGCGCTGGCGGTGTACCACGCCGAAGCCGACGCCTTCAAGCCGGAGCACCAGCGCTTCCTCGAGCGCGTCGGCGAGCAGGCGGCGGCGGTCATCTACCACTCCATGCTGTTCGAGCGGACGCGCGAGGATTCGCTCTCCGACCTGGTCACCGGCCTGCCCAACGCGCGCTTCCTCAAAATGCACGCGTCGACCGAAATCGCGCGGGCGCGGCGCGGCACTCGGCCGTTGTCGATGATCGTGTTCGACCTCGACGAGTTCAAGGGCATCAACGATCAGTACGGGCATCCGACCGGTGATGCCGCGCTCAAGAGCGTGGCCCAGCTCCTCGCCGGCGCGCTGCGCCCGTACGACGTCTGCGCCCGCTACGCCGGCGACGAGTTCGTCATCGTGCTCGGCGACTGCGACGCCGCCGAAGCCGAGGCCAAGCGCCGCGAGCTGCAGCTGGCCGCGGATTGCGGGCCCGTCGACCTCGGAGTGGCCCGGGTGCCGCTGCGCCTGAGCGCCGGCTGCGCCACCTTCCCGACCGACGGCGAGGACTACCAGAGCCTGCTCGCCCGCGCCGACCACCGGATGTACCAGGACAAGGCCGGCCGCCGCGATCGCCGGCCGCGCAGCGAGCTGTCCTCCTCGCGGTCGGTCGCCATTCCCGGCGTGCCCGGGACCGCCGTCGCGCCCGCGACGATGCCTGGCCGCGACGTCGCGTAGCTGCCAGCGACTCCGGCGATTGCCTCGATCCCTCAAGCCCGCGCGCGTGCCGACCGGTACGCGCCTGCACCTCTTCGCAACGCCTGCGTCCGCGATCGTCCTTTCCAAAGACGTAATCGGTGGCTCACTCCGGGACATGCGTTTCAATTCGGGAGGATCGCCGGCAACGGCCCGAAACAGGGGCGTTTCCGATGGGCAGCCCCGACGCGAGCCGCGCCTCCTGTTCGTTCCTGGATCATGGGCAGCTTCGTGCAGCGCCAACTGGGTGTTCGTAAGCCGCCATTCCGCAACGACTTGAGCACGAATCGCGACAACGGCCGGGGTGGCATGGCGCGTGCTCTACCGGGTGGGCATGAGGTCTCCCCAGTTGTCCACGGCCATGGTCTGGTTGCTTGCCGGTTCGTCACCGCGAACGTCGCGGCGGCGGAGCCGGGGCGCGGTGACCGTCGCACCCCGCGCGGCCCCTGGTTCCACAAGCTCGATCGGGGCCTGCAGCGAGTCATCGACGGTGAGTCGAACGAGGGGAGCGGGCGCCATCGCGTCATCATCCGCACCCGCTCGGGCGTCGACCTGCGGGGCTCGGAAGACTTCAACCGGTTGATCGAGAGGGGCAAGGGAGACGGCGCGTTCGCGTTGGAGCTGGTCGGCGGCGTGCTGGCGGAGGTGAACGACCAGAACCTCGAGCAGCTGGCGAACCTCCCCGACGTCGAGGGCATCTCGGTCGACGCGAAGGTGAAGGCGCACCAGTCGTCGACGGATCCCTGCTCGACGTGGGTCACCGGCTGGGGCACGGCCTGCGGTGATTCGGCTTCGCAGTTCTCGGTCATGCGCGGCGCGATGGGCTACCGCAGCACCAACTGGGACGCCTGGGACGTCGGCGTCGCGGTGATCGATTCCGGCGTGTCGCCGAGCGACGACCTCCGCATCACGGCCGCCTACGACTTCCGCAACGGCTACGCCATGCAGGTGTCGCCGTACGACGGCTACGGCCACGGCACGCACGTCGCGGGCCTCATTGCGTCGTCGGGCTCGCACTCGAAGGGCTATTACCAGGGTGTCTCGCCGGGCGCGAAGATCATCTCGCTGCGCGTGCTCGACAGCCACGGCGCCGGCTATGACCAGCAACGTGATCAAGGCGGTCGAGTTCGCGGTGGCGAACCGCACCAGCCTGGGCATCCACATCATCAACCTGTCGCTCGGCCACCTGATTTACGAGCCGGCGGCGAACGACCCGCTGGTCCTGGCGGTCGAATCCGCGGTCCGCGCTGGCATCGTGGTGGTGGTCTCGGCTGGCAACAATGGCCAGGACCGGCAGCGGCGAGATCGGCTACGCCGGCATCTCGTCGCCGGGCAACGCGCCGTCGGCGATCACCGTCGGCACGGTGGATCACAAGAACACCGCGTGGCCGCACGACGACACGGTCGCGCCGTACAGCTCGCGCGGCCCGACCTGGTTCGACGGCTACGCCAAGCCCGACATCATCGCGCCGGGCCATCGTCTCGTGGCGCCGGTCCCGTCGAGCGCGAGGCTGTATCAGCAGCTCGCGTCGCAGCGCGTCTCGCCGCCGTGGGGGTCGTCATCGCCGATGACGCACCTCCGGCTGTCGGGCACGAGCATGTCGACCGCGGTGGTCTCGGGCGTCGTCGCGTCGATGCTCGACGTGCAGTAGCTGACCTTCAATAAGAAGATCACGCCGAACGCGATCAAGGCCATCCTGCAGGCGACGGCGCTGCCGCTGGCCGGCGCCGACAAGCTGTCGCAGGGGAACGGCCGCCTCAACATGCTCGGCGCGCTGAGCGTGGCCCGGCGGGTCAACCCGTGGACGCCGGTCGGCCAGATGTGGCTGACCTCGAACATCGAGAACACGACGTCGATCGAGGGCCAGCCGATCGCGTGGGCCAGCCACGTCGTGTGGGGCGACCACGTCGTCTGGGGTGACGGCCTCCTCTACAACCAGGCGCTCTGGGCGAACCACGTGGTCTGGGGCGACAGCGCGGCCTGGATCGGCAACATGACCGTCGATCCGAACCACGTCGTGTGGGGCGACACGGCGGTGTGGGTGAACCACATCGTGTGGGGTGATTCGCTGCTCGGCATCGTCGACGGCACCCACGTCGTCTGGGGCGAGCACGTCGTCTGGGGCGAGCACATCGTCTGGGGCGACTCGGCCCCGACCAACGTCGTCTGGACGGAGCTGAACGAGGGCAACGAGATGAGGATCTCGTCGATCCTCGACAGCGCTGGGTCGATCTTCGGCAACTCGGTGCCGGGCGAGCCCGAGGCGTCGGTCGTGCCCTAGCCACGCCGGCGGAATGCCGCCGCGAAGAACGCTTCGAGCCCGTGCGTGACCGGTGAGGTGTGGAGGCGGCCGTCCTCGCCGAGGAGGCCGCCGACACCCGCCGGTGCGGCAGGAGGCGGGCCCGCCGGCTCGAAGGCCGGATGGGCCGCGAGGAACGCGTCGGCAACGGCGTCGTTCTCGTCCGGCTCGCTGGAGCACGTCGCGTAGAACAGCACCCCACCAGGCGCGACGACGCGGGCGGCGTGCGCCAGCATCCGGGTCTGCACCGCGGCCATCGTGGCGAGCTCCGCTTCGACGCGCCGCCACTTGAGATCCGGTTCGCGCCGCAGCGTGCCCAGCCCGGAACACGGCGCATCCACCAGCACCAGATCGAAGACGTCACGATAGGGCAGCGGACCCGCGGCGTCGTGCTGCACGATCGGGATGCCGCCGGCGCCGGCGCGCGCCAGCGTCTCGCGGAGCAGCCGGACGCGGCGCGGCCGGCGATCGCCGGCGACGACTCCACCGCCATCGCCCGCGGCCCACAGCGCCAGCGTCTTGCCGCCCGGCGCCGCGCAGACGTCCAGCCGGCGCCGCGCCGGCCACGCGGCCGCCAGCTCGCCGACGACCTGTGAGGCTTCGTCCTGGACGACGAAGCCCACGTCCGCTGCCTGGTCGAGCGGATTGCCCGCCGTGACCACGAGGCCCGCCGGCGCCCACCGCGTCGGCGTCACCGACACACCGGCGGACGCGAGACGCTCGGCGAGCGCTTCGCGCGTGCCCGCCGACGGCAGCGCCCGTAGCGTCAGCGGCGCCGGGTCGTTGTCGAAGCGCATCCACCCGATCGCGGCATCGACGCCGAGACGCGCCGTCCATCGCGCCACCAGCCACCCGGGATGCGCGAAGTGCGTGGCGAGTGTGTCGAGCCCGGCGGCGGCCCCATCGCCGGCAACGACCGCGTCCGATGGCGGGGCATCGGCCGCCGTCGTCGCGAGGCGTCGCAGCACCGCGTTCACGAAGCCGGCCGCCGACGTGTGTCCGGCGAAGCGGGTCAGGGCGACGGCGTCGGACACGACCGCGTGCGCCGGCAGGCGATCGCGATGCCGCATCTGGTAGACGCCGAGGCGCAGGATGTCGAGGACGTCGGCGTCGACGCGCGCGATGGCGCGGTTGCTGGCGGTGGCGAGGGCGGCGTCGAGCGCCGAGCGCCAGCGCAGGACGCCGGTCGCGAGATCGTGAGCCAGGCTGCGGTCGCGCGCATCGCCGAGCGTTTCGCGCTCGCGGGCGACGGCGTCGGCGAGCGTCGCGCCGGCGCGCACGCGCGCCAGGGTCCGGAACGCCGCCACGCGGGCCGGAGCGGCGTGGCCCGGCCGCGTCGCCCCGCCCTGCCGCGCCCCGCCCGGCCGCGACGCCCCGCGGGGCTTCGCCCCGGATTGCCGCGCGCTCACGCCGAGGCCTGGGCCGTGAAAGCGGTGCCGGCGGGCAGCGGCCGGCCGGCGAGGAACGCGCGTGCCTCGAGGACGCGCCGGCCATCCTCCTGCACACGCCGGATCTCGATCACCGATCCCTCGCCCGCGCCGACGAGCAGCGTGCCCTTCGGGGACGGCGCCACCACGCCGGCCTGGGCGACGAGGCCGGCCGGTTCGCGGCCGGCGGCACCGGTTGCGGCCCACGCGGCTGCGAGTGACGCATAGGGGCGAGTCTCGTGCATGACCAGCCGCAGCGCGCCGAGATAGGTGTAGGCACGGGGCCACGGCACCAGGGCGCGGACCGTGTCGTGCACCGCGCGCGCCGGCGCGTCCCAATCGATGAGGCCGTCGGTCTTGGCGATCCGTGGCGCCAGCGTGACGAGCGCCTCGTCCTGCGGCACCTCGCGGGCGGTGCCGTGGCCCAGGGCGCTGAGCGTCGAGACGAGCAGCGACGCGCCGATCGCGGAGAGCCGCGCCTCGAGCGCTTCGCCGGTCTCGTCGGGATCGATCGGCGTGCGCGCGACGGCGAGCATCGCGCCGGCGTCCAGGGCCTTGACGACGCGCATGATGGTGACGCCGGTCTCGCGATCACCGTCCATGATCGCGCGCTCGATCGGCGAGGCCCCGCGCCACCGCGGCAGCAGCGAGGCGTGGACGTTGACGAGGCCGAGCCGCGGCAGCGCCAGCACCACCTCGGGCAGCAGCCGGCCATAGGCGGCGACCACGCCGAGGTCGGGCGCGAGCGCGCGTGCCGCCTCGAGGAAGTCCTCGCCGGCGAGCTTCGTCGGCTGCAGCACCGGCAAGCCGGCCGATTCGGCGCGCGCCTTCACCGGCGACGCGGACACCTGCTGCCCGCGGCCGCGCGGCTTGTCCGGCTGCGTCACCACGCCGACGACGACGGCGTCGGGCGAGGCGAGCAGGGCGTCGAGCGTGGGCACCGCGAACGCGGGGGTGCCGAAGAACAGGACGCGGAGCCGCATCACCAGCCCTCCTTGCGGCGCCGCTGGCGCAGGCGCCGCAGCAGCAGGCGGCGGGCGATCGCCGGCAGGCGATCGACGAAGAGCACGCCGTCGAGATGGTCGATCTCGTGCTGAAGGGCGCGGGCAAGCAGGCCGTCGCCGGTCACCGTGCGCTCCTGCCCGTCGCGATCGAGATGACGGACGCGGACCCGGGCCGGACGCGCGACGGTGGCCTCGATGCCCGGCAGGCTGAGGCAGCCCTCGAGCTCGAGCTGCAGGCCGTCGCGGGCCTCGAAGGCGGGATTGACGAGCACCAGCAGATCCTCGGGGCGCTGTCCGCCGGACACGTCGACGACGCAGATTCGTTGGCGGATGCCGACCTGCGGCGCGGCCAGGCCGACGCCGCGCGCGCTGCGCAGCGTATCCAGCAGGTCGTCGATGAGGGCCCGGGTCGAGGGCGCGGTCACGGAGTCCGGCGCCACCGGCGCCGCCACGTCGTGCAGCAGCGGCTCGCCGTAGCGCAGGATCGGCCGCACCATTGCCGATTCAGGCCGTGACGTCGGCGGGGGAGAAGTGGGCGCGGACGCGCGCTCGCGCGCTCTCGACGTTGGCCGAAATCTCGGCGATCGAATCGCCGCCGAACTTCTCGAGGAAGGCGTCGGCGAGCACGAGGCAGACCATCGCCTCGGCGACGACCGCGGCCGCGGGCACGGCGCAGACGTCGCTGCGCTCGATCGCTGCCGGTGACTCGATGCCGGTGGCCAGATCGACCGATCGCAGCGGCTGCATCAGCGTCGCGATCGGCTTCATGTAGCCGGTGACGCGGACGTCTTCGCCGTTGGTGATCCCGCCCTCGAGTCCGCCGGCGCGGTTGGAGGGGCGGTGCACGCCGAGGTCGCGTGCGGGCGTGCCCGCCGGCGGCAGCACGATTTCGTCGTGCACCTCGGAGCCGGGCCGCTCCGCGACCAGCGGTCCGATGCCGATGCCGACCGCCTTGATCGCGTGGATCGACATCAGCGCCTGCGCCAGGCGTCCATCGAGCTTGCGATCCCAGTGCACGTGGCTGCCGAGGCCGACCGGCACGCCGTGCGCGATCACCTCGAAGGCGCCGCCGACCGTGTTGCCGGCTTCCTTCGCCGCGTCGATCTCCGCGATCATCCGCGCTTCGGCCTCGCGATCCGCGCAGTGCAGCGGCGAGTCGGCGGGAATCTGCTTCGCGTCCGCGAACGTGACACCGAGCGGATCGGAGGTGCCGACCGGCCCGATGCGGAACACGTGGCTCACGACCTCGACGCCGAAGCGTGAGAGCAGCTGGCGGGCGAGCGCGCCGGCGGCGACCCGCATGGTCGTTTCGCGCGCGCTGGCACGCTCGAGGACGTCTCGCATGTCGTCGCGCTCGTACTTGAGCGCGCCGGCGAGGTCGGCGTGGCCGGGACGCGGCCGCGTCACGGGCGCCTTGCGCGCCCCGGTGGCGTCGGCCGGCGGCTCGGCGCCGACGTACATCGTGTTCTGCCAGTTGGTCCAGTCACGGTTGCGCACGACCAGCGCCACCGGGCCGCCGAGCGTCTCGCCTTTGCGGATGCCCGACAGCACCTCGGCCGTATCGGACTCGATGGCCATGCGCCGGCCGCGGCCGTAGCCGCCCTGACGACGCTTGAGGTCGGCGGCGGTGACCGCCGGATCGATCGTCAACCCCGACGGCAACCCCTCGACGATGACGACGAGCGCCTGACCGTGCGACTCGCCGGCCGTGAGAAATCGCAGCATCGCCGGCAATTGTACATGATGCAGTTTCTCCCTTTGTTTTTCGCGGCGGCGAGCGCCTGCGCGCGGAATGCGCCGCGGCCGGGCGCGCGGCCGGCTTCTTGCACGGTGCGGCGTCATGTCGTGGGACCTGCAGGGGCTGCTCGAGCGCGTCGTCGATGCGGAAGACACGACGCAGGCCCTCGAGCGCGCCTGCGGCATCGTGCGCGATCGGCTGCAGGCGACGGGCGCGTGGGTGCACGCCGCATCGGCGCACGTGCTGTCGCGGGCCGGCACGGCGTCGGTGCGTCGCGTCGACGCCGTCGTCGCGCGGGCGCTCGCCACCGGACGCAGCGTGCGCACGCCGCTCGACGGCGGCGAAGTGCGCGATGGGCTCGAGGCCCAGCCGGGGCCCGCGGCGGCGGTGCCGCTGCGCTGCGGCGGCGAGACGGTCGGCACGCTGAGCTGCGCGTGGGACGCCGAGCCGGCGGTCGATCGACGCCACGCCGAGCTGCTCCTCGTAGCGGCAGCCACCGCGGTGGCGCCGCATGCGCTTCGTCTCGCCGAAACGCGCGCGGTCGACGCGAGTCAGACCGGTGATGCCGACACACTGGGGCTGCTCGGCGCCAGTGAGGCGATGCGCGCGCTGCGCGCGCGGGTGCTGCGCGTGGCTGCGGCGCCGTTCCACGTGCTCGTCGACGGCGAGAGCGGCTCGGGCAAGGAGCTCGTCGCGCGCGCGCTGCACGCCACCGGGCCGCGCCGGCAGCGGCGCCTGTCGACGGTGAACTGCGCGGCGCTCACCGACGAGCTGCTCGAGGCGGAGCTCTTCGGCCATGCCCGCGGCGCGTTCACCGGCGCGGTGCGCGAGCGCGCCGGGCTCTTCGAGGAGGCGGACGGCGGCACGTTGTTCCTCGACGAGGTGGGGGAGCTGTCGCTGCGCGCCCAGGCCAAGCTGCTCCGCGTCATCCAGGACGGCGAGGTGCGGCGCGTCGGCGAGAGCCACGCCCGCCGCGTCGACGTGCGCCTGGTCGCGGCGACCAACCGCGTGCTCGCCGAGGAGGTCGAGGCCGGCCGCTTCCGCGCCGACCTGCGCTATCGCCTCGAGGTCGTGCGGATTGCCGTCGTCCCGCTGCGCGAACGGCCCGACGACGTCGCGGTCCTGGCGCGCGCGTTCTGGACCGACGCAGCGGCGCGGACGGGTACGCGGGCCGCGATCCATCCGGCCACGCTGGCCGCGCTCGCGCGCTATCATTGGCCCGGCAACGTGAGAGAGCTGCAGAACGTCATGCGCGCGCTGGCCGTGAACGCGCCGTCGCGGGGGATGGTCACACCGGCGGCGCTGCCGCCGTCGCTGACTGCCGCCGCACCGGCCGCACCGACCTTGAGCCTGGCCCGCCGCGGCTTCGAGGAGCAGTTCGTGCGCGCCGCGCTGGCCCGCGCCGGCCATCGCTCGACGCTGGCCGCCCGCGAGCTCGGCGTGTCGCGGCAAGGGCTGCGCAAGCTCCTGGTGCGGCTCGGCATCGAGGCGCGCGTCGCGAGCGAGGGGCAGTCGGCGGTGCACAGGGGATGCTGAGCTACACCCTGCGGCGGCTCGCCCTCACCACCCCGTTCTTCGGTGTGGCGACGCTCGTCTTTTCTCCTGCTGCACCTCGTGCCAGGCGATCCGGCGGTGTCGATGCTCGGCGAAGGCGCGCGATGCTCGACG
Organism: Vicinamibacterales bacterium; assembly: GCA_963844435.1. GTDB lineage: Bacteria > Acidobacteriota > Vicinamibacteria > Vicinamibacterales > Vicinamibacteraceae > JBDSLU01. Next base: position 250,857 of record CAWJOG010000004.1, on the reverse strand, counting down.
CCGGCCGGGCCCATCTCGTGGATGCACCGCACTTGACGCTGTTTCCGGGGCGTCCATCGCCCTCGTGGTCATCGGCTTCAACCTGCTGGGCGATGGTTTGCGCGACTGGCTCTCACCGCGTTAGCATCCACCGGCGATGTTCACCAAGGAAATCCTCGCAATCGACGCCCCGGCGGTGGCGGCGTCCGTCGCCGAGTCCATCCGGCAGCAGGTCATGGGCACGCTCCGCCGCCGCGGCGCCGTGGTCGGCCTGTCGGGCGGCATCGACAGCTCGGTGGTCGCCGCCCTGGCCGTCAAGGCGCTGGGCAAGGAGCGCGTGCTCGGCATCTTCATGCCCGAGCGCGACTCCTCGGACGACGCCCTGCGCCTGGGCCGGATGCTGGCGTCGCACCTGGGCATCGAGGCCGTCGTCGAGGACATCGCCCCGGCCCTGCGCGGGCTCGGCTGCTACGACCGGCAGAACGACGCCATCCGCAAGGTCTTCCCGCAGTACGGGGACGACTGGAAGTGCAAGATCACCCTGCCGTCGATCCTCGACAGCGATCGCCTGAACGTGTTCCAGCTGACGGTGCAGGGCCCGGACGGCAGGACCGAGACGTCGCGGATGCCGCTGGCCGCCTACCTGCAGCTGGTCGCGGCGACCAACTACAAGCAGCGCGTCCGCAAGATGACGGAGTACTACCACGCCGATCGGCTCAACTACGCCGTCGCCGGGACGCCGAACCGGCTGGAGTACGACCAGGGGTTCTTCGTCAAGCAGGGCGATGGCGCGGCCGACTTCAAGCCGATCGCGCACCTCTACAAGACGCAGGTCTACGCGCTCGCCCACGCCCTCGGCCTGCCCGAGGAGATCCGCCGCCGGCCGCCGACGACGGACACGTATTCGATGGCGCAGACGCAGGAGGAGTTCTACTTCGCCCTGCCGTACGACCGCATGGACCTGTGCCTCTACGCCTACAACCACGGCGTCGCGGCCGCGGACGTCGCGCCCGTGGTCGGCCTGCAGCCGGCCCAGGTCGAGCGCGTCTTCAAGGACATCGAATCGAAGCGCCGCACCACCCGCTACCTGCACCTGCCGCCGGTGCTGATCGAGAAGGTCGTCGAGATCTAGGTCGCAGCCGCGGCGGCGCCCCGCACGGCCCTCCGACGCGCATCCAGCCATGGCCGACATCCACGGAGCCGTCCCCCAGCTGCACGACTACGTCGAGCACGCCGCGCGCGTGCTGGGCGACAAGGTCGGGCTCGTCCGGGCCAAGGATCGCCTGACGTTCCGCGCCATCGATCGGCGCGCCAACCACCTGGCGCACGTCCTGGTCGAGCGCGGCGTCCAGCGCGGCGACCGGGTCATCGTCTACGGCGACAACACGGTGGACACCGTGGTCGCGTTCTGGGCCGTGCTCAAGGCCAGCGCGGTGGTGTCGATCGTCAACCCGCTGACCAAGGCCGACAAGCTCGAGTACTACCTCAAGGACTGCCGGGCGTCGTTCCTCATCACCGACGAGCACCTGCGCACCGTCTGGCAGGCGCCGGCGGCCAGCTCGCCGTACCTGAAAGGCACGATCGTCGGGCCGAAGGATCCGGATCTGTCGACCGAGCGCGACACGCCGCCGCCGCGCCGCGGCCTCGACATCGATCTCGCCGCGATCATCTACACCTCGGGCTCGACCGGCGACCCGAAGGGCGTGATGCTCACGCACCGCAACATGCTGACGGCGGCGACGTCGATCAGCACCTACCTGCGGATGCAGGAAGACGACGTCATCCTCGGCGTGCTGCCGCTGGCGTTCGACTACGGGCTCTATCAGCTGATCATGTCGACGCGCGTGGGCGCCCGGCTGGTGCTCGAGCGGTCGTTCACGTTCCCGGCCCAGGTGCTGAAGGCGATGGTCGACGAGGGCGTCACCGGCTTTCCCGGGTGTGCCGACCATCTTCGCCGTGCTCGCCGAGCTGAAGAACCTCAAGGACTACGACTTCTCGACGATCCGCTTCGTCACCAACACCGCGGCGGCGTTGCCGGTGAAGCACATCCTGGTGCTGCGCGACCTCTTCCCGTCGGCGCGGATCTACTCGATGTACGGGCTGACCGAGTGCAAGCGCTGCACCTACCTGCCGCCCGAGGACATCGACCGCAAGCCGACCAGCGTCGGCATCGCCATCCCCGACACCGAGCTGTGGCTCGTCGACGAGGAGGGCAACAAGGTCGGCCCGAACACGGTGGGGCAGCTCGTGATCCGCGGCGCCACGGTGATGCGCGGCTACTGGGAGAAGCCCGAGGCGACGGCGAAGAAGCTGAAGCCGGGGCCGCTGCCGGGCGAGATGGTGCTGCACACCGGCGACTTCTGCCGCCTCGACGACGAGGGCTACCTCTATTTCGTCGGGCGGATGGACGACATCATCAAGTCGCGGGGCGAGAAGGTCGCGCCGAAGGAAGTCGAGCACGTCCTCTACAACATCAGCGGCGTCCGCGATGCGGCGGTGATCGGCGTGCCGGACGACATCCTCGGCCAGGCGGTAAAGGCGTTCGTCGTGCTCGAGACCGGCGTTTCTCTCACCGAGAAGGACATCCAGCGCGAATGCCAGGCCCGGCTCGAGAACTTCATGGTCCCGAAGTTCGTCGAGATCGTGCCCGATCTGCCCAAGACGACCACCGGCAAGATCAAGAAGACCGACCTGAAGTGACACGGCCATGTCCATGAACGACGAGCCCGAAATCGACGTCACCCGGAGCCTCGAAGCCGGCCGCCAGTCGTTCCTGGGCGTCGACCTGCTGTGCGGACCCGGCGCGCTCGTGCCGCGGCCGGAAACCGAGCTGCTCGGGCGCACCGCCATCGAGAAAGTCCAGGCGGCGGGCGAGGGCGCCCGCGTCGTGGACGTCTGCTGCGGTGCCGGCAACCTGGCCTGCGCCATCGCCGTCCACGTGCCGGCGGCGCGGGTCTGGGCGACCGACCTGACGGACGGCTGCGTCGGCTGGACGCGCCGCAACGTAGCGCAGCTCGGGCTCGACGACCGGATCACGGTCCGCCAGGGCGACCTGTTCGCCGGCCTGGCCGGCGCCGGCCTCGAAGGCACCGTCGACGTGATCGTCTGCAACCCGCCCTACATCTCGAGCGGGCGGCTGGCCGGCGACCGGGCCGCGCTGCTCGATCACGAGCCGCGCGAGGCCTTCGACGGCGGCCCGTACGGGTTGACGATCCACCAGCGCGTGCTGAGGGAGGCGCTGCCGCTCCTCAAGCCGGGCGGCTGGCTGCTGTTCGAAATCGGCGAAGGACAGGATCGGCAGATCGCGCTGCTGTTCCAGCGGGCGCGCGCCTACGAGGCCATCGGCCTCGCCCAGAACGCGGCCGGGACGCCCCGCGTGGCGTTCGGACGCGTCAAGGCGCCGGCGGCATAGCGCGGCGGGTATAAGGACGGATGGACATGGACATCGGCGAGATCAAGAGTCAGGTGCGCAGCTTCGTCACGAGCAACTTCTACGTCGCCGACCCGGCGGCGCTCGCCGACGACGCCTCGCTCCTCGATCAGGGCATCATCGACTCGACCGGCGTGCTCGAGGTCATCGGGTTCGTCGAGAGCACGTTCGGCGTCACCGTCGAGGACGCCGAGATGCTGCCGGAGAACCTGGACTCCATCCAGCGGATCTCCGACTTCGTCGCCCGCAAGCAGTAGCCCGCCGGGCGGCCGGCCTCGGGGTGCGGCGGGGCCAGGCCCCTTGCCGGGCTGGCGGCGTGCGCACGGTTGCCCGCCCTGGCGGCCGAGTCTCCCTCCGGCGGAACTTTCCCTGCCTTGCGGGGTCCAATGACACAGCGTTATCCTCGATCCTGGCGAGGGGCCGCCGCGTCGTGACACGACGCAGGGGGCGGTGCCGATGCCGGGGGAGCAGGGAGTGAAGCCTGTGCGCGCCATCACGTGGGCCGACGCCGGTGACCGCGAAGCGGCGCTGGTGGCGCAGTGTATCGCCGGGGACGACATTGCGTGCTCCCGCCTGGTGGCCGAGCACCAGCGGATGGTCTACCAGCTGGCGTTCCACCTGCTCGCCGACCACAACGACGCCCTCGATCTGTCGCAGGACGTCTTCCTGCAGGTCTTCCGGATGCTGCCGCGGTTCCGCGGCCAGTCCACCCTGAAGACCTGGATTTACCGCATCGTCGTCAACCAGGCGCGCAACCGGCAGCGCTGGTGGCGGCGGCGCTTCCGCTCGGCGCAGGTGTCGCTCGACCAGCACGTCGAGCAGCACGGCGATCTGCCGGCGACGAGCACGTCGAACGAGCCGGATCGCGTGCTCGGGCGCCGCGAGCTGGCGGCGCGGCTGACGACGGCGCTCCTGGCGTTACCCTTCGACCAGCGCTCGGCGCTGGTCCTGCGTGAGATGGACGGACTGAGCTACGAGGAAATCGCGTTCTCGCAAGGCGTCGCGGTGGGGACGGTGAAGTCCCGCCTCGCCCGCGCCCGCGAGCTGCTCCGCGAGGAGCTGCGCGAGACCCCGGCGCCGGCGAGCTCCCCAGTCGACGCGGTGCTCGCCGCCCGCCTGGAAGGAGGCCGGCCGTGAGGCACTCGATGATGTGCTCGACGGTGGTCGATCTCCTCGAGCCGCTGCACGACGGCGAGCTGGACATCGCAGAGCAGGTGCGGGTCGAGAACCACCTGGCGCTGTGCGCCGCCTGCCACGCCACCGCCCGCGAGCTGCGCGAGGTGCGCGAGATGATGAGCGCGGCCATGGTCCGCGACCCGCGTCTCGAGACCGATCTGGCTCGCGACCTCGATGCGATGTCGCAGTCGGTGGTCAGCCAGGTGCGCAGCGAGCGCGAGGCATCCTGGCCGGTCCAGTTCGCGCACGCGTTCGAGGATCTCCACTTCGTCTACGCCGGCCTGGGCGCGATGAGCGCGACGGTGACGTGCCTCGCGGCGATCGCCGGGTTGCTCTACTTCGCGCCGGCGCAGCGGGACGACTCGCTGTCCGGGCTGCTGGCGGCGATGGCCGCACCTGGCTCGAACCGCAATCCGCTCAGCCTCGACGAGCGCATGGAGCTGCCGCGGGTCGATGACGACCACGTCGACATTCTGGAGGGGCTGCCGGAGTCGGCGACGCCGCATCCGACGGCGCTGGCCGTGACCGGCGTGCTGACGCAGGAGGGCGTGGTCGCCCAGGCGTCGTTCCTGCCAGCCAGGGAAGACGACGAGCTCGAGCGGCGGGTGATGCGCGCGGTGTCGACGACGCGCTTCCGTCCGGCGCAGCGCCACGGCTCGCCGGTGGCGGTCAACCTGATCTGGCTCTTCGAGCAGACCACGGTCCGCGGCAAGTCGACAGGCAAGATTTGATCGTTGTGACGGCGGTTCCTCTCAGGAACCGCCGCGGCCGCAGCGTCGGGCGGGCGACTCGCCTAGCGCAGGATGGCCGTCGCGGCGTTGCCGAGGCCGTCCGTCGCGCGCACCACGACCGGCGACTTCGCGCCCGCCCCGAGCACCAGCTCGAAGCGCTCCTCGCGCGAGTCCAGCAGCCCGTCGATCGGATACGCATGCCGCCAGCGATCGCCGGCGCTCGCGTATTCCACCTTCTGGATGGCCGTCTGGCTGTCCTGCACCGTGAAGCGCACGGTGGCGGCCGCCGCGCCCGTGCCGGCCGGGGCCACGGTGACCGTCGGCGGCGTGTTGTCGATCTCGAAGCTCTGGCTCTCGCGCTCGCCCTGCAGTGCCAGCGTCGGGGCGTTGGCCGTGCCGTCGGACGCCGTCACCTTGAGCACGTACGTGCCGTCCGGCACCGTCGTCGTGTCCCACGTGAACACGTCGTCGTCGAGGCCGTCCTTGAGCACCGTCCACGTCCGATCGCCCTCGCGCCGATAGGCCAGCGCGAACTGCAGCCGGTCGCCATCCGTGTCGCGGGCCGACCAGACGAACGTCTGCAGGCTCTTCTGGAACGTGCGGCGGCCGAGGGTCTGGCCGACCGACGGCGTGCCCGGTATGACGACGCGCGGCTCCTGCGTGGCGTCGACGCCGGCCAGCTCGGGATCGCCGATGGGGAAGGGCCGCTGGAACACCACGCCAGGCGGGTGCACGGTGACGCTGTCGACGATCGGGCGCGTATTGCGCGGCAGGTAGGCCGCGGATACCGAGGTGAGCACGGGACTTGCCCCACTGGTGCCGGTCAGCACGGCCTTCCATTGCAGGTAGCGCGCCTTCGGGCTGTCGATGCGCGCGCCCAGCGCGGTGGTGTACGGCCCCGACCACGCACTCCACGTCGCATCCGGCGTGCGCGTGTTGCCGGTGCGGCTGTGCAGCGCGATCGTCGTCCCGGACGGCGTCGTCGCCTGCCAGCGGATGGTGCCCCACGTCGCCACCGTCGTCGTGTCGCGGACGTCCGAGACGTAGGATCCCGTCGCCGCCGGCTTCGACGACAGGCGCAGCAGCCGGCCGGGATTGGACGCCGCGAGCAGGATGCCGCCGGCGCCGTCGTCGGCGAGCGCGGTGATCTGCTGCGCGTCGGCGCGCGTCACGAGCGTGGCGAGAATCGGATCGCCGGACAGTCGATAGAGCTTGCCCTTGGCGCCGGTGCCGACGAGGAGGCTGCCGCCCGGCTCGACGAGCACGTCGTACGGCACGTCGTCGGGAAATTCCCACACGGTCGTCCAGTCGCCGTCGGCGGCGATGCGGTAGATGGCGCCCTTCTGCGGGCCGCTGGCGCGCGACTCGGCGCCGCTGGCCGCCGGCGTGGCGGTGACGACCGAGCTGTCGCCGCCGGCGGTGACCGTGATCTCGGTCGACATCGTGACCGCGGCGCTGGTGTCCGGCGTGGGGCTGGGCGAGGCGGTCGCGGGCGCGCCGGTCGCGGGCCCTACGGCCGTGGCATAGGTGACGTTCCCGGCGACGCGCAGGCTGCGCACCTCCTGGTAGCCGGCTTCGAGGATCACGAACGGCTTGCCGTCGGCGTCGAGACGGACGACGCGGCCGGGCGTCGACGTGCCGACCAGCAGCTTGCCGGTGGCGTCGAACGCCAGCGCGCTGACGTGCTCGGTGCCGGTGTCGTAGAACAGCGTGCCGGCGCCGCCCGCGGCCGGCACCTTGTAGACCTTCCCCTTGGCGCCGGTCCCGACGTAGGTGGTGCCGTCAGGGGCCACCGCGATCGCCCAGATGTACTTGTCCTCGGGGTCGAAGAGCGTCGTCGACGTGCCGTCCGCCGCGACGCGATAGACCTTGCCGTCCGGCGCCGAGCCGACCAGCACCGATCCCTGCGGCCCGGGCAGCGATCGCCTGGAGATCCAGCTCCGCGGCATCGAACAGCACCTTCGGTGCGCCCTGCCCCGGGAAGCTCCACAGCTTGCCGTCGTGTCCGGTGGCCGCCCAGACCTGGCCGCGCGCGGCGGCGATCCGCCACACGGCCGGCGTGCCGACGTCGCCGAGCACCTGCAGCGCCGGCGCAATCGTCACCCGTCCGTCGGTGTCGATCGAGACGGAGTCGGTGTCGCCCTTCAGGAAATCGGCCTGGGTCGCGACCACCCAGAAGCCGGTGCTCGCCGCCTGGAGGGCGGCGGCGCCGCTGACGGCCAGCGCCAGCAAGGCGCAGAAAACGGTCCGCGGCCGCGGCCGTCGACGGAATCCGGGGTTCGACATGGAGACTAGTGGACCGTCCTGGTGATTCGTGGAGTGGATGCCGGAGCGCGGCGCCCGGCTGGCAAGGCGCGAGGAGCGAGCATATCGGGAATATGTGAGCGACGAGCAACGCCGCCAGCCGGGATGCCCCGCCCGGCAGCCGCTCTAGGAATCACCAGGACGGTCCACCTAGTAGGGGCGGACGACCACCGGCAGCGTCCGCTGTCCGGTGATGGCTTCGTCGGAAGGGACGTCCCACTCGCCGACGACGGCCGACGACAGCGGCTGCACGACGACGCCGGGCTGCGCGCCTTCGATCACCGCGAGGACCGATGGCGGCAGCGCCGGCTCGCGCTCGCCGGCGACGATGGCGCCGGACGTGGCGCGCGTCAGCTTCACGTAGATGCGGTTGTTGCGCCGCGCCTCGTTGAAGGCGCGGATCAGCTGCGGCACGCTGTCGCTCGGCGAGGGCGGCCGCTGCTCGCGCTGCTCGCTGGACGCGAGGCGGGCGCCGTCGGACACGATCAGCGACAGCGTGCCCGACGATCCGGCGGGAATCCGGATCGGAATCGTGTGGGTGCGCTCATCGCCGCGATACGAGCGCGTCACGACGTGCACCGGCACCGTCTCGCCGGCTCGCGGCTCCCGGCTGCCGAGCCACACGCGCTCGATGCTGGCCGTGCGCGGCTCCTCGAACGACTGGATGGCGAGCTCGACGCCGTCGATCTGGACCGGCTGGCGCTCGTTGCGCAGCAGCAGCGACAGCGGGCCGGAGACCGAGGCGGCGGCGCCGATGGCCGGCGAGTCGCCGGCGAAGACGTCGTCGATGGCGACCGCGCCGTGGCCGCGCACCTGCGCCGTGCCGCGGACCAGGAACGTGGCGACGCCGAACTCGCGCTCGTAGGCCTGCAGCGTGTTGGCGATCGACGCGAAGGTCAGGAGCGGCGTGAACAGCTGGTCCTTCACGATCTCGAAGGTGAAGGTGCGTGCCGGCGCGCGATCGGACTGCAGCGTGAGCTTCACCGGGACCAGGGCCGGACCGGCGCCGAGCGTGCCGGCGATGGCGGTCGAGCGATCCTGGCGCATCGTGCCGACCACGTCCCCGATGGCGGCCAGCTTCTGCGAGACGTTCAGGCTCGGCAGCAGCGTCTGCACGCGGGCGCGCGTCATCGGGAAGTCGGTCGGGCCCAGGTTGAAGAACGGATGGCCGAACGCGTAGACGCGGGCGCCGTCGACGTGGGTGACCGTGCCGGTGGCGCCGAAGGTCAGGTCGCCGCGGATCAGGCTGACGCCGACCGCGTCGCCGGGCGCGAGCGCCGCCGCGACGGCGGTGCCGGTCGCGATCGGGGCCTGAGTCGCGTCCCCGGCCGTGACCGGCGCGCCGAGCGCGCGGGTGAACGCCGCGGCCGTGTCGCCGGAGAAGCCCGCCATCGTGTAGGCGACCGAGATCGGCCGCAGCTGCGAATGGTCGGGGAGCGCGGCGAGCACCGGCGCGTCGACGCCGGCCAGCGCGATCGGCGCGCTCGCGCTCGTGATCCGCGCGAAGGCGTCCCGCAGGGCCGCCGCGAACTGCGCCGGCGGGACGGGCCAGGCGAGGTCCGCGGCCACGCTCCGCACCGGCGCCGGGGTGCCGGTGGTGCGGTCGGTGGCGTCGATCATGTCGGCGATGGGCGTGATGCCGGCGATTGGCTCCTTCGAGAAGGCGCCCAGGGAGTAGGACACCGCGCCGATGAGCCGGCCGTCGATGTAGACGGGGCTGCCGCTCATCCCCTGCATGACGCCGGTCTCGGCCAGGCGCTGCCCGGACAGGCGGGCCAGGATCAGGTGGCGGCGCGGGCCGACCGCGTTGGGCAGGATGCCGAGGATCTCGACCTGGAATTCGGACCGCGTCTCACCCGCGAAGACGCTGATGCCGGTGCCGCGCATGCCCGGCGTCACTTCGTCGACCGGCATGAAGCGCTCGGCGCCGCGGAGCGGCGGCGCGGGCAGCGCGCAAAGCAGTGCCGTGACGACGCACGCCGCAGTCAGGAGGCGCATCGGTCGTGGCGGGCGGACGCGAAAGGCTAGGCGCAAGAGGATGCTCAAAGTATAGCGCTCCGGGCCGGAATGCCGCCAAATCGCGTTGACCGGCTCCCGCTCTCTCTGTTATCGTCACCGGCCATGGATCGGTTGCACGTCCCCGGCGCGACCCCGGCTGCTTCGGCGGCTGTCGAGGGCGTCGGTGTGTCGTTCGGCCTTGCCGTCCCGTTTGGTCCCTCTGTCTCGTTCGGCAACCGGGTCTGGTGGTATGACGTCCATCAGGTCGAGGGGGCCGTCTAGCGACAGCGGACGACGCGGAACACCAGAGAGTTCGAGCCCCTTCAACCTGACCGGTTGAAGGGGCTTTTTTGCGTATGGGCGCACTGATCGTCGAAGCCGTTGCCGCCGCGTCGCCGGACGCGATGCGGCGCCACCGGGACGCCTCACGGGCCGACCTGGTGGAGCTGCGCCTCGACCTGCTGGATCGACCCGACGCCGACGCGGCCATGGCCGGCCGCAGCCGGCCGGTCATCGCCACCTGCCGGGCGGCCTGGGAAGGCGGCCGCTTCCAGGGCAGCGAAGCCGAGCGCCTGGCCATCCTGACCCGCGCGCTCGCGCTGGGCGCCGACTACGTCGATCTCGAGTGGAAGGCGGCCGCGGCGCTGGAGCACTGGCCCGCGGAAGCGCGCGCCCGCGTCGTGCTGTCGAGCCACGACTTCGAAGGCGTCCCGGCCGACCTGGACGATCGCGTCCGCGACATGCGCCGCTACGGCACCGGCGTCGTGAAGGTCGCCGTCACCGCGAAGACGCTTCGGGATGCGCTGCCGGTCATCGCGCGTCGGCCGCGCCGGCCGCGACGCCGGCCAACGCACGGTCGTGATCGCCATGGGCACGCCGGGCCTCTCGACGCGCGTCCTGCCCGAGCACGTCGGGTCCTGCTGGACCTACGGCGGAAACGGCGTGGCGCCAGGTCAGGTTACCGTCGATCGGCTGCGCGACGAGTTCCGGGTCGGCGCACGTCGGCGCGTCGACGCCGGTCTACGCGGTGGTCGGCCGGCCCATCGGCCATTCGGTCTCGCCGGCCATGCACAACGCGGCGTTCGCGGCCACCGGCGTCGACGGCGTCTACATTCCGTGCGAGGCGTCCGACTTCGACGACTTCCTCGCGCTCGCCGGAGCGCTCGGCATCGCCGGCGCCAGCGTGACCGCGCCGTTCAAGGAAGACGCGGCGCGGACGGCGGGGCAGGGCGGCGCGCTCAACACGCTGCGCCGGCGCGACGGCGGGTGGGACGGGACCAACACCGACGTCGAAGGCTTCCTCGCGCCGCTGGCCGGCGAGACGCTCGAGGGCCGGCGGGCCGCGATCGTCGGCGCCGGCGGATCGGCGCGCTCGGTCGTCCGCGGCCTGGTGTCGCGCGGGGCCCGGGTGTCGGTGCACGCCCGGCGGCCCGAGGCCGCGCAGGCGCTGGCCGATGCCGCGCACGTGTCGGCGGGCCCGTGGCCGGTGCCGCGCGGCAGCTGGGATCTGCTGGTCAACACGACGCCGGTCGGCACGCACCCCGACGTCGATCGATCGCCGGTCGACGCCGGCGATCTCGATGGCGCGCTGGTCTACGACCTCGTCTACAACCCGCGGCCGACGCGGCTGCTGCGCGACGCCGCGGCCGCCGGCTGCCGCACCCTCGACGGCCTCGACATGCTCGTCGCGCAGGCCGTCCGCCAGTTCGCGTGGTGGACCGGCGTGACGCCGGAGGCGCGTGTCCTCCGGGAGGCCGCGGAAGGGCGGCTGGCGGCGATGGCCGACGAGCGCCAGGACGGAAGCCGGGACATCGGTATGAAGCAGACGACGTTCGAAGAATTCGCCGAGCTGGCGACGCGCGGCACGTTCGTGCCCGTCTACAAGGAGATCCTCGCCGACCTGCTGACGCCGGCGGCGGCGTTCCTCAAGGTCGCCGAGCACGCCGACTACGCCTTCCTGCTGGAGAGCGTCGAAGGCGGCGAGCGCATCGCCCGCTACAGCTTCCTCGGCAAGGATCCCGTTCCTCGTGCTGCGGGCGCGCAACGGCCAGGCCGTCCTCGAGCGCGCCGGCGAGACCGAGGTCCTCCACGAGCCGTTCGTCGACGCGCTGCGCCGGGTGATGGCCGAGTACCGCTCGCCGTTCGTGCCCGACCTGCCGCGCCTCACCGGCGGCGCCGTCGGCTTCTTCGGCTACGACGCCGCGCCGTGGTTCGAGCCGGCGCTCGACGGCGTGTGGGAGCGCGAGCGCGGCCGCCTCGGCGATCCGGCCGGCGAAGCGGCGTTCATGCTGTTCGACACGGTGCTCGCCTTCGATCACGTGCGGCACCGCATCCTGCTGATCGCCAACGCGCGCGTGACGCCGGGCGAGAGCCTCGAATCGCTCTACCAGTTCGCCTGCGCGCGCATCCAGTTCCTCGAGCGCGAGCTGGCCGGCGGCCTGTCGCGGGCGACCACCGGCGGCGGCGATCCGCCGATCGTCGAGGCGCGGACGTCGCGTGAGGAGTTCGAGGCGGCGGTCCGCACGGCCAAGGAGCACATCGCGGCCGGCGACATCTACCAGGTGGTGCTGTCGCAGCGCTACGACGTGCGCGTCACCGCCGACCCGTTCACGGTGTATCGCGCGCTGCGCCACGTGAACCCGTCGCCCTACATGTATTTCCTCCGCGTCGGCGACGTCTCGATCGTCGGCTCGTCGCCCGAGATGCTGGTCCGCGTCGAGGGCCGGCACGTCGAGACGCACCCGATTGCCGGCACGCGGCCGCGCGGCGCGACGCCCGACGAGGATCTGCGGCTCGGCGAGGAGCTGAAGCGCGACGAGAAGGAGCGCGCCGAGCACGTCATGCTGGTCGACCTCGGCCGCAACGACGTCGGCCGCGTCTGCGACTACGGCACCGTGCGCGTGCCGCAGTACATGACGATCGATCGCTACTCGCACGTGATGCACCTGGTCTCGCGCGTCGAGGGCCGGCTGGCCGACGACCAAGGATCGCCTCGACGCCCTGGTGGCGTGCTTTCCGGCCGGGACGGTGTCCGGCGCGCCGAAGATCCGCGCGATGGAGATCATCGCGGCGCTGGAGCCGTCGTGGCGCGGGGTCTACGCCGGCGCGGTGGGCTATCTCGACTTCGCCGGCAACCTCGACTGCTGCATCGCCATCCGCACGCTGGTGCTGCGCGACGGCGTGGCCCAGGTGCAGGCCGGCGCCGGCATCGTCGCCGACTCCGACCCGGCGACCGAGTACGAAGAGACCCGCAACAAGGCGCAGGCGCTCCTGCGCGCCCTCGAGCTCGCGCAGCGGGAGCTGCGGTGATGGTCCTCCTGATCGACAACTACGATTCGTTCACGTTCAACCTCGCGCAGTACCTGGGCGAGCTCGGCGCCGAGGTGTCGGTGCGCCGCAACGACCAGATCACGCTCGACGAGATCGCGGCGCTGGCGCCGTCGCGGATCGTGATCTCGCCCGGACCGGGCCGTCCCGAGGACGCCGGCGTCTCGATCGCCGCCATCCAGCGCTTCGGCGCCTCGTTGCCGATCCTCGGCGTCTGTCTCGGTCATCAGGCGATGGGCGCGGCGTTTGGCGGCAACGTCGTGCGCGCGCCGCGGCTGATGCACGGCAAGAGCTCGACGGTCGAGCACGACGGCAAGGGCGTCTTCGCCGGCCTGACCGCGCCGTTTCCCGCCGCGCGCTACCACTCGCTGGTGGTGTCCGACGACGGCTGGCCGTCGGTGCTCGAGGTCGCGGCCCGCACGCAAGACGACGATGCACGGTGATGGCGCTGCGTCATCGCGAGTGGCCGATGCACGGCGTGCAGTTCCATCCGGAGTCGATCCTGACGCTCGGAAGGCCGCCGCCTGCTGCGCAACTTCCTGGAGCTATGACGTCGATGTTCCCGGCACTGCTCGAGAAGCTGCAACGGCAGGAAGACCTGAGCGAGGCCGAAGCCGCCGCGGCGATGGCCCGGATCATGGACGGCGACGTGCCGGCGGCGCAGGTCGCCGGCCTGCTGATGGCGCTGCGGCAGAAGGGCGAGCGCCCGGCCGAGATCGTCGGCTTCGCGCGGACGATGCGGGCGCGCGCGGTGCCCCTGGCGCGGCCGCGCCCCGACGCCCTCGACACGTGCGGCACCGGCGGCGACGGCGCCGGCACCTTCAACATCTCGACGGTCGCCGCGATCGTCGTCGCCTCGTGCGGCGTGGCGGTCGCCAAGCACGGCAACCGATCGGCGTCGAGCCGCTGCGGCAGCGCCGACGTCTTCGAGGCGCTCGGCGTCGACGTCGCGGCCGGCCCGGCGGTGGCCGAGGCGCTGCCTCGCCGAGGCCGGCCTGGCGTTCTTCTTCGCGCCGACCTTCCACCCCTCGATGCGGCACGTCGCCGCGCTGCGCCGCGAGCTCGGCGTCCGCACCGCGTTCAACCTGCTCGGGCCGCTGACCAATCCGGCCGGCGCGCGCCGGCAGATCGTCGGCGTGCCGCGGCCCGAGCTGACCGAGCTCGTCGCCAAGGCGCTCGGCATGCTGGGGTCGGAGCGCGCCTGGGTCGTCCACGGCGCCGACGGCCTCGACGAGATCTCGACCACCGGCTACACCAAGGTGTCCGAGGCGCGCGGCCGCTCGGTGCGCACGTTCTACGTGCATCCGGCCGATGCCGGGCTGCCGAAGGCCAGCCTGGCCGATCTCGCCGGCGGCGACGCGGCGGAGAACGCCGCGATCGCGCGGCACATCCTGGCCGGCGCCAAGGGACCGGGGCGCGACATCGTGCTGCTGAACGCCGGCGCGGCGCTGCTCGTGGCCGGAGCCGCGGCGACGCTCGGCGAGGGGATTGCCCGTGCCGCCGCCGCCATCGATCGCGGGGCGGCGACCGCGACGCTGGAGCAGCTGATCGCCACGTCGCACCACGGAGCGTCGATATGAGCGACGGTGGAGACGTCCTCGCGACGATCGTCGCGGCGACCACGCGCGGCGTCGAGGTGCGGGCGACGCCGGACGCCAGGCGCGCGCTCGATCGGGCGGCCGCGGCGTGGCAGCCGCGCGGCGCGGCGCTGCTCGCCGCCCTGACGGCTCCCGGATCGGCGCCGGGCGGCGTCCGGATCATCGCCGAGTGCAAGCGCCGCTCGCCCTCGCGCGGGCATCCTGCGCGCCGACTACGATCCGGCGGCGATCGCGCGGCAGTACGCGGCGGCCGGCGCGACGGCGATCTCGGTGCTCACCGAGCCCGACCTTCTTCGACGGCGCGCTCGACCACCTGCGCGCGGTGCGCGCCGCGGTGCCGACGCCGATCCTGCGCAAGGACTTCTTCGTCGACGAGTTCCAGATCCTCGAGGCGCACGCGGCCGGCGCCGACGCGATCCTCCTGATCGTCGCGGCGCTGGACGACGCGACGCTGACGCGGCTGCATGCGGCAGCGGAATCCCGTGGCCTGGCCGCGCTCGTCGAAGTGCACACGGCCGAGGAGCTGGCGCGGGCGCAGCAGGCCGGGGCGCGGCTGATCGGCGTGAACAGCCGCAACCTGAAGACGCTCGCCGTGTCGCTCGAGACCGCGCTGGCGCTCGGCCCGACGCTCGGCCCCGGCGTCGTCGGCGTCGCCGAGAGCGGCATCCGCAGCCGCGCGGACATCGACGCGCTTGACCGCCGCCGGCTATCACGCGTTCCTGGTCGGCGAGCGCTTCATGAGCCAGCCCGACCCCGGCGCCGCGCTGGGCGAGCTGACTCGGTGGGACGCGTCGCACGAGACGGCGAGGCGCCGGCGATGGCGCGGGATGGCATAGGTGGATCTGCGGCGATGCACGCGAGCCGTCGGATGCCGCGCCTGGAATGCAGCGGACTCGACCGCGGGCGCGTGCCGCGAATCGGCTTGCGATGTTCTGCGCATCACGCGGGCAGCCGCGCGGGCCGTGGTCGACGCCCGGAGGTCGCGCGCAGGCGCGCTGATACGCGCGCGAACGCTGCCGCCGTGTCCTGCAGCGCGTCGGCGTGTTCGTGGATGCGGCGCCGGCCGAGGTGCGGGCGGTCGCCACGTTCGCGGAGCTCGACGTCGTCCAACTCCACGGCCACGAGTCGGTGCAGGATGCGGCGACGGCGTGGCCGCGCGTGATCAAGGCGCTGGCGCGCGATCGCGACCTGCTGGAGCAGGCTGAGGCGTGGAGCGACGAGGTGACGCTGCTCGTGGACGCGGCGACCGGCGACGCGCCCGGCGGCACCGGTCAGCTCGCCGATTGGCCGGCGGCCGCTGCCTTGGCGCGCGAACGGCGTGTGGTGCTGGCCGGCGGCTTGACGCCCGACAACGTCGCCGACGCGGTGGCGGTGGTCCGGCCGTACGCCGTCGACGTGTCGTCGGGGATCGAGGTCCGGCCGGGAGTGAAATCGGCCAGCCGCATGCGGGCGTTCGCCTGGGCGGTCGAATCGGCGTGGAGGCGGGATGACGATGACGCTGGATAGACTGGGTGGAGTCCTGGCGGAGCCGGTGTTCGGGCGCCGCGATCCCGACGCGCGCGGCTACTTCGGCGCCTACGGCGGCCGGTTCGTGCCCGAGACCCTCGTCGAGCCGGTGGCGGCGCTCGAGCGCGCCTATTTCGCGGCCCGCGCCGACCGCACGTTCGTCGACGAGTTCATCTCGGTGCTGCGCCAGTTCGTCGGCCGGCCGACGCCCCTCTACGAAGCGCGCGGCTGTCCGAGGACGTCGGCTGCCGCGTGTTCCTCAAGCGCGAGGACCTGGCCCACACCGGCGCGCACAAGATCAACAACGCCATCGGCCAGGCGCTGCTGGCCAAGCGGATGGGGAAGACCCGCATCGTCGCCGAGACCGGCGCCGGCCAGCACGGCGTCGCCTCGGCCACCGCGTGCGCGCTGCTCGGCCTCGAGTGCGTCGTCTACATGGGGACCGAGGACATGGCGCGGCAGGCGCTGAATGTCGTGCGCATGCGGCTGCTCGGCGCCACCGTGGTCGGCGTCGACGCCGGCAGCCGCACCCTGAAGGACGCCATCAGCGAGGCGATGCGCGACTGGGTCGGCCGGCCGCACGACACCACGTATCTGCTCGGCTCGGCCCTCGGCCCGCATCCGTATCCGCTGATGGTGCGCGAGTTCCAGTCGATCATCGGGCAGGAGGCGCGTCAGCAGATCCTGGCGCAGGCCGGACGGCTGCCCGACGCGGTCCTCGCCTGCATCGGCGGCGGCAGCAACGCCATCGGCCTGTTCGACGCCTTCATCGACGACGCCGCGGTCCGCCTGATCGGCGTCGAAGCCGGCGGGGAAGGGATCACGCCGGGCCGCCACGCGGCGCGCTTCTCTGGCGGCAGCCCCGGCGTGCTGCAGGGCACCTGGACCTACGTGCTGCAGGACGCCGCCGGCAACATCGAGCTGACGCACTCGGTCTCGGCCGGCCTCGACTATGCGGCGATCGGCCCCGAGCACGCCATGCTGCGCGAGCAGGGCCGGGTCAGCTACCGCTACGCCACCGACGAGGCGGCGCTGCAGGCCTTCGCCTGGCTGTCGCGCAGCGA
This sequence comes from Vicinamibacterales bacterium, assembly GCA_963844435.1. Lineage (GTDB taxonomy): Bacteria > Acidobacteriota > Vicinamibacteria > Vicinamibacterales > Vicinamibacteraceae > JBDSLU01. The sequence continues at coordinate 233,744 of CAWJOG010000004.1, read as the reverse complement.
GGGCCTGCTGCCGGCGCTCGAGTCGGCGCACGCGATTGCCGCGGTGCGCGACGTCGCCGCCGAGATCGGCCGCGACGGCATCCTCGTCGTCAACCTCTCGGGCCGCGGCGACAAGGACGTCCACCTCGTGGGCGGCCTCGTCGCGCCGGCCGCGGAGGCGCGCTCGTGAGCCAGCGGCTGGCCGAGACGTTCACGCGACTGCGGGGCAGCGGCGGGCCCGGCCTCGTCACCTACGTCACCGCCGGCGATCCCGGCTACGCGCGATCGCGCGAGATCCTGCTGGCGCTCGATCGCGCCGGGGCCGACGTGATCGAGCTCGGCGTGCCGTTCTCGGAGCCGCTCGCCGACGGACCGGTGATCCAGCGGGCGACCGAGCGGGCGCTGGCCGGCGGCATGACGCTGGCGAAGACGCTGGATCTGGTCGAGGAGCTGCGCGGCCAGGTGCGCGCGCCGATCGTGCTCTTCACGTACGCCAACCCCATCTATCGCCTCGGCATCGACACGTTCGCGGCGCGCGCCCGGCAGGCCGGTGTCGATGGCGTGCTGGCCCTCGACCTGCCGATCGAGGAGGCCGGGCCGCTGCAGACGCGGCTCGCCGCCGACGCCATCGACACGATCTTCCTGGTGAGCCCGACGACGACCGACGAGCGTCTGCGACGGGCCGGGGAGCTGGGCTCGGGGTTCCTCTACGGCATCTCCCGGCTCGGGGTGACGGGCATCCGCGCCGACGTCGCCGCGGGCGCGGAAGCGCTGGCGACGCGCATGCGGAAGGAGAGCCGGCTGCCGGTCGCGCTCGGCTTCGGCCTGTCGCGGCCCGAGCACATCCGCGACGTCGGCCGCTGGGCGGATGCCGCGGTCGTCGGCAGCGCGCTCGTCGACGTGATCGCGCGCGCCGGCGATTCGCCGGCCGTCGCCGGTGACGTCGAGCGCTTCGTGCGCTGGCTGAAAGGTGAGCCGGAGACAGGGGAGCGTGCGCATGGATGAACCTGCCGGTCGAACCAAGGTGCTGGCGCAGATCGCGGTCTGCCGCGACGCGATCGACGCGATCGACGCGGAGCTCGTCGCGCTGCTCAGCAGCCGGGCCCGGAACGTCGTCGAGATCGGCCGGCTGAAGGGGCTGCTCCAGATGGAGATCTACCAGCCGGCGCGCGAAGAAGCGGTGCTGCGGCACGTCCGCAGCGTCAACCCGGGGCCGCTCGACGGCGACGCGATCGCGCGGCTGTTCGAGCGAATCATCGACGAGGCCCGCCGCCTCGAACGCGCGATGGCCGAGCGCGAGCATCAGTGAGTCCCGCGGACCGTCGGTCCGTCCGGGTGGCAGAGGAGAATGGTCCATGGTTGTCGTGATGGCAGAAGGCGCCAGCGAAGAACAGATCCAGAACGTCGTCGCGCACCTCGTCGAGCAGGGGTTCGACGTGCACCGCTCGACCGGCGCCGCGCGCACCGTGCTCGGCGCGGTCGGGTCGGGGCGCCATCGTGATCCGCGGCTGCTCGAGGTCCTCGACGGGGTGAACGAAGTGGTGCGCATCTCCGAGCCGTACAAGCTCGCCAGCCGCACGTTCAAGCGCGAGAACACCGTGTTCGACGTCGGCGACGTGCGCATAGGCGGCGACGAAGTGATCGTCATGGCCGGCCCGTGCTCGGCGGAGACCGACGAGCAGGTCAACGCGACGGCGGCGGCGGTGAAGCGTGCCGGCGGCAAGTTACTGCGCGGCGGCGCCTTCAAGCCGCGCTCGTCGCCGTACAGCTTCCAGGGCCACGGCGAGGAGGGGCTGCGCATGCTGCGCGCCGGCGCCGATCAGCACGGCCTCAAGCTGATCTCGGAGGTGATGGACGCCAGCCAGATCCAGCTGATGGACAAGTACGTCGACGTCTACCAGCTCGGCGCCCGCAACATGCAGAACTACACCCTGCTGCGGGAGATGGGGAAGGTCCGCAAGCCGGTGCTGCTGAAGCGCGGCATCTCGGCGACGCTCGAGGAGTGGCTGCTGTCGGCGGAGTACCTGCTCGCCGGCGGGAACACGCAGGTGATCCTCTGCGAGCGTGGCATCCGCACCTTCGAGACCTACACCCGCAACACCATGGACATCTCGGCGATCCCGGTGCTGAAGAAGCTGACCCACCTGCCGGTGTTCGCCGATCCGAGCCACGGCATCGGCAAGCGGGATCAGGTCGCGGCGATGGCGCGCGCGTCGATCGCGGCCGGCGCCGACGGCCTGCTGATCGAGGTGCACTGCGATCCGGACAAGGCGTGGAGCGACGGCGCGCAGTCGCTGTTCCCCGGCCAGTTCGATCGCCTGATGGCGGAGCTTCGGATCATCGCGCCGGCGATCGGACGCAGCATCTGCATCGAGCCGGCCGTCCGTTCGGGCTGGTAGACGGATGTCCGTGTCCCCCAGATCGAACGACGTGTCGAGCGGCGCCACCGGCCCGCCGTTCCGGACCATCGCCATCGTCGGCGTCGGCCTCATCGGCGGATCGGTGGGGCTGGCGGCGCGGGCGACGTGGCCGGGCGTCCGCGTCATCGGCATCGACGCGCGCGACGTGCTGGTGAGTGCGGTCGCGCTCGGCGCCGTCACCGACACGGCCGGCGACGTGTCAGCCGCGTCGGCGGCTGATCTGGTGGTCCTGTGCGCGCCGGTGGCCGTCAACGCGGCGACGCTGGCGACGCTGGCGCCGCGGCTCGAGCCAGGCGCGGTCGTCACCGACGTCGGCAGCACGAAGCGCGACATCGTCGCCGCGGCCGAGGCGCACGGCTTCGATTGGTTCGTCGGTGGCCACCCGCTGGCCGGCGCCGCGACCTCCGGGACGGCGTCGGCGCGCGACCACCTGTTTCGTGGCCGGCCGTGGATCCTGACGCCGTCGGCGCGAAGCGCCCCGGCTGCCGTGGAGCGTCTGCGCGCCTTCGCGGTGGCGCTCGGAGCAACGCCGACGGTGCTCGACGCGGTCGCGCACGATCGCCTGATGGCCTACGTCAGCCACCTGCCGCAGGTCGTGGCCTCGACGCTGCTCGAGACGGTCGGCTCGACGGTGGGGGAGAACGGCCTCGCCTTGTCAGGCCCGGGCCTGGCGGACACGACGCGGCTGGCGGCCAGCCCCGGTGGGCTGTGGGCGGGCATCCTCGCCGCCAACGCCGATCACGTCGCCGAGGCGATGACGTCGCTCGAAGCGGCGCTGGCCCGGCTGAGGGCCGGGCTCGGCGACACGGCCTCGGTCGAGACGACGTTCACCTCCGCGGCGCGATGGCGGCGCGCCATCAAGCTCATCGGTGAAGCCGATCGCTCGCAGACCTGGCGGGGCGGAGCGCCACCCGAACGGACCGTACCGGCGACACGCACGTATCTCGAGCAGGCGGCCCCGGTGTCGGCGTCGACGCCGTGGCCGGAGCCCGGCTGGAGCGTGGTCCGCGTCGAGCGTTGTCCCGCCACGTTCTACCGATACCTGTACCGTGAAGTCGGGCGGCCGTGGCACTGGATCGATCGCCTGCCGTGGTCGGACGAGCACATCCGTTCGCACGTCTCGAGCCCTGGCATCGAGATCTGGCTGCTCACGCACGACACCGTGCCGGCGGGGTTCGCCGAGTTGGAGCGCGCGACCGACGGCGGCGTCGAAATCGTCTACTTCGGGCTGCTGCCCGAGTTCATCGGCCGCCGGGCCGGACGCCCGTTCCTCGAAGCGATCGTGGGACGCGCGTGGGACGGCGGGACGACGCGCGTCTGGCTCCACACCTGCACCCTCGACCATCCCCGTGCGCTCACGAACTACCTGGCCGGCGGCTTTCGCGTGGTCCGCGAGGAAGCCTACACGGCTCGTCTCGAGACGGTCGGCGGGCGCTGACGCCCCCCGCGGTGCGCGCACCGTCGTAATACCCAGGGCGGCGCGCCGGGCGTAAACCGAACCGCGCCGGCCCTCGTCCAACCTTCACGTCAGATGATCTGTGTGTTCGCGGCTCGCCTGACGGCGTGCCTCGCCGTCCTTCTCGCCGTGCCCGCCGTGCTCCACGCGGCCGATGCCGCGCTGCCACCCCTCACTCCCGTCCGCGCTGCCACCGCGCCCGTCATCGACGGCACGCTCGACGACGCGCGTGTGGCAGGGGCCCGAACTGCCGACCGGAGCGTGGGGCTCGTACAATCCGCTGCACGGCGAAGCCATCCCGCAGCAGACGCACGTGTGGATCGCTTACGACGATCGCTACATGTACATCGCGTTCCGCTGCGACGATCCGGACGCCGCGAAGATCAAGACCAGCATCACCCGCCGCGACAACATCTGGAGCGACGACTGGGTCGGCCTGAGCCTCGACGCGCTGGGCACCGGCCAGGTCGCGTATCACATGATGGTGAACCCGAGCGGCGTGCAGCTCGACATGCTGCAGACCAACTCGGGCGGCGAGGATGAGTCACCCGACTGGGTGTGGGACAGCGCCGGCCGCGTCCTCAGCACCGGCTACACCGTCGAGATCCGACTGCCGCTCCAGTCGATCCGCTTCAAGGGCGGCGACGCGGCGCGGATGGGCGTGCTGTTCTGGCGCCGTGTCAGCCGCACCGGCTACTCGGTGTCGTGGCCGCAGCTCAAGCCGAACGAGTGGGTGTTCCAGCACCACGCGCCGCTGGTGTTCGATCAGCTGCGCGGCCGGCCGACCCGCGAGGCGATCCCCAGCGTCGTCTACTCCGGCTCGGAAGAGCGCGCCACGCCGTCGGCGTGGGCGGCGTACGACGGCGACGCGTCGGTGGGGCTCTCGGGGAAGTACGGGCTGACGTCGACGATCACCGTCGACGCCACGGTGAACCCCGACTTCAGCCAGGTCGAGAGCGACGCGTTCCAGGTCGAGGTGAACCAGCGCTACCCGATCTTCTTCTCGGAGAAGCGGCCGTTCTTCATGGAAGGCGCCGGAACCTTCACCCTGGCCGGCGTCGGCGGTGGCGACGGCAACATGATCTCCGCGGTGCACACGCGCCGCATCGTCGATCCGATCGTCGGCGGCAAGGTGACCGGATCGCTGGGCCACACGACGTTCGGCGTGCTCACGGCGGTCGATCAGGCAGCCGGACGGGATCTCGAGGCCGGCGATCCGCTCGACGGTCACGACAAGGTGTTCACCATCGGCCGCGCCCAGACGACGTTCTTCTCGCCCGGCAGCTACGCCGGCGCCATCCTGTCGACCACCGCGCACGGCCCGGCCTCGAACACCGTGGCCGGCGCCGACGTCAGCCTGAAGAAGCGCGGCTCATCGCTGCAGATGACCGGCATGGCGCTCTACTCAACGGCCACCGCCGCCGACGGCAGTCACACGCAAGGCCTGGGGACGCTGTGGACGGCCGGCATGAGCTCGCGGCGCTACGACCTGTTCGGCCAGGTGGAGCACTACGACCGCGACTTCCAGATGGACTCGGCGTTCTACAACCGGACCGGCTTCACGAGCGGGTGGGGCTTCGGCGCCTACAGCTTCTATCCGTCGGCGAAGGGCCGCTTCGCGTTCATCAAGCGCGTGGTGCCGTTCGTGTTCTGGCAGGGCGGCGAGGATCGCGTCCAGGACGGGTCGGACAACCTTGCCGTCCCGGGCATCCGTCTCCACATGGCCCGCCAGGGCTTCTTCCGCGCCGACTACGTCGGCGGACACGAACCGTGGGTCGGGCAATCGCTACAAGCGCGGCCGCTGGCGTGCCTTCGGCAACGCCCAGTTCTTCCGCTGGCTGCGCGCCGGTGGCAACGTCAACGACGGCTATGCCACGTACTACGACGAGATCGATCCGTTCCAGGGCCGATCGCGCAACCTGTCCGCGTTCGCGACGATCCAGCCGAACTCGCGCCTGTCCGAGCAGATCGAGTGGCAGTACGTCGACTTCGACCGCGCCGATACCGGAGCCGACGTGTACGACGTGGTGATCATCAATTCGCGCACCACCTACCAGTTCACGCGCCGGCTGTATGCACGCCTGATCGCGCAGCACGACACGTCGTCGCAGCGGCTGCTGCTCGACTCGCTGGTCTCGTACGAGCTGCGCCCGGGCACGGTGTTCTTCGCCGGCTACGGCGCGCTGCGCGAGCGCCGCACGTTACCGGGATGGCGAGTGGCAGGTGGACGAGCTCAGCCCGCTGCGCGAGTCACGGCGCGGCCTCTTCCTCAAGGCCAGCTACCTGCACAGGTTCTAGGGATCACGCACGGGCGACGGCGGCTTCGATCTCGTCGAGCGCCGCCGGGTTGGCCACCACCATCCGATTGGGCACCGGCCGGCCGTTCACGAGTTGCGTGACCGCGATCTCCATCGACTTGCCGCTGCGCGTGCGCGGCAGCTCGCTGACCTGCAGGATCCGCTTCGGCACGTGGCGCGGGCTCTCCTCGGTGCGGATGCTGCGCTGGATGCGCGTCACCAGCGCGTCGTCGAGCGTCAGCCCGGCCCGCAGCACGACGAACAGCCAGATCACCTCGTCGTCGCCCTCGCGCTTGCCGACCGCCAGGCCCTCGACGATCTCTGGCATGGTTTCGAGGGGCCGGTAGATCTCAGCCGTGCCGATGCGGACGCCGCCCGGGTTCAACGTGGCGTCGCTGCGGCCGTAGACGACGATGCCGCGGTGCGGGGTGATTTCGATGAGATCGCCGTGCCGCCACACGCCGGGGAAGCGCTCGAAATAGGCGGCGCGATAGCGGGACCCATCGCCGTCGCCCCAGAAACGCAGCGGCATCGACGGCAGCGGCTGCCGGCAGACCAGCTCGCCGGGCCGGCCAGTGACCGGTTGGCCGTCGTCATCGAAGGCCGCGAGGTCGACGCCGAGACCCGGCGCCTGGATTTCGCCGGCGTAGACGGGTTCGGTCGGCACGCCGAGCATGAAGCAGCCGACGATGTCGGTGCCGCCCGAGATGCTGGCGAGATGGACGTCGGGTGCGACGTCGCGGTAGACCCACTCGAAGCCGGTGCGCGCGAGCGGCGACCCCGTCGAGAACACGGTGCGGAGGCGCTCGAAGCGGTGGCTCGCCGACGGCACGAGCCCGGCGGCGCGGCAGCCGTGGATGAAGCGGGCGCTGGTGCCGAAGTGCGTCACGTCGAGACGATCGACCGCGTCCCACAGCACGTCGAGGGTCGGATGCGAGGGCGATCCATCGTAGAGCACGATGGTCGCGCCTTCGGCCAGCGACGAGACCAGCCAGTTCCACATCATCCAGCCGCAGGTGGTGAAGTAGAGCAGCCGGTCGCCGGGGCCGACGTCGCCGTGCAGGTGCAGCTCCTTGTGGTGCGTCAGCAGCACGCCGCCGGTGCGATGGACCAGCGCCTTGGGCAGGCCGGTCGTGCCGGACGAATAGAGGACCGCGAGCGGGTGATCGAAGGGCAGCGGCTCCGGGGCGAGCGGCGACCACGAGCCGCGCAGCCAGTCGGCCCAGGCCACGGCGTCGAGGCCGGCGATGGCGTCGCCGAGGACGACGATTCGCGGCGATCCGGGCAGGCGCGCCGCGAGATCGGCGACGACCTTGCCCGTGTCGAAGCGCTTGCCGTTGTAGGGATACGAGGACGACGCGAGCAACAGCTTGGGCGCGATCTGGTGGAAGCGCGCGTAGGCAGCGTCGGCGCCGAAGTCGGGCGAGCAGGACGAGAAGATCGCGCCGCGCGCGGCGCACGCCAGGTGCAGGACGACCGCCTCCGGCACGTTGGCGGCAAAGGCCGCGACAGTGTCGCCGGTGCCGATGCCGTCGCGGGCCAGCGCCGCCGCGGCGCGGCCGACGCCGAGGCGCAGCTCGGCGCGGGAGATCACGCGATCCTCGGCCGCTTCGTTGGTCGCGATGATCGCCGCGGCATCCTCCGTCGCGCCGCGGCCGGCGAGCAGCGCGTCCGCGTAGTTCACGGTGACGCCGGCGAACCAGCGCGTGTCGGGCATCGGCGCGGCGTCGTGTGCGGCTGGGGCGGAGCCGCGGTAGGGCAGGCCGCTCTCGCGCAGGCAGGTCCGCCAGAACGCATCGGGCTCGGCGACGGACCAGGCGTGCAGCGCCCAGTAGTCGTCGAGCGGACGCCCGGCCACCGCGGCGGCAGCACGGGCGAAGGCGGTCAGGTGCGTCCGGGCCGCCCGAGACTCAGACGGCGTCCACAACGGCGTCATGGCAGCCGCCGGTCGCAGGCGGCGCCGGCATGGCCGGCGCCTGCGTGGATCACGGTTGCGGCGCGCCGTATCCCGCGTCGCGCACGCCGGGACGGACCGTCACGATGGTGCTCGTGCTGGCCAGTATCTTGCGGTTGCGGCGCAGGCGCAGCTGGACGCGATAGCGCCCGCCGGTCTGGAAGGTGTGCTCGGCGGTGAACACCTGCTTCACGGCGCTGACCCCGTCCTCGTAGGGCTCGCATTCGATCGACTCGGCCGATTCGGTCAGGTCGCCCCAGTCCCATTCGATGGCCGCGCAGTAGAACTCGGCGTGTCGATCGGCGGGCAGCTTCAACTCGGCGATGGCGCGGACCCTCGACGGCGCGAAGCTGACCTGCGGCGTGATGCGCAAGTCGATGGACAGCTTCTTCGGCTTGTCGGCGTCCGTGCCCGGCGCCGGGGTCTGGGCGAGAAGGCCAGGCGACAGGGCGACGGCCAGCGCGGCGGTAACAACCAGGGCGCGAGCCGACATCCAGTACGACGGCATGGTCAATCCTGTTCTTGGGCGTAGGATGGCACGCCCATCTTAACTCTTCATCGGTCGGCGGCCGCGCTCTCACGCGCGGCCGCAGGCCGCCCCTTCGCGCGTTCGGCTGCAATTCGCCGCGCTGGGCGCGCGGCGGCGCCTCACGCGGGGCGGCGGAGTGTCGGCGGCCGCGCCTGCGCCCGCGGGCGGCGTTGCTGCGGACGGCTGGCTCGGCATCCGGTGTCAACCTCATATAATCCGAGGCGTGTCTCAGACCTCCGCTGTTCTCCTGTCAGTCGTCGCCGGTCCCCCGTCGGACCTTGCCACCGATGTGCTCGTGACGTTCGTGCCCGAAGGCGCCGGGCCGGACGTGCGCCTCGATCCCGCGACCGGCGGCGCCCTGGCCTCGCTGCTCGGCGGCAGCGAACTGCGCCGCAAGGCGTTCGAGACGGCCTGGCTGCCGGTGGTGGCGCGCGGCGCGCAGGCCAGCCGCATCCTGGTCGTCGGCAGCGGCCGGCCCGAGGACGTGACCCCGGAACGCTGGCGCCGGCTGGGCATCGTCGCCGGCCTGACGGTCCGCCAGCGCCGGTTCAGCCGGCTGGCCTGTCTCGTCCCGGACGCCGACGCCCGTCCCGAGGTGCTGCAGGCCCTCGCCGAGGGCGTCCTTTACTCGGCCCTCGATCTCGACACCTACAAGACCGGCGAACGGGATACGACGCCGCTCACCGAGGCGCTGATTCGCGTCGAGACGCCGGCCCCGGATCTGGTGGCGGCGGTCGCGCGCGGGCGCATCCTGGGCGAGGCCACCAACTTCGCCAGGCTGATGGCCAACGAGCCGGGCAACGTGCTGACGCCGCGGGTCTTCGTCGAGCGCGGCGCGGCCCTCGCCGCCGGCACGTCGCTCGACGTGCAGATCCACGACGAGCGCGCCATCGAGGCGCTGGGGATGGGGCTGATCGAGGGCGTGGCGCGCGGCTCGATCGAGCCGGCGCGGCTGCTGACGCTGTCGCACACGCCGCCCGGCGTCACCGGCGGGCCGGTGCTCGGGTTGATCGGCAAGGGCGTCACGTTCGACACCGGCGGCATCTCGATCAAGCCGGCCGACATGATGGACCGGATGAAGGACGACATGGCTGGCGGCGCCGCGGTCATCACTGCGATGCGCGCGCTCAGCCTGCTCGAGGCGCCGATCCGCGTCGTCGGTGTCGTCCCGGCGGTCGAGAACATGCCGGGCGGCAAGGCGCTCAAGCCCGGGGACGTGATCCGCGGCGCCAGTGGCAAGACCGTCGAGGTGCTCAACACCGACGCCGAGGGACGCCTGATCCTCGGCGACGCGCTGTGGTACGCGCGCGAAAAGATGGGCGCGACCCACCTCGTCGACGTCGCGACGCTGACCGGCGCCTGCGTCGTCGCGCTCGGCCGCGTCACCTCGGCGATCTTCGGCACCCCGCAGTGGTGGGTCGACATCGTGCGCGAGACGGGCGCGCGGGCCGGGGATCGGCTGTGGGAAATGCCGCTCTACGAGGAATACCAGGACCAGCTGAAGAGCGAGATCGCCGACATGGCCAACGTCGGCGGCCGCCCGGGCGGCGCCATCACCGCCGCGCTGTTCCTCAAGGAGTTCACCGGCGGGCTGCCGTGGGCCCACCTCGACGTCGCCGGGACGGCGTGGGTCGACGAGCCGAAGCCTTACTCGCCCAAGGGCGCCACAGGCGTCGCCGTGCGCACGCTCGCGGAGCTGGCGTTCACGGCGTCCCGTTGGGCGGCTCCGACAGCCTGAGCTGCGTCGCCTCGGGCTCGTCGGCGGTGTCCCGCCGTTCGCTGGCCCGTCGCCGCAGGATGAACAGGCCCCCGAACAACAGGCCGGCCATCAGGGCCAGCACGGCCAGCGCGCCGACCAGGCCGATGGATCCGATGAGGACGTCGGCCGGGCCGACTTCCTTCGCCGGCGCCGCCGCCGGCAGTTCCACGACCGGCGTCACTGCCTGAAACAAGGCGAACACCTTCACATTGTACGCAGATTCCGCCTGTTGCCCCGGGCCCAGCCCCGGGCTCCGCCGCGGGCACGGTTACTGGGCGGCGATGGTGCCGACGGGCTTGAGCGTGCGGGTGTAGCGGATGACGGCGGCCGCCAGGGCCTCGGCGATGCGCTGGCGGTATTTCTCGGTGCGCAGCAGCCCGCCTTCACCTTCGTGGCTGATGAAGGCGATCTCGGCGAGGACGCTGGGCATGCCGGCGCCGATCAGGACGACGAACGGCGCCTGCTTGACGCCGAGATCGCGCAGCGGCGGGTTGTGCGGGCGCAGCCGCGACACCATCGATTCCTGGACGGCGCTCGCCAGCTCGCGTGACTCGTCGCGCTTGTTGCCCTGGGTGATGGCGCGGACCATGTCGGGCAGGTTGCGCATCGACCCGACGGCGGCGGCGTTCTCGCGCGCCGCGACGGCGGCGGCGTCGGCGTTCGTGGCGAAATTGAGGATGTAGGTCTCGACGCCAGCCGCCTTCCGATTGCGGCTCGAGTTGGCATGGATCGAGAGGAACAGGTCGGCGGCGTGGTTGTTGGCCATCGCCGTGCGCTCCTCGAGCGGCACGAAGGTGTCCGTGCGCCGCGTCAGCACGACCTCGACGCCGCCCTCCGCAGCCAGGATCTTCTCGACGCGTAACGCGACATCCAGCACGACGGCGGCTTCGGTCGTCTTCGACCCCGGGGCGCCTGGATCCTTGCCGCCGTGGCCCGGGTCGATGACGATGCGCGACACGCCGAGCCCGAGCTGCCGCGCGATCGAGAACCCGCCGGCACCGTTCTCGGCGGGGGCGCCCGGCACGAGCGGCGCGGGGACGACCGGCGCCGCGGCGCGGCGCTCGGATCGCGCGGGGCGCCCGGCAGGAGCGACGTACGCCGCCAGATCCATTCCAGGCGGCAGCCCGCGCGGCGGACGTATCGCGGCGCGGACCATCAGCGGCTGGGTGCGGCGCGCGCGCAACAGCGCCGGCGACTTCGCGATCGCACGTGTCGCCAGCGCCGGCGCGGCGTCCACGGCGCCGCGCACGTGTCCGGGCGAGAGCGGCGTGTCGTCGACAGCGAGGAGCGGCTCGACGACGACGATCCGGGTCGGCGGCGCGACGGGGCGGACGACGGCCGGTGCGGCAACACGGGTGGTTCGCAGCAATGCCGGTGGCGGCGGCGCCGGAGCCGGCATCGACGCGGGCAGCGGGACCGCCGTCGGCACGAGCCCGGTGCGCGGCACCGCGATCGCCGTCCGCGTGACGGGCGGTGTGGAGGCAGGCGGCGTCGCGGCGGGCGGAGCCGCTGACGTCAACGTCCCGGCCGGCCGGCCGGCCGGGACCGGCTGCAGATCGATGGTCAGCCGGAACGGATGGTAAAGCGCGAAGACCGTGTAGGTGGCGACGCCGTCCAGGTCGATCGCCACGCGCGTGACGTCGGGGCGCGGCCGGCCGAGCCGCACCCGGCGGACCGTCGCGCCTTCGAACTGCAAGACGGTATCGGACAAGGACGGGATGGGCGTCGTGCGCGCGAAGTCGAAGAAGACGCGGTCCGGCCCTGGCAGCCGCTGGTGATCGAAGGCGACCTCGCCATCGAAATCGAGCGTCAGCCGGATGGTGTTGCCGATCGTGGTCCGACGGAGTCCGCGCAGCGTCGCCATCCGACCGGTGGACTCCGTCGCTCGCGTCGTCGGCAGCGCCGTCATGGCGGGGCTCGTCGCAGCGGATCGTCGGGCTGATCGTCTCCGTCTCTGCCGGCATCGACACGGAGACCGGGGCCGGTGGGGGAGTGGGGCGCGTCGCCCCCGGAGCGGTCCTGGCGGCGGCCGGCGACGCCTTCGAAGTCGCCGCCTTCGCGGACAGACCTTTCGCGGGCGCCGGCGCATGGCGGCGCATCAGCGCGCGCGCCTCGGGCACGAGCGAGCTGGACGGATAGCGCCGCACGAGGGTGTCGAGCAACTCCAGGCCGAGCGTGCGATCGGCTGGCTGCCGGTAGACGCGATAGGCGGCGAGCGCCACCGTGGCCGCCTGCCACAGCGCGTTGTCGGCGTACCCGCTGCCGGCGTGGCGCCGGGCGATGGCCTCGGCGTCGGCGGTCACCCGCTTCAGCTGCGGGCGCGGCGTCGGCCGCGGACCGTCGAGCCGCAGCGCCTCGACGCGCGCCAGCAGCCGCTCGTAGTCGCTCCGCGCCGATGCCTCGACAGCGTCGCCGGCGCCCGCCATGGCGAGGGCGACGGCAGCGGCGCAGGCGGCGCGGCGAACGGGCGCGAAGAGGAATGGGCGGGCCATGGTCAGCCTCGGTACACCAGGATTGACGCGGGTTTCAGGGCGTGGCCACCGGGTTGTCCCAGCGGTTGTCCACCTCGTCGAAATACGTCGCCGGCACCAGCACGTCGCGGGCCTTGCCGCCGGCGCCGCTCGACACCAGGCCGTCCGCCTCCATCATGTCGACCAGCCGCGCGGCGCGGCTGAAGCCGACCCGCAGCCGGCGCTGCAGGAACGAGATCGACGCCTGCCGGCTGGTCACGACGATGCGCGACGCCTCGTCGTAGAGCTCGTCGCGATCGAACTCGATCGACGACACCGACTTCTCGTCGTCGGTGATCGAGACGTCGTAGGTCGGGCGGCCCTGCTTGCGCAGGAAGCTGGCCAGGCGCGCGCTCTCCTGCTCGGAGATGTAGGCGCCGTGCAGGCGCAGCAACCGATGCGACGACGGCGGCAGGAACAGCATGTCGCCCTTGCCGAGCAGCTTGTCGGCGCCGTTGGCGTCGAGGATGGTGCGCGAGTCGGTCTTCGAGGAGACGCGGAACGAGATGCGGGCCGGCAGGTTGGCCTTGATCAGGCCGGTGATGACGTCGACCGAGGGGCGCTGCGTCGCCAGGATCAGGTGGATGCCGACGGCGCGGGCCATCTGCGCCAGGCGGCAGATTGATTCCTCGACCTCGTGCCCGGCGACCATCATCAGGTCGGCGAGCTCGTCGATGACGACGACGATGAACGGCAGCGCCTTCGGCGGCTCGCCGTTGTCGAGCATCTCGCCACCCTGGATCTTGATCCGCATGTTGCGGTTGTACTGCTCGATGTTCCGCACGTGCTCGGCGGCCATCGTCTTGTAGCGGTGCTCCATCTCGCCGACCGCCCACTTGAGGGCGTTGGCGGCGAGCTTCGGATCGACGACCACCGGCGTGAGCAGGTGCGGGATGTCGGCGTACATCCCCAGCTCGAGGCGCTTCGGGTCGATCATGATCAGCCGCACGTCCTCGGGCGTCGCGCGGTAGAGGATGCTGGTCAGCATCGAGTTGAGGCCGACCGACTTGCCCGTGCCCGTCGATCCGGCGATGAGCAGGTGGGGCATCGTCGCCAGGTCGGCGAAGAAGGGCTCGCCGTGGATCGACTTGCCGAGCGCCATCATCAGCTTCGAGCCGGCGTTCTGGTAGGCCTCCGATTCGAGCATCTCGCGCAGCGAGATCTGCTCGCGATCGGCGTTCGGGATCTGGATGCCGACCGTCGACTTGCCGGGGATGCGATCGATCAGCACCGATTCGGCTTTCATCGCCAGCGACAGGTCGTCCGAGAGGCCGGTGATCTTGCTGTATTTCACGCCGGCGTCGGGCTTCAGCTCGAAGGTGGTGACGACCGGGCCGGGATGGATCTGCACCACCGAGCCTTCGACCGAGAACTCGCGGCACTTGTCCTCGAGGTGCCGCGCCGCGTCCATCAGCAGCCGCTCGTCGACCTTGCGCTCGGCGCGGGCGGCGTCGAGCAGCGCCAGCGGCGGCAGGGTGTAGTCCCCCTTGCGGCGCTCGGCCGGCGCCTTGACCGGATCGGCGTCGGTGAGCGGCAGCGACGGCGCGGCGATGCGGGCCGCTTCGCGCGGCTTGGGCGCGGCCGGCGGCGTCACGGACGGGGCCATCGGCGGCGCGGCGACCTTCACCGCCGGCTTCGACGAGGCGGATGCCTCGGCGCGCGCCGCGGGCGCGCGATCCGCGAGGTCGTCGTCATCGTCGTCGAGGCCGGCGCCCTTCGCGGCTGCCGATGTCTTGCCCGTGGCCGCGGCCGCCGGCATCGCCAGCGACGGGCGCTTGCCGTCGGCGGCGCGCGCCGCGTCGGCCTTGGTCACGGCTCGCTCGACGGTCTCCGGTGCCGTGCCCTTCTCGAGGTGCTTGCGGATCACGTCCTGGCGCTGCTTCTCGCGCCGCCGCTCCTCGCGCCAGGTGCCGATCGCGCTGACCCGGTCGCCGATCGCACGCCGCACGGAGCCGCCGATCGCGCCGGCGATCGCCCCGAACGACAGCTGCGTGACCATCAGCAGCGACAGGAACAGGGCGGTCAGCACCAGCACCAGCGCGCCCGAGCGATTGAGCTGATCGGTGAGCAGGCCGGCGACGCCGGCGCCGAGCGCGCCGCCGGCGGGGAACGCCTTGCCGCCGATCGGGAGCCGCCCGAACGCGATCGCCAGGGCCGCGCCGCCCGCCGAGAACAGCACGATGCCGCCGGCGAGCTTGGTCCACGGCGCGGTCAGCGCCCGCACCCAGAAGTAGTGCCAGCCGACGACGACGAGCGCCGCCGGCAGCAGGTAGGCGCCGTAGCCGAGCACCTGGAAGGCGAGCTCGGCGAGCAGCGCGCCGACACGCCCGCCGAAGTTGCCCGGCCTGCCGGCCGCGGTGCTGAAGAACAGCACCGGGTCGTGCGCCGAGTAGCTGGCGAGGCTGATCACCCACAGCAGGGCGAGGCCGAAGAACGCCACGCCGAGCACTTCGCACAAGCGACGCGACAGGACGCAGTTAGTGCCGAGCCAGCGGTGCAGAGATCTGGCCATGATGACGGGCACGATGATCAGCAGCGGGCCGGGCCCGCCCGAATCGCGGCGACGGCGGGCAAATCAGGCGCCGCTGCAGGTCGCGCATCTGCGCAGCTTCTCGCGGATGAGGCCGACGTCGGTGCGCTCCTCGACCGAGGCGCTGGCGATGATCTCGACGACGTGATCGGGCGCCTCGCGCATCAGCGCCTCGTCGCGCACGAAGCCGCGCGTGATCACGTCGGGCAGGCCTTCGACGCGGCCCGTCGTGCGGTTGATGGCGACGACGGGGACGACGAGGCCATCGGCGGCCAGGTGCTTGCGATCGCGAATCACCTCGTCGGCGATCTCCCCGGTGCGGCTGCCGTCGATGAAGACGCGCCCGGTTGGCACACGCTCACCCATTTCGGCGCCGCGGCGGTTGAACAGCAGCCGATCGCCGTTCTCGATGACGATCACCTCGGTGGCGCCGTTCGTGACGCGCTCGGCGACGCGGGCGTGGCGCATCAGGTGGCGGTACTCCCCGTGCACCGGGACGAAGTACTTCGGCCGCACCAGCGACAGCATCAGCTTCAGCTCTTCCTCGCTGCCGTGCCCGGACACGTGCACGTGCTTGATGCCCTCGTAGATGAGCTCGGCGCCGCGGTGGGCGATGTTGTTCATCACCCGGCCGATGGCCCGCTCGTTGCCGGGAATCGGGCGGGCCGAGAACACGACGGTGTCGTCTTCGGCGATCTTCACGTGCCGGTGATCGTCGATGGCGATGCGGGGCAGCGCGGCCATCGGCTCGCCCTGCGATCCGGTGCTGAGGCAGACGACCTCGGCCGGCGGGTGGTTCCGCACGTCGCTGTCGCGGATCTGCACGCCGGTCGGGATCTTCAGGTAGCCGAGATCCTGCGCGATCGTCGACGTCGAGATCATGCCGCGGCCGACGAACGCCACCTTGCGCTCGAACTGCGCCGCCAGGTCGACGACGACCTGCATGCGGTAGATGCTCGACGAGAACGCCGCGACGACGATCATCCCGGGCGTGCTCGTGAAGATCTCCTCGAACGCGTCGACGACGTCGATCTCCGATCCCGAGAAGCCCTTGCGATCGATGTTGGTGCTGTCGCCGAACAGCGCCAGCACGCCCTGGCCGCCGAGCTCGGCGAAGCGATGGAAGTCGAACAGCTGGCCGTCGATCGGGGTCTGGTCGATCTTGAAGTCGCCGGTGTGGACGAGCACGCCGAGCGGCGTGTGGATGGCGAGCCCGACGCAGTCCGGCATGCTGTGCGTGACGCGCAGGAACTCGACCTTGAAGGGGCCGACCTCGACGACGTCCTTCGGCCTGACGGTCCGGAGGGCGTCGTCGGGGAGATCGTGTTCGTCCAGCTTGGGACGGACGAGCGCCAGCGTCAGCGCCGTGCCGTAGACCGGACCATCGACGTACGGCAGCAGGTAGGGGACGGCCCCGATGTGGTCTTCGTGCCCGTGCGTGAGCACGAGCGCGGCGACGCGGCGCTGCTGCAGGTAGGTGAGGTCGGGAATGACGAGGTCGATGCCGAGGAGCTCGACGTCGGGGAACGACACCCCGGCGTCGACGACGAGACACGTATCCCCGTACGAGATCGCCATGAGGTTCATGCCGAATTCGCGGAGGCCGCCCAGCGCGACGACTTCAAGAGTCGCGTCGCCGGCGAACGTATCGCCGTGCCCGGAAGGGGCGCTCGTCATCGATCGTCTCTGCACGGTGCCGCCGGTAGCGGCGCGTCTGTCCCGTCGCCCGCACTCGCGTGCGCACGACGACGGAACACGAACGAGCGCCGCCCGCGACCCGATTCCGGGTCTCGTGAGGAGCTCGCGGGGACACGACCACCGGCCTGGGCGCCGGCATCGCATCCGATCAGACCGCTGGGACGGTCCGAAGGAAGGCGGGAAAACCGCGCAAACTATAGCACGGAAAGCGGGATCAGGGTGTCGGCGAGGTGGACGAACTCTTCCGCCGTGAGGGTTTCGGGCCGCCGCGTCGGCTCGACGCCGGCCCCGTGCAGGACCGCGGCGAGGTCCAGGGGCGCCCCCCCGGCGGCTTCCCGCGCGGAGGTCAGGGGCCGCAGCGCGTTCGCCAGCGTCTTGCGGCGCTGCTGGAACGCCGTCCGCACCAGGCGATCGACGGCCTCGAACCGCGCCACCGGCACCGGCGGCGGCCTGAACGTCAGGCGGACGACGGCCGAGTGGACCTGCGGCGGCGGCCGGAAGGCGCCCGGCGGCAGCGAGAGGACGCGGGACCGGTCCGCGAACAGGCCGAGCATCACCGCCAGCGGGCCGTAGTCGCCGCTGCCCGGGGCGGCCAGCACGCGGTCGGCGACCTCGCGCTGCAGCATCACGGTGGCGTCGCGGACCCGGCCGGTGGCGCGCGCCAGGGCCAGGACGCGGAACAGGATCGGCGTGGACAGGTTGTAGGGCAGGTTGCCGACGATGCGCACGGCGCCGTGCCCCTCCGGCAGCACGCCGGCGTCGTCGAGGGCGAGGAAGTCGCCGGTGACGAGCGTCATGGTCGGCGGAGCCCATTCGGCGAGCGCGGCGGCGAGGTCGCGGTCGACTTCGATGGCGCGAATCGCAACCCCGGTCGCGGCGAGCGGTCGGGTCAGCGCACCGCGGCCGGGCCCGATCTCCACGAAGACATCGTCCGGGGCGACGGCCAGGCCGGCCACCAGCTTGGCGGCCCAGGCAGCCTCGAGGAAGTGCTGGCCGAAGCGCTTGCGGGCGCGATGCTTCGGCCGCGCCTCCGCGTGTGGCGCGTTGGGGATGGCGTGGCGGGCCTCGCGACGGGCCTCGCGCTCCGGATCGCGCCGGCGGGGGACACGAGGGCCGGGGCGGCTCACGAGTCCGGCCCGTCCTCGCCGCGCCAGTAGCGCTCTTCGATCGCCTCGATCTCGTCTTCGCTGAGGCCGAAGTAGTGGCCGAACTCGTGGATCACGGTCTCGCCGATCATCCAGACGATGTCGTCCTCGGACTCGGCGTCCTCCTCGATCGGCCGCTGATAAATCGACACCTTGTCGGGGACGCGCGGCTCCTGGCTCCACTGACGCTCCGTCAGGGGCGTCCCCTGATACAGGCCGTAGAGCGTGTCGCCCTCGGGGATCTCAAGCTCGTCGAGGATATCTGGCGTCGGCTCGTCCTCGACGACAACCGCGACGTTGGTGATGGCGTCGCGGAACTTGCGCGGGATGGTGGCGAGCGCCTCCTCGACGAGGCGCTCGAAAGCGCGGCGGGTGAGCCGGGGCATGGTCGCGGTCGTCACCGGCGCCCGGTCGGCTTGCGCCCGGCCTGCTCGCGCGCCGGCCGCGGCTTTGCGGGCTGGCGGCTGGGTGTGCGGTGGCCGGGTCGCGCGGACGCCCGCGGCGGCCGGCGTCGGCCGTGCGGCGGCGGTGCGCATTTCGGCGGCGAACACGCACTGATCGACGACGGCGCACTCGGCGCACATCGGCTGCGTCGGCCGGCAGATGCGGCGGCCGTGGAGGATCAGCGTCGAGGAGGCCAGCGTCCATTGCTCGCGCGGCAGCGCCGCGCACAGCTGGGTCTCGACCTCCTCGGGCGTCGCCGCCTGGGCGATGCCGATGCGGTTGGCCACACGCAGGACATGGCGATCGACCGGCAGGCCGGGCACGCCGAGGGCGTGGCCCAGGACGACGTTTGCCGTCTTGCGGCCGACGCCGGGCAGTGCCGTCAACGCGTCCATGTCGGCGGGCACCTGGCCGCCGTGGTGCTCGAGCAGGGCCTGCGCCATGCCGAGGAGCATCTTGGACTTCTGCCGGAAGAAGCCCGTCGCCACGATCTGCGGTTCGAGCTCCGCGGTGGTGGCGGCGGCGAGCCGTTGCGGATCCGGATAGCGCTTGAAGAACGCCGGCGTGACCTGGTTCACACGCGCGTCCGACGACTGCGCCGAGAGGATCGTCGCGACGAGGAGCTCGAAGGGGGTCGTGAAGTCGAGCTCGGTGGTCGCGTTCGGATGCTGGCCATACAGCCGCTGGAGGATGGCCTGCGTGTCCCGGGCCCGCTTGGGTGCGGGCGTCGGAGCGGGGCGCGCGCGCTTCGGCGAACCGGGCATGCCGCCAGCTTACCGCGAACCGTCGCCCCGTCCGCCGCGGGCCTGCCTGTCCCTATCCAGTTCTGCGATGTCGCAACGGCAGCTGACGTTCGACGCGACGCTCGGCCGCACGTCCGCCGTTGGTGCGTCCGGCCTGGACGCGGCCGCTCGACCCGTACCCGGCAGCACACCGCGGGAGACGTAGCGCTGATCGACCAGCACGCGAAGACCCGACCGCACCCGCAGCGTATCGGCCGTGGCTCTCGCCGCGTCCTGGCTGACCAGCGGGAACAGCGGCATCTGCGGCCCCGTCGGCTGCAGGTTGGAGAGAACGAGGCCCAGGCCGCCGACGGGCTGCCGCCGCCACAGCACCTTCAGCAGCGATGCCGCGGCGGCGCGGAGATCCTCGTCCAGCGCCGTCGCCTCGCGAAGCGTCACGCTCCGGACCAGCCGATTCGACTGCAGCCGTGGAGCCGTACCTGAGGAAGCCACGGGTCGCAGGCGCAGCGTCACCGTGCGCGCGAACCAGCCCATCGATCGCAGCCGCATCGCCAGGACGTCGGCGAGGTGGCGAACCACTTCGGCGAGATCGGCTTCCGGCGCGTCGGCGCGGGTGAGGGTGACCTCGCGGGCGATCGATCGGGGCGGCTGCGACCGATCGATCGGACGATCGTCCTCACCACGGGCCCACCGGACGAACGACGGACCACGAGCGCCGAGCAGCGCCTTCGCCCGCTCGTCCGACACGCCGGCGAGATCGCCGAGCGTCATGATCCGCTCCATCACGAGACGCTGCCTGGCGCCGGCCGGCAGGTCGGGCAGCAGGCCGATGTCGAGCGGCGCGAGCAGTCGCGCCTCGTAGCCCGGCAGGGCATAGAGGACGCCGCGCGGACGCGAGATGCGCGAGGCGATCTGCGCCGCGGCCCGCCTCGTCGCGATGCCGCAGGAGACCTCGAAGCCGAGCTCGCGCTTCAGACGTTCGCGGATGCGTTCGGCGACGCGGAGCCCGTCGCCGCAACCGCCCCCGGAACCAACGCCGCCGGAAGCCCCTGCGGACGCCGAGACCGGCGCCCCGACCTGGACGAACACCGAATCGATCGCCGTCCACTCGACAGCGGCGCCCGCACCAGTCGTGTGCGGGTCGCGGAGGATCTCGTCGACGGCGGCCGAGGCCTCGAGGTAGCGCTCGACGGCGCCGTCGAGGAACGCCGCGTCCGGGCAGCGCGCCGCGGCGATCGCCAGGCTCAGGCCCGGCCGGACGCCGCGCCGCGCGGCCTCGGCGCAGGCCGCGACCACCACGCCGTGGGTCGATGGCTGTCCGCCGATGACGATCGGCCGCGCGGCGAGGCGCGGATCGAGCTGCCGTTCGACGGCGACGAAGAAGCCGTCCAGATCGACGTGGATGATCTCGGACATCGCAGTTCACCCGTTCCGGGGCACTAGTGCACCGGTTTCTGCGGGTCGGGCGGCCAGGTCGGCGGCTGCTGCGAGAACGACTCGGTGTAGATCCGCATATGGTCCTGCAGCGCCGCGATGAGGTTGGGCATCAGCTGCACCGGAATCGCCACACGCGCGCGAACAGGTGCGCGGAGCACCTGATCGGTCTGGGCCTGCCGGAGGTCCTGCTCGGTCGGCGGCAGCACTTCGCAGAAGGTGAGCGTGAAGTCGAACGGCGTGTGCGACACGGCGCAGAAGTTGGTGTAGACGCGCTCACGAGCCCCGGTCTCGTCCGGCACGATCGTGAAGTTGATGTGCTTGCGTTCGCTGCTCATGAGACGTCCGTCCTTCCGCGGTCTGACACTTCGTGCCGTAGCTGCCGGGCGGGGCATCCCCGCTGGCGGCGTTGCTCGTCGCTCACATATTCCCGATATGCTCGCTCCTCGCGCCTTGCCAGCGGGGCGCCGCGCTCCGGCATCTATGGCACGAATGCTAGTAGCGCCGCATCACGCCGATGACCACGCCCTGCACCTGGACCTGCTCGGGCGGCACGATGATCGGCTTGATCGTCGGATTCGCCGGCTGCAGCCGCACGTGCCCGTGCTCGCGGTAGAGCTTCTTCAGCGTGACCTCGGTGCCCGAGAGCAGCGCCACCACGGTTTCGCCGTTGTCGGCGGTGCGCCGGTCCTCGACGATGACGAGGTCGCCATCGCGGATCTGCTCGTCGATCATCGAGTCGCCCCGCACGCGCAGCACGTAGGTGTCGCGCTTGCCGACCAGGGACTCAGGTACTTCGATAGTCTCATTGCCGACGATGGCTTCGATGGGCGCGCCCGCTGCGACGACGCCGAGCAGCGGCAGTTCCACCGCCCGCGCGGTGGTGCGCGTAGGCAACAGCTCGACCGATCGGCTGCGGTTCCACGCCCGCTTGATGAAGCCCTTCTGCTGCAGGTTCGTCAGGTGCTTGTGCACCGTCGCGAGCGACGACAGGCTGAAGCGCTTGCCGATTTCCTCGAGGCTTGGCGCGTAGCCGTGCTGCAGGATGAAGTCGTTGAGATAGTCGAGGATTTCTCGCTGGCGCTTGGTGAGCGGCTGCACGTGGCCCCCCTGCTCGAAAGCCAACAACATGGTCGGCGGCACGAAAAGCGAACGGAACGCGCAAGAGTCTACCAAACAAAAAGCGAAAGTCAACTGGGGCCTCAACCTTCCCCCGCGACGCGCGGTCCAAGTCCTCTAGAGAGGGCCGGAAACGCCGCGATGGACGGGGCCATCGCGCGCCCGAGGACGAGGATCACTGCGTGGACGTATGGCAGACTCGCATGCCGTGGCCGGCGACCCTGGCGATGGCCGGTAGCGAGCAGCAGGACGTGGCGCCGGTCCCGTCGGAGACGACCACGGGCCGCGTCTCCGCGGACCTCACGGCGCTCGACGATCCCGCCCTGGTCGCGGCCACCGTCGGCGGCGATCGATCGGCCTTCGACGTCCTCGTCCGCCGTCATCAGCGCACCATCTACGCCGTCTGCTATCGCTTCGCCGGCGATCACGCCGATGCCAGCGATCTTGCACAGGATGCCTTCGTGCGCGCCTACCGCGGCCTGGCGCGCTTCAAAGGTGACGCGGCATTCGGCACCTGGCTGTATCGCATCGCCGTCAACGTCTGCCTGACCCGCGCCGCGGCGAAGACGCCGGCGCTCGATCCCATCGAGCCGCTCGAGCTCGCCGACCTTCGCGGCGATCGCCCCGATGATCCGCTGCGACGCGCGCAGGACACGGCCCGCGTCAAGGCGGCCATCGCGCGCCTCCCCGAGAAGCAGCGCATGACCGTGATCCTGCGCGTGTACCATGAGCTGCCGCACGAGGCCATCGCGCGGACGCTGGGCAGCACCGTCGGCACCGTGAAGGCGAACTTCTTCCACGCCCTGCGGAACCTGCGCAAGCTCCTCGAGGAGCGCACGTCATGAGTCACCTCTCGCGCGACGAACGGCTGCTCGCCCTCGACGGCGCGCTGGACGCGACGCGGAAGGCGCACCTCGCGAGCTGCGCGGCGTGCCGCACCGACGTCGAGACGCTCGGCGGCGTGCTGGCGCGGGTCCGCGCGGTCGACGTGCCGGAGCCGTCGCCGTTGTTCTGGGATCATCTCGCGGCGCGCGTCGGCGACGCGATCGCTCGAGAGCCGGCGCCGGTCCCGGACCGCGGCTGGTGGTCGCCGCGCCTGGCGTGGGCCGCGGCCGCGGTGGTGATCACGGCGGCGGGCGCGGGGTACCTCGCGAGACCGCAGCCGCAGCCGGCGGGCACGGTCGTCGGGCACAGCACGCCGGCCGTTGCCGATCCGATCGAGCAGGCGCGGTCGACGAACGTCGCCGACCCGTCCATCTCGGTTGCCGACGACGGCTGGGCGCTCATCGCGGCGGTGGCCGACCAGGCCCTGGACGACGAGGCGTTCGCCCCGCAGGTCGGGCAGGCCGAGCTGTCGATCTCGGCGCTGTCCGCCGATGAGCGCAGGGCGCTGGCGGGCGAGCTGGCCGCCGAACTGGCGCCCGGCCGGAACCGGGAAGGATGACCGGGATCATGTGTGGCAGGACGTTCAGGCGCGCCGCGGCGTTCGGCGGGCGCGGTTCTCGTCGCCGTGCTCGCCGGGACCGACCTGGCCGGCGCCCAACCGCGGCGCCTTCGGGCCGCGGCCGCCGTGCAGGCCGCTGGACAGGGCCCGGGACAGGCCGCGAACGAGAACGTCGATCCGGCCGAGCTCGGGCGGCTGTTCGATGCCTACACGGTGATGCAGGCGCAGGAGGCGCTCGGCCTGGACGAGGCGCGCTTCGGCCCGTTCGTGACGCGGCTGCGGGCGCTGCAGGAAATGCGTCGCCGCCACCTGCGCGAGCGCGCGGCGGTGATGCGCGATCTCCGCCAGCTGCTGCAGGCGCCGGGCAACGACGCTCAGCTCAAGGAGCGGCTCGACGCGCTCGTCCGGCTCGAGACCGCCACCCGCGCCGACCAGGCCAAGGCGATGGACGCGATCGACGAGCTGCTCGACGTCCGGCAGCGGGCGCGCTTCCGGCTCCTCGAGCAGCAGCTCGAGCTGCGGAAGCTCGAGCTCGTCAACCGGGCCCGACAGCGTCAACGAGCCAACCGTCCGTAGCGTTGCAGAGACTGCTACACTCGCGAGAGGGGTTGCCAGCACCCCTGCGAAAGCCCACACTGATGCGAGTGTTGATCAGGTTCCTGCGTGGAACACCGTCGCTGGTGGCCGCGGCCCTGGCCGGCACGATTGCCGTCGCGACGATGGCCGCCGCCGACGTCTACACGCGCGCCGACTCGACGAGCATGCGCCTGAAGATCGAGCGCATCGTCGAGGCCGAGCGCACCGCCGTGCAGCGCAAGGCGCCGGCCGGGCTCACGACGCCGCTCACGCAGCGCGAGGTCAATTCCTATCTGCGCTACGACCTCGCCCCGCAGGTGCCCGTCGGGATCGCCGAGCCCGTCATCACCATCCTCGGCGAGGGCCGGCTGCTCGGCGATGCGGTGGTCGATCTCGACGCGGTCAGCCGCGCCAACCCGCCGAAGGGGTTCTTCGATCCGATGCGGCTCCTCACCGGACGTTTGCCGCTGCGCGTGCAGGGCGTGCTCGTCACCAGCCGCGGCACGGGACGGTTCTCGCTCGAGTCCGCGAGCCTCGCCGGTGTGCCGGTTCCCAAGTCGGTGCTGCAGACGCTCCTGAGCCACTACTCGCGCAGTCAGGAGAAACCGGACGGCATCGGCCTCGACGATCCGTTCGCGCTGCCGGCGGCGATCCGCGAGATCCGCGTCGAGCCGGGCCGCGCCATCGTCGTGCAATGAGCCGCGCCGCGGCCCTGTCCCGCCCGCTCGCGTCGTTGAAGGGCGTGGGCGATCGCCGCGCCGCCGATCTGGCGTCCGCCGGCCTGCAGACGGTCGAGGATCTGCTCGTCCGCTTTCCCCTCCGCTACGAAGATCGCGGGCATCCGCGTCCGCTCGCCGAGATCGCGCCGGGACGGATCGCGTCGGCGATCGGCACGATTGTGTCGGCGGCGCTCAAGCGCACGCGGCGCCCGGGGTTCAGCGTGTTCGAGGTGGTGCTGCGCGATCGATCGGGCACGGCGCGGGCGGTGTGGTTCAACCAGCGCTTCCTGAAGGACGTGCTGCGCGCCGGCCAGACCGTGGCGCTGTTCGGGAAGGTGGAGCAGGGCGTCGGCGGCCTGCAGTTCGCCAGCCCGCAGTACGAGATCCTCGCCGACGAACCGCTCGCGGGCGGCTGGCTGGGGGGCGCGGACGCGGACGCCGACTCGGATCCTGAGGCCGGGGAGGAGAGCGGCGCGCCGCCGGCGCCAGTCGAGGAGCACCTCGGCATCGTGCCGATCTACGAGCGCATCGGCACGCTGACGCCGAAGATCCAGCGCGGCCTGGTGGCGCAGGCGCTGGCCACGCTGCCCGCCGATCTGCCCGATGCGCTGCCCGATACCGTGCGACGCCGGCTCGATCTGCCGTCGCGGCGCGACGCGCTGGTGGCGGTGCACCAGCCGCCACCGGGCAGCGACGTCGACGCCCTCAATCGGGCCCGCAGTCCGGGCCACATGCGGCTGATCTTCGAGGAGTTCTTCGCGTTCCAGACCGGGGTGCTGCTGCGACGGCGGGCCCGCCTCGCCGAGCGCAAGCCGCACGCCTATCGCGTCGACGACGCGCTGCGCGAGAAGACCCGCGCGCTCCTGCCGTTTCCGCTGACGGCGGGCCAGAAGATCGCGGTGCGCGACATCGTCGCCGACCTGCAGAAGCCGGAGCCGATGAACCGCCTGCTCCAGGGCGACGTGGGCTCGGGCAAGACGCTGGTGGCGACGCTGGCGGCGCTCGTCGCGCTGGAGAGCGGGCTGCAGGTCGCGATCATGGCGCCCACCGAGATCCTCGCCGAGCAGCACGCACGGACGCTGTCGCGCTTCTTCGCGACCACCCGCTACGCTGTCGCGCTGCTCACCGGCCGCACCGGCGGCGCCGAGCGGCGCGAACGCCTCGCCAACATCGCCAACGGCACGATCCACCTCGTCGTCGGCACGCACGCGCTGGTCCAGGAGACGGTGCAGTTCGCGCGGCTCGGCCTGGCGATCGTCGACGAACAGCATCGCTTCGGCGTCGTCCAGCGCGCCGATCTCCGCAAGAAGGGCGCGATGCCGGACGTCCTGGTGATGACCGCCACGCCGATCCCGCGCACGCTCGCGCTGACCACCTACGGCGAGCTCGACGTGACGGTGATGCGCGATCGTCCGCCCGGCCGATCGCCGATCGCCACGACGGTGCGGCCCGAGTCGCGCCGCGACGACGTGTGGACCTTCGTGCGCGGCGAGCTGAGCGCCGGACGCCAGGCCTACGTGATCTATCCGCTGGTCGAGGAGAGCGAGAAGATCGACGTCCGCGACGCGACCGCGATGGCCGATCACCTGTCCCAGACGGTGTTTCCGGAGTGGCCGGTCGGCCTGCTGCACGGCCGGCTCACCGCGGACGCCAAGTCGCGCGTGATGGACGCGTTCTCCTCCGGCGCGCTGCGGCTGCTGGTGGCGACGACGGTGGTCGAGGTCGGGGTCGACGTCCCGAACGCCACGGTGATCGTCGTCGAGCATGCCGAGCGCTTCGGGCTGTCGCAGCTGCACCAGCTGCGCGGACGCGTCGGCCGCGGCACCGACCCGGGCCACTGCGTGCTGTTGTATCAGTCGCCGCTGACCGACGATGCGCGGGCGCGGCTGAAGGCGATCGCCGACAGCGGCGATGGCTTCGCCCTCGCCGAGCAGGATCTCCTGCTGCGCGGCCCGGGCGACGTCTTCGGCACGCGGCAGGCGGGGATGCCGACGCTGCGCATCGGCGACCTCGTGCGCGACGCCGCCATCCTGATGCGGGCGCGCGACGAGGCGGCGCGCTGGCTGGACGAGACCTCCGCCGACGATCCAACGCTGGCCGGCATCCGCGACGGCTGGGCCGATCGCTTCGGTCTGGTCCACGTCGGGTAGCGCAACCTCAACGCCATGCGCATCATTGCGGGATCGCTGAAGGGCCGCCGGCTCGACGCCCCGACCTGGCCGGGGCTGCGGCCCACGTCGGACAAGCTGCGCGAGACGCTGTTCAACGTGCTCCAGGGCCGGCTGGCCGAGGCGCGGGTGCTGGATGTCTACGCCGGGACCGGGGCAGTGGGAATCGAGGCCCTCAGCCGGGGCGCGGCGCACGTCACCTTCGTCGAGCAGGATGCCCGGGCGCGGGCGCTGATCGCCGCCAATCTGGCCCGCTGCGGCCTCGGTATGACAGGCAAACGGGGGCCGGGCCAGGGACAGCCTGGCGAAGGGGCCGGCTATACTATCGAGCGCGGGTCGGCGGAGGACGTCCTGAGCCGGCTCGAGCCCGTCTACGACGTCGTCTTCCTCGATCCGCCCTACGACGAGCCGGACCTCGCCGCGGCGGTCACGCTGGGGGCCGGTCTGCTCGCCGCGGGCGGCATCTGCGTGCTGGAGCACGCCTCCCGGCGCGCCGCGCCGGAGGCGGCCGGGGCCCCGCCGGAACGCCGGCTGGTGGCGGGGGACAGCGCGCTGGCGTTCTACGGCCGATGACGTGAGATGACTTCGACGGTGACCGACCAACGTCCGCTCCGCACGGCGATCTTCCCGGGCTCGTTCGATCCGATCACGAACGGCCACGTGGACATCATCCGGCGGGCGCTGCGGCTGTTCGACGGCATCGTCGTGGCGGTGCTGCAGAACACCGCCAAGCAGCCGCACTTCACGCCCGAAGAGCGCGTCGCGATCATCGGCGAGGTCTTCGCCGGCGAGCCGGGCGTCCAGGTCGACACCTTCGACGGCCTGCTCGTCGACTACGTGCAGCGGAAGCAGGCGACGGCCATCGTCCGCGGGCTTCGCGCCATCTCGGACTTCGAGTACGAGATGCAGATGGGCCACATGAACCGCCGCCTGTCGCCGAAGGTGGAGACGGTGTTCCTCATGCCCGACGAGGCGCACACGTTCCTCAGCTCGCGGCTCGTCAAGGAAGTGTTCTCGCTCGGGGGCGATGTGGCGGCGTTCGTGCCGCCAGCCGTCGAGCGGCGGCTGCAACAGACGCGCGAGGCGACCGGGGGAGGGCCTCGCGTGGTCCGGTGAGTCCTTCCCTTCAATCCCGTCCGGAGTACAAGGAACGATCAGTCATGCTCGCATCGCGTATGTCCCGTATTGCCTCGTCGCCCACCCTCAAGGGCCTGCTCGCCGCCGATCGGCTGCGCAGCCAGGGGATGGACGTCGTCGACCTCGGCGCCGGTGAACCCGACTTCCCGACGCCGGACCACGTGAAGGCCGCCGCCCGCGCGGCGATCGACGGCAACTTCACGAAGTACACGGCGAACTCGGGGATTACGAACCTGCGCGAGGCGATCGCGGCCAAGTACGCCAAGGACTACGGCATCAGCTTCACGCCGGCCGAGGTGATCGTCACCGCCGGCGGCAAGCAGGCGCTCGCCAACGCGGCCCTGGCGGTGTTCGGCCCCGGCGACGAGGTGATCACGCACGTCCCTGGCTGGCCGACGATCGTCGAGCAGATCAAGCTCGCCGACGCCACGCCGGTGATCGTCCGCACCAGCGCCAGCGACGGCTTCACGCTGCACGCGCAGCCGCTGATCGACGCGATCACGCCGAAGACGAAAGGCTTCATCATCAACTCGCCGGCCAACCCGACCGGCGCGCTGATCACCGAAGGCGAGCTCACCAAGCTGGCGCAGGCGGCCAAGGCGAAGGGCCTGTGGATCGTCCTCGACCTCTGCTACGAGCAGCTGATCTACGAGCCGGAGCCGGCCAACCTGCCCGGGGTGCTGTTCCGCGAGATGCGCGAGCGGACCATCGTCTGCGGCTCGGCGTCGAAGGGCTACGCGATGACCGGCTGGCGCTGCGGCTGGACGGTCGGGCCGAAGGAGGTCATCGCCGCCTGCGGCGCCCTCCAGAGCCATCAGACGTCGAACGTCTGCTCGATCACCCAGAAGGCGGTCGTGGCGGCCATCACTGGTCCGCAGGACTGCGTCACGGCGATGCGCGACGAGTACCGCAGCCGCCGCGATCAGGTGTGGACGTGGCTGACGGCCGATCCGCGGATCAAGTGCGTCAAGCCGGCCGGCGCGTTCTACCTGTTCATCGACATCACGGAGCTCCTCGCGGCGACCGGCATCAAGACGTCGGCGGAGTTCGCCGACAAGCTGATCGAGGAGTCGTACGTGGTGACGACGGCGGGGGAGGCGTTCGACGCGCCGGGCTTCCTGCGCATCTCCTACGCCAACTCGCTCGAGCGGCTCAAGGAAGCCTGCGATCGGCTGTCCGCCTTCGTGAAGAAGTACGAAGCGGTCGCCGCGGGCCGCTAGGGCGGTGGACACCGAGGCCGGCGCCGTCGCGGCTCGCGTGGATGCGGCGTTCGTCGCCGCCGCCACCGCGGTCGTTGGCGCCGACTTCGTTCGCGTGGACGACGCGTCGCGGCTCCGCTACGGCACCGATGCGCTGAAGCGGGGCCAGGCGGCCGATCTCGTCGTCATCCCCGGCACCACCGCCGAAGTCGCCGCCATCGCGCGGCTCTGTGACCAGGCCGGCGTCCCGCTCGTCCCGCGCGGCGCCGGGACCGGCTACACCGGCGGCGCCGTCCCCGTGCGGGGCGGCGTCGTCGTCTCGCTCGAGCGCTTCACCCGCATCCTGTCGATCGATCCGCGCAACCTGCTGGTCGTCGTCCAACCGGGCGTGATCACCGGGACGCTGCAGGACGCGGTCGAAGACGTCGGCTTGTTCTATCCTCCCGATCCGGCGAGCCTCCGCGAGTGCAGCATCGGCGGCAACGTCGCCGAGTGCGCCGGCGGCCCGCGCGCCTTCAAGTACGGCAACACGCGCCGCTATGTCCTCGGCCTCGAGGCCGTGCTCGCCGACGGCACCGTCATCCGGACCGGCGGCAAGACGGTCAAGAACGTCGTCGGCTACGACCTGACGCAGCTGCTCGTCGGCTCGGAAGGCACGCTGGCGATCGTCACCGAGATCACACTGCGCCTGGTACCGCTGCCGCCGGCGCGCGCGGCGTTGCGCGCCACCTTCGCCACGATCGCGGCGGCGGTGGACACGGTCGATCGCCTCGTGCAGCGCGGGGTCGTGCCGGCCGCGCTCGAGCTCGTCGACCGCGTCAGCCTCGAAGCCTTGTGCAAGTACCTCGGCGGCGAGCCGCTGGCGCCGGCCGGCACCGAAGCGCTGCTCGTCGTCGAAGTGGACGGGGTCGACGCGGCCGTCGCCCACGAGATCGCATTGGTCGAGGAGGCCTGCCGCGCCAGCGGCGCCACCGACGTGCGGCGTGCCCGAGACGAATCGGAGCGCCAGGAGGTCTGGCGCGCCCGGCGCGAGCTGTCCTACGCGCTGCGGACGGTCGGCGCGTGGAAGTACAACCACGACATCGTCGTGCCGAAGGGCCGCATCCCCGAGCTCTTCGTGCTCGTCGATCGCCTGCGCGCCGAGTCGGGCTTGCTGATCCCGGCCTTTGGCCACGTCGGCGACGGCAACATCCACGTCAACATCATGGTCGACGCCAACGACGCCGAGACCAATGCGCGGGTCCGCGTTGCCGAGCAGGCGCTCTTCGAGGGCGTCGTCGCGCTCGAGGGTTCGGTGACGGGGGAGCATGGCATCGGCTTCTCGAAGGCGAAGTACCTGCCGCTCGAGGTATCCCCCCAGACCATCGCCGTGATGAAGCGCGTCAAGCAGGCCTTCGACCCGAAGGGCCTGCTCAATCCCGGCAAGATCTTCCTGGACTGACGACTCCGGAGTCGTCGCGGGGCTGGCCCCTACGGCTGGTTCGAGACGAGGACGACGGTCTCGAGCGCGCGCTGAGGCTCGGCCGACAGCAGCGTCCGCAGCCGCACGGCCGACGGGTTGAAGTACACGAAGGACGCCTTCCGGTGCAGCTGCAGGCCGTGATCCCGCTGCAGGCCGTCGAGCAGCTTCAGGGGCATCACGCACAGCACCCGCTGCGGCTGCCGCAGGAACTCGACGGCTTCGGCTTCGTCGACGAGGTCGTTCTGCTTCACGCCGGTGTAGAAGACCAGGTTGCGGACGAACATCCGGTAGGTGCCGGACGGCTCGCCCTGGCGGATCTCCAGCACCCTCCGCGCCATCAGCTGCACGGGCTCCGGGCCGCCGCTGGAGTAGAAGGTGAACTGCAGCGTGACGAGCGTCGCCGCCGCCGAGACCGCGATGGCCGCCGGCAGCCGGCGTTGGCTGCCGAACCACGTCCAGGCGAGCAGTCCCAGCGCGGCGACCACGATGATTGCCGTGCCGACCTGGCCCTGCAGCGGCGAGAGCGCGAAGAGCAGCGGCCGCGCCCGGAACAGCAGGAAGGCGAGCGCGAGGAAAGCGAGCGCGCTGACAGTGATTGCCGCGGCGACGGCCCGATCGCGCCGGCCGGCTGCCTCGCTCGCTTCCAGCCGCGACACCAGCGTGCGCGCCACGAGCACCGCGAGCGGCGGCAGCACCGGCAGGATGTAGCGGGGCTGCTGCCCGACCGAGAGCGTGTAGAAGAACACCGGCACCAGGGCCCACAGGATCAGGCGCCACTCCAGCTCGGTCAGGCGACGGACGCCGCGCAGCACGCGCCCGAGCGGCGGGATCCACAGCACCATCAGCGACGACCACGGGGCCAGGCCGCCGAAGATGATCGGGGCATAGAACCACAGCGGACGGCGGCCGTTGTAGCGCTCCGTGGCGAAGCGCTCGAGGTTCTCGCCGATGAAGAAGCGCCGCAGATACGCGATGCCGTGGACATCGGCCATCGCCAGGAACCACGGCAGCGCCACCGCCAGCAGCACGAGGGTGGCGAGCGCGACGTCGATCCAGCGCAGCCCGAACCAGCCGCGCCGCGTCGGCAGCAGGCCGTCGGCCAGGACCAGACGGGCGCTCAGATAGACGAGCGCCGGCAGCACCAGCGCGACCGGCCCCTTGGTCAGCATGCCGAGCCCGATTGCCAGACCGGCGAGCAGCATCCACCAGCGGCGTGTCCGATCGTCAGGCGCGGCCGCACCGGTGCCGCGCGCCCCTGGCGGTGCCGTCGCATCGAGGGCCGGGGCGCCGGCCTCGAACAGCGCCCATGTCGCCAGCGTGATGAACGCCGCCAGCGGAAGGTCGGGCAAGGAGGCGTGCGCGATGGTGAAGTAGCCGAAGCTGGTGGCGACGATGGCCCCGCCGACGACGCCCACCGATGGGCCGACCCAGCGGCGGCCGATCGCCCACGTCATCAGCGCGAGCGCCAGTCCGGCGAGCGCCGACGGGAAGCGCGCGGCGGCCTCGGTGACGCCGGTGACGGAATACGCGACCGCCACCATCCAGTAGAAGAAGACGGGCTTCTGGAAGCGGTGTTCGTAGTTGTAGTGGGGGGTGATCCAGTCGCCCTGTTCGACCATTTCCCGCGCCGACTGCGCGTAGAAGGCCTCGTCGGCATCGCCGATCGCCGAGCGTCCGAGTCCCGCGAAGAACGTGACCAGGCAAAGGGCCGTCACGAGGAGGACATGCCTGAACACGCGGACGGATTGTACACTACGGATCATGACTGGCCGGGTGGTGGCGGTGGTGGGCGCGTCGAGCGATCGCGGCAAGTTCGGCAACCGTGCCGTGCGCGCGTTCCTCCGTCAGGGCTACGACGTCAGGCCGGTCAACCCGAACGAGGAGATCATCGAGGGCCTGCCCGCCTATAAGACGATCACCGACATCCCGGGGCCGGTCGACATCGTGTCGATCTACGTGCCGGCCGCGATCGGCATCGGCCTGCTCGAGGCGATCGCCGCCAAGCAGCCGAGCGAGGTGTGGATCAATCCCGGCGCCGAGTCGGCGGCGCTCGAGGCCCGGGCCCGCACCCTCGGGCTGTCGCCGATCTACGCCTGCTCGATCGTCGCGCTCGGCTGAGCGCCGTTCGACCGGGCGGAGTTCGACCGGGGTTTGACAGGCCTCCCGGCCGGTCCTATACTCGGCCCGCTGGCCGCCCTGCCGCGGCGCCGCCCCCAACCAGCACGCCCGATATTCGCTTCCATCCCCAGCTGATCCCTGGCAGTCGCCGGCATCCGTGATCACGCTCGCGCGTCCTTCGTTTCCGCAGACCGCCCATGGCCCGACATCCGAGACGCCCTTCGGGGCGCGGCGCACCCGATCGTCTGCCGCCGCCCATTGAACCGCCCGACACGGTGGTCGAGATCGAACCGCCCGACAAGTCGGCGGTGCCGACCCTTCGCCTCGACGACCTCAAGGCGATGGACATCCAGAGCCTCACGCAGGTCGCCAAGGACCTGGGCGTGCCCAACGCGTCCGGGCTGCGCAAGCAGGATCTGATCTTCCAGATCCTCAAGGCGCAGGCGGAGCAGAGCGGCTTCGTATTCTCGGAAGGCGTGCTCGAGGTGCTGTCGGACGGCTACGGCTTCCTGCGTGCCCCCGAGTACAACTACCTCGCCGGGCCCGACGACATCTATGTGTCGCCGTCGCAGATCCGGAAGTTCGACCTGCAGACCGGCGACACCGTCTCGGGCCAGATCCGGTCGCCGAAGGAAGGGGAGCGCTACTTCGCGCTGATCAAGGTCGAAGCGGTCAACTTCGAGTCGCCCGACCAGGCCCGCAACAAGCTGTTCTTCGAGAACCTGACGCCGCTTTACCCGAACCAGGCGTTCAAGCTCGAGACCACCGGCGACCAGTTGTCGCCCCGGGTCATGGACCTGATGACGCCGATCGGCAAGGGCCAGCGCGGCGTGATCGTCGCGCCGCCGCGCACCGGCAAGACCATGCTGCTGCAGGCGCTGGCCCAGTCGATCGCGAAGAACCACCCCGAGGTCTACCTCATCGTGCTGCTCATCGACGAGCGGCCCGAGGAGGTCACGGACATGCAGCGCTCGGTGCAGGGCGAGGTCGTGTCGTCGACCTTCGACGAGCCGGCGCAGCGCCACGTCCAGGTGGCCGAGATGGTGATCGAGAAGGCCAAGCGCCTCGTCGAGCACCGCAAGGACGTGGTGATCCTGCTCGATTCGATCACGCGCCTGGCCCGCGCCTACAACAGCGTCATCCCGCCGTCGGGCAAGGTGCTCACCGGCGGCCTCGACTCGAACGCGCTGCAGAAGCCGAAGCGCTTCTTCGGCGCCGCCCGCAACATCGAGCAGGGCGGATCGCTGACGATCATGGCGACGGCGCTGGTCGACACCGGCTCGCGCATGGACGACGTGATCTTCGAGGAGTTCAAGGGCACCGGCAACATGGAGATCCACCTCGATCGCAAGCTGGTGGACAAGCGCGTGTTCCCGGCCATCGACATCCAGAAGAGCGGCACGCGCAAGGAGGAGCTGCTCCTGTCGCGCGACGATCTCAACCGCGTCTGGGTGCTGCGCAAGATCCTGAACCCGCTGTCGCCGACCGAGGCGATGGAGCTGCTGCTCGACAAGATGAGCAAGACCAAGTCGAACGCCGAGTTCCTCGGCGCGATGACGAAGGGCTGATCGCCGCGATGCCCACCACGATCCGGCTGCGCGAGAACGGCCCCATCGTGGTCGAGGGCGACGACGTCAGAGTCATCGACTGGAACGGCCGTGCCTACACGATCGAGAAGCACCCGATCGCGCTGTGCCGCTGTGGCCAGTCGGCGAAGAAGCCGCTCTGCGACGGCTCGCACCGGACGTGTGGCTTCGTCGGCGACGCCGGCGCCGACCTACCGGGCGAGCGCCCTTAGCCGCCGAGGCCCGCGCGGACGCGCCGGGCCACATCCACCCAGCGGTCGGGTTGCTGTTCGTGGGCGAGCAGGCGGAGCCGGCTTCTCTCGGGTGCGGGCTCGCCCCGTCGGACGTCATCGGCACCGCGCTCGGTCGCCCGAGACGCGGCCACGACCAGACGTTGCCGCTGGCGGTCCCGCGCCTCGCCGCGTCCTTCGCGGCGGCGGAGCGTCCACGGCCCCACCCGGATCGCTGTGTCGACCACCGCCGTCCTGCGTTGAGGCGATGTGCGGGGCGCGGCCATGACGGCGGGCGTGCCGCGGCCCGATGGCCCAGCCCACGGTCTCGCGGCCGCAGGTGGCACAGCGCAGCATCAGCCGACGCGGTTGGCGCGCGAACGAGTCCTCGTGGCCCAAGATCAGGCAGCGGAGCCGGAAGCGCAGGCCTCGTCGCGCCGCGGCTAGCAGCGCCGCGAGAACGCGCCGGTAGCGGCCCTCGGCCGTCAGCGGGACGCACGCCGGGGCGACGACGTCCGCGGTCATGGCGGCGACCAGCTCAGCGTGTGGGTCCGTCGACCGGCCGGGGCGGTGACGCCGAGGTGGTGCCTGCGGTGTCGGACCGCGAACCCGATGACCAGCGCCGTGAGGCCGATGGCCACGCTCGCCAGCGTCAGGTCACGGGTCGTATGCGGGGCGCCGAACAGGGCCGGGCCGGCCACCACGCCGCAGGCGGTCAGGACCCACGGCAGCAGGCTGATGGGGCGGCCGAATCCGAGCGGAGTGCATCGTCACAAAGGTGTCCTCATCCAACCTCGGCCTCGCGACGGAAACGTCGCGGGCGAGCTGTGCTGATCGTGCGCCAAGGCATCGCCGCTGTCTGTTCTCTTGAGGACAGCCGCGCCGCAGGCTGGCCTGTGCCAACTTGAACAGCGCTCGCTCGCGTCCGGCGCTACGGTCGCAGAGCGCCCAGCCCGGCCACCGACTCGGCCTGCGCGCTGAACGGAGATCCCTATGCTCGAGTCCCGTCCGCCGCCGCACGTGCTCATGATCTACGCCCCGAATGGCGAGGGCTATTCGCAGTTCTTCGCCGCCAGCGGCTTCAGGCTCACCGAAGCGCAGAGCCCCGCCGAGGGGCTCGAGCAGGCGGTCGCGCTGCTGCCGGATCTGATCGTCCTGGACTTCGGTTTCGATGGCGAGCTGGTCGCGCGCCTGCGAGGCAACGTCGCGACCAGCGCCATCCCCATCATCGCTCTGACCGACATGTGCCGCCTCGGGAAATTGCCAAACTGACGATGAACACGCCCCCTGTGCCCCGGGTGCTGGTCGTCGACGACGTGCTCCAGGTACGCCAGGTGTTCGGACGCTTCCTGATCATGGCCGGGATGGAGCCGAGCTTCGCCGCCGATGGGGTGGAAGGGTTGGCGGCGGCACGCGTCTCGCCGCCCGACTTGGTGCTCTGCGATCTC
The DNA here is from genome assembly GCA_963844435.1 of Vicinamibacterales bacterium. Lineage (GTDB taxonomy): Bacteria > Acidobacteriota > Vicinamibacteria > Vicinamibacterales > Vicinamibacteraceae > JBDSLU01. The sequence continues at coordinate 197,661 of CAWJOG010000004.1, read as the reverse complement.
GAGATGCCGCGCATGGACGGCGTCGCCCTCTGCGCCGCGCTGCGCGCCGAGGAGGCGACCTGTCGCGTGCCCATCCTCGCCGTCACCGGCGCTGGCGGCGATGCGGCTCTGGCGGCCACCGCCGCCGGTTGCGACGCGGTGCTGCCCAAGCCCTGTTCGCGGGTGCTGTTGATTGCGACGGTCCGCGACCTCCTCGGGGCAGCCGGGGGGCCGCAGGTCGCCGCCGACGCTACGACGCCGCTGCGGCGGTCGGCCACGCGACGCTGAAGGTGAGCTCGCCGTCGGCGACGCCGACCGCCGCCGTGTCGCCCTCGCGGTACGCGCCTTCCAGCACCTTGAGCGCCAGCGGGTCCAGCAGCCAGCGCTGGATCGTCCGCTTCAGCGGCCGCGCTCCGCAGACGGGCTCGTAGCCCTCCTCGACCAGGCGCGCCCGCGGTCGTCGGCGAGGTGGACGGTGATCTTCCGTTCGGCCAGCCGCTTGCCCGGCCCTGTCAGCTGGCTGTCGACGATCGCGCCTCTGTGGCTGCGGCCGAGCGGGTGGAACAGGATGATCTCGTCATCGCGGGTCCGGACGACGGAGTCGCGGCGCGCACGCGCATGCCTGCCCCACTGCAGCAACTGGCCAGGCGGCAGCCCGGTCCGGGGCGGTGGGTGAGAGCTGCGATGGGGCGAGCTATGGGTGGCCGGTCAGCGGCCGCACCTTGACGTTGCGGTAGCAGACCGCGTCGCCGTGGTCCTGCAGCAGGAACAGCCCCTGCTGCGGCTTGCCGAAGCGCTCGACGTCCTTGAACTTGCTCTTGGCGATGGCCTCGCGGAGCGGCGGGCTGTCGAGCGTGTAGGAGAGCACCTTGCTGCCGTTCAGCCAGTGTTCGACCTCCGTGCCGCGGACGACGACCCGGCTGGTGTTCCACTCGCCCGCGGGCTTCGACGGCCGGTTGGCGGCGGGCAGGACGTCGTAAAGGGCAGCGGTCTGACGATGCGGGCCAATCTTGGCGTCGGGGTGCTTCGTGTCGTCGATGAGCTGGTACTCGTGGCCGATCGCTGCGTCGCGATCCTCCAGCACGAAGTATTTCAACCCGCTGTTGCCGCCGACTGACACGCGCCAGTCCCAGGCGAGCTCGAACTGCGCGTGCGGGTTGGCCGCGACGATGTCGCGCGCCCCTCGCGTATCGGGTACTGTCGCCCGGATCGAGGCACAAGAGGCCGTCCTTGACGACCCAGCGCGTGCCGCTGGCGTCGGGCCGTTTGTAGGCGCGCCACCCGTCGAGGCTGCTGCCGTTGAAGAGCAGCGTCCAGCCCGCTTTCTGCTCGGCGGGCGAGAGTTGATTGGGGGGCTGCGCTGCGACCGCGGCGGCCAGGGAGATCGAGACCGCGAGGGCGACCGACACCGTGACTCGCATGATGTGTCCTCCGGGATGCCTGCTGCAGCTCGTTCCAGGCCGCGCTCGACGGCTCACGCCGTCGCCTCGGCAGGCTTGCCGACCGCGAAGGTCAGCTCGCCGTTCTCCACGCCGACGTCGACCGTGTCGCCCTCGCGGAACGCACCTTCCAGCACCTTCATCGCCAGCGGATCGAGCAGCCGCCGCTGGATCGTCCGCTTCAGCGGCCGCGCGCCGTAGACCGGGTCGTAGCCCTCCTCGACCAGGCGCGCCCGCGCCTCGCCGGTGAGGTGGACGGTGACCTTCCGTTCGGCCAGCCGCTTGACCAGGCCCGCCAGCTGGATGTCGACGATCGCCCCCATGTGGCTGCGGCCCAGCGGGTGGAAGAGGATGATCTCGTCGACCCGGTTCAGGAACTCCGGGCGGAAGTGGTTCCGCACCGCATCCATCACCTCGCGACGGGTGCCTTCGTCGATGCCCGCGTCGCGGCCGGCATTCGCCGCCAGCGCGTGGCTGCCGACGTTCGACGTCATGATGACCACGGTCTGCCGGAAGTCGACCGTCCGGCCCTTGCCGTCGGTGAGCCGCCCGTCGTCGAGCAGCTGGAGCAGCACGTTCAAGACCTCGGGATGGGCCTTCTCGACCTCGTCGAGCAGGACCACCGAGTACGGCCGCCGGCGCACGGCTTCGGTCAGCTGCCCGGCCTCCTCGTAGCCGACGTAACCGGGAGGCGCACCGATCATGCGCGCGACGCTGTGCTTCTCCTGGTACTCCGACATGTCGATGCGGATCATCGCCTGGTCGTCGTCGAACAGGAAGTTCGCCAGCGCCCGCGCCAGCTCGGTCTTGCCGACGCCGGTAGGGCCGAGGAACAGGAAGCTGCCGAGCGGACGGTTGGCGTCCTGCAGGCCGGCGCGGGCGCGGCGGATCGCGTTCGCCACCGCGACGACCGCTTCGTCCTGCCCGATCACGCGCTGGTGCAGCCGCGTCTCCATCTGCAGCAGCTTCTGGACCTCGCCCTCCATCAGCTTGCTGACGGGGATGTTCGTCCACTTGGCGACGATGTCGGCGATGTCCTCCTCGTCGACGTCCTCCTTCAGCATCCGCGGGCCGGCCGCGTCGGACCCACTGGCGCTCTCGAGCTTGGTGATCCGCTTCTCCAGCTCCGGGATGCGGCCGTACTGCAGCTCCGACGCCTTGGCGTAGTCGCCCATGCGCTGCGCGCGATCGACGTCCGCCTTGAGGCGCTCGAGCTCCTCCTTGGCCTGCCGATCCTCCTGGATGCTGGCCTTCTCGGCTTCCCAGCGCGCCGTCAGCGCGGTCTGCTGTTCCTTCAGCTCGGCGATCTCCTTCTCGAGCCGGGTGAGACGCTCGCGCGACGCCGCGTCGGTCTCCTTGCGCAGCGCCTCGCGCTCGATCTCGAGCTGCATCAGACGCCGGGCGACCTCGTCGAGCTCGGCCGGCATCGAGTCGATCTCCATGCGCAGCTTCGACGCCGCTTCGTCGACCAGATCGATCGCCTTGTCGGGCAGGAAGCGATCCGGGATGTAGCGGTTCGACAGCACCGCGGCGGCGACGAGCGCCGAGTCCTTCAGCCGGACGCCGTGGTGGATCTCGTAGCGCTCGCGCAGGCCGCGCAGGATGCTGATGGTGTCCTCGACGGTCGGCTGATCGACCAGCACCGGCTGGAAGCGGCGCTCGAGCGCGGCGTCCTTCTCGATGTGCTTGCGGTACTCGTTCAGCGTGGTCGCGCCGATCGTATGCAGCTCGCCGCGCGCCAGCATCGGCTTGAGCATGTTGGAGGCGTCCAGCGAGCCTTCGGCCGCGCCGGCGCCGACGACGGTGTGCAGCTCGTCGATGAAGAGCACCACCGCGCCATCGGCCTGCGTGACCTCGGTCAGCACCGCCTTCAGCCGATCCTCGAACTCGCCGCGGTACTTGGCGCCGGCGATGAGCGCGCCCATGTCGAGGCCGATGATGCGCTTGTCCTTGAGGCCCTCGGGCACGTCGCCGCGGACGATGCGCTGCGCCAGGCCCTCGACGACGGCCGTCTTGCCGACGCCGGGTTCGCCGATCAGCACCGGGTTGTTCTTGGTGCGGCGCGACAGCACCTGGATGACGCGGCGGATCTCCTCGTCGCGGCCGATGACCGGATCGAGCTTGTCCTGGCGCGCCAGCGCGGTCAGGTCGCGGCCGTAACGCTCGAGCGCCTGGTACTTGCCCTCGGGGTTCTGATCGGTGACCCGCTGGCTGCCGCGGATCGCCATCAGCGCCTCGAGCACCCGATCGTAGGTGACGCCGTGGCGCGTGAGCGTTTCGGCGCCCGGCGATCGGCTCGACTCGCTGACCAGCGCCAGCAGCAGGTGCTCGGTGCTGACGAACTCGTCCTTGAAGCGGGCCAGCTCACCCTCGGCCTTCTGCAGGATCCCGCGAAGACGCGACGAGAAGCCGGCGTGGGTCGCGCCGTAGGCCTTGGGCAGCTTGGCCAGCGCCTGCTGCACGTCGGCACCGACCACCCCCGGGTCGACCTGCAGCTTGCGCAGGACGTCGGGCACGACGCCGCCCGGCTGCGCGATCAGCGCCGCCAGCAGGTGCTCCGGATCGATCTGCGGATGCTTGGCCTCTTCGGCCGCGCGCTGGGCCCCGGCGAGCGCCTCCTGGGCCTTCTCGGTGAAACGGTTGATGTTCATGAGGACACCTTCGGCTGTGAGTCGTGCTCGCCCAGCTGCGCCAGCGCCTCGTAATGGGCGCGCGCCTCCGGCGTGAGCGAGCGGGGCAGCTGGACGTCGGCGACGACGTAGAGATCCCCGCGTTCCTCGGGCTTGCCCGCCACGGGCATGCCCTGGCCCTTGACCCGGAACTTCTGGCCGTTCTGCGTCGTCGTCGGCACCTTCAGCCGCACGGTGGTGCCGGCCAGCGTCGTCACCGCCGCTTCGCCGCCGAGCACCGCGGTCGTCAGCGGCACCTCGACTCGCGTGGTCAGATCGTCGCCCTGCCGCTCGAAGCGGCCGTGCGGCAGCACCTGCACCCGCAGGTAGAGGTCGCCGGCGCGTCCGCCGCTGGCGCCGGGCTCGCCCTCGCCGGACACGCGGACCCGCGCCCCGTCGCGGACGCCGGCCGGGATGCGCACGTCGATCGCGCGCGTGTGGCCGTCGTGCTTCAGCGAGATGCGGCGCAGCGCCCCGTGGTATGCCTCCTCGAGCGAGAGCTGCACGGGGTGCTCGAGATCGGCGCCGGTGCGGGTCCGGCTGCGCCCGCGCGTCCGCCGCTCGTCGCCGTTGCCCACACCGCCGCCGCCGAAGAACGTCGTGAAGAAGTCCGAGAAGCCGCCGCCGCTCCCGCCGAGGAGCTCCTCCATCTCCTCCTGCGTCACGGTCCGGTACTGCCCGCCGCTGCCCGTCGTGTAGGTGCCGGCGCCGCGTCCCTGGAAGCCGCCAAAGCCGCTGAAGCCCCCGGGGAAGCCCTGGGCGCCCGGCGGCACGTTCTCGTAGGCGCGCCAGTTGGCGCCGAGCTCGTCGTACTTGCGCCGCTTGTCGGCGTCGCTGAGCACCTCGTTGGCTTCGTTGATCTCCTTGAAGCGCGCCTCGGCCGCCTTGTCCCCGGGGTTCACGTCGGGGTGGTACTTGCGGGCCAGCTTGCGGAAGGCCTGCTTGATCTCCTTGTCGGTGGCCGTCTTGGTGAGCCCCAGCGTCGCGTAATAGTCCTTGAAGTCCATGCCGCTCAGAGCTCCAGAAGGGTGGTCAGGCGCCGCAGGTCGTCCGACAGCCGGCGCAGCTGCGATCGCGGCGACTGCTCGCCGTCGGTCACGTTCTGCATGTCGCGCACGACGTCGGCGATGGCGAGCAGCCGCTGCACGCCGGCCAGGTTGACGCCGGCCTCGTCGACGAAGTGCTTGATCAGGCGCAGCCGCTCGAGCTCGTCGCGCGAGTAGACGCGCATGCTCCCGATCGTCCGGGTCGGCTGGATCAGGCCGAGCCGCTCGTACTTGCGCAGCGTCTGCGGATGCATGCCCAGCAGCTCCGCCGCCATGCTGATGAAGAACAGATCGTCGCCGATGCTCATGGATGCCAGGCTCTCAGGCTGCGTCGATCCAAGTGTGAGACTTGATACGAGTCGTGTCAAGGCCTTCACTCGGGCCGGATGAGTTCGGCCGCGGGCGTCCCGGCCGCGGCGGCTGCGTGCATGGCGGCCGGCGCGGCTTTCGGAGGATACTGGTGGACTGATCGTGGACGTCCAATTCACCGACTTCGTCACCATCGGCCTGCTGGTCCTGCTCGAGGGCCTGCTGAGCGCCGACAACGCCCTGGTCCTGGCCATCCTCGTGCTGGGCCTGCCGCGCAGCGAGCAGAAGAAGGCGCTGCGCTACGGCATCCTCGGGGCGTTTGGCTTTCGCGCCCTGGCGACCGCGCTCGCCGCCTACCTCATCGACGTGGCGTGGGTGAAGCTGGTTGGCGCCGCCTACCTGCTGTACCTGCCGTACGCGCACTTCACGGAGAAGCCGGACGCAGGGCAGAAGCGGACCTTCCGGCCGGCCCGGCCCTGGCTCGGGCTGTCGGCCTTCTGGGCCACCGTCGTGAAGGTGGAGTTCACGGACATCGTCTTCGCCATCGACTCGATCCTGGTGGCGGTCGCGATGTCGAACAAGCTGTGGGTGATCATCACCGGCGGCCTCCTCGGCATCGTCGCGATGCGGATGCTGATCGGCCAGCTCCTGACGTTCGTGCAGCGCTACCCGCCGCTCGTCGACGGCGCGTTCATCATCATCGCGTGGGTCGGCATCAAGCTGCTGATCGAGTACCTGCACCAGATGCACTTCCTCGCCTTCGAGGTGCCGCGGTGGCTCTCGCTGGGCCTGATCGTGGTCATCTTCACCGCGGCGTATCTCTATGCCCGGCGCGTCGGTGCCGTCGAAGTGTCCGACGACGAGCCCCTCGACCCGGCCGAGGCCCTGTTCAGCGAGGCCGCGTCCGAGCCGGAGCGCGACGTCACGCCGGCGTCAGGGGACAGGCGCTAGCGTGAGCGACAGCGTGGCCGTGTCGCCCTCCCGGAGGCGGAACGGCTTGGCGGCCTGCCGCCAAGCGCTTCACCTGCCATGGCGTCGCGGCCGACGCGGAGAGGCTGAGCGTCACCCGCGGCTCACCTTACCGAGCGAGTTCAGCATCACGCGGGCTCGCCGCAGTGGCAGCCCGGTGTCCCCGGCCACGACGCGGCCCCGCACGACGCCGGTACCGACCGCGGGGGCCGGGCCCTCGCGCCCGAGTATCCCGTGGCGGCGTGCCGGGCAATCCCCGGGGGCTCCGCCGTCGGCGCGGACGGCGCCGATGACGGGGCGGTCTGCGCGAACCCGAACGGGGGAGTGCAGGCCACCGCGACGGCGACGGTGGTGAGGCCGATAACCGCAAGGACAGGGAATGGCATGGTAGGCTGGGATCTGATAACGCCGCGATGCGGCAAGGAGAACAGCACGTGCCCTACCCCGAATATCTCGTGGCGCCCATGCGCGAGGAACTGACCAGCCTGGGTGTCAAGGAGCTCCGGACATCCGAAGCGGTCGACCAGGCCGTCCAGTCGACGCCGGGAACGCTCATGATTGTCGTGAACTCGGTGTGCGGTTGCGCCGCCGGCAAGGCCCGGCCCGGCATCGCCCTCGCCCTCAACCACTCGGTCACGCCGGACGTCTCGGCGACGGTCTTCGCTGGCGCCGACACGGCCGCGACGGACCGCGCGCGCGGCTACTTCACCGGCTACCCGCCGTCGTCCCCGTCGGTCGGCATCCTCAAGGGCGGCAAGCTCGTCTACATGATGGAGCGCCACCAGATCGAGAGCCGGTCGGCGGAAGCGATCGCCAACGACCTCGTCGCCGCCTTCGACAAGCACTGCACTTCGTTGGCGACGGCCCCCTAGGCCGTCGCGGGCAGCCCTCCTGGCGTGCGGCTGCTATTCGCCGACGCTGGGCGCGCCGGCGGCGCCGCACGCGGGCTGCGCCCCGACGCCCGTCGCCGGCTAGCGTTTCGACGTCATGTCGCCGCCGCCGGCTTGACTGGCGGCGGCAGCTCGCGCCTGGCCGGCGGCTCCGCCGGCACGATCGACAGCGGGCGTCCCCGCCGGTAGCGCGCCACCGCCTCGCTCACCACGTCCGCCAGCGCCTGGATGAACCGGGGATGGTCGTTGACCGCCTCGGCGCGGGCCAGCGCCAGCCCGATCTCCTGGGCGGTCGCGCGCGCCTCGACGTCGAGGTCGTAGAGCACCTCGACGTGATCCGCGAGGAAGCCGATCGGCACCAGGATCGCCGCGTCGAGGCCGCCCGCGCGCGCCTCGCGCAGGTAGTCGTTCACATCCGGTTCGAGCCACGGATCCTCGGGTCGTCCGCTGCGGCTCTGGAAGACCAGCGCCCAATCCCTCGCGTGGACGAGCGCCGCGACCGAGGCGGCCGAGTCGCGCAGCTGCATGACGTAGCGATCGGCGGCGGGCATCGTCGTCGGAATCGAGTGCGCGGTGAACACGAGCCGCGCGCGATCGCGCACGGCGTCGGGCAGCGTCGCGCGCGCCACGGCGATCCGCTCGGCCACCGCATCGAGGACGCCGGGCGCGAGGTGCCAGTCGGCGGCGTAGGTGATGTCGAACGGCGCCAGGCCCTCCGCGGCGAGCTCTTCCTGCACCTGCCACAGGTTCTGCTTGTACTGCTCGCAGCTCGAGTAGCTGCGGTGCGCCGCCGCGATCAGCATCAGCAGCCGGCGGGCCCCGGCGGCGTGCAGCGCGCGGCAGGTGTCGGCGAGCATCGGCCGCCAGTTGCGCGTGCCGACGCGCACCGGCAGGGCCAGGCCGCGCGCGCGCAGCGCCGTCTCGAGGGCGCGCGCCTGCCGCTCGGTGATCTCGGTGATCGGGGACACGCCGCCGAAGCGCTCGTAATGATGCGCCACCTCCTCGATCCGTGCCGGCGGGATGCGCCGGCCGCGCAGCACGTTGGCGAGGAACGGACGGATGTCGCCGAGACCCTCCGGGCCGCCGAAGCCTACGTAGAGGACGGCGTCGAACGGCATCGCGGCAGCACGGGCGGGGGTGGTGTGGGCCACGGGTCGGGATCCAGCCGCGAGTATACTCGTCCGATCGCCGCCGCCCGCGTGCCGGCGCCGCGGCGCGCCCAGCGCCGCGAATAGCAGACGGCACGCCAGGAGGGCGGCCCGCGGCCGGCCGTGAGAGGCCGGCCGCCAACCAAGCAAATATGCCCAGGATTCTCGTCACCAACGACGACGGTGTCTACTCGGAAGGCCTGCACGCGCTGGCGGACGCGCTCCGCTCGATCGGCGACGTGACCGTCGTCGCCCCGTTGGGGGAGGCGAGCGCAATCGGCCACGCGTTGACCATTGCCCGTCCCCTCCGGCTCGAGCGGCTGCGCGAGGGCGTCTTCTCGGTCGACGGCACGCCGGCGGACTGCGTGAACCTGGGGGTGGTCCACGTCCTCACGGGGCTGCCGGACCTGGTCGTCTCGGGCATCAACAAGGGCTACAACCTCGGCGACGACGTCACCTATTCGGGCACTGTCGGCGGCGCGCTCGAGGGCGCGCTGCTCGGCACACCGGGAATCGCGGTGTCGCTTCAACGGACCGGCGATCCGTTCGATTTCGGTCCCGCCGCCGCCGCGACCGAGCGCATCGCGGCGCAGGTGCTGCGGCATGGTCTGCCGTCGCGCACGCTCCTCAACGTCAACGTGCCGCGCGGCGTCCCGAAGGGCGTCAAGGTCACCGTTCAGGGCATGCGCAACCACGTGACCAAGGTGGCGGCGTCGATGGATCCGCGCGGGCGGCCGTACTACTGGATCGAGGAAGGCGAGGACACCTACGCCGACGGCGAGCGCGCCGACCACGTCGCCGTGCGCGAGGGCTACGTCTCGGTGACGCCGCTGCAGCCCGATCTCACCGCGCACGCGGCGCTGGCGCTCGTCGAAAAGCTCGTCTGAGCATGTTGGCGGCTGGCCTCTCACGGCCGGCCGCGGGCCGCGCCTTGGACGTGCGGTCTGCTATTCGCGACGCCAGGCGCGTCGCGGCGCCCGCACGCGCGCGGCGTCAGCTGTCCAGGACGTCGCGGACCTTGCGGGCGAGCACGTCGATCGTGAACGGCTTGTAGAGCAGCACCGGCTGCTGGCCGCCGGGCTGCGGCGTGAACGGCAGGTCGCCGGTGTAGCCGGAGATGAACAGCACCTTGGTCGCCGGGCGGTGGATGGCGATCAGCTCGGCCACCTGCGGGCCGTTCATGATCGGCATGATCACGTCCGTGACCATGAGGTGGATCGGGCCCTGGTAGCCCTGCGAGAGCAGGAACGCCTCGCTGCCGTCCCGCACGTCGAGCACCTTGTAGCCGCGCAGCATCAGCCCTTCGCGGGCCAGTTCGCGGACGTCCTCGTCGTCCTCGACCAGCAGGATCGTCTCGTCGCCCTTGGCCGGCAGCCGCGCGATGCGGTGGGTGCCGCTCGGCGTCATCGCCTCGGTGGTCCGCGGCAGGTAGATCGAGAAGATCGAGCCGACGCCCTTGGTGCTGGAGACCTCGATGTGGCCGCCGTTCTGCTGGACGATGCCGAACACCGTCGCCAGACCGAGGCCGGTGCCCTGGCCCGGCGCCTTGGTGGTGAAGAACGGCTCGAAGATGTGGGCCAGCGTGTCGTGGTCCATGCCGGTGCCGTTGTCCGACACGCGCAGGCAGACCCACGATCCGGCCGGCATGTTGGTGCGGCGCGCGGCCTGGGCCGCGGTCACGGTCTGCAGCGCCGTCTCGATGACCAGCCGGCCGCCGTTGGGCATCGCGTCGCGGGCGTTGACCGCCAGGTTCATCAGCACCTGCTCGATCTGGCCCGGGTCGGTCTTGATCGGGCAGGACTCGCCGACGGTGCGGATGTCGAGCTCCAGGTCCTCGCCGATCAGGCGCCGCAGCATGCGATCGAGCTCGCGGACGATGGCGTTGAGATCGACGACGCGCGCCTCGACGACCTGCCGGCGCGTGAACAGCAGCAGCTGGCGGGTCAGGGCGGCGGCGCGCTCGCCGGCGCGCTTGACCTGCTCGAGCGCCGGCCGGTGCGGATGCGACGTCGCGATCTCGCCGAGGATGACGTCGGTGTAGCCCTGCACGACGGTGAGCAGGTTGTTGAAGTCGTGCGCGATGCCGCCGGCGAGCCGGCCGATCGCCTCCATCTTCTGCGACTGCAGGAACTGCTCCTCGAGCTGCTTGCGCTCGGTGACGTCGACGCCGACTGCCCACGTCGACCACTCCGGCAGCGGGCACTCGCCGGAGATGTTCGACCAGGCGATGGTCCGCTTCGTGCCGTCCTTGCAGGTGATCGTCAGCTCCCAGTCGCGGAACTCCACGCCCGGCAGCGGCACGTCGCGGCGCATCCGCGCCCGCTCGAGGGGGTCCGGGATGAAGCGATGGATGAAGCCGACGTCGGCGAGCACCTCGTCGGCGGTGAAGCCGGTGACGCGCTCGCACTCCTTGTTCCAGAACACGAAGTGGCCCTCGTCGTCGAGCGCGGTCATCAGCACCGGCATGTTCTCGACGATCGCCTGCAGGCGGCCGCGGCTCGCGCGCAGGGCCTCCTCGGCCAGCCGCGTGTCGCTGATGTCGCGGACGACGCCGACGAGCCGCGTCGGTGTGCCGTCGGCGGCGCGCTCGACGGTGGCGCGCTCGTGCACCCACTTCACGAGCCCGAGCGGGGTGACGATGCGATGCTCGACGTCGTACACCGACCCCGTGTCGATCGCCCGGGCCGTCGCGGCGCGGACCCGCTCGTGATCGTCGGGGTGGACGCGGGCGTAGAAGTCGTCGACGCGCAGCGGCAGCGCCGGATCGACGCCGAACAGCTGATACGTCTCGGGCGACCACCACTGCGCGCCGGTGGCGATGTCGACGTGCCAGACGCCGATGACGCTGACCGCCAGCGCGTGCTGCAGGTAGGCCTGCTGATCGAGCTGCTGCTGCTCCGGCGAGACGGACGGCGACACGGAGGGCATGGCGGCGGTGGCCGTTGGTGGATCGGAGACCGAAGCGTGCGCCTGCTGCGGCGGCTGTTCGACGTCTGACATCACCGGCGCGGTTCGCAGGCGCCGTCCTCATCGGAACATCGGCGTCGCGATGTCGCAACTTGAACGCCGAGCGTAGCAGATGCAATCGAGCCGTTCGGGCGTGCGGAACGGGCACACCCGGGAGCGCAATCGTCGCACGTTTGCGCCCTTGCTGGCGGCTGGGACGCGACTTGGAGTAGACTACCTCGTTCGCGTCGGGGCGTGGCTCAGCCTGGTAGAGCACTCGGTTCGGGACCGAGGGGTCGGAGGTTCAAATCCTCTCGCCCCGACCAATCAGCCAAATAGGCCGCATTTCTTACGGGATTTGCGGCCTTTTGTTTTTCGACATTGCCAGAAGCAGGTCGAACTGGTCCTTCGTCGGCCCCGATAAGCACCCTTTGAGCACCTTTTCTGCCGGTGAATCTTGACGTGCGGAGCGCCTGGGTGTCTTTGTTAAGTACGTTGTTCCTCCGGAGCTCTCTGAAAAGAATGGTGGTGCGACCCAACCGTGCCGGCGGACCGTCGGCAAGTGGGTCCAGCGGTTTCCGGCAGGGTGCGTCCGGTTGCCGGACCGGTCGTCGCGGCCCGGCCGTCCGCGGCATCAGACGCCGGCGCACCTGATCGCGCTGATCCGGCAACTGCGCGTGACGTACGGGCTGCCCGCGTGGGCGCTCGGCCGAGCGCTGGGCGTCCCCGCTCCACGGTGAGCGCCTGGTTGCGGCGGCTGGGTCTCAATCGTCCCCTGACCGAGCCCGCGACGCCCGTGCAGCGCTACGAATGGCCGACGGCCGGCGACATGATCCATGTCGACATCAAGCCGCTCGGGCGCTTCCGGCAGGCCGGGCACCGCGCCCATGGGGACCGCCAGCGCTGCTCGCCGGGGTGGGCTGGGAGTACGTCCACGTAGCGGTCGACGATCACACACGCCTGGCCGACGTCGAGGTCTTGCCCGACCAACGGGGCCTCGCGTGCCGCGCCTTTCTCGAGCGAGCCATCGCGTGGTGTCGCGCCCTATGCCACGTCCCAGGAGCGCCGGCGGGCGCTCCGCCCCTGGGTGCGGTACTACAACCGCGAGCGCCCCCACGCCAGTCTCGGCTATCAGCCGCCGCTCACCCGGCTGCGGAGCGCTGCCTGATGAACAACGTGTTTGACCTTAACAGACTGTGCCCTTCCTCAGTGGCACTATCATGACCGCGATGGGCGATTCGCTTCTGACGATCCGGGTGGTGCGGCGTGGTTCTGGATTCGCTGAGGCGGTCAAGGCCGTTGAGAGCGCGCTGGCCAGGATTGTGGACGTCGAGCAGGCGTTCGGGTGAGGCGGCGGATGCGCGCGAACACAAGACGCGTGATCATGCCAGTCGTGGTGGACGGCCTCTTGCTGGCGGCATTCGCCGCCACGATGGTGACGATAGGTGGCGCAGCGCTCGACGCTGCGATGATCGCCTCGCTGTTCTTCGGCGGCACCATCGTGGCGATTGCGGGATCGGTGATCGTCACCTGGACAGTCGGTGACGCGTACCCGTCGCACCACGTGATGGCGATCCTTCTCGGCAGCCTCGCGACGAGCCTCGTCCTCCTCGTTGGCTGCATGACCACCGGAACGCTCGCCGCGAAAGTATTTCTCGTATGGAGCGGTGTCGTTCTCGCGGCTGGAGCCTGGACGCTTCGCTCGGCTCCGGAAGCCGGGCATCGCGACGGTCTCGACGTTCTGGCGATCGCAGCGATTGCCATTCTCGTCGTAGCGCGGTGCCACGACGCGGCGAGCACGCTGCCGTCCATCCAGGCGACCGGCATCGCTCCAGTCTGGTCGGATTACTCGATTCACGGGACCGAAATCGCGCAGTTCGGGGACCCGCACGTGCAAACCCTATCGTCGTTCCTGCTCGCCGGGCAGCCGCTCGTCTTCTATCACTACGCTTCGTACATGCTGCCGGCCGCCGCCGCCGGTGTCGTGAGCCTGCCACCGTGGGGCGTTGCAACCAGCCTGCTGCTCCCCTACGGCATCCTGCTGATGTCGCTCGCGGTCTATGTGTTCGCCAGGACGCGCCTTGGAACGGTGCCGGCGATGATCGTCCCGGCGGCGCTCCTCCTGATACCTGACGCCTCGGCCTACGGCTTGCGCAATGGTTTCTTCGGCTTTCACTGGCTGCTGTTCTCACACCCGGGCAGCGGATATGGCTTGAGCGCCGCGTTCACGGCGCTGACGCTGGTGGAGATCTGGCGTGCCCGTCAGCGCCCCGCGTGCCTCTGGCTCGGGCTCTTCGTGATGGTTTCCGCCTTCCAGTTCAGGGCGCACATCTTTCTCCTCCTGGCTCCGGCTATGGCAGCCACACTGTTGTGCGAGACCACCTTCGTACGGCGTCACGCGCGACTTGTGGCCCTTGCTGCCGCGTTGACGGTCATCATCGTCGTCATCTGTCTCGGAACGTGGCAGAGCGCGCGTGATGCCTGGCTTCGATTTTCCGTGCCACGCCAGTTCCTCGAACACGTGCACACGGGCATGTCGCCGACGGCCTACGACGGTGCTTACAAGGCCATAGACGGTCGCTACGGACCGCTGGTCGGCACGACGCTCGGTTTGCTCGCGCTCATCCCGGCCGCGCTGGGTGCGTTCGCGATCGCTTTGCCGATCGCAGGGGCCGCAGCCGTCCGGCGCACGGGCTGGCGCTCCCTCGATACGTTCCCGATGTGGTGCGTGACGGCGTGGTTGGGCATCGTGCTGCTGGCGCCTGCAGTCAACTTCGGCAACCTTACCGAGCTTCAGCACCGGCCATTCGTGCTGGTCTACGCGTCGGCTGTCGTCTGGACGCTCTTGTTCGTCGAGCGCGCATTGCCGGCCGCCGGCTCATCGGCCAGAGGGCTGCGCGTCGTACTCTCTACGGCGGTGGTCGCCGGGATCGCGATCGCCGCGCTGGCCGAGCGAAACGAGGATCCAACGCGGCCTCGCTTTGGTTGGGGCATGCAACATTTCGGCACGACTGTCGAGCGACGCATCATCGACGCAGCGTCGTTCGTCAGAACGCACGCAGCGGTGGGGGACACGTTTGCTGTCATTCCTTCTGACCCGGCGGCCTGGCACGACGACGCGACGACGCTGGCGGCATTGGCGGGAGTGCCGGCCTACCTAGCGCGGGCGGGCATCCAGGCGCGAAACGACGAGGCACGGCGCCTCGTCGTCGAGCAGCGGCTGTCCGAGCTGCAGCGCGTCGCAACCGCCAGCGATCCGAACGCGGCCTTCGGGGCGCTGCGGAGGATTGGCGTGGACTTCCTCGTCAGCCTGGGCGATGGTGGCCCTTCGTTCGATCCCTCGGGCTCGCGCGCGGCCTTCCGAACCCCGGGTGCCGCCGTCTATCAGATCGGGCCTGAACGGTGAGCTCTCCGGTCAACTGAGAACCATCTCGAACAGGTTGAGCGTCATGGTCTCGACTGCCTGCAGGCGCCCGATCTCTGCCTCAATCTGCTGCACGTCCTTGGGCAGGTGCGACTTGCTCGGTACTGATAGATAATGCGGTGGTACTTCGATTAGATTAGCCCGAAGACATGAGAATCCCGTTCAACCGGCCGAGTTTTGTGAACAGGGAATCGCAGTACGTCAGGGAGTGCCTGGCAGGCTCTGATTTGGGCGGGGATGGAAAGTTCACGGCCAGGTGCAGGGCCTGGATCGAAAGCCAGCTTGGTGCCCCAACGCTACTGACCCATTCGTGCACAGCGGCGCTCGAGCTCGCCGCAATGCTGTTGGTGCAGGCAGGCGATGAAGTGCTGGTGCCGTCGTTCACGTTTCCCTCGACCGCGAACGCGTTCGTCTTACGGGGTGCGGTGCCCGTGTTCATCGACATACGTGCCGATACGCTCAACATCGACGCGCGGCTGATCGAAGCGTCGATCACTGAGCGGACGCGAGCCATCGTCCCCGTCCATTACGCGGGCGTAGGCTGCGAGATGGAAGCCATCATGAGTATCGCGGCTCGCCACCGGCTGGCGGTGGTCGAGGACGCTGCTCAAGGATACCTGTCCGAATGGAACGGACGAGCGCTTGGCACAATCGGATCTCTCGGCGCCATCAGTTTTCATCAAAGCAAGAATGTCGTTTCAGGCGAAGGTGGCGCTCTCGTGATCAACGATCCTGCCCTGGTTCAGCGGGCAGAAATCCTGCGGGACAAAGGGACCAATCGAACCCAGTTCCTTCGGGGGGCAATTGATAAGTATGAATGGCTGGATATCGGATCGTCCTATCTGCCTAGCGATCTGGTAGCGGCGGTCCTGCTCGCCCAGCTTGAAGCGGCCGAGACGACGACTGCGACGAGACTGAAGCTGTGGCACCGTTATCACGAAGGATTTGCCGACGCCGAGCACGCAGGATGGCTGCGCCGACCGATCGTTCCACATCAGGCTCGGCACAATGGCCATATTTACTATCTCCTGTTCGAGAGCAATCGGCTTCGCGAAACGGTCCGGACCCATCTGCTGGATGCCGGCATCGAAGTCTATACGCACTATGTCCCATTGCATTCCGCGCCCGGCGGACGGCGATACGGGCGAGTCGCCGGTGAGATGCCGGTCACGGACCAGGTGGCCGCAACCATGCTGCGCTTTCCCATACACAGTGGCATGACGGAGACACTGGTTGACGAAGTCGTGGCCGCCAGCACGATGGTGGGTTCCCGAAAGGCGGGCACGGCTTCCAGATGAAGCGTTGCGTCCAGTGTCGGTCTACGTTCGAGGCCATGCGCTGGGATTGCCCGAAGTGTGGAGCCTCACCCCCGCTTGTTGCGGGATTTGTCGCGTTTGCGCCGGATCTGGCAGAGAGCAATGACGGCATGGCTCCGGATGACCACCATCGGCTCGATCGGCTTCAGGAATCGAGTTTCTGGTTTCGTGCGCGCAACCGCTTGGTCGAAGATCTGGTGAGACGCCATTTCCCGACGGCGAAACGGGTACTCGAGATCGGCTGCGGGACGGGCTATGTGTTGCAGGCTTTGCGAACGGCATTGCCGGGCAGCCGCCTCTCAGGCAGCGAGGTCTATGCCAATGGGCTGCCTTATGCGGCACACCGCGTCGGCCCCGAGGTCCAACTTTTCCAGATGGACGCCCGCGAGATCCCGTATTCAGCGGAGTTCGACCTGATTTGCGCGTTCGATGTTCTCGAGCATATCGAAGAGGACGAGCACGTCCTCAAGGAGCTTTGTCGAGCGTTGCGGCCGGGCGGGGGCGTGCTGCTGTCCGTACCGCAGCATCGGTTTCTGTGGAGCAGAGCGGACGAGATCAGCTTCCACAAACGGCGCTACCGGCGCGGGGAGCTGGAATCCAGATGTCGGAAGGCCGAACTGGAGATCATCTATTCGACCAGTTTCGTCACCAGCTTGCTTCCGCTCATGCTGCTGCGCCGACGTGTCTGGGGCCGGCGCAAAGGCTACAGTGCGTACGCCGAGCTTGCCCTGCCGAACCGTCTGGATCAAACGCTCGACTTCATTCTCGAGGTCGAAAGGAAGGCCTTGCGCACAGGGGTCTCATTCCCCTTCGGCGGTTCCCGCTTCGTGGCCGCTCGACGGCCTGCTTGAATGTCGCCGAATCCCGTTCCTGGCCTCTCAAGCGAGCCCGCAGGTGCGGGAAAGACAGTCGTCATCGTCCAGTCCAATTACCTACCTTGGCGCGGATATTTCGATCTGATGCGCAGGGCGGACGAATTCATCCTCCTCGATAGTGTCCAGTACACCAGGCGCGATTGGCGCAATCGGAACACCATCAAGACGCCGGCTGGTCCGCAATGGATTACGGTTCCCGTCGAAGTGAAGGGTCGATATCGCACGGCCATCGACGAGATGCGAGTGGCCGACCCTGGTTTCGCCGATAAGCATGTACGCGCCATCGAACTCAATTACAGGAAGGCCAAAGCGTTCGAGCAGGTCGCGCCGTGGTTGTTTGGCTTGTTGCGGGAGGCGAGCCGGTCTCCACTCCTGAGCACGGTAAATGAACAACTCCTGGTCGCGATTGCGCGCCACCTCGAGATAATGACCCCCATCCGACGCTGTACCGATCTGGTGAAGCGGGAAGCGATGAACGGGATGGATCCGAGCGAGAGATTACTGGCCCTCTGCAAGGCGGCTGGTGCCACCAACTACTTGTCTGGGCCAAGCGCACGAGGATATCTCGACGAATGGCGCTTCCGGGAAGCCGGAGTCCGAGTCAGCTGGATGGACTACTCGAGTTATCCAGAATATCCGCAGTTGTGGGGGCCATTCGCGCCCGCGGTCTCGATTGTGGACCTGGTCCTCAACACCGGGGCGGCCGCACCGCTGTACGTGAGCCCAGGACCTGCAGCTGTTTCGGAGCTAAAGCATGGTCGGGTTTAACTGAATCGGATTGGGTTCCCAAATCCTTGGCGACTGAATCAAGATGCTGGCTGGAATGGTCGCAATCGATGCCACCGGCATCACTCCTCCAGCCGCACCGCCATGGTCCAGTCGTATAGCTCGTAATCGTGTAGCAAGGCCACGTTGCGGGAGAACTTCCGCTTGCAGTACTCAAAGAACCAAGAGGGGTCGCCATAATAAAGGTCCTCTCGCATCCTTTCTCGATCGGAATAGCTGGTCAGCATATTGAACGCGAAACCTCGGCGGGATGCGCGGGCGATCGTATCGAGCGTATCCGTGACGTGCTGATGCCAACTCGATGCGGAAGCCTCCAGCTTGACATTGAAGATGCCGCTTGCAACCGCAAAGTCCGCGGTTCCGATGTCGTCACAGTTGGTAGTCAGTTTCGATTGAAGACCGGTTGGCACATGCGCGCGCGCGGCCTCAATCATTTCTGCTGAGATATCGAACCCGACGTACCGTTGGATTGGGAGCCCGAGCGCTAACAGATGCGACGCAAGTGCCCCGTATCCGCACCCGAAATCAACTAGCGAGAATGGCGTGCTGAAGTCGAGGAGGCGCACGAACTGGCGGAAGCGAATTGTTTGCGCAGCTTCTGAATTGAAATCGGCCCCGGCAGGGGATGGACCGAGACGAACCACCTTCTCCCCGAAGAAACGGCCGATCTCAGCGAGGTTGGGATCTTGCATCGGGCAGTTCCTGATGCCTGCAACTATAGACGTCCCGGACGATGGCGGTCGGCCGGGCCTTCACTTCGCTGAAAATGATGGCAATGTAGAGTGCAACGACGCCGATACTGAATATTGTCAGGCCACCCAGGAACCACAGCGATAGTATCAACGACGTGTAGCCAGACGGCACCTCACCGGAGATCAAATATGTAAGCAGAACATATGCTGTAATCGCGACGGCTGCCATCAATATCAACGCGCCGGTGACGGCAACACCGACCAATGGCCGCCGACTGAACGAAGTGACGGAGTTCAACGCCAGGCTAAGCCTCTTCAGGAACGTATACGTTGTATCTGGTTTGGCGTGCTTGCGGACGATCACAGGAACCTGCCGGTACCCGGTCACATGAAGCAGGTTGGCGATATCCATTTCGTGGTCTTCGTGTTTCAGAAGACTGGCAACGAAACGGCGCGTCATCAGGCGTGCGATCAGAGTGTTGATCGGAGCATTCTCCCCCGAGAGAATATTGATGGCGCGATAAAAAAGCGCGCCAGACATTCGCTTGAAAAGACCTCCCTCTCGTTGAGATTGCACGCCGTAAATTGAATCCGCTCCGCTTTCTAGAAAGCGGGCGTAAAACTCGCGTAGCAACTCCGGCTCCTCTTCGAGATCGACATCGATCATGAAGACGAGATCGCCGGTAGCGTACGACAGGCCGACCATCAAGGCGCGATGATGGCCAAAATTGCGAGACAAATCGACGACCACGACGTGATCTTCCTCCTGGAGGCGAAGCGCGACCCCCAGTACGCCGTCGGGCGAGCCATCGTTGACGTAAATGAACTCGTAGTCGGGAGTGATCTCCGCGGCAACCGGTCGGATTCGGCGATGGAATTCCGCGATGTACGGCTCGGATCTATAGAGCGAGGTGATAATGGATAGCTTCATGCTCAAGAGGCGTATATCGGCGGCACGGGCTCGTTCGACGCCGAGGGCGGCGGCAGGGATCATACGCAACGAGGCTGCCAACAGGCAACGACTGGCGGTGCAGGCTAAACCCTTCGGCAGACTTCGTGACGAGCATCATGTTCGCGGCGACCTCGGTGGGGCCAGGGCAACACGCTATCTGCCGGCGTCGCGGCCGCCGCGCTTCTCGCGGCCCTCGTGCGCCCAGACGGTGGTCTACCTGAAGGGGACGGAGCCGGGAGAGTTTGTGGAACGCGCGGTCACCCTGGGAGCCGCGAGCGAGCAGCAGGTTCAGGTGGTTGCCGGACGGAGCCCCGGCGACGCGGTCGCCGTCGCGGGCAGTTTCTTCCTTCGTGCGGAAGCCGAGCGCGGCGGTCGTTCCCGCCCGGCCGCATCGCACGAACAGGCGTTTCAGGTCACCGTCACAGCCGGCGACTTCCAGCCCGCGGAGCTGACGATGAAGGCTGGCGTGCCGGCGAAGATCACCTTCCGGCGGACCGTCGAGTCGTCCTGCGGCACCGAAGTGGTGTTTCCCACGCTGAAGATTCGACGCGCCTTGCCGTTGAACGAACCGGTCGACGTGCGCTTCACCCCGGCATCTGGCGAGATCGCCTTCACGTGTGGAATGGACATGTTGCGGGGAACCGTCGTCGCCCGCTGAGCATCGTGGAACGGACGCTGGCGCGGCTGAAGGTCACGACTGGGTCGGACGGGCGCCCGGCGGTCCCACGGCGCGGAGCTCGAGCGACACGGCCTTGATCAGCGCCTGCAGCCGGGCGCCGGGCGCGATGGCCAGCCGTTCGACCGCGTCGCGGGTCACTTCGGCGAGCAGGCGGCTGTTGCCCATGGCGAGCTGGACGACCACGGTATCGGTCGTGCTGTCGGCTGAGAGTTCCGTCACGGTGACGGACAGGATGTTGTGCAGGCTCACGCCGTGTGGCGCCTCGGTCGCGAGAATCACGTCGCGCGCGGGAATGCGGACGCGAACGTGATCCCCCGGCGTCAGCTCGCCGAGTGCGGCGAACAGCCGTCCACCGTCGAAGCCGAGTTCGGCGATCCCGCGCCGGCCATCGACACGATCCACGGTCGCATCGAGCACCGCGCCCAATCCCACCGTGTCCCGCAGCCAGGGCAGATCGGGCCGGCTGGCCAGCTCCGCCAGCGAGCCCGAGGCGACAGTGCGGCCCTCGTGCAGAACGACGATGTGGGTCGCGAGGCGCAGCACGTCCTCGAAGTCGTGCGTGACCAGGACGATCGGCGCCGCCACGGTCCGGCGCACCTCGTCGAGCTCGTCGTGCAGCCGGCGTCGCACCTGCCGGTCGACGGCGGCGAACGGCTCGTCCAGCAGCAGCACCCGCGGCTCACGCGCCAGGGCACGCGCCACCGCGACTCGCTGCTTCTCGCCCCCTGACAGCGTCGCGGGCTTCCGCTGCGCCCGGTCGGCCAGGTGCACGAGCGCGAGCAGAGCGGTGGCGCGGGCCTTGCGCTCGCCCCGCGGACGATGACCCAGCGCGGCCACGACGTTCTCGAGCGCGGTCAGGTGCGGGAAGAGCGCGTACTCCTGGAACACGAACCCGACGGCACGGTGGTGTGGCGGCAGGTTGACGCCGGTCGCGGTGTCGAGCCACGTCTCCGCACCGACGCAGATCCGGCCCTCACGCGGTGTGTGCAGGCCGGCAATCGTCCGGAGAATCGTCGTCTTGCCGCTGCCGGACGGGCCGAAAATGGCCAGCACGTCGCCGGGAGCGCAGGTGAAATCGACGGCGAGCCTGATCGGGCCGTCCTGGTGCGCCGAGATCTGCAGGCCGCCGTCAGCCACGGCGGCTCACACGGCGGCCGAGCGCGGTGGTGACGGCCAATGCCGCGACGACCGTGACCAGCAGGAGCGCGGCCATCACGGCGGCACCGCTGATCGTCGAACGCCTGCATCCTGTCGTAGATCGCGATGCTGATGGTCCTCGTCTGGCCCGGAATGTTGCCGCCGACCATCAGCACGACACCGAACTCACCCAGCGTGTGCGCAAAGGCGAGGATGGCCGCCGTCAGGATCCCAGGCCACGCCAGGGGCGCCTCGATGCGCACGAAGCGCTGCCATGGCGTGAGGCCGCAGCACGCCGCCGCCTCCCGCACGTCCGCGGGCACGGACTCGAACGCCCGCTGAATCGGTTGCACCACGAAGGGGATGTTCGCGATCGCGGACGCGAGGACCAGTCCCGGGAACGAAAACGCCAGGGCGTGCCCGACGACCTGCTGGAAGGCGGCTCCCAACGCCGACCCCGTGCTGAACGCCTGGAGCAGGTAGAAGCCGAGGACGGTCGGCGGCAGGATCAACGGGATCGCCACCGCGGCCTCGACGATCGCCTTGCCGCGAAAGTGCCGCCTGGCCAGGGCGTGGCCGGCCCAGATCCCGACGGGCAGGAGCAGACCCACCGTGGTCACCCCCAACGCCACCGACACATGCGCCGCCGACCAGTCCATGCGCCTACTGCGGAACCACGAAGCCGAAGCGCTGCAGGATCGCGCGTGCCGGCGCACCCCGGAGGTAGTCGTAGAACCGGCCCGCGCCCGGTCCCGCTCGCTTGAGCACCACCATGCGCTGGCGCAGGGGCGGATGATCGGTGTCGGGGATCAACGCGTAGGCGCCACGATTCGCCAAGGTCGGGGCGAGGGCGAGCGAATACGCGATGATGCCGCCGACCGCATCCCCGGTCGTGGCGAACTGTGCGGCCTGCGAGACGTTGTCGCCGAGCACGAGTCGCGGCTGGAGATCCGCCCAGAGTCCCGCCTTCCGGAGTGCCGCCTCGGCCGCGCGTCCGTATGGCGCGTGCTGCGGATTGGCGATGGCGAAGCGGGTGACCTTGCCGGCCTTCAGCAGCCGGCCCAGCCCCGCCAGCCCTTCGTCCGGCCGCATCGGCGAGCCCGTCGGCGCGAAGAGGACGATTCGGCCGACCGCGTAGAGCGCGCCGGTGTCCCGCGTGAGACCCGCGGAGGCGAGCTGTTCGACGAACGATTCGTCCGCCGACAGGAAGAGGTCGAACGGGGCGCCATCCCGTATCTGGCGAGCGAGTGTGCCGGACGACCCGAACACCAGTTCGACCTGCTGGCCAGTCTCCTGGGTGAACCGATCGGCCACTTCGGTCAGCGCAAAACCAAGGTCGGACGCAGCGGCCACGACCGGCTTCTGGGCTCCGGCGGACCCCGGAACAACGACGACCAGGAACAGGCCGAGGAGGTGCGCCACGCGTCGGAGAAGCGACGACATCGGGCTGATGGTGTTCCGTGGACCGGGCCTGGCGCAAGCGGCATCAGCCTGCCGCGGCACTGTGCTACCGTTCCGGCATCGCAGTGACCCGGAGGTCCAGCATGATGCGTGTGCGAGAGGCGCTCGCCGGTGCGGCGTTGTGCGCGGCAATCGCGGTCCCCGCGGGGGCCCAACAGCTGTTCGATCTGCAGAAGGTCGCCGACGGCGTCTATGCCGCCCTGGCCACGCCGCGGTCACCGATCAACTGCAACGCGGCCGTCGTGGTGCTCGACGACGCGGTCCTGGTCGTTGACACCCACTCGCGGCCGTCGAGCGCCAAGGCGCTGATCGCGCAGATCCGCACGGTCACCGACACGCCGGTGCGCTTCGCAGTCAACACGCACTTCCACTGGGACCACGCGCAGGGCAACCATGCCTACCCCGTGGCCTTCCCCAAGCAGGTCGCGATCGTCGCCTCGGAGGCGACCCGCGAGAACCTGCGCACGCTCGGCGGTGCGCGCCTGAAGGACCAGCTCGCGAACACGCCCGGCCAGATCGCCGCCCTCGAGGCGGAGCTGGCGAAGGCGACGGACGCCGCCGCCCAGGCGCGTCTGAAGGACGAGATCGCCCAGCAGAAGGACTACCTGGCGGAGATCAAGAGCCTCGAGCTGACGCTGCCGGATCTCACCTTCGACAAGTCGCTGATCATCCACCGCGGCGACCGTCGGATCGTGCTCCTGTTCCTCGGTCGCGGGCACACCGACGGCGACATCGTGGCGTGGCTGCCGAAGGAGCGCGTGATCGCGACTGGCGATCTGCTGCACGGCTGGATGCCGTACATGGGCGACTGCTACCCGCCCGAGTGGGTGGCGACGCTCGACGCCCTCGGCAAGCTGGAGTTCGACCACATCATCGGCGGCCACGGCACGGTCAAGCCGCGCGCCCACCTCACGTTCTTCCGCGACTACCTCGCCGATCTCATCGCCGCCGTCCGGAGTGCCCGCGACCGGGGCGAGACGCTCGATCGGGCGAAGGTCTCCGTGTCCGCCGCCCTGAAGCCGAAGTACGACGCCGGCATGAGCGGCCGGTTCGACGGGTCGGTCGGCGACAACATCGAAAAGGTCTACCGCGACCTCGACGCGAAGAAGTACTGACGATCACCGAGAACACCATGCGCCTGACCCATCGACGCCGCACCTTCTTCCTGGGGATCGCCGCCCTGCTCACTGTCCTCGCGCTCGTCGTGCCGCTGGTCGCGCAGTCCGGCGCCGCCGGCACGCTTGTCTTCATCGGGACGTACGCGAGCCCGGCGAGCAAGGGTATCTACGTGTCGCGTCTCGATCCGTCGACCGGCGCGTTGTCGCCGCCGACGCTGGCCGCCGAGATCCGCAATCCCAGTTTCGTGGCAGCCAGTCCCGACGGCCGCTTCCTCTATGCCGTCAGCGAGGTCGACGCCGTCGCCGGCACGCCGGGCGGGGCGGTCGCCGGCTACGCCATCGACAAGGCGGCAGGCACGCTGAAGCTCGCTCAACACGCAGTCGACGGTCGGCGGCGGCCCGTGCCCACGTCAGCGTCGCCGGCCGCATGGTGTTCGCGGCGAACTACGGTGGCGGCAGCATCGCCGCCTATCCGACGGAGGCGGACGGCACGCTGAAGCCAGCGTCGACCTTCGTGCAGCACAAGGGCTCGAGCGTCGATCCGAACCGCCAGAAGGCACCGCACGCGCACGCGGTCACGCCCGATCCGTCGGGGCGCTTTCTCTATGTGCCAGACCTCGGGCTCGATCAGGTGCTCGTCTACCGCATCGACGCGCGCGACCGGGACCATCGCTCCGGCGACGCCGCCGTTTGCCGCGATCACGCCGGCCGGCTCCGGCCCGCGGCACATCGCGATCAGCCGCGACGGCAGGCACGCCTACGTGATCACCGAGATGGTCTGCACGATCGGCGTGTTCGATCGCAACGCGACGACGGCGCGCTGATCGCCGGTCCAGACGATCAGCACGCTGCCGGCCGGGGCAGACGGTCGCGGCCGGCTTCAGCACGGCGGAGGTGCTCCTGCACCCTTCCGGCAAGTTCCTCTATGGCTCGAATCGCGGCCACGACAGCCTCGTGGTCTACGGAGTCGACGCGTCGACCGGCAAGCTGACGCTGCTGCAGCACGTGCCGACCGGCGGCAAGACGCCGCGCGCCTTCAACATCGATCCGACCGGCACGTTCCTGATCGTGGGCAATCAGAACAGCGATACGGTCGGGACCTTCAGGATCGATCCCGCCAAGGGCACGCTGACGGCGACCGGCCACACGATCTCGGTCGGCAAGCCGGTCAGCTTCGAGTTCGTGCGGTGAGGCGCGCGCCCCGCCGGCCGAACAAGGCGTCAGAGGCGTCCGGCCTTCAGCTCCTCGATGGCGTAGGTGGCGGCGCGCGCCGTCAGCGCCATGTAGGTCAGCGACGGGTTCTGGCACGCGGTCGACGTCATGCACGCGCCGTCGGTCACGAACACGTTGGGCGCATCGTGCAGCTGGTTGAAGCGGTTGACCACCGACTGCTTCGGATCGGCGCCCATCCGCGCCGTGCCCATCTCGTGGATGACCGCGCCCGGGATCGGCGTCTCGTTGAACGTCGAGACGTTCTCGAACCCGCCGGCGCGCGTGATCTGCGCCGCCTGCTCGGCCATGTCGAGCCGCATGGCGATCTCGTTCGGGCCGTAAGTCATGTCGATGTCGAGCGTCGGCAGGCCCCACGGGTCGCGCTTCTCGCGGTTCAGCGAGACGCGGTTCTCGTGGCGCGGCAGGGTCTCGCCGTAGCCTTCCATCCACAGCGTCCACGGACCGGGCTTGGACAGCGACGCCTTGAAGTCGGCGCCGATGCCAGGCGCGTCGGCGCGATCCTTCCAGCTGGCGCGGCCGGTGTAGACCTCGTAGGCGTAGCCGCGCGTGAAGCCATCGTGTCGAGTCGCGACGTTGCGGAAGCGCGGCACGTAGACGCTGGTGCTGCGGCGGCCCGAGTAGTACTTGTCGGCGAACCCGGGATGGACCCCTTGCGCGCCGACCGCGGCGTGGTGATCCATGAGGTAGTGGCCGAGGACGCCGCTGCTGTTACCGAAGCCGTTCGGGTGCCGCGCGCAGGCGGAGTTGAGCAGGATCCCCGTCGTCGCCAGCGCCGACGCGTTCAGGAACACGACGCGCGCGAAGTAGTCGGTCGTGGCGTGGGTCTGCGTGTCGATGACGCGGACGCCGGCGGCGCGGCCGGTGTCCGGATCGCCGATCACGCTGTGCACGATCGAGAACGGGCGCAGCGTCAGCCGGCCGGTCGCGGCGGCGGCCGGCAGCGTCGAGCTGTTGCTCGAGAAGTAGGCGCCATGCGGACAGCCGCGCTGGCAGCGGTTGCGCGCCTGGCACGAGCCCCGGCCGTTGTGCGGCTGGCTGAGCACGGCGCACCGGCTCGCGATCAGGATCCGATCGCCGAACACCTGCGGCAGCCGCGTCTTGAGGTGCGCCTCGACGCAGTTCATCTCGAACGGCGGCAGCAGCTGCCCGTCGGGGAGCTGCGACAGGCCGGCGTTCTCGCCGCTGACGCCGATGAACCGCTCGACCACGTCGTACCACGGCGCGATGTCCGCGTAGCGGATCGGCCAGTCGATGCCGACGCCTTCGCGCGCGTTGGCCGTGAAGTCGAGGTCGCTCCAGCGGAAGCAGTGCCGGGCCCACAGCAGCGATCGGCCACCGACGTGATAGCCGCGGAACCACTGAAACGGCTTGACCTGGTTGTAGGGGTGCTCGACGTCCTTGACCAGGAAGTGCTTCGAGTCCTGGCCGTAGAGATACAGCTTGCTCTGGATCGGCGAGTCGGCGACGTCCTGCGCGGTGGCGCGGTTGCCGTGCGGCAGCTCCCACGGCGCGAGGTTGGCGGTGGGGTAGTCCTTGACGTGTTCGACCGGGCGCCCGCGCTCGAGGACGAGCGTGCGCAGGCCGCCTTCAGTCAGCACCTTGGCGGCCCAGCCGCCGCTGATGCCGGAGCCGACGACGATCGCGTCGTAGGTGTGACTCGCTTGCGCGCGCGTGGTCATCGCTCCGCCCAGGTGCGCTGGCCGGGCGCGACGTCGATGCAGCCGCGGTAGCGGCCGGGCACTTGATCGTCGGCGAGCGCCTGCGTCGCGCCGATCCGCGACGTCCCGTAGCCGAGCACGGTGAGACTCTTCAGCGCCTTCACGAACGGTGTGCCGGCGGCTTCGGCGTCACGCAGCAGCGTGGTGACGGCCACTGGCGTGGCGCGGTCGAGAATCGACCGTGTGCGCGCGCCGGCAGGCGGCGTTGAGCGCGTCGAGCCCGGTGCGGAATGCCTCCCGTTCTCCGGCGGGCAGGCACTCGGCGACGGCGAGGTCGACGAACACGTGGACGCCGGCGGCGCGCGCGCCAGGCGTGTCGGTGTCGGGCAGGATCGCGTCCACGAGTGCGGCGAGCTGGGCGCCTCCGGCCGGAGTCACAGCTCGCGGTTGCCATGGAACGCCCCCCGACGCCGGCACCGGCGTCTGGGCCCACGCCTCGAGCACTCGAGGCACGAGCGCGTGCGAGGCAAGTGTGGCGAGCGTGGCGAGGGTGGTGCGACGGTTCATGGAAGGATTGGGGCCGGCGGAGGTCAGGGCTCGCCCACGACGGCCGACGTCTCGGCAATCGTGACGAGGGTCCACTTGAGAGGCTGGATGGTATCGAACACCAGGCCCGCCGCGCCGAGCCGGCGTCCGCTGTCGCCGACGATCGGTGCGCTCAGGGCGAGCTCCTGAGCGCCGTCCGCGTCGTAGAACGCGCGCGTGTCGGCGATCAGTGCCCGAACGTCTGGCCCTCGACCAGCTTCATGGCGTAGGCCGGCCGTCCGCCCGACGCGACCTCGAGGCCGTAGACCGGGACGATGTGCGGGTGATCGAGCTGCGCGGTCACCTGCACTTCGCGCACGAAGCGCGAGCGGGCCGACCGGTCGTGCGCGACCTCGAACGACAGCTCCTTGAGCGCCACCCGGCGGGGAGCTCGAGGTCGCGGGCGACGTGGACCGTGCCCATGCCACCCTGGCCGGCCACCGCCTCGCGGACGTACCGGACGCCGGGCGGGGGAACTGTCGCCGCGGTTCCAGCGTCGCAACTGGAGGGGGGACGGCTCCCCGGCGCGACCGTGGCGTCGCCGGTCGCCGGTGCCCGGCGGCCGCGGGCGTTGGGGTCGAGCAGGGTGGCCGCCTCGGCCGCGTCGAGGACGGTGGCCGCCCGCTCGTCGGCCGCGAAGGCGGCGACCCGGTCGTCGACGAACACGGTCGCCTCGGCCCCAATCGACTCGGCCCCGAGCGCGCCGGTGTGACCAGGGACGGCACCCGGCGGCACATCCAGGCGCGTCGGCGCCGCGCCGACGTCGTCCAGTACCGTCGCCGGAAGGACGGTCTGGTCTTCCGACGGGAGGGCGCTCATCGGCGCGCCACCCGGGGACCGGCCGGTTGAGGCATGGCCGGCATCATAGCCGACCGTCCGGGCCGATCCGGCGTCCTAGCTTCAGGGGTTGCCTGCCCCGACTTCTATGTATGGAGAGGAACACTCACTCATGATCGACCCGAGCACCCCCCAGCTTCAGTCGTCCGGTTCGTCGCCCGCCCGCCGCGTCCGCACGGGCGTCGCCGTGGCCCTGGTCGCGACCGCCCTGACGGCCGGCGGCGCGGCGTGGCCGGCGTTCTTCGGCGCCGAGCCGTCCCCGCTGTCCCGTGGCGACCTGCAGGCCGCCAGCCCCAGCCTCGTCAACGGCGGACCGGTCGCCACGTCCTACGCCGATCTGGTCCAGACCGTCTCGCCGGCTGTCGTCGCGGTGCGGTCGTCCCGCATGGTCCAGCAGACGTCGCTCGGCTCCGACAATCCGTTCCGCCGCTTCTTCGGCGACGACGAGAACCAGGGCCCGCGTCGCGAGGCCGGGCTCGGCTCCGGCGTCGTCGTCACCCCGGATGGCTACATCCTCACCAACAACCACGTCGTCGCCGGCGCCGAGCGCGTGACCGTCGAGTTCGTCGACGGGCGGACGCTGTCGGCGAAGGTCGTCGGCAACGATGCGCCGAGCGATCTCGCGGTCCTCAAGGTCGCCGGGACCAGCTTCAAGACGCTGCCGCTGGCCGACTCGTCGCAGGTCCGGGTCGGGGACGTCGTGCTCGCGGTCGGGCATCCGCTCGGCCTGGGCCAGACGGTCACGATGGGCATCATCAGCGCCAAGGACCGCTCGACCGGCGCGGTCCGCGGCGGCTACGAGGACTTCCTCCAGACCGACGCGCCGATCAACCGCGGCAACTCGGGCGGCGCGCTGGTGAACCTGCGCGGCGAGCTGGTCGGCATCAACTCGCAGATCCTCTCGCCGACCGGCGGGAACATCGGCATCGGCTTCGCCATCCCGTCGACGATGGCGCACGACGTGATGACCCAGCTGGTCGAGCGCGGCACGGTCCGCCGCGGGCTGCTCGGCGTCTTCGTCCAGGGGATCAGCGCCGACATGGCGCGGAGCCTGGCCCTGTCCGAGCCGCGCGGCGCGATCGTCACCAAGGTCGCCGAGGATGGCCCGGCCGAGCGCGCCGGCGTCGAGCAGGGCGACGTCATCCTGTCTCTCGACGGCAAGCCGATCGACTCGTCGAACGCGCTGCGCAACGCGGTGGCGCGGCTGCAGCCGGGCACGAAGGTGAAGCTCGATCTCGTCCGCGACGGCGCCAAGCGCTCCCTGACGGTGCCGCTCGACGAACTGCCGGTCAACGCCGAGCGCGAGGGCGACGACGAAGACGAGCCCTCGACGCGCGGCACGGTGCAGCCCAGCGGCCGCTACGGCCTCGAGGTCGACCCGCTCACGCCGGACCTCGCGCGCCGGCTCCGGGCGCGGACCCGCACCGGTGTCGTCGTGGCGGGGGTCGACCCGCCGGCCCGGCCAGCGAAGCCGGCATCCAGCCGGGCGACGTCATCGTCTCGGTGAACCGCACCAAGGTCGCGGACGGCGACGCGCTGAAGGCGGCCCTGGACCGCACGCCCGCGGGTCGTCCGGCGCTGCTGCTGATCGAGCGTCGCGGCGAGCCGGCCTACGTCCCGCTCGAGCGCCCGACGGCCTAAGCGGTTGCGGTAGCCGACGCCCTTCGCATACCATCGCTGTGCGGCGTGCCGGTTCCAGGCGGAACCGGCGCGCCGCTTTCATGATCGTCGCCCGTCGTTATCTCGTCAGCGGCCGCGTGCAGGGTGTCGGCTTCCGCTACTTCGTGCAGGACGCCGCCGTCCGCGAGGGCGTATCCGGGTTCGTCCGCAACGTGCCGGACGGCCGGGTCGAGGCCCAGATCGAGGGCGAGATCGAGGCCGTGACGCGCGTCGAGCGCGCGCTCGCCCAGGGCCCGCCCGGGGCCCGCGTCGACGATCTCGCGGTCGAACCCGTCCCACCCACCGGCCGCGCGAGCGGGTTCCGCATCACCACCTGACCACCGGCCCGCATCCGCGATACCTGAATCCGACTCCATGGACCAGCTCAAAGCCAAGATCCGCCACATTCCCGACTTCCCGAAGCCGGGCATCCTCTTCTACGACATCACCACGCTCCTGCGGGACGGCGAAGGCTTCGGCCAGGCGATCGACGCGCTGGCGTCGCCGTTCAAGGGCCAGTCGATCGAGGCGGTGGTCGGCATGGAGAGCCGCGGCTTCATCTTCGGCGCCGCCGTGGCGGACCGGCTCGGCACCGGCTTCATCCCGGTCCGCAAGCCGGGGAAGCTGCCGTCGAAGACGGTCAAGGTGACCTACGACCTGGAGTACGGGTCGGACAGCCTCGAGATGCACTGCGACGCGGTCGACCGGGGGACGCGGGTGCTGGTGATCGACGACCTGCTGGCGACGGGCGGCACCGCCAAGGCGACGGTCTCCCTGCTGCGCGGGTGCGGCGCCGAAGTGGTCGGGGTGTCGTTCCTGATCGAGCTCGTGGAGCTGGGCGGGCGCGCCCGTCTGGCCGGCGAGCAGGTGTCCGCCGTCCTGCAGTACTGACCGGGACCGGCGGGTGCCGGCCCATCGGGACGGGCTCAGACGCTATACTGTTCTGCTGAGCGCGTGTAGCTCAGGTGGATAGAGCGATCGCCTCCTAAGCGGTAGGTCCCCGGTTCGAGTCCGGGCACGCGCACCATTTTGCCGTCGCGCGCCGCGGTTTCTGAGGGAACCGCGGCCAAACAGACAATATGAAGACAGTCGAACGTCATCGGTTGAAGGACAACGAGATCGCCGAAGGGCTGCACCGCGCCGGCGAGGTGTGGGAGCAGAACAGCCGCACGATCGTGCAGGCGCTGGGCGTCGTCGCGCTGGTCGCCGTGCTCGCCCTCGGTTACTGGTGGTGGCAGCATCGGCGCCTCGAGCAGGCGTCGGCGCTGCTGGCCGAGGCCCGCAGCATCGCGACCGCGCCGTTGAAGACGCCGCCGCCGGTGGCCGTGCCCGGGCAGCCCGCCCCGCCGGTTCCCCCGCCGTCGCCGGACGCGTTCGAGACGGAAGCGGCGCGACGCGACGCCGCCTTGAAGAAGTACGAGGCCGCGGCCGCTGCCTACCCGACGACGAGCGCCGGGCTCGAAGCGCGGCTCCACGCCGCCAGCCTGCTCGGCGAGAGCGGGCGCATCGCCGACGCCGAGAAGCAGCTCGAAGAGATCGTCCGCGCCGACGCCGACGGGCTCTACGGCCGGATGGCCAAGCTCGGGATCGCGACGATCCAGATCGACGCCGGGCGGCTCGATCCGGCCATCACGACCCTGACGTCGCTGGCCCAGCGCACCGATCTCGAGATGCCGATCGACGGCGTCCTGATGCAGTTGGGCCGCGCTTACGACAAGGCGGGGAAGACCGCCGACGCGATCCGAGCGTTTACGCGGATCGGCGACGAATTTCCCGAATCGCCCTACGCTGGCGATGCGAAGACGGAAGCCGATCGCCTGAAAGCCCGCACTGGCGCGGCCTGACCTGCGCGCTCTCGCACGGCATCGTCCGGCCGGCCCGTCCACCGCGGCCGATCGGCTCGGGGGCCTCCGGAAAGTGCCGATTGCCGGAGAGCGCGACCCCGCAGGTCTTCGGACGCCGCGCGCCCGATGCCTCGCGCCTTTTCCGTCGTGCTCGCCGACGACCCGGCGTCGTCCGGCCGCCGCCTCCTGGCCGGCCTGACGCGCTTCGGCCTGGAGCCGATCATCGCCCACGCCGTCTCCGCGGCCGATGCGATGGCGCTGCTCGGCGTCGCGCCGTGCGATCTGCTGGTCGTCGGCGCGCTGCACCCCGACCATCTCGCCGAGCGCCTGCTCGAGCGCGTCGGCCACGACGCGGCGGCGCCGCCGCTGGTGGTCGTCGTACCGGGCGACACGCCGACCAACGCCGACGAGGTGCTGCGGGCATTGCGCGGCGGGGCGTGGGACTACGTCGGCGCCGAGGACGTCACGCGTTTCGTGGCCGTCGTCGAACGCGCGCTCGATCGCATCACGACCCTGCGGGAGATCCTGGCCGCGGACGCCGGCGAACTGCAGGCGCGGCGCGCCCGCGATCAGATCCGGCTGCAGGGCATGCAGAAGATGGAGGCGGTCGGCCGCCTCGCCGGCGGCATCGCGCACGACTTCAACAACATCGTCCAGGCGATCGGCGGCTATTCAGAGGTGCTGCAGGAGAGCCTGTCGGCGGAGGATCCGCGGCGCGAGACCGTCGACGAGATCCTGCGCGCCGGCGATCGCGCGGCGGCGCTGACGCGGCAGCTGCTGGCGTTCAGCCGGCAGCAGGTGATGCAGCCGCGCGTGCTTGATCTGAACGAGGTGGTCGGCACCGTCGAGAGCCTGTTGCGGCGCCTGATCGGCGAGGACGTCACGCTGGCGGCGCGCCTGTCACCCGAGCTGTGGTCGGTGCGCGCCGATCCGATGCAGCTCGAGCAGGTCCTGATGAACCTGGTCGTCAACGCCCGCGACGCCATGCCGTCCGGCGGCAGCATCACCATCGAGACCGACAACGCCTCGCTCGACCCGTCGTCCGGCACCGATGCCTTCAGCGTGACGCGCGGTCCCTACGTGTGCCTGTCGGTGACCGACACCGGCCAGGGCATGCCGCCCGACGTGCGCGCCCGCGCCTTCGAGCCGTTCTTCACGACCAAGGAGCTGGGCCGCGGCACCGGACTCGGGCTGTCAACGGTCTACGGCATCGTCAAGCAGACCGGTGGCTACATCTGGATCGACTCGGAGACGGGGCAGGGCACCCGCATCCGCATCTATCTGCCGCGCGACAACGCGGCGCCGGTGCGCCTGGAGCGCCGGCCAGCGGTGCGGACCGGCGTCCAGCGGGGCAGCGAGACGCTGCTCGTCGTCGAGGACGAAGAGGGCGTTCGCGAGCTGATGCAGGCCTGGCTCGAGTCGCACGGCTATCGCGTGCTCACGGCCGGCAACGGAGTCGAGGCGCTGGACACCTGCGAGGCGTTCGACGGCCCGATCGATCTCGTCGTCGCCGACATGGTGATGCCGGCGATGGGCGGGCCGGCGCTGGCGCGGAAGCTGAAGCCGATGCGGCCCGGCCTCAAGGTGATGTTCATGTCCGGCTACGCCGACGCGACCCCCGGCGATCGCGACGTGCTCGACGAACCGACGCTCTTCCTGCAGAAGCCGTTCGCGCTGAGCCTGCTCGTGGACAAGGTCCGCGAGGCCCTCGATCAGCCGCGCGTCGTCAGCTGATCCCGTCCCGGTGTTTGCGCCGCGCTCTCCCGCGCGGCCGCGGGCCGCCCTTTGAGCGTGCGTCCTGCTATTCGCGGCGCTGAGCGCGCCGCGGCGTCCGCTGGTGTCCGCCGTGAACGGCTTCACGACTCGGCGACGTCGCCGTTCGCCGCGTTGGTCGTCACCATCACACCGGGACCGACTTGCCCTGCGGCGTCGTGCGCAGGTTGCGGACGAAGTCGATGGGGTTCATCTCCGGCATGTTCTCAGTCCGTGATCACGAGATCGATCTGGCTGGCGCTCAGTCGGTCGAGCCCGCACGCCCGTTGCTCGCTTCGAGGAACGTCTCGTAGCCGAGCTTGGTCAGGGTATTGATGATGATGCGGCGCATGGTGGACGAATCATCGACAATGAGGAAGCGCATTCCGGTCCCGTCCTAAGTGTAGAATCAAGTGTTTACGGCCGGTGCCGGGCCGCGCGATGCGCTGCCGGCTGTGTAATCGGCGGCACGTCCGGCCGGCTTGAGTCCACTTACAGTTCCCTCTGCCATGACCGACCCTACCGAGACGGCGGCGCCCGTCACGACAGACCGGGCGTTCTCCACCGCCGATCTGGCGTACATCAATCGCATGACCACGACTGGCATGGTCCTGCCCTCGGTTGCGCACGAGGTCAACAACTCGCTGCAGGTGATCGCCGGCATGGTGGAAATCCTGGGCCTGCGCGGGCAGCTGCCGCCCGAGGTCTCGGACAGGGTCCAGAAGATCGCGGTCCAGGCGACCAAGGCGGCCGGCCACCTGCGCGAGCTCGTTGCGTTCGCGCGCCGCGACGGGGTCAGCCCGAAGGTCGAGCTGAAGGCCGCGGTCGAGCGCGCGATCTCGCTGCGGCGCTATTACCTGACCCGCGGCCGGGTGATCGTGACGATCGACGCACCGGTGGACGAGTCGCTGGTGGTCCAGGCCGACAGCCAGCACGTCGTGCAGGTGCTGGTGAACCTCGTCATCAACGCGGAAGAGTCGGTGGCCAAACACGACGTGCGCACAATCCGCGTCCGGTCGTGGCGGAACGGCGGGGCAGCCCACGTCGAGTTCGTCGACTCGGGGCCGGGCTTCGATGCGCGGATCGAACCGCGAGTGGGGGACCCGTTCCTGACGAACAAGCCGGCGGGCGCGGCTGGCCTGGGGTTGGCCGTCGCCAAGCGCCTCGTCGAGGCGGATGGCGGCACACTCACGATCTCGGCGATGCCGGCCGTCGTGACGG
The DNA here is from genome assembly GCA_963844435.1 of Vicinamibacterales bacterium. Lineage (GTDB taxonomy): Bacteria > Acidobacteriota > Vicinamibacteria > Vicinamibacterales > Vicinamibacteraceae > JBDSLU01. The sequence continues at coordinate 163,037 of CAWJOG010000004.1, read as the reverse complement.
TGGCCTGGCCGGACGCGGTTTAGCGGGCTGCCGCGCTCGTGCGGGCGCCCGACGCCAACAAATTACGAGGCGGCCGGGAACTCATCGCCGAGATTCAGGCGATGGAGCTTGTCGATGAGCGTCGTGCGGCTCAACTGCAGCAGGCGCGCCGCCTGCCGCTTGTTGCCGCCCGTCTTCTCGAGGCAGCGGACGATCAGCTCGCGCTCGAGCTGTGACACCACCGACGTGAAGTTGATGCCTTCGTCGGGAATGGCCACCGTCGGCAGGAGCAGCGACGACGCCGGCTGCAGGATGTCCTCGGGCAGCGAACGCGCCGGGATTTCCTTTTCCTGGCCGGTCATCGCCACCGCGTGCTCGACCGCGTTCTCGATCTGGCGGATGTTGCCGGGCCAGGAGTAGTTCATCAGCACGCGGACCGCATCCTGGGTCAGCGACTTCTGCGGCAGGCCGTTGCTGCGGCACGACTTCAGCACGAAATGCCGCGCCAGCAACGGGATGTCCTCGCGCCGGTCGCGCAGCGGTGGCAGGGTGATCGGGATGACGTTGAGGCGGTAGTACAGATCCTCGCGGAACGTCCCTTCCTTGATCATCTTGCGCAAGTCGGAGTTGGTGGCGGCAACGACGCGGGCATCGAACTTGATCGGCCGCGACTCGCCGACGCGCTCGATTTCGCGTTCCTGCAGGGCGCGCAGCAGCTTGGACTGCAGCGCCAGCGACATCAGGCCGACTTCGTCGATGAACAGCGTGCCGCGGTGGGCCAGCTCGAAGCGGCCGACGCGGGCGGCGACGGCGCCGGTGAACGCGCCCTTGGCGTGGCCGAAGAGTTCGGCTTCGGCGAGGGGCTCCGGGATCGCGGCGGAGTTGAACGCCACGAACCGCTGGTCCGAGCGCGGGCTGTTGTGGTGGATGGTCCGGGCGATCAGCTCTTTGCCGGTGCCGGTCTCGCCGTGGATCAGCACGGTGCTGTTCATCGGCGCGACCAGCTCGAGCGTCTGGAAGACCGACTGCATCGCGCCGCTCTGGCCGACCACCGAATCGAAGCGATAGCGGTCGCGGAGCTGGGCGCGTAGCTCGGCGTTCTCCTGTCGGAGGCGCCGCTGTTCCATGCCGGTCTTCAGGACGCGGGACAGCTGTGCGATCTGGAAGGGCTTGATGAGAAAATCGGCCGCCCCCCGTTTCATCGCCGACACGGCTTCGGTGACGCCGCCGAAGCCGGTGACCATCACGGCGAGGATGTCGGGGTAGCGCGACAGCGCCGCGTCGAGGACTTCCATGCCGTCCGCGTCGGGAAGGCGGAGGTCGACGACCAAGGCGTCGTAGGCGAAGTTCTTGAGGCGCTCGACCGCGTCGGCGGCGTCGGGCGACTGGGCGACCTCGAAGCCGTCGGCGCTCAGCGATTCGGCAATGAGCTGGCGCAGGTCGGCTTCATCATCGACGACGAGGACGGTGGGCTGGGTGGGGCTGGACATGGGATACAGACCTGTCTCTGCGCAGAACCAACCCACAGCCGGCGCCCATCTTTCAGGCCAGCGCACACGGCGACTGCTGGCATGATGGACGGTGCTCCGGACCGCGAGCGCATAGTCGAGCGACGAAAAGTTGGCCACCAATATCGGCGGCCGGATCGCAAAATGTCAAGCAATTACGCAAACATTCCAGATTTGGCCGATTTTCCGACACCGCTGGAGGCCGCATGAGCGGGCAGGCTGACGCCCTGGCGTCACTTGGTGTGCTGGTCGTCGACGACGAGGCGGACGTGCGGGAGCTGCTGGTCGAATACTTCCGTACCAAGCAGTTCGACGTCTCGTCGGCGGCGGACGGGCGGGCGGCGCAGGCGGCGATCCTCAAGGAGCCGGCCCGCTATGGCCTGGTGCTGACCGATCTGCAGCTGCCGGGGGTCGACGGCCTCGGGGTGCTGCGCACGGTGAAGCAGGCCAATCCGTCGGCGTACGTCGTCATCGTGACCGGCTACGCGTCGCTCGATTCGGCGATCCAGGCGGTCCGGCTCGGCGCCTACGACTACCTGACGAAGCCGTTTTCCCTCGGCCAGATCGACGTCGTGCTGCAGCGGATCCGCGATCGCGTGGCGCTGGAAGCCGAGAACCGGCGGCTGTCGCGGCAGGTCAGTCAGCGGGAGGGCGTCGACGCGCGCACGCCGATCCTGGCCCGCCTCGAGGCGATCGAGGGTCGTCTGGGGCGCATCGAGACCCTACTGCGCGACAGCGGCGACCCGCGCGATCGCTTCCGCTGATCCCGCCGAGCGCGGCCGCCCGGCCGCGCGCGATCCCTGTGCCGGCGCGTGCGCGGTTGATCATCGGCGGCACGGCAGGCGGTGGCGGCGACAACCTGCACCTCACCACCCCCCGCCACCTGCCCGGGGCGGAGTCAGGGCCGGAGCCAGCGCGCTCGCCCCGCGACGATGAGTCGGTCCACCGACATCGTCGACGCCCCGACGTCGGTCGAGCTGCCGCTGACCACCTCGGTGACGCCCGCCTACGGGTGGCGGTCGGACCCTTCAACCGGCGAGTCGCGCGTCCACCAGCGGCGTCGATCTCCGCGCCGCCTTCGGCACCGAGGTGCCGGCTGCCAGCGGCGGCACGGTCGTATGTGCCGGCGGCCGTGGCAGTTACGGCAGCCTCGTGGTGGTCCGCGATGAGCAGGGCTTCGAGACGCGCTACGCCCACCTGTCGGCGACGCTGGCCAAGGAGGGTGATGTCATCACGCCGGGGACGCGGGTCGGCCGCGTCGGGTCGAGCGGGCGTTCCGCGGCACCGCACTTGCAATTCGAGGTGGTGGTCAACGGCGAACGTGTCGATCCTGCCCAGTGGGCGGGTCGTGTCGGGAGGGGACCATTAAAGTCCGATGGCGGCGCTGTCGATTAACCCCTCGACCGGGGTTGAGCGGCCCTTCATTGGAGCGACATTCATGAGGATTCACGGCGAACGGCCCGAAAACGTCGGACAGACGGCCTCGACCCAGGCGCCCGCGGACCGCGGCCGCACGGGATGGCCGGAGAACGCGGCACCGGCCACGGCCGACCGCGTCCACGTCTCGGACCAGGCGCGCCTGCGGAGCGCCGCCGTTCAGGCGGCGCACGAGGCGCCGGATTCGTCGGAAGCCGCCATCGAGCGGGCGCGCCAAAGCGCGACCGCGGCGAACTCGGCAAGGACGCCGAGCGGCTGGCCGACAAGTTGATCGATTCCCTCCTGCGCCGACGACGGCCTCCGGGCCGGCCGGCGCAGGTGCGAGGCATGATGACGTCGAACGCCGGTCTGGGCGAGCTCGGACGAGAACTGCGCGCCACGCTCGAGACCATCGCGGTCGATCCGACCGTCGCCGCCAACGCCAGCCTGATCGGCGCCGGCAGCGTCGCCGCGACGCCGGGCGACAACGGCACGGCGCGGGCCCTTGCCACGCTGCGCGACGCGCGCGTGCCGGCCAACCGCGCGACCTTCACCAGCTTCTACACGGATCTCGTCTACGACGTTGGCCAGGATCGCAGCATCACCGTGATGGAGGGCAGCGTCCGCGCCGAGGTCGTCCAGCAGATCGACAACCTGCACGACGGGGTATCCGGCGTGTCGCTCGACGAGGAGGCGGCGTCGATGATGCGCTTCCAGCGTGCCTACGAAGCCGACGCGCGCTTCTTCACCACCGTCAACCAGACGCTCGACGTCCTGCTCAATCTCGGGCGCTAGGCGGAGCCTTCATGCGCGTCACTTTCGGATCGATCTTCCGTAACGGCCTGATCGACATCAACCGGACCACCGAGGAACTGGCGATCCGGCAGCGCGAGGTCTCGTCCGGCCAGCGGATCCACCTGCCGAGCGACAACCCGGCGGCGATGGCCGCGGCGATGGGCGAGCGGTCCGAGATGGCCGTGCTCGACCAGTTCACGCAGACGACCGATTCGGTCGACTCGCGGCTCATGGTGGCCGACAGCGTTTTCAGCGACATCATCAACCGCCTGACCAACGTGCAGACGCGGGCCGCCGGCGGCCGCAGCACGATCCTCACGCAGGTGCAGCGCGATGCGCTGGCCGGCGAGATTCGCGGCGCGGCGAGCGCCATCTTCACCGCGGTCAACACCGGCTACCGCGGCATGTATCTGTTCTCGGCGGTCAGTCGCTGACGCCGTCGTACACCGCAGGCCCGCCGATTCGGCCTACCAGGGCGACGCCAACGTCCAGTCGGTCGACGTCGCCCGCGACCGCGCCGTGCAGGTGACGTTCGACGGCAACGCGATCCTGCAGGGGAGCGCGGCGGCCGACGTCTTCCAGACGCTCGAGGCGCTGGCGACAGCGGTCCAGACCGGCGACATGGCCGGTATCGATCAGGGCCTCGCCGACGTCGGCCAGGCGTTCGACCGGGTCACCAACGCGCAGACGCAGATCGGCGTCGAGCTGGCCCGGCTGCCCGAGGATCGCGCCCGCCTCGATACCCAGCATCGCGCCGACGACGCCCGCCGCTCCCTGGCCGAGGACGCGAGACTGGCCGAATCGATCAGCGCGATGACCCAGGCCGACGCCGCGCATCGCGCCGCCCTCGGCGCGCTCGCCAACGCCGGCCGGCTGTCCCTGATGGACTACCTCAAATGACCGCCGTCCAGGGTGAAGGCGCGGCACCGGACGCCCTGCGTCTGTACTCGCACTTCGGCGCTTTCAAGCTCAAGACCGAGGACGTCATCGCGTTCCCGAGCGGGCTGCCCGGGTTCGAGGCGGACCGCCGCTTCGTGCTGCTCTCGGCGGCGAGCTTCGAGCCGGTGCAGTGCCTGCAGTCGATCGACGGGCCGTCGCCGTCGTTCCTCGTCGTCGACCCGCGCCGGGTGCTGGCCGACTACCGCGCCCGTCTGAATCAGAGCGATCTGACGCGCCTCGGCGCGACCGACGAGACGTCGCTCGTGTGGCTGGCCATCGTCACCGTCGGCGACGACGGCCTGTTCGCCAACCTCAGGGCCCCGGTCGTCATCAATCCGGCGCGGATGCTGGGCTTCCAGCTGGTGCCCTCCGACAGCGTCTATCCGCTGCGGCAGCCGCTGTTCGCGGAATAGGTGCCCCGTGCTGGTGTTCACGCGCAAGCGCAACGACGCGATCATCATCGGAGACGGGATCGAGATCCGCGTCCTCCGCGTCGGCCGCGACAGCATCCGGCTCGGCGTGAAGGCGCCGCCGAGCGTCCCGGTCCACCGCCTCGAGATCTACGAGCAGATCGTCGAGGCGAACCGCGCCGCCGCGACGCGCCGCGATCTGCCGGCGGCCGTGGCCGCGCGCCTCGGTAAGAAATCCGAACCGACGAAATGACGGCACGTGTCTCGGAGGACTGGCGCCTCGCATCCGCGGAGGTGGTCGGCGGTCTGCTCGAAGCGGAGCGCCAGCGCTGGATTGCCGCCCTGCACTGGGACGCCCGGCCGGCGTTCGACCTGCTCGAGCGATCGCGGCAGTCCGGGCAGGCTGCGGGCCTGCTGGCCTGCGACGCGGATGGCCGGCCGCAGGGGTTCACGCACTACTGCCTGCACAACCGGCGGCTGCAGATCGGCGGCCTGGTGGCGGAGTCCGGCGAGGTCACGCGCCAGCTGCTCGACGACGTGCTCCGCACGCCCGAAGCCGAGCTCGCCAGCGAGGTGCTGTGCTTCGCGTTCCCGGCCTCGACGGCGCTCGAAGGGGCGTTGACGCGCCGGCGCTTCGACGTCACGCGCTACAGCTACCTGCAGCGGGCGCTGGCCCCGGCCACCGCCGCGGCGCCGTCGACCGCGCCCGCCGCGATCGCCTCGCACCTGCGGCCGTGGACCGAAGAGGATGCCGTCGACACCGTGCGGCTGTTCGCGCGGTCGTATGCCGGCGTCGAGGCGGCCAAGGCCTTCGCGCCGCGCGGCACGCTCGAGGAATGGGCCCAGTACGTCGCCCAGATCATCAAGACGCCGGGTTGCGGCCGCTTCCTGCCGGCGGCCAGCGTCTCGGTGCAGCACCCGACTGACGATCGGCTGAGCGGCCTGGTGCTGACGACCACGCTGCAGCGGGACACCGCGCACATCGCCCAGCTCGCCGTCGATCCCGCCTACCGCCGTCGCGGCCTGGCGCGGGCGCTGGTCGAGGAGGCCAGCCGGCGCGCCGGCGCCGCCGGCTGCTGGCGGGTCACGCTGCTCGTCGCGGACGACAACACCGCCGCGCGCGACCTCTACGCCTCGCTCGGCTTCGAGCACGTGGCGCACTTCCTCTACGCCACGGGTCAGGCGCCCAACCGCGTCCGCGGCCAACGCTCGAGCAAGTCCGTCGTCCTCGCCTAGGTTGGTCGGCCCGGCTTTCACGCCCGGCCGCAAACCAGTAGCGCTCTATCCCGCAGCGTAGTGGGTCGCCAACAGCGTATCGATGACGCGCGTCGTCCGGGCGGCGCTCTCGGCCGTGCTCGGGCAGGCCGGCTTTCCCGTCAGCAGCTCGTCGACGATCGTCTGGATCAGCGGTTGCTGCACGTGGGCGGGGAAGGGCAGCTCGATCGACTCGATGCCGGCGTCGGTCTCGAGGATCACCGGCGCGTCGCTGAACGTCGCGTAGAGGATCCGGCCCCGCGTCCCGACGATCTCCGTGCGATCGACGTCGCCGGACGCGCTGAAGCTCCACACGCCGGTGCCGCGCGCGCCGGAGCCCCAGGCGAACGACGCGGTGACGATGTCCTCGGCGTCATAGAGGCCGGCCTGGTTGGCGGCCGTGCCCGAGACGTCCGTGATCGGGCCGAGGAAGTAGTCGAGCAGATCGAGCTGGTGCGAGGCGAGGTCCACGAACAGGCCGCCGCCGGAGATGGCCGGATCGATGCGCCACGGCAGCGCGCCCGCCGGCGGCGTGAAGGCGCGATAGACCGACACTGCGGCGACCCGCACCGCGCCGATCGCGCCGGCGTCGAGGAGCGCCTTGATGCGCGCGAAGCGCGGCATGGCGCGGCGATAGTAGGCGGTGAAGAGCGGCACGCCGGCGGCGGCGCAGGCGTCCATCATGGTGCGGCACTCGGCGTGGTCGAGGGCCATCGGCTTCTCGACGTAGACCGGCTTGCCGGCCCGGGCGGCGAGCACGGCGTACTCGCAGTGCGTCGACGGCGGCGTCGCCACGTAGACCGCGTCGACCTCCGGATCGCGTACCAGCGCCTCGGCGTCCGTGTACCAGCGCGGCACGCCGTGGCGGCGGGCGTAGTCCTCGGCCTTCGCGCCGTCCCGTCGCATCACCGCGATGAGCGCCGACCCGCGGGCCTTCTGGAAGCCGGGCCCGCTCTTCACTTCCGTCACGTCCCCGCAACCGACAATGCCCCAGCGAACGGTCGTCATCGCGGTGCAGCATATCGCGCGGCCGCCCACCAGCAACGTCAGCCGCGGCGGTCGAACAGGCCGGCGCGCCGGCGACTGGATCACGGTCGCCGACACCCTCGAGTACGACGTCGCGCCGCTGACGCCGCGCTTCGCGCGGTGATCGACAGCCTGCGTTGATCGTCGATTGTTGGCGCCCGTTTCCCTCAGTAACCGCGGGCGGCCCTTGGAATGTGCCGGCTGCTACTCGCCGCGCTGGGCGCGCGGCAGCGCCGGCACGTGGGCGGCGCGGGTAAAGCTGTGGTGCGAGCCACCGACCTTGGTCCCGCCCGCACCCCAATCTCTGTAAGTCGCTGACACCCTACCAGCCGGCCGGTCCGGGCATCGGTCTTGCTGTAGTTACGTCCAGGCCGGGCGTTTCCGGGCGGGTCAACGCAGTTTCGCGTAGAAACCCACCAAGTCGAGGACGCCGCAACGACAAGCGCTGTCGACCGGCCGGACGGCACGGACACAGGGATGAACGCAATGGCACAGGCTCTCGCTCTCGTCACGACAGGTTCCGAGGCACGCCTCACCGCAAGACGCGCGCCCCGTCTGGCGCCCGCGCCCGCGGTTCCGCACGGCCGGAGCTTCGCGTGCTGCCCCGAGACGGACCAGATTGCGGTCATCGACGCGAGCGGCGGACTGTGTGAAGTGTTCGGCGAAGCGGGCGCGGGGCCTGGTCAGTTCGATCAGCCGTCGCACGTGATCGTCGTGTCGCCGCGCTTCGAAGGCGAGGATGCCCACGTCGAAGGGATCGCGCTCGTGGCGGTCGCCGATCGCGGCAACAATCGCGTACAGATCTTCGAGCCCGAAGGACAGCTGGTCGCCCTCATCGGCGCGCCGGCCGGATCGACCGAAGATCGCCACGGAGTGGCGCGACGCGCGCGCCGGCTGGCCGTTCTTCCGCGTCGGCGGCGATCCGCGGCTGGACGCGCCGGTGCGTCTCGAGTGGGCCGATCCGCTGCTCGTCGTGGTCGGCGCCGATGGCAGCCGCACGCCGATCGATCTCGCCGCCGCGCTGCTCCCGTCGTTCGACGCCTGGCTGTCGACCGCGTCGCGTCCGATGCTGGCCGCCGCCCATCACCACTTCCGCCACAAGGTCCGGAGCGACATGCTGGCTGCGCCGCTCGCGGCCATCGAGACGGCTCTCGGCACCGCCAGTCTCGCAGCCGGCGACGCGGACGCGGCCGCGCGGCTGTGGAGCTTGAGCTGGCCGGTGGCGCTCGGTCGGCCGGCACGGAAAGCCCACGCCGGCGTCCGCGATCGCGCGGCGATGGCAGCGGCGTTCAAGCTCGGGGGGATCGCGCGGGTGGGCGCGGTGCGTGCGGCCATCCGTCAGAGCCTGGGCGCGTTCGCGCTGCCGGTGCTCACCGATCGTGACGGCGGAGGTCCGGTCACGCAGGGAGGCGTGTTGAGGCCAGCCACGGAACTCGTCGTCTCGTTCGCGCCGCCGGACATCGGCGATGCCGAGATGCGAGCCGTGCTCGAGGTCTGCATCCGCCGGCTGACCACCGGACCCAAGGTCAAGGCGTTCGAGGCGGCGGCGTCGCCTACACCGGCGCCCTGCACCTCTCGCTCCTCGCCGCCGGCGTCGAGGGGGGCGCGAAGTCGTCACGACCCCGTACACCTCTGCCCGACGACTGCGCTGATCACCTACGCCGGCGGCACGCCGGTGCTGGCCGACCTCGATCTCGGCATCGCCGAACGCTCGATCCGGCCGCGGCCGGTCGCCGACGGCGACGCCGCGCATGCGTTCGGCGCCGCCGCGGGATCGCGACGGATCGGCGCCGCCATCCAGGTTTGCCGGTCCGGTGAACTCCAGTGTCGGATGGTCGACGGTTCGCCCAAGGTGTTCGAGATCAACCCGCGCTTCTCCGGGGGCATCCCGCTGACCATCGCGGCTGGCGCCGATTTCCCGGCAAAGCTCGTGGATCTGGCCCTCGGACGCCATGTGGCGCCGGCCATCGGCAGCTTCCGGGGTGACCTGTGGATGTCGAGTTTCGAGGCGTCGCTGTCCCTGGAGCCTGCCCAACTGGCACTGGAACGTTGTGTGCATATCGAGGCGGGAAAGGGGAAGCCATGATCAGCCCGTCCAGAGGTGCCCGCCCGTCCACTGTTGCCCGTCACGACGCCCTGGTCATCCTCCAGGCCCGCATGGGATCGAGCCGCCTGCCCGGCAAGGTGCTGGCGACGCTCGGCGGTCGATCGCTGCTGGCGCAGTGCATCGAGCGCCTCCTCGCCGCGCGCGTCGGGGAAGTGCTGGTCGCCACGACGACCCGGCCCGAGGACGAAGCCGTCGTTGCCGAAGCCCACGCCGCCGGTGTCGCCGTGACCCGCGGCCCGGTCGACGACGTGCTCGGCCGCTTCGTTGGCGCGCTGGACGGCTGGACCGGCCCGTACGTGATCCGCGCCACCGCCGACAACCCGTTCGTGGACTTCGACGGTCCGGCGCGGCTGCTGCGCGTGCTCGACGGCGGCGCCGACTACGCGATCGAGGAAGGTCTTCCGGTCGGCGCGGCCTGCGAGGCGATGCGGGTCGAGGTGCTGCGCGAGGCCGGCGAGCTGGCCTCGACGCCGTACGAACGCGAGCACGTCACGCCGTTCATCCGGCAGTCGGTCGATCGCTTCGCGGTGTGCGGCACACCGGCGCCGTTCGAACTGCGCCGCCCGTCGCTGCGGCTCACCGTCGACACCCGCCAGGATCTCCAGTTCGTGCGCAGCCTCGTCGACCAGGCCGGCGACGCGGCGCTCCTGCCCCTCGGCCAGGTCATCGCGCTGGCCGATCGATCCGCGGGCTGGGCCGGCGTCGCATGATCCCGGTGACCCGCCTGGACGGGTCGACCTCCGCGCGTGCCCAACGCGTCCGCGACGGCGCGGGCGGAGAACTGCCGCGTCGACCTCGTCATCCTCAACACCGCGACGAGCACCGCGGAAGCGCCCGCCGGCGCCTCGCGCTGAGTCCTCGTCCGGGGCGGCCTGATAGCATCTCCGTATGCGCATCGGGCTCGTGCAGATCAATCCGACCGTCGGCGACCTGAGCGGCAACGCCGAGCGGATCCGGGCGGCCGTGACCGGCGCGCCGCCGGCCGACCTGTTCGTCACGTCGGAGATGGCGCTGACCGGCTATCCCGCCCGCGACCTGCTGCTCGAGCCCGCCTTCATCGCCCGCACCCGCGAGATCGCCGGACAACTGGCGCGCGATCTCGCCGGGACGGCGCCGGTCCTCGTCGGCCTGCCGATTGAGAACCCGTCGCACGCGGGACGGCCGCTGTCGAACGCCGCCGCGCTGCTGCGTGACGGCGTCGTCGATCGCGTGTTCGTCAAGAGCCTGCTGCCGACCTACGACGTGTTCGACGAGGATCGCTACTTCGAGCCGGGGCCCGGCCTCGAGGCGCTCGACGTGGCCGGGGTGCGTGCCGCGGTCAGCGTCTGCGAGGACGTGTGGAACGACCGCGACTTCTGGCAGCGGCCGCGCTACCTGGCCGATCCGATCGACGCGGTCGAGGGCCTCGGCGCCGGCGTCCTGATCAACCTGTCCGCGTCGCCCTTCTCGGCCGGCAAGCAGGCGGTGCGCGAGGAGATGCTCGGCGTGCTGGCCCGCAGCCACGGCGTCCACGTCGTCTACGTGAACCAGGCCGGCGGCAACGACGATCTGATCTTCGACGGCCGCAGCGTCGTCCTCGACCCGGATGGTCGCGTCGTGGCGCGGGCGCCGGCGTTCGCTGAAGCCGTGGTGGTCGTCGATCTCGACGCACCGGCTGCCGACACCGTGTCGCCGGACGTCGCCGGGGAAGAAGAGATCTTCCGCGCGCTCGTGCTCGGCACCGCCGACTACGCACGCAAGTGCGGCTTCCGCGACGTGCTGCTCGGGCTGTCCGGCGGCGTCGACTCGGCGCTGACCGCCGTCATCGCGGCGGAAGCGCTCGGCCGCGATCACGTCCTCGGCGTGCTGATGCCGTCGCCGTTCTCCAGCCAGGGCAGCGTCGACGATTCGCTGGCGCTGGCCGGGCGCCTCGGCATCCGCACGCTGACGCTGCCGATCGCGAACGTCATGCGCGCGTTCGAGTCGACGCTGGCTGGCGCCTTCGCCGGCCGCGCCCCCGACGTCACCGAGGAGAACATCCAGGCGCGCGCGCGGGGCAACCTGCTGATGGCGCTCTCGAACAAGTTCGGCGCCCTCCTGCTGACGACAGGCAACAAGTCGGAGCTGGCAGTCGGTTACTGCACCCTCTACGGCGACATGTCGGGCGGGCTCGCGGTGATCGCCGATCTGCCGAAGACGCGCGTCTACGACGTGTGCGCGTGGGTCAACCGCGCCGGCGAGGTGATTCCATCGGACATCCTGACGAAGGCCCCGTCGGCGGAACTGCGGCCGAACCAGACGGATCAGGATTCGCTGCCGCCCTACGACGTCCTCGACGCGATCCTCGAGCGGCACATCGAGCGCTACCAGTCGCAGTCCGAGATCGTCGCCGCCGGCTTCGACGCGGCGACCGTGACACGGGTGCTGCGGCTGGTGCGGACGGCGGAGTTCAAGCGCCGTCAGGCCGCTCCCGGCCTGCGCATCACCGAGCGCGCGTTCGGCACGGGCTGGCGGATGCCCGTCGCGCGCGCCGACTGGCAGCGCTGAAGGACTAGCCGCGCGGCCGGCGCAGGTAGAGGCGGGTCGGCAGCTTGGCGAAACGCACCTGGGGCATCAGGCGCAGCCAGAGATCGTGATCGGGCGGGGAGCCGGCGCGGAGCCGAAAGCCGCCCGCCTCGCGGACGTCGGCGCGACGCGCGATCGCCGATCCATGATCGAAGCACGGGCCGCTGCGCAGCCGTACCTCGATGGCTTCAGGCGTCCAGGACGGCGGGTCGTCGGCTCTGTCGTCGTGGCGGACGGCGAGCTTCGTGTCCAGGGTGCCGGTCGCGCTCGCGAGCACGCCAATCTCGGGGTGTGCATTGAGGTAGGCGACCTGGCGGGCCAGCCGCTGCGGATGCGACCGATCGTCGGCGCCATGGATCACGATGAAGGCGCCGGTGGCTGCCTCGAGGCCGGCGTTCAGCGCCTCGACGTACGGCCCGGGATGCACGCAGCACCCGTACGTTCGAGAGCGGCAGGGCCCGCAGCGGCTCGCAGCGCGGCGTGCGCGCGGTGTCGTGCACGATCAGGATCTCGACTTCGCCGTAGGTCTGCTCGGCCAGGCTCGCGATCGCGTCTTCGAGGTGCGGATGATCGTCGAGCACCGGGATGACGACGCTGACGCGCTCGGTCTCGACCCGCACCGGCCGGCGGCGCTCGATGGCGTGCGGCTCGGAGTCCGAGGGAGTCGACACCGTCGCGTCGCGCGGCGCGGCGTGGGCCAGCGTCGTCAGTCGCGACTCGAAGCGATCCGCCTGCTCGACGAGCTCGTGCAGCGCCAGGACGAGCGGACGCCACAGCCGCGGCGGTGACGCCATCGACACGCCCGTCCGCCACAGGCGGGGCAGGAAGGTCAGGCCGAGCGCGCGCTGCAGCGTCCAGCGGATGCTCGGATCGGCGCCCCACACGAGCAGCATCTCGATGGCGCGGCACAGGTCGCGGCTGCCCACCGCCTCGCCGGCGCGGGCGCGGCGGGCGAGCGCCAGGGCCTCGCGCGCGTGCGGCAGCAGGGGCGCCAGAAAGAGGAGGTCGCGTTCGGCCTCGGCCCGCAGCAGCGACGTGCCGCCGAGGTCGTGCCACGACAGCGCGGCGCTGCCGGACGCATCGGTCGGCACGACGTTCGGCCACGACACCGGCCACCAGCCGGCGCGGCCCGACTGCGGCCCGACCTCGAGGCAGTCGGCGCCCGAGTGGAGCGCGAGCGCCGACAGCAAGGCATCGGTGCGCGCGCGCTCGTCGGTGTCGGTGGTCCCATCGAGGCCGAGCGTGATCAGGCGCGTGGCGCCGCCGCGCAGGGCCACGGCCACCGCGGTCGCCGGCCACACGCCCCACGACGGCAGATCCCGCGCCAGCCGGCGGAGTCCGGCGCCGCGCTCGAAGGCGGCGAGCGGCGCCGACGGCTCGATCAACAGCGCGGCGCGGCTCCCGAGCAGCAGCGACTCGCTGAGCGGCGCGTCCTCGCGTCCACCCGGCTGGCGGTCGACGAGGACGAGATCCGGCGTGAGGGCATGACGTTGGAGCGCGGCCGCGCCGGTCGGATCGGTGACGACGAGCACGCGGCCGCGTACCGCGCGAAGATCCGCCGCGGCGGCATCGAGGCCGGGGCCGCCGCCGGCGACGACGACGGGCGATCCGGCGGGGAAGCGCGGCAGGCCGAACGGCACGTCGGCACGGACGAAGCGGGCGAACGCGGGATCGAGACCGGCGCCGGTGAAGCGGCTGAAGTGGCGATCGTAGATTTCCCACAACGCGCGGCCGGCGTCGCCCGATTCCGGCGGCAGCTCGCCCGGCGTCACGTAGCGGTCGTCGCCGATCGCGCGATAGAGATCGAAGGGGAAGCCGGCGGTGGTCGCGGGCACGTTCATGCCGCGGCCGCCCGGGCCAGGCACGCCAGCCACTCGCGCAGGACCGAGGACGCACTCGGGCGGCAGCGTGTCGAGCGACACCGCGGTGCCGTCGGCCGGCAGCAGCCCGGAGCGCGCGAGATCCAGGCGGACCATGCGGCTGCCGAGGTCGGTGCGGGCGTCGGTGCCCTCGGCGGACGCTTCGAGGATTGTGAGGTCGGCGGCGGCGGCGAGGCTCTCGTCGGCGGCGCGCCCGAAGGTCGGTCCGCCCGGCAGGACCAGGGCGCGGCCGCTGTAGACCAGGGGTGTCGCCGACGAGCCGAGGATGAGCGGCGCGATGCGGTGGGCCGCCGAGGCGTCGACGGCGTGGATCACGTGGTAGTCGCGGGCGTGGACGACGGCGGCGGCATCGATGCCGGCGCCGGCCACGAAGATCCGCCGCGCCCGGCTGCGCAGCGCGTCGTCGGCGGTGCCGCCGCAGAAGGCGAGCACGTCGTGCACGTCGCTCTCACCGGCCGCACGCACGCGCGTGCCGAGCAACGCGGCCAGCGCCGCCGTGATCGGCGACGGGCGCAGCGCGTCGATGACATGGAGACAGCGCATCAGTGGCGACGCAGCTGCGGCTGGAATCGTGCGCTCGAACCGTTTTCCAAGGCAAGGACAGGGTCGCCGCGGCTGCTGCACTCCCGACCGGAGCCACCACGGATCCCATGTCCGCGGGCCCCCTGCGTGCCGCCATCATCGGCACGGGCCGCATCGGGTCGGCGCTCGAGCGCGATCCGCTGCGGACCAAGCCACATACACACGCCGGGTGGTATGTGTCTCATCCGCACATTCTACTGTCGGGAGGCGCAGACACCAATCCCGATCGCCTGGCCGCGTTCGGGGCGGACTGGAGCCTGCCGGCCAGAGGGCGTTCGCGACGTCGGTGGCCTCGGCGCACGATATGCGCGCAGCCGAGGCAGGCTGGCGCCAGCGTGGTCGTCAACCACCCGCGGGCGCAGGATCTGCGCGTCGGGCCGCCGGGAACGAGACGGCACTGGGCGCTCGAGCGCGTCCACGTGCCGTTCAGCGGCCACCTCATCCTCGACAGCAGGTGCGGGCCGTGGGAGGAGGTGCAGACGGTGGCCAGACGGGTCCGTGGCGGACGCGCCGTTTCGGGTTGTGGCCGCACGCCGACGCGGCGGCCAGCCCGGCGCGACTTCGGCGGCCGCGTGCACATCCGCTTCGCCAACGGCGTCGACGCGTTCGTCTCTGGAGGACGGAAGAGCTACGTCACTCTTCCAATTCGATCTAATCTTTGCGCACGGACGTGTACGCCTGGAAAATGATGTGAACCAAGTGCTGGTCACCGGGCCGAGCCCGCGCTACAGCGGGTTCGTCGAGCTGACCGAGGCATCGTGGCGTCTCGACGGGCCGGGTGGGCCGCCTCTGGTGTCGGTCCTGGCCGATGCGGTTCGCGCCGGGGCCGCCGACCTCACCTCGCTCGACGCCGCGATCCGGGCGCTCGCGCTCGGCATCGCCACCGTGCAGGCCAGCACGACCCCGGGCCTCGCCGTCACCCCGGCGACGCTCGACCCGACCTTGGTCGTCGACAGTGTCTGACGCCCCGTCGCGCCCAATCCGCGGCGGCGCGGGACGAAAGTTGCAGCCGCCGGCGATTGCGCCGATTTCCGGATCGAGTTCCATGCGTCCCTTCGCCTCCCACCAGGTGCTCGTCGTCGAATCGGACCCCTGGCTCCAGCACGCCGTCGCGCGCTGGATCGAGGGCGCCGGGTTGGAGTGCCTGCCGGTCAGCGCGCCCGACGAGGCGCTGGCGCTGGCGCAGGAAGAGGAAGCGGACGTCGCCATCGTGTCCGGGGCGATGGATGCGTGGACGCCGGCCCACCTGGCGCACGCCCTCCAGTCGCGCGACGCCGACTTGCCGGTGATCGTGGTGCGGCCGAGCGGCGAAACGGCGCGCGGGTTCCGTGGGCGCCGTGGTGCGGTGGAAGAGATCGAAGCGCCGCTGACGCGCGGCTCGGTCATGAGCGCGGTGCACCGCGCCCTCGAATGGCGCGACGCCACGCCCGACGATCGCGCCCGCTATCGCGAGCTCGAGCGCTCGGTGTTCTCCCAGGCCACGCTGGTGCGGGACGCCTGCCACAGCGAGCCGTGCACCGAAGCGGGCCTGACGTCGGCCTTCACGGCCTTCCTCGATCGCCGCTTGCCCGGTGCGGCCGGCCACGCCGCGCGCACACGCGTGATCGCGCTGGAGCTGGCCACGGCGATCGGCATGGACGCTGCGGCCTGCCACGTGGTCCGCCAGGCCGCGACGCTGCACGAGCTCGGGCTCGCGTTGCTGCCGCAGCCGCTGCGGCAGCCGGCCGACACGCTCACCGGCCTCGATCGCGTGCTGGCGCTGCGTCACCCCGACGTCGTGTTCGAGCTGCTGTCGTCGATGCCGGGGCTGGCTCAAGCGGCGGCGGTCGTCCGGGCCTGCCACGAGCGCTTCGACGGTGGCGGGCATCCACGCGGCCTGAGCGGCCTCGCGATCCCGATGGGCGCCCGGCTGATTGCCGTCGCCTGCGCGGTCGATCGCATCGCGACCGGCGAGGCGGAGCGTTCCGGCCTGGCCGGGACCGGCCGCCCTGACCGCCCTCGCCGGTACCGCGCTCGACCCCGACCTCGTGCGCGTCTGGGCCCGCCAGGGCGAGCGCACGCTGGCCGCACGCTAGCAGCGAGCCGCATCGCATGCCGCCGGCGGGGTTTCGACCCGCCGGTCACCCCGTCCACCTTCAAGTTCGGCCACGGCCCGTCGATTGCCAGGTCAACGGACCCGGTGGGGTCCAGGGAGCTTTCCGTCGCATGCCGGCGCGGCGCTGGGCGCCCTCATCATCATCTCGCCGCTGCCCGCTGCTGAAGCGCCTCATCGGGTGCTTCGGCGACTTCTTCAAGGACGGCCCGGGCAAGCAGGACCATCTCGAGCTGCTCGGGATGATGTACCAGACGTTCCGCCTCACGCAGCGGTCGGGCGTGATGGCGCTCGAGGCGCATGGCGACGATCCGCAGTCGTCCGCGATCTTCTTGCGCGTCTCGAAGTTCCTCGCCAACCACCACGCGGTCGACTTCTTCACCGACCCCGCGCGCGTGATCATCATGGGCGGCGTCGGCCCGTTCGACCTCGAAGCGATGACGGACCTCGACCTCGAGGTGCACCGGCAACGGGATGGCCGAAAGCGAGCGCGCCGCGCTCGAGGAGACCGACAGGCGCATCAAGCAGCGGCTCGCCGAGTCGCCGGACCCGCGCTCCCTCGGCCGGCAGATGGAAATCCAGGTGACGCGCGACGGGTTGCGCATCGAGCTGGCCGACGCCGAGTCGCAGACGTTTCTTCGCCAGCGGCAGCGCCGCGCTCGCCGCCGGCACCGAGAAGGTGCTGCAGCTGATCGCGCGCGAGCTCGGCGAGCTGAGGAACTCCATCGTCATCGAAGGCCACACGATTCGCGGCCTTATGCGGTGACGGACACCTACTCGAACTGGGAGCCGCGCAACCGGCGCGTGTCGGTGATCGTCGAGCACTGTACCGGACCAGCAGCCTGCCGGCGGGCGTCCGCGAGCTCGCGTCTGGTGGGCCAGGCCGCCGTCGAAGGACGCCGCCGTCGCACCGCCGGCGCCGACGCATGCGCCCAGGGTCGAGGGACCGATTCCGCACTCAGGGGCCCGCGGCCCGGCGTCTATCGCGTCCGGGCGGGGCAGTCTATGATGTTGAAAGCCATGACCTATCCGTCGCGCGTGAATCCCGGCAATCCTGCCGTCGATCCAGAAGCGATTGAGCAGCTGCGCTTCCTCGAGGACGAGGATCAGCCCAACGTGGTCGCGGAGCTGGTGCTGCTCTTCGTGGAGCACACGCCGCCGAAGATCGCCGCGATCCGGGACGGGCTCGCGCAGGGCGATGCGGGTGCGGTCAAGCGCGCGGCGCACAGCCTGAAGGGCAGCTCCGCGAACGTCGGCGCCACCGGCATGCAGCACGTCTGCGAGCAGATCGAGCACGCCGCCGCCGGCGGGGACCTCGGCCCGGCCAGGGAGCTGCTGCCGCTGCTCGAACAGGAAGTCGCGGTCGTCGTCGAGGCGCTCCAGGCAGAGCTCTGATTGTTGGCGGCCGGCCCCTCAGGGCCGGCCGCGTGCTGCCGCAGGCGACCTGACATCCGATCGACGACGCGCCGCGTCGTCAATGGATCGTGTAGGGGGCTTCCAACTGGAAGCGCGCGATCTCCACGTCGAACGTGTCGCCGTTTATTTGCGCGGGCCCTCAGGCCCGCGCGAACCGCCCTCTGAGCGTGCGGCTGCTAATCGCGGCGCTGGGCGCGCCGCGGCGCCGCGGGCGGCCGCAGGCGACCTGACATCCGGATCGACGACGCGCCGCGTCGTCAATGGATCGTGTAGGGGGCTTCCAACTGGAAGCGCGCGATCTCCACGTCGAACGTGTCGCCTTCGCCGGTCACCATCTGATAGGTCCCGTACATCTCGCCCGAGGGTGTCGTGAGCGGACAGCCCGACGAATACTCGAAGGCTTCGCCAGGTTCGAGGACCGGCTGCTCGCCGACCACGCCGAGGCCGCGCACGTGCTCGACCGAGCCGACGGCGTCGGTGATGATCCAGTGCCGGCTGACGAGCTGCACGGCTTCATCGCCTTCGTTGGCGATGCGGATCGTGTAGACGAAGAACCACTGCTGCTGGGACGGACGTGAATGGGGCGAGGAGTAGACGGCTTCGACCGACACGCGAATGCCGCGCGTGACGGCTTCGGACGTGCCGGTCCGCGGGCCGGCGGACTCGGACGGAGACATGAACCCGTTATAGCATGCCCGTTCGCATGACGCTCCGTGCCGCAACCGTCGACGACGTTCCGCAGATTCTTGCGTTCATCCGCGGCCTGGCCGACTACGAACGACTGCTGCACGAGGTCGTCGCGACCGAGGACGGCCTGCGCCGCGCGCTCTTCGGTCCGCGTCCGTACGCGGAGGTCGTGCTCGCCGAGGACGCCGGCGCCCCGATCGGCTTCGCGTTGTTCTTCCACACCTTCTCGACCTTCCTCGGCCAGCCCGGGATTTACCTCGAAGACCTCTTCGTGGTGCCCGAAGCCCGCGGTCGCGGCGTCGGCCGCGCGCTGCTGGCCCATCTCGCGCGATTGGCGGCGGAGCGGGGCTGCGGCCGGGTCGAGTGGGCGGTGCTCGACTGGAACGCCCCGGCGATCCGCTTCTACGACAGCCTGGGGGCCCGGCCCAACGCCGAGTGGACCGTGTACCGCCTGACCGGGGATGCCCTGATCACCCTCGCCGCGGCCAAATAGTCGCGTTACCTGGCGTTCGGAGCGCCGCCTTCCATCGTTGATGGGAATGGGACGGACAGGAGGCCGCGTGACATCAGCAGGAAGCACGGCGCGGGCTTCGGCCCGAAAGCCCTTCAGGTTTGACGGACGACCCGTTATCATGGGCCCGCCCGTGGTGTCGCCCACGGATCGCGCCCTGCCTATGGACTCCCCACGGCCCGCTCCCGGGCCCCCGCGGCAGCCTCCCGCCGACGGTATCGACGCCGCGTCGACCATCGAACTGCTGGCGCTCGTCAAGGAGAACCAGAGCGAGGAGGCGGTCAACGTCCTCTTCGGGCGCTACCTTCCCCGCATCACCCGCTGGGCCCGTGGCCGCCTGCCGCGCTACGCCCGGAACATGCTCGATACGGATGACCTGGTCCAGGACACGGTGTTCCAGACCCTGAAGCGGCTGCAGTCGTTCGAGGTCCGCCACGAGGGGGCGCTGCAGGGGTACCTGCGCACCGCCGTCGTCAACCGCATCCGCGACGAGGTCCGTCGCGCCACCCGGCACCCGGGAGCGCAGAGCCTGCACGAGGACGGTCACGTCGACGCCGCCGCCTCGCCGCTCGAGGAAGCGATCGGCGGCCAGGCGGTCGCGCGCTACGAGCGGGCGATGGACAAGCTGAGCGAGGACGAGCGCCAGGCCATCGTGCTGCGGGTCGAGCTGCAGCTGCCGTATGCCCAGATCGCGCAAGAGATGAGAAAGCCCAGCCCGGATGCCGCGCGCATGGCCGTCGCCCGCGCGCTCGTGCGGCTCGCCGAGGAAATGGGCCATGAGGGGTGATTCCGCGCTGCTCGACATTGCCTCGTCGGTCGCCGACGGGGAGGCCGTCGACTGGTCGGCGGTGTCGGCGCTCGCCACCGACGAGCGCGAGCGCGCGCTGATTTCGCGTCTCAAGATCATCGCCTCGATCGGCGACGTCCATCGCAGCACCGACGATGTCGAGGCGCCGCCGGCAGACGGCGCCTCCACCCTCGATGTCCGTGGCCGCGTCGTCGGCCACATCCGCCCGGCGGTGGTCGCGGACGCTGGCGCGCCCACGCCGCAGGCGGCGCCCGAGATCGGCGATCCGGCGTCCACCGGCGTCCGCTGGGGCCGCCTCCTGCTGCAGGAGCGCGTCGGCGCCGGCGTCTACGGCGAGGTCTACCGCGCCTTCGACGAATCGCTGCGCCGGGACGTCGCCGTGAAGCTCCTGCGGGCGAGCGGGCGATCCGCGGAGCTGCTCGCCGCCAAGGTGCTGAACGAAGGCCGCCTCCTGGCCCGCGTCAGGCACCGCAACGTGGTCACCGTACACGGCGTCGACACCCACGACGGCCGCGTCGGGCTGTGGATGGAGTTCATCCGCGGCAACACCCTCGAACAGCTGCTGGAGCGACAAGGCCCGTTCGGTGGACGCGAGGCGTCGCTGCTCGGCCAGGACCTGTGCCGCGCGCTGGCGGCGGTCCACGCCGCCGGCCTCGTCCATCGCGACGTCAAGGCGCAGAACGTCATCCGCGAAGAGGGCGGCCGGCTCGTGCTGATGGATTTCGGCACCGGCCTGCTGCTCGAGGACGACGAAGCCGTGAAGGCCTCCCCGGTGGCCGGCACGCCGCTCTACCTCTCGCCGGAAGTGCTCGCCGGCGCCGATGCCTCGCCGCAGAGCGACATCTACAGTCTCGGCGTCCTCCTGTTCCACCTCGTCACCGGCTCGTATCCCTACGTCGCGCGGTCGCTGACCGAACTGCGGCGGATGCACGATCGTGGCGAGCGCAAGCGCCTCCACGACCTGCGGCCGGATCTGTCGGAAGGCTTCGTCCACGTCGTCGAGCGCTCCCTCGAGTCCGATCCCACCGAGCGGTATGCGAGCGTCGGCGCCATGCAGCGCGGCCTCACCCACGCCCTCGGCCTCGAGAGCGGCCTCATGGCGCCGGTGACGCTGGCGGCGATCGCGGCCGACACCGATGCGACGCTGCGCGGATCGAGCACGCTCTCGTCGACCGGCACGGCCGCCCGCCCGGTGGTCCACGCGTCGCGCTGGAAGGTGTGGCTGCCGCTGCTGCTTGCCGCCGCGCTCGCCGCGGGGGTCGCCGCGTGGCTGACCCGCCACTGGTGGTCGGCCGCCGCATCGCCGGTCGCGCCCTCGCCGCTGGCCTCGCTCGTCGTCGAGCCGTTCGAAGTGGTCTCGTCGGGCGATCGCGCGCTCGCCGAAGGCATCGGCGAGGTCGTCATGGAGCGGGTCCGGCTGCTGCCCGGCGTCCGCGTCGTGTCGTTCACGCCCGCCACCGCGGAGACGGCATCGACGGCCGAGGCGGTGCTGACGCGGCACCAGGTCGACGGCCTGGTCCGGGGCACCGCGACGTGGAACGACGGGCTGGCTCGCGTCCGCGTCACCGTCCTGCGCGCCGGCGGCGGCGCCCCCGTGTTCGAGCAGGCGTTCGAGCGCCCGGTCGAACGGGCCGCCGAGCTGCCGCGGCTTGTCGCCAACGAGATGGTGCGCCGGCTCGGCGTCCACGCCTCGAGCGAGGAGTCGTCGCGGCTGTCGCGCGCCGACGATGCCTCGCCGGCCGCCTTCGAGGCCTACCTGCGCGGCCGATCGGCGATGCGCCATCTGTCCGAGGTGAACGTCGGGCGCGCCATCGAGCACTTCAACCAGGCGCTGGCCGTGAACCGGAACCACGCGCCGTCGCTCGTCGGCCTGGCCGAGTGCTACCTGCTGCAGGGCGTGACCTACGGCAGCGTGCCGCGGGGCAAGGCGACGCTGCTCGCCCGCGACGCCATCGAGCGGGCCCTGGCGCTCGACGGCGACCACGCCGCCGCGATCAACGCCGATGCGCAGCTGCGTTTCTATCTCGAATGGGACGGGGAAGGCGCCGAGCGCGCCTTCCAGCGTGCCCTCGAGCTCAGCCCGAACGGCGACGCCGTGCACCAGCACTACGCGATGTTCCTGGTCGCGCGCGATCGCATGGACGCGGCGCTGTCGCAGGTGCAGTCGGCGGTGGCCATCGACCCCGCGTCGATACCGGCGCGAGCGGCGCTGGGGATGGTGTGGTATTACACCGGCAACCAGCGGCAGGCGGAGGGCACCTTCCGCGATGTGCTGGCCATCGACGGGCGCTATTCGCAGGCCCGCAAGGGCCTGGTGCGGGTCCTGCTCGCCGGCAAGCAGTACGCGAAGGTGCTCGGGATCCTGGACGGCTGGGCTCAAGGCTCGACCGATCCGCAGGATCGATTCTTCCTCGCGGCGCGCGGCATCGCGCTGGCGGGAACGGGGCAGCTGCAGGAGGCGCGGCAGATTGCCGACGAACTGCTGTCCGGCACGAAGACGGACGGGGAAGTGGACGCCGCGTCGGTGCTGGTCGCGCTGGGCGACGGGTCTCAGGCGTTGACGCTGCTCCAGCAGGCGGTGCAGCAGCGGTCGGCGCGCACGCTCTTCCTGCGCCACGACGCGCGGTTCGACGCGCTGCGGTCGGACCCGGGCTTCATGCGCCTGCTCGACGGCATGGACTTCAAGCGCTGACCCGGCGGCGCCGTATCGGGCCCGGGACTTATCGGACAAGGATCGCATGGCGAAAAAGAAGCCGGCTTCGAAGACCCCCGCCTCGCAGCGCAAGAAGACCGTCTCGGTGAAGAGGATCGTGGCCGAGATCGACAAGACGCTGGCCAAGCTCGAGCCGGCCAAGGCGACCGCGCAGGCCAAGCGGACCACCGCCGTGGCCAAGGCCGATCCGCAGGCGTACGCGCTCGATCGCGTGGTCAAGTCGCTGCGCGCCGCGCGCGACGTGATCGAAGGCACCTGCGTGCCGGGCTTCGACATCCCGTTCTAGCCCGAGCTGTCCTTTCGGGCTGTCTCCGCCTGGCCCACTCGTGCCTCGCACGGCTCCATCCGCAGCGCCGCCCCGGCGCGCCGTGCCGCGCTATCGCCGATCGCCGCACCTCGTCGCGTACTGGCAGCCCGACGGCCTCGTCCTGCATCAGTTCGCGCGGGGAACGCGGACGGTGGCGGCGCCGGCCGTCGTTGCCGTCCTGGACGCGGCCGCGGCCTGGCGTTCCGTCACTGAACTGAGTGCCGCGCTGCCAGGCGCGTCCCACGCCACGCTGCAACCGCTGCTCCGCGCGCTCGTCCGCCGCGGCCTGCTCGAGATGTCTCGCGACCCGCAGCCGGATCCACGTGACACGGCGGCCGCGCAATGGGGCGCCTGGAATCCGGTCGCCGGCTTCTTCCATGCCGCGACGCGCGACGTCCGCTTCAGTCCGCGCCGCATGGCCAACGCCGCGCTGCGGAAGCAGGCGCGCGAAGCGCCGCCGCCGATCGCCGTGTCGAGCCGTGCCGATGCGCCGCCTGCGGACGTCTGCGTCCTGCCGCCGCCGTCGCTCGACTCCGAGCTGGCGACCACGCTGCGCGCACGCCGATCGTGGCGCCGCCTGGGACGGGGCGCGCTGCCGCTCGAGACGCTGTCCACGCTGCTCGGCCTGACCTGGGGCGTGCAGGCATGGGTCGACGTCGATGGCTTCGGCTGGATGCCGTTGAAGACCTCTCCGTCCGGCGGCGCCCGGCACGCGGTCGAGGCCTACGTCGCGGTCCGGCGCGTCACCGGCCTGGCCCCGGGCGTTTATCACTACGAAGCCGCGTCGCATCGCCTGGTCCGTGTCCGGCGCGGGCTGCCGTCGCGCACGCTGGCCGCGTGCGTGCCGCATCAGGCGTGGATGGCCGGCGCGCCGGCGATGGTCTTCATGACCGCCGTCTTCGCGCGGGCGCAGTGGCGCTACCAGACGCCGCGCGCGTATCGCACGGTGCTGGCCGAGGTCGGCCACCACGCGCAGACGTTCTGCCTGCTGGCGACCCAGGCAGGCGTTGGCGCCGTTCTGCACGATGGCCCTCGCCGACACCGTCACCGAGCGGCTGCTCGGCGTCGACGGCCTGCGCGAGGCCGCGCTCTACGCCGTCGGAGTCGCGCCCCGGCCGGCCGGCGCCGCCTGGGCGCCGTGGCCGCACACCCGGCGGTTGCCGCGGCGGCTGGATCGCATCCCCGGCGTGGGCCCGGGCGGGATCCCCGATCCATGATGTCGGCCCGGGGTGGAATGCCGCTGCATTCGACGGACGAAGCATCCCGCCTGACTGCGTTGCTCCTTCTTCGAATATTCCCGATATTCTCAGGCGTCGCGCCTTGCCAGCCGGGCGCCTCGACCGTCTCGGTGCGACGCGGCACTTCCACCCCGGGCTCCTGAACATGACTGCTGGCTTCGCCGATCTCCGATCTTTCCTCGACCACCTGCGGCGCGATCGCGACCTGGTCGAGATCACGGCTCCCGTCGACCCCGCCCAGGAAGCCGCCGAGATCCACCGCCGCGTGATCGCGGCCGGCGGGCCGGCGCTGCTGTTCACGAACGTCCGCGGGGCGCGCTTTCCGCTCGTCACCAACCTGTTCGGGACGCCGCGCCGCGCCGGCCTGGCCTTCGGCACGCGCCCGCACGCGCTCATCGAACAGCTCGTGCACACCGCCGAGACGATCCTGCCGCCGACGCCGGCCAAGCTGTGGGGGGCGCGCGGCCTGCTCGGCGGTCTGGCCCGGGTGGGGTTGTCGCGCCGCAGCCACGGGCCGGTCGTCGATGTCGTGACCGACGACGTCCGTCTCGACGAGCTGCCGATCATCACGAGCTGGCCCGAGGACGGCGGTCCGTTCGTGACGCTGCCGCTGGTCTACACCGAGTCGCCGGATCGCGCCGGTCACAACCTCGGCATGTACCGGCTCCACGTGCACGATCGCCGCAGCACCGGCCTGCACTGGCAGATCGGCAAGGGCGGCGGCTTCCACTACGCATCAGCGGAAGCGCGCGGCGCCGATCTGCCGGTCACGGTGTTCCTCGGCGGGCCGCCGGCGCTGATCCTGGCGGCCATCGCGCCGCTGCCCGAGAACGTGCCGGAGCTGATGCTGGCCTCGCTGATCGCGGGCTCGCGCCTGCCGCTCGTCGCCGGCCGCGGCCCGCACCCGCTGGTCGCCAACGCCGAGTTCGCGTTGATGGGCCGCGTCCGCCCGCACGTGCGCAAGCCGGAGGGGCCGTTCGGCGATCACTACGGCTACTACTCGCTCCAGCACGATTACCCGGTGTTCGAGATCGATCGGATGGCCCGGCGGCGCGACGCGATCTATCCGGCCACGGTCGTCGGCAAGCCGCGGCAGGAGGACTTCTTCATCGGCGACCTGCTGCAGACGCTGCTGTCGCCGCTGTTCCCGCTGGTGATGCCGGCGGTGCGCCGGCTGTGGTCGTACGGCGAGACCGGCTATCACTCGCTGGCCGCGGCGGTCGTGCGCGAGCGCTACCGGCGCGAGGCGATGTCGAGCGCGTTCCGCATCCTCGGCGAAGGGCAGCTGTCGCTGACCAAGTTCCTGCTGGTGACCGATCGCGACGTCGACCTGGCCGACTTCAAGGCCACGCTGACGCACGTCCTGGCACGGACGCGGCCGGAGACCGACCTCTACGTGTTCTCGAACCTGTCGATGGACACGCTCGACTACACCGGACCGTCGGTGAACGAGGGCTCGAAGGGCGTCTGGCTCGGGCTCGGCGATCCGGTGCGGACGCTGCCGGCGGCGTTCTCGTCGGCCGACGTCCCGGCCGGCGTGCACGACGTGCGCGTCTTCTGTCCTGGCTGCCTCGTCGTCGCTGGACCGAACTACGCGTCGGAGCCCGACGCCGCGGCGCGGATCGCGACGTCTGCGGCCTTCGCCGCGTGGCCGCTGGTCGTCCTGAGCGACGACGCCGAGCGCGCCACGCGCAGCCCGATGAACTTCCTGTGGACGACGTTCACGCGCTTCGAGCCCGCCGCCGACATTCATGCCGCGGCGACGCGCGTCGTGCGCAATCACGTCGCGCGGACGCCGCCGATCGTGATCGACGCGCGCATGAAGCCGTGGTATCCGAAGGAGCTGAGCTGCGATCCGGCCGTCGCCGCGACGGTGACGCGCCGCTGGCGCGAGTACTTCCCGTCAGGCGTCGAGATGGGCGATTCGGAGCACGGGCACCTGGACTAGCGTTGCCACAGCTCGCGTAGACCACGTCGCCAGAACCAGACCGCCGCCACCAGCAGCGCGGCGCCGACCGCGACTTCCCACCAGATCACGCCGCCCGTCCACGCCGTGCCGGCGACAAAGCGAGCGTGCCTGTCGAGCGTGTAGCCGATCAGGCCGGTCACCAGGAACAGGGCTGCCACAACCGTCAGGCTGAGGGCGTTGAAGATCGGACTCCGGCGTCGCAGCCACATCCGGCTACCCGCTGAAGCTGCGGTCGAAGAGCGCCGCGATCGCCGCCTTGCCGTTGTCGGCGAGGTGCCGCGTGCCGGTGCCGGTGAAGTGCGTGTGGCGGATCACCGGCTCGCCGGCGGGGCAGGGCACCCACGATTCGCCCTTCCACGCGAACCAGCGGTCGCGTTCCTGGTCGAACACGAACAGCGGCTTGTTGCAGAGCTTGGCGAACTCGGCGCCCCAGCCGGTGCCGCCCTTGACGGTGTGATCGGGCAGCACCGCGCCGATCACGTAGATCTCCTGGCCGTGGTTCACCTGATACCAGATCGACTGCAGCACCTTGCGGATCGTCGGCGCGTCGGTGTAGCGGCGGTTCATCAGCCGCGAGACGTAGTCGAGGCTGACGTCGCCGGCGCGCAGCTCCTCGTGGTTCAGGATGCGCAGGCCGCGGGTGCGGACGTGGACGTGGCCCTCGAAGGCGAAGTTGACTTCCTCGATGCCCAGGCGCTCGGCGTTTTCGCCGAACGCCATCTCGGCGCCGGGCGCGCCGCCGCTGAAGAGGATGTAGTCGTCGCGATCACCCACGCCGCCTCCTATGTCGAAGACCGCCCTTGACGCGTCGAAGGGCGCCAATGTATCACGATGAGATGACCGCTTCCGCCGCGCCGACCACGGGCTCGCCCAAGGAACGTAACGAGCTCGACGTCGCCGACACGTGGAAGCTGGACGACATCTACGCCAGCGCGCCGGACTGGGAGGCGGGCTGCGCCGCGCTCGAAGCCGGCATCCAGGCGCTGGCCGCCCGGCGCGGCACGCTGGCCTCGGGGGCAGCGGCGCTCCTCGCCGCGCTCCAGGATCGCGACGCCCTCGGCCAGCTGGCCTATCGCGGTCTACTATTTCGCCGCCCTCCACTACGACCAGGATCAGCGCGACAACGCCGCCAACGGCCGCCGCCAGCGCGTCCAGCACCTGCTGTCGCAGTGGGGCCAGGCGACGTCGTGGTTCAACCCCGAGCTGCTCGCGCTGCCGCTGGCGATGGTGCACGGCTGGATGCAGGAGTCCGAGGCGCTCGCGCTGTACCGTTTCTCGATCGAGGATCTGTACCGGCAGCAGGCGCACGTGCTCGACGCGGCGGGGGAGCGGCTGCTGGCGCTGTCGGCGCAGTTCGGCCACGCCGCCGACGACAGCTACGACGCGCTCGCCACCGCCGACGCGTCGTTCCCGACCATCACGCTGTCGACCGGCGAAGAGGTGAAGGCGACCTACGCCCGCTATCGCGCGATCGTCGCGACGAGCCGCGTCCAGGCCGACCGCGCCGCGGCCTTCGCCGCGCACCACCAGCCGTTCGCCGACCACCAGAACACCTACGCCGCGCTCTACAACGGCGTGCTGCAGCGCGACTGGTTCCATGCCCAGGCCCGCGGCTACGCGACGATGCTCGACGCGGCGCTCGACGGCAACGCCATCCCGACGTCGGTCGTCGAGAACCTGATCGCGGCCGGCCGCGCCGGCGTCGAGCCGCTGCGCCGCTACGAACGGCTGCGCAAGCGCGTGCTCGGCCTCGAGAGCTACCACCTCTACGACGGCACCATCCCGCTCGTCGAGTTCGACCGGCGCTATCCGTATCACGACGTCACCGACTGGATCGTCGAGTCGACGGCGGTCCTCGGCGCCGACTACCAGGCGCGCGTCCGGCGGGCCTTCGCCGAGCGCTGGATCGACGTCTACGAGAACCCGGGCAAGCACAGCGGCGCCTACTCGGCGTCGGTGTACGGCGTGCACCCGTACATGCTGCTCAACTGGAACGACACGCTCGACAGCGTCTTCACGCTGGCCCACGAGATGGGCCACTCGATGCACACGATGCTGGCGCACGAGACGCAGCCGTTCGTGTATTCGAGCTACACGATCTTCGTCGCCGAGGTGCCGTCGACGCTGAGCGAGGCGCTGCTGCTCGACTACATGCTGGCCCGGGCGACCGATCCGCGCGAGCGCGTCGTGCTGCTGCAGCACGCCATCGACGAAGTCACCAGCACCTTCTATCGCCAGGTGCTGTTTGCCAACTACGAGCTGGAGGCGCACCGGAAGGTCGAGCGCGGCGAGCCGATCACGGCCGAGAGCCTGAGCACGCTGTATCGCGGCCTGCTGACCGACTTCTACGGCGACACGCTGGCCGACGACCCGCTGCTCGCGCGTGACGTGGGCCCGCATCCCGCACTTCTACGGCTCGCCGTACTACGTCTACCAGTACGCGACCTGCTTCGCCTCGAGCGCCCGGCTGCTGCAGGACGTCCGGGCGACGGATCCAGCGCAGCGCGCCGACGGCGTGCACCGTTTCCTCGACCTGCTGCGCGCCGGAAGCAAGGACCACCCGATGGCGCTGCTCAAGGCGGCCGGCGTCGACCTGGCGCAGCCGGAGACGGTCGGCGCCATCGTCAACCACCTCGACGGCCTCGTCAGCCGGCTCGAGACCGAGCTGGACGGCCTCGGGCTGCTGTCGCGATGACGCGCAAGCCGGCCGTCCTCATCACCGGCGCCAACGGCGAGATCGGGCACGGCCTGATCACCGCGCTCGCCGCCGAAGGCAGCCATCCGATCGTCACGATCGACCTGACGCCGCTCGACCGGTCGCTGACCCGCCTGGTCGCGCGCGAGTTCACCGGATCGATCCTCGATCACGGGCTGCTCGAGCGCCTGCTCGCCGAGTTCGAGATCGATCGCGTGTTCCACCTCGCGGCGCTGCTCTCGACGCGCGGCGAGTTCGCGCCGGTGATGGCGCACCAGGTGAACGTCGAGGGCACGCTGCAACTGCTCGAGTTCGCGCAGCGGCAGGGCGAGTCGCACGGCCGCCCGGTCGTCTTCGTCTACCCGTCGTCGATCGCCGCCTACGGTCTGCCCGACGCCGCGACGCGGGCCCGCGCCGGTGCGGTCGCCGAGGACGACTACAACCAGCCGACGACGATGTACGGCTGCAACAAGCTCTATTGCGAGCAGCTGGGCCGCTACTACGCGCGTTTCTACAAGCAGCTCGCGGCCGAGCGCGCCGCCGGTCGCGTCGACTTCCGCTGCCTGCGGTTCCCCGGGCTGATCTCGGCGGTCACCATGCCGGCCGGCGGCACCTCCGACTACGCGCCGGAGATGATCCACGCGGCGGCGCAAGGGGAGCCGTACGACGTGCTTCGTCCGCCCGGATACGCGGATCCCGTTCATGGCCATGCCGGACGGCATCGAGGCGCTGCGGGCGCTCGCCGCGGCGCCGCGCGAGCGCCTGACCCGCACCGCCTACAACGTCCGCGCCTTCAACCCGTCGGCCGAAGAGATGCGCGCCATCGTCCTCGGCGCGTTTCCCGGGGCCGCCATCGGCTTCCAGGTCGACGAGAAGCGGCAGGGCATCGTCGATTCCTGGCCCGCCGACGTGAACGATGCCGCCGCCCGCCGCGACTGGGGGTTCGCCCCCAGGTTCGACCTCCAGACGGCCTTCACCGGCTATCTGATTCCCACCATCCGCGACCGCTACCACCCCAGCTGATGGGCCGGGCGCCCAGGCCCCGCCGGCAGCCGCGCCCGCCCGTCCGCTGTTTACCGGGCGCCCTGAGGCGTTCGCCGGGACGCCGTTGGCCGCGTCTGGGGCCTCCCGTAGTCTCACCCTCGGCGCTCCGCCATGCCCCCTGGAGCGCCGGAGGCATGATGCATCCTGCGATCGAGACGATTCCCGACCTGGATCAGCGGCTGAGCGCCGGGCTCACCGTCCTTGGGGTCGTCGCCGGCACCGCCGCGCTGTTTGCGGTGCTGGCCATGTGGACCCTCCTCACGTCACCCGACCGGGTGGCCAGCGCGGCGCCGGGTGGACTCCCGGCCATCTTGAAGGTGGTCCTCGTGGCGGTCCTGGAGGCGGCTCGTCCGCTGGTGGCGTGGCTCTGAGCGCGGGCAGTAGGATGTTGACGATGACGCCGCCGCGCCCCGTGGAAGTCACGCCGCACATGGCCATCGGCGTGTCGCTGGCGCTCCTCGGCGTCGTCCTCACCCTCGACAACCTGGGGTTCGTGGAATTCGGCGAGGTGATGCGGTTCTGGCCGCTGATCCCGATGCTGGTCGGTAGCGCCTACATCGTGCAGGGGCGCGCCGATCCGCGAGTGGGGGATCGGGCTGGCGTGGCTGCTCGTCGGCACCGCCTTCCTGCTGCGCAATCTCGACATCTTCCGCTTCGACCTGACCGACTTCCTGCCGCTGGTCCTGGTCGCCGTCGGGCTCAAGGTGATCTTCGCCCGGCGCCGCCACCACCGGGCGGCCCGCTGGCCAGGGATGCCGGATCCGGCCCAGCCCCCGCTTCCGCCCGGCGGGCCGCCGGCATTCGCCCCGGTGGGCGACGCGGCGTTCCCGCCGCGCTTTCCCTGGCCTCCCGATGCGGCGTCGGCGCCGGACACGGCGCCTGGGACGGCGGGCGGCGCCGCGCCCACGGCCGGAGTCCGCGGCCAGATCATCCGGGTCTTCGCGATCCTGTGGGGCGCGGATCGCCGGGCCCGCGGTCCGATCGCGCACGTCGAGGTGTCCGCCATCATGGGCGGCTGCGACGTCGACCTGCGCGACGCGGTGCCGACGACCGACCCGATCGCGATCCAGGTCTTCGCGATGTGGGGCGGCATCGACATCCGCGTCCCGCCCGGCTGGATCGTCGAAATCGAGGCGTGGCCCATCCTGGGCGGCGTCGTGGACAATACGCAGGTGCCGGCGCTGCCCGCCCACCGCGTGATCCTGCGCGGCATGGCCTTCATGGGCGGCGTCGAGATCAAGAACTGATCGCAGGCCCGCACCGTCCGCCACCGTGCATCCGATCCTCGCCCGCCGCGACCTGACGATCGCCTACGCCGTGCTCTGGCTGGTGCTGGGTGCGGCGTTGGCGTGGTCCGAACGCCTGCCGGGGGCTGCCTTCAGCGCGATCGTCCCGCTCGTGCTGGTCTTCGGGTTCATCTGCCTGACGCCGTGGTACCTGTGCCAGCGCTTCCCGCTGCGGGCGGGGCCGCTGTGGCGGCCGCCGCTGGTCCACCTCCTGGCGGCCCTCGTCTCGGCGTCGCTGTGGGTGCTGCTCGTGCACGTGGTGCTCGCCCTGATCGGCAGCACGCCGACCGGCCCGCGCTCGTTCGTCGTCCTCGAGTCGATCATCTTCGCGCGCGCCGTGCCCGTGTTCCTGCTTTCGTCGGTGCTGCACTACCTGGCGCTCGCCGTGGACGCCTCGCGCGTGGCGGAGACGCGGGCGGCGCAGGCGCAGTCGCTGGCGGCGCAGGCCGAGCTGCGGGCGCTCCGGGCCCAGCTGACGCCGCACTTCCTGTTCAACAGCCTGAACTCGATCAGCGCGCTGACCTCCGCCGATCCGCCGGCGGCGCGGCGCATGTGCCTCCTGCTCGGCGACTTCCTGCGCGGCACGCTGCACCTGTCCTCGCTCGAGCGCATCCCGCTCGGGCAGGAGCTGGCGCTCGTCGATCAGTTCCTCGCCATCGAGCAGGTCCGCTTCGGTGAGCGGCTGCAGCTGGCGCGCGCGATCGCGCCCGAGGCGCTGGCGATCGCCATCCCGCCGCTGATCGTGCAGCCGCTGGCGGAGAACGCGCTGCGGCACGGCGTGGCGCAGCGCCTCGAGGGCGGCACGGTGTCGATCGAGGCGCGCATCGAAGGCGAGGAGCTGATCGTGGCGATCGAGAATCCCGTCGACGGGCCAGCCAAGCCGCGGACCGGCCGGCCGGCCGTCGGCCTGGACAACGTTCGCCGCCGGCTCGAAGCCGGTTACGGCCGCGGCGGCCAGCTGCGGGTGGGTGGCGACGCGGAGCGGTTCCGGGCGGAGATCCGGCTGCCGGCGATCCGCGTCAAGGAGGGCGCATGAGTGGGACGAGCGCGCTGCGCACGATCATCGTCGACGACGAGCCGCTCGCGCGTCAGGTGCTGCGCGAGTACCTGGACGGCATGCCGGCCGTCGAGGTCATCGCCGAGTGCGCCAACGGCTTCGAGGCGGTGAAGGCGGTGGCCGAGCAGGCGCCCGACCTCGTGCTGCTCGACGTCCAGATGCCCAAGCTCGATGGTTTCGAAGTGGTCGAGCTGATCGGCCGCGCCACGCCGGTGATCTTCGTGACGGCGTACGACGAGTTCGCGGTACGCGCCTTCGAGGTGCACGCGGTCGACTACCTGCTGAAGCCGGTCAGCGCCGAGCGCCTCGCCGAGGCCATCGCGCGTGTGCGCCTGCGGGCGCCGGGGCAGCCGGCGACGCCTCCGGTCTCGGCGCTGCGGACGCCGGTCAGCGAGCGCGGACCCGCCGAGCGGATCCTGGTCCGCGACGGGACGAAGGTCCACGTCATCGACGTCGACGCCCTCGATTACGTGCAGGCGCGCGATGACTACGTGGGATTCCATTCGGCCGGGCAGGAGTACCTGAAGGAACAGCCGCTGGCCGAGGTCGAAGCCGAGCTCGATCCCCGCGCCTTCGTCCGCATCCACCGGTCGTTCATCGTCAACCTGACGCGGATCGCCCGGGTCGAGCCGATCACACGCGACAGCCGGGTGGTGATCCTCAAGGACGGCCGGCGCCTGCCGGTCAGCCGGAGCGGGTTCCAGCGTCTGACTGCCTTGCTGGACGGCGCCTGAACCGCCTCATCTTGTTCAGCTTGCCAACATTGGCATCAGTGTATGTAGATTCAGTGATGTGAAAGCGGCGACTGGTCTCTATCGGCTGCTCGGCGACGAAGCCCGCTTGCGCATGCTGCGGGTCCTGTCGCTCGAGCGCCTGAACGTGACCGAGCTGACCGCCGTGCTCGGATTGGCGCAATCCGGCGTGTCACGGCACCTTGGTCTGCTGCGCAAGGCCGGCCTGGTCCAGGAATCCCGCGAGGGCGGCTTCGTCTACTACACCGCCGGGCCCACGAACGGCCTCACCGACGTCTGGTCGCTGCTCGAGCGGCATTTCGCCGACGCCGCCGACGACGCCGCGGTCCGCGCCGACGAGGCGCGGCTGCGCGAGGTCCAGCGCGCCCGCAAGGAGCGCTTCGAAACCCACGGCACCGACGCCGGGCAGCTCGTGCCGGGCCGCAGCTGGGCGGCATGGGGCCGCGCGCTCGGCCTGCTGCTGCCGGCGTGGAAGGTGGCCGACGTCGGCTGTGGCGAGGGCTACCTGACCATCGAAACGGCCCGCTGGGCCTCGCACGTGGTCGCCATCGATCGCTCGCCCGACGTCCTGTCGCGCGCCCGCGCCCTGGCGGCGCGCCGGGGCGTCACCAACGTGTCGTGGGAAGTGGGGGAGATCGAACGGCTGCCGCTCGCCGATGCCAGCGTCGACGTGGTGCTCCTCTCGCAGGCGTTGCATCATGCCGAGACGCCCGCGCGTGCGCTCGCCGAGGCGTTCCGCGTGGTGGCGCCGGGGGGCCGCGTCCTGATCCTCGACCTGCGCGCGCACGACCAGGACTGGGTCCGCGATCGCCTGAACGACCGCTGGCTCGGGTTCGAGGATCGCGCGCTCGCCGGCCTCGTCGCCGCCGCCGGCTTCACCGACGTCCGCACCGCGACCGGTGCCTCGCTGGCCGACGGCCCGTTCGCCGTCGTCGTCGCCACTGGAAAGAAACTCTGATGACCGACATCCGCGCCACGCTCGATTCGCTCCTCGCCCGCCGCGTCCTCGTCCTCGATGGCGCGATGGGGACGATGGTGCAGCGGCACAGCCTGACCGAACCCGACTACCGCGGCACCCGTTTCGGCGATCACGGCCACGATCTCAAGGGCGACACCGACGTCCTGGTGCTGACGCAGCCCGACATCGTCGCCGGCATCCACGACGCGTACCTCGCCGCCGGCGCCGACCTGATCGAGACCAACACCTTCGGCGCCACCGCCGTCGCCCAGGGCGACTACGGCCTCGAGGCGCACGTCTACGAGATGAACGTCGAGGGCGCGCGCATCGCGAAGCGGGTGGCCGCGGCGTGGACCGCGAAGACCCCGGACAAGCCGCGCTTCGTCGCCGGCGCGATCGGCCCGACCAACAAGGTGCTGTCGATCTCGCCGGACGTGAACAACCCGGCGCTGCGCTCGATCACCTTCGAGGCGCTGCGCGACGCCTTCAAGGAGCAGGCGCGCGGCCTCGTCGACGGCGGCGCCGACGTGATCCTGGTCGAGACCATCGTCGACACGCTGAACGCCAAGGCGGCGCTGGTCGCCATCCGCGAGGTGTTCGACGAGAAGGGCATCGAGATCCCGGTGCTGATCTCGGTGACGATCACCGACCGCAGCGGCCGCACGCTGTCCGGCCAGACCATCGACGCCTTCTGGGTGTCGGTGCGGCACGCGAAGCCGTTCGCCATCGGCATCAACTGCGCGCTCGGGGCCAAGGACATGCGGCCGTACATCGCCGAACTGTCGGCGATCGCGGACTGCTGGGTGTCGGCCTATCCGAACGCCGGGCTGCCCAACGCCTTCGGCGCCTACGACGAGCAGCCGGAGGAGACCGCGGCGCTGGTCCGCGACTTCGCCGCCAGCGGCTTCGTCAACATCCTCGGCGGCTGCTGCGGCACGACGCCCGATCACATCGCGGCCATCGCGCGCGCCGTGGCGGACGTGACCCCGCGGGTGCGTCCGACCGACCTGCCGCAGCTGACCCAGTTCAGCGGCCTCGAGGTGATGACGATCCGCCCCGACGCCAACTTCCAGATGATCGGCGAGCGCACCAACGTCACCGGGTCGAAGAAGTTCGCCCGCCTGATCAGCGGCGGCGACTACACCGGGGCCGTCGACGTCGCCCTCGATCAGGTGCGCGGCGGCGCCAACCTGCTCGACGTCAACATGGACGAAGGCATGCTCGACTCCGAGCACGCCATGACCACGTTCCTCAACCTGATCGCGACCGAGCCGGAAGTGGCGCGGATCCCGGTGATGGTCGACAGCTCGAAGTGGTCGGTCATCGAGGCCGGCCTGAAGTGCCTGCAGGGCAAGGGCGTCGTCAACTCGATCAGCCTGAAGGAAGGGGAGGCCGACTTCCTGGCGAAGGCGGCGACCATCAAGCGCTACGGCGCCGGCATGGTGGTGATGGCGTTCGACGAGCAGGGCCAGGCCGACACCCGCGAGCGCAAGGTGTCGATCTGCCATCGCGCCTACCGGCTGCTCACCGGGCAGGCCGGCATCGAGCCGACCGACATCATCTTCGACCCCAACATCCTCGCCATTGCCACCGGCCTCGAGGAGCACGCCAACTACGCGATGGACTACATCGAGGCGGTGCGCGAGATTCGCGCCACCTGCCCGGGCGTCCACGTGAGCGGCGGCGTCAGCAACCTGTCGTTCTCGTTCCGCGGCAACGACGTCGTCCGCGAGGCGATGCACGCCGCCTTCCTGTACCACGCGATCCAGGCCGGCATGGACATGGGCATCGTCAACGCCGGCCAGCTCGCGGTCTACGAGGACATCCCCGAGGAGCTGCTCACGCACGTCGAGGACGTGCTGTTCAACCGCCGTCCGGACGCGACCGAGCGGCTGGTCGAGCTCGCCGATCGCGTCAAGGGCGCCGGCACGAAGCGGACGCACGATCACGCCTGGCGCGATCAGCCGGTGGCGGCACGCCTGGCGCATGCGCTGGTGCACGGCGTCGTCGACTTCATCGAGGTCGACGTCGAGGAGGCGCGGCAGGGCGGGCTGCGGCCGATCGAGATCATCGAAGGGCCGCTGATGGACGGCATGAAGCACGTCGGCGATCTGTTCGGCGCCGGCAAGATGTTCCTGCCGCAGGTGGTCAAGAGCGCGCGCGCGATGAAAAAGGCGGTCGCGTTCCTCGAACCGTACATGGCGCTCGAGCGCGAGGCCGGTGGATCGCGGTCTGCCGGGAAAGTGCTGCTGGCGACGGTCAAGGGCGACGTCCACGACATCGGCAAGAACATCGTCGGCGTGGTCCTCGGCTGCAACAGCTACGAGGTCGTCGACCTCGGGATCATGGTGCCGGCGGCGAAGATCCTGGCGGCGGCGCGCGAGCACGAGGCGGACATCATCGGCCTGAGCGGCCTGATCACGCCGTCGCTCGACGAGATGGTGCACGTCGCCCGCGAGATGACGCGGCAGGGCTTCACCACGCCGCTCCTGATCGGCGGCGCCACCACCAGCCCGCAGCACACGGCCGTGAAGATCGCGCCCGAGTACTCGGGCAGCACCGTGCACGTGCTCGACGCGTCGCGGGCGGTGGGCGTGGTCTCGTCGCTGCTCGATCCAGCGCAGCGCTCCGGCTTCGACGCCGCCAACACGGCACGCCATGCGGAGCTGCGCGCGGTGCACGGCCGCAAGCAGGAGAAGCCGCTGTTGACCTGGGCGCAGGCGCGCGCCAACCGGCTGCGCCTCGGGTGGGACGCGTACGAGGCGCCGACGCCGGCCTTCCTCGGTCGCCGTGTGATCGACGCGCCGCTCGCCGACCTGGTCCCGTACATCGACTGGACGTTCTTCTTCGGCGCCTGGGAGCTGAAAGGGACGATCCCCGGCATCTTCGAGCATCCACAGTACGGACAGGCGGCGCGCGAGCTGTACGACCAGGCGAAGACGCTCCTCGATCGCATCGTCGCCGATCGATCGATCACGGCCCGCGGCGTCTACGGCTTCTGGCCGGCAGCGACGGTGGGCGAGGACGTCGTGCTCTACACCGGCGCCGATCGCCGGCACGTCGCGGCGCGCTTCCCGATGCTGCGCCAGCAGGCGCCGATCGCCGATGCCCGGCCGAACCGGTCGCTCGCCGACTTCGTCGCGCCGGCGGAGAGCGGCGTCGCCGACCATGTCGGCGCGTTCGCGGTCACGGCCGGCCTCGGCGCCGACGATCTGGTGCGCGCCTTCGAGGCCGACCACGACGACTACCAGGCGATCATGGTCAAGGCGCTCGCCGATCGCCTCGCCGAGGCGTTCGCCGAGTACCTGCACGCGCGGGCGCGGCGCGACTGGGGCTACGGCGCAGCCGAGACGCTGTCGAACGATCAGCTGATCGACGAGGCGTATCGCGGCATCCGCCCGGCGTTCGGCTATCCGGCGTGTCCGGACCACACCGAGAAGGCGACGCTGTTCGCCCTCCTCGACGCCGGGGAAGTCGGCATGGCGCTCACGGAGTCGTTCGCGATGACGCCGCCGGCCAGCGTGAGCGGCATCTACCTGGCGCACCCGGACGCGCGGTATTTCATGGTCGGCCGCATCGGCCAGGACCAGGTCCAGGACTACGCCGCGCGGAAGGGCATGGCGGTCGAGGAAGTCGAGCGCTGGCTGGCCCCGAATCTCGGCTACGTCCCGGCCTCCGACCCCGCCGTGGTCGGCTGAGCTTGGCCGGGGTTGACGGGGCCCTGTGCGGCGTGTATTCTTTCATCCGGCTTGACGGATGCGTCCTGCCAAACTGTGACAGCCGCCATCCTCGACCAGCTCGCCGTCCTCTCTGACGCCATCCGTGTGCGCGTCCTCGCCGTGCTCGAGGCGCATGAGCTCACCGTGTCGGAGCTGTGCGACGTGCTGCGGCTGCCGCAATCCACCGTCAGCCGCCACCTCAAGACGCTGGCGGACGGCGGCTGGGTGACCTCCCGGCGCGAGGCGACCAGCCGGCTGTATACGGTCGACGCGGCGGCGTTGCCGGAATCGGCGAAGGGGCTCTGGCAGGTCGTCCGCGGCCAGGTCGGTTCCGGGCCCTCCGCCGCGGCGGACGCCCGGCGCCTGGCCCGCGTCCTCGACGCCCGACGCGCCGCCTCGCAGGCGTTCTTTGCCAGCGCGGCCGGCGAATGGGGCCGCCTCCGCGACGAGCTCTTCGGCGCGTCCACGCCGGCCAAGGCGCTGCTCGGGCTCCTCGATCCCGACTGGGTCGTGGCCGACCTCGGCTGCGGCGCCGGGCACGTCTCGTCGCTGGTCGCGCCGTTCGTGCGCCGGGTCATCGGCGTCGACGCCTCGGCGGCGATGCTCGCCGCGGCGGCGGAGCTCGTCCCCGACCACGTCGACCTGCGCCAGGGCACGCTCGAAGCGCTGCCCATCGGCGACGGCGAGGTTGACGTGGTGCTGCTCGTCCTGGTGTTGCACCATGTCCCCGATCCAGCACGCGCGCTGGCCGAAGCGGCGCGCATCCTGAGGCCCGGCGGCCGCCTCGTCGTCGTCGACATGCAGCCGCACGATCGCGAGGACTACCGCCAGCGCATGGGCCACGTCTGGCTCGGCTTCGGCGAGCCGCAGATCGTCCGCCTGCTGCACGGAGCGCGCTTCGAGGCGGCGCGCGTCGTGCCGCTGGCCCCCGAAGCATCGGCCGAAGGGCCGTCGCTGTTCCTGGCGTCCGCGCGCCAGCCCGTATCCCTCACCTGAGAAACACAAGGAGACCGCTGATGTCCGTTGCCGTCGACACCCTGCATTCCTACGACGCCGCCCGCAAGGCCGGCCGCGAACCGTTCAAGGTCAAGGACCTGAGCCTGGCCGAGTTCGGCCGCAATGAAATCCGGCTGGCCGAGCACGAGATGCCGGGCCTGATGGCCCTGCGCACGCGCTACAAGGGGCAGAAGCCCCTCGCCGGCGCGAAGATCATGGGCTCGCTGCACATGACCGTCCAGACCGCCGTGCTGATCGAGACGCTGGTCGAGCTCGGCGCGGACGTGCGCTGGGTGTCGTGCAACATCTTCTCGACCCAGGACAGCGCCGCCGCCGCTATCGCGGTCGGCCGGCCGGAGTGGGGCGGCACCGCCGACAACCCGCGCGGCACGCCGGTGTTCGCGTGGAAGGGCGAGACGCTCGAGGAGTACTGGTGGTGCACGAAGGAAGCGCTCGTGTGGCCGGACGGCACCGGCCCGAACCTGATCGTCGATGACGGCGGCGACGCGACGCTGTTCGTGCACAAGGCGCGCGAGTTCGAGCTGACCGGCACGGTCCCGACCTTCGACGCGGCGAACGATCCCGAGGAGTGGGGCGTCATCCTCGACACCGCGCGCACCGAGCTGAAGGCCAACCCGGGCCGCTGGACGAAGATCGCGGAAGGCATCACGGGCGTCAGCGAAGAGACGACGACCGGCGTCCACCGCCTCTACGAGATGACCGCGGCCAACAC
This sequence comes from Vicinamibacterales bacterium, assembly GCA_963844435.1. Classification (GTDB taxonomy): domain Bacteria; phylum Acidobacteriota; class Vicinamibacteria; order Vicinamibacterales; family Vicinamibacteraceae; genus JBDSLU01. The sequence continues at coordinate 123,616 of CAWJOG010000004.1, read as the reverse complement.
GCTGCTGTTCCCGGCCATCAACGTCAACGACTCGGCGACCAAGAGCAAGTTCGACAACCTCTATGGCTGCCGCCACTCGCTGATCGACGGGCTGAACCGCGCCTCGGACGTGATGCTGTCGGCCAAGGTCGCGGTCGTGTTCGGCTACGGCGACGTCGGCAAGGGCTGCGCCCAGGCGCTCAAGGGCCAGGGCTGCCGCGTCATCATCACCGAGATCGATCCGATCTGCGCGCTGCAGGCGGCGATGGAGGGCTACCAGGTCACGACCCTCGACGACGTCATCGAGACGGCGGACGTGTTCGTGACCGCGACGGGCAACAAGAACATCCTCACCGTCGACCACATGCGGCGGATGAAGGACAAGGCCATCATCGGCAACATCGGCCACTTCGACAACGAGATCGACATGGCCGGCCTCGCGAAGTCGGGCGCCAAGCGGATCCAGGTCAAGCCGCAGTACGACGAGTGGGTGTTCCCGGCCGAGGGCGGCCGGCCCGGAGCACAGCGTGCTCGTTCTGGCCGAAGGCCGGCTGCTGAACCTCGGGTGCGCGACCGGCCACCCGTCGTTCGTGATGTCGTCGTCGTTCACCAACCAGGTGCTGGCGCAGCTCGATCTGCACTTCAACGCCACCGGCAAGCCGACGCTGTCGGGCACGAACTACGACGCCCGCCGTGTCTATATCCTGCCGAAGAAGCTCGATGAGGACGTGGCCCGGCTGCACCTCGCCAAGTTGGGAGTGAAATTGACGGTGCTTTCGAAGGATCAGGCCGACTATATTGGCGTACCAGTCGAAGGTCCGTACAAGTCGGCCCACTACCGCTACTGAGCATCGGCCCGGCGCGCCATAATCGCGCGCCGGGGGATGTGGATGTCAGCCGGGCGGGTCGCCTTCCAGGCGGCCCGCCGGCAGCTTCCATGCAGCCAAGTCTGCCTCCGTCGCCTACTCCGCGCAGCTCCCGGCCGGTGGGCTGCACCGGCCATCGCGTGGACACCTTCCGGGTCTTCGCATGCTGTAGATCCTCGTCGCGCACAGCGAGCCCGCGATCGGACGTTCTCCCGGAACTCGTCCAGGTGCTGGCCCTCTTGACGATCGTGCTCTCGTTCGGCACGGCGGCCCTATCTTCGGCCTGGCTGCTGGCACGCGGCCGGCGGAAGCGCCGCGTGCGCGTCCGGGCTAGCCCGGCAATGCCGTGACCGCGGCCAGGACCTCGGCCGGATGTTCCGCCGGCTTGACGCTGTCCCAGCGCCGGACGACGCGTCCGTCCCGACCAATCAGGTAGGTGATGCGCGCGACGCCCATGTACTTGCGGCCGTACATGCTCTTCTGCTGCCACGCGCCGTAGCGATCGGCGACGGCGTGATCCTCGTCGGCGAGCAGCGGGAAGGACAGGCCGTACTTCTTCGCGAACTTCGCCTTGCTGTCCGTGCCGAGCACGCTGACGCCGAGCACCGCGGCCTTCGACGTGTCGAAGCGGGGCAGCGTCTCCTGGAAGGTGCACGCTTCCTTGGTGCAGCCCGAGGTGTCGTCCTTGGGATAGAAGTAGATCACCAGCGGCCGGCCGGCGTAGCCGGCGAGCGTGTGGATCGTGCCGTGCTGATCGGGGAGCGAGAAATCGGGCGCCGGCTGGCCGGGTTCGATGACGGGCATGGCCCGGTAGTATAGAGCCCGTGGTCAACGTAACGCCGCGATGACGATCACCGCCGACGTCGGACCCGCGTCGATCGTGCGCGGCGACGCCGAACCCGGCGCGCAGCTCACCGGCCGGTTCGACCTCCTGCACGGGTTCCGCTCGGCGGCCCTCGCCACGACGCGGCGCATCTCGATCTACCTTCCGCCCGGCTACGACGAATCGACGGGGCGCTACCCCGTGCTGTACCTGCAGGACGGACAGAACCTCTTCGACCCTGCGCGCGCCTTCGTGCCGGGACAGGACTGGGGCCTCGACGAGACGGCCGAGACCCTCATCCGGACCGGCCAGATCGCGCCGCTGATCCTCGTCGGCGTCGATCACGCCGGCGTCGACCGGCTGGACGAGTACACGCCGAGCTGCGATCCGCGGCGGCGTGTCGGCGGCCGGCTCGGCGCCTACCGCCAGTTTCTCGTCGACGAGCTGAAGCCGTGGATCGACGCGCGCTACCGGACGCGCGCGGACGCCGCGTCGACCGGCCTCGGCGGGTCGTCGCTCGGCGGCCTGGCCGTCCTCGAGATCGGCCTGGCCCGGCCTGACGTCTTCGGCCGGCTGGCAGCGCTGTCGCCGTCGCTGTGGTGGGATCGCCGGTGCGTCCTCGAACGGGCTCGCGCCCTGGCGGGCCGGCTCGACGTCTCGATCTGGCTCGATGTCGGCACCCAGGAAGGGCCGGGCGTCCTGCACCACGCCCGCATGCTGAAGAACATCCTGCTGCGCCATGGCTGGCGGCTCGGGCGCGATCTGCACTACCGCGAGGTCGCCGGCGGTCAGCACTCGGAGGCCGACTGGGCCCGGCGCGCGCCCGACGTGCTGCGCGCGCTATGTCCGCCCGTGTGACCGAGGGGCCCCGTCGCGCGAAGGAGAGGACCGCTACGGCGGCGTCAGAGTAGCCGCGGGCCGTGCCTCGGGGTGCAGGACGTAGAACGCCTCGAGCTCGCGCTGCACTTCTTCCTTCGCCTTCCGCACGGTACGGTTGTGGGCGGCCTGCTTCACCTGCTGCACGCCGATGCCGAGCAGCTTCATCGCGCCGGCGAAGGCCAGGCTGGTCGCCGCCAGCTGCAGTTGCTCGGCGCTGCCGAAACCGGCGGCGTTCCTGAACTCATCGGGCGTCACCATGGCCTGGAACTCGTTGTGCCAGGTGCCGCCGCTCGGCCGTACGTAGGCGGCGACGTCCTCGGGCTCCCCCCAGAACTTCCAGATGTCGACGTGCTCGGTGACGCTGGTGCGGAACGTCGGCGCCTCCGGCATCTGCTCGGCGGCGTCGCGCAGCGGCGTTTCGGTGCGGAGGCGGCGCTTGATACGGGCCAGCGCCGGCGAGGCTCCGTCCGCGGCGGGCGGGGGAGGCGGGGCTGGCTGGGCCTCGGCACCAGCACGGACGGGCGCGGCCGGCGCCTGCGCCGCGGCGCTCCCGGGGATGGCCAGCACGACGGCGAGGAGCGCGGCGCACTGGCGCATCGATATTGAGACGACGGGCCGGCGCGGCCGGCCGGGCATCTCAGCCCTCGAGCAGCATCTGGCCTGGATCCTCGATCAGTTCCTTGACGCGAACGAGGAACTGCACCGCTTCGAGGCCGTCGACGATGCGGTGGTCGTAGCTGAGCGCGACGTACATCATCGGCCGGATCACGACCTGGCCCTTGATGGCGATCGGCCGATCCTCGATCTTGTGCAGGCCGAGGATGCCGACCTGCGGCGGGTTCAGGATCGGCGTGCTCAGCATCGATCCGAAGACGCCGCCGTTCGTGATCGTGAACGATCCGCCCTTGAGGTCGTCGAGCGTCAGCGTGCCGTTCTGCGCCTTGCCGGCGAACTCGCGGATCGCCTGCTCGATGCCGGCGAAGGACAGATCCTCGGCATTGCGGATCACCGGAACGACGAGGCCTTGCGGCGCGCCGACGGCGATCCCGATGTCGTAGTAGTGCTTGAGCACCATCTCCTCGCCCTGGATCTCGGCGTTGAGACGGGGAAACGCGCGCAGTGCCGCCACCGAGGCCTTCACGAAGAAGGAGGCGATGCCGAGGCCGAGACCGTAGCGCTCCTTGAACGCCTGCTTGCGGCGCTCGCGCAGCGCCATCAGCTCGGTCATGTCCACCTCGTTGAAGGTGGTCAGCATGGCCGCGGTGCGCTGCGCCTCGACCAGGTTGCGGGCGATCGTCAGGCGCCGCTTCGACATGCGCTCGCGGGTCTCGGCGCGGGTGCCGGGCGCGCGCGGCGGCGCCGGGGCCGCGACCGGCGCGGCCGGTTTGGCGGCCTTCGGGGCCGGCAACGGCGGGGGAGCGGGGGCGGCCGGGGGCGCAGCAGGCGGGGCGGGCGCGGCCACGGGCGCGGCGGCGGCCGGCGGCTGGATCTGGCCGGCGACGTCCTTCTTGGTGATGCGGCCGGCATCGCCGCTGCCGGCGACCGCGGACAGCGCGACGTCGTGCGCTTCGGCCATCTTGCGCGCGGTCGGCGTCGCCTTCTGTCCGTCCTTGGCGTCCTTGGCGGCGGGTGCCGCCGGCGGCGCGGCGTGGCGGCCCCTCCGCCTTCGGCGGCCGGAGCCGCGGCCGTGGCGCTGGCGTCGACCACCGCCAGCACGTCGCCGACTTTCACGTCGGCCCCTTCCGGGTGCTTGATCGACGCCAGCACACCGGCGTGCTCGGCGCCGACCTCGAGGTCGATCTTCTCGGTCTCGAGCTCGACGACGGGCTCGCCGGCGGCGACGGCCTCGCCCTCGCGCTTCAACCAGCGCGCGACGCGGGCTTCGACGACCGACTCACCAAGCTGGGGAACGACGATGTTGATGGCCACGGAGTCCTCTACGACAACCTGGGGTGCGCCGGCTTCGCCTCAGCGCGCCTCGACGGGAACGTTCAGCGCGAACGCCTGGTCGGCGATGATGCGCTGATGGATCTGGTGCAGCGCGCCCGACCCCTCGGACGGGCTGGCGCTGCGCGGGCGGCCGGCGTAGCGCACCGGCAGGCGATCGCCGGCGAGCGCCTCGAGCTCGCTGCGGACGAACGTCCACGCGCCCATGTTCTGCGGCTCTTCCTGCACCCACAGGATTTCCTGCAGGTTCGGGTAGCCGGCCATGATCGCGGCGACGTCCTCGGCTGGAAACGGATAGAGCTGCTCGACGCGGCACACGGCGACGGCCGGCGTCCCCGCCCGCGCCTCGCTCGACACCAGGTCGACGTAGATCTTGCCGTTGCACAGTACCAGCCGGCGGACGTCGCGGGCGTGGCCGCGCGCCTCGGCGTCGTCGATGGTCGGCTGCCAGCGGCCTTCGGCCAGCTCGCGCGGTGACGAGGCCACCATCGGGTGGCGCAGCAGGCTCTTCGGCGTGAGCACGATCAGCGGCAGCGGATCGGTCGAGAGCAGCAGCGCCTGGCGGCGCAACAGGTGGAAGTATTGCGCTGCGGTCGTGCAGTTGGCCAGGCGCAGGTTGATGTCGGCGGCGGACTCGAGGAAGCGCTCGGGGCGCGCCGACGAGTGATCGGGGCCCTGGCCTTCGTAGCCGTGGGGCAGCAGCAGCACCAGCGACGGCGTCAGGCCCCACTTGGCGCGGCCCGAGGTGATGAACTCGTCGATGATCACCTGGGCGCCGTTGATGAAGTCGCCGTACTGCGCCTCCCAGACGACCAGCCGGCCCGGCTCCTGGACGTTGTAGCCGAACTCGAAGCCGACGGTGGCGGCCTCGGTGAGCGGGCTGTTGCGGACCTCGAAGGCCGCCTTCGCCTGCTCGAGCGCTTGCAGCGGGATGTGGCGCTTGCCGGTGACCGCGTCGTGGAAGACGGCGTGGCGGTGGCTGAACGTGCCGCGCTCGACGTCCTCGCCGGTGAGGCGGATCGGGATCCCCTCGGCGAGGATCGAGGCGAACGCCAGCTCCTCGGCCGCGGCCCAGTCGATCGTCCGCTCGTCCGGGTTGGCCAGCATCATCTGACGGCGCTCGCGGGCGCGATCGAGCTTGCGGTGCTGCTGGAAGCCGGCCGGCCGCGACAGCAGCGAGGCGTTGAGCGCCGTCGAGCTGCGCCAGCGGCACGGCGGTCTTCACCTGACGCGCGGCGCCGGGCGGCGGCGGCTCGGGGATCGGCTCGACGAAGTCGCGCTCCGGCTTGAGCGACGCCAGCGCTTCCTCGAGCACCGTGAAGTGGCGGCGATACATCACCTCCGCGGCGTCGGCGGTGACCTTGCCGCGGGCGATCAGCTGATCGGCCCACAGGCGCCGCACCGTCGGGTGCGCGGCGACCTTGGCGTAGAGCAGCGGCTGCGTGAAGCTCGGCTCGTCGCCTTCGTTGTGACCGTAGCGGCGATAGCCGATCAGGTCGATGATGATGTCCTTGAAGAACGTCGCCCGGTAGGCGCTGGCGACGCGCGCCGCTTCGAGGCAGGCGATCGGGTCGTCGGCGTTGACGTGGATGATCGGGATCTTGTAGCCGCGGGCCAGGCCGCTCGCGTACGACGTGCCGTAGGCTTCGCGCGACGTGGCGGTGAAGCCGATCTGGTTGTTCACGATCACGTGGATCGTGCCACCGGTCGAATAGCTGTCGAGCCGCGCCAGGTTGAGCGTCTCGGCGACGACGCCCTGACCGGGGAACGCCGCGTCGCCGTGGATCAGGATCGGCAGCGTCCGCTTCGGATCGAAGGTGACCTTCCCGGGGCCGTCGACCTTGGTGCCGGCGGCCCGCGCCATGCCGGCCACGACCGGGTTCACGAACTCGAGATGGCTCGGGTTCGGCGCCATGGACACGGTGAGGCTCTTCAGCGAGCGCTCGGCGCCGGCGTGGTACTTCACGTCGCCGGCCCAGCCGAGATCGATCTTGAACGCGGCGCGGCCCTGCACCGGATCCTTGAACTCGGCCAGGATCTGCACGTACGGCTTCGACAGCACGTGCGCCAGCACGTTGAGGCGGCCGCGGTGCGCCATGCCGAGCAGCACGTCCGATCCGCCGGCGGCAGCGGCGCCGTCCAGGATCACGTCGAGGACCGGGATCAGCAGGTCCAGGCCTTCGATGGAGAAACGGGTCTTGCCGGGGAAGGCTCGGTGCAGGAACTGCTCGAAGGCTTCGACCTGACTCAGGCGATCGAGGAGGTCGACGTCGTCGATCGGTTGGACCGGCGGACGGAAGCGGCACGTCTCAGCGGCGTGGCGCAGCCAGTCGCGCTCCTCGGGCACGAAGACGTGCGAGTAGTCGTAGCCGGTGGTGGAGCAGTAGATCCGCCGCAGCGCGGTGATCGCCTCCAGCGCGTTGGCCGAGGAGGCCGCGACTGGCCCGGCGACCAGGCTGGCCGGCAGGCGCGCGAGCATCCCGTCCGACACGCCGTGGAAGGGAGCGGCGAGCGACGGATCACCGACCGGCGCGGATCCCAGCGGATCGAGCGTCGCCGCCAGGTGGCCGTAGCGGCGGATGCACTCGGCGAGGTTGACCGTGCCGACCACCTCGGCGACGTCGGCGCTGTCGACGATCCCGCCGGGGGTGGCGGTGACCGCTGCCTCAGGAATCAGGCCGGCGTCGAATTCGGCCCGCGTCGCCGCGTCCACCGAGTCCGGATCCTGGCGGTACCGGTCGAACAGCTCGGCCACGTAGGCCGCGTTGACACCCTGGAAGTCGTGTCCCTTCATGGTCTTCGTCTTGAGTCGATCCCGATCGCAGAATTGTACCGCGAAATCCGGCCGCTCCGGCCGCCGGTTCTCGATTCCGCCGGTCGATGAACAATCTCAGGCCAGCCAAGGCGGGCCGTGAACAATATCGGGTCGAGCACAGGGGAAGTTCAGCGGGCCCGCTAGACGTCCAGCTCCGAGGCGTCCTCGGCGTGTTCCATGATGAAACGGAACCGGGCCGACGCGTCCTTGCCCATCAGCTCGTTGATGATCCGGTCCGTGACCAGGGCGTCGGTCACCTCGACCCGCAGGAGCCGGCGCGTCTTGGGGTTCAGCGTCGTCTCCCAGAGCACCTTGGGCATCATCTCGCCCAGCCCCTTGAACCGGGTGATCTCGGGCTTGGCCCGGCCCACCCTGCCCCCGAGGATCGTGTCCTTCTGGGCCTCGTCGAGAGCCCAGTAGGTCTCCTTGCCGATGTCGATCCGGTAGAGCGGCGGCTGGGCCAGGTAGACGTGGCCGTGCTCGATCAGCCGCGGCATGTGCCGGTAGATGAAGGTGAGGAGCAGCGTCGCGATGTGGTGCCCGTCGGAGTCGGCGTCGGCGAGGATGATGACCTTGCCGTAGCGCAGCCGGGTGATGTCGAAGGCCTTGCCGATGCCGCAGCCGAGCGCGGTGACCAGGTCGGCGAGCTCCTTGTTCTCGAGGACCTTGGCCATCGAGGCGTTCTCGGCGTTGAGCACCTTGCCCCGCAGCGGCAGGATCGCCTGACGGGTCCGGTCGCGGCCCTGCTTGGCCGAGCCGCCGGCGGAGTCGCCCTCGACGATGAAGATCTCGGTCGCGCCGGGTGTGCTCATCGAGCAGTCGGAGAGCTTGCCGGGCAGCGTCAGCCGGGCCGAGGTCGCGCTCTTGCGGACCACCTCCTGCTGCGCGGCGCGGCTGGCCTCGCGGGCGCGCGCGGCCAGGACGGCGCGGGCGACGATCTGCTCGGCCATCGACTGCTTGCTGTTCAGCCAGTGCTCGAGCGCCGGCCGCACCTGGGCGTCGACGGCGGCGAGGATCTCGGGGTTGTTCAGGCGGTCCTTGGTCTGGCCCTGGAACTGCGGCTCCTGGACGAACACGCTCAACACTGCGACCAGGCCCTCGCGCAGGTCCTCGGCGGTCAGCGTCACGCCCTTCGGCGACAGGTTGTGCGTCTCGATGTAGTTGCGGATCGCCTTGCCGAGGCCGGCGCGGAGGCCGTTCTCGTGCGTGCCGCCGGAGCCGGTGGGGATGCCGTTGACGTAGCTGCGGACGTGCTCGTCGGTCGATTCGGTCCACTGCAGCGCGAGCTCGACGCGGACGTCGTTGTCGCGCCCGTCGCGGGCCAGCGTGAACGGCGTCTCGTGGACGGCGCGCTCGTTGCGCTCGACGACCAGCCGATTCAGGTAGGCGACGATGCCGTCCTCGTGGACGAAGGTGTCGCGCGCGCCGGTCGCCTCCTCGACGAACGTCAGCTTGACGCCGCGGTGCAGGTAGCTCGCCGTCTCGAGGCGCTCGCGCAGCAGCGCGGCGTCGAACTCGATGCGCGGGAAGATCGCCGGGTCGGGATGGAACCAGACGGTGGTGCCGGTGCCGCGCGCCGGACCGGTCTTGACCAGGTTGCCCTGCGGGCGTCCCTGCTTGAAGCGCTGTTCCCAGGTCGTGCCGTCGCGCCGGACGGTGGCGACCAGCTCCTTCGACAGCGCGTTGACGACGCTGGCGCCGACACCGTGCAGGCCGCCGGCCGTCTTGTAGTTGGTGCCCTCGAACTTGCCGCCGGCGTGGAGCACCGTGAAGATGACCTCCAGCGCGCTCTTGCCGGTCTTCTGGTGCTTGTCGACGGGGATGCCGCGGCCGTCGTCGGCGACGGTCAGCGACGAGCCGTCCTTGTGCAGCGTGACGACGATCGACGACGCGTAGCCGTTCATCGCCTCGTCGATGGCGTTGTCGATGATCTCCCAGGCGAGGTGGTGGAGGCCGGCCGTGCCCACGCCGCCGATGTACATGCCGGGACGCTTGCGGACGGGCTCGAGCCCCTCCAGGACGGTGATGTCTTTCGCGGTGTAGCTCGCTGCCATCATCTGTTCTCGGCCGGCCTCTCACGGCCGGCCGTAGCCGCCCTGTGGGCGTGCGCTAGTCTAGCAGCGGCCGTACGCAGCGAGAGCCGGCCGAAGCCGGCTCTCGCCTTCCCGTTCGATTTGGAACGCCCGCCTACTTGATGAAGAGCATCTCGCGGTAGGTCGGCAGCGGCCACGAGTTCGACGGCACCGTGGTTTCGATCCTGTCGCCCAGCTCGCGCAGCGCCGCCATCGCCGGGACGATCGTGTCGCGCATGTACTTGGCGTGCTTCTCGGCCGAGCCGCCGGAGTGCTCGGCCGCGCGCCGCGAGCTTGTCGGTGGCCTTGCGGAAGCCGTCGATGGTCTTGGTGAACCCGGTCAGCAGCTTCTTCGTCTCGGCTGGCGACGACGCCCGCCGCCTTGCCTGCCGCCACGCTCTGAGCCAGCGCCGTCTGGTAGCTCACGGCGCCGCCGGCAGGATGTAGCGGTTGGCCATCAGCACCATCAGCTGCGCCTCGACGTTGATCGTCTTGACGTACTGCTCGAGCATGATCTCGTGGCGCGCGTGCACCTCGCGCGCGTTGAGCACCTTGTGCGTCTCGAAGACCTTGATCGCCGCGGGTGTGACCAGCTCGGGCAGCGCGTCGACCGTGTTCTTGAGGTTGAGCAGCTTCCGCTTGGCCGCTTCCTTTTCCCACTCGGCGGAGTAGTTGTTGCCGTTGAAGATGATCGGCTTGGATTCCTTGATCATCTTGGTCAGCAGCTTGCCGACCGCGGCGTCGAGCGACTGGCCGCCCGCCGTCGCCTTCTCGAGCTCGTCCGCGACGTAGGCCAGCGAGTCGGCCACCGCCACGTTCAGGCAGATGTTCGGCATCGCGATGCTCTGGCCCGACGACACGGCGCGGAACTCGAACTTGTTGCCGGTGAACGCGAACGGGCTGGTGCGGTTGCGGTCGCCCGCGTCGCGCGGCAGCTTCGGCAGGACCGAGACGCCGGTCTCGAGGATGCCGCCCGACTTCGTGCTCTTGGCGGCGCCCTTCTCGATCTGCTCGAAGATGTCCGTCAGCATGTCGCCGAGGAACACCGAGATGATCGCCGGCGGGGCCTCGTTGGCGCCCAGGCGGTGATCGTTGCCGGCGCTGGCGATCGACGCGCGCAGCAGGCCCTGCGACTTGTAGACCGCGCGCAGCACGGCGGCGCAGAACACCAGGAACTGCACGTTGTCGTGTGTGTTGTCGCCCGGCTGCAGCAGGTTGTTGCCGAGGTCGTCGCCCATCGACCAGTTGAGGTGCTTGCCCGAGCCGTTGACGCCGGCGAACGGCTTCTCGTGCAGCAGGCAGTGGAGGCCGTACTTCGGCGCGATGCGGCGCAGCGTCTCCATCACCATCATCTGGTGATCGGTGGCGACGTTGGCGTTCTCGAAGATCGGCGCGATCTGGTACTGGCTCGGCGCGACCTCGTTGTGGCGCGTCTTGACCGGGACGCCGACCTTGAACAGCTCGGTCTCGACCTCCATCATGCAGGCGAGGACGCGCTCGGCGATCGCGCCGAAGTACTGATCCTCGAGCTCCTGGCCCTTCGGCGGCTTGGCGCCGAACAGCGTCCGGCCGGCGTTGATCAGGTCGGGACGCGCGAAATAGAAGTGGCTGTCGATCAGGAAATATTCCTGCTCCGGGCCGCACGTCGTGATCACGCGCTCGGCGCGCGAGCCGAACAGCTTCAGGATGCGCACGGCCTGCGACGACAGCGCTTCCATCGAGCGCAGCAGCGGCGTCTTCTTGTCGAGCGCTTCACCCGTCCAGCTGACGAACGCGGTCGGGATGACGAGCGTCATGCCGTTCGGGTTCGAGAGCAGCCAGGGCGGGCTGGTCGGATCCCACGCCGTATAGCCGCGGGCTTCGAACGTCGATCGCATGCCGCCGGACGGGAAGCTCGAGGCGTCGGGCTCACCCTGGATGAGCTCTTTGCCGCTGAACTCGGCGATGGCGCCGCCTTCGGGCGTCGGCGACAGGAAGGAGTCGTGCTTTTCAGCCGTGATGCCGGTCAGCGGCTGGAACCAGTGGGTGTAGTGGGTGGCGCCGTGCTCGAGCGCCCAGTCCTTGACCGCCGACGCGACCGCGTCCGCCGCCGAGTGCTCGAGGGCCTCGCCCTTGGTCACCGTGCGGCGCAGGGCCTTGTACACCTGCTTGGGAAGACGGGCGCGCTGCACCTCGTCGTTGAACACGAGGCTGCCGAAGAGCTCGGTGGCCCGCACCTGGGACGTGGTCTTGCGTCCTTCGGTCACCGCCCAGTTCCGGATAGAGCCGACTGCTTCACGAGACGCCGCTGAGCCCATTCCTGTCCTTTCGTCTGCGCGCGGCGCGCAAAAGCGCCGCCATTATGTCCATGAATTGAGCGCGATCGCTCCCGGGCGCACATTATGCACGCCACGACGGTACAGTTGGCAAATTGCAGCGGTGAAAGGTTCTGCCAGCGGCCATCCAATTTGCATATCGAACGCATTTCGGCGACGTGAGCGATCGGCAAATCGGCCTATTCTGGGAGTGTCGGGATGTCCGGGAGGGGCGTAATCACCCTGGCGAACTGGCCGCGCTGGAGCAGCTCGCGGCCCCGCCCGCCGCGCCCGGTGACCTCGTACTTGGCGGTGCTGACGGTCTGCTCGGCGCCGCGGCTGGTCTCCACGAGCAGCAGGTCGCGTTCGCCGACCGAGGCGATGAAGCCCAGGACGCGATCCTCCTCCGGGTCGATCTTGATCAGGATGACGCCGCGCCCGGGGCCGGACAGGAAGTTCACCTCGTCCGCACGGCAGAGCATGGCGCGCGCCTGCCGCGTCGCCGTGATCAACGTCTCGCGGCCGGTCGTCCGCTCCACGCCTACCACCTCGGCGCCGTCGGCGGTCCTGGCATAGCGGCGGCCGGCGCGCGTGCTGGGTTCGATGAAGGGCGCCAGGCCGAACCGCAGGCTGTAGCCGTCGCTCGTGACCGCGACGGCGTGCACCGGCGGCGGGTCCTCGGGCGAGGACGCCGTGATCGCACCGGTCAGGCGCGGATCGAGGCTGAAGGCGGCGACCACGCGCTCGCCGTCCTTGAACTTGAAGAGGCGCTGGATGGGCTCGCCGTAGCCGGTCGAGGCGGGAATGTCGATGAAGCGGCAGGTGTAGGCGGTCCCGTAGTTGGTGAAGAACACCGCCGTGGCGCGCGTGCTGCCGGCGACCACGGCCATCACCGCGTCGCCTTCCCGGAGCCGCGTCGTCGCCAGATCCTTGACGTCCTTCTGACGCTTGAGCCAGCCGTCGCGCGAGAGCAGCGCGATGCCGTCCTCGTCGACGATGAAGTCCTCGGCCGAGTACTCGACCTCCGCTTCCGCGGCGGCGAAGGTCGTGCGCCGCGCGTCCTTGCCGATCGACGGGTCGGCGGTGCGGACCGCCTCGATCTCCTCGCGCACCATGGCCCAGCGCGCCGCCTCGTCGCCCAAGGCGCCGCGCAGCTCGCGCGCCCGCTTCCGCGCCGCGGCGAGCTCCTCCTGGATCACCTGAATCTCGAGTCGCGCCAGGCGGTAGATCTTCAGCTCGAGGATCGCGTCGGTCTGCTCGGCATCCAGCCCGAAGCGGGCGATGATCTGCCGCGCCGCGTCGGCCTTGCCCTCCGACTTGCGCACGATCCGCAGGATCTCGTCGAGGGCGTCGAAGATCTTCGCGAAGCCTTCGAGGAGGTGCTGTCGGCGTGACAGCGAGGCCAGCTCGTGCTCGAGCCGCGCGGTCACGACCTCGAGGCGGAAGTGCAGGAAGTGCCAGAGCATCGCCTTCAGGTCGAGGCGCTCCGGCCGGCCGACCTCGGCGTGCTCGGTTGGAATCAGGCAGGTGAGGTTGACGTTGAAGTTGGTCTGCAGCGGCGTGTGCTTGAACAGGTACGCCAGCACCATCTTCTCGTCGGCGTCCTTCTTCAGCTCGAGCTCGATGCGGACGTCGTCGGTCGAGACGTCGCGGACGTCGAGCAGCGGCGGCAGCTTGCGGCCGAGGACGATGTCGCCGATGCGCGCGACGAGGTCGCTCTTGTCGATCGCGTAGGGAATGCTCGTGACGTAGACGATCTTCGAGGCGCGTCCGACCGGGCCCTTCTCCCACGTCGCCCGCAGCTTCACCGCGCCGCTGCCCGTGCGGTAGATCTCCTTCAGCTCGTCGGGCGTGTTGAGGATGACGCCGCCGGTGGGGAAGTCCGGCCCCTTGATCCAGCGGCACAGCTGCGGCGTGGTCAGCTCGTCGTTGTCGAGCAGCTTGACCAGCGCCGTGCACACCTCACCGAGGTTGTGCGGCGGGATGTTGGTGGCCATGCCGACGGCGATGCCGGTGGCGCCGTTGACCAGCAGGTTCGGGATGCGCGCCGGCAGCACGACGGGCTCCGCCTTGGTGCCGTCGAAGTTCGGGCGCATCGCCACCGTGTCCTGATCGAGCTCGATCAGCAGCTGGTCGGCCAGCCGCGCCAGCCGGCACTCCGTGTACCGGTAGGCGGCGGCGAGATCGCCGTCGAGCGATCCGAAGTTGCCCGAGCCGTCGACCAGCGGATAGCGCAGCGAGAACGACTGCGCCATGCGCACCAGCGCGTCGTAGACCGAGGCGTCGCCGTGCGGATGGAAGTTGCCGAGCACGTTACCGACCACCGTGGCTGACTTGCGGTGCTTGGCGTCGGCGCGCAGGCCCTGCTGCCACATCGAGAACAGGATGCGGCGCTGCACCGGCTTGAGGCCGTCGCGCACGTCCGGGAGCGCGCGCGCGGTGATGACCGACAGCGCGTAATTCAGGTAGCGCGAGCGCGCCGCGTCGTGCAGCGGGACCGAGTCGTCGCCACCGCCCGATCCGCCGGTAGTTCCGCCGCCGGCCGGCGGCCGTGCCGGCGGAGGCGGCGCCGCGGGGCCGGGCTCCTCCACGAAGTCGAAGAGCGACGGATCGGAGGATGGTGGAACTTTGCTCACGGAGCGGGACCCTTCGGAAGTGCTCAGCGGGCGCCGGCGGCGGCGACGCCGACCTGGATGGTGCGCCACTTGCCCTGGCGGAAGCGGATGATCGACAGCACCGCGCGGGTCGAGTGGCCGAGGAGGATCGCGACCCAGATGCCCAGCGGGGCCAGCGTGCCGGTCAGCTGCAGGATCAGGCACAGGCCGAGCGGTACCGCCACCTGCGACACCAGCGAGATGAAGAACGGGCTGCGGGTGTCGCCGGTGCCCTGCAGCCCGCCGGTGTGGACGAGCGCCAGCGTCACGAAGAGTCCCGACACGGCCAGCACCCGCAGCAGCTGCGTGCCCATGTCGAGGACGAGGCCGTCCGTCATCCCGAACAGCGCCAGCAGCGTCCGCGGCACCAGCAGGAAGACGAGGCCCATCGAGCCGGCGAGGAGCAGGCCGATGCGCGCCGTCGCCCACACGCCCTCGACGGCCCGCTCGGGCCGGCCGGCGCCGAGGTTCTGGCCGGCGACCGTCGCGGCCGCGCCCATCAGTCCGACCGAGGTCCACGTGATCAGCGAGAACAGCTGGTTGTAGCCGACCGCGTAGGCGGCCTGGGCCTCGGCGCTGTGTTCCAGGCTGCCGATGAACCGCAGGAGGAGGAGGCCTCCGACGTTCATCGCCACGCCTTGCAGCCCGGTCGGCAGGCCGAAGCGGAACAGCGACCGGATGATCGTCCAGTCCGGGGCCAGCGGCATCTTCCGCGAGAACCAGATCGGGGTGCGCTTGGCGAACAGCAGGCCGAGGCCGACGATGCCGGCGGCGACGCTGCTGGTCACCGCCCCGACCGCCGCGCCGAGGACCCCGAGCCGCGGGAACGGCCCGGCGCCGGTAATCAGCGCGACGTTGAGGGCGAGGTGCGCCACCGTCAGGCCGACGCCGAGGTAGAGCGGGGTGCGCGAGTCGCCGGCCGCGCGCAGCGCCCCGCCCAGCATGAAGAACAGCAGCATGCCGAGGCTGCCGGCGAACATCAGCCGGAGGTAGGGCAGCGCGACCGCCTGCACCTCCGGCGCGGCGCTGGCCAGATCCAGCAGCCATGGCGCCGCGACGTAGCCGATGGGCGCGAGCACGCCGAGCGACAGGAAGATCGAGGTGAGGAAGGCCTGGTAAACGACGCGGTTCACCGTGTCCGCGTCACCGGCGCCCGCGTGCCTCGCGACCAGCACGCCCATGCCGGTGTACAGCGAGCTGATGAAGACGATGACGATCAGGAAGATCTGCCAGCTGACCCCGATGGCTGCGTTGCCGGTGAAACCCACCACCTGACCGACCATCGCGTGATCGACGATCCCCTGCGCGCCGCCGATCGCGTTCTGCAGCATTGCCGGCCACGCGAGGTGCCACACGGCCGCGGTCAGCGGGCCATCGATGATGCGCCGATCGAAGCGTTGCTGTGACGTGGGGGGCCGGGACGGCGAGGTCATGCGGAGGCGGTCACATTGTAGACACAGGAAGAGCTCTGCTCAATCCACGTTTTCGGATTTTCATCCACATTTTGCGATCGCGCGTGATTGCAATCCGATGCACGAGATCGCTGGCGAAGGCGCGCGGGATCTCGGGTACACTCAGTGCGTTCGTCCGCATGGTTCGCCGCATCCCTTGTGCCGCGCGGCCGCGCGGCTGACGTGCTTCCCGAGGTAGTCCGCCCTATGGCCTTGCTCGATCGTCTTCGCCCGCAGCCCGCGTGGAAGCACGCCGATCCTGCTGTGCGTATCGCGTCGCTCGACACGCTGCCCGAGTCCGAGCTCGGCGTGATTGCGACTCTCGCGCGAACCGACGAGTCCCCGCGCGTGCGGCGCGCAGCCATCGCCCGTCTCACCGACGCCGACGCGCTCGGCATGATCGCCCGCGGCGACGTCGACACGCAGGTCCGTGCGGACGCGCTCGCGCGTCTGCTGACGCTGGCGCTCGACGGCACCGACATCCCGCGCGCCGCCCTCGCGGCGCGGGCGCTGCGCGAAGAGCGCGCGCTGGTGCAGGTCGCGCGCTCGGCCCCGGACGCCGAGATTGCGCTCGGCGCGCTCGAGCGCCTGAACGAGGCGCGCGCGTTCAGCGCCGTCGCCAAGCACTCGATGTACGACGCCGTGCGCGCCGGCGCGCTCGAGCGCCTGACCGATCCCGCCGAGCTCGAAGCCGTCGCGATCACCACCGAGTACAACGACACCGGTGTCGCCGCCGTCGATCGCCTCGGCGAGAGCCCGGCGATGGATGTGATCGCCGATCGCGCGCGCAATCCCGTCGTGGTGCGCCGTGCCCGCGCGTTCATCCGCGTCCGCGAGCAGCGCGCCGCCGATGCGCGCGCCAGGGCGGAAGCAGGCGCCCGCCGCCGCACGCTGCTGACCGAGGGCGTCGACGCCCTCGAGCACGCCTCGGATCCGGCCCGCGCCCGGACCGAGCTCGATCGCCTGGAAGCCGAGTTCGCCGCGCTCGCCGGCGACGCCGGCAGCGCCGAGGACGCGGCGCGATTCGCCAGCCACGTCGCGACCCAGCGCGCCCGCCTCGACGCCATCGAGCAGGCCGAAGCCGCCGCGGTCGCCGAACGCGCGGCCCGGACCGCCGGCATCGAAGCGCGGGAAGCGCTCATCGCCCGCGCCGCCGAGGACGCCGAGGACCTCGACGCGCACCTCGCCGGTCTGCTGTCCGAGTGGAGCGCCCTCCCGTCGCTCGCCGGTGGTGACGACGGCAGCTGGACGCGCCGCTTCGCCGACACCGGCGAGCGGACGCGAAGCCGCGCGGACGCCCGCGCGCGCGCCGCCGCGGTCCACGACGACGTCGTCGCGCTGGTCGGCCGAATCGAAGCCCTGGTCGCCGCGGACGCCTCGCTCGAGGAGTCGGAGCGTGCCTGGCCGGCGCTCGAGAGCGAGTGGAAGACCCTCAGCGCGCCGCTGGCGCTCGACGCCGAGTTGAGCACCCGCGTCCGTCGAGTCGCCGACACGTTCGCCGAACGCCGGCGGTCGCGGCAGGCCGACGCGGCCAGGGTCCGCGAGGACCGGCTGGAGACGTGGAAGGCCCTGGCCGCGAGTGCCGCGGCCGTGGCGGCCCAGGCCGACGCGCCGCTGCGCGACGTCGATCAGGCCGTTCGCGACTTGAAGGCCGTGCTCGAGCCGCAGGCCGGCGGCAGCGGCGGCGGTGAGTCCACCAAGGGCGCGCCGCCCGACGCGATCGCCGCCGATCTGCGGGCGTCGCTCGCCGCCCTGACGACGCGGCTGCGCGAGCTGCGCGACGCCGAAGACTGGCGCCGCTGGGCGAACGCCGGGATCCAGGAGGCGCTGGTCAGCCAGGTCGAGGCGCTGAAGTCGTCGAAGGATCTGCCCAACGTCGCCCGACAGCTGCGCGATCTGCGGCGGCAGTGGAAGGCCGTCAGCGTCGGACGGGACGAATCGGGCGCGCTGTGGCAGCGCTTCAAGAGCGCCGCCGACGAGCTGCAGGCGCGCTGCGACGAGCAGGCGCGTCTGGTCGCGGCCGAACAGGCCGTCCACCTCGCGGCGCGGGTGACGCTGTGCGAGTCGGCCGAGGCCCTGGCGCAGTCCACCGACTGGGTCACGACCGCGGAGACCTTGAAGCAGCTGCAGTCGCAGTGGGCCGCCGCCGGTCCGGGGCCGCGCGACCAGGTCGCGGAGCTGGCCCGCCGCTTCCGCACCGCCTGCGACACGTTCTTCACGCGGCGCAAGACCGACCTCGCCTCGCTGAAGCAGGCCTGGTCCGAGAACGCGTCGAAGAAGGAAGCGCTCTGCACACAGGCCGAGGCGCTCGCCGAGTCGACCGACTGGCAGGCGGCGTTGACCGGCATCAAGCAGCTCCAGGCGGACTGGAAGGTGGTCGGCCCGGTCCGCCGCAACCGCGCCGAGCTGCTGTGGAAGCGGTTCCGCGCCGCGTGCGACAAGTTCTTCGAGCGCTATGGCTCGCGTCACCAGATCGCCGAGCAGCTGCGGGTCGAGCAGCGCGAGGGCGTGGTCAAGCAGATCGAGACGCTCGCCGCCGAGGTCGCCGCGGGCAGCCTGCCCGAGGGCATCGCCGCCACCGTCCAGGATCTGTGGACGCAGTGGCAGAACGGCGCCGGGCTGTCCGGCGAGGCCGGCGCCGCGCTGCGGGCCCGCTTCGACGCCGCCCTGCATGTGGTCGTCGGCGCGGCGGGGGAGGCCTTCGCCGGATCGCGCTTCGACGTCGGCGCCCAGGTCGCGCGCCGCAGCGCGCTCTGCGAAGAGGTCGAGACCGCGGTAGCGGGTCCGTCGAAGCCGTCGGAGGCCGGTTCCTCGCCGGCGGCGACGCTGGCCGCCCTGCTGCGGGAATCACTCGCCGCCAACACCATCGGCGGCCGCGTCAACGAGGACGCCAAGCTGCGCGTCGTGGCCGACAAGGTCCGGCGGGCGCAGCAGCAGTGGCGCGATCTCGGCCCGGCCTTCGGCGAGGCGGCCGCGGCGCTCGAATCGCGCTTCCACCACGCCGTGCGCCGCTTCTTCGATCGCCATCCGGAGCTGCGTCACGCGCCCGCCGACGGGCCGCGCCCGGGCGGTCCGCCGCGTCACGGCGGCGGTGGGCGTCCCGATGGTCCGCGCGGCGATCGTGGCGATCGGCGCGGCCCCGGCGGACCCGCTGGCGGGCGAGGCCCACGGCCGGACGGACGTCCGCGCGAGTCGCGCCCGGACCGGGATCGCGATCCCCGGCCGGTCAGCAGCTGACTCGCCGCAACTGCCGCCCGCGGGCGCCCCGCGGGCGCGCGTGAGAGCGCGCCGCAAGACATCGCAGCCCGCGTGCGGCGCCGCGGCGCGCCCAGCGCCGCGAATAGCAGTCCGCACGCTCGGAAGGCTGCGCCCGGCGGTTCCTGAGGGGAACCGCCGGCAACTATCAGTGCGGCGGTTCTTCGAGGTACGTGTAGCCCTGCAGGCCGTCTTCGTAGAAGCGGAGCATGGCGCCCATCTCGCCGTCGTTGACGCGGCCTTCGCGGACCGCCGCCTCGATGTCGGCGCGGAACTTGCTGATCAGCCGCTCGACGTCGAACTCGACGTAGTCGAGCACCTCGCGCACCGTGTCGCCCTTCACCACCTCGTCGACGACGATGTTGTCGGAGTCGTCGAGGCTGACGTGGACGGCGTGGGTGTCGCCGTAGAGGTTGTGCAGGTCGCCGAGGATCTCCTGATAGGCGCCGACCAGGAACACGCCGAGGAAGTACGGCTCGCCGTTGAAGGCGTGCAGCGGCAGCGTCTTCTTGACGTCGCGGCGATCGATGAACTGATCGATCTTGCCGTCCGAGTCGCAGGTGATGTCGCCGATGACGGCGTGCTGCGTCGGCCGCTCGTCCAGGCGATGGATCGGCATCACCGGGAACAGTTGCTTGATCGCCCAGCTGTCCGGGATCGACTGGAACAGCGAGAAATTGCAGAAGTAGGTGTCCGACATCGATTCGTCGAGGTTCTGCAGGTCCTCGGGGGTGTCGTCCATCTGCTGCACGAGCTTCTGCAGCTTCACGCAGATCGCCCAGTAGAGGTTCTCGGCCTGCGACCGCTGTTCGAGCGACAGGTAGCCGCCCGAGAACAGGTTGATCGCCATGTCGAGCGCCTGCTGCGCGTCGTGATAGCTCTCGAGCGCGTTCCGCGTGGTGACGCTGCGGTAGGTCTCGATGAGATCGACCAGCGGCTGCTCCATGTCGTCGGTGGCCTTCTCCGGCGTCCGTTCATCGCCGAAGTTCGAGACGCCGAGGATGTTGAACACGAGCAGGCTGTGGTAGGCGACGACGGCGCGGCCGCTCTCCGAGATGATCGACGGGTGGGGCACGCCGGCCTCGTCGCACACCGTCTGCAGGTGATAGACGACGTCGTTGGCGTACTCCTCGAGCGTGTAGTTGGTGCTCGATTCGAAGTTGGTCTGCGAGCCGTCGTAGTCGACCCCGAGGCCGCCGCCGACGTCCAGGTACTGCAGCCCGGCGCCGGCGCGGGCGAGCTCGACATAGACGCGGGCGGCTTCGTTCAGGGCGCCCTTGACGATGCGGATGTTCGGGATCTGCGAGCCGAGGTGGAAGTGGAGCAGCTTCAGGCAGTCGGCCATGCCGCGTGACTTCAGCTCCTCGAGGCCGCGCAGGATCTCGGTGACGGTGAGGCCGAACTTCGACCGGTAGCCGCCCGACGACTGCCAGCGGCCGCCGCCGCGCGCAGCCAGCTTGACCCGCATCCCGATCTGCGGCCGGACGCCGACCTTGGCCGCGTATTCGAGGATCAGCGCCAGTTCGGTGTACTTCTCGACCACGGGGATGACGTTGCGCCCGATCTTCTGGGCCATCATCGCCATCTCGATGAACTCGGCGTCCTTGAAGCCGTTGCAGATGATCGGCGTGGCGTTGTCGGCGAGCGCGACGACGGCGAGGAGCTCGGGCTTGGAGCCCGCCTCGAGGCCGAAGCCGTACGGCTTGCCGAACTCGAAGACCTCTTCGACGACCTGCCGCTGCTGGTTGACCTTGATCGGGTAGACGCAGCTGTAGCGGCCCTGGTAGGCGTGCGTCGTGATCGCCGTCTGGAAGGCGTCGTGGATGTCGCGGATCCGGTGCTTCAGGATGTCGCGGAAGCGGATCAACGTGGGCAGGCCCAGGCCGCGCACCTGGAGGCGGTCGACGAGCTGCTTCAGGTCGATCGCGTGGGCCGGATCCTTCGAGGGATGGACCAGGACGTGCCCCTGCGCGCCGATCGAGAAGTAGCCCTTGCCCCAGCGGGCGATTTCGTAGAGCTCGGTGGCGTCGGTGATGCTCCAGCCTTCGCCGACGTCGGTTGCCGAACGCCCGCGGCCAATCGTGGTGTTGGTCGATGCCATGGTGTCAGGAGCGGGCGGCCCGGACGGCGGTGAGGGGCATGAGCATGATGTGAGCTCCTGGCGCTGCTGGCTGCCGGACGGCCCCCGAATCGAGCATGGCGGGACCGATCACGAGGTCGCGGCCCGCGCCATCCGGTAGCGGGCGACGTGGACGGCGGCGTCGACGCGCTTGGTCTCGACGCGCGCCTGGATCTCGGCGCCTTCGGCCAGCGCGACCTTGGGCGCGGCGATCTCGCCGGTGACACGGGCGCCTTCGCGCACGTCGATGATCTCGGTGGCGGTGATCCGTCCCGAGAAATGGCCGAGGATGGTGACGTCGCGGGCCAGGATCCGCGCGTCGACGCGGGCGCCGGCGGCGATCGTCAGCGCGCAACCGGGCATGTCGATCGTGCCGCTGACGGTGCCCTCGACGAGAAGATCCTCGGACGCGGCCACGTCGCCGACGACGGACAGCGTCTGCGGCATGGCGGTGGCAATCGGCGAGCTCGCGCTCACGGCAGACACACTCACAGCTGCGAATTATGCAACAACTCGCCGCCGCGATCACGATGAATCGCGGATTTCCGCGGCATCCGCGTCAGCCGCTGCGTCGGCCCGCGCGAACCACGCGGCGACCAGCGCGAGCACGGCGTCACGTACGACCGCGGCGACGGCGACGAGACGCGCCTCGGATGGCGCGAGGCTGCTCGGCAGCTCCGGCCACAGGCGCGCGAGCAGCGTCGCACCGATGGCGCCGCACGCCCACAGCGCCACGGCGCGCCAGGCCCCGTCGTCCCGCGCCCGCAGCCGGCCCGCCAGCACGATGCCGATGCCGGCCAGGACGATCCGCGCCGCGACGATCGTCCACGCCGTGATGCCGAACGAGGGCATCCGCGGCAGCGCGCGATCGAGCGTGAGCGCAAGCGACACAGGCTCGACGACGAGCAGCCACACGACGACCGCGTAACGCGCCAGCCGGCGCGTGGGCGACTCGGCCCGTCGCTCGTTCAGGTCGCCCACTGGTAAGCTATACGGCATGATCGCGTGGCCTGCCGCGCCGTATGTGGCCTGGGCGCGCCCGCGT
This sequence comes from Vicinamibacterales bacterium, assembly GCA_963844435.1. Taxonomy (GTDB): domain Bacteria; phylum Acidobacteriota; class Vicinamibacteria; order Vicinamibacterales; family Vicinamibacteraceae; genus JBDSLU01. The sequence goes on along the minus strand of CAWJOG010000004.1, from coordinate 101,417 downwards.
CCCGCGCCGAGGTACGACCTCGCCGCCAGCGATCTCCTGCCGGTCACCGCGCTCGCGTGGCCGGCCATGCTCGATCCCGAACCCGACGCCGCCGCCGATCCGGCCGCCCTCGACGCCGCGCTCAGCGCCGCCATCGCGGCGCACTGCGGCGTGCCGGCCGACCACATCGTGACCGCCGTCGGCTCGTCCGGGGCCAACTTCCTTGCGCTCGCCTCGCTGCTGCGGCCCGGTGACGCCGTGCTGGTCGAGGATCCCGGCTACTCGCCGCGCTCGACCGCAGCACGGCTGTTCGGGGCCGAGGTGATTGCCCTGCCGCGCCCGTTCGCGCGCGACTACGCGGTCGAGCCGGGGAGCCTCGCCGCGGCCATCACGCCGCGGACGCGGCTCGTGGTGCTGACGGCGGCCGCACAATCCCACCGGCGCCGTGATCGACGGGCCGACCCTCGACGCCATCGCCGGGATCGCCGAGCGCGCGCGCATCCATGTGCTGGTGGACGAAGTGTATCTGGACACGCCGGGCGGCGCGTCGGTGTCGCCGGCGGCGCTGCAGCGCACCGCTTGCAGCCGCGTTGCGACGATGTGGCGTGGGTGCTGCCGGCCGCCGGCACAGTCGCCTTGGTCCGCGCAAGCTTCGCTCGCGGCTCGTCGAACGCCGACGCGTGTGCCGACGCTTCTTCGGCCACCTCAGCACGTGCGGGTCGCCTTTGGCATGGGCGCCGAGACTCAGCCGCGGGCTCGACGCCGTGGCCGCCGCCCTCGACGCCGCCGCCCACCTGGAGACCGCCCGCCGATGACCAGCGCGCTCCGCCGCTCACTGCTCGTCGCCCTCTGTCTGACGCTGCCCGTCGCCGCGGGGTGCGGCTTCTTCGGGCGCAAGCCGACCCCCGAAGAGGAGCGCAAGATGCAGGAAGACGATCGCAAGTGCCAGACCGACAAGGTCCGCCTCGAAATCGTGGAGGTCGCCGCCGGGACCGGCAGCGAGGCGCGGCCCGGCCGCCGCGTCGCGGTGCACTACACCGGCTGGCTGTTCCATCCGGACAAACCGGCGAACCACGGGCGTCAGTTCGACAGTTCCCGCGATCGCGGCGAGCCGATCGAGTTCACGCTCGGCCAGCGTGAGGTGATCCCGGGCTGGGACCAGGGCATCAGCGGGATGAAGGTCGGCGCCAAGCGGACGCTCGTGATCCCCGCGAACCTCGCCTACGGCCGCAACGGGTCACCGCCGGACATCCCCGCGAATGCGACCCTCGTGTTCGACGTGGAGCTCACCGGCGTCAAGTAGCGCCGGCCAGGCCGCGAGCCGAACAATCACGGGAAGAGACGGTTGAAGGTGCCGCCGAAGATCGAGGCGCGGAAGCCGTCCTCCGTGCCGAGCTGTTCGAGGATCGCGCGCTGCGTGTCGTAGATCGGGGCCTGCCAGCCGCGCGGGAAGAACGACGAGTCGGTGCCGAACATGAGCCGATCGGGGCCCAGCACCGCCATCGCGGTGCGGAACACGTCGGTCAGCGTCAGCCCGGGGTGGTAGCGCACCCAGCCGTTCGTGCTCGACGTGTCGAGCACGACGTTGGGGCAGGCCTCCGCCAGCATCAGCGCCTCGCGGAAGAAGCCGGCGCCGAAGTGCGGCACGATGATCGGCAGGCTGGGGTAGTCGACGGCGAAGCGCTGCACGTCGAGCGGCTGCCCGTAGCGCAGCTCGAAGCGGCTGGAGAGCCCGAGCTTGCGCCGCACGCCGACCGACAGCACGCCGCAGTGCACGAAGAGGACCGCGCCCGGCGTGGCCGCGACGATCCCGACGATCTCGGCGACCTTGGGATCGGACAGCGAGTACCGGTGCATGGCGGGGAACAGGCAGACGACCCGCAGCGACCCGCCGAGCGCCGAGCGCACGCGCAACGCGCCGTCCGGCGCCACCGCGTTGACCATGAACCCGCCGACGATGCGTCCCGGGTGCCGGGACACCGCCGCCGCCACCGAGCCTTCGTCGCCGGGAAGGCTGGCCATGAGCATCGATCGACCGACACCGTAGCGATCCATTTCGGCGACCCAGCGATCGGCGAGCGCCTCCGGCGAGCCGGGATCTTCCCAGCCCAGGCGCGCGCTGAGCGCGGCGGCGCTCTGTGTCCCGTTCCGCTCGCCGGGCAGCTGCGCGCCGAGCAGCTCGAAGAAGCGGCTCGAGAAGAAATGGCAGTGGCCGTCGTTCAGCAGGGCCGGCTGGGCCCGGCCGCCGGCCAGGATGTCGGCCAGCGACAGGTCGCCGGTGAGGGTGATGTCCTCGTCGTGCGCTTCAGGCGCCACAGTGCAGTCTCCAGTCCCGGGCGGCGCGCGCCCACGCCCGTGTCAACGCGATCCCGACCACGATGAGGCCGGTCGAGAGGCCGATCCAGATGCCGAGCACGCCCCACCCGGCGGCGAACGCCAGCGTCCAGCCGATCGGCAGGCCGATGCCCCAGTGACCCACGAGGTTCCAGATCATCGGCCGCCGGGTCTCGCCCAGGCCGCGCAGGGCGCCGGTCGCGATCACCTGCACGCCATCGAAGACCGCGAACACCGCACCGACGCCGAGCAGCCAGGTGCCGGTGCGGATCACGTCGGGGTCGCGCGAGAACACGCCGATGAGGAGCTGCGGCAGCAGCACGAAGAGGAGCGCCGTGGTCGCCATCGCCATCGTGCCCATCAGGATCGCGGCCCAGCCGGCGTGCTCCGCGCCCTGGCCATCGCGCCGGCCGACGGCGTGGCCGACGCGCACGGCCGCCGCCGAGGCGATGCCCAACGGGACCATGTAGGCCAGGCCGGCGAGCTCGAGCGACACCTGGTGCGCGGCGATCGCCGTGGGCGTCTGGCTGGCGGCCATCGAGGACGCCAGCGCGAAGACGCCGACCTCGAACACCATCTGCAGCATCGCCGGCAGACCGAGGCGCAGGAGCACCGCCAGGTCGCGGCCGACCGGCCGCTTGTGCACGCGCCATACCGGCGTCCCCGTGTGCTGCCGGAGGTCGTGCCAGACGATTGCGGCCAGCGGCACGAGGGCCATCGCGATCCGCGCCACGCACGTGGCCCAGGCGGCGCCGTCGGTGCCGAGCGCGGGCAGGCCGAAGTGCCCGTAGATCAGCGCCCAGTTGCCGATCGCGTTGACGATGTTGGCGGCGACGAGCGCGAACATCACCGGCCGCACCAGGCCGATCGCCTGGAGATAGCGCCGCGACGCGGCGTAGACGAACAGCGGCAGCAGGGTGAGCCACAGCACGTCGAGGTTGCCGCGGACCACCGTGACGATGGCCGGGTTGACGCCGAAGCGATCGAGCCAGAGCCGCTGCAGCCACAGCAGGCCGGCGAGCGGCACCGCGGCGAACAGCCCGAGCCACAGGCCCTGCCACAGCCAGCGCCGGCAGGCCTCGTGATCGCCGGCGCCGTAGGCCTGCGAGACGACGGTGTCGAGGCCGAGCAGGATGCCCATGCCGCACGCGGCCAGGGCGAAGAACAGGATGCCGGCGAGGCCGACGCCGCCGATCGCTTCCGGCCCGAGCGGGCCGACCATCAAGGTGTCGACGATGCCCATCGCCATCCAGCCGATCTCGGCCAGGATGACCGGCCAGGCGAGGCGCCCGAGCGGCCGGAGCTCGCTCCGCCACGAAGCGGCCATGCGCGGCGTCGTCGGCACGGCCGTGGACATCCCGACGATCATACCGTCGGACGCCCGATGGCCTGCGGTCGGGTGATCAGCGACCGGTGGCGATGAGCCAGAGCCAGTTGGTGGCGATGACGGCGACGGCGCCGATGCGAACCCGCCGCGCGCCGGCGGCGGACACGGTCGGCCGGAACCGCGGCAGCCGCCAGGCGAGGACCGCGGCCGCGTAGAGCAGATAGAGCAGGCCGAACCCGCAGGCGATGGCCGCCAGCGGGTTGAGGAACAGGGCGCGATCCACGTCGCCCCGGCTGAGCGCGATGATCGTCCGGGTCACGCCGCAGGTCGGGCAGGGCAGCCCGGTGAGCGTCTTGAACACGCAGCGGGGGAGCTGGATGCCCGGCGTGGCGAGGGCCACGCCGAGCAGGCAGAGAGAGGCGCCGCCGACCAGGAGCCAGAGCGCTTCGTGGTCGGTTTCGAGGGGCTCGAGCGGGCGCCAGGTGAGCGTCACGGGCGCCGTGGTCCCTACTGCGCCATGGTGGCGGCGGATCCCATGATCATCGCCATGATCGCGGCCCAGAACACGAACATCACCACGCAGCACAGGACGAGCGGCGCGAAGATGGCGATCGCGGCCTTGACCGGCGTCGTCTCCTGCATCTCGGCCAGGCCGAAGATCTCGCAGACCAGCGCCCAGATGCCGGCGATGGCGCCGCCGCAGAACGGCACCATGCCGATTGGCAGGGCGCTGCCGTGCGCATACGCGAAGGTCCGCACCGTGGCTTCGTAGCCGTGCCGCGCGGCGCCGAGCAGCGACAGCGTGAGATGCACCAGCCCGGTGTAGATGAAGAAGAACACGAAGATCCCGACGACCATGAACAGCAGCACGCCGATCATGCCGAGACCGCCGAGGAGCGCCGCCGGTCCGGCGGCGTCGCCGCCGCCCATCATCGAGCCACCGACGCCAACCAGCTGGAAGAGGATCGAGGCGATGACGAACGGGGCCGCGCCGATCGCGTAGTAGGTGAGCGGCGCGCCGAGGCCGCCGGTCCGCCGGACGTTGCGGAAGCCGCCCTGCGGGTCGAGCAGGATGCTCTTCGCCGTGTCGAGCCAGCGCTGGAAGAAGGCCCCCGGCTGTTCCCAGGGCGGGCCCGTGCGGGCACCCGACGACGGCGGCGTGGGCGGCGTGGGAAACGATCCGGGCGTTCCGAAGTCGGACATTGCGGCCTCCTGCGCGGCGGGCGTTCGCGGCCGGCCGCGCGGTTCTCGACAAGGGGTGCGGGGAAGAGCTCCAGCGCGCGGCTGTTATCGCACAGGTTGCCGGGGACCGCAACGTTCGGCGCCGCGTGTGCAACGCGGGAAGCCGGCGTCCGCGATAATGAAGGCGCACCGCGCCCGCCCATGGACCTGCTCGCCAGCACCGTCGTCGCTCCCGAGGCCCGCACCGCGCGGCGGACCATCGTCCTGCTGCACGGGATCTACGGTCGCGGCCGCAACTGGGCCGCGATCGCGCGCGGTCTCGTCGCCCGGCGGGCGGAGTGGGCGGCGGCGCTCGTCGACCTGCGGCTGCACGGCGCCTCGCCGGCCTTCGATCCGCCCCACACCGTGGCGGCGTGCGCCGACGACGTCCGCGGCCTGATCGCGCGCGCCGACGCGTGGCCGGCGCCGGCCGACGTCGTCGTCGGCCACTCGTTCGGCGGCAAGGTCGCGCTCTCGCTGCTGGCCGACGGTCCGGCGCCGCCGCTGTCGCAGGTCTGGATCGTCGACTCGACGCCCGCGCCGGGCGAGCCGGACGGCACCGCGTGGCGGATGCTCGGTCTGGCGCGTTCGCTGCCGCAGCGGGTCGCGACGCGCGGCGAAGCCATCGAAGGCCTGCTCGCCGGCGGCATCGACGCGGACGTCGCCGCGTGGATGGCGTCCAACCTGCGGCGCGACGGCGACGGCCTGGTCTGGGCGCTCGACTGGGACGCGATGGAGGCGCTGCTGCGCGACTTCTTCGTCCGCGATCTGTGGCGGGTCGTCGAGGCGCCGCCGCCGGGCGTCGCGCTGCACTTCATCAAGGCGACGCAGTCGTCGCGCCTGTCCGAGGACGCCTGCGCGCGGCTCGAGGCGGCCGGACGGGCGACCGGCCGCGTCCACCTGCACCGGGTCGAAGGCGGGCACTGGGTGCACACCGACAACCCGCAGGTGGTCACGGCGCTGCTGGCCGAGGCGCTGCCGTAGACGGCGCGGCCGACTCCGTGGCCGCCACCCGGCGCGTGGCGCGGAGCTGAGGTCGGCGATCGGCGTGAGCCGCCCGGCCGGATGTCCGGCAGCGCGATCACGACGTTGGTCTTGTGCCACCGGCTGACTGCAGCGTGCACATCTGGAAATTGCCCTTGATGACGTCGGTCAGGAACGTCCTTGCGGCCGCGGGAGGTCATAGCCGCGCCTTGGCGTCCTTGACCAGACCGGCGAGGGTCGTCAGCGCATCGATTGGCGTCAGGCGATCCACGTCGAGGGCGGCGAGCCGCCGCGTCAGCTCGTCGTCGACCGGCACCGGCGCGCTGAACAGGCCCAGCTGCTCGCCGGGCTTGGCCGCGCCCGACAGCGACGGGCGGCCGCCCCGCGCCAGTTCGTCCTGCTCGAGCGCCGACAGGATCTCGCGGGCGCGGGTCACGACGTCGGCCGGCAGGCCGGCGAGCCGCGCCACCTGGATGCCGTAGCTGCGATCGGATCGGCCGTCGACGACCTTGCGCAGGAAGAGGATGTCGTCGTGCCACTCGCGCACGAGGACGTGCGCGTTGGCGACGCCGGGCCGCGCGTCGGCGAGATCGGTCAGCTCGTGGTAGTGCGTGGCGAACAGCGTCCGCGGCCGCGCCGCCGGGTTGGTGACGATGTACTCCGCCACCGCCCACGCGATGCTCATGCCGTCGAAGGTCGCCGTGCCGCGCCCGATCTCGTCGAGGACGACGAGGCTCTTCGAGGTCGCCGAATGGAGGATGCGCGCCGTCTCGCGCATCTCGACCATGAACGTGGAGTAGCCGCGGGCGATGTTGTCGGACGCGCCGACGCGCGCGAAGACGCGATCGACGACCGGCAGCCGCGCCTGCTTCGCCGGCACGAACGAGCCGATCTGCGCCAGCACCGACAGCAGCGCCGACTGGCGCAGGTAGGTCGACTTGCCGCCCATGTTCGGGCCGGTGAGGATGACCAGCTGCCGCGTCGTGCCGTTCAGCGACAGGTCGTTGGGGACGAACGGCTCGCTCGCCACGCGCTCGACCACCGGGTGCCGCGCGTCGACGACCGCGAACTCGCCGTCGTCGGTCATCAGCGGCTTGGTGTAGTCGTGCAGCGTCGCCACCTCGCCGAGCGTGGCGAGGACGTCGAGCGTCGCCAGCGCCCGGGCCGATTCCTGCACCCGCGGCGCCGCGGCGGCGACCTGGGCGAGCAGCGCCGAGAAGATCGCCAGCTCGCGCTCGAGGATCTTCTCGTCGGCGCCGAGCACCTTCTCCTCGTAGGCCTTGAGCGCCGGCGTGATGAAACGCTCGCCGCCGGCGATCGTCTGCTTGCGGTGGTAGTCGTCGGGAACACGGCCGAGGTTCGTCTTCGAGATCTCGATGTAGTAGCCGAAGACGCGGTTGTAGCGGATCTTCAGCGAGCTGATGCCGGTCCGCGCGCGCTCGGCTTCCTCCATCGCCGCGATGTGCTCGCGGCCGGAGCGGCTGATGTCCCGGAGGCCGTCGAGATCGGCGTCGACGCCGTCGCGGATCATGCCGCCGTCGCGGGCCAGCGCCGGCGGCTCCTCGATCAGCGCCGAGGCCAGCGCGTCGCGCACGTCGGCGAGGTCGTCCAGCTCGCCGACCAGGCTCTGGACGAGCGGCGCCGCCATCGGCTCGAGCACCAGTCGCACGCGCGGGATCGCGGCCAGCGACTGGCGCAGCGCGACCAGGTCGCGCGGGCCGGCCGTGCCGATCGCCACCCGGCCGATGAGCCGCTCGAGATCGTGGACCGCCCGCAGCGTATCGCGCAGGCGGCCGCGCTCCGTCGCCTTGAAGGCGAACTCCTCGACGGCGTCGAGCCGATCCTGGATCCGCTCGAGCGCGGTGAGCGGGCGCATCAGCCAGGCCCGCAGCCGGCGGGCGCCCATCACCGTCTGGGTGCGATCGATCACCGACAGGAGCGAACCCTCGCGTCCGCCGTCGGCGCCCTCGAGGATCTCGAGGTGGCGGAACGTCATCGGATCGATCAGCAGGCCGTCCTGCCGCTCGCGCCAGCCGATGGCGCGGACGTGGGCGAGGTCGACCTTCTGCGTGTCGCGCAGGTACTCGACCAGCGCGCCGGCGGCGCACGTCGCGGCGGGATGGCCGTCCAGCCCGAAGGCGTGCAGGCCGCTGGTGCGCAGCTGATCGCACAGCGTCTTCGTGGCGCGATCGACGCCGAACGCCCATTCGTCGAGCGGCGTGACGGCGATGCCGAGGCGCGCGATCTCGGGCAGCAGCGCCACCGCCTCGACGCCTTGCGCCACGATCACCTCGCGCGGCCGCAGCACGCCGAGCTCCTCGTTCAGCGCCTGGCGTCCCTCGGCGCCGACATACTCCGCGGCCAGGAACTCGCCGGTCGAGACGTCGAGCAGCGCCACGCCGAGCCAATCGCCGGTCCCTGTGCCGGGGCTTGGGGCCAGCGCCAGCAGGAAGGCCGGCTCGCGCGCGTCGAGGTAGCTGGCGTCGGTCAGGGTGCCGGGCGAGACGACGCGGGTGACGTCGCGCTTGACGACGCCCTTGGCCTGCTTCGGGTCCTCGATCTGATCGCAGATGGCGACGCGGAAGCCGCGCTTGACGAGCCGCGTGATGTAGCCGTCGGCGGCGTGGAACGGGATGCCGCACATCGGCACCGCGTTGCCGGCGGCGTCCTTCGATCGCGAGGTCAGCGTCAGCTCGAGGGCACGCGCGGCCGTCAGCGCGTCCTCGTAGAACATCTCGAAGAAGTCGCCCATCCGGAAGAACAGGATGGCGTCGCGGTAACGCGCCTTGGCGTCGAAGTACTGCCGCATCGCGGGAGTGACGGACGCGGGCGGCGGGGAGGAGACCGTCATGGCAAGGGTACAATCTTACCCAATGCTCCTCCTCGCCCTCGATACGACCACTGCCGCGGGCAGCGTGGCGCTCTGGCGCGACGGCCTGATCGAGGAGCGCGCCGGCGATCCGGGCCGATCGCACGCCGAGCGCCTGCCGGGCGATCTGATGGCGATTCTCGGCGCCCACGGCCTGGCGCCCCGCGACGTCGAGCGCTACGCCGTCGCCGCCGGCCCCGGCTCGTTCACCGGCCTGCGGATCGGCATCGCCACCATCCAGGGCCTCGCGCTGGTCGGCGAACGGCTCGTGCACGCGGTCGGCACACTCGAGCTCCTGGCGCATGACGCTGCCCGCGCCAACGATGCCGGCGCCGGCACGACCATCATCGCGTGGATGGAGGCCTACCGCGGCGAAGTGTTCGCGGCGCGCTACCGTGTCGTGCAGGCCGCGCCGCACGTGGCCGCGGACGGGCCTGGGGATCGTATCCGCGGCGCGGCGATCCTCGACGTGCTCGACCCGCCGACGGTGTCGGCGCCGGAGCCGCTGGCCCACGTGTGGGCGGCGAGCGGCGCCGGCCGTGTCATCGTCACCGGCGATGGCGTCGCGCGGACGCAGTCGATCCTCCGCGCGTGCTTCGGCGCGGAGGCGGCGCTGCGTGAGCCGGCGCCGCTGGCCGGCACGCTGGCAGCCCTCGCCGCGACGCATGGGGCTGCTGCGACCCGCCCGCACGCCGTCGTGCCCATCTACGTGCGCCGTCCCGACGCCGAGCTCGCCCGCGATCGCGCCGCCGTGCGTCCGACGGCGTGAGAGGGTTCCGGCGATGTCCGAGCTCGAACTCAGCCGCGCCGAGCTGACCCGCGACCTGGACGGGATCCTGGCCGTCGACGCGGCGACCTTCGATCGGCCATGGACCCGCGCGATGTACGAATGGGAGTGGACCCACTCGGACGTGGCGCGCTTCTACGTCGCCCGGACCGCGGGCGCGGGCGCCGTCGTCGCCTACTGCTCCGGGTGGATCATCTTCGACGAGCTGCACATCAACAACCTCGCCGTCGATCCGCCGTGGCGGCGGCAGCGGGTCGCCAGCGCGCTGCTGACCTTCGTGCTGGCGGAGGCCGCGGCGGAGGGCGCCACCCGCGCGACGTTGGAGGTCAGGCGGTCGAACGAGCCGGCCCGGCGCCTTTACGAGCGGTTCGGCTTCGCCTTTGCCGGCGTCCGCACCGCCTACTATCGGGAACCGGTGGAAGACGCGCTCGTCCTCTGGCGGAACAGGCCCCGTCCCGGCGGCCAGACCGGAAATCCGGATATCGCACCGGCTGGTTGAATCGCCGGGAGCCGGGTGGTACAGTCGTTACAAGCAGGTCGCGCGTCGGAATCCGGTCTCGTTCCCATGGACCAACGCCCCACACGGGGCCTCGGACAGAGGAGGTCGGGCATGGCCGAGTCGCTTGACAGTGGGCTTCGCAGGCAATTGCTGCAGACGGACGAAGAGTTTCGGGCGCTTTCGGAGCGCCACCACGAGCTCGACACCCGGTTGCATCAGTTGGCTGAGCGGTCCCACCTCGACGATAACGAGCAAGTCGAAGAATCCACCCTGAAGAAGCGCAAGCTGCAGTTGAAAGACCGGATGGAGGACATCCTGCGCCGGCAGGTCGCGGCGCCGAAAACCGCGTCGGCGTCTTACTGATCAGCCCGTGTCGCGGGTCGCGGCTCTCGCGTCCTCGACGCGCCACGAGCCGCCCCCGCGAGCGGGCGAGTGCTCCGGACCCGTCGCGCGGCCGCGCGACCACCACACCATGATGGGGATCGATCGTGCAGGCGCGCCCTTCGTCGGCGGCGCGCTGGTGCTGGCGGCGCTGGCCGCCTGGCTCGGCTCGGGGTGGTGGTGGGCGATCCCCTTCGTGCTGCTGGCGGCGTTCCTGGGCTTCTTTTTCCGTGATCCCGATCGCGTCATCGGCTCCGACGCGCTCGCCGTGCTGTCACCGGCCGATGGCCGGGTGATGGTCGCGGGACCGGGCGAGCCGTCGGTCGCCCCCGAGGGTGACTGGCAGCAGATCAGCATCTTCCTGTCGCCGATGGACGTCCACATCAACCGCGTCCCGTTCGGGGGCACGTTGACCCGCGTCACCTACCAGCCGGGACGCTTCCTGCCCGCCTACCGCTCCGAATCCGGCGCCCAGAACGAGCGCACCGAGCTCTGGGTCGAGCGCGACGGCCGCACCGTCGTCTTCCGCCAGGTGGTCGGCGTGCTGGCGCGGCGCGTCGTCTGCCGCGTGCGTGAAGGCGAGACGGTGAAGACCGGCGATCGCTTCGGGCTGATGAAGTTCGGTTCGCGCATGGACGTCTTCGTCGACCGGGACGCGCGGCTGCTGGTCAAGGCGGGCGAGACCGTGCGGGCGGGGGAGACGCGGCTCGCCGAATTCCCGTCCCGCAAGGACGGCACCCCGTGTTGAGGGCGCGCCGCTTCGTGCCGAAGGCGCGCGTCGATCGCGTCCGGATGCGCCGCGGCGCCTACCTGCTCCCCAGCCTGCTCACGCTCGGCAACCTGTTCTGCGGCTACGCCTGCGTGATCTTCGCGCTGCGGCACGCCTTCGAGCAGGCGGCGATGTTCATCGGCGTCGCCATCGTCCTCGACATGCTCGACGGACGCGTGGCGCGCCTGACCGGCACGTCGAGCGCGTTCGGCGTCGAGTTCGACTCGCTCGCCGACGTCGTGTCGTTCGGGATGGCGCCCGCCGTGCTGTGCTTCGCGTGGGGCCTGAAGGCGTTCGACCAGGCCGGCTGGGCGGCCACGTTCGTGTTCGTCTCGGCCGCGGCGATCCGGCTGGCGCGCTTCAACATCCAGACCAACGTCCCGGGGATGGACAAGCGCTACTTCGTCGGCATGCCGAGCCCCGCCGCCGCCGGCGTGCCCGCGGCGACGGTCTTCGCGTACCCCAACTTCGTCGCCGGCTGGCCCTACAACCTGCTGGCGCTCCCGATGGTGCTGGTGCCGGCCTTCCTGATGGTCAGCACCGTCCGGTATCGCAGCTTCAAGTCGATCGACATGAGCACCCGGCGCTCGTATCGCGGCCTGCTGCTCATGGCGCTGGTCATCGCCGCGATCGCCACGCACCCGCAGATCACGCTGGTCGTGGTCGCCTACGGCTACCTGGCGTCCGGCCTGATCGGGTGGACGTGGGGACGGCTGGCTCGCCGCGCCCCGGAGACGCCGGCGCCGGCCGACGTTCCCGCCAGTCCGGCGCCGCTCTCGGCGACGGGCCCGGACCAGACGCCCTTCACCCTCGAATAGCCGGCCGCGCCGGCCGTCGGTCAGGCGGCCGAATCAGGCAGGCGGCGGCGGCACAGCGGCAGCGCGATCGTCACCGTCGTGCCGACGCCGCGCGTGGACGTGACGGCGATGGTGCCGCCGTGCATCTCGACGTTGCGCCGGGCGATGCTCAGGCCCAGGCCGGTGCCGCTCGCCTTGGTCGAGAAGTACGGCTCGAAGATGCGCGCCGAGGCCTCGGCGTCCATGCCGACGCCGGTATCGGCGATGGACAACAGCAGACGCGGGCCGTCCAGCTGCGCCGCGACCGTCAGCGTGCCGCCGCCCGGCATCGCGTGCAGCGCGTTCTCGAGGATGTTGATCACGGCGCGCGACAGCAGCATCCGATCGACCAGCACCGGCGGCAGGTCGGGGGCGACGTCGAGCGCGATCGCCACCCGATCGCCGACGCCGACGACGTAGGGATCGACGACCTCGCGCAGCAGATCGGCGACCGAGGTCGCCGTCGGCCGCGCGATCGGCGACGAGCCGAAGCTCGAGAACTCCGACGCGATCTGCCGCAGCAGCCGCACCTGGGTGAGGATCGTGTCGACGCAGGTGTCGAGGACCGGCGACAGCGGCTCGCCGCGATCGTGGTGCACGCGCCGCAGGTGCTCGGCCGAGAGCTGGATCGGCGTCAGCGGGTTCTTGATGTCGTGCGCGACCTGCCGCGCCATCTCGGCCCAGGCTTCGAGGCGGTGCGTGCGCTCGACCTGGCTGCGCTGGCGCTGCAGCTCGCCGGCCATGCGGTTGAACGCCTCGACGAGGCGCTGCAGCTCGTCGGCCGTCCGCACGATGACGCGGGTGCTCAGGTCGCCGGCGGCGATGCGCCGCGTCGCGCGCGTGAGGCGCTGCACCGGATCGCCGATCCGCTCGGCCATCCAGTAGCCGAGGCCGGCGCCGAGCAGGATCAGCATCAGCGCGCCGAGCAGCACGGCGCGATCGAGGTCGGCGATCTCGCGCTCGATCTCCCGCTGGCGCAGCGCCAGCGGCACGGTCAGGATGCTGTCGCGCCCGCCGATGCGGACCGGCGCCGCCGCCACGAGGTAGGCGAAGTCGCCGATGCGATCCTGGCCGACATAGGTCGGCAGCCGATCGATGGCGACGGCGCGGTGCACCTGCGCCGGCGTCCGCGTCGGCAGCAGGCCCGACGCGAACAGGTCGCGCTCGCTGGTGACGAGCAGCTCCGAGGTGTCGAAGAGGTTGACGTCCTGGTCGATGATGCGGCTGATCCACACCATCACGTCGTCGTTGAGGCCGCCGACGGTGGCGCCCGAGAGCTCGCGCTGCTGCAGCGCCAGCGATTCTTCGATGACGCGCTTCGCGGTGAGCGCCGTGCGCGCCGCGCCGGCCTCGGCGTCGGCGAGCAGCTGGCTGGCGACCGAGGCGCGGACGAGCAGCGCCAGCGCCAGGACCGGCACCAGCGTCGCGGCGACGAAGGCGATGAACAGCTTGCGGTAGAAGCTGGCGCGGATCTCCTGCACCACGAGGCGCAGCGGCGAGCCGCCCGGCCCGATCACGCTGCGCAGCAGGCTGGTCAGCGCGATCAGCACGACGAACAGCAGCGCCGCGAACGCGGTCAGCTCGCCGAGGTTCACGAGATGCGTGAACGGCGTCATGACCGGGTAGCCGACGACGTAGATGCCGTTGCGATCGTTCGAGACGTAGACGCGGTCGACGCCGTCGCCGCGCGCCAGCTCGGTCCAGAACCCGTCCCGCGACCGGTAGGCGGTGTTGAAGACCTCGTCGGTGAGCAGCCACGAGCGGCTCAGCGACGTGTACATCGGCAGCCGGCCCCAGCCGAACACGGTCAGCTCGACGTCGCTGCCCGACGTCCCCTCGCGCGTCGTCCGGGGGACGCGGAAGAACTCGTAGTACGGGCTCTGCGACGAGATGAACGACAGCGCGCTGTAGTCGAGCATCACGTAGGCGACCACCGCGCCGACTACGCGCTCGCCGCCCTTGCCGTCGCCGACGCACAGGTCGCGCTCGGCGTGCAGCATGCGTCGCTCGTCGGCGCCGAAGGGCTGCACTTCGCCGACCAGGGACCACTCGCAGCTCGAGGCCTGGTGCCGCAGCGGCACGACCTCCGCCTCCGGGAAGTTGAGCGCGAAGCGGCTCACCAGCACGCCATCGGCGCCGTACAGCTCGATCGCCGACGTCAGGCGCGCTTCTTCGAGCTCGGTGCTGCGCCAGACGGTGAACGCCGGTTCGGTCGACGGACCGGCGCGCTCGTCGGCCGCGGACGCGATCAGGTCCGGCAGGCCTGCGACGCGATCGATCTGGCTCTGCGCGCGGAAGATGATCTCCTTGAGGTCCTCGGGGTGGCTGCGCACCTGCTTGGCGTAGTCGTCCTCGACGAGGCGGGTCTTGACGCGATCGACGACGTCGACGAGCACCGGGTAGAGCAGCCACGCCGGAATCAGCAGCGCCACCAGCAGCCAGCCGAGGCGCGAGGCCTGTGAGCCGTGCCGGAACCACGGGATGCCGCGACGCGTGTACCACGCGGTGGCGGCCACCACCAGGCTGAAGATCACCAGCGGGCCGCGCGCGATGGCCGGGCCGCTCGCGGCCGCGGCGATGGCCGGACCGAGGGCCAGGGACGGCAGCACCCACGCCACCGGGATCAGCCAGCGCGCGGCGCCGCCTGGCCCGCGCCAGCGCGCCAGGGCCAGCCGGCAGACGAGCACGCCGGCCCAGCACGCCGCGGCCTGCACCAGGACGAGCCCCGCGAGCCGCGCCAGCCGCAGCGACTCCCATGGCGCCACGCCGAAGCGGAGCAGGCTGGCCGCGCTGCGCCGCTCGGCTTCCTGGACCAGGGCGAAGAGGCCGATGTGCAGGCCGATCAGCACGAGGCCGGCGAGCACCTGCAGGGCCACGCTGAAGACCGCGTCGCCGAATCCGTGGCTCTCCGCGTGCCGGCGGCCGCGTCGCGCGAGGATGGCGCGCCTGACCGGATCGACGAGCAGCATCACGCTGACGAGGAGCGCCAGCCCGGTCACGGCGAAGTCGGCGGGTGAGGTGGCGGCGTCGGCGAGCGCGCCCCAGAGCGACGTCGCCGCGGTCGTGCCGCGCGTCACCGCGGTCGTCGCGGCGAGCCAGGCCAGCCACACGAGGCACGATGGCCAGCGCCGTCGCGCTGGCACGCGCCCGCGGCTGGCGCAGGCCCTGGCGCTCCAGCACCACGACCGTCGCGGCGACCGTCAGGACGAGCGCCAGCGCGGCGAGCGCCAGACGATCGACCCGCGCCAGCCACACGGCCCGCGCCGCCGCGCCTGCGTCCGGCGCGATGGTCGCTTCGAGCAGCGGCGCGCCGCTCGGTCCGGCGATGACGAAGCCCTTCGCGTCCGGGGCCCGATCGCTGAACGATCGCCGGAAGGTCACCGGCCCGTAGGTCGTGTCGACGACGTAGGTCTCGCCCTGGCGGCTGGCGTCCGGCACCGACAGCCGCGCTTCCGCCGCCACCGTCCCGAGGCGGCGCGCGTTCGTCGCCGATTCGGCGATGGGCTCGATGGCCACGAGCCGCAGACCGAGCGCGGCGTGGGCGACGAACAGGTTGGCGCGGTCGAGCACGCGATCGCGCGGCAGCTCCGACGGCCGTCCGGCCCACGCGAGTGGACGCCCGGTCGCGCCGTAGATCGTCAGGGCCGGCCCGTCCGCGGCCGGATCGAGCAGCGTGTCGATGGCGGCGAACAGGCGGCGCGGCGACTCGAGCTCGTCACGCAAGCCGGCCCGCACGTCCGGCTGCCGCGCCAGCGTCGCGGCCATCCGCTGCAGATCGGTGATGAGGTGGGCGACGTGCCGGCGGGCGTCGGACTCGAGGCCGGCCCTGATCGCGGCGTCGTCGCCGAGCCGCCACGCGACGAGGCCGCGGCCGGCCGCCGCGATGCCGGCGGCGACCAGGAGGCCGGCGGCGATCAGCCGGGCGGCGCGCCCGACGCGCCGGCGAGCGGCGGTCTCGGTCGGGGCGTCTGACGTGGTGTCGCGCATCGGCTCGGGATCGGGCGGTCCGTCGGCAGGCACGGGCGGGCTCCAGCAGGATACCGTGTCGCCCGCGGCCTGATGCGGCCGTTCATCGAGCTGGCGGCGTGGCCGGAGCCGTCGGGGCCGGAGGGGTCGGGGCGGGTCGCGGTGCCGCTGACGGAGCGGGCGCCTCCGGCATTCCCGGCGGCGGCGCGGGGACCGCCACGGGAGTGCCAGGCAGCACCGTGATGGGCGAGGCCGCCGGATCGAAGACGCGCCGCGCGGCGTGCACGATGCCGTGCTGCGTCACCAGCACCAGCATGTCCTCGAAGACCGTGGCGCGCTCGGCGAGCACCGGGCCGGCCGACAACGTCTCGAGCGTGATGCCGCTGGCGTTGGTCTCGAGCGGGATCTTGTAGAGGCCCTGGAGGTCGCCCGTTCTCCGATCGATCGCCCGAACCGACGGGGCGAAGCCGGTGACCAGGACGCTGGCTCCCGTGATCACCGGCCCGCCGGCCGGCCGGAAGGAGAGCTCCTGCCGCCACGCCTGCGCGCCGCTGCCGATCTTGAAGGCCCGGACGGTCTGGTCGAGCGTCACCGCGACGACGCGATCCTCGTCGACCGCCAGCCCGATCGCCGCGCCCTGGATGCGAAAGCGCCAGCGCACGCGGCCGCGATCGGCGTCGAGGGCGTAGAGCCAGCGGCCGCTCGTGGCGACGAAGACGTGGCCGGCGACAGCCGCCATCGCCGTCGCGTCGCCGTCCAGGGTGGCCCGCCACATCGGCGTCCCATCCGTGACCGAGAGGGCCTGCAGCGCTCCGCCGGTGGCCGCCGCATAGAGGCGATCGCCCTCGACGACGGGAGCCGCCGCCGGCTGCCCGATCGCCGCGCGCCAGACCGCCTCGCCGGTGTCGGCGCGCAGACCGGCCACCGCCCCGTCGGTCAGCGCCACGAACACCCAGCCCCCGCGCGCGATCGGCGCGAACGCCGCCGGCGCCGCCAGCAGCGCCTTCCACAGCGGCGAGCAATCGTCCGCCTTCAAGGCGTCGATGACCGTGTCGCCGGTCACGAGGACGCGGCCGTCGGCCACGACCGGCACCAGCTTCGTTGGATAGGGCCGCGAAAAGAGAATGGGGCCGGTGGCCAGCCCGAAGACGAAAATGACGCCGGACGACGCGGGCACGTACAGGCGGACGCCGTCGGTCGCCGAGGGGGCGGAGGGCGACACGACGATGTCGTTGGTCCACGCTGCTTCGAGCGGGGAGAAGGGGAAGAGCCGCCGATCGAGCGGCGCCTGGGCGCCGGCGCCAGCCTTGGGCGGCGCGGCCGGACGAGGCCGGGCCGCCGGCTGCCCGACGGCGGCGGACGCCAGCCCGCACAGGAGCGCGACGGGAGCGGCACGGTGGGCGACCAACCGGCCGGCGACCACCAAGAGCCTGTGGAGCGACGCGCACCGACCACCAGATCTGGTGCGTTCGACCGGAGGCACCTCGATATAATACCCGCTTCGCCACGCCGGTCCCGACTCCGGTCCGCACACCCACCACCTGTGAACGCCACCGCCGCCACCGCCGTGTCGCATCAAGTCATCCTGGTCCTCGACTTCGGATCGCAATACACCCAGCTCATCGCGCGGCGGCTCCGCGAGCTGCACGTGTATTCCGAGATCATCCCGTTCGGCACGCCGGCCGCCGAGATTGCCCGCCGGAAACCCTCCGGGGTCATCCTCTCGGGCGGGCCGATGAGCGTCAACGAGGCCGGCGCGCCGCACTGCGACTACGCGCTGTTCGAGATGGGCGTGCCCGTGCTCGGCATCTGCTACGGCATGCAGCTCATGACGCAGGTCCTGGGCGGCACGCTGACACGGTCGTCGCACCGCGAGTTCGGCCATGCCGATGTGACGGTCGGCGAGGCCGGACGGCTCTTCGACGGCCTGGCGCGGACGCTGAAGGTGTGGGCCAGCCACGGCGATTCGGTGTCCGCCGCGCCGCCGGGCTTCGCGGTCGTCGCCAGCAGTGCGACGGCGCCGGTCGTCGCCATCGAGAACCGCGATCGCGGACTCTACGGCCTGCTGTTCCACCCCGAGGTGGTGCACACGCAGCACGGCGCCGACCTGCTGCGGACCTTTGCCATCGACGTCTGCGGCTGCCGCGGCGACTGGACGATGGCCTCGTTCATCGACGAAGCCGTGGCCCGCATCCAGGCCGAGGTCGGCGACGGCCGCGTCGTCTGCGGCCTGTCCGGCGGCGTCGATTCGACGGTCGCGGCGCTGCTCGTCTACAAGGCGATCGGCGACCGGCTGACCTGCATCTTCGTCGACAACGGCCTGCTCCGCGAGCAGGAGGCGGCCCAGGTCGAGGATCGGTTCCGCAACCGGATGAAGCTGCCGCTGGTCGTGGTCGATGCGGCGTCGCGGTTCCTGGCGCGGCTCGCCGGCGTCACCGATCCGGAGAAGAAGCGCAAGATCATCGGCGCCGAGTTCATCGACGTGTTCGAGGACGCGGCCAAGGACATCGGCCAGTTCGACTACCTGGCGCAGGGCACCCTCTATCCCGACGTCATCGAGAGCGTGTCGGTGGTCGGGCCGGCGGCGCCGATCAAGAGCCACCACAACGTCGGCGGCCTGCCCGAGCGCATGCGCTTCAAGCTGATCGAGCCGCTGCGGCAGCTGTTCAAGGACGAAGCCCGCGAGGTCGGCATGTCGCTCGGCCTCGAGGAGGACTTCGTCTGGCGGCAGCCGTTCCCCGGCCCGGGCCTGGCGGTGCGGCTGCTCGGCGAGATCACGGGGCAGCGGCTGGCGCTGCTGCGCCGCGCCGACGCGGTCGTCCAGGACGAAATCCGCAAGGCCGGGTGGTACCGCCGGCTGTGGCAGTCGTTCGCGGTGCTGCTGCCGGTCCAGAGCGTCGGCGTGATGGGCGACGAGCGCACCTACGAGCACACGATCGCGATCCGCGCGGTCGAGAGCAAGGACGGGATGACCGCCGACTGGGCGCGGCTGCCGCACGAACTGCTGGCCCGCATCTCGTCGCGCGTCGTCAACGAGGTCAAGGGCATCAACCGGGTCGTCTACGACATCAGCTCGAAGCCGCCGTCCACCATCGAATGGGAATAGCGGATCGGGATCGGGGCACCGCCCAGTGAGCGACTTCGTCCATCTCCACCTCCACACGGAGTTCTCGCTGCTCGACGGCGCCTGCCGCGTCGAGGAGCTGCTCGACCAGGCGCAGAAGCTGGGCATGCCGGCGCTCGCGGTGACCGAGCACGGCAACATGTTCTCGGCGGTCACCTTCCACGACTACGCGCGGAAGAAGGGCGTCAAGCCGATCCTCGGCTGCGAGGTCTACGTCGCCCCGGGCGATCGCCGCACCAAGAGCGGGACGCCGGGGGAGACGGCCAACCACCTGGTGCTGCTGGCCGAGACCAACGAGGGCTTCCACAACCTGATCAAGCTGGTCTCGTCCGGCTACACGGAAGGCTTCTACTACAAGCCGCGCATCGACAAGGACCTGCTGGCGCAGCACAGCAAAGGGCTGATCGGCCTGTCGAGCTGTCTCAAGGGCGAGGTCGCCGAAGGCATCTACAAGGATCGGCTGGAGAAGGCCCGCACCGCGGCCGCGACCTATCGCGACATCCTCGGCCCCGACAACTTCTTCCTCGAGCTGCAGTACCAGGGCCTCGACGAACAGAAGATCGTGAACCGCGGCCTGCCCGGCATCGCCCGCGATCTCGGCCTGCCGATGGTCTGCACCAACGACGTGCACTACCTGCGCGAGGACGACTACAAGCCGCACGACATCCTGCTCTGCATCGGCACCGGCAAGTCGGTCAACGACGCCGACCGCCTGCGCTACCACGGCGATCAGTTCTTTCTGAAGACGCCGGAGGCGATGGCGAAGATCTTCGCCGAGTTCCCGGACGCGCTGGCCAACACCGTCCGCATCGCCGATCGCGTCGACGTCAACCTGGCGTCGGGCGTGAACCACCTGCCCGACTTCGACGTGCCGGCCGGCTTCACCGTCGACACCTACTTCGAGCACATGGTGCGCGAGGGCTTCGCGGCACGGCTGCCGCGGCTGCAGGCCCTGATGGCGCGCAACGCCCTGCGCTACACGCTCGACGAGTACGAGCGGCGCATGGTCTACGAAATCGCCATGATCAAGCAGATGAAGTACGCGGGTACTTCCTGATCGTGTGGGATTTCATTCGCTTCGCGCGCGAGAACGGCATCCCGGTCGGCCCGGGCCGCGGCTCGGCCGCCGGCTCGGTCGTCGCCTGGTGCCTGAAGATCACCGACGTCGATCCGATTGAGTTCGATCTGATCTTCGAGCGCTTCCTCAACCCCGAGCGGGTGTCGCTGCCGGATATCGACATCGACTTCTGCGAGCGCCGCCGCGGCGAGGTCATCGACTACGTCACGCGCAAGTACGGCCGCGAGAACGTCGCCCAGATCATCACCTTCGGGACGATGAAGGCGAAGGCCGTGGTCCGCGACGTCGGCCGCGTGCTCGACATGCCGTTCGCCGACGTCGACAAGGTCGCCAAGCTGATCCCGCCGGCGCTCGACATGACGCTGGACAAGGCGCTCGAGGAGAGCCCGGGCCTCAAGGAGCTCTTCACCCGCGATCCGAAGGTCAAGGAGCTGCTCGACATCGGCCGGCGCCTCGAGGGCATGACCCGGCACGCCTCGGTCCACGCCGCCGGCGTCGTCATCGCGCCGAGGCCGATCACCGAGTTCGCGCCGCTCTACAAGGGCAAGCAGGACGAAATCACGACCCAGTGGGCGATGAAGGAGATCGAGCGCGTCGGTCTCCTGAAGATGGACTTCCTCGGGTTGTCCACGCTCACCCTGCTCGACGACGCGCTCGCCGAGCTGAGGCGCACGGACGGCATCTCCATCGAGCTCGACGCGCTGCCGCTGAACGTCGAGGACGCGCCCGACGACGAGGGCAAGGAGCGCGTGCGCAAGGCCTACCAGCTGTTCAGCGAGGGCCGCACCGCCGGCGTCTTCCAGTTCGAGTCGTCGGGCATGCGCGAGACGCTGCGCAAGGCCAAGCCGCAGCGCTTCGACGATCTGATCGCGCTGAACGCGCTCTATCGGCCCGGCCCGCTGCGGGCCGGGGTCGTCGACGACTACATCGCCCGCAAGCACGGGCGCGTCGACATCAAGTACGAGGACAAGAAGCTCGAGCCGGTCCTGCGCGACACCTACGGGGTGATTGCCTACCAGGAGCAGGTCATGCGCATCGCGCGCGACCTGGCCGGCTTCTCGATGGGCGAAGCGGATCTGCTGCGCAAGGCCATGGGCAAGAAGGATCCCAAGGTCATGGCCAAGATGCGCGAGCGCTTCGAGGTCGGCTCGGCCGAGCTCGGGCTGCAGCCCAAGAAGGCCACGAAGATCTTCGACCTGATGGAGTACTTCGCCGGGTACGGCTTCAACAAGTCGCACTCGACGACGTACGCGCTGCTGGCCTACCAGACCGCCTACCTGAAGGCCAATCATCCGCACCACTTCATGGCGGCGCTGCTGACGATCGAGTCGCAGAACACCGACAAGCTGGCGTTCTACCTGGCCGAGTGCCGCGACATGGGCGTCACGGTGCTCGCGCCGGACATCAATGTCAGCGACCTGCAGTTCACGGTGGAGCCCGGTCGCGGCGTCCGCTTCGGCCTGGCCGCGATCAAGAACGTCGGCGAAGGCGCGATTCTCTCGATGCTGGCGTCGCGCAAGGCCAACGGGGCGATCCGCGCGCTCGAGGTGTTCTGCGAGCACGTCGACCTGCGCCTGGTGAACAAGCGCGTGGTCGAGAGCCTGGTCAAGGCCGGCGCGCTCGACTCGCTCGACGCCTCCGACGCCTTGTGGGCGACGCAGCCGTCCACGTCGCGGCGGGCGCGGCTCTACGCCGCCATCGATCGCGCGCTCGACCAGGGCGGCCGCCGCCAGGTCGATCGCGAACAGGGGCAGTCGCGCCTGTTCGGCGGCGACGCCGGCGACGCCGACGACGTGCTGCCGGCGCTGGCCGCGGCGCCGGCGTGGTCGGAAGAAGAGATGCTGCGCGGCGAGAAGGAGGCGCTCGGTCTCTACCTGAGCGGCCACCCGCTCGAGCGGCATGCCGAGGGCCTCAAGGCGGCCGGCGCGTTGACCAGCGCCACGCTGGCGACGGTCCAGGGCGGCGGCGACGGCACCATGGCCGGCATCGTCTCGGGCTGCCGGATCGTCAAGACGCGCAAGGGCGATCGGATGGCGGTCTTCATGCTCGAGGACCAGACCGGCAGCATCGAGGTCGTGGTCTACCCGGAGCCGTACAAGCAGTTCGCCTCGTTCATCGAGAACGATCGCATGGTGGTGGTGACCGGCCGCGTCGAAGTCGACGAGGAGCGCGCCAAGATGCGCGCCACCGAGGTCAAGGACCTCAAGGCCGTGACCGAGCGCTTCGTCAAGGAAGTGTGCGTGACGATGCAGGCGCCGCCGCACGGTCACGAGACGTTCCGGGCGCTCGCCGACGTGTTCCTCCGCCATCGCGGCGACAAGCGGGTGCAGTTCGAGCTGCGCGTCCGGCGCGAGGCGGCCGGCCCGCTGCTGGTCAAGGCGGAGGTGCCGCAGCTGCGGGTGCGGCCGTCGGACGACCTGGTCCTCGCGGTCGAGCGCATCTGCGGCCAAGGGTCGGTGGTGCTCCGCTAGCGCGAGCCCGGAGAGATGATGCCTGCCGGGAGAGACGATGCCTGAAACGCTGGAGTTCGAAGAGCCGATCGCGATCCTGCTCAAGGAGATCGAGGCGCTCAACATGCTGCCGCAGACCGACGTCCGCGACGGCGAGATCGAAGGCCTGCGCCGCCGCATCGATCAGATCCGCGGCGAGATCTACAAGCGCCTGACGCCGTGGCAGCGCGTCCTGGTGGCGCGCCATCCCGAGCGGCCGTACCTCCTCGACTACGTCGATCGGCTGTTCACCGAGTTCGTCGAGCTCCACGGCGATCGGCGGTTCGCTGACGACGGCGCGATCGTCTGCGGCTTCGCGCGGTACCACGGCGCGCCGGTCATGGTCTGCGGCCACCAGAAGGGCCGCGACATGAAGCAGAAGGTGCAGCGCAACTTCGGCTACGCCCGGCCGGAGGGCTACCGCAAGGCGCTGCGCGCGATGCAGATGGCCGACAAGTTCGGCCGGCCGATCATCGTCTTCGTCGACACGCCGGCGGCGTACCCCGGCGTCGAATCCGAGGAGCGCGGTATCGCCGAGGCGATCGCCCTGAACCTGCGCGAGATGACCATCCTCAGCGTGCCGATCATCGTCATCATCACCGGTGAGGGCGGCAGCGGTGGAGCGCTCGGCCTCGCCATCGGCGACCGTGTGCTGATGCAGGAGTTCGCCGTCTACAGCGTCATCCCGCCCGAGGGCTGCGCCGCGATCCTGTGGCGCGACGCCAGCCGGAAGATCGAGGCCGCCGAGGCGCTGAAGATCACCGCGCCGGATCTCATCGCCGGCGGCATCGTCGACGGCGTGGTCGCGGAGCCCCTCGGCGGCGCCCACCAGGACGCGGACGCCGCGGCGGCCGCCGTCGATCTGGCGGTCGGTGCCGCGCTGGCCGAAGTCGCCGCGCTCGACACCGCGACACGGCTGCAGGCGCGCTACGACCGCTTCCGCCGTCTCGGCGCGATCGGCGGCGCCATCATCGACACGGCGGCGCCCGCGCCGGCCCGGGCGGAGGTCTGAGCCGTTGGTGCGAACGCGCCGCTGGGAGCCGGTCGTCTGGGCCGATACCGCCGCCCGGGCGGGCGGCCCCGACGGGTGCGACCGCGACGCGCACATCGCGGCGCTGGCCACGACGCTCGACGTCCCGCCGGTCGTCGCCCGCCTGCTGTGCCAGCGCGGCATCGACACGCCGGAGGCGGCGGCCCGCTTCCTGTCGCCGTCGGTCGATCATCTCCACGATCCGTTCCTGCTGACCGACCTCGGCATCGCGGTCGAGCGCCTGCTCGCCGCCGTCGCGCGCAAGGAGCGGATTGCCATTCACGGCGACTACGACGTCGACGGGGTCACGTCGACGGTGATCCTGCGCCGCACGCTGGAGCTCCTCGGCGGCGACGTCACGCACTTCCTGCCCGAGCGCCTGCGCGACGGCTACGGCCTGCAGCCGGCCAACGTCGATCGCCTGCACGCCGCCGGCGCGCGAGTCATCGTCTCGGTCGACTGCGGCATCCGCAGCGGCGCCGCCGCCGATCGCGCCCGTGAGCTGGGCATCGACCTGATCATCAGCGACCACCACGAGCCGGAGGCGACGCTGCCGCGCGCGCTCGCGGTGATCAACCCGAAGCGGTCCGACTGCCCGTACCCTGACAAGCACCTCGCCGGCGTCGGCGTCGCCCTGAAGATCGTCCACGGCCTGTGCCTGAAGAGCGGCCGCGAGAAGTGGCTGCCGTCGTTCCTGAAGATCGCCGCCATCGGCACCATCGCCGACGTCGTGCCGCTCATCGGCGAGAACCGGGTGATCGCCCGCCTCGGTCTCGAGCGCCTGTCGAAGGACCGGCACACCGTGGGGTTGCGGGCGCTCCTCGATGGCTCCGGCCTGACCGGCAAGACGCTCGACAGCTTTCACATCGGTTTCCTGCTGGCGCCGCGCATCAACGCCGCCGGCCGCATGGCCTCGCCGGACATCGCGGCGCGGCTGCTGCTCGCCTCCGACGAAGGCGCCTGGGACGAGGCGCGCGCGCTGGCCGAACAGCTCAACGTCGAGAACACGAAGCGCCAGGAGGAAGAGGCGACGATCGTCGCCGAAGCGCGCAAGCTGGTCGAAACCGACCCCGACGTCGGCGCCCACAACGTGCTGGTGGTGGCGGGGGAGGGCTGGCACCGCGGCGTCATCGGCATCGTCGCCTCGAAGCTGGTCGATCACTTCCACAAGCCGGCCATCGTCCTGTCCATCGACGGTGACGAGATCCAGGGCTCGTGCCGCAGCATCTCGGCCTTCGACATGCTCGGCGCGCTCGAAGGCTGTGCCGATCTGCTCGGCCGCTACGGCGGGCACCGACAGGCGGCGGGGCTGTCGCTCGAGCGCGGCCGGCTCGACGCCTTCAGGGCCCGTGTCACCGGCCTCGCCAACCTCCGGCTCGAGCCCGACGACCTGGTACCGCGGCTGCGCCTCGACGCGCCGCTGCCGCTGCCGTCGTTGATCGGCGAGGTCGTGGCCGGGGTGGAAGCGATGGCGCCGTTCGGCCTGGCCAACCCGCGGCCGGTCTTCGAGGCCCGCGACGTCGAGGTGGTGAGCGGCCCGCACGTACTCAAGGATCGCCACCTCAGCCTGCACGTGAAGCAGGGCGGCCGCGTGTTCCGGGCGATGGCGTGGCGCAGCGCCGAGCGGGCGGCGTTCATCACTGAGCACCGGCAGGCGCTGGCGCTGGCTTACTCGATCGACCGCAACACGTGGCGCGGCGAAAGCACGGTAGAATTGCACGTGGCCGACCTTCAAGCTGGCACCTCGAGCGTGCCGCTGCCGGCCGCCGCGGTCGAGTCCGCGACGTGACGGCCTACGAGCGCGGCCGGTCGCCCTGCCAGCCGGGCCGCTCAGGCCTGGCTGAACAGCAGCGCGAGTGCAACGGCCGCCCGCGACGCCGCTGGGTGCGGCGTCGTCACTAAACACTGTCATGCGTTGGCAACGGATCCTCAGGCCCACGCTCGGCCTGTTCGCGCTGGCTTTCGCCATCTGGGTCGCCGTGTCGATCCGCGAGCGCAAGCCGGCCCCGGGGTCCGCCGTGCCTGTCCGCACCGACAGCGACGCCGTCGTCGAGAGCACGAAGGGGCAGAGCTACATGCTCGAGGGCACGTCCCAGGACGTGCGGATCGACTACGACAAGCTCTTCACCTACCAGTCGGGCCGGTCGCGATTCGTCGGAGCGCACATCAGCGTGATGGGGCGGGCGGGGCGCGACTTCGACATCCGGGCCAAAGAGGCCGAGATCGCCGAGAACAAGTCGCAGATCGACCTGCGCGGCACGGTCGTCATCACCACCAGCGACGGCCTCAAGGTCGAGACCGAGACCGCCACGTACACCGAGAGCGACGGCGTGACGCGCGCGCCCGGTCCGGTTCGCTTCAGCCGGGCCCGCATGACGGGCACGAGCGTCGGCGCCAGCTACGACCGCCAGCGCGACGTGCTGTGGATGCTCGACCAGGCGCACATCACGGTCGCGCCCGACGACAAGGGCGCCGGCGGCGCCGACGTCACCGCCGGGGCGGCCGGCTACGCCAAGCGCGACCGCTACATCCGCTTCGAGCGCAGCGTGAAGATGCGCCGCGGACCGCAGCTCATCACGGCGGACGGGGCGGTCGTCACGCTGGAAGCCGCCGCCGACGTCGTCGACCAGATCGAGCTGCGCGGCTCGGCGCAGGTCGCCGGGGTCGGCCAGGGCGCCAACGGCCTCGAGTCGATGCGATCGCGTGACATGAACCTCGGCATGGCGGACGACGGCCAGACGCTGCAGCAGGCGACGCTGGTCGGCGAGGCGGTCGTGCGCGTGGCCGGCGGCGCCAACGCGCCGGCGCAGCAGCTCGCCAGCCAGGCCGTCGACGTCGAGATCGCCGCCGACGGGCAGTCGGTGCAGGGGCTCTCGGCGCAGGACGACGTGCAGCTGGATCTGCCCGCCGCCAACCCCGCCGCGCCGACGCGGCGGATCCGGTCGCGCTCGCTCGACGCCGACGGCGAGCCCGGCGTCCCCGGCCTGCGCAGGGCGCGCTTCGCCGGCGACGTGGAGTTCCGCGAGGCGGCGCCGGCGGCGAAGGACCGGCCGGCGGTCGAGCGCATCGTGCGGGCGCCGGCGCTCGAGACCAAGCTGCAGTCGGGCCTCGGCACCATTGATCGCGCCACCTTCACCGAGGGCGTCTCGGTGAAGGACGGCACCCGGACGGCGCAGGGGCCGACGATGATCTACGACGTCGCCCAGGGCACGATCGCGCTGTCGTCGCCGGCCGGCGCCACCGGTTTCGTGCAGGTCAGCGACGAGCGGGTCAACATCGAGGCGGGCTCGCTCGAGTGGACGCTGGACGGCACGCGCATGGTCGCGCAGACCAACGTCAAGAGCGTGCTCAAGCCCGGCGCCGGCCCGGCCGGATCGAAGGCCGTCAAGCGCCCGTCGATGCTGACCGCCGACCAGCCGATCAACGTCACCGCGGCGACCATGACCTACAACCAGCAGACCGGGCACGCGGAGTACACCGGCGACGCCCAGCTGTGGCAGGGCGCGACGTCGATCCGCGCCAAGACCATCACGCTGGACGAGGCGACGGGCAACCTCACCGCCAAGGACGCGGTGCGTTCGGTGATGCGGATCGAGACCAAGAACACGGCCAAGCCCGCCGCGACGACGGCGGACACGGCCGGTCCCGCCCCCGTGGCCGCGACTGCTACGGCGACTGCGCCTGCGACCACGCCGGCGGCGGGCGCCGCGGCGCCGCCGCGAGCCGCGGGCCCGGGCGCCGCGCCTTCCGCGGCCGCGCCGGCCACGGCCGCGTCACCCGCGCAGGGCAGCGCCGCCGGCAAGAGCAAGCCATCGGTGCTGGCGAGCGACACGATCGCGACGGCCAACGAGCTGGTGTACGACGACGCCGAGCGGCGCGCCCGCTACACCGGCACCGCCCGCATGGTCGGCGAGCGGGGCGACCTGCGCAGCGAGCGGATCGAGCTGTACTTCGACGAGTCGGGCCGCGGGGTGTCGCGGTTGGAAGGCTTCGACAACGTGCGCTTCAGCCTCAAGGCGCGCCCGGGCGGGAGCCCGCGCTGGGGCAACGGCGGCCGCCTCACCTACTTCGCCGACGAGGAGCGGTACGTGCTGAGCGGCCCGCGCGCGATCGTGGTCGAGCGGCTCGACGCGCAGCAGTGCCGCGAAACCCAGGGCCGCACCCTCACCTTCTTCAGCTCGAACGACAGCGCGGTCGTCGACAGCGACAACAACAGCCGGACGCTGACCCAGACCGGCACGAGCTGCCAGGAACCGGCTCAATAACCCCCGACATGCCTGTCCTGCGCACGCACGCGCTCACGAAGTCCTACAGCGGCCGCACGGTGGTGCGCGGCGTCAGTCTCGAGGTCAGCGCCGGCGAAGTGGTCGGCCTGCTCGGTCCGAACGGCGCCGGCAAGACCACGACGTTCTACATGGTCGTCGGCCTGACGTCGCCGGACTCCGGCCGCGTCGAGCTCGATGGCGCCGACCTCACGCACGACCCGATGTACCTCCGGGCGCGCAAGGGCATCGCCTACCTGCCGCAGGAGCCGTCGATTTTCCGAGGCCTGACGGTCGAGGACAACATCCTCGCCATCCTCGAGACGCTCGACATCGATCGCGCCACGCGTTTCCGGCGGCTGCGCGACCTGCTCGCCGAGCTCGGCCTCACGCACCTCGCCAAGTCGAAGGCCTACACGCTCTCGGGCGGCGAGCGGCGGCGCGTCGAGATCACCCGCGCGCTGGTGATCGCGCCGCAGTTCATCCTGCTCGACGAGCCCTTCGCCGGCATCGACCCGATCGTCGTCACCGACATCCAGAAGATCATCTTCCACCTCAAGGCCCGCGGCATCGGCGTCCTGATCACCGATCACAACGTACGGGAAACCCTGGAGATCACCGATCGCGCCCACATCGTCCACGACGGGACGATCTTCCGCAGCGGGACCCCCGCGGAGCTGGCCGCCGACCAGGAGGTGAAGCGGATTTATCTTGGTGCCGATTTCAGATTGGATTAGGGTACAACGACGGACGGCACGCGTGGTGCCGTTCGTGCATCAGGGCTATGGCAATCCAGCAGCGGCTGCACACCAAACTCGTTCAGAAGCTCATTCTGACGCCATCGCTGCAGCAGGCTATCAAGCTGCTGCCGATGTCGACGATCGAGCTGGCGGACATGCTCAACCAGGAAGTGGTTGAGAACCCCATGCTCGAGGAAGTGCCGTCCGAGGACATCCGCGCCAACGACCAGATCGCCCAGACCGAGCGCGAGGACGGCGCCGGCGAGCCGGCCAAGCCGACCTCGGGGCCCGAGAGCTGGGACGACAAGGATTACGCCTACTTCTTCGGGGATTACCTGGACGACGGCTCGCGCGGCAACCGCGCCCCGGTCGAGGTCAAGGAACTGCCCCCGATCGAGAACACGCTGTCCACCCAGCACTCGCTCGCCGAGCACCTGGAGTGGCAGCTGACGATGTCCACGGACGACGAAACCGTCCGCGACATCGGCGAGGCCATCATCGGCAACCTCGGCGACGACGGCTACCTCATGGCGTCGGTCGACGAGATCGCGGCGATGGGGGACTGGAAGCCGACCGACGTCGAGAAGGTGCTGTCGACCATGCAGCACTTCGATCCCGTCGGCGTGGCGGCGCGCGACTTGCAGGAATGCCTCACCCTGCAGCTGCGGCACCTCGGCTTCGCCGACACGCCGGCCGAGCGCATCGTCACCGAGCACCTCCGTCTCCTGCAGAACCACCAGGTCCCCGAAATCGCGCGGCGCCTCGGCATGACCATCGAGGAGCTGAAGCCGCACGTCGACATCATCCGCAACCTCGATCCGAAGCCCGGCGGCCGCCTCAACCCGTCGCCGTCGCAGTACGTGACCCCCGACATCTTCATCGTCAAGGTCGAGGATCACTACGAGGTGCTGATGAACGACGACGGGCTGCCGCAGCTGCGCATCAACCCGATTTACAAGCGCCTGATCGACAAGGGCGCGGGCGAGACCAACGACGAGACCCGCGCCTACGTGAAGGACAAGTTCCGGTCGGCGCTGTGGCTGCTCAAGTCGGTCGACCAGCGGCAGAAGACCATCTACAAGGTGGCCCGCAGCATCGTCGCCTTCCAGACCGAGTTCCTCGATCACGGCATCGAACATCTCAAGCCGCTCGTGCTGCGCGACGTCGCCAACGACATCGGCATGCACGAGTCGACTGTCAGCCGCGTGGTGAACAACAAGTACATGCACACGCCGCAGGGCGTGTTCGAGATGAAGTACTTCTTCCACAGCGGCATCAGCAGCTCGTACGGAGAAAACGTCTCGTCGGTCACGATCAAGCAGCGGATCAAGAAGATCATCGAAGTCGAGGACGCCAAGCGCCCGCTCAGCGATTCGAAGATCGTGAGCATTCTGCAGAAGGAGGGGCTGGTCCTGGCCCGTCGCACCATCGCCAAGTATCGCGAGGAGCTGCGCATCCCGACGTCGAACCAGCGCAAAGTGCTCTACTGGAGGAGCCGTGGTCGGACTACCGTTGCATTCGACGGCCGATGCATCCCGCCTGGCGGCGTTGCGCCTCCATCGAATATTTCCGATATTCTCAGTCGCCGCGCCTTGCCAGACGGGCGCCTCGGCCGTCTCGGTGCGACACGGTAGTTCGACCAAGGGCTCCTGAAGGACGCACCCATGCGACTGTCCCTCACCGGCCGTCAGATCGACGTGCCGCCGGCCCTGCGCCAGCTCGTGACGCGCCGTCTGGAGCGCCTCGAGCGGGTGTTCAACGACACGCTCGTCTCGGCCCAGGTCGTGCTCTCGAAGGAGCGCCACCTTCATCAGGCCGAGCTCATCATCCACGCCCGCGGCGACCACACGCTGTCGGCCGTCGGCGGTGGCGCCACCTGGGCGGTCGCCGTCAGCGAGGCCGCCGACAAGGTGTCGACCCAGGCGGCCAAGCTCAAAGGCAAATGGAAGACGCGCAAGCGCCGTAACGGCGACCGCCGCGAGGTGCGGGCGGGCGAGCGCGCCGTGCGCGTCGCCAACGGTGTCGAGGCAATGCCGCCTGCCGGCGTCGCGGCGAAGGCCAGCCGTGAGGCGGTGCGGGTCACCCGCGTCGCCGGCGTGCGCAAGACGCGCTACGCGGTGAAGCCGATGGACCTCGACGACGCCGTCGTGCGCTTCCGTGCCGCCGGCGAGCCGTTCCTGCTCTTCTGGTCGATCGAGACCGAGCGCCTGGCGCTGCTGTTCGAGCGGCCCGACGGGCGTCTCGGGCTCATCGATCCGGAGAGCTAGCCGGCGCCGCGTCGCCAGAACGTCCGCATGGCCGACGAGATTGCTCGCGTGACCGTCGATGCCCTCGTGCGGGCATCGATCGCCGCCGGTGTCGAGCTCGAGGTCCTGGCCGGGCGCGCCGGTCTCGACCGGACGGTCGGCAATCCCTACCCGCAGAAGGCGGGGCTGGCGCTGGCCGGCTTCGATGCGTCGCTGCAGGCCGAGCGCGTGCTCGTCTTCGGGCAGAGCGAAGTGCGCTTCCTCACGTCGCGCCTCGACGCCGACACCCGGCGGGCGACCATCGCGACCGTCTTCAGCCGCGGCAACGCCTGCGTCGTCGTCACCAAGCAGCTCGAGCCGCCCGATGGCCTGATCGAGGCCGCCGACAAGGCGCAGGTGCCGGTGCTGCGCACCACGCTGTCGACACCGGTCGCCTTCGCCAAGCTGGGCGCGCTGCTCGACGACCTGCTGGCGCCGCGCATGTCGCGCCACGGTGTCCTCGTCGACGTGCTCGGCCTCGGCGTGCTGATGGTGGGGGAGAGCGGCATCGGCAAGAGCGAGTGCGCCCTCGAGCTGATTCGCCTGGGCCACCGCCTCGTCTCGGACGACGTCGTCGACGTCCGCCGGCGCGGCGGCGCCATCGTCATCGGCACCTGTCCGCCGCTGACCCGCCACCACATGGAGCTGCGCGGCATCGGCCTGATCAACGTGCGCGATCTCTTCGGGGTGACCGCGACGCGGACCTCGAAGCGCGTCGAGCTCATCGTCAAGCTGGAACGCTGGGACCCGAGCCGCGAATACGAGCGGCTGGGCCTCGACGAGACGTTCGAGCACATCCTCGGCGTGCCGATCGCCTCCGTCTGCATGCCGGTCGCGCCGGGCCGCAACCTCGCCATCCTGGTCGAGGTCGCGGTGCGCAACCACCTGCTGCGGGCGCGCGGCGAACACGCGGCGCGGCGGCTGGCGGCGCGCCTCGATCACGCGCTGGCGCTCGATCCGGCGTCGGGCGAGGATCCGGAGGAAGCGGCATGAGCACGCGGCGGACGCCCAAGAAGACGCCGCGGCCGAAAGCGCCGCGCGGGACGCCGGCCCGCCCGTTGTCCCTGTCCAAGTCCACGGCGCGAGGGAACGCGCGTCCCGCTGCGCGGAGCGAGTCGGCGGCAGCGCCGACGCATCGGTTCATCGTCCTGACCGGCCTGTCCGGCGCCGGCAAGTCGCAGGCGATGCGCGCGCTCGAGGACCTGGCCTACTTCTGCGTCGACAACCTGCCGATCACGCTGCTGCCGACGTTCGCCGAGCTGACGATGCGGCCGGACACCGAGATCGAGAAGGCCGCGGTGGTGATCGACGTGCGCGAGGGGACGCTGCTCGAGCAGTTCCCGCGCGTGTTCGAGACGCTGCGGACGATGCCCGGCCTCAACCCCACGCTGATCTTCCTCGAAGCCAGCGAGGCGGCATTGGTCCGCCGCTACAGCGAGACGCGCCGGCCGCATCCGCTGGCCCGGCATCGATCGGCGCTCGAGGGCGTGCGCGAGGAGCGGGCCCGGCTGGCGCCGATCCGGCGGCTCGCCGACGAGATCGTCGACACGTCCGCCATGAACGTCCACGAGCTGCGCGAGGCGTTCATGGCGCGCTCGCTCGGGACGGCGCGAACGGGCGCCCTGGCGGTGACGTTCCTCAGCTTCGGGTTCAAGTACGGGCTGCCGCTCGACGCCGACCTGGTCTTCGACGTGCGCTTCCTGCCCAACCCGCACTTCGTGGCGCGGCTGCGCGAGCGGACCGGCCGGGAGCGGCCGATCGTCCAGTTCCTGGATCGCTTCGAGGACACCGGCATCTTCCGGGCGAAGGTCACCGACCTGCTCCAGTTCCTGATTCCGCGCTACGCCCGCGAGGGCAAGAGCTATCTCACCGTCGCCATCGGCTGCACCGGCGGGCGCCATCGCTCCGTGGCCATGGCCGAAGCCCTGGCCAAGGCCCTGCGCGGCCTGGCCGGGGTGCGCTTCCGCGTCCGGCACCGGGACGTCGCCAATGCCTGATCTCCTGCCCGAGGATCCGCCCACCGTGGTCGACGTGCCCCGCGCGCCGCTCGTCGGCGTCGTCGTCGTCACCCACGGCCAGCTGGCGACCGAGCTCGTCAACGCCGCCGAGATGATCGTGGGGGAGCTCTCCGGCTTCGTCGCCGTCTCGATTGGCTGGCACGACGACGTCGAGACGGCTCGTGAAGCCATCGCCGCCGCGATCGGCCGCGTGGCGCGGCCGGCCGGCGTCATCGTGCTGACCGACATGTTCGGCGGCACGCCGGCCAACCTCGGCCTGCCGTTCCTGGCCGAGCAGCAGGTCGAGGTGATCACCGGCGTCAACCTGCCGATGCTCCTCAAGCTGGCCGGGCTGCGCCAGGCGAACAGCCTGCTGCACGCGGCGCAGCAGACGCGCGAGAGCGGCCGGAACGCGATCTGGGTGGCCTCCGACCTGATGCGCGCGACGCCGCCCAAGGAGACCGCCGCGCCGCCGCAACCGCCGGGAGAGCCGGCGTGACCAGCCGCGCCGTCGTGATCGGCAACACCCTGGGCCTGCACGCCCGCGCCGCCGCCCGCTTCGTCCACCTCGCCGGCACCTTCGGGGCCCAGGTGCTGGTCGATCGCGCCGGGCGGACCATCGACGGCAAGAGCATCATGGGCCTGCTGCTGCTGGCCGCGGCCCGCGGCACCTCCATCACCATCAGCGCCGACGGGCCCGACGAGGACGCCGCTGTCGGCGCCCTCTCCGCGCTGGTCGAGCGCGGCTTCGACGAAGAGTCCGCATGTTCGTCGTAACCGGCATCGGCGTCGCGCCCGGCATCGCCGAAGGCCGCGCCCTGGTCGTCCGCACGCGCCGCCGCGACGTCCGCTACCTGGTCGCCGCCGATCGCGTCCGCGCCGAGCTGTCGCGCCTCACCGAGGCGCAGGGGCGTTCGCGCCGCCAGCTCGAGGGGATCCGCGCCAAGCTCGCCGGCGTCGCCGGGCAGGGCGCCGCCTCGCTGTTCGAGGCGCAGCTGCTGATGATCGACGACGCGATGCTGGTCGGCCGCGCCGCGGCGTTCGTCCGCGAGGAGCGGCGCAACGCGGAGTGGGCGCTGCGGGCGGCGGCGGACGAGCTGGTCGCCGTCATCGGCGCTGCCGGCGATCCGTACCTGCGGGAGCGGCACGGCGACGTGCGCGACGTGGTGGAGCGGCTGGTTGCCAACCTGCGTTGGGAGTCGCGCGGCATCGTCGTGCCCGAGGGATCGGAGCCCTGGGTCCTCGTCGCGGACGAGCTCGCGCCCTCGACGGTCGCGCAGGTGGACTGGTCGCGCGCCGCCGGCTTCGTCACCGAGGGCGGCAGCTGGGCCTCGCACACCGCCATCCTGGCGCGCTCGCTCGGCGTCCCGGCCGTGGTCGGCGTCGCCCGGGCGACGACGGCGATCCCGCCCGGCGCGTCGGTCGATCTCGACGGCACGACAGGGGAGTGCCTGATCAACGGCGACGCGTCGACCCGGGCCGACTGGCAGCGGCGCACGGTGGATGCGCCACCCGTCGTGCGCTGGGAGCGCGCGAGCGTCGGGGCGTTCGCCGGCCCGGCCAGGACCCTGGACGGCATCGACATCAGGCTCGACGCCAACCTGGAGCGGCCCGACGAGCTTGCCGACGTCCTCGCCAGCGGCGCCACCAACATCGGGCTGTTCCGATCCGAGAGCCTGCTGGCGCCCGACGGCCGCGCCCCGGACGAAGCGGCGCAGTGCGCGATCTACCGGCGCATCCTGGCGGCGACGCCGGGCGAGGTCACGATCCGCACCTTCGACGCGGAGCCCGAGCCGGGCGGCCGCCATCTCGGCCTGCGCATGCTGCAGGTCGATCCGGCGCGCAACGCGCAGTTCGAGGAGCAGATTCGCGCGCTGCTGGCGTCGGCCAGCGCCGGCCGGCTGCGCATCCTGCTGCCGTTCGTCACCGACGTCGACGACCTGCGCTTTGCCCGCGCCGCGATCGCCGGCGCCGCCGAGGCGCTCCGTCACGCCGGCGTCGAGGTCCCGACGGTGCCCGTCGGCGCCATGGTCGAAGTGCCGTCCGCGGCGCTGACCGCCGATCGCCTGGCGCGCGAGGCCGACTTCCTCAGCGTCGGCACCAACGACCTCGCCGCCCTGACGCTGGCCGTCGGGCGCGACGACGCCTGGGCGGCGCGCTTCTACGATCCGCTGCACCCGTCGATGCTGCGGCTGCTGCGATTCGTCGCCCGCGCCGGCCTCCGCACGCACGCGCGGGTCTCGGTGTGCGGCGAGATGGCCGCCGAGCCGCGCGCGCTCGCAGTGTTGATCGGCTTGGGGCTGCGCGAGTTCAGCATGGCCCCTGGCGCGCAGGGGCTGGCGCGTCAGCTCGCCACCGGCATCGCCATGCGCGACGCGCGCCGGCTGGCCCGCGAGGCGTTCCGGCCCGACGAGCAGACCGAGCAACGGCTGGTGCACGCCATCCGCGACATCATGGACATCCGCGCCGCCCACTGACCGGGGCGACGCGAGGCGGGCCCGTGGCCCGTCGTGTGACGACAGAGGAGAGACTTCGTGGCCGACATCGCCAATCCGACCCGGGTCGACAAGCCCTGGGGATACGAGCTGCACTGGGCCAAGACCGATCGCTACGTCGGCAAGCTGATTCACGTGAACAAGGGGCACGCGCTCAGCCTGCAGTACCACGTGAAGAAGGACGAGACGATCTTCCTGCACGCCGGCCTGCTCCTGTTCGAGATCGGCGAGGGCGATACGCTCGTCAAGCGCGAGATGCGCCCCGGCGATCGCGTGCACGTCGTGCCGCCCACCGTCCACCGCATGACCGCGATCGAGGACTGCGACATCTTCGAGGTGTCGACGCCTGAGCTCGACGACGTCGTCCGGCTCGAAGACCGTTACGGCCGGACCGGCACGTCGGCGCCCTAGGCGTTCAGCGAGACGAGGAGCAGTCGCGGCCCGCGTGCGGCGCCGCCGACGCGCCCAGCGTCGGCGAACGGCAGCCGCACGCACCAAGGGCCGCCCGCGGCGGCGCTGAGTGCGCCGCCGCCAGCCAGGCACTGCGACATCTTCGAGGTGTCGACGCCTGAGCTCGACGACGTCGTCCGGCTCGAAGACCGTTACGGCCGGACCGGCACGTCGGCGCCGGAGGCCCGGGGAAGGCCAACGCCCGCCGGCGGGCACGCCGCGCTCCGGCCGACGATGCGCGACGAGCAACGTCCGACCTGCGTCGGACGTGAGATCCAGCGGTCGGCTCGAATCATCTCGCCGGAGACGCCGACCAGACCACGGGCGCGCGTCTCCGATCGCACCCACGCGACGACCGAATGCCCTTCGCGCTTCTCTTCGACAGCCTGCTCGATCGCCCGGATCACGTCATGGTGATCCGTCTCCATGACTTCTGATCATTCAGGCCGCCGACTCTGTGGCGGCCGCCGCACGCGGCCCCACGGCGGTGTCAGACCACGGCTCGTTGAAGAGGAGGCGCCGGGCGCCGTTCTTGAGCAGCATCAACTGGAAGAGTCCGGTGTGCCGTTCGAGGAACGTCGCTTCGCACGATCCCAGATACAGATCCCACGTGCGAATGAAACGTTCGTCGATAGCCGAGCGCGCGCACGCGCGTCGAGGTTGCTGATGGAATCGGGCGCGCCACGCGTGCAGGGTCCGCGCGTAGTGGGTGCCAAAGTTCTCGGCGTGATACATCGAGAGCGACGTCGTTCTCGCGAGCGATCGCAGAATCTCGCCGACCGACGCCAGTTCGCCGCCGGGAAAGATGTACTTCTCGATCCAATCCGGCGTGCCGTGATACTTCGGGAACCACTGATCGTCGACGGTGATGGTCTGCAGGAGCATCGCGCCGTCTGGCACGAGCAGCCGATCAATGGCCTTGAAGTAATCGTCGTAATGGTTGAGACCGACCGCCTCGAACATTTCGATGCTGACGATCTTGTCGAATCGCCCGGTCAACTCCCGGTAGTCGGCGCGCAGCACGTCGATGCGAGACCCGGCCTCGCCAATCCGCGAGCGCCAGTCGCGGACGTGGCGGTATTGCTCGTCGCTGATCGTCGTGGTCGTCACGCGGCAGCCATAGTGCGTCGCCGCCCACACGGCGAACCCGCCCCAGCCGCTGCCGATCTCCAGCACGTGATCGCCGGGCGACAGCTTCAGTGCCCGGCAGATGCGGTCGACCTTCCTGGCCTGCGCCTTCTCGAGCGAATCGGCGGCTGACTCGAAGTAGCCGCACGAATACATACGCAGCTCGCGATCGAGGAAGAGGCCGAAGAACTCGTTGCCGAGGTCGTAGTGCCGGTGAATGTGCCGCCGGCTGCCGGCGAGGGAATTGTCGCGGAGGCGGCGGGCGATGCCGCCCGCCAGCCGGTGCAGCGCGCCGGCGAGGCGGCTCTGCCCCTCGAGCGACGCGCCGGCTGCGCAGCATCAACCGCACCAGCGGCACCAGCATCCGGCGTCGTCCAGTCGCCATCCATGAAGGACTCGCCGATGCCGATGTCGCCGCCCGTGAGCGCACGCAGGAAGAACCGCTCGTCGCGGACCGTCAGCGTCGCATCCAGCCCGCCATGCATCCCCGAACGTGTAGCGTGCGGTCGCGACACTCCACGGTCAGCGTGCCGCCCGTCGATCGCCGCCGAGGCTCGAGAGAAACGCCGTCTTCGCCCACTGCGTCACCATGCTCATCGCTCCACCACCGAATCCGTCCGACCGGCGGTCGCGGCCGCTAGGCCGCACGCTCGCCCACGCCGTCGCGCGTGACGCGCGGCACGACGCGGCACGCCCTTCCACCACAACCTCAGCGCCTGCCAGTGGATGCCCGCCATCACGTGCGCCGTCATGGCTGGATGCCGGAGGAGGGCGCGCCGGATCTCCGTTCGCATCCCAGGGCCGCCGTTCGAGCGACAGCGTCGCGTCGAAGCCCACCGACGCCTGCCTCGACCGTTTCCATGTGCGCGATGAGCCGGTCCGCCGGCGACGTGAAGGCGAACGTGTAGTCGACATCGACCGGCATGAACGGCGACACGTAGAGCGACTTGGCGGCCGGGGCGCGAAACGTCGCGCGACGCCGGATCGGGCCGCAGCCAGTAGTTGTGGGCGCCGCCGAACGTGTTGCTCACCTCGGCGAGGACGACCTGCAGCCGCTCCGCAGCGATCGAAGCAGTAGAAGAACGACACCGGGATTGAAGCCGTAGCCGAGATAGCGCAGGTGCGTCAGCAGGAAGATGCGGCCGTCCGGCAGATCAATCCCGTGCCGCGGCGGCGTCGGCAGCGAGGCGTTCCCGCAGCGGACGCGCAGGATCGCCGAGGTGATCGCGGTCGTCGAAGCTGGCCCAGTTCCAGCGGTTGTAGCTGGTCAGCCGCGACACGCGCATCAGCTCCGGCACGCGATCGATGTCGAGCAGCGCCATGAACAGCGGATAGGTGAACGCGTGCGCGATCGGCGCGAACCGCCGATGGCGGAGCGTGCCGACGAACAGCCCCGAGTCGATCACCACTCGACCCCAGGCGGCCCACCAGGTTTCATGCGCGCGATGCCGAGTCTGGACATCCGGCTCTCGAGCGTGGTCGGCTTGAGGCCCAGACGCTCCGCCGCGCCGCCGGATCCGCGGACGCGCCAGTTGGTGCTCGTGAGAACGGCGCGGATGTGGCTGACTTCGAGCTCGGTCAGCGTCATCGCGATCCGGGGCATCCGCCGATCATCGAGCCGCGGAGCCGCCACCACCAGCTGGGGGCCGGTTGCCAGGATGACCGCCGTTCGATGACGTTGCGCAGCTCGCGGACGTTTCCCGGCCAGGGGTAGCGCTGCAGTTCGCGCAGGCTCTCCTCTGAAATCGACTCGATGGTCTTGCCGAACGACTGGGCGAACTCATCGACGAAGGTCCACGCCAGCGCGGGGATGTCCTCGACCCGCTCGCGCAAAGGTGGAACGACGACGGGGAACACGTTGAGGCGATAGTACAGATCCTCGCGAAAGGTCTTGTCGCGGACCGCGTCCTCGAGGTTGCGGTTCGTGGCCGCGATGATGCGGACGTCGACCTTGACGGGCTGCGCGCTCCCGAGGCGTTCGATCACGCGCTCCTGAAGTACGCGGAGCAGCTTGACCTGGACTGCCATCGGCAAGTCACCGATCTCGTCGAGAAAGAGCGTGGACTGGTGGGCGGCTTCGAACCGCCCGATCTGCCGCGAAAGCGCATCTGTGTACGCGCCCTTTTCGCGGCCGAACAGCTCGCTCTCGATGAGGGCCGTCGGAATCGCCGCGCAGCTCACGCCGATCATCCGGCGCTGACGGCGCGGGCTGAGGTCGTGAATCGCCCGCGCCATCACTTCCTTGCCCGTTCCCGTTTCACCGAGCAGCAGGACGGTGGCGGGCGTGGGCGCGACCTGTCGGATTTGCGCCAGCACTCGTTGGATGGCCGCGCTCTCCACCCGTTTCGGCAGTTCTCCCTCAGTCACGGTGTCCTGTGCCTTCAACAGCTTGCCTGTCGTGTCGCGAATCACCACTCCACCCCGAGCGCGCCGGCGACCCTGAGCGCGGAGTTCAACCCGTCCTCGTGAAACCCATGGAACCAGTAGGCGCCGCAGTAGTGCGTGCGGTTGACGCCGCTCACCTCGCGCCACCGCCGCTGCGCGCCGATCGCCTCGCGCGTGTAGAGCGGGTGGCGATAGACGAACCGGCGCAGCACGCGGCGTTCGTCGATCTGGCCGTCCGGGTTGAGCGTGACGCAGTACCGCTCCGGCGTCGTCAGTCCCTGCAGTCGATTGAGGTCGTAGGTCACCATCGGCGCCGCATCGGCGTCGGCGGCGAGCCGGTAGTTCCACGAAGCGCGCGCCGCGCGCCCGCACCGGCAGCACCGACGCGTCCGTGTGCAGCCAGGCCGACGTTGGTCGTGGTCGTGAAGCTCGCAAAGACGTCGCGCTCGCGATCGCTGGGATCGGCGAGCAGCGGCAGCACCTGATCGCCGTGGCACGCGAACACCACCTCGTCGAACCGCATCGACGGGCGATCGCGGAAGGCCATCGTCACGTCGCGCTCGCTTCGCCGCACCGCTGTCGAATCGCCGCGCCCTCGTGGATGCCGCGCCGACAGCGGCGCCATCAGCTTGCGGAATGTAGGTGTGGCTGCCCCCGGCCACCACCTTCCACGTCGGCTGGGCGTTCAGCGAGAGCAGCCCGTGGTTGTCGAAGAAGCGGATGAGCGTGAGCGCCGGAAACGATCGGATCGCGTCGAGCGAGGCCGACCAGATGGCCGAAGCCATGGGAAAGCAGATAGCGATGCGTGAAGGCCTCGCCGAAGCGGCGCGACTCGAGAAAGT
Organism: Vicinamibacterales bacterium; assembly: GCA_963844435.1. Lineage (GTDB taxonomy): Bacteria > Acidobacteriota > Vicinamibacteria > Vicinamibacterales > Vicinamibacteraceae > JBDSLU01. The sequence goes on along the minus strand of CAWJOG010000004.1, from coordinate 61,160 downwards.
CGCCCAGCGTCTGGCGCTCGGCGTCCGGCGCCGTGAGCAGCGCCGGCGCTTCCCGATTGAAGCGCACGATCTCGCGCAGCAGCGACAGGTGCGACGGCCGGACCAGGTTCCGCCGCTGCGCGAAGAACCCGTTGGCGCCGCGGCTGCTGTACTCGAGCCCGCTCCGCCGGCACGACACCGCGAACGACATGTCCGAGTTGCGGGTGGCCACGCCGAGCTCGGCGAACAGCCGCACGAGATTCGGATACGTGCGGTCGTTGTGCACCAGGAAGCCGGTGTCGAGCGCGCACGGCGCCCGTCGGGCGTCGACGACCATCACGGTGTTGGTGTGGCCGCCCAGCCGCCGCTCCTTTTCGAACAGGTGCACCCGGTGCTTGCGGCTCAAGACGTAGCGCGGCCGCCAAGCCGGAAATGCCCGCGCCGATCACCGCAATGCTCTTCATGCGCCGTTAGGAATAGCAGTACGCTCGGCATCATTGTCAAGTATTTGTCCATGACAAATCATTGACAACATGGCACTGCGCCGCGATACGCTGGCGGAGCACTCGGCTCTCGAAAAGCGGGGGATATCGATGGGACACACGATCACGCTCGCCGCGATCGGCGCCGTCGCCTTCATGGTGCTCGACGGCGTCTGGCTCGGACTGCTGATGAAGAACTTCTACCGCGATCAGCTCGCGCCGATCGTGCGCCTCGCCGACGGCGGCATCGCGCCCAACTGGCCAGCAGCGCTCGTCGTCTATGTCCTGCTCGGGACCGGCATCGCGCTCTTCGTCATCCCGCGCGCGCCGACCGTGCCGCTCGCAGCCGCCTACGGCGCGCTGTTCGGCCTGGTCGTCTACGGCGTCTACGACTTCACCAACTACTCGACGCTGCGGCAGTGGCCGTTCGTGCTGACGCTCGCCGACGTGGCGTGGGGCGTCGTGGCGTCAGCTGCGTGCGCGGTAGCCGTCCGGATCGTGGTCCGATGAAGAAAGCCACGCCGAGGCGCCCGCGCGCTATCCGATCCGCGCGGTCTCCAAGCTGACCGGGATCAGCATCGATACGCTGCGCGCGTGGGAGCGGCGTCATGGCGCCGTCACGCCCGTCAGCGACGACCGCGGCCGCATGTACACGGATGCCGACGTCGCGCGCCTGCGGCTGCTGCGCGGTGCGCGTCGAGCACGGACACAGCATCGGCCGCCTCGCCGGGCTCACCGACGACGGAACTGCACCGCCTCGCCGGCCGGCCGGCGCGAGCGCCGCCCCGGCAGACCGATCCGGGCGACCGGCATCGCTCGATACCGCCGCGCTCACCGCCGCGCTGCAGAGCTACGATGCCGTCGGCGATCGACCAGGAGATCGCGCGGCTGGCCGCGGTCCTCCGTCCGCTCGACCTGCTCCGGGACGTGCTGATGCCGGTGCTGGCGCAGGTGGGCGACGAGTGGCACCGCAGGCGCGCCAGCATCGCGCAGGAGCACCTGATGTCCTCGACGGTGCGGAACATCCTCGGCTCGTTCCTCCGACTGTACGCGCAGCCCGACGTGCCAGGTCCGGTTGCTCTTTGCGACCCCCTCCGGCGACCGCCACGAGATCGGCACGCTTGGCGCGGCGATGCTCGCGGCCAGCAGCGGCCTGGGCGTCGCGTATCTCGGGCCGGATCTTCCGGCACGCGAATTGTCGAGAGCGTGACGCCGGCCGGCGCCCAGGTGCTGGTGCTGGGATTGACCACGGCGTCGGCAGGCAAGGCGACGGAGCGGGAACTTCGCGCGATCGTCCGCGATCTTCCGACGGATGTCGAGCTGTGGGCCGGCGGACGCGGCGCCGAGCGCCACGCCGCGATCATCAGCCCGCGGGGACTGATCCTTCGCGACTACAACGCGTACCAACAGGAACTCGTCCGCCTCGGCGGACGCGTCGGTGATGTCCATGAGACTCCGCGAGATGTCGTCCTACGTCGCGTTCACGCGTGTCATCTGCTGATGCGCCGCCGTGCTTGACCCTCGTCGCCACCTCTGCGGCCGGCACAGGACACCACCGGCGTGGGCGCCATCAGCGGCGTCGTGGTGGACGCCGCCGGCCAGCCGGCCGAGGGCGTGCGCGTGTGCGCCCTCGACACCGCCTCGTGCGCCACCAGCGACGCCCGCGGCGTCTTTCGCATCGGCGAGCTGCGTGCGGGCGCGTATCGCCTGGAGATTCTGCCGCTCGAGGGCCTGCCGTTCACCAGCGACTCCGGTGGACGTGCGCGCCGGGCTGGACGGCACCGTCGAAATCACGCTGCCCAAGGTGGAGGACTTCCAGCAAACCGTCACGGTGACCGCGCCGGCCTTCCAGGCGCCCGAGGAGGTGAAGAACTCGGGCTTTCTGGTGGAGCCGCGCGAGATCCTCAAGAGCGCGGCGGCCCTGCAGGACGTGTCGCGCTACGTGCAGGGCCTGCCGGGCGTGGTGATCGGCACCAACGACTTCCGCAACGACATCATCGTCCGCGGCGGCAGCCCGCTCGAGAACCTGTTCGTGGTGGACAACGTCGAGATTCCCAACATCAACGCGTTCGCGAACTTCGCATCGGCCGGCGGCACCGTGAGCCTGCTCGATGCCGAGCTCCTGCAGGATGTGACCTTCCTCACCGGCGGGTACCCCGCGCCCTACATCAACCGCACGTCGAGCGTGCTGCAGGTGACCCAGCGCGAGGGCAACCGCCAGGAGTTCGGCGGGTGGGCCACGCTCGGCTTTGCCGGCGCCGGCGCCATTCTCGAAGGGCCCATCAACGCCGGGAAGGGATCGTGGGTGGTGTCGGCGCGACGCAGCTTCCTGGATCTGTTCACCGAGGACGTGGGCTTCGGCGGCGTGCCGGTGGTGTATTCGTTCAACGCCAAGGCGGTGTACGACCTCACGCCCCGGGACCGCATCTGGATGGTGAACATCGCGGGCATCGACGAGATTCGGCTCGGCCTCACCGAGTCCACCGACCTCGAAGACGAGATCGCCAACTTCGACATCCGCTACGACGGCTGGCGCAGCGCCACGGGCTTCAACTGGCAGCGTACCTTCGGGTCGCGCGGCGTGGGCCTGTTCGGCATCACCCACTCCGAGGCCAAGGTGGGCCAGCAGGTGAAAGACCTGGTGGCGCAGGGCGTGCCGCCGCCGGATGTGCCGCCCGAGGTCGTCATCGCGCGGAGCCCGGTGGTCTACTTCGAGGACTCGCGCGAGGGCGAGACCACCATCAAGTACGACCTCACCGTGCACGTGCCGTTCTTCGACACGGTGCAGGCCGGCGGCAGCTTCAAGACGTTCCGCATCGACTACACGGCGGAATCGCCCTACGGCAACGACACGCCGTACTCGCCGGTGCCCGGCATCGACCCGTTCTTTCTCGACACGCGCTTCCGGTCGTACCAGACCGGCGCGTATGTGCAGGCCTCGAAGCAGGTGGCCTCGCGCGTGAACGTCACGCTGGGCGGACGCTTCGACCACTACGACGTCCTGTCGCAGGCCCGGTTCAGTCCGCGCGCGGGCGTCAAGGTGCGCCTCACCGACGCGCTCTCGTGGAACTCGAGCGCCGGGTCGTACTATCAGCAGCCGGCGTTCCTCTTCGTGTCGGCGTTTCCCCAGAACGCGTCGCTCGTGCCCTGGCGCGCCGACCACTATCGTGACCGGCCTCGCCTGGTCGCCCGAGCCGACCTGCGGGTGACGGCCGAGGCGTATCGGAAGACCTACACCGACTACCCGGTGGCGAGCGACCTGCCCACCGTGTCGCTGGCCAACATCGGCGACACCTTCGACGTGCGCGAGATCCTGTTTCCGCTCACGAGCGCTGGTGAGGGGTACTCCGAAGGCGTGGAGTTCTTCGTCGAGAAGCGGCTCACCTCGAAGCTCTACGGCCAGGGCAACCTGTCGTTTTCGCGCACGCGGCACGCGGGTCTCGACCGCGTGCTCAGGCCCGGCTCGTTCGACTACCCGTTCGTGTTCAACCTGCTCGGCGGCTATCGGCTGTCGCCGGCGTGGGAGCTCTCGGCCCGGCTCTCGTTTCTCTCGGGCCGGCCGTTCACGCCCTACGACCAGGCGGTGTCCACGGCACAGCGGCGCGGCGTGTACGACCTCACGCGCGTCAACGCCGAGCGCGCGCCCGACTACGGCCGCGTCGACATTCGCGTGGACCGCACCTTCACCGTGGGCGGGCAGCCGCTCAATGTGTTCTTCGGCGTGCAGAACGTGACCAACCGCCGCAACTTCGCCAGCTACAGCTGGAACCGCCGCACCAACACCCAGCAGTTCGGCGAGCAGCAGGGCATCTTCCCGATCCTTGGCCTCGACTGGCGGTTCTGAACACTGGTCACTCACGTCCTTGCCGCCCCCTGTTTCAGGCGATGGGCTTCACCTACTCGTCACGCTACGCGGTCGTCGGCCTGGCCGAGAACCACGATCATGACCGGCACCCTGGCGGCGATCATCGGTCTGGGCACCACTCTGGCTGCCGTGACCCTCGTCTGGACCCTCAGCGTGAGGTTGCGTGATGCCAGTGTCGCGGACGTCTGCTGGGGCCTCGGCTTCGTGCTGCTGGCGTGGTCTGTACTTCGTTCTGTCGCCGGCGTCGACGCCACGGTCCTGGCTGGTCGCCACGCTGATCACGCTCTGGGGCGTGCGTCTCTCCGTCCACATCTTTCGCCGTAACCACGGCAAGGGCGAGGATCCACGCTACCAGGCGATGCGCGCCTCGCATGGACCGGCGTTCTGGTGGCGCAGCCTGTTCACGGTGTTCTGGCTGCAGGGCACGCTGCTCTGGTTCGTCGCCCTCCCGCTGCTTATCGCGGTGCGCGCCTCACAGCCCGCCGGTCTCACTGTCGTCGATGGCCTTGGAGTCTTGTGCTTCGCGGCTGGCTTCGCCTTCGAGGTCGTGGGCGACCATCAACTCGAGCGCTTCAGGGCCGAACCCTCGAACCGCGGCAATGTGCTCGATCGCGGCCTGTGGCGCTACACGCGGCATCCGAACTACTTCGGAGACGCCACGATGTGGTGGGGCATGTATGCCATGGCGGCAGCCACGCCGGGCGGATGGCTCACTGTCCTGAGCCCGGCCCTCATGACGCTGTTGCTGATGCGAGTGTCGGGGTGACGCTGCTCGAGCACAGCCTCAGAGCGTCGAAGCCCGGCTACCGCGCGTACATCGCTCGCACGCCGGCCTTCTTCCCATGGTTTCCGCGCGTTCCAAGGTGAGCCTTGCGGCACACTCACCTGATCAACTTCGCGCGCTGTGGCCGGCGTCCGGGCGGCCGGGCGGTGGGCCGTGCAGCCGATGGTGGCCGTTTCTGCGGACGTTTTGTCGAGCGGTCAGACCTGCTACACTGCGTCGTTTCTCGGGTAAGGGGTCGCGCGCGAAAGGACTGACAGGATGGCGAGCGGGAGTGTCAACAAGGTGATTCTGGTCGGCAATCTCGGGCGAGATGCCGAGTTGCGGGCCACGCCGGGCGGGCTCGAGGTGATCAGCTTCAGCGTCGCGACGACGGAGCGCAAGCGCGATCGCGAAACCAACCAGTGGACCGACCAGGTCGAGTGGCATCGCGTGAAGATGTTCCGCGACACGCAGAAGAGCCGCAGCACCGTGCACGAGTACCTGAAGAAGGGCCAGAAGGTCTACGTCGAGGGCCGGCTGCAGACGCGCAGCTGGGACGACAAGGACGGCCAGAAGAAGTACTCGACCGAGATCATCTCGGACCGCATCGAGCTGCTCGGTCGCAAGGAAGGCGGGTCGGGCGGCGGCGGTGGCCGCGATCGGGACGACGACGACGGCGGCTACCAGGGCGGCGGCGCGAGCGGCGGTCCGCAGCACGAAGCGCCGGACGACGACGTTCCGTTCTGAGGCGGCCGCCGAGTGACGGCGCCGCCGCGCGCCCAGCGCGGCGAATAACAGCCGGCACGCCCACGGGCGGCCCGCGGCGGGGCCTGAGGGGCCCCGCCGCCAGAGACCACGGCTACTCGTCGCGGCGGGGCCGGCTGTCCAGCAGCTGGCGGGCCAGGCGGCTCGATTCCGAGTTCGGGAAGAGCCGGATGGTCGTCTCGAACATCTCCCGCGCCTTGTCCGGCTGATTCAGCGTGTTGTAGATGACGCCGCGCTTGTAGTACCGAGTCCGCGGCGCGGTTGCTCTGCGGATAATCAGCCGCGACCCGCTCGTACGCGGCCAGCGCTTCGCGCATCTTGCCGTCCAGCTGGTACGCCTCGCCGATGTAGAACTGCGCGTCGTCCGCCTGCTCCGAGCGCGGGAAGGCGCGCATGTAGGTCTCGAAGCCCTGAATCGCCAGCGGCCACTGGCCGGCGGCGTAATCCGAGAACGCCATGTCCCACAGGCGGCCGGGCGACATGCCGGCGGCGGGGTTGGCCGGCGGGCCGGCCGCGGCCACCGGCGGAGGCGTCGAGCCGCCCGCGGTGGGCGTTCCGGCCGGCCCGGTGGGGGAGGCGGACGTGCTCGGCGGCGGTGCGTTCGGATCGACCGCGATGCTGGGAGACGGCCCCTGCGGGATCGAGTTGCGCAGCGCATCGACTTCCTGCGCCAGGGAGCCGAGCCGCACGTGCGTGTCGTCGATCTTCTCGCGCACGACGCGCAGCTCGCCGGACAGGCCCTCGATCAACAGCCGCGAATCGGCGGTGGTCTTCCGGGTCGTCGCCGACTGCTCGTCCAGCTTGGTGGTCACCGTCTTCAACGCGTCGACGAGCGTGCCGATCGACTGCTGCAGCTGGAGGTTCTGCTCCTGCAGCATCCGGATCTCGGCCATCATCTGCTGGTGCTCTTTGTTGGCCGCGCCGGCCGGCGCCGCGGCCGAGACGACGGCGAGCGCGACGCCGGCGACGAGCGGCGTCAGGCCGTGGCGGGCGAAGAAGGATCCGACTCGCATGTCTGACCTCGTCAAATCTGGCAGCCCTTACTTGGCGGTGACGACGAAGTTGGCGCGGCGGTTGCGCGCCCACGAGGACTCGCCGTGGCCGGGATCGAAGGGGAACTCCTTGCCGTAGCTGACGGTGCGGAGCCGCTCGGCGGCGATGCCGAGCGAGACCAGGTACTGCCGCACCGACAGGGCGCGCCGCTCGCCGAGCGCCAGGTTGTATTCGGCGGTGCCGCGCTCGTCGCAGTGGCCCTCGACCGACACGATCCACGTCGGGTACAGCTTCATCGTCTCGGCGTTCTTGGTCAGCACGGCCTGACCCTCGCTGCTCATCTCGGCGCTGTCGAACTCGAAGAACACCGGGGCGAGGATGCCCTTCTTGTTGATCTCGTCGAGCGAGCCCATGTCGGCGCTCGACACGGACGGCTCGGGCGGCACGGCGACCGGCGGGGCTTCCGTCACCGGCTCGGGCGGGGCCGGCGGCCGGTTGGCCGTCATGTCGGTGTCCGGCGGCGGCGGCGTCGGCCGCGCGATCGGCGGGCTCTTCTTCTTGCACGCGGTGCCGGCAGCGCCGGCGGCAAGGGCGATGGCGAGGAACAGGACGGTGAAACGATGGCGTGGCATGGGCGTGGGCGTCTCCGTATGCGGGCGGTGCGGCTTAGCGCGACCAGTTCGGCGTGAAGTTGTTGCCTTCCTTCGTCACCTGGCGCAGACCGTTGCCGTCGCGGCCGACGACGAAGATCTGCTGGTTGCCCAGGCGGGTGGAGGCAAAGGCGATGTGGCGGCCGGTCGGCGAGAACGCCGGGCTCTCGTTGCGAGCCTTCGCCGTTGGTGAGCGTGCGCGTCTGGCCGGTGGCGACGTCGTAGACCTTGATGTCGAAGCCGGGCCCGGATCGCGCCGCGTAGGCGATCTCGTTGTTCGGCGCCGGCGACCATGTCGCGCGGTCGGCCCAGCTCTCGTCCGTCGTGATGCCGCGCGGCTGGCTCGAGCCCGTCGGCGTCGACGATGTAGATCTGCGGCGAGCCGGAGCGATCCGACGTGAAGGCGATCTGGTTGCCGGCCGGCGACCACGTCGGCGTCGCGTCGATGCCGGGATGCCGCGTGATGCGCCGCGGGTTGGACCCGTTCGCGTCCATCACGTAGATCTCCTGGTTGCCGTCGCGGTTGGTCATGAACGCGATCCTGGTGCCGTCGGGCGACCACGCCGGCAGGAAGTTGTGGATGCGGTCGGTGCCGTGCGCCGGCGACTGCGGCGGCGTCCCTTCGTAGATCCGCTGGATGAAGATGTCGGGGAAGTTCTGGCGGCGGTACGAGGTGTAGGCGATCGCCTTGCCGTCGCTCGACCACACCGGGTTGATGTTCAGCGAGCGGTTCACCGTGATCCGGCGCGGGTTGGCGCCGTCGTAGTCGGCGATGTAGATCTCCTTGATCCGGCGGTCGTAGACCGTGCCCTTCATCCGCTCGCCGTCGCGATCGGACGAGAAGGTGAGCTTGGTGCGGGCCACGCCGGTCAGGTTGCGCTGCTGCTTGTGGATCTCGTCGGCGATCGTGTGCGCGAAGATGCGCGGGTTGGCCGCCGTGCCGCTGTATTCCTTCGAGAAGGCCGCGATCTGGCCGGCGACGTTGTACAGCCGCACCTGGACCACGACGCCGGTCCCCGTCTTGCGCACCGCGCCGATGACCAGCGCCTCGGCGCCGAGCTCGCGCCAGCGATCGAACGGCACGGCGTCGATCGACGCCGGCACCGGGATCGAGGCGTAGGTGTCGCGCGGCACCATGTAGAACTCGCGCTCGAAGTCGAGGTCGGCCCACAGCACCTGGCCGATCGCGGCGGCAATCGCCTTGCTCTCGGCATCGGGCGTCGCGGCGAGGAAGTCGGGCACGGCGAGCTTCGGCTTGCCGCCGCTGGCGCCGCTGATCTTGCTCGACGCCTTCGCGCGCCTGCTCCTGTGCGGGAGGCGTCGCGGGCGGCTGCTGCGGCGCCGTGGCGGGCACTGCGGCGATCGCGACGACGCTCACGGCAATCGCCGCGCACAGGCTGACGGCCGGTCGGAGAATGGATCGATGCGTCATCGTCAGCGAATGTACTCGAATGTCAGGTTCATCGCGAAGTCCGAGTGCGGATAGCACGCGGGCAGCGGCGGGATGGCGCGCGTCAGGATGACGGCGCGCTGAGCGGCATTGTCGAGCGCGTAGTAGCCGCTCGACTGGCGCACGGTGATGTCGGTGAGGGTCCCGTTGCGCTGGATCACGAAGCGGATGATCGGCTTCGCGGCGACGGCGGTGTCACGTCTCCAGTTGTTGTAGATCAACGAGACCATCTGCCCGAGGTACTGCGGATCGCAGAAGTTGACGTTGCCCTGGTTGCTGGCGCCGCCCGATACCGCCGGTGGAGAGCCCGCCTTCGTTCGACGTCGATCCGGTTTCCACCTTCGACTGGCCCGGACGCACCGTCTCGCCGGTCGACGGCGGCGCCACCTTGGTGGACGTCGACGGCTGGCGCTGGGCCGGCTTGGCCGGCGTCGGCTTGGCGATCGGCTCGACCATCGGCCGGCGTCTGCGCGGCGGGTGGCGTCGGGCGGGTCGGCTTCGGCAGTTCGTCCTTGGGCTCGACCTTCTGCACGGCGCGGGCCGACAGTCGACGTCATGCCGCCGGTGTTGGCACCGGGCGCGCCGGAATTGAAGCTGACCTCCATGATCGATTCCTGCGGCCCGCGCGCGCCGAAGAGCCACGGCCCGATCACGAGCGCGACGATCGCGATGCTGTGCGCGATCCCCGACACCATCATCATCTTGCGCAGGCCTTCCGGCTCGCGCGCCCGCGCGGCGATGGTGGCTGGAGACGAGATCGGAGGTCATCGCCATGGTCGGGGGCTCAGCGCCGATCCGTCAGCGGCCGCGACACGAGGCCGACCTTCTCGACGCCGCCGTCCTTCAGGCGATCCATCACGTCCATGATGTGCTGCATGGTCACCTGGCCGTCGCTGCGCAGGAACACCTGCTTGTCTTCCCGCTGCTGGACGCGCTGGCGGATCCGTTCGGCGAGCACCTCGAGGCGGATGCTCTCGTTGCCGAGCTGCACGAGGCGATTCTTGCCGAAGGCCACCGGCACGGTGACGTAGATCGGATCGGTCGCCGGTGGCATCGCCGACGCCTTGCCGCTGCTGCGGCAGGTTCACGTTCAAGCCCTGCTGCATCATCGGCGCGGCCACCATGAAGATGATCAGCAGGACCAGCATCACGTCGACCAGCGGGACGACGTTGATCTCGGAGAGCGCGGATGTCACGCGCGGGCGTCGCCGCCGGCCTCCACCGCCGCCATGGCCGGACGCCCCGTTGGGCATCACCTTGGGCATGCGGTCCTCCTACGTGAAGTTCCGCTCCGCGATGGTCAGGAACTCCATCGAGAAGTCGTCCATCGCGGTGGCGAATTGCTTCACCTGGTCGGCGAAGTGATTGTAGAAATAGACCGCCGGAATCGCCGCGAACAGCCCGACCGCGGTGGCGATCAGCGCCTCGGCGATGTAGGGGCCCACGACCGCGAGACTCGTGGAGCCCGTACCGCCGATCTGCTGGAAGGCCGCGAGGATGCCCCACACCGTGCCGAAGAGGCCGATGTACGGGGTCACGCTCGCCGTGGTCGCCAGAAAGGTCAGACGCTTCTCCAGCCGCGAAACTTCAGTGCCCGCGGCGCGCAGCAGCGCCCGATCGAGCGCGTCGAGGCTCTTCAGTGTTGGACGGTGCGCGACCGCGGCCGGCCGGCCCTCGACGGGCGCCGGGGCAGGGGACGCTTTGAGCTGCGCGGTCAGCTCGGCATAGCCGGCCTGGAAGATGCCGACCAGCGGGCTGTCCGCGAGGTTCCGGCACACGGCCTGCACTTCCGAGAACTTGCTGCTGCGCCGGAAGATGTCGAGGAAGCTCGACGTCTGCCGCCGCGCCCGCTGCAGTTGCCAGGTCTTGTAGAGAACGATGCCCCAGGACGCCGCGGAAAAAATGAGCAGAATCAGCAGGACGCCCTTGGCGAGCAGGGAAGAGCGCAGGAGCAGCGACACAAGGTCACTCTCCGCGCCTCCACCAGCCGGCGGGGCACCTTGGCCCTGGAACAACGCCAGGACCGTGAAGGCACACGGCAACGAAACCTCCAACCCATGCAAGGTGCGCCGCTGGGACAGCGCGACGGGGCAGACTAGCATGCAGGCGAATGGCTGTCAAACCTATGATACGATGGCAGTTCTCGCTCAGGTAACCTTGCCGACCGCGTCCGACTGCGCCCCACGGAAGTGCTGCCCGTGATCCGTTTCCTGAGCGTCCACCGTCTCGCCGTCATCGACCAGCTCGAGATCGAACTGGGGCCCGGGATGAGCGTCCTGACCGGCGAGACGGGCGCCGGCAAGTCCATCCTCGTCGAAGCCGTCGGCCTCCTCCTCGGCGGCCGGTCCTCCGCCGACCTGGTGCGGTCAGGCGAAGAAACAGCGATAGTCCAGGCGGTCCTCGACGCGCCCTCCGGCGAGGAGCTGATCGTGAGACGCGAAGTCTCCGCCCAGGGCCGGAGCCGTGCCTTCCTCGACGGACAACTGGTCACCACCGCAGCGCTGCGCGAAGCAGTCGGATCGCTGATCGATCTGCACGGGCAGCACGAACATCAGGCGCTCCTCGATCCGGCGATGCAGCTCGCGCTGCTCGATCGGTACGCCGGCCTCGATGGCGAGCGTGCCGCCCTGGCCGCCGCCCACGCGCGGCTGGTCGAGACGCGCGAGGCGCTGGGGCGCTTCGAGGCATCGCGGCGGACACGGGCCGAGCGCCTCGACATGCTGGAGTTCCAGCGTCACGAGATCGACAAGGTGTCGCCGCAGACGGGGGAGGACGACGCGCTCGAGGCCGAGAAGACCGTGGTGGCCAACGCCGAGAAGCTGGCCCGGCTTGCCGGGGAAGCTTACGGCGCGCTCTACGACGACGACCACGCGGCGATGACCAGCCTGGCGACGGTGTGGAAGCGCCTCGGCGAGCTCGCCGCCCTCGACCCGCGCTTCCAGCCGATCCTCGAGGCGCGCGAATCGGTGATGGCGCCGCTGGACGACGCCGCCCGGACCCTGCGCGACTACGCCGACTCGATCGACCGCTCACCCGAGCGCCTCCAGGCGATCGAGGATCGTCTCGCCGCGCTCGCTCGTCTCAAGCGCCGCTACGGCCCGACGCTGGACGAGGTGATCGCCAAGTCCCGCGCCATCGCCGACGAGCTCGGCCTGATCGGCGCCGGGGACGAGGCGCTCGTCGCACTCGAGCAGGAAGCCGTGACCGCCCGACGCACCTATCGCACCGCCGCGGACGCCATCGCCGCCGCCCGACGTACGGCCGCGCCGCGCCTGGCCAAGGCGCTCGAGAAGGCGCTCGCCGAGCTCGCCATGTCCGGTACCCGATGCGCGCTCGCCCTGCACGCCCTCGAGCCGGAGAGCGAGTGGGGACCGACGGGCGCCGATCGGCTCGAGCTCCTCCTCTCGCCGAACGTCGGGGAGGACCTCCGGCCGCTCGGCCGCATCGTCTCGGGCGGCGAGCTCTCGCGCGTGATGCTGGCGATGAAGTCGCTGGCGTCGACCGACGTCCCGGGCAAGACGCTGATCTTCGACGAGGTCGACGCTGGCATCGGAGGGGCAGTGGCGGACGTCGTCGGCGCCCGGCTGCACGCCCTCTCGGCCGGCTGCCAGGTGCTCTGCATCACCCATCTCCCGCAGGTCGCCGCGTTCGGCGACGAGCACTACCGCGTGTCCAAGCGAGCGGCCGACGGGCGGACCGTGACCCGCGTCGAACGCCTCGACGAGGAGGCCCGCGAGACGGAAGTCGCCCGTATGATGGGAGGGCAGGCGGTGTCCGCCGGCGTCCGCGCCGGGGCCCGCGATCTGCTCGCCGCACAAGCGAGGCGAAAGGCGAAAGTGGCCCCGAAGGCGAAAGGCGAAAGTCGCCGTTTGTAGGCGGTTTTCGCCCCCTGGGCCGGGTCCGAGAGCGTGTCGAGAACGTCCATGGCCGATGCGAAGCGCACCTACGTCGTCGAGACGTATGGCTGCCAGATGAACGTCCACGACTCCGAGCGGATCGCCGGCCTGCTCGAGGCCGACGGCTACGTACCGGCGGCGACGCCGGAGACCGCCGACGTCGTGGTCGTCAACACGTGCAGCGTCCGCGAGCGCGCCGAGGAGAAGCTGTTCACGCGCCTCGGCGAGATTCGCGCCGCGGCGGAGGAGACCGGCCATCGGCCCCTGGTCGCCGTCGCCGGCTGCGTGGCGCAGCAGGAAGGCGCCGAGATCCTGAAGCGCTCGCGCCTGGTCGATGTCGTCGTCGGCACGCAGGCGGTCAAGCAGCTGCCGTCGCTGGTCGCTCGCGCCGCCGAAGGCACGCGGGCGCCCCTCATCGACCTGCACCCGCACGAAGACGTCTCGTTCCCGTTCGGGCTGACCCGGCGCGACGACCCGGTCCGCGCCTACGTCACGATCATCGAAGGCTGCAACGAGTTCTGCTCGTTCTGCGTCGTGCCGTACACGCGCGGCCACGAGCGCATGCGGCCGGTCGCGGAAATCCTCGCTGAAGTCCGGCACGCCGCGGCGACGGGCCGGCGGGAAGTCCAGCTGCTCGGCCAGATCGTCAACCACTACCAGGCGCCCGATCGCGCCGACGTCGACTTCGCGGCGCTCCTCGAACTCGTGCACGAGGTCGAGGGGCTGGAGCGCATCCGCTTCGCCAGCCCGCATCCGCGCCACTTCACGCCGCGCACGATCGCCGCGATCCGCGATCTGCCGAAGGTCTGCAAGCACCTCCACATGCCGGTGCAGTCGGGCTCGACGCCGATCCTGAAGGCGATGCGCCGGCGCTATTCGCGCGAGGAGTACGTCGATCTCGTTGCTTCTATCCGCGAAACGATTCCAGGCGTCGCGCTGTCCACGGACGTGATCGTCGGGTTCCCAGGCGAGAGCGAGACGCACTTCGAGGAGACGCTGTCGCTGACGCGCGAGGTGCGGTTCCACAGCATGTACTCGTTCAAGTACTCGCCGCGGCCGCGCACGCTGGCGGGGCAGCGCTACGTCGACGACGTGTCCGAGCCGGAGAAGAGCCGCCGCATCGTCGCGCTGCAGCAGCTCCAGCGGACCATCCAGAGCGAGATCCTGGAGGAAATGGTGGGGAAGGCGTTCGACGTATTGATCGATGGACCGAGCCGGCGGCGGCCCGATGAATGGGCCGGTCGCACGGACGGCAACACCATCGTGAACGTTGCGTGGCCGGAGGGTGCCCGGCGAAGCGACGTCCTCGGCTCCATCATCAGGGCCCGTGTCACCGAGGCCGGCCCCAACGCAGTCAAAGGAGCGCCATGCTGATCGAGATGGCAATCAAGGGCCTGATGATCGACCAGGTCACCAGCACGCCCATCATCGTGCTGCGCGACAAGGACGCCACCAGGGTCCTCGAGATCTGGGTCGGCGTCTTCGAAGCCAACGCGATTGCCGTGCAGATCGAGAACACAGCCTCGCCCCGGCCGATGACACACGACCTGCTCCGCAACGTCATCGAGGATCTCCAGGGCCGCGTCGAGCGGGTGGTCATCTCGGATATCAAGGACGGGACCTACTTCGCGATCATCCACTTGAGCGTCCGCGGGGACGCCGTGGCGATCGACGCGCGGCCGAGCGACGCCATCGCCCTGGCCCTGCGCGCCAAGGCGCCCATCTTCGCGGAAGAGCACGTGATCGATCAGGCCAAGCAGGCCGAGCCTGCGGCGTCCGAAGGCGAGACCGAACGCCTCCAGAAGTGGCTCGAGAGCCTCGATCCCGACGACATGGGCAAGTACAAGATGTAGCAGGACGGGCCGCCAAGGGGCCCAGCCCGGCCGCTAAATGCGCCGGGAATCCGGGGCTCGCCAAGTTCTCCTTGGCGGTAGCGTCGACGGTGCTTACAATCCCGTCGCCTATGATCGTCTCGATCGCGAACCAGAAGGGCGGCGTCGGCAAGACGACCACGGCCATCAACCTGGCCGCCGCCCTGGCCCTTCGAGGCAAGCCCACCCTGCTCATCGACCTCGATCCGCAGGGCAACAGCTCCCTCACGTTCATCGATCCGCGGACGCTGACGAAGAACGTCTTCGACGCCTTCGTCGAGCCGAACTGCGGCCTGAAGGACATCATCGTCCCGACGGCGCATCCGCACTTGTTCCTCGCGCCGGCGCGCATCAGCCTGGCCAAGCTCGAAGCCAAACTGGTGGGGGAGCTCGACGCGCACTTCCGCCTCAAGGACCGGCTCGAAGCGGTGAGCGGGGAGTTCGAGTACGTCGTCATCGATTGCCCACCCACGCTGGGTCTGCTGACGGTCAATGCCCTCGTCGCCTCGAGCCATCTCCTGATTCCGATCCAGTCGTCGTACTTCGCGCTCGAAGGCACCGACGACCTGCTCGAGACCGTGGACAAGGTCCGGGCGCGCGCCAACCCCGCGTTGCAGATCGTCGGCGTCGTCATCACCATGCACGACCGCCGCACGGCGCTCGGCAAGGACATCAAACGGCAGATTCACAAGGTGTTCGGACCGAAGGTTTTCAAGACGCTGATCAGCAAGAGCGTGCGGCTGGAGGAGAGCCCCGCGTACAAGGAATCGATCTTCAGCTTTGCCCCCGATTCGTCGGGCGCGACCGAGTACTACAGCCTGTCCGAGGAGGTCATCGAACGTGTCTAGACGAGGCTTGCCAACCACCGTCCGCATGCGCCACGACGAGCACTACGTGGAAGCTCTCGCGGCGTCGGCTTCGTCCCCGATCGGTCGGCTGCTCCCCATCGATCAGCTCGATCCGAATCCGAACCAGCCGCGCCAGGTCATGGGTGACCTCTCGGAGCTCGTCGCCTCGATTGCCGAGAAGGGCATCATCGAGCCGATCATCGTCCGCCGCCGCCAGGACCGGTTCCAGATCATCGCCGGCGAACGGCGTTACCAGGCGGCGGTCCAGGCCGGGCTCACCGAAGTACCGGTCATCATCCGGGACATCGACGATGACGAAGTCACTGAGATCGCGCTGATCGAGAACCTGCAGCGCAAGGACCTGACACCCTTCGAAGAGGCCGAGGCTCTGGCCCAGTTGAGCGAACGGGGTGGACTTACCCACGACCAGATCGCCAAGCGCCTGGGCAAGTCCAGAACGGCGGTCACGGAGACACTGACCCTCAACCAGATGCCTGAGGACGTCAGAAATCTTTGTCGGCTGGCCGACATTCACTCTAAATCGTTGCTTTTGCAGATAGTTAGGCAGTCGGACCACGAGAAAATGGTCGCCTTGATCGAGCGCGCGTCTCGACAGGCCTCAGGCGAGCAGCCAGTGACGCGCGAAACCCTTCGCGCCAGCAAGAAGAAGGTCGGGCGTCCCAAGGCGTTCGTCTTTCAGGTACAAGGCCCCGACCAAGGCCTTCAGCCTGAAGCTCAATTTCCGCAAGTCCGACGTCCCCAAGGACGAAGTGATCTCGGCCCTCGAGGCCATCATCACGGACCTCCGCGCCGAAGCCTAGGCCGGCGCCTGGGCGCCTCGAATCCTCGCTGACCACGGACGGCCGTAGCCGGTCGTCTGTGGTCGAACCATCGACGGCCATAGCCGCGACCAGGTTCACCAGCGCGACTGCGCGCACGCCGGTCGGGCGTCCAGACCGTTCCGTTCGGCGCCGAGCAACTGGAGGTGGCTTCGGCGCGAGGCTTCGAAGAGCGAAGCCTCGAAGCGGCCAGGACCAGCCCTGAAGCGGGAATCTCTGGGATCCAGGCTGACAATAGTTAACATAATATGTCTTATCAGACTCTAGTGGTAATCTGGCGGAGAAACCCCCTGTTGATGCTTTGTTGACGCAGATTTCCGGCTAATGCCCGAGACGGACGGTCCGCGAACGCCGGGCCCACCCGCCTGCGACGCTGGTAAGCTGTGACGGCACACGATGTTGCGCATCCTGGACCGCTACGTCATCCGCGAAGTGCTGGCGCCGTTCTGCCTGGCGTTGGCGCTGTTCACCTTCATCCTGCTGGTCGACCCGCTGATGAAGGAGGCGCAGCGCCTCATCGAGAAAGGCGTCGGCGCGGTCACCATCCTGCGGATCCTGGCGACGCTGCTGCCGCAGGCCCTGGGCATCACCATTCCGGTCGCGCTCCTGGTCGGGCTGCTGATCGGGCTCGGCCGCATGTCGGCGGACCGGGAGGCTGTCGCCCTCCAGGCCTGCGGGGTCAGCCTGACGCGGCTGTTGCGGCCGGTGGCGGCCTGCGCGGTGGCGGCCTGCCTGGCGACCGGCTACGTGATGATCTGGGCCATGCCGGCCGGGAACCAGCACTACCAGGCGCTGCTGGCCGAGATCGTCGCCGCCCGGATCGCCACCGAGATCAAGCCGCGGGTCTTCTTCGAGGACTTCCCGAACCTGACGTTCTATTCGCGGGACGTCGCCAGCGACGGCGCCGGCTGGCGCGACGTCTTCGTAGCGGACCGGCGGAACCCCGATCGGCCGCAGTTCCTGGTCGCGGCCCGCGGCCGCCTGGTCATCGACCAGAAGGCGCGGAGCGTCGACCTGACGCTCTGGGACGGCAGCTCACACCGGGCCGACCCGAAGGACCCGGCCAAGTACGAGGTCCAGCGGTTCGCGACGCAGACGGTCAAGCTCGACGCCAACGACGTCTTCCCGAAGACCCAGGTCATGCACGGCGCGCCGGAGATGACCATCTCGGAGCTGCAGGCCGAGATCGCCAAGAAGGAGGCGCTCAACCAGTCGCCCCACAACGAGGTGATGTACCTGCACCAGAAGTTCGCCTTCCCGGCGGCCTGCCTGGTCTTCGGCCTGCTGGCCCTGAGCCTCGGCGTCTCGAACAGCAAGGACAGCAAGCACGCCAGCTTCGTGGTCGGGCTGGCGGTCGTCTTCGTCTTCTACGCGCTGATGATGATCGGCTCGTCGATGACCAAGGCCCACGTGTTCCCGGCCAGCCTGGCCCGCTGGCTGCCCAACATCGTCCTCGGCCTGGCGGGCGTCGCGCTGCTGATCTACCGGCACCGCCACGCCGACGCCGGCGTCCAGATCGGCCTGCCCTCGACGGCGGCGATACGGGACGCGATCGAGCGGCGGCTGCCGTGGCGGCGCCGCGCCAGCCCTGCCGTCGCGGCGTCGGCAGCGGCCGCCCGGGAGGCCCAGAGCCACGCTCAGGACCCGGCGCCGAGCGAGGCGAAGGCGCCGCCGGCAAAGGGGAGCCGGCCGGCGAAAGTGGTCCTGGTCCTTCGCGTCCCCCGGGGCGTCGCCGAACTGGTGCGGCTCCCCCGTCCGACCCTGCTCGACGCCTATGTCGGCAAGGCCTATCTCCGGGTGCTCCTGCTCGCCTTCGCCGGCCTGCTCGGGATCTTCTACATCGGGTCGTTCATCGACTGGTCCGACAATCTCTTCAAGGGCCAGGCGACGGCGTCCCAGCTGGCGCAGTACATGTGGTACTCGACGCCGCAGTTCGTCTACTACGTGCTGCCGCTGTCGGCCCTGGTCGGGACCCTCGTCACCATCGGGCTCCTCACCAAGTCGAGCGAGCTGATCGTCATGCGCGCCTGCGGCGTCAGCCTGTATCGGACAGCGCTGCCCCTGATGGTCCTCGGCCTGCTGTGGAGCGGTCTGCTGTTCGGCCTCGAGGAGTCGTTCCTCGCCGCGTCGAACCGCAAGGCGGCGGAGTTGAAGCACCTGATGCGCGGCGGGGCTCCGCGCACGTTCGACGTCCTGGCGCGTCAATGGGTCGCCGGCCGCGACGGGCGGATCTACCGCTACACCTACTTCGATCCGAGGGCGAAGACGCTGACCGGCCTCGAGGTCTATCGGTTCCAGGAGAAGCCCTGGGGCCTGGCCGAGACGATGACGGTCCGGGCCGCGTCCTACCAGGCCGCGGACGGCACCTGGCTCGCCGACCAGGGCTGGACCCGGCGTTTCGCCGCCGACGTCGTCACCGCCTACACGCCCATCGCGGAGAAGCCGCTGGTCTTCGAGGCGGCGTCGTACTTCGGGACGGAGCAGCCGGACGCCGATCGCCTCAGCTTCACCAGCCTGCAGCGCTACATCGCGGCGCTCCGGGTGAGCGGCTTCGACGTCGTCCCCTACCGGGTCGCCCTGCACCGGAAGATCGCCTTCCCGTTCGTCGCGCTGGTGATGACGCTGATCGCCATCCCGTTCGCGGTCACGACCGGCCGGCGCGGCGCGCTCTTCGGGATCGGCCTCGGGCTGCTGCTGGCGATCTCCTACTGGGGGCTGTCGGCCGTGTTCGGCGCGATCGGGGGAGCCGGACTGCTCTCTCCCCCGCTGGCCGCGTGGGCGCCGAACGTCCTGTTCATCTCGGCCGCCAGCTACCTGCTGCTGACCGTGCGGACGTAGGCGATCGCCGTCAGCGGCGGGCCAGCCAGCCGAGCACTTCCTCCATGAAGAGGCGGCTGTCCTTGCCCCAGTAGACCGTGTTCTGCGCGTCGCGCGGTGCCCCGGTCAGCCGCTGACCCTCGGGCACGCCGAGGAGCAGGCTGGCCATCCCCTCGCCCATCACGACGATGCGCCCGCCGCGCTCGAGCTGCTTCGATGCCGCGAACGGCTGGGCGGGCCTGCCGTCCTTGTCGAGCTGAAACGCGAACGGCATGCCGCCCTCGACGGCGCGTCCGCCGCTGTAGGGCACTTCGCGATCGGCGGCGTGAATCTCCCCCGCCTTCGCGATCGCGCCGCAGTTGTGCAGGTACTCCGTGTCCGGCGTCAGGCGCAGGCCGAAGGGCTCGATCAGATCGTTCGCTCCGACGACGCCGATGTCCTGCCGTCTGTTCTCGTCCATCACCAGCAGCAGCGACCCGCCGTCGCGGACGAAGGCGACGATCGCGGCGCGCTCCTCCGGCGCAATGGCGGTCGACGGCGCACGAAGGTAGAGGATGCGAACGCCGGCGAGCGCGGCCGTGGTGATCGGCGTCGTCGCCGTCGCCAGATCGAGCCCGGCGCGGTCGGCGACCGCGACCATCGGCGGCGTCGGCTCGCTCTCGCCGTGGGCGCGATCGTAGAGAAGGCGCGGACGCGGCTGGGCGCCGGCGATGGCGAGCGGAGCCAGGCACAGCGCGAGGGTGAGGATCGTGCGGCGGGTCGTCATGCCGCATCGTCCCATCGCTCGCGATCGACCGGACGATCGATGTTGCGATCCGGTCCGTACGCAGCACGAGGCGGCCCCTTTACGGGTGCCGCCTCGTGCGTCGAACACGACCGGACCGGCGGACGACTACGCCTTGGCGGACGCCGTGGCGCCGGCCTTCAGGGCAGCCGCCTTGTCCTTCTTCTCCCAGGCGAAACCGGCGTCCTCGCGGCCGAAGTGGCCGAACGCGGCGGTCTTCTTGTAGATCGGCTTGCGCAGGTCGAGCTCCTCGATGATGCCCTTCGGCGTCAGCTTGAAGTTCTCGCGGACCAGCGACGACAGCGCCTCTTCCGACACCTTGCCCGTGCCGTGCGTGTCGACCAGGACCGAGACCGGCTCGGCGACGCCGATGGCGTAGGCGAGCTGCACGGTGCAGCGATCGGCCAGATCCGCCGCGACGACGTTCTTCGCGATGTAGCGGGCCATGTAGCACGCCGAGCGGTCGACCTTCGTCGGATCCTTGCCCGAGAACGCGCCGCCGCCGTGCGGAGCCGCGCCGCCATAGGTATCGACGATGATCTTGCGGCCGGTGAGGCCGGCGTCGCCGTGCGGACCGCCGACCACGAAGCGGCCGGTCGGGTTGATGAGGATCTTGGTCTTCGCGTCCATCAGCCCGGCCGGGACGACCTTCTTCACCACGTGCTCGGTGATGTCGGCGCGGAGCTTCTCGGTCGAGACCTCGTCGCTGTGCTGCGACGAGACGACGACGGTGTCGACGCGGATGGGGGTGTCGCCGTCGTACTCGACGCTGACCTGGGCCTTGCCGTCCGGCCGGAGGTACGTCGAGCACGCCCTTGCGGCGCGCCTGCGAGAGGCCTTCGCACAGCCGGTGCGCCAGCATGATCGGCAGCGGCATCAGCTCCGGCGTCTCGCGGCAGGCGTAGCCGAACATCAGGCCCTGGTCGCCGGCGCCGCCGGTGTCCACGCCCATCGCGATGTCGGGCGACTGGCCGTGGATCGACGAGATGACGCCACAGGTCTCGCAGTCGAATCCGTGCTCGGAGGCGGTGTAGCCGACTTCCTTGATGGTTTCGCGGACCAGCTTCTGCACGTCGACGTAGGCGTTGGTCGTGATCTCGCCGGCGACGAGGCAGAGGCCGGTCGTGATGAGGGTCTCGCACGCCACGCGGCTGGTCGGATCCTGCGCGAGGATCGCATCCAGGATGCTGTCCGAAATCTGATCGGCGATCTTGTCCGGATGTCCTTCCGTCACCGACTCGGACGTGAACAGATAGCGGCCTTTACGACTCATGTCTCTCCTTGCGGCAGCAGGTGCGCGTGCCAGAACCGGTCAATTTTACCTGATCCGCCGGGCCGGTCAACCACGGATGACGTCATACGCACCGATGTCGGGGTTCTCCCTGACGCGGGCGGGCTGGCCGGTCATCGGCGGGGATGGTAGCGGTCGTAGACGGTGCGCAGGCGGGCCTCGAGCACGTGCGTGTAGATCTGCGTCGAGGAGAGGTCGGCGTGCCCCAGCATCATCTGGATGGCGCGCAGGTCGGCGCCCCGATCGAGCAGGTGGGTCGCGAAGGAATGGCGGACGACGTGCGGGCTCAGCGCGTGCCCCACCCCGACTGACCTGCCGTGTCGTTTCAGGAGCTTCCAGAAGCCGACCCGGGTCAGCGGCGTGCCGCGCGGGCCGGACACGAACAGCCACGGCGAGGTCCGGCCGTCCAGCAGCGCGCCGCGGCCTTCCGCCAGCCAGCGGCGGACCCAGGCGACGGCGGAGTCGCCGATCGGCACCATCCGCTCCTTGCTGCCCTTGCCGAGGCACGTCAGGAAGCCCTGGTCCAGGGTGACGTCGGCGAGCTTGAGCCGGACCAGCTCGGACACCCGCAGGCCGGTGGCGTAGAGCAGCTCGATCAGGGCGCGGTCCCGGAGCCCGCGCGGGGTCGAGGTGTCCGGGGCGGTCGAGCAGGCGATCGACCTCCTCGGCCGACAGGTAGGTGGGCAGACCGGGCCAGGCCCGCGGCGCGCGCAGATCGTCGGCCGGACTGTGCGCCATGCGGCGATCGAGGACGAGGAAGCGGTAGAAGCCGCGGACGGCCGCGACCCAACGGGCGACCGATCGCGGTGCGGCCCCGCCGGCCACGCGTTCGCGGACCGCGGCCTCGAGATCGGCGCGATCCAGGCCGGTCAGCGGGCGCTCGAGGCCGGCGGCGAAGCGCCCGAGAATCGCCAGGTCCCGCCCATAGCTCTCCAGCGTGTGGTCGGCCAGGCGGCGGGCGACGCGGAGGTGGTCGAGATACGCGGCGATGTCGTCGGTCATTTGACACTCCCCGAAGCCGAGGAGTAGGTTAGCGGCGCGTGCCTCAGGATCTCCGGTCGGCCCAGGCATCGAAGTGGGAATCGCTGCCCACCGAAGCAATCAACCCGAATAGCCTCGGCCTCGATACCGCCCCGATCGGCGAGATCATCGACCTGATGATCGCCGAGGATCGCAAGGTCGTCGCGGCGGTGCATCGCGAGCGCGATCGCATCGCCCATGGCGTCGAGATCATCGCACAGGCGTTGCGGCGCGGCGGCCGCATCTTCTTCATCGGGGCCGGCACCAGCGGCCGCCTCGGCGTCGTCGAGGCGGCAGAGATGCCGCCGACGTTCGGCACCTCGCCGGCCAGCGTGCAGGCGATCATGGCCGGCGGCAAGGACGCCGTCTTCAAGGCCAGGGAAGGCGTCGAGGACGACTACGAAGAGGGCGCGCGCGCGATCGCGCGGCTGCGCCCGAACAAGAAGGACGTCATCATCGGCGTCTCGGCCAGCGGCCTCACGCCGTTCGTCCGCGGCGGCCTGACCCGCGCCCGCAAGAGCGGGCTGCGCATCATCTTCGTCACCTGCTGGCCGGGCGCCGACCTGCAGAACTTCGTCGATCTGGTGGTCGCGCCGAGCGTCGGCCCCGAAGTGCTCACCGGGTCGACGCGCCTCAAGGCCGCGACCGCGACCAAGATGGTGCTGAACATGCTCACCACCATCGCGATGGTGCGCATCGGCAAGGCCTACGGCAACCTGATGGTCGACGTCCAGGCCAACTCCCAGAAGCTGAAGGATCGCGCCCGCCGCATCGTCGGCATCGTGACCGGCATCGGCTACGACTCCGCCGACGAGCTGCTCCGCCGGGCCCGCTGGAACGTCAAGATCGCCGTCGTCATGCACCGCACCGGCACGTCCTACACGGGCGCGGTGGCCAAGCTGAAGCAGGCGGAGGGCTCGACGCGCGACGCGATCGGCGAGGACATCGAACCCAGGCTTCGGGCGCTCCTCCACCTCGACGAACCCAAGGTCAAACCCGAGTAGCGCGGCCAGCCGCCCGCCTGCCTCAGGGCGTCGCGTACTTCGGGATGCGGGCGCTGCCGTTGGCCTCGGCGACCGCCAGCGCCACCGCGCCGTGCGCCGGCTCGCGCTGCAGCCGCTGGACGCGGCACCTCGGCGCCAGCTGCGCGACCTGGGCCGAGACCTCGGCCGCGAGGCGCGGCACGGCGTGCATCACACCGCCGGACAGCACCACGTCGAACGCCTCGTCGTGCAGCCCCAGCCTCGAGATCACGGCACGCGCGCTCGACGCCAGCTCGCGGGCGCCCACCGTCAGGATCTGCAGGGCCAGCTCGTCGCCGTCGTCGGCCGCTGCCTGGACGGCGCGTGCCACGGCGGCGATCGCCGAGGGCCGCAGCGCGCCGTCGTAGATGGCGTGCACGAGGTCGTCGGGCCGCGTCGCGCCGAAGTGCGCCAGGACCAGCGGCGTCATCGCCGTGGCGTGTCCGCGGCCGTCGGACTCGCGGACGACGGCGCGCAGGGCGTGCCGGCCGATCCAGTAGCCGCTGCCCTCGTCGCCGAGCACGTAGCCCCAGCCGCCGGCGCGGGCCGCCTCGTCGCGGGCGTTGCGGCCGTAGGCGATCGAGCCGGTGCCGGCGATCACCACGATGCCCGGGTCGTGTCCGATCGCGGCGACCAGCGCGATCAGCGCGTCGTTGGTGATCAGCGTCCGCGCCTTGTAGCCGATGCGCCGCATCACGCGCTGCATCACCTGCCAGTCGTCGGCGCGATCGACGCCGGCCATCCCCAGGGCAATCGCCGATGGCGCCAGCAGGCGATCGCCGATGACGCGGTCCATCACCGCGTGCAGGATCTTCTCGACCTCGAGCTCCCCCGCCGCCTGCAGGTTGGCGCCGCCGGAGCGCGCCTCGTCGAGGACGCGGCCTTCGAGGTCGGCGAGCAGGCACACCGTCTTGGTGCCGCCTGCGTCGAGACCGATCACGTACGGCGCGCGAGTGTCGGCGCTCATGGGTCGGGGGCTACTATACAATCCGAACGATGCGAGTCTGGACGCCGACCCGACGAGCCGGAATGGGCGCCATGCTCGCGCTCGTCCTGCTCGGCACCGCGCCCGGAGTCCACTCCCCCGCCGCCGCGCAGCGCGGCTCCGTCGCCGCACCGCCCGCGCCGGTCCGCGACAGCCAGGAGATCAGGGCGCTCTGGGTTCTGCGCGGATCGCTGACGCGGCCGGACCGGATCGATCGCCTCGTCACCGCCGCCGCCCGCAGCGGCTTCAATACGCTGCTGCTCCAGGTGCGGGGCCGCGGCGACGCCTACTACGACAGCGCCATCGAGCCGCGCGGCACCGCCCTCGCCGGCACGTTCGATCCGCTCGCCTACGCGATCGCGGCGGCCGACAAGTCCGGCCTGCGCGTACACGTCTGGTTCAACACGAACCTGGTGGCGAGCACGGCGATGATGCCCACGAGCCCCACCCACGTCGTCAACGCGCACCCGGAGTGGCTGATGGTGCCGCGGCCGATCGCGGCCGACCTGGCGAAGCTCGGGCCGCGTCATCCGCGCTACGTGCCGCGGCTGGTCGAGTGGACGCGGCGCAACGGCGAGTCCGTCGAGGGCCTGTACGCCTCGCCGGTCACGCCGGACGCCGCCCAGTACGTCGAGCGCGTCGTCAGCGACATCGTCACGCGCTACCCCGTGTCGGGCGTCCATCTCGATTACATCCGCTATCCGTCGAACCTGTTCGACCACAGCCAGGCGTCGCTCCTCGCCTTCCGCGACTCGATGCAGCGCGAGCTCGCCCCCGCCGATCGGAAGCGTCTGGACGACCGGCTGCGTCGCGACCCGCTGGTCTATGCCGACGCGTTCCCCGAGCGCTGGGCGGCGTTCCGGCGGCTGCGGCTGGCCGATCTCGTGGCCCGCGTCCGCGGTGCGGTCCATCGGGCCCGGCCCGACGCCCTCATCACGGCCGCGGTGATCCCCGACGCGCGGGAAGCCTACGAGCACAAGCTGCAGGATTGGCCGGACTGGGCCCGCCGCGGCTTGATCGATGCGTTCTGTCCGATGGCCTACACGTCGTCGCTGCCGGTGTTCAATCGCCAGGTCGCGGCCGCCCGCCAGGCGGCGGCGCCGCGTCCGGTCTGGGCCGGCATCGGCGCCTACCGGCTGACCTCGGCGCAGACCATCGGCCACATCGCCGCCGCGCGCAGCGCCGGGGCGGCCGGCGTGGTGCTCTTCAGCTACGACAGCATCGTCGAGTCGACGGCGCGCGATCCCCTCGGCGACATCGGCCGGGTGGCCTTCGCGCCGTCGCGCGCCGCCGCCGAGCCCACGTCATCTGCCCGCCCGCAGCGGCCGGGCCGTCGATGACGCTGGTCGACTATCTCGTCGTCGGCGCCTATCTCGCCGGCATCACGGCCTTCGGCAGCTGGCTCGGCCGGTTCCACCGCACGACGGCCGACTACTTCCTCACCGGCCGGTCCGTCCCGGGCTGGGCGATCTGCTGCACGACCGTCGCGACCGAGACGAGCACGCTGTCGTTCATCGGCGTGCCCGCGGCGGCCTATGCCGGCGACTTCGGCTTCCTGCAGCTCGCCGCCGGCTTCATCCTCGGGCGGGCGCTGGTCGCGGTGCTTCTGGTGCCGGCCTACTTCGCCGGCGACCTGCTGACGTCCTACGACTTGTTGCGGCAGCGATTCGGGCCGGCGGTCAAGAACCTCAGCGCCGGGCTGTTCATCGGCACCCGCTCGCTCGCCGACGGCATCCGCCTGTATGCGACGGCGCTGGTGATCGCCGTGGTGACGGGCATTCCGGTCTGCGTGGTCGTCGTCGTGCTCGGCCTGGTGATGATCGCCTACACGATGCGCGGCGGCGCCGCGGCCGTCATCTGGACCGACGTGATCCAGCTGTTCGTCTACGTCCTCGGTGCCATCATCCTCGTCGCGTCGCTGCTGGCGCACATCAACGGCGGCTGGAGCGCCGTCGTCGACGCCGGCATGGCCGCCGGCAAGTTCGCCGTCATCGATCCTGTCTGGAATCCGCGCAAGATCTACACGCTGTGGTCCGGGCTGATCGGCGGGATGGTCCTGACCCTCGCCGTGCAGGGCACCGATCAGTTCTTCGTGCAGCGCCTGCTCGCGGCGCGGTCGCGCGCCGACGCCGCGTGGGGCGTCTTCGCCAGCGGCCTGGTCGTGTTCGGCCAGTTCACGCTGTTCCTGCTGATCGGCGTGATGCTGTGGGTCTTCTATCAGCAGACGCCGCTGCCGGTGCCGGTCGATCGCGCCGACAAGATCGTCTCGGTCTACGTCCTCCACAACCTGGGCCCGGGCCTTGCCGGACTGATCATCGCGGCCATCGTCGCCGCGGCGCTGTCGCCGTCGATCAACGCGCTCGCCGCCACCACCGTCAACGACTTCTACCGGCCCTACGTCCGGCCGGACGCCGACGACGCCCACCTCTTCCGCGTGTCGCGCATCGCCACGCTTGGCTGGGGCCTCGTGCAGATGGCGGTGGCGCTGGGGGCCGAGCACATGGCGCAGAACGTCCTCGATGCCGGCCTCACCGTGCTCGGCCTGTCGTCCGGCGCGGTGCTCGGCGCGTTCCTGATCGGCACGCTGCGGCCGTCGGTCGGCGGCAATGCCGTGTTCACGGGAATGGTGGCCGGCATTGCGACCGTGCTCGCGGTCTGGTGGGCGACCCCGATCGCGTGGACCTGGCATGCGCTCATCGGCACGACCGTGACCGTCGCGGTCGCGCTGATGGTGGCGCCGCTGGTGCCGCCGTCCCGCACCCCGTCGCCGGCCCCCGCCTGATCCCTCCGGCTGCGCTCATGCCAGACCCTGCCGCGCTCGCCGCCCGCGTCCCCGCCGTCGAGGCCGTGGTCCGCGCGGCGCTCGCGGCCGGCACGGCGACGTGCGCGGTCGTCGAGATCGGCGACGCCGACGGCGTTCGCGGCCGCTTCGCGCTCGGCCGGCTGTCGAGCGCCGCCGATGCCGCATCGGCCGACGTCGAGACGATCTTCGACCTGGCGTCCCTGACGCAAGGTGCTCGGTACGACGCTGCTGGCGATGCGCCTCGAGGAGGCCGAACGTTGCGCGATGGCCGACCGCGTCGGCCGCTGGTGGCCGGCCTGGTACGGTCCCGAGCGTGACGACACGACGCTCGCCGACCTGCTTGGGCACGCCTCCGGTCTCGCCGCGCACCGCTGCCTCTACGAAAGCCGCCGAGGGGCCGTGGCCTTCGCCGACGCCATCTGCCGCATGCCGCTCGAGGCGCCGCTCCGGGCCGCGGCGGTGTACAGCGATCTCGGGTTCATCCTGCTCGGCGTGATTCTCGAGCGGGTCGGCGACGCCGGGCTCGCCGCGCAGGTCGCGCCGATGCTGGGCGCGCTCACCGACGCGCCGCTGGCCTACCGCCCGCCGGCCGCGTGGCGGCCGCGCACGGCATCCACCGGATGGGAGGCGTGGCGGCAGCGCGAGCTGATCGGCGAGGTGAACGACGCGAACACGTGGGCGATGGACGGCGTGGCCGCTCACGCCGGCCTGTTCGGCACGGCACGCGCAGTCGGCGACGTCGGACGAGCCGTGCTCCGCGCGCTCCGCGGCACGGCGGTCGACGGGCTGGCGAGCCCGGCCACGGTCCGCCGGTTCGCCACACGCCGCACCGATGTGCCGGAGACGACGCGGGCGCTGGGATGGGACACGATGAAGCCGACGTCGTCGTGCGGGCGCTTCATGAGCCCGAGCGCGATCGGCCATACCGGATTCACGGGCACGTCGTTGTGGATCGACGATGCGCGCGATGCCTACGTCGTGCTGCTCACCAACCGCGTCTCCACCGGGGCTTCTGCTGACGCAATGCGCGCCCTGCGGCAGGGTGTCCACGACGCCGTCTTCGAGCCCGCGACATGAGCGCGACCGCCGCGTCGGCGCCCGCGCCGGCGCATCCGGGCCGCGCCCTCGCCGTTCTCTGCGCGATCTTCTTCTCGGCCGGATTCCTCATGGCCGCGATCGGTCCGGTGCTGCCGGCGCTCTCGGCGCGCACCGGCGCCAGCCTGTCCGTCATGGGGCGCCTGATGAGCGCGATCTTCCTCGGCTCGCTCACCGCGCAGCTCGTGTCCGGCTGGGCCAGCGATCGCTTCGGGCGGCGTGTCGTGCTGGCGGTCGGCCTGGCGCTCCTCGCGGGCACGGGGATGGTGATCGCGTTCGCGACCGCACTGCCGCTGACGCTCGCCGCCGGCATCGTCTATGGCATCGGCTACGGCGCGTTTTCGCTGTCGGGCAACGTGATGACGTCGGAGCTCGTGCCGGCGCGGCGCGCGTCCGCGGTGAACCTGGTCAACATGTTCTTCGGCGTCGGCGCGGTCGTCGGCCCGCTCGTCGTCAGCGTGCTGCTGCGGCGGACCGGCGCGGCGCTGCCGGCGCTCTGGATGGGCGCAGGCCTCCTCGCCGTCGCCGCGGTCGCGGCACGGATCGCGCTGCCGGATCGACTGCCGGTGTCTCACGACGACGCGCCGGCGATGGCGGAGGCTGCGCCGCAGCGTCCGCCATCGCTGCGCGATCCGATGCTGCTGGCCTGCGGCATCTTCCTGATGCTCTACGTCGGCAGCGAGATGGCCGCCGGCGCGTGGACGGCCGTCTACCTGCACCAGTCGGCGGGGATGAACGAGGCCCGCAGCGCCGCAGCGACGTCGCTGTTCTGGGCGATGCTGACGATGGGCCGCATCGGCGCGGTCGTCGGCGGCATGCGCGTCACCGCCGAGCACCTGCTGACGGCAGCGGTATGGATCGCCTGTGCGGGCGCCGCGCTGTTGTGGGCGGGCCACGGATCCGCGACGGCCAGCGTGGTCGCGTTCGCGATCCTCGGCTTCGGCTACGGGCCGATTTATCCGACCGGCGTCGCCGTGCTCACCAGCCGCTTCCCCCAGGCCGCCGGCACGGCAACCAGCCAGATGGGCGTGCTTGCCGCGAGCGGCGGCGCGCTGCTGCCGTGGATCCACGGGCTGGTGCTGGCCCACCGCCCGACCGCCGACAGCGCCCTGCTGACGCTCGCCGTCGCGGTCGCGATGATCGTCGCCTGGGAGTGCACGCGGCGTCTCGCCCACCGCGCGCCGGCGGGTTGACCCTACGGCCGGCGCGAGGTCCGGCACGTCAAACCAAGAGTCTGCGCGCCGCGCCGGCTACGTCGATTACGGGGTCTGGCGCGTCGGCATGCCCGGGGTCGTGGTCGTCGGACCTGAGGACCGGCCCGGCGCGCCGAGTCCCGGCTGCCCGGGCTGTTGGCCAGGCTGCGGCGTACCGACGGCGCTGCGCGGCATCACGTCCTGGACCGTCACGATCCATTGGTTGTACTGCCGCCGATTCTTGAAGACCTTGATGGACGCCGCGGAGCTCTTGCTCACCACTGCCGCAATGCCAGCCGATGGACCGGCGGCCGGGCCGCCCTGGTCCGAGCGTGTTGGGGCCGCCGATGCCTCCGCCCGCGCCCCCGAACGCGCTTGGGCCGCGGCCGGGCGCGCCCCCGGCTCCCGGCGACGAAGCGGGTCCCGGCGACGCGCCGCCCCCCGGGGTCGGCAGGCCGGGCCGCGTCGACGTGGTCATCGTCAATCCAGGCTGGGCCTGCAGATCGAGCGGCGACAGATACCGGAATTCGCCGTTGGTCACCGGGTCCTTGTACTTCTTGCGCAGGAACTTCTCGCGCAGCAGGACATCGACGCTCGGCGGGAACGCGTTGGCATACTTGCGCTGGTACAGCGCCACCGCCCGCGCGTACTGCCCGGCCCTGAAAATGAGCTCGGCTTCCTTCTCGCGCTGGACCGCCTGTTTCCAGACCGGCATGACGAGGGTCCAGACGATGCCCATGACGGCAATGCCGGCCAAAAGCACGGCCATCGCATATCCGGCATCGGGCCGTGCCCGCCGTTCGTGTTGACCCGCTAAATGCATGACGCTATTCTCGTTAGCGCGTTGAGAGCCATGATAGCACCCGCCACGTTCCTGTTCCGCCGGTCCGCCCCGGCCATCCTCTCGAGGCGGGCGCTCATCGCTCTCGGGTTTGCCGCCGCCTTCGCGTCGGCGGGCTGCGACAAGGTCCCGCTCACCGCACCGTCGGGTTCGACGGTGACCCTCTTCAGCAATACGACGATCGTACCGGTCAATGGGGCGGCGGACATCACCGCGACCGTGGTCGAATCGGGCGGCACGCTGGTCCAGAACGGCACGCTGGTCACGTTCACCACCACCATCGGCCAGATCGACCCCGCCGAAGCCCGGACGCGCGACGGCAAGGTCACCGTGCGCCTGATCGCCGGCACGCGGTCGGGCCGGGCGGTGGTCCGCGCCTTCTCCGGCGGCGTCACGTCGGGTGACCTGTCGGTCGACATCGGCGGCGCCGCCGCCGGCTCGATCAACCTGACCGCCAATCCGTCGAACGTGCCCGCCTCGGGCGGCACGAGCACGCTGCTCGCCGTGGTCTTCGACGCCGACGGCAACCGGCTGTCCGGGGTCCCCGTCTCGTTCACGTCGACCGCGGGCGCGTTGTCGTCGACCGTCGTCGTCACCAACAGCCAGGGCGAAGCCACGACGACCATCACCACCAATCGCGACGCCACCGTCACCGCATCGACCGGCGGCTCGAGCGGCGAGGGCGGCCGGGCCGGCGGTCACCGCGACCGTGAACATCACGGCGTCGGCGCTGCCGACCGTGAGCATCACCGCCAGCGCCACGCCGGTTGCCGATGCGCCGACGACGTTCACCATCACGGCGGCCGCGACCGCACCGGCCACCATCCGGTCGGTCGTCGTCGACTTCGGCGACGGCACCGTGCAGTCGTTCGGCAACGTCTCGTCGGTGGCGCACACCTACCGTAGCGGCGGCACGTTCACCGTGACGGCGACGGTCGAGGACACCAACGGCGGACGCAGCACCGGGTCGACGGTCGTCGCCGTCCAGTCTTCCGCGCCGCTCGTGACCTTCACGGCCACGTCCCCGGTGAACGTCGGCGCGACCGCCACCTTCGCGGTGACCGTCAGCCAGAATTCCTCGCCGGTGCAGTCGGTGCGGTTCGAGTTCGGCGACGGCAATGCCCGCGAGGTGCAGAGCCTCTCGACGACGCACATCTACGGCGACGCGGGCGTCTTCGTAGCGCGGGCCACCGTGCGCTTCGCCAACGGGCGGACCGCGGAGTCGACGACGGCGGTGAGGGTGAATTGACGACGCTGTTCGACGCCGGAGATCCTGGCCCGCCTCGAACGTCTGACGCCGGCGTCACAGGCGCAGTGGGGCAAGATGACGTGGCACAGATGCTGTGCCACGTCACCCGCGCCCTCCATTAGAGCCTCCGCAGCCTTCGAACGCGAGACGCCCTGACGGGAAAGGGCGTCTCGCGGACGAGCGGACGTACTTACGAGGCCTTCTTCCTTACGAGGCCTTCTTCGAGTGCAGCCCGAAGGCGGCGCCCTGAGGGTCCATCGCGTTCACGATCCGGTCCCCGTCAGGAACGTCCATGGGGCCGTTGAGAATCTTGCCGCCCTGGGACTTGATGCGTTCGGCGGCCGCATCCACGTCGGGCACGCGGAAGTAGATCTGCCAGTACGGCGGCACGTTGGCCATCTCCGGCGGTGTGTTCATGATGCCGCCGATCTGGCCGTGCGGCCGGTCGAAGATCTGGTACTTGCCCATCGGGCCCATGTCCATGGACTGGCCGGGCTGCCACCCGAAGACCTCCTGGTAGAACTTCATGGCCGCCGTCAGGTCCGTGGTCATCAGCTCGTGCCACGACACATCCCCGATCTCGGCCGCCCCCTCAGGCCGCTGCTCGGAGCTGGCCGGCTCGATGATGTAGAACGCCGCGCCCTGCGGGTCCATCATCAGGCGCATGCGGCCCACTTTGGGTATGGCGATCACGTCGGTGTGCGTCCTGCCGCCGAGCCGCGTGATCTGCGACACCGCGTCCTCGAGCTTGGGCACGGCGATGTACATCGCCCAGAACGGTGGGGCCTTCACTTCGGCGGGCCTGTTCAGGATGCCGCCGACCCCAACCTTACCGCCGCGATTGAGCGCGGTATAGGGCCGGCCCGCGTCGGGAAAAGGCTCCGCCGTCCAGCCCACCACGGTCTTGTAGAACGATTCGGCGGCCTTCATGTCGCTGGTCATCAACTCGTACCAGACGGGCCGTCCGAGCAAGGTCGATGTGGCTACTGCCATTGAGCACCTCCATGTCTCTACGCAAACGGGCAGTGTGCCATCGACAGGCCACGAGGCGGCTGAAGCGTGAAAGATTTAACGGGGACGAGATACTCTGCCGCGTCACGAGACGGCTGTTACGCGTGCACAAGCCCGAGCGGCAGAGCGCGCCTACGGCTCGACTTGGTGAGGCGCCCGCTGGGCCACGCGGGTCGATCCCGCGGAGGCCCTGCGGACGGCCAGAGGACCGTCGATCAGAAGTACCACTTCACGCCCGCGGTTCCCGAGACGCCGCCGGCGCCGAAACCGAACGCGTCGTCGACGAACTGCACGCGTCCCTCGAACTTGAGCGACGTGCGCCGGCGGAAGAAGGTACTCGACGCCGCCCAGACCGGACACGCCGAGCTGTTGCTCGGAATCCCCGAACGCGTGGCCGTTGTCCTTCAGGCGGAGCGAGTGGACGCTGAGCCCGCCGCCGGCGAATGGGTGCCACTCGCCGCGTTCCCAGTTGTAGATCAGATCGGCGCCGAAGCGGACCTGCCGCACGCTGTCGTCGGGATCGCCGATGTCGAGGCCCGAGTCGAGGAACGCGACGCCGGGCCGGATGCTGAGGCGCGGCGTGAAGTAGTACTCGAAGAAGCCGCCGACGATCGGCGTGAGATCGAGATCGTCCTCGGCAGGCGAGAAGAAGCCGGCCTCCGCGCCGGCCGCCATCGATCCCTCCGCGGGCACGCGTGATTGTGCCAGCGCCGAGGTGGGAACGATGAGCAACAGTGTCATGACGATGTAGTGAATTCGGACGCGACGCTTTCTCAACAGGCCCTCCACTGAGCGAAGCCACGCACGAGGCGCAGCCGCTCAGCCGGAGACGCTGCAAACTCCACGCCCGCGCGCTGCTGCGGCCGGGCTGCAGGCGGGGTACGATTTCCGGAGGTCAGCAGCTCGTGATGGCGTCGTCGGCAGCGGAGTGAGCGACGCGCGTCCCCAGCGAAGGCGTTGCCTAGAACTCGGAGTAAGTCTGTCCCTGGAGTGAGGTGCCTTCGAGCCCCGCTCTTCACGTTGAAGATGCCGGGATCGGCGCTGGGGTTGGCGGGATCGGGCTCGGCCGGGATCGTCTGCCAGCTGTCGCGCGACCTGCTGATCGGATCGACCGGCACCTCGCGCATGTACTGGTCGGTGACGAGGGCCTGCAGGTCGGCCGGGTACTTGCCCTTGTCGGCGTAGTACTGATCGATCGCGTCGCGCATGCGGAAGAGATCTTCCTTGAGCGTGGCTTCCCGCGACAGGGTGACGGCGTTTCTGGCGCCGACCGTCGCGAGCGACGCCAGCACCGTGATGATCGCCATCACGATGACCAGCTCGATGAGGGTCCATCCGCCTTGACCGCGGCGGGTGCGGCTACCAGTCGACATACTTCGTGCCGTCGAGGGCGATGCCCCCGCTCTGAGAATAGACATCGTAGACGTTCTGACCGCCCCAGCTCGTCGAATCGGCATCGTCCTGATAGGAGCGCATGCCCCACTCCTGACTGCGCGTCATCGGATCGATCGGGATGCGGCGAAGGAACTTCAGCTTGCGCCCGCTGGCGTCGCCGTTGGCGCGGACCCCCTCGACGAGGACCTCGAGCTTCGGCGGATACCCCTCCGCGCCCGTCTTGAGGTCGGTGGCGGCGATCTGCTGCAGGTCGGCGGCGTCCTTGTAGCGATCGATGGCCGTGCGCACCTCGCGCAGCGCCCGCCGCAGCTCGGCCTCGCGGGCCCGCTGCACGGTGACCTTTGCCAGCGGCATCACCGCCGACGCCAGCACGAGCAGCACCACCGTCACGGCGAGCAGCTCGATGAGGCTGTAGCCGGCCTGCCCTGCCCCGGCGATCCGCGCCGCGCGCCAGCGTCCCATCATCGGCCTACCGCACCGTCACCGTCGCGGGAATGAAGGTCACCGCCACCGAGCGGCCATCCGGCTGCGACGACACGCCAGTCAGCGTGAACGTCGCGGTGCCAGGCGCCACGGCGTCGAAGACCAGCGCCGCGAGCAGGCCGGTGCCCGAGGCGCCGGTCACATCGCCTCCGCGCGTGACCGAGATGTCGACCCGGCCGGCGTTGCCGTCGACCTGCTGGTTGAACGACGGCGTGACGCCGCCCTGCCGGAAGAACGGGCCCTCCTGCACCGAGCGGACGCGGACCAGCGCCGGGTTGTAGGTGAGCGAGACGCTCATCAGCGACAGCCGCGAGGCATTGCTGATGGCGATCGGCACCGTGTACGGCCCGCCGCCGACGCGGAACTCCGGGCCCGGCGTCGTGACGCTGACCTGGGGCGTGGGCGCCGGCGGGGCGGCATCGGCCGCCGCGGGCGGGGGCGCTGCTGGCGCCTCCGGCGACGGCGCGGGCGGTGTCCCGACGCCGCTGGTCGGCGGAACGGGTGTCGGCGCCGATCCCGGCGTCGGCGAGGTGAAGGCCGGCGACGGCTGCGTGAACGCCGGCTGGTTGGGCTGCGGCGGTGGCGGCGGAGGCGTGGCCGGCGCGGGAGGCGCCAAGCCAGGTGTCGAGGTGACCGCGCCCGACGTCGGGGATGTGTTTCCCGGCAGCACGCCCGGCGGCGCCGTGCCAGGCGGCGTGGCCGCGGCCGGTTCCGGAGCGGCCGGCAGCGGCTCGGCGCCGATCACCGGCGTCGGCCCGCTCAGGCCGAGGTTCATCTGCGAGCCGATGTAGATCGGATTGAGGTGCTCCTGCGTCAGCTCGTGCGTCCGCACGATGCGCGGCGTAATCAGGATCACGATGTCGGTCGAATTGATCTGCTCCTCGGTGCCGCCGAGGATGTCCTTGAGGATCGGGATCCGCATCAGGCCCGCCACGCCCCTGCAGCACCTTGCGGTCTTCCTCCCGCAAGAGGCCGGCGATGAGGTTCGATTCGCCCTCGCGCAGGCGCATCCGCGTCTTCACCTTGCGCGAACCGAACGTCGGCAGGAGCTGCCCGGCGACGTTGATGTTGGGGCCGAGCGTGCTGTTCTCGACCTCGATCTCGAGGATGATCTCGTTCTCGAAGGTCACCCGCGGCTTCATCTTCACGTTGACGCCGACGTTCTTGTAGGTGAACGACGAGATCGGCACCGTGTTGACGCCGCCGGCGCCGAGGCCGCCGAACACGGTCGACGGCACCGGGATCTCGTCGCCGAGGTTCAGCTCGAGGTCGCCGCCTTCGGCGCCGCGCAGCTGCGGCTTGGCCAGCACGCGCGTGCGCGTGTCGCTGGCCAGGAACTTCACGAGCGCCTGCGGCACCGTCAGGTAGAAGTCGGCGGTGCTGATGCCCTGCGAGATCGTGTTGAGATTGAAGGTGGAGCCGCCGACGACCGCCGCGCTCCCGTCGCCGTCGCCGGGGCCGGGCGTGTTACCGGCCGGCGGGCCCTCCGGCGAGAAGATGGCGCCGATCTGGTACTGCGCGAGGTTGAGGCCGAACTCCTTCGCCCGCTGCCGGTTCACTTCGAGCAGCTCGATGTCGACGATGACCTCGGCCCGCGGCCGATCGTTGGCCTGGATCACCTTCTCGAGGATGTTGACGATGTTCGGCGTGCCGCGCACCGTGATGGTGTTGGCGGTCTTGTTGATCGACACGACCGGCGTGATCGCGATGCCCTGGATCCGCACGATCTGGTTGATCATGTTGTAGATCTCCTGCGGTTCGGCGTGCGACACGTAGAAGGTCCGGATGATCTGCTCCTCGTACTGCTGGCGCTTCTGCGCGGTGTCCTGGATGACCAGGATGGTGCGATCGTTCAGCACCTTGTACCAGAGCTGATTGGCGGTCATCACCAGGTTGAGGCCCTGCTCGAGGGTGACGCCCGAGACGTTGAGGGTGGTCGGCCGCGTGACCACCGACTGGGCGCCCTGCTCGATGATGACGTTGATGCCGGTGACGTCGCCGATGAACTTCAGGATGTCCTGGATGGCGGTGTTGGTGGCGAAGTTCAGGCTGAGCGGTGTCTTCGACGTCGGATTGAGGATCGGGCCTTCCGCCGTCCGCCGCGCGCGCTCGCGCATGGTGTCGATCTTGGGCGGCGTGCGCGTCGCTTCGGTCTTCTCGCGCGCCTGCCGTTCCAATTCGCCGCGCCGGGCGATCGCATGCGAGGCTCCCGGCTCGTACTCGAGGACCTTGCGGTACTCGACCAGCGCGTTCTCTACATCCCCCTTGCGATCGAACTCGCGCGCCGCGGCCATGTGGGCCTGCGCCGCCTTGAGCATCGCGCGCTCGAGCGAGATCTTGTAGTCGGGCCGATCCGGGTCGTCCTGCAGGGCCTTCGTGAAGTAGGCCACCGCGGTGTCCCAGTCGGCTTCCCGCGCCCGCTCCTCGCCCTTCCGGAAGTTCCCGCTCGTGGCACACCCCGAGACGGCCACGGCGAGCAGCACCGCGGCGATCGCCCGGGCGACGTGTCTGCGTCCTCGACTCATCGGCATCGTTCCTGACTCACGTTTCGACGTCGGCGCGCACCGGCTGGACGGCGCGCCATGCGATCTATTGTCCCAGCAGACGGATCGTCTGGCGCCCGCGCCCATCGTAATGCTCGATCTGAAGCGATTCCTCGCCGATTTGAACGATGCGATAGCGTCCCTCGATGATGTCGTTCACCCGGCCGTGCACCACGCTGCGGCCGTCGGTCAACACGGCGATGCGTCCCTGTCCCGGCACGCCCGAGAGCACGCCGATGAACCGGTACGGAATGGGTGGCGGTGGCGGCGGCCCCACCGGCGCCAGGACCACCGGCGCCACCGGCTTCGGCGGCGTGCGCGCGGCCATCGTGCCTTCCGGCGCGGGTGGCGGCGTGGCCGCACCCATCCGGAACGGGTTGCGGCGCGCCCCCTCCGGATCCTCCGCGGCGGCGGCCTTGCCCAGCGCGTCGAGCCGGACGTCGATGGGCCGCGGCGCCGGCTTGGCGGCCCGGCCGCCGGGGCCAGCGGCCGCGAACGGTCTGGTCGGAACGACCGTCGTCGCCAGCGCCGGCATCAGGACGAAATAGACGACCGCGACGAGAACGACACCGAGGACGCCGAGCTGGATCCAGCGCGTGCGCTGGGCCGGCTCCATCAGGATCCCGCCTTGTAGTAGGTGGACAGCTTGACGGTCAAGGTCAGCGGCGCGTTCTTCTCGCCCTGCACCAGGCCGACGTTCTCGATGACGACGAACTCGGGCGCGGTCTCGAGCTTGTGAATGAAGCGGCGGACGTCGCGGTACTCGCCTTCGAGCACCATCGTGACGTCCATCTGCTCGAGCGCCGACTCGTGGAACTGGTTGATGGCGATCGTGCGCCGGTCGTAGTCGAGATTCGATTCGTCGGCCAGCGCCGCCAGGCGTCGGTACGTGATCCGGCGCGCGCCCTCCTGGCCCTTGGGCAGCACGCTGTCGTAGAAGTGCGCCAACTGCTGTGCGGCGCGCTCCTGGCCGGTGCGGATCGCCTCGGCGTCACGGAGATCGGCGGCGGCGCGGGCCCGCGTCATCGCCGCCTGCTGGGCCCGCAGTTCGAGCGCGCTGGCCGACGACGTCCGCGGATAGATGACGACGGCGTAGACCACCAGGTTGACGATCGCGGCCACGGCGATCGGCAGGATCAGGCGCCGCTTCTCGGCGAAGGCGCGCGACATGTCCATCATCGCGCCCCCTGCCGGCCGGGCGACGATGGGGCCGCGGGCCCCGCGGGCGGTGCAGCCGGCGCCGTGGCCGGCGGCGCGGCGGGCGGGGCCGTCAGGTAGCGGCCCGTCACCATGGTCTGGAACAGGCCCTCCTCCGTCACGATCTCCGAGGACGGCTGCACGTTCTCGAATCGGGTGGTCGCCTCGAGCCGCTCGATGAAGGTGTCGATCGCCTCGACGGTCCGGCCGAGCACGGTGAGCCGCACCGTGGCGCCGTCCGGACCGATGGTCGGCGTGATCGAAGTCAGCATGACCGTCGGCGGCAGCGTCGCCTCGATGTCGTCGAACAACGACGTCCACGAGAACGTCCGCGCGTCGATGATGCCGTTGGCTTCCGCTGCCTGGGCACTGATGCGTTCGAGGCTCTTCACGTCGATGCGCCGGCGCGCGTCGGCGGCGCGCGCCGTCAGCGTGCGCGCCATCGTCTCGTCACGGGCGGCGTCCGCGGCCAGGCCGCCCTGCCGGCCCGAGAGGCGCAGGTATTCGCTGACGTTGAATGCCGTGAACGCGAGCACCACGACCGCGGCGCCGCCAATCAGCCAGTGGACGAGGCGCTCGTTGTAGAACGGCCGGGTGGCGAGGTTGGTCCGCAGCATCGTCATCCCACCCGCTCCCGCAGCAGCACGCCGACCGGCGCGGCGATGGCGGCGCGCTCGCCGCCGCTGCCGCTCTCGGCGGCGATGCGCACCAGCGCCCGCGGATCGATCTCCACGATCGCCTTGCCGACCCGCTGCTCGATGGCGCGGCCAAGGGCCTCCAGGTCGCCGCGGACGCCCGGCCCGACGTCGCGCGCCGCGACCACGGCCCGCGACAGGCCGCGGCCGCCGAGGCGATCCTCGTAGTACATCGCGGTCTGGTGGCCGAGATCGGACAGGCTGCCCTCGCCGTCGACCGGCCGGTGCCGGAACAGGAGCAGCGCGCCGTCGCGCACGATCGCCATCGTGCTGGCATCAGGCGTGACATGGACCAGCAGCCAGTCGCCCGGCGCGGTGCCGGCGTCGTCGCCCGCGAGGACCAGGTTCACCAGGTTGAAGGTGGCGAGGTCGACGAGGCCGACCTGGACACCGGCCGCGGCCACCGCCTCTTCGTAGTCCTGGACGATGTCCTGCCGCGCGACGGTCACGATGTAGTCCGTCCCGCCGGCATCGGTGACGCCCGGCGTCCACGACACCTGCGACTGCTCGATCGGGAACGGCACCGACTTGCGCACTTGCCAGCGCACCAGCTGGGCGAGATCCTCGGCCTTCGCCGGCACCTTCTCGAAGCGGACCACCGAGACCTTGGCGGCTCCGTCGGGGACCACCACCGCCACTCTGCCGCGGCTCACGCCGACCTCACGCAGCACGCGCTGCACCGCCGCGGTGACGGCGGCTTTGTCAGTGAGGTTGGGCGTCGTGAGCGACGGCGCGACCAGGCCGTCGGGCAGACGCTCCGTCGCCTGCGCGGTCACGGCCGGCGCGCCATCCACCGTCCCCAGGACCACGGCGGTCACCCGGCCGGCGCCGATCTCGACGGCAACCGACGGCGGCGGCGAGGCGAACCACGATCCCGTGCGGCGGGCGGCCGGCTTGCGACCGGTGTCGGTCTGGCCGGAGGCAGTCTGGGCGCTCATTCGACGAACGTCACCTTGTTGATTTCACGCAGCGTGGTCAGGCCGAGCATCGCCCGCTCGACCGCCGACTCGCGCAGGAAGCGCATGCCTTCGTCGCGTGCGGCCTTCTTGATTTCCGAGTTCGGGCGGCGCTCCAGGATCATGTCGCGGATGCGATCGGTCAGATCGAGCAGCTCGCAGATCGCCATGCGCCCCTTGAAGCCGGTGCCGCCGCACTCGATGCAGCCGCTGCCTTCGTAGAACGTATGCGTCCGGGCCAGCGCCGGATCCATCCCCGATTCGAGCGAGGAACGCCTCCTCGAGCTTCACCGGCCGCTTGCAGTGCGTGCAGATCAGGCGGACCAGGCGCTGCGCCAGGACGCAGTTGAGCGCCGACACGAACTGGTACGGCTCGACGCCCATGTTCAGGAAGCGGCCCAGCACGTCGATGACGTTGTTGGCGTGGACGGTCGTGAACACGAGGTGGCCGGTCAGCGCCGACTGGATCGCGATCTGCGCCGTCTCCGGGTCGCGGATCTCGCCGACCATGATCTTGTCGGGGTCGTGGCGCAGGATCGAGCGCAGGCCGCGGGCGAAGGTCAGCCCCTTCTTCTCGTTGATCGGGATCTGGGTGATGCCGCGGAGCTGGTACTCGACCGGGTCCTCGATGGTGACGATCTTGTCCTCGATCGACTTGATCTCGGAGAGCGCCGCATAGAGCGTGGTGGTCTTGCCGGAGCCGGTCGGCCCGGTGACGAGGACCATGCCGTACGGTTCGGCGATGTACTTGCGGAAGCGCCTGCAGCTCCTGATCCGGGAAGCCGAGGATGTCGAGGCGCAGCTCGCGGAACTGCTCGCTGATCGATTCCTTGTCGAGGATGCGGATGACCGCGTCCTCGCCGTGCGCCGACGGCATCACCGAGACGCGGAAGTCGATGGTCTTGCCCGGCGTCCGCAGCTTGAAGCGGCCGTCCTGCGGCACGCGCTTCTCGGCGATGTCGAGCTCGGCCATCACCTTGATGCGCGAGATGATCGCCGAGGCGTGCTGCCGGCCGATCGGCCGCATCGCCAGCTGCAGCACGCCGTCGATGCGGTACTTCACGTAGACCGCGTCGTCCTGCGTCTCGATGTGGATGTCGCTGGCGCGCCGCTGGATGGCCGTGAAGATCGTCGAGTCGACCAGCCGGATGATCGGGCTGATGTCGCTGGTCAGCCGCTCGACGGTGAGGCTCTCCTCGCCCTGCTCGTCCTCGCGGAGCAGCTGCATCTGGAACTTCTCGGTCGCCTCCTCGAGCACCCGCTGCGAGCTCTCGCTCTTCTTGAGGATGCCCTGGATGGCCGAGGGCGCGCCCACCATCACCTTGATCGGCGTGTTCAGCTGCAGGGCGATCTCGTCGATCTGCGGCAGGTCGCTCGGATCGGAGACGACGATGACCAGCGTGCCGCCTTCGCGGCGGGCCGGCACGAAGCCGTAGCGCAGCATCAGCTCGGCCGGGATGGCGCGAAAGAGCTGGCTGTCGATCTGGAACGTTCCCATGTCGACGTAGTCCAGCCGATAGCGCTCGGCCAGCCGGCGCGCCTGCGCCACTTCGGCGGCGCGCTGCGCCGGATTCGACACCGCGACCGTATCAACGTCGAGCCCCTGCGGGTCGAGCACCTGCGGGTCGAGAGTCGGGTCGGCGGTCTGATCCACGTCCATCGTTCTCCTCGCGCGTCAGCTCACCGCCGACGACAGCTGGAACACCGGCATGTAGAGCGCCAGCAGGATCAGGGCGATGACGATGGCCATGATCACGAGCATCAGCGGCTCGATCAGCTTCGTGAAGCGGCTCAGCGTGGTCTCGACGCTCTCGTCGAAGAAGTCGGCGACGGCGTTGAGCATCTCCTGCAGCGCCCCGGTCTGCTCGCCGACGTCGACCATCTTCAGCGCCACGTCCGGGAACAGCCGCCGCTCGGCCATCGCCTTCCCCAGCGACACGCCCTCGCGCACCTGCTGCGTGATCGTCTCTACGGCTGCGCCGACGTAGCGGTTGCCGACGGCGCGGCCGGCCACCTCGAGCGCGGACACGAGCGGGATGCCGCCGCCGAGCAGCGTCGCCAGCGTGCGCGCGAACTGCGAGGTGGCGAACTGGGTGGCGACCGTGCCCAGACCGGGCAGGCGCAGGATGGCCGCGTGCAGCCGCACCATGTTGGTCCGCGACCGCATCCACGACCAGGTGAACGCGCCGAATGCGACGACTGCGACGATCAGGTACGGCAGGTTGCTCCGCACCATGTTCGAGAACCCGATCAGCACGCGCGTCGCGAACGGCAGCTCGGCCCGGAACGTGCCGTAGAAGTCCTCGAACGCCGGCACCACCTTGACCATGATGCCGAACAGCACCAGCAGCGACAGCGAGAACAGCACGGCCGGATAGATCAGCGCCGAGATCGCGTTACGCTTCACGCCGTCGACGACGCGCGTGTAGGCGATGAAGCGGCGCAGCATCTCGTCGAGGTTGCCGCTCTTCTCGCCGGCGAGCAGCGACGCGGTGTATATCGGGGGAAACAGCGACGCGTGGTCAGCGCAGGCGTCGGAGAGGGCGATGCCGGACCGGACCTTCTCGTAGACGTCGTCGAGCGTGCCCTTGAAGGTGGGATTGGGCACCTTCTGGCGCAGGATGTCGAGCGATTGCGCCAGCGGCATGCCTGCCTTCAGCAGCGTCGCCAGTTCCTGGTTGAAGAGCAGCAGCTCCTGGCCCGATACGCGCCGACGGCGAAGGGCCGGCAGTGCCGGCAGGCCAGGCAGCGCCAGCGCGCC
Source organism: Vicinamibacterales bacterium (assembly GCA_963844435.1). Taxonomy (GTDB): domain Bacteria; phylum Acidobacteriota; class Vicinamibacteria; order Vicinamibacterales; family Vicinamibacteraceae; genus JBDSLU01. The sequence goes on along the minus strand of CAWJOG010000004.1, from coordinate 18,618 downwards.
CTTCGGCCGCGCCGCGAGGATGAAGTAGCCCTTCCCCTCCAGCTCACGCCGCAGCCCGGCCTCGTCGTCGGCGACGTAGACGCCTTCGACGACCTGCCCGTGCTCGGTTCCGAGGCGACACTGGAACTCCATGCGATCCGTCAACGCCCGGGGCCGGACGCAGCCGCACGCCGAAGCTCGGCGGTAGCCTGCGCGCTCAGCCCTAAGACATTGCCTGTCAACTGATTACCACGCGCCCGCACGGGCGCGAGTATACCAGACGTCCGTTACCTGTTTGCGGCCGGCGCCCGTTGCCGGCCGACGACCCGCGGCACGACGGCCCTGGGGGTGACCGTCGCGATCGCCGACGCAGATAAGACTCGTCAGGAGCCGGCGCGGTCGGACGCGTCGGACGGTGCTTCGGCGACGTCGAGGCCGGCGAGAGACAGCACGCGCTCGACGTAGGCCCGCGTCTCGCGGAACGGCGGCACCCCGCCGAAGCGACGGACCGCGGCCTCGCCGGCGTTGTAGGCGGCGACGGCTTCGCGGACGGCGAAGCGGTCGAGCAGCGTCTTCAGATGGCGGACGCCGGCGTCGAGGTTGGCCGTTTCCTTGTACGCGTTGCGGACGCCGTACTGCCGCGCCGTCGCCGGCATCAACTGCATCAGGCCGCGCGCACCCTTGCGCGAGCGGGCTCGCGGCCGATACGCGGACTCCACCGAGATCACCGCGTGGATCAGGCGCGCGTCGACGCCGTGCGCCTCGGCGAGCCGGGTGATGATCCCGCGATAGGCGGCTGGTATCTCGACGGTGCGCACGGGCGCCAGCGCCGGTGTGGCGTCGGGGTCGCCGGTCCCATCCATCGCAGCCGCGCCGGCCGGATCGATCCACGGCGTCTCATCGGGGTCGACGCGGACGACGAGCGATCGATCGCAGGTCACCTCGCCGCCGCCGCGCAGGCGGATGATCGCGGTGTCGTCCGTCAGCGCCACGCTGGCCGCGGAAATCACGCGGCCGCTCGACAGCACCACGAGGTCGGCGCGGGCGGGGGCCGCGAGGGCGAGCCCGGCCGTCAGGCCGAGGGCGAGGGACCGGACGGAAAAGGTCATCTCCCTCTATTTCGGCTCGACGAAGGCGTGGAACACCCTGACGCCCAATTCCCTGAAGTCCTTGCTGCCCGCCGCGGGCACGTCCCGGGGCACGAAGGTCGAGCCGGCGTCCACGCTCAATTCGACGGTATCGGCCGTGCCGAACGCCGCCGCCGGGATGGCCACCTTGCGCAATACCGCCTGCTTGTCGGCCAGGACGAACTGATCGAGCATCTGCGAGCCGATGCCGACCGTCACCGTCTGCGGCTTGACCGGCTGCAGGTCGGGCCGGCCGTCGAGCTGCAGATAGAACGTAGCGTCGCGCTTGGGATTGCGGAACGCGATCACGCCGGTCTTCCGGCTCCAGCGCCACGAGACGGCGCCGTTCTCACGGGCGTCCTCGGCCGGATGCCAGGTCTCGTCCTTGTAGATGAGGAAGACGTTCTCGCCCTGCGGCACCAGCTCGAAGCCGGCCACGTCGTAGGCCTTGAGGCCGCGGTCCTTGGCGGCCAGCGTCGCGCGGGCACCGTCCTTCAGCGAATGCAGCCCGAGCACGATCGAGGCCCGCCCGTTGTACGGATAGCTGGGCACGAACACCGTGCGCGTGTACTCGATCGTCTCGCCCGCCTTCCACGTGCGGGTCGGCCGCGGCGGGTCGTGATCGTCGGTCCACATCTGCTCGTCCTCCGCGTTCACGAAATGGACGAAGATGCGGTAGTCGCGGTCGAACGTGGCCCCCGGCGCGACCACGAACTTGTAGGTCACCTCGAGCGGGCTGCCCAGCGAGGCCCGGGTCTTGTTCAACGTGATGGTCGGCGTCGCCACCGGCGTCCCGCCCTCGTCCTTGCCGCCGCAGGCCACAGCCGACGCGAGCGCCAGCGCGAGCGCCGTCCGCATCACCGGTCGCAGAAGTTGCGGCCGCAGCGGCCGTCGTCGCTCGAAGTCCAATCCCGCCATCACCACGATCGCCAGACTCCTCAAGGGGGCTGTGTCTCCGGCCAGACCGGCCCGAGACGACCGGCCCATCCTATTCGGTTGGACGCCGATGGGCAACGCGCTGTTTGCCGGGAGGACACCCGCCGTCAGCCAATACTGGGCGCGCTTGCGAAAAGGTGGTAACTTCCTCACCGCATGGCAGAAGCGCTCGGGCTCGTCGAAACCAAAGGCCTGATCGGATCGATCGAAGCCGCCGACGCGATGGTCAAGGCGGCCAACGTGACGCTGGCGGCCAAGGAATACATCGGTGCCGGCTACGTCACCGTGCTGGTCCGCGGCGACGTCGGCGCGGTGAAGGCCGCGACCGATGCCGGGGCGGCGGCCGCCCGCCGCGTCGGTGAACTGGTGTCCGTCCACGTGATTCCGCGGCCCCACGCCGAAGTCGAGCGTGTGCTGCCGAAGGGCGCCGCCCGCTGAGCAGCTCCGCCGTGGACGCCGCTGCCCGCTCCGCCACGTCCGCCGCCCCCGCCCCCACCCACGCCGATCTGACGTCGATGCGCGAGGCGCGCGACCTGGTCGCCCGCGCGCAGGTGGCGCAACGGCAGCTGGCCGAGCTGTCGCAGGCGCAGATCGACGCGATCGTCGACGCGATGGCCGCCGCGGTCACGCCGCAGTGCGAGGCGCTCGCCCAGCTCGCCTGCGAGGAGACGGGCTTCGGCGTCGCCGCCGACAAGGTCCGCAAGAACCGCTTCGCCGCGGAGACCGTCTACCAGTTCATCAAGCCGATGAAGACGGTCGGCGTCCTGCGCCGCATCGAGGCGACCAAGGTCATCGAGATCGCCGAGCCGTTCGGCGTGGTCGCCGCGATCATCCCGACCACCAATCCGACGTCGACGGCGATCTACAAGATCCTGATCGCGATCAAGGCGCGCTGCGCGATCGTGATGAGCCCGCACCCGTCGGCGATCCGCTGCATCACGCGCGTCGCCGAGATCATGGAGCCGGCCGCGCGCGCCGCCGGCCTGCCCGAGGGCGGCATCGCCTGCCTCAAGACGGTCACGCTCGAAGGGACGCAGGAACTGATGCGCCAGAAGGGCGTGCGGGTGATTCTCGCCACCGGCGGCATGGGCCTGGTCCGCGCCGCCTACAGCGCCGGCAAGCCGGCCTACGGCGTGGGGCCGGGCAACGCGCCCGCCTACATCGAGCGCACGGCAGACGTGCAGAAGGCCGTCGCCGACATCCTCACCGGCAAGACCTTCGACAACGGCCTGCTCTGCTCGTCCGAGAATTCGGTCGTCGTCGACGAGGCGATCGCGGCCGAAGCGAAAGCCGCATTCGTGGCCCAGGGCGCCTACTTCCTCAATCCGGCCGAGGCGGACGCGCTCGCCAAGGTGCTGGTGACGCCGCAGCGGCTGCCCAACCCGCAGGTGGTGGGCAAGCCGGCGACGGTCGTGGCGGCGAAGGCGGGGATCACCGTGCCGCCGTCGACGCGGGCGCTCATCGCGGTCCTCGACGGCGTCGGGCGCGACTTCCCGCTCTCGATCGAGAAACTGTGTCCGGTTCTGTCGCTCTACGTCGTCAAAGACTGGCAGGAGGGCTGCGAGCGCTGCAAACAGATCCTGCAGTACGGCGGCATGGGCCACACGATGGCGATCCACTCGCGCAACGATGACGTCATCCTGCAGTTCGGCCTGAAGAAGCCGGCCTTCCGCATCGTCGTGAACACGCCCACGACCCTCGGCTCGATCGGTCTCACCACCGGCCTCGATCCGGCGATGACGCTGGGCTGCGGCGGCTGGGGCGGCAACATCACCTCGGACAACATCTCGCCGCTCCACCTCATCAACGTGAAGCGGCTCGCCTACGAGCTACGTCCGGCCCGGCCGGCCGAGGCGACGGCCGGGGCATCTGCGGCCGCCACGGCCCCGCTCGCCACCCGGGTCGACTCTTTCCTCGGCTCGCGCGGGTTTCGTCCTGCCGGTCGAACCGATTCTTCGCCGCCCGCGTCAGAACAAGCGTCGGCAGCTTCGGCCGGGGCTTCCAGCCCCCGTCCGGAGTCACCGGCGCCGGCTCCACCGCCGGTGGCGTTCGTCTGCGAGGACGACGTCCGGGCGGCTGCCAAAGCGGGCCGGCGCATCGTGCTCGGCCCAAAAACTATCGTCACCCCCGCCGCCCGGGACGCCGGAGAAGCCTTGCGGCTGTTCGACATACAGGCCTGAGCTGCCCGGAACCGGCCAGCCCGGCCGGCGATGGGAGCCTATCGAGCCGCTATTGTTGTGCCGATTAGGTTTATAGGTTGACCGCCGTTCGGACCCCGGGTATAAGTTTCGCGCGTCGGGTGCACGGGGTAGAGCCCCGCCGTAGTCCTGTCGGAAGGGAGTCCGCCTGTGGTTCGAGCGTCCCGTGTGCGATGGCTGGGTAGCCTGGTTCTTCTCTGCGGCGCCTGTGGCGGCCGCGGCCCGGCTCAGCCGACGGTGACGCCCCCTCCGCCAAGCTCTTCCGCACAGGCCGCGCCGGCGTCCGCGCCTGCCCCGGCACCAACGGATCCCGTCGCCGCACTGATCGCCACCTCGGAACGCCACTATGTCACCGGCCAGCGTGAGCTGGCCGAGGGCCACCTCGATCAGGCTCGCCGCGAGTTCGATCGCTCGGTGTCGATCCTGCTGGAATCCTCCGCCGGCGCCCGCGCCGACGCGCGGCTCCGCGACCATTTCGATCGCCTCGTCGATCGCATCAGCGCCCAGGAAGCGGCCGCGCTGGCCGAGGGCGACGGCTTCAGCGAGGGTCCATCCGAGCCGGCCCCGATCGACGAGCTGCTGGCCATCGTCTCGACGTTCGACACCCCGGGCGCGCCGGCCGCGGAGACCGCCGCCGCCGTCCGCACCGATCCGGCGCTGGCCGCGCACGACATCCCGATTCCGCTGAACGATCGCGTCCTGAACTACATCGAGCTGTTCCAGGGCCGCCTGCGCGGCCACATCCAGTCGGGCATGGACAACGGCGCCCAGTACCTGCCCATGATCCAGGAGGTCTTCAAGGCGGAGGGGCTCCCGCTGGACCTCGCCTACATCCCGCTGATCGAGAGCGCCTTCAAGCCGGTGGCGCAGTCGCAGAAGCGCGCCCGCGGCGTGTGGCAGTTCATGCGCGCGACCGGCGAGGAACGCGGCCTCGAGACCAACTGGTTCGTCGACGAGCGTTCGGATCCCGAGAAGTCGACCCGCGCCGCGGCGGACTACCTGAAGTGGCTCTACAACCAGTTCGGCGACTGGCACCTGGCGCTGGCCTCATACAACGGCGGCCCCGGCCGCGTGCAGCGCGCGGTGGAGCGCAGCGGGATCGAGGACTTCTGGCGGCTGTCCGAGGGCAAGCGGCATCTGCCCCGTGAGACGCGCGAGTACGTGCCGCTGATCCTCGCGGCGATGGTCGTCGCCCGCAACCCGACGCAGTACCGGCTTCACGCCGATGGCGACCGACAAGCCGCTCGCCTACGACAGCGTCACCGTTACCCGTGCCGTCGACCTGCGCCGCATCGCCGAGTGGACCGACGCGCCGCTCGAATCGATCCAGGCGCTGAACCCCGAACTGCGCCGCTGGACGACGCCGGTGCGCGCCGAGCGCTACGACGTCAAGGTGCCGCCCGGCACCGGCGCCAAGCTGCGTGAGCGGCTGGCCAGCGCGACGGCTGCCGACCTCGCCGCGCTGCACTGGCATCGCGTCAAGCGCGGCGAATCGGTCGCGACGATCGCGCGCAAGCTGGGCGTGAGCCGCGGGGATCTCGCCGAAGCGAACGGGCTGTCGGCCAAGGCGCGGGTCCGGCCCGGCCAGGATCTGCTGGTGCCGCGCGCTCCATCGACCGCGCTGGTGGCGCGCGCCGAAACCGCCGCCCCGGCCGCCCGCAACGCGCGCGCCGCCGCGCCGACCGAGACGCGCCGCGAGCGGCCGGCGGATCCGCCGCGCAGCTCGCGCGTGGTCTACAAGGTGCGCCGGGGCGACACGCTCGAGAAGATCGCCCGCGCGTTCGACACCACGGTCGCCGCGATCAAGTCGACCAACAAGCTTCGGGGCAGCCACATCGCCGCCGGCGATCGCCTCACGATCAACCGCCCCGTCGCCTCCGCCCGCGCCACGCAGTAACTGTTTGTCGACAGCGCGTAGCCGCGCCGTCAACCTCACGACGCCTCCGGCCTGCGGCCTCGGCGTTCGTGTGCCGCCCGGGCCACGCGCGGGCGGCAGCTTCAGCGCGCGAGCCGGTCGGTCATGTAGTCCACCACCTTCGCGACGTCCGATCCGACCGCGACCTGCGCGTTGGCGGGCCGGTCCTTGATCTCTCGCGTCAAGCCATCGGCCTCGACGACGACGTGCAGCGACTCGAAGCGCGCGATGTCAGGGGCATAGAGCGCCGCGATCGGCAACAGGTCGAACAGGATCGGCGTCTCGCCCTTCCAGTTGTTGGTGTGCCGCCAGACGTAGTCGAGCGCCGCCAGCGCATCGGTCAGCGGCGTGCCGCGCGTGAAGATGCGGACGCGATGCTCCGGCGTCAGCTTCAGGTCGGCGGTGGCGTCGAGCGGCGCGACGATCAGCGGCACGCCGGAGGTGAACACCGTGCGCGCAGCCGACGCGTTCGACTTGATGTTCCACTCCGGCTGCGGCGTCGAGCCGGGTTGCCCGCCCCGCCGCACTGCCCCGCCCATCAGCGCGATGCGCTTGATCTTGCCGGCGATGCCGGGTGACGACGTCAGCAGCGCGGCGACATTGGTCAGCTCGCCGACCGCGATGATGGTGAGCGCGCCGGGCCGCGCCTCGATCTGCTGGCGCATGAAGGCGACGCCGCCGTCGGTGTGCAGCGCCGGTGACGTGAACCCGGCCGCCCAGTCCGCCTGCTTCATGTACTGCGTCGCGGTCGACGTGCCGGCGTAGACGGGCACGCGCGCCGCCGGGCCGCCCTCGAGGGCGAGCAGTTTCGCGGCCAGCCGCGCCCGGGCCACGGCGTCGCCCGACACGGTGGTCACTCCGAGCAGTTCGAGCTCGGGGCTGCGCAGGATCAGCGCCAGCGCGTAGGCGTCGTCGATGTCGGTGCCGATGTCGGTGTCGAACAGCACGGGCACGGGCTGGGCCGACGCGGGATGGACGGCGATCAACGCGAGGATGGCGGCAATCAAGGTGCGGCAGAGCATCGGGCAGCCTCCAATGGCGACGGTTCCTCAGGAACCGCCGCGGGGGCGCCAGCATAGCCGACACGGCGCCCGATGGCAGCAGCCGCGATCTCCGGCGCGGCACGCGGCGCAGCTTTCGCGCGATGCCGACACGCGCGTCGCGGCCGATCCGCGAATGCAGGCGGGATCGCCCACGGGTCCGAAGCGCCCCGCGGCTTGCAAGGGGCGACGGTGTGCTCGCCCGGATCCGCACCGCCGCGCTCTTCGGCCTCGACGCCGTCCTCGTCTTCGCCGAAGTCGACGTCTCGAACGGCTTTCCCGGCCTCACGCTGGTCGGCCTGCCCGACGCCAGCGTGCGCGAGAGCGGCGATCGCGTGCGCACCGCGATCCGCAACTCCGGCTTCGACTACCCGCGTACGCGCATCACGGTGAACCTGTCGCCCGCCGACGTGCGCAAGGTCGGCGCCGGCTTCGATCTGCCGATCGCGCTCGGCATCCTGGCCGCGGGCGGCGTCGTGCCGACCCGCAGCCTCGAGGACTGCCTCGTCGTCGGCGAACTGTCGCTCGACGGCGGCATCCAACCCACCCGCGGCGTCCTGCCGGCGATGGTCGCGGCGCGACGCGCCGGCCTGCACCGCGTGATCCTGCCGACCGCCAACGCCGCCGAAGCGGCGATCGTGCCCGACACCTCGATCGTCGCGGTCGACACGCTCGATCACGTCGTGACGGCGTTGCGCGATCCGGCGGCGATCGCGCCGTGGACGCCCCCCGATCCCGCAACGGCTTCACCGGACGCGTCCCCGCCCGACCTGGCGGACGTCGACGGTCAGCCCATGGCGCGCCGCGCGCTCGAGATCGCCGCGGCGGGCGGCCATCACCTGCTGCTGTCGGGGCCGCCGGGTTGCGGCAAGACGATGCTGGCGCGGCGGCTGCCCGGCCTGCTGCCCGAGCTCGACGTCGACGCGGCGATCGAGGTCACCGCCATCCACTCGGTGGCGGGTCTGCTCGCGCCGGGCGCCGGGCTGATCCGCAGCCGGCCGTTCCGCGCGCCGCACCACACGATCTCGGATGCCGCCCTGGTCGGCGGCGGATCGCAGCCGCGCCCAGGCGAGGTCACGCTCGCGCACCACGGCGTCCTGTTCCTCGACGAGATGCCGGAGTTCACGCGGCGCGCGCTCGAGGTCCTCCGCCAGCCGCTCGAAGAAGGCGCGGTGTCCATCGCCCGGGCGGCGCGCACCGCCCACTTCCCTGCCCGCTTCCAGCTGATCGCGGCCATGAACCCGTGTCCGTGCGGCTTCGCCGGGCACCCGCGGCGCGTGTGCCGCTGCACCCCGCAGGCGGTGCAGCAGTATGCAGCGCGGCTGTCCGGCCCCCTGCGCGACCGCATCGATCTCAGCGCCGATCTGCCGGCGGTGCCGCTCGCGGCGTTGACGTTCGGCGCCAGCGGCGAGGCGACGACGGCGCAGGTCCGGGCCCGCGTCGCCGCCGCCCGCGAGCGCCAGGCGGAGCGCTACCGCGCGCGTGGCGTCGGGGTCCGGGTCAACGGCGCGCTGGCGGGACGCGACATCCGGCGTCACGCGGCCCTGACGCCCTCGGCCCGCCGCCTCGTCACGCAGGCGGCCGACCGGCTGGGCCTGTCGGCGCGGGCGCACGACCGGGTGCTGCGGGTGGCGAGAACCATCGCCGATCTATCCGAGTGCGACGGCGTGACCGATAGCCATATTGGAGAGGCGCTGCAATTCCGCGGTTCGTGAGCGTCGTGCACACCCGTGCACAGGCTGTCGCCAGGTCTTCGCCCCTGTTTCGCCAGGCGTATAGCCCTTTTGGCTTACGTCACGGTTGACTTCGCATGATAAATTCTCGCGGTTTGCTGTCTAGCCGCTATTCGATTCTCGTCGCCGACCGCACCACGGGCGTGGTCCGGCGGTTCAATCTGAGCCTCCGGCCGGCCCTGGCCACCGTGATCGGTCTGTTCACGCTGCCTGTCCTGGTCGGCCTGGGCGCTCGCTGGAGCGCGTCGGCCGAACTCGATCACCTGCGCACCGCCACCGGTGTGCTGCGCCAGGAGAACGCCAGCTTCCGCACCGCGACCGGAGAGCTGACCGGACAGATCGCCCAGCTGCAGGATGCGATCGGCGCGCTCAGCGAGGTCGGGCAGCTGGATCCGGCGACGCGCACGGCCCTGTCGACGCTGCCGGCCCTGGTGCGCAACCAGGCCAAGGGCGGCGCCGCGGCCAGCGCCGACACCAAGGCCATCGTGGCGGCGGCGAACCGCTCGCCTGAGGACGCCTTCGGCCTGCTCCGCAGCGCGCTCGGCTCGCTCGAGCGCCACCTGAGCGTCACCCGCGCCGACGTCATCCAGCGCAACGAGGTCGCGCAGGCGACACCGTCGATCTGGCCGGCGATGGGCTGGCTCACGTCGGGCTTCGGCTCGCGCCGGGATCCGTTCACCGGCCGGCCGGATTCGCACCCCGGCCTCGACATCTCCGGCAACTCCGGCGATTCGGTCTTCGCCACCGCCGACGGCCGCGTCGCCATCGCGGGGCGCACCGGCGACTACGGCAACCTCGTGGTGATCGAGCACGCCTTCGGTCTGACCACGCGCTACGGACACCTGTCGCGCATCGCGGTCGCCGCGGGCGCGGAAGTGAAGCGCGGCGCGGTGATCGGATACGTCGGCTCGACCGGCCGCTCGACCAGCTCGCACCTGCACTACGAAGTGTGGGCGAACGGCCGCCCGGTCAATCCCCTGAAGCTCCTCGTCGGCCGGCCCGAGTAGCCGGCTGACCCGCCCCGCCAGGCCAGCGGCGCATCCACGTTGCGCGCCTGCACCGCAAGGCAGGCCACGCGGCGGACGCGTCGTCCAATGAGATACAATCGCTGGATAGTCGTGCCGCCTCGGAGCGCGCAGACGAGCCCTATCCCGTGATTCTCGACACCCTCCTCGCCAAAGTCATCGGCACGCAGAACGAGCGCGAGCTCAAGCGCCTGCGTCCCCTCGTCGCCGCCATCAGCGAGCGCGAGAGCGCCCTGACGCCGCTCTCCGACGCCGGCCTGCGCGAGCGCAGCGACGATCTCCGCGGCCGCGCCGACAAGGGCGAAGCGCTGGACGACCTGCTGCCCGACGCGTTCGCGCTCGTCCGCGAAGCCGGCCGCCGCGTGCTGCGCATGCGGCACTTCGACGTCCAGCTCATCGGCGGCATGGTGCTCCACGGCGGGCGCATCGCCGAGATGAAGACGGGCGAAGGCAAGACGCTCGTCGCGACGCTGCCGGCCTACCTGAACGCGCTCGCCGGCAAGGGCGTCCACGTCGTCACCGTCAACGACTACCTGGCCCGCCGCGACGCCGAGTGGATGGGCCGCATCTACCGTTTCCTGGGCCTGACCGTCGGCGTCATCCAGCACGATCTCGTCGACGCCGATCGCAAGCACGCCTACGCCTGCGACATCACCTACGGCACCAACAACGAGTTCGGGTTCGACTACCTGCGCGACAACATGAAGTTCGAGCTCGCGCAGTACGTCCAGCGCGGGCACCACTTCGCCATCGTCGACGAAGTCGACAGCATCCTCATCGACGAGGCGCGGACGCCGCTGATCATCTCGGGCCCGGCCGAGGAATCGACCGACCTCTACTACGAGGTCGATCGCGTGATTCCCAGCCTGAAGCTCGGCGCCGTCACGCAGGGCCAGGTCAAGGCCGAGGAGCGCGAAGCCCTCGAGACGACTGGCGACTACATCGTCGACGAGAAGCACAAGACGGTGCAGCTCACCGAGGGCGGCATGGCCGCCGCCGAAGCCGCGCTCGCGCACCGGCTGCAGCCGGGCGGCCTCTACGACCCGGCCAACATGCCGCTGCTGCACCACGTGCAGCAGGGCCTGCGCGCCCACGCCCTGTTCAAGCTCGATACCGACTACGTCGTCAAGGACGGCCAGGTCGTCATCGTCGACGAGTTCACCGGCCGCCTGATGCCCGGCCGGCGCTGGAGCGACGGCCTGCACCAGGCCGTCGAGGCCAAGGAGAAGGTGAAGATCGAGCGCGAGAACCAGACGCTCGCCACCATCACCCTCCAGAACTACTTCCGCAAGTACAGCAAGCTCTCCGGCATGACCGGCACGGCCGACACCGAAGCCGAGGAATTCAACAAGATCTACAAGCTCGACGTCGTGGTCGTGCCGACCAACCGGCCGCTGACCCGCATCGAGGAACCCGACCTGGTCTACAAGACCGAGGACGAGAAGTTCGAGGCGATCGTCGCCGACGTCCTCGAGAAGCAGGCGGCGGGACGCCCCGTCCTGGTCGGCACCGTCTCGGTCGCGAAGTCGGAGCGGCTGTCGGGCATGCTGCGGCGCCGGGGCGTCAAGCACGTCGTGCTGAACGCCAAGTACCACGCCCAGGAAGCCGAGATCGTCGCCCAGGCCGGCCGCCTCGGCACGGTGACCGTCGCGACCAACATGGCTGGCCGCGGCACCGACATCCTGCTCGGTGGCAACGCCGAGTTCATGGCCCGCCAGCAGGCCCTCGGCGCCGAGGGCGCGGAACGGCTGCCGAAATCGGAAGCCCGCTTCATCGACGACGACGAGTTCGTCTACTTCTTCCACATCGACTCGTTCTACCGCGTTCCCCGCGCCGTCTTCGACCCGATCTTCGAGGCCCTGAGGGCGCAGTGCGACACCGAGCACGACGCCGTCGTCTCGGCTCGGCGGCCTGCACATCGTCGGCACCGAGCGGCACGAATCGCGGCGCATCGACAACCAGCTGCGCGGCCGCGCCGGCCGCCAGGGCGACCCCGGGTCGTCGCGCTTCTATCTCTCGCTCGAGGACGACCTCATGCGCATCTTCGGCACCGCGAACATCCGCGGGCTGATGGAGCGCCTCGGCATGGAGGACGGCGTCCCGATCGAGCACAAGATGGTCACCAAGGCCATCGCCGCGCGCCCAGCGTCAAGTCGAAGCGCAGAACTTCTCGATGCGCAAGCACCTGCTCGAGTACGACGACGTCATGAACAAGCAGCGTGAGAACGTCTACACGCTGCGGCGCCAGCTGCTCGAATCGAAGATCAAGCTCGAGGACGAGCCCGACCCGGTCGATACGCAGGGCTACCTGCTGACGGTCGCCGAGGACGTCGTGGCGAACACCGTCGACGAGTACTGCCCGCCAAACGGCGATCACGAGGACTGGGATGTCGCCGGGTTGAAGGATCGCGTGGAGGACGTCTTCGGCCTCGACGGGAGCCTGCTCGAGGAAGTCGACGCGCCGGGCCTGCGCAACGAGGCCATCGCCGACACCGTGTGGACCAGCGTCACCGACGCCTACCACGCGAAAGAGGAGATGGTCGGCAAGGAGCTGTTCCGCGTCCCGGACGACGTCCGGCCCCAGCTCGTGCCCGAGGAGCGCCTCGCCGAGATCATGACGGCGCCGAACGAGCAGCAGCTCGCGCTCGCCGGCCGCGCCATCCTGGAGCCGATTTCGCGCAGCATCATGCTGCAGATCGTCGACCAGCAGTGGAAGGATCACCTCTACAGCCTCGACCACCTGAAGGAAGGCATCGGCCTGCGCGGCTACGGCCAGCGCGATCCGCTGGTCGAGTACAAGAAGGAGAGCTTCACGCTGTTCCAGGCGATGAAGGGCCGCATCGACGAGGAGATGGTCCGCTACCTGTGGCGGCTCCGCGCCCGGTCATCGAGACCGGGGACGGCGGCGTCCCGGTGGCTCCGGTCGCGCCGAGCGCGGCCACCGGCCGCCGAGGCCGTCGCAGCTGACGTTCAGCGACACCAAGCAGGCACCGCCGCCGCCGTCGGCGGCGTTCGCAGCAACTCGGTGCCGCCGCTTCCGACGGCCCCGCGCCCCGCGCGCGTCGGCGGCGACGACGCGCCGGTCAAGCAGGTCCGGCGTGACGAGCCCAAGGTCGGCCGCAACGATCCCTGCCCGTGCGGCAGCGGCAAGAAGTACAAGAAGTGTCACGGAGCCAGCCAGTGATGCCGGCGCCCGTCCCCCCTCGCGTTCACTCGAAGGCCGACGCCGTATGTCGGCCTTTGCTGCATTCCGCCTCCGCCGCGGCGGCTTCGGCGTGACGAGCATGCACCATGTCCACACCTGCTGAAAGCCTGACCGTCGGCCGCTCCGCCGCGGAGCAAATCGAGAAGCGGCCTGACGACCGCCCTGACCTTCGACGACGTGCTGCTCGTCCCGCAGCACTCGCCGGTGCTGCCGAGCGCCGTCGACGTCTCGACGCCGCTTCACGCGCAACATCCGGCTGAACGTGCCGCTGGCCAGCGCGGCGATGGACACCGTCACCGAATCCGGGCTGGCCATCGCGATGGCGCAGCAGGGCGCCATCGGCATCGTCCACAAGAACCTGACCATCGAGGAACAGGCCAACGAGGTCGATCGCGTCAAGCGGTCCGAGAGCGGGATGATCGTCAACCCGATCACGCTCTCGCCCGAGCACCGGATTTACGAAGCGCTCGAGCTGATGCGGAAGTACCGCATCTCGGGCGTGCCGATCACCGAGGGCGGCCGCAAGGAAGGCCGCCTGGTCGGCATCCTCACCAACCGCGACCTGCGCTTCGAGACCAACGTCGAGCGGCCCATCTCCGACATCATGACCAGGGAGAACCTGATCACGGTGCCGGTGGGCACGACGCTCGACGAGGCGCAGGACATCCTGCACCGCCACAAGGTCGAGAAGCTGCTGGTCGTCGACCAGGACTTCCGTCTGAAGGGGCTGATCACGGTCAAGGACATCCAGAAGGCGCTGAAGTACCCGAACGCCTGCAAGGATGATCTCGGCCGCCTGCGGGTCGGCGCCGCCATCGGCGTCGCCCGCGACACGCTCGACCGCGCCGCGGCGCTCGTCGCCGCGCACGTCGACGTGCTGGTCATCGACACCGCGCACGGCCACTCGCAGGGCGTGCTCGACATGGTCGCGCGCGTCCGCCGCACGTTCCCCGACGTCGATCTCGTCGCCGGCAACGTCGCCACCGGCGACGCCACCGAGGCGCTGATCAAGCTGGGCGTCGACGCCGTCAAGGTCGGCATCGGCGCCGGCTCGATCTGCACGACGCGCATCATCGCCGGCATCGGCGTGCCGATGATCTCGGCGATCGCGGAGTGCGCGCGCGCCGCCGCCCGCGCCGACGTGCCGATCATCGCCGACGGCGGCATCCGCTACTCGGGCGACATCACCAAGGCGATCGCCGTCGGCGCCAGCTCGGTGATGATCGGCAGCCTCTTCGCCGGCATCGACGAGAGCCCGGGCGAGGTGATCCTCTACCAGGGCCGCTCGTTCAAGGAGTACCGCGGCATGGGCTCGATCGGCGCCATGCGCAAGGGCAGCCGCGACCGCTACTTCCAGGACGAGTTCGATTTGCCGGCGAGCGGCGACGGCAGCGACAAGCTGGTGCCCGAGGGCATCGAAGGCCGCGTCCCGCACAAGGGCAGCCTGGCGACCATGGTCCATCAGCTCGTCGGCGGCCTGCGCGCCGGCATGGGCTACTGCGGCTGCCCCACCATGCGGCACCTGCAGTCCGAGGCCAAGCTGATTCGCATCACCTCCGCCGGCGCACGCGAGAGCCACGTCCACGACGTGGTGATCACGAAGGAAGCGCCGAACTACCGCGGCCAGTAGACGCGGACGGTACGACGATCAGGGCGGAGGCGGCCCCGAGAACGGCGGCAATCGCCCGTCGCTGGTCCCGGTCCCCGGCCGCCAGCTGCGGTCGACCGGCGCCGGCCGGCACACGGCGTCGGCCGCCGCCCGGACCGCGTCCCGCGCACCCAGGCCCGCCGCAGGTTCCCGTGCGGTGTCAGGCGGCACGGTCCCGAAGGGATCCAGGATGCCGCTGCGCAGCGCCATCGGCGGCAGCAGCAGCGACGTGCGAAAGCCGCCGCCTCCGATCCGGACGAGAAAGAACAACGCCTCTTCGTCGGTCGCGATGGTCGGGAACCGGGTGAGCGTCGTGCGGACGGTCCGCCCCGCGACCGTGAGCTCACCGCTCGGGTGCACGTAGCGAACCCGCCCGATGCGCGTCATCGTCGGCGTGTGCGTCCGCACCACGCGGCTGACGGCGAGATCGTGTGTCGTGAGCACCCAGCGGCCGTTGGGATGCTGGAACGGCACGCTCGACTCCACGCGCGCGATCACCACGAGATCCGCATCGCAGGTCGCGTCGAGGATCTGCAGCCGCGAAGCCGGTTCGACCAGCGCCGGGTCATCGGCAGGCCGCGGCAGGGGTTGCCAGCCGACGATGGCGAGCGTGCGCTCGGCCTCGCCGCGATCGAGCTTCGGCAGGTGGTTCGTGTCGCCGAGAATGCGATAGGCCTTGGCGTCGCCACGCCGGATGGCCTGCCCCTCGCCGAGCACGACCGCTGACAACACAGCCAACGAGCAGCCCGCGAGCGCAACGACCCCGATCGTCATTGCGCCGCGGCGCTGGGGGCGCCGCGCTTCGCCTCGGCGTCGACGTCGGCCTGCCACGCGGTCAGCGCAGCCTGCAGCCGCGTCGCGATGTCGAGGTGCTGGCGGATCACGTCGGTGCGCTCGCCGATGTCGCTGGAGAGATCGAAGAGGAGCGGGCGCGCCTGGTCGACGACCAGCTTCCAGCGTCCGCTGCGGACCGCCTGCTGCTGGCGCGCGCCAGTGACCCGCCAGAACAGCGTCCGCTCCACCTCGGGCGCCCGGCCTTCGAGGATGGGCAGCAGGTTCACCCCGTCCAGCTTCGTCTCCGGCGGCGCGGCGACGCCGGCGGCGGCGAGGATCGAGGCCGTCAGGTCCATGGTCATGCCGACCTGATGGGACACGCGGCCGGCCGGGATGTGCCCGGGCCACCGCACCAGCGCCGGAACGCGGATGCCGCCCTCCCACACCGAGCCCTTGCGATGGAACAGCGGGCCGCCGTGCGACAGCCATTCGCCGCCGTTGTCGTTGGTGAAGATGACGATGGTGCGCCGCCGCAGGTCCAGCCGGTCCAGCGCCGCGAGGATGCGGCCGACGCCGGCGTCGACCCGTTCCACCATGGCGACGTAGTCGGCACGCGTGCTCGTGTCCGGATCGAAGGGCGTCAGGTGCCGGCCGTTGTCGCGCGCCGTCGACGGCTGATCGGGCCGCTGATAGGGCCAGTGCGGCGCGTTGAAGGCGACGTCGATGAAGAACGGCTTCGCCCGGTTCTGCTCGATGGTCCGCACGGTCCGATCCGTGATCAGGTCCGTCATGTAGCCCGCGACCTCGACCGGACGATCGTTCTCGAACAGGTCCTTGGCGACCGGCGAGTCCCCGCCCGCGGTGTGCTGGTAGTAGTCGATGTAGCCGCTCTTGAAGCCGAAGAACTCGTCGAACCCCTGCGCGTTCGGGCTGAACTCGGGCTTCCAGCCGAGGTGCCACTTGCCGACCAGCGCGGTGGCATAGCCGGCCCCCTTCAGCAGTTGCGGCAGGGATCGGCCGGAGGGTGGCAGCCCGCGCTCCGCGTCGTTCGGCTGCGCGCCGAGCGGAGCCTCGAGGGCGTAGCGCTGCTGGTAGCGCCCGCTGATCAGGCCGGCCCGGGTCGGCGTGCAGGTCGCACCGTTGGCGTAGAAGTCGGTCAGCCTGACGCCATCCCTGGCCAGGCTGTCGATGTGCGGTGTCCTGATGTCGGATGCGCCGTAGACGCCGAAATCGCCGTAGCCGGCGTCGTCCGTCATGATCAGGACGACGTTCGGGCGGTCCGGCGCCGCGGGTTGCGCCGGCAGCCCTGCGTTCGCGCCGGCGAGCGCCAGCGCGATGCCTACGACACCCAGCAGCGTCGGCTTCGTCATTCGGGGGTCTCCTCGGTGGTGGGTGCCGTGACGGTGATGCGCCGCTGGTCCTCGCCGGCGTGCTCGAGGCGAACCTCGATCGCGGCCGCATCGTCGCGCGGCATCCGCTCGGCCCACTCGATCGCCAGGACGCCGTCCGCGGCCAGCGCATCGAGGCCGAGGTCGTCCACCTCGCCTGGCGCCAGCCGGTAGAGATCGACGTGATAGAGCGGCAGGCGGCCGCGGTATTCCTGGACCAGCGTGAACGTCGGGCTGCTCACCTCGTTCGCGTCGATGCCCAGGCCGGCGGCCAGGCCACGCACGAACGCCGTCTTCCCCGCGCCCAGCTCGCCGTAGAGCAGCACGCGCGACCCCGGCCCGAGCCGCGCCGCGAGATCGGCGCCGATCGCTTCCGTCTCGGTATCCGAGCGGGACAGGATCGCGCCGTCAGCCACGCTCGTCATCACCGTCCTCGCCGGCCACGGCGCGCCAGGCGGCGCCGAGGTAGCGCAGGACGTCGCCCGCGACGAGCGCCGGGGCGCCGACCGCCGCCGCGGCGAGATCGCCGGCCTTGCCGTGCAGGTAGACGCCGACCCGCGTCGCCGCCTCGGGATCGAGCAGCTGCGCGAGCCACGCGGCGATGACGCCGGTGAGGACGTCGCCGGTGCCGCCGGTGGCCATACCCGGATTACCGGTGCGGTTGATGGCCGTGCGGCCATCCGGTGCCACGACCAGCGTGCGATGGCCTTTCAGCACGACATGCAGGTCGTGTCCGGTCGCGAACGCCTGGGCGATCTCGAGCCGTGACTTCTGAACGTCGGAGGTCGATTTCCCCACCAGCCGCGCCATCTCGCCCGGGTGGGGCGTGATGATCACGTCGAGCCCGTCGCGCGCCCGCAGACGATCCGGCTCCGCGGCGCAGACCGTCAGCGCGTCGGCGTCGAGCACGAGCGGCGCGCCGCTGCGCTCGATGAGGCCGAAAATCAGGTCGCGGATCGCGTCGCCGGTGCCGAGCCCAGGCCCGGCGGCGATCACATCGGCGGTGGCGTCGAGGATCAGCTCGAGCGCGGCGTCGACGTCGAGCGTCCCGTCCACCTCGGGCAGCGGCAGGGTCATGAACTCGGGGCCCATCGACGCGATGATCGGGACGACGGAGGCCGGCGCGGCGACGGTAACGAGCCCGGCGCCGGAGCGCAGCGCGGCCATCGCCGCCAGGTAGGCTGCCCCGCTGCGGCCGAGTGAACCGGCGACGATGAGGACGCGGCCGTAGTCGCCCTTGTGCGTGTCGGCCTCGCGCGGCTCGAGCGATCCGGCCACCGCGTCGCGCGTGATCACGTCGATCCGCGGTCCGTCGAGCGCTTCGACGACCTCCGACGGAATCCCGATCTCGACGGTCACGACGTCGCCGCAGAGCGCTTCGGCCGGCGGCAGGACATGCGGCAGCTTGGGCGCGGCGAAGGTCACGGTCAGCTCCGCTTCCATGGCGGGGCCGATGACGTCCGGGGTGCTGCCGGACAGGCCGCTCGGCAGGTCGATGGCGACGACCGGCAGCGTCGACGCGTTCACGTCGTGCACGATCGTCTCGAACAGGCCGGTCAGGGGCCGCGACAGGCCGGTGCCGAACAGGGCGTCGACGACGAGGTCGCAGGCCGAGACGTCCGAGGCGTGCAGCTCCCACTCCTGCTCGTT